>NZ_LR131145.1:0-1225108 GCF_900626275.1 Gracilibacillus phocaeensis | reverse complement strand
CTATTCGATAGAGTAAGATCCCTCCAAGACGAGGAGGTAGATAGGTTCGAGGTGGAAGCATGGTGACATGTGGAGCTGACGAATACTAATCGATCGAGGACTTATCTATACATGATGTTGGCTTGTCCGATGAATTCTTATCTAGTTTTGAAAGTATATAAAAAACACTTGCATTTCGTATAAGTGAGTGTTCAAAAGGCCGATAAAAAGGACCAAGAAGTTCAAGGCGGCGTAGCTTAGAGTACCGGAGCGTATGCTTTTCATACGTGAGGAACGGAAAAGCAAGCCAACGCAGAAATTCGCTGCGTCATGTTTAGTGGACATTTGAACATCCTCCTATAAGGCATGCGTTATAATATGTCTTGTCCTTATCAAAAGAAAGTCTGGTGACGATAGCGAAGAGGACCCACCTGTTCCCATGCCGAACACAGTAGTTAAGCTCTTCAGCGCCCATGGTAGTTGGGGGTTTCCCCTGCAAGAGTAGGACGTTGCCAGGCATTACATAAGAACCCTATTGGTCTCGTTAGACTAGTAGGGTTTTTTTGACGTAAGGCATTGAAAACATCTTTCTATAAAAGGAAAAGTTATTTTAGTTAAAAAATGATTGCTATATTAAAAGGAACAGCTTACTATCAGCCAATTAATAAACTAACATTTTATCGTAAATGTACATTGTAGTACATCATACGAAGTTAATTGATCCTAGTATGGAATTCGATCGCATGTTCAAAATATGGAATATGCAACAGAAGCAGTAATTGCCTTAATAGAATGGGCCTTTCAATCTAATCTGGTTAACAAGGTAATGGAAGAGTGTATGACCAATAACATGGCCTCCATAAGAGTATTAGAAAAGACACACATGATCCAAATGAGTGAGAAAGATGGTATGTTGTACTGGGAAGTAAATGACGCACCGCAGATATGATTTGGCGAAATTCAAGGTAGAGAGCTTGTCTATTTCGTCATATTTCCCACTATTCTTTATGACTCCCCATTACTAAAATTCATTAAATAACCCTTGAAAATATCAAATTAGACATATTTGGTAACTAAATAGCTCTTATGTAAGTTGCATATATTTTAGCCCTTAAGAGATAATCCATAAAACAGAGCTGAAATCTGATTAGTTGCTGATGAATAGGACTTTTGTTGGTGACTTGTATATATTCCATCCCCCCAAAACTTCATCTCCTTTAGGAGAAATACCATCCCATATATCTGTTATTACAAATTAATGATCCATTCTGTACAAGCATATATTATAATGGAAGACAGTAATAATGAAAACGTTGTCATTTGTTTTTATAGGAGGAAAATAGATGATTTACTATGTAACCCATTTCTTTCTGAATCTGCGGTTGAAGTATAAAATGGTTATCTTAACTACATTGGTTTTGCTGTCTTTTAGTGTAGGAGGGATATCCATATTGCAGTATGCGTTCCACCTATATAATAAAGAAATTTATCGTCAATCCGCTCAAGTGTTGCAAGTATCCACTAATTCAATGGAAGCAGAATTGAAGAAAATGGAGCGGTTATCCTATCAAATAGCAACGGATCGGTATATTCAATCTTATTTATTAGATATGAATCAAACAGCTTCTAACTATAACAAGTTTCTTTTTGGCAGCGAATTACGAAAGCGATTACTGCAAATAGGTGCATTAAACAAATATGTGAAATCGATTCAAGTGTATGATGCACAAAACAATGAATATGCCAGTGGGAATATGGTGGTTCGCCTGTCTAACAAAAGACTGAATACTTTTAAGAAGGCAACAGATCAGACTGCAGGTGGTGTAAGCTGGATTCCTCCTTCTCCAGAGGATGAAGTGGTGACAGCGGTAAGGGGGATTAGAGAATACTTAAATTTTTCATTTGAGGATTTAGGAATCATAGGAATCCGAGTAGATATTGAACAAATGATGGATGAGCTGACCAATAATTTGGAGGCACAGGAGGCCAATTTTTTAATCTTTGATAAGGATGAACATCCTATTTTCGCCAGTGAACAATCCTTGACGGGATTTGAACCCTCGCAATATATGGAGGGAAAACAGGGCTATCAAATGATTAGTTATCAAGGTGAGAAATATTTTTTTACTTACTCAGCAGCCGATCACCTGGACTGGACGTATGTGATTGTCACTCCATACAGCAATCTGTTTGCGGTAATTACAAAAGCAAGAACAGCAGTCTTCTTAACTTATTCACTTTTATTTATCCTAGTCGTATTTTTGGGCATTAAATTTACCAGTACGATTGTCAATCCGATTGAAAGTCTTAATAAGAAAATGAAGAGAGTAGAAACGGGTGACTTTAACTATACAGATGAGGGAATCGATTTTCCAGTGACGAAAGATGAAGCAGGTCAAATGCATGAAAATTTCACAAAGATGATGCAACAGATTAATGATCTAGTTATTGAAAATTACAAAAAACAATTACTGATTAAGGAATCAGAGTTTGAGACATTACAAGCGCAGGTGCACCCTCATTTTCTATATAACACGTTAGAATCGATCAACTGGTCAGCTCAAATGACCGGTCAAAAGAAAATAGCTCAAATGGCAGAGTCGTTAGGTTATGTTCTACGTGCCTCTATTAATAAAAAAGAAGCGCTCATACCTTTGCAGGAGGAGTTGAACATTGTTGATCATTATGTAACCATTCAACGCTTCCGTTTTGAAGAGAGATTACAGTTTTTCAAAGATGTGGAGGAAAAATATCTCACGCTGCTGGTGCCTAAATTTATCCTGCAGCCATTGATAGAAAATGCGATTAAATATGGTTTACAAGAGATAATAGGTGTTTGCACGATTTCTTTGTCCCTAAGAGAAGAAGGAGAAAAAATAATTATAACGGTGGCGGATAATGGACCGGGGATGGATCAAGACTATCTGCAGCAAATAGAGCAAGGAAGCTACCAGCCAACAGGGACAGGAATTGGTATTCGGAATATTAATGAACGGATTAAGATGCTGTTTGGAGAGGAATACGGTTTGCGAATCGATAGTAAAGAGAATCATGGTACGATCGTTTCTATCATATTACCAAAAAGGACGGAGTGAGATAAATGTATAGCGTATTATTAATCGACGATGAGCGCATGATCCTAGAGGGAATTGCTTCTATTGTAGATTGGCAGGCGCATGGCACGAGCTTAATTGGCAAGGCGGTGAATGGGGTGGAAGGTTATCAATTTATTCAGAAACATCAGCCGGATATCGTGATTTCCGATATTACGATGCCTGGACTGGATGGGATTGGTCTTTTGAAAAAAGTGCAAGCTGAATTTCCGCAAGTAAAATGGATTTTTTTATCAGGTTATCATGAATTTGAATATGCTAGACAAGCGATGCGTTATGGGGTGAAGCATTATTTGTTAAAGCCATGTAACGCACAACAAATTGGCGAGGCGTTACAAGAGGTGATCCACGAACTGAATACCTCAAAGAAAGATCAGCAGTTAGGATTACAAATGGAGTGGCACGAGCTTTCACAGCAATTGTTCAATGGATACCCAATTACCAAAAACTTGGCAGCAAAAACCAACAGACTACTAGAGTCCTTTTATCAGACTCGTGCATGTATCTTCTTGGCAGTGGTAGCAGAAGATAAGCTATCACATGAGACTTGTCTGGAAATGAGAAAGGGAATTACCAAAGAGAACATATTGGAGTCTTTTTTGGATGATAAGTGGGTACTGTTGTTGCCAAGTCACAGTTATATATCCAGCTTTTGGTCAACTGATGAGCAGCAGGTCTCGGCAATGGTCATTCCTATCGATAAATCCAGTGGAGTTGAGCAGCTGCCACCGACGGACGAATGGCTGGACCAGCTCTTTTATCATGATAAAGGAAGCATAGTAGAATATACCCGTTCTGTCCAGTTTCGAGAGGAAATGCCTTCCGATATGGGGCTAGATATGGAACAGATCCTGCGTTTGCTGAAAAAGGAGAATAGCGAAGATCTAATGATATATATGCAGGCGTTTATCAATCGGGCTAAGCAGTATCCTATTTCTCCTAATATAATGAAAGGATATGCCATTTCGTTTTATCTCCTGTTGATGAATAAGTACCCACATATCACTACTGAAGATCGAGTAGAAGCAATCAAGCAAATAGAAAGTTGTCGACATGGTTCGACGTTAGTGGATTTTTTCAAAGCATTATTTCAACGATTGATTGCTTATTCTCCCGTATGGCAAAGATATTCAAAAGTAGTACAGCGTATGTTGACCGCTATTGATGACGAGCTAAGTAACCCGGATTTGTCGTTACAAGGACTAGCGGCCAATCATTTGTTTATGCATGCCGATTATTTAGGCAAGACGTTTAAAGCAGAAGTAGGCCAAGGCTTTTCTTCTTACGTGACAAATGCTCGTATTAACAAAGCTGTCGACATTATTGAACGAGAAAGGGATATTAAAGTGTTTGAGTTAGCTGAAAAAATAGGCTTTGGTAATAACCCGCAATACTTTAGTCAATTATTCAAGCGGATAAAAGGGAGTACACCATCTGAAATGATCAAACAAGAGCATTCAAACTAGTCAACATGCGAGCAGGTCTTTCCGTCGTCGTAAGACCTCTTTTTTTTGAACATTTACCTCTGTTTTGTCTATTACGCTTTGGATGGAATAATTGTTATGATAAATTTGCAATCGCTTTCAAATATATAAAGGGGTGATGAAATGAAAAAATGGTTAGTCGCACTTATTGGAATGTTAATGATGATCTTAGTCGCTTGTGGTGGTGATGACGAGGAAACGACGCAGGAGACAGCAGGTGATGGGGAAACGGCTGCTGAAGAAGATGGCGACATTACCTTGCGCATGGCCTGGTGGGGTGATCAGGTTCGAAATGATTACACATTAGAAGTGATTGAGATGTATGAAGAGCAAAATCCACATGTCACCATTGAACCGGAATACGCTGGATGGGATGATTATTGGCAAAAGCTTGCGCCACAAGCCGCAGCCAATGAACTACCTGATATTTTGGCCATGGATTTGTCTTACTTGTCTCAATATGCGGAGAATAATCAATTAGCCGATATAAGCCCGTTTATTGGTGAAGAAATCGATGTTGAGCACATTGCTGAGGATATTATTAACGGTGGATCCGTAGAGGAAGGTATTTATGGGATGAATGTAGGTGTAAATGCCGTTGGTTTTCAATATAACGAGGAGTTATTGAATGAGGCTGGAATAGATGAGATACCAGAAGATTGGACATGGGAGGATTACCTCTCTTTATCTCAAACGGCGGCAGATAGTGATGTCTATTTTGATACAGGATTTCAAGCAGATGTTTTCTTTAATTATTATTTGCGTCAGCATGGCCAACGTTTATACGCCGAAGATGGTAGCGAATTGGGATATGACGACGATCAATTATTTATTGATTTCTTTACGATGATACAAGATCAAGTGGAAAAAGGGGCTAGCCCAACGCCGGATTATATGGCGCAGTTAGCAGGTCCTGAGGAAGATCCAACAGTAATGGGAGAGGGCATAGGTGTATTTCAATGGTCCAACCAGTTTGTTGGTTTGGAACAAATATCGGAGCATACCTTTACATTTGCACCAATGCCTGGTCCGAACACAGAGGATGGGCTGTTTTTAAAACCGAGTATGTTCTTCTCTGTTTCGGAGAATTCGCAAGCAAAAGAAGAAGTAGCCAAATTTATCAGCTTTTTTGTGAATGATATCGAAGCCAATAAATTGATCTTAGGTGAACGTGGAGTACCGGTATCTTCTGAGGTGCAAGAGGCCTTATCTGAGGAGGTTTCTGATTCTCAGGCAAAGGTCTTTGAATACGTAGCCTGGGTAGAGGAAAACAGTTCAGAGATGGGTGCCCCTGACCCAGCTGGTGCTAGTGAGATCATTTCGGCATTGGACAGCTTGGCGGAACAACTGGCCTATGGCGAAGTAACGCCAGAGGATGCCGCCGCTCACTTTAGGAGCCAAGCAGAAGGTATTCTCGGACATTGATGATAGGAAGAATAGCTGATCTGCTTTGGATCAGCTATCTCTTTTCTAATGAGTAGATGAGGAGGTTCCAGATCATGCAAACTCGATTAAAACAAAATCTTTGGGGATATCTTTTTATTGGTCCATTTATTATTGGTTTCCTGGCTTTTACGATTATTCCGATTCTAACGTCCCTCTATTTTTCCTTTACCACTTATAATTTATTTAATCCGCCGCAGTGGATAGGATTAGATAATTTCAAGCAAATGTTTACTGCGGATCCAAGATATTTGCATTCATTGAAGATCACGTTTATTTACGTTTTTGCGGGGGTGCCGCTAAGGCTGATTTTTGCTTTAATGGTGGCTATGCTGCTCAACACAGCTTCTCGGGCAGTAGGGTTATATCGCACCTTATATTATCTGCCTTCCTTAATAGGCGGGAGTGTAGCCGTTGCAATTATGTGGAGAAATATCTTTGGGGACGAGGGGATTGTTAATATTGCATTATTAACCATGGGAATAGATCCGGTTCGCTGGTTTGGTAATCCAACGGCAGCATTATGGATGCTCATTTTTCTTTCTGTTTGGCAGTTTGGTTCATCGATGTTGATTTTTCTTGCTGGCTTGAAATCCATACCACAGAGTTATTATGAGGCGGCCAGTGTGGATGGGGCTAGCTTTTTTCAAAAGTTTCGCAGCATCACGATTCCGATGTTAAGTCCTGTGATTTTATTTAATGCGATTATGCAGACGATTGCTGCATTTATGACGTTTGTACCGGCATTTATCATATCAAAGGGTACAGGTGGTCCGTTAGATGGTACGTTGCTTTATTCCCTTTATCTCTTTATGCAAGGATTCGAGTTCTTCCATATGGGCTACGCTTCGGCAATGGCATGGGTGATGTTGATTGTTATTGCGATTCTTACATCCTTGATTTTCTTTTCATCGAAATACTGGGTCCATTATGAATCAGAAGGGGGTAGATAGCGGATGAAGCCAAAACATGTAAAGAAATGGATCTATCATATCGTAGTGGGCGGATTTGCTGTATTGCTTCTCTACCCTGTTGTCTGGTTAGTGATGAGTTCCTTTAAACAGAGTGACCAAATCTTTGTAACGGCCGAGTCTTTAATCCCTAGCCCTTTTGTATTGCATAACTACGCCCAAGGGTGGGAAGGTTTTGGTGATTACGGTTTTGGTACCTTTATTTCGAATACGGCGGTGTTCGTTGTACTTGTTTTAATCGGGCATTTGCTGTCCTGTTCGTTTATTGCCTTTGGCTTTGCCAGGTTGCGATTTGCTGGGCGCAGCTTCTGGTTTGCCATTATGATCTTAACCTTGATGCTGCCATATGAAGTAATTATGATACCGCAGTATATTATTTTTGCTCAGTTAGACTGGCTGAATTCCTTAAAGCCGTTAGTCGTACCTGCTTATTTTGGTCATCCGTTTTTTATCTTTCTCTTGATTCAGTTTATCCGCACTATCCCAAGGGAGCTGGATGAGGCCGCTACGATGGACGGTTGTAATACCTTTTCGATTTATTATCGTATTATTCTGCCGTTAATTGTGCCAGCTTTAGCAACTACGGCGATTTTCACCTTCTATTGGACGTGGGATAACCTGTTAGGCCCTGTATTGTATTTAAACAGTCCCGGTAAGTATACGGTGTCGATGGCGCTTAATATGTTTCTAAGTAATGAAACAGTCTCGAATTGGGGAGCGATGTTTGCGATGTCGGTCGTTTCTTTGGTCCCTGTCTTTATTATCTTCTTTATCTTCCAGCGTTATGTGGTAGAGGGGATTAGTACGAGTGGGTTAAAAGGGTAAATTATTGAAGGATGGAGGAGAGGCCAGATGAGAGCTGTTCATACAGCGTTAGAATGGATCATGAAAGTTGCTTATTTGAATATATTGTGGCTTGCTTTCAGCCTCCTTGGTTTCGTGGTGATGGGCTTATTTCCAGCAACGGCAGCAACCTTTGCCGTTGTAAGGAAATGGTTTACAGGAGGGGTGGATCAGCCCATTTTTAAAACTTTTTGGCTGGCCTATAAACAATCATTGCTGCAAGCCAATATACTAGGTTATATCATGGTAACTCTTTATTATATTTTATATTTAGACTTTGTGTTTCTTACGTTGATAGATAATGAGCCTATGTTGCTATTAACGATTCCTTTTTTTCTGATACTAGTGGTGACGGGTTTAACGAGTTTGTATATTTTTCCGATGTATGTTCATTTTGATATGAAGACAATAGAGGTGTTGAAAGCTAGTTTCTTTATGATGTTGCTTCACCCTTTTCAAACGATGACAATGGCTTTGGGGGTATTTGCATTATGGTTTGGACTTTGGCATTTTCAGTGGCTTTTCTTGTTTTTTAGTATGAGTGTGCTGGCGATTATCCTAGTCATGCCGGCCTTGAAGGCGAGTAACAAAATAGCAGAAAGGTATCAACAGAAGCTTCTATTAGAAAAGTGATGTCTGCATGTTATACGATAAGATGATCAGGGAAAAGTCAATTGTGGCTTTTCCTTTATTGCTATGATAAAGTATGACATTCTTGGCGTTATAGGATGTGGAACGATCTGACTTTGAACGAAGCGAAGTACCGATAAGTGGGATGATGTAAAGTTGTTTGTACTAGGAAGCGCTACGGAAATAGGTTCCGCTTAGTAGTACTACAATCGAATGAACTGCTAGCATGAAGAGTCCATAGCACGATCATCCTGCAAATAAACAAGCCACATTCGTATCCTATCCTAATAGAGAACTTTTTCAGGAGGAATTTCATGTATCCCGAAATACATACACCAATTAAACAAATCTCGGAGAAAGCAATTCACGTCAATCGCTTATCCAGCCTTATTGAACAGGCCATTTCGACTTCGATCCTTATCGTTTTACTATGCTTAGATTATTCCTTTTCATGGTATAGCTGGATTGGATATGTCCTTTGGGGATTGCTTATTATTGATATATTTTCCGGTATTTGGAGTATTGTGTTCCGACCAATTCTGCTACAAAAGTACTGGCGTTATGAAATAGATCAGGATTATGTTCATCTGCGTCAGGGCAAATTTAAGCAGAGAAATCAAGTGATCCCAATGGCCAAGATTCAATATGTCGGTTTAGAGCAAGGTCCGATCCTGAGGAAATATGATTTATATACGGTTTCGATTGGGACGATGGGTTCTTCTCATCGTATCCCGACCATACCGAAAGAAGAAGCAACACATATCCGCGATCAGATTGCGTATTTAGCAAATATTGCGGATGAGAAAGGCGAACTAGAATGAAAGAAACAAAACGCATGCATCCATTGATGATTCCCGTCTCGCTTATTCGTACGGTGAAGGAACTGTTTTTCCTTATTTTGGTTCTATTTGTTTTTAATTGGTCTTCGGAGGCGTTGTGGGTAACGATTGGGCGATATCTTCTACTTGGATATGTCCTATTTTCCATAGTTCGTTACACGTTGAAGTGGTGGCGGACCTATTATCACTTAACCCATTCAGCAATAGAAATTCGTGAGGGCGCAATGGTATTAAAACGACGTCATATTCCTTTTGACCGAATTCAGAACGTTCAAATTCAGACTCCCGCTTATTTACGCTTGTTTGGTGTGACATCGCTGAAAATAGAGACGGCCTCTGGGGATGAGGAGGCCTCGTTTGCTTTTCTTGCTATTACGAGAACCGAAGCGGAAAAGATCGAACAAGCCCTCGATCAATACAAGCGGGATACACATGGTGAAACAGACGTATCGGAAACGGAAACGAGCGAAGCAACAGTTAGCGGTCTTACATCGGATCATTCTCATGAAACCAAAACGATTCACTTCACGCCGACCAAGAAAGAGCTGGGAAAGGCCTTCCTTCTTTCAGCAAGCTATCTTATCTTGTTTCCGATTATTTTTTCGTTCGTGCAACAATTAGATGGCGTGCTGGATATCATGCGTTATTTGGAAGAAGCCTACACGTTCATCTCTGATTCCTGGTTGCTTTTGACGCTGGCCATTCTAGTCGTTGTGCTGATATCTGTATTATTTGGGGTGGTAACTACCTATTTAAAATATGGCAGATACGAAATTTCTTCGGATGCAGAACGAATTTATATCACACAAGGCATTTTGACAGAAAAGCATTTCTCGATTCGTAAAAAGAACGTTCAAGCGATTCAGATGGAGCAGTCCATATTGAAGCGCTGGTTAGGTATTACGGGGATAACATTAATCAATGCCGGCGGAGATGCAGGTGATTCCATCAATTCTCTGTACCCTTTTCTGCCAACGAAACGAGCCATTTCCTTAGTATCTGAAATGCTTCCTAATTTTACTATTACAGAAGATGTGGGTGCCTTGCCGCGGAAATCATTAGTTGCCCGTTTTTGCCGTTTTCCTTGGTTTTGGTTGATCGTTACGGCAGTTATTTTCTTCTTTTTCAAAAGTTTTTGGTGGATTTCGCTCGTCTTGCTTGTGCTAACCTTGCTGCAGCGGTATATCAATTATCGTTATTCCGGGTTTGTCATTCATGATGAATTTATCCAGTTACAAGAAGGCGGTTGGGTGACGTCTACACTGGTGACACGAAGGCAGAAGGTAATTGAATTGTCGGTTGAACAATCGCTGATGAAGCAGCGATTTGGGCTAGCAAGCCTTGCTACCATCAATCGCAGTAAACCTATCTTCACACAGAAATTACGTGATATTCCACAAGAAATGGCAGCAGGAGCTTATCAATGGTATGTAGGAAATGGAAAGCAATAAAAGGAACGGTTAAACAAATACAGAAGCTTGGTCGAAAATCACTATACGATAAAAAGAGAAACCATGCGATAACCAAGCTTCTGATGGTTTATCGCTGCACAAGCTATTTTCTTTAACGACAAAAGTGAAAATGGTTTCATAAGTATAGGAATCTGATGTATAGTAGAAGAAAGTGACAGGGAGAGAGGAGCAAAGAAATGTCTGGAATTAAACGGCTAACCAAGGCAGATTATCGGGAAATCTTGGCATTGAATCAGTATGCCTTCCAATATACTAGAACGGAAGAGGAAAACGAACAATACGGTGATAAAATAAAATCACATACGATTTTTGGTTGGATGGAAGGCGATGAATTGGCTGCTAAGGTACATATTATTCCTTTTCAAGTGTATCTAGGCGATTCAGTGTTAGATATGGGTGGTATCGCGGCGGTTGCTTCCTGGCCAGAGCAGCGCCGAGGAGGCAAGGTGAAGCAACTATTGCAAAAGGCGTTATATACGATGAGAGAAGAAGGGAAAACGCTATCCTATTTACACCCTTTTTCTGTGCCTTTTTACCGCAAATATGGTTGGGAATTAGCCTTTGATCAATTAGAATGTACCATCCCGATTCAGCATTTTCTGAAGGATTGGAATGGCAAGGGAAAGATGATCAGACGCAAGAAAAGCAAGCAGACTGTTTCCTTGCTGCAGCAAATATATAAAGATTACGCCCAGCACTTTACAGGTATGTTAGATAGAACCTCCGATTGGTGGGATCATAAGCTGGATGAACGAGACCAGATCATCTTGGCACAGCAACAAGGCAGTTCAGAAGGTTATCTCGTGTATCAAGTAGCGGATCATACGTTCACGATTAAAGATGCGGCCTTTTCTACCTTGAATGGCAGGAAACAAATCCTTCAGTTTATTAGAAACCATGATTCGATGGTGGAAACAGTGAAATGGACGCTTCCGGCTGATGATCCCTTATCATTACTAGTAGAAGAACCAAGTTTTGAACAGAAGCTAGCACCCTATTTCATGGCACGAATCGTTGATGTAAAGGGGTTTTTGGAGCAATATCCATACTCTTCGACAGTTTCAAGTAATCAATCCTTTATCATAGAAGTTGCGGATGATTTTTTAGTAGAAAACACAGGCAGTTATCAGATCACACATAAACAGTCGCAACTTGTGATTCATCCTGAGAAAGATCCATCACTTCCTCGTGTGAAAATGAATATTCAACAGTTAACGCAAATCTTTTTGGGCTATAAACGACCTCAAGAATTGGCGGCGGTTCTTCTAGTGGAAGGGGATCCAGCGGCAGTCGAACTGCTGGAAGAGATGATTCCGCACCGTCAAACGTATCTACCTGATTTCTTTTAATGGTTGCCCAACAACTTGGCTGATCGCATGTCTGTGTATGTAACCGCATATGCTCCGTGGCATTGCCTTGAACTTCAAGACACGGGGTGATGCGGTTTTATCCGAATTTTTTGCATCCGCACTTTAGTCAAAGGAGTCGTTTTTTCATGTGGGAAATGATTTTTGATGATGAATTTCTAAACTCTATCGTAAAGCTGATCACTGCCCTTATATTATCAGGGCTAATTGGCTTTGAAAGAGAAATAAATAAACATTCAGCTGGGTTTCGTACGCATATACTGGTAGGGGTAAGTTCTTGCTTAATGATGCTATTATCGATCAACGGTTTTCAAGAATTTATGGATAGTTATGATAATGTACGGTTCGATCCAGCCCGTATTCCTTCGTATGTCATCAGTGGGATTGGTTTTTTAGGTGCAGGCACGATTATTGTGAATAGCGGCACGATCAGGGGGCTTACTACAGCTGCCTCGATCTGGGCGGTAGCGGGTCTTGGCCTGATTGTTGGAAATGGTATGTATCGGGAAGCATTTGTCACAACGATCATTATTCTATTAAGCTTAGTGCTACTCAATAAATGGGAACGAAGAATACACCGCAAGAATCATCATGTGATGTTTGAAGTAAGGTTGTCCAAGCAAAAGGAGGCAGCGCTATTTCTGGAAAATGTGCGGGAGTTTACAGTGGATATACGGGAGTTCGATATCGTAAAAGAAGAAGAATATACCAAGGTAAAAATGTATATTAATGCCATTGACGAAAAAAAACGGACGAATTTATACGAGTGGTTATTAAATCAAGAGGATGTGCATCGAATAAAACTTCGCTTTCGGTCTTAATGCACGTTTGCCTCCACTGGATAGCGGTAATACTAGAAACAAGCACGTATCACCGTTTAAGACGTTAAGAAAAAGATTAAATAGTTTTCAACAGCAGCAACATACAGTATAATATAAGTATAGTCAAATATAGTCAAGGTCAGAATGGAGGAGGGAAAATGCGTAATATTTCAGATATTATCGAACAATATTTGAAAGAAATTATGTATGATAACCATCATCAGATTATTGAGATTAAACGTAGTGAGATTGCCGATCGATTTGAATGTGTCCCCTCTCAGATAAACTATGTGATCAATACAAGGTTTACCTTAGAAAAAGGTTATTTGGTGGAAAGCAAGCGTGGTGGCGGCGGTTATATCCGAATTAGCCGCATTACCAATGAAGATAAGGCAAAACTGATTGATGAGATTATTGAAATGATTTATCCTAAGATATCACAGCAGAAGGCAATCAATATTTTAGAAAGAATAATGGAAGAGGAGTTGATTACGGAGCGCGAAGCAAAGCTGATGGTGAGCGCTATTGACCGTAATACTCTGCCATTTCAATTACCATTACGGGATGAAATTCGTTCCAGAATCCTGGCGGCGATGCTTCATTCGTTAAAATATCAGTTCTAGGAGGTGTCTAACGTGGAATGTCAAGAATGCCAGCAAAACCCGGCAACTGTCCACTTTACCCAAGTGATCAATGGAGAGAAGTTAGAGGTCCATTTGTGTGCGCAGTGTGCGAAAGAGAAGGGTTATGTTCCTCAAGAAGAGGATCCGTATTCCTTGCATCAGCTCTTGTCGGGATTATTTCATCAAAAGACCGATGCGCTATCGCATTCTTCAAAGCATACTCACCCACATGAGGAATTGGTGTGTAACAAATGTGGTATGACCTATCAGCAGTTTTCCAGAATAGGAAAATTTGGCTGTGCAGCCTGTTACGATACCTTTTCAGATCATTTGGATTCCTTGTTTCGAAAAGTACATGGCGGTAATACCTTACATGAAGGGAAAGTTCCGAAACGTACAGGATATAATATTCAACACCGTAAACAAATTCGTGATTTGAAACAGTCCCTGCAGCAGGCCATTACCGAGGAAGCGTTTGAGGAGGCCGCTGATTTACGAGATCAAATCAAGACACTGGAAAGGCAAGTAGAGGAGGATGGTAGTCAATGAGCCTGGAACATTTTATGAAGGAAGCCATTAGCCCTTGGTTGAAAGAAGATGGTCCAGATAGCGATATCGTAATGAGCAGTCGTATTCGGCTCGCGCGTAATTTCTCTGCTTATCCTTTTCCGTTAATTGCTGAGGGAGAACAATTGGATGAAGTGCTTGAGAAAATGGAACAATCGTTTAGCCAGCGCTCCTACTTGGATTATAAAGATTTGGCCTTTGTCAAAATGACCGACCTAAAGCCGATTGAAAAACAAGGGTTAGTGGAGAAACATTTAATCAGCCCTTATCTGGCTAACAAATCTGGTCATGGTGCCGCCCTTATTTCGGAGAATGAACAGGTATCCATTATGATTAATGAAGAAGA
This sequence comes from Gracilibacillus phocaeensis, assembly GCF_900626275.1. NCBI lineage: Bacteria > Bacillati > Bacillota > Bacilli > Caryophanales > Bacillaceae > Gracilibacillus > Gracilibacillus phocaeensis. The sequence continues at coordinate 1,210,610 of NZ_LR131145.1, read as the reverse complement.
TCATTTACGTGCACAGCTCTATTTTCCAGGTTCCCAATTGGAACAGGCTTTAGAACAGGCCTTTCAGCTGGATGATTGGCTGGAGGAAGAGATTGATTATGCCTTTGATGAACATAGAGGTTACTTAACCAGCTGCCCTACCAATGTAGGAACAGGATTAAGGGCATCTGTCATGATGCATTTACCGGCACTGGCCATCACGCGTAAAATCAATCAAATGGTCCCAGCCATCAATCAACTAGGCTTAGTTGTGCGTGGAATTTATGGGGAAGGCAGCGAGGCTCAAGGTAACATCTTTCAAATCTCTAATCAGGTGACACTGGGCCGCGCAGAAAAGGATATCATGGAAGATCTAAAGGGAGTGGTGGAGCAGCTGATTGAGCATGAACGACATGCTCGAGCCATGTTAGTGGAACGATCTCAATTAGAATTAGAAGATCGCCTATTTCGTTCCCTTGGGGCGCTGCAGTATAGTAGGATTATTGAATCAAAAGAGACGGCGACTTGTCTATCAGATGTCCGTTTAGCCATTGATCTGGGCTTTATTAATCATATATCCAAGTCGATTCTGAATGAACTGGTTGTTTTAACACAACCGGCCTTTCTCCAGCAGTATGCCCAGAGAAGGTTAACCCCGGAAGAACGTGATATATTTCGAGCTTCTCTCATTCGAGAACGATTTAATATGGAACAGAAGGAGGAATTGTAAGATGATGTTTGATCGCTTTACAGAACGTGCACAGAAGGTATTAGCACTATCGCAAGAAGAGGCAGTACGTTTAGGGCATAATAATATAGGTACAGAACATATTCTATTAGGCTTGGTAAGTGAAGGAGAAGGCATTGCTGCTAAGGCTCTCCAGGCTATTGGCTTAGGAGCAGATAAAATTCGCAATGAAGTCGAGTCGCTAATTGGTAAAGGCAACCAAGTATCTCAAACGATACATTATACTCCGCGCGCCAAAAAAGTTATTGAGCTTTCCATGGATGAGGCTCGTAAGCTAGGTCATTCTTATGTGGGTACAGAACATATCCTGTTAGGACTGATTCGTGAAGGAGAAGGTGTAGCGGCTCGAGTTCTGAATAATTTAGGTGTCAGCTTAAACAAAGCTCGGCAGCAGGTGTTGCAGCTGTTAGGTAGTACGGAGACAAACTCGCAAAATAGTCGCAGTACACAAAACAACAATGCTACCACTCCAACTCTCGATTCCCTTGCACGTGACTTAACGGCGATTGCAAAGGAAGGGAATATCGACCCGGTTATTGGGCGAAGCAAAGAGATTGAACGAGTCATTCAAGTGTTAAGCCGGAGAACCAAGAATAATCCCGTTCTTATCGGGGAGCCAGGGGTTGGTAAGACAGCTGTAGCGGAAGGATTAGCACAACAAATCGTTTATAACGAGGTGCCAGAGACGTTACGTGATAAGCGTGTGATGACTTTGGATATGGGAACTGTGGTGGCAGGTACCAAATACCGTGGTGAGTTTGAAGATCGTCTCAAGAAAGTGATGGAGGAAATCCGTCAAGCCAATAACGTGATTTTGTTTATTGATGAATTGCATACGTTAATTGGTGCGGGTGGTGCAGAAGGTGCGATTGACGCCTCGAATATCTTGAAGCCATCATTAGCTCGCGGGGAACTGCAATGTATTGGTGCGACGACGTTGGATGAATACCGAAAATATATTGAGAAAGATGCCGCATTAGAGCGTCGTTTCCAGCCTATTCAAGTTGATGAGCCGACGGTTGAGGAGTCTGTGTTAATCTTGAAGGGACTGCGAGATCGATACGAAGCGCATCACCGTGTTACGATTACCGATGATGCCATTGATGCAGCGGCAAGATTTTCTGATCGTTATATTACCGACCGTTTCCTTCCGGATAAGGCGATTGATTTGATTGATGAGGCAGCCTCGAAGGTTCGACTTCGTTCCTATACGACACCACCAAATCTAAAAGGTTTAGAACAGCAGCTGGAAGAGGTGCGTAAAGAAAAAGATGCCGCTGTACAAAGTCAAGAATTCGAAAAAGCTGCTTCATTAAGGGATAATGAACAGAAACTGAAAAAAGAATTAGAGCAGACAGAAACCAAATGGAAAGAAAAGCAAGGCCGAGAGAACTCAGAAGTGACCATAGAAGATATAGCAAGTGTAGTATCGATTTGGACGGGAGTTCCTGTTTCTGCTCTTACCAAAGATGAGAGTGAGCGGTTGTTAAACATGGAAGAGATTCTCCATGATCGTTTGATCGGGCAAGAGGAAGCAGTCAAAGCGGTGTCCAAGGCTATTCGTCGGGCTCGAGCTGGCTTAAAAGATCCAAAACGTCCAATTGGCTCCTTTATCTTCTTAGGCCCAACTGGTGTGGGTAAAACGGAATTGGCTCGTGCCTTGGCGGAGTCTATGTTTGGTGATGAAGATTCGATGATTCGAATTGACATGTCAGAATACATGGAGAAACATGCCACTTCTCGATTAGTTGGTTCCCCTCCGGGTTATGTTGGTTATGAAGAGGGTGGACAATTAACGGAGAAGGTTCGTAGAAAGCCTTATTCGGTTGTGTTATTGGATGAAGTAGAGAAGGCCCATCCAGAGGTATTCAATATTTTGCTGCAGGTGCTAGAGGATGGACGCTTAACTGACTCCAAGGGACGCACGGTAGACTTTCGCAATACCGTTTTGATTATGACATCTAATGTCGGAGCCAATGAATTGAAACAGAATAAATATGTTGGCTTTAACCTAGGGGAAGCGGAGCAGAGTTACAAAGATATGCGTTCCAAGGTGACAGCGGAATTGAAAAAGGCATTCCGACCTGAGTTTTTGAATCGTATTGATGAAACCATTGTCTTCCATTCTCTAGAGCGTAAACATATGAAGTATATTGTAGAGTTGATGGTGAAAGAACTACAGAAACGCTTAGTGGACCAAGAGATTGATTTTGAGTTAACCGATCAGGCACTTGAAAAAATTGCAAATGAAGGTTTCGACCCAGAATATGGCGCAAGACCATTACGTCGCTCGATTCAGAAGAACGTGGAAGACTTACTGTCTGAGGAGCTGTTAAAGGAAAATATTCAAAAGGGTCAGAAGGTATGGATTGATGTCAATGACGCAGATGAATTCAAGGTAATGAAAACCGCAGATACAGTAACAGAATAGCAGTAAAAAAATCGGAGGGAGACACATCCTTCCGATTTTTTAACCAGCACAGATGGTATCATTCAAGCAGACAACAGACACGCATATCTCTATAATCACAACACCGATAAGATGAATTATGTCAACTAGTCTCGCTGTTATTTTGAGAGTTTATGTGTGCTTAATTGCGCTTCGGCCCCATGGAAAGCGCAGCATATTCCCGCAGCGGCTTGCCTAGCACAAAGAAAACAGTCAAACTAACTGCATAAAAAAATAAGCTACTTAACATAATTCACCTTATCGGTAATGATGAAAAAATGTTTTGATCATATTTCATAGAAACGTTGCTGTCTTCACAAAACATAATGTGTATTTTATATCCTTTTTAAGCAATATTTACAATAAAAAACGGTATCAACATCGGAATTATACACTTTTTACATATACTTTAATCAAATTGATAGAACTCTGTAACTTACAGGCCTTGTTTTTCGTATATAATAGAAAGGGGCGATATCATTGGCCAAACGCAAAACCAAATTTGTATGTCAATCCTGTGGGTATGAGACGCCAAAATGGATGGGGAAATGCCCAGGTTGTCAACAATGGAATACACTAGTAGAAGAGGTAGAAGCAACTAAACACGCAAGAGGAAACTGGACAAGGCATCAAACAACGGCACAAAAGCCGCAGAAACTGGCCAATATTCAATTGCAAGAGGAACCACGTGTCAAGACACAAATGCAAGAACTAAATCGCGTGCTCGGTGGCGGTGTCGTGCCTGGATCATTAGTTCTGATTGGCGGTGATCCCGGGATAGGAAAGTCAACCTTGTTACTCCAAGTCTCACAGCAATTAGCGGCAGAAAAGGTCGATGTCTTATATATTTCTGGAGAAGAATCCATTAAACAGACGAAGCTCAGGGCAGATCGTCTGGGAGTTGTCTCTGATAGCTTGTATGTATTATCTGAAACGAATATGCTGGATATTGCCAACCAAATCGATCAGCTTGATCCTGGTTTTGTGGTAATTGACTCGATTCAGACGGTTTTTAAAGAAGAGGTAACCAGTGCACCAGGCAGTGTTTCACAGGTGCGTGAATGTACAAGTGAACTATTGCGCATTGCCAAACAGAAGCATATCCCAATTTTTATCGTCGGGCATGTGACTAAAGAAGGATCGATTGCTGGGCCTAGGTTATTAGAGCACATGGTGGATGCCGTCTTGTACTTTGAAGGGGAGCGGCACCATACCTTCCGAATTGTACGAGGAGTCAAAAACCGCTTTGGCAGTACAAATGAAATGGGCATATTTGAAATGAAGGAAAAAGGTCTGGTTGAAGTATTAAATCCATCAGAAGTCTTTTTGGAAGAACGATCAAGAGGCGTAGCAGGAGCGACAGTGGTTGCCTCCATGGAGGGAACAAGGCCAGTATTGGTAGAGATACAATCTTTGATATCGCCAACTAGTTTTGGTAATCCCCGGAGAATGGCAACAGGTATTGACCATAACCGTGTACCGCTTCTCATGGCTGTATTAGAGAAAAGGGTCGGACTCATGCTTCAGAATCAAGATGCCTATGTTAAGGTGGCTGGCGGCGTCAAATTGGATGAGCCTGCTATTGATTTAGCAGTTGCCATTAGTATTGCCTCCAGCTTTCGCGATAAGCCGCCGCAAATGGATGACGTATTAGTCGGAGAAGTTGGCTTAACCGGTGAAGTGCGGCGTGTCTCTCGTATTGAACAACGAATACAGGAAGCGGCAAAACTAGGCTTTAAACGAGCGATCATTCCTGCCAAGAATATGGAGGGATGGACACCTCCTAATCAAATAGAACTAATTGGTGTACGATCAGTGCAAGAGGCGATCCAAGCGACACTAGGCAATTAAAGATTTGATTTTTGAAAATGAAAGATTAAAAAAGAAAAAAAAGGGAATAACAAGGACAATAAGTCTCTCTTTTTTTACCGTAATAAGGTGATTAGCGGGGGTGTCTCTCTCCGCTAACGGCACACTTTTTAATCATACACTAGAAAGAATGTTTAAAAATAAGCTAGATGGAGAGAATACTATATAGGAGGTGACGATGGTGCTAAAACGATTTGTACAAATTTTCTTTATTATTGCAGGTGGAACAGCAGGATATCTCTATATACCACGCCTGTTGGAACTACTTGGTTTTGCTGAGGGAACATGGATTATGTCTGGATACGTAGCACCTTATGTTGGATTAGTTGTAGGGGCAATTATCTTATTTATTCTATCTTTATGGTTTGCAGACTACTTTATCCGTTTCTTTGGATGGATTGAAGAGACTTTGATGAAGGCTCCAGTAGCTGATTTGTTATTTGGCAGTCTGGGGATTATTATCGGTTTAATTATTGCTTATTTCGTTATTACACCGATTCAGATGATTGAAATAAGAGTAATTTCACAGGTTTTACCTCTGTTTATCAGCTTATTGTTTGCCTACTTTGGTTTTCAAGTCGGATTCAAGCGGCGGGATGAATTCTTGAATTTGTTTACTCTTCCGAAAAAAGAGAAGAAGAAAACAACCGTGTCAGAGGACATCAAACAGGATACACCAAAGCCTAAAATCCTCGATACAAGTGTGATTATCGATGGTCGGATTGCGGATATTTGTCAAACCAGCTTCCTAGAAGGAACGATCATTATCCCACAATTTGTTCTAGAGGAGTTGCAGCACATTGCCGATTCCTCAGATGCTTTAAAGCGCAATCGCGGTCGTAGAGGATTAGATATTCTTAATCGAATCCAAAAAGATTTACCGATCAAGGTCGAGATTTACGAAGGTGATTTCGAGGAAATTAGTGAAGTGGACAGTAAATTGGTAAAACTGGCCAAGGTGATGGATGGTATCGTCGTAACTAATGACTTTAATCTAAATAAGGTCTGTGAATTCCAGAATGTTCCTGTGCTGAATATCAATGATTTGGCTAATGCCGTTAAGCCAATCGTGTTACCTGGCGAGGAATTGATGGTACAGGTTATTAAAGATGGTAAAGAACAGAATCAAGGCGTGGCCTATCTGGATGATGGCACTATGATTGTCGTAGAGGAAGGAAAAGCCTATATTGGTCAGAATATTGGTGTCATTATCACGAGTGTTTTACAGACTTCTGCCGGCAGAATGATCTTTGCAAAACCAAAATTGCTTGAAAAAGCACTGTAAAAAAGGTATAACTTATACAGGATAGACTAAAAAAAGTGATAACATCTGTTATCACTTTTTAGTCTGAATTAGCATTAGATAGGGGTGGCCGCATGGTTGAATATCATGTGATTGTACTAGCGGCAGGACAAGGAAAACGTATGAAGGCAGGCAGAAACAAGCAGTTTATCGAATTATTAAACAAGCCTTTAATCGCACATACATTAGCGAAATTTATTCAAGATGACTGGTGTCAAAAGGTGTATCTAGTGATTAACCCGACCGAACAGCAGATCATGGAGGAACTTATTGCCGATTATCACTGGCAGGACAAGGTGCAATTGGTACACGGCGGCAAGGAACGGCAAGAAAGTGGGTATGCTGGCTTGCTGGCTATCGATGCATCTGCGCATGACCAAGTGGTCATGATCCATGACGGGGCTCGTCCCTTTGTTGTGATAGAACAATTGCATGAACTGGCAATGGCAGCAAAGGAGAAACAGGCTGCATTATTAGCTGTACCGGTAACCGATACCATTAAACAAAAAAATGGAGAGAAGATAGAGACATTGGATCGATCGGTTTTATGGGCGGCGCAAACCCCACAGGCTTTCGATTACCAATTAATTAGACAAGCACATGAACATGCCCTGGCCCAACAATTTTTGGGAACAGATGATGTGTCGTTGGTGGAGGCCTTAGATAAACCCGTTGACATTGTGCAGGGTTCTTATCAAAACGTGAAATTGACAACCCCGGAAGATATCGTACGGGCAGAAATGATCTTAAATCAACAGGAGGACGGATAATGTTTCGGATTGGACAAGGCTTTGATGTACATCAACTAGTAGAAGGAAGACCGTGTATCGTTGGCGGGATAGAGATTCCCTATGATTATGGTTTATTAGGACACTCGGATGCAGATGTGTTGTTACATACGATTGCGGACGCTTGTTTAGGAGCGATTGGAGAAGGGGATATTGGCAAACACTTTCCGGATGACGATGTAGCCTATAAAGATGCAGACTCCCAGCAGTTACTGCAGGAAGTATGGCAGCTGGTAAAAAGGAAAGGCTATACCTTAGGAAACTTGGACTGCACCGTGATTGCCCAAGCGCCCAAAATGGCTCCTTATATGGAGTCAATACGTGCTAATATTGCCAAGCTATTAGAGGGAGATGTTTCGCAAATCAATGTCAAGGCAACAACAACCGAACAGCTAGGGTTTACCGGGAGAAAAGAGGGAATGGCAGCTCAGGCAGTTGTATTATTACAAGCAGCTAAACATGAATTGGACTAACCCGGTAACCGGATTGCTAGGGATCGTCAGACGTTTCGGATCATGAACCAAACGCACTTCTAAGATAAAAAATGATAACAATTTATCAAAGATAGTGATAAAATAGAAAATAACAGACTGTAAAATGATAGATGGAGGGACAATGGATAATGGGAAATGAAGTACGTGTGCGATATGCACCAAGCCCGACCGGACATTTGCATATTGGAAACGCAAGAACAGCACTATTTAATTATTTATATACGAAACACTTAGGTGGTAAATTTATTATTCGTACGGAAGATACTGATGATAAACGAAACGTAGCAGGTGGCGAAGAAAGCCAGTTGTATTACTTAAAATGGCTCGGTTTGGAATGGGACGAAGGTGCGGATATCGGCGGAGACTATGGCCCTTATCGTCAGACAGAACGTTTGGATCTTTATCAGGAGTATGTAGAGGATTTGCTGGAACGTGGTCTTGCCTATAAGTGCTACATGACTGAAGAAGAACTGGAAGCAGAGCGGGAAGAGCAACGGGCAAATGGACAAGTACCAAAGTATTCCGGGGCGCATCGTGATTTGACACAAGCGCAAATCGATCAGTTCGAGGCAGAAGGGAGACAACCCAGTATTCGATTCCGCGTGCCGGAAGGGAAGACATATACCTTCCGTGATATCGTCCGGGGTAATATCACGTTCGAATCCAGTGATTTTGGTGATTGGGTGATGGTAAAGAAGAATGGTATGCCGACATACAATTTTGCCGTGGCAATTGATGACCACTTGATGAAGATTAGCCACGTATTACGCGGAGAAGAGCATATTTCCAATACTCCGAAACAAATGATGGTGTTTGAGGCGTTCGGTTGGAAATCACCAATCTATGGCCATATGACACTGATTTTGAATGAAAATCGTAAGAAACTGAGTAAACGCGATGAACATATTTTGCAGTTTATTGAACAATACAAGAATCTCGGTTATTTACCAGAGGCGTTGTTTAACTTTATTACCTTGTTAGGTTGGTCTCCGGTTGGGGAGGATGAATTATTTACGCAAGAGGAATTTATCCAAATGTTTGACCCAGAACGCCTGTCTACTTCCCCAGCTGTGTTTGATCCGGCGAAGCTCAAATGGATGAACAACCAGTACATCAAACAACTGTCCTTGGACGAGGTAGTGGCGCTAAGCTTGCCTCACCTGGTCGCAGCAGGTAAACTGCCGGAGGATATGACGGAAGCGCAGCGTGATTGGGCGATCGAACTGATTGGTCTGTATCATGAGCAATTATCTTTTGGTGCCGAAATTGTGGAGTTAACGGAACTTTTCTTTAAAACAGAAATAGACTATAATGAAGAAGCAATGACAGTCTTGAAAGAGGAACAAGTACCAGAAGTGTTGACTGGTTTTCTGGAGCAATTTGACGCGATCGAAGAATTATCTCCAGAGGCGATTAAAGCAAGTATCAAAGCAACTCAAAAACAAACCAAGCAAAAAGGAAAAAAATTATTTATGCCTATCCGTGTGGCAACAACCGGCCAAGTTCATGGTCCTGAGTTACCTAATGCCATTGATTTATTAGGGCCAGATACGGTAAAAGCAAGGTTGAAAAACGCCTTGGCATTCATTCAATAATTTAACGTAGACGAGGAAAAGTAGAAGGTATACCTGCTTATGACAGAGAAAACCATCATCGGCTGAAAATGGTTAAGGCAGCTGCCTTTGAAATGCACCTCCGAGTTTTTCTTCTGAATACAGAGTGTAGGAAGAAACGGCTAACCATCGTTATTAGGTGAAAGTGAAGGATGATTCTGTCCTTAAACAGAGTGGAACCGCGCGAAAGGCGTCTCTGAGTGTAACAGCTTAGAGGCGTCTTTTGTGTTTTTAGCCGCACTTGAGCAGCAAGACTTGGCATGCTATACACAAATAAAGCAAGGCCTGTTGATGGATAACGAGACTTATCAGAGTGTTAGCGTCGAGGAAGGAGGCTGACACTCTGATAAAAAGGAGGGGGAGCAGAGATGGGGTTTTTAAAGTTGTTAAAACAAGATATGGATGTAGTATTTGATCAAGACCCAGCGGCACGCACCTATATCGAGGTTTGTTTGACTTATTCTGGGTTGCATGCCATCTGGGCGCATCGAGTAGCGCACGCCTTTTATCGCAAGAAATTCTTTTTTATCGCACGAGTAATTTCTCAAATCAGTCGTTTTTTTACCGGGATTGAAATCCACCCTGGAGCCATCATTGGCCGTCGTTTTTTTATTGATCATGGTATGGGGGTGGTCATTGGTGAAACATGCGAGATTGGAGATAATGTCACGATATTTCAAGGGGTGACCTTAGGCGGAACTGGTAAGGAGAAAGGAAAGCGGCATCCAACGATCCATGACAATGCACTCGTTGCCACTGGTGCAAAGGTGTTAGGGTCGATTACGATTGGTACCAGTTCCAAAATCGGTGCTGGATCGGTAGTGCTGGAGGATGTGCCTGACCATTCCACTGTCGTAGGTATACCAGGAAAGGTAGTCGTCCAGAATGGGGAGAAAGTGCGTAAAGACTTAGATCATCATAAGCTCCCTGATCCGATTAGTGAAGTCATGAAAGAAATGAGACAGGAAATCAGCCAGCTGCAATCAGAGGTAGCAGCATTGAAAAAAGGAGAGAAAAATAATGACGATTAATTTATATAACACACTGACTCGTCAAAAAGAGGTATTTCAGCCGATAGAGCCAAATCGTGTCAAGATGTATGTCTGCGGACCAACCGTATATAATTATATTCATATCGGCAATGCCCGTCCGGCGATTGTATTCGACACCGTTCGGCGATATTTTGAATATAAGGGATATCATGTCGATTACGTGCTTAATTTTACCGATGTGGATGATAAATTAATCCGTGCGGCCAAAGAGTTAGATGAAGAAGTACCGGTTATTGCGGAACGTTTTATTCAGGCTTACAAGGAAGATGTAGGGGCACTTGGAGTAAAGGAGGCAGCTATTCACCCGCGGGTGACCGAATCAATGGCTGATATTATTGAATTTATTGCTGCTTTGGTTGATAAGGGGCATGCTTACGCATCGGATGGAGATGTTTATTTTAAAACCCGTTCATTCGAGGGGTACGGAAAACTATCCCATCAATCAATTGACGAATTGAAGTCTGGGGCACGTATTCAGGTTGGTGAGAAAAAGGAAGATCCGTTAGACTTTGCCTTGTGGAAGCAGGCAAAAGAAGGGGAGATTGCTTGGGATTCTCCTTGGGGAAAAGGTCGTCCCGGTTGGCATATTGAATGCTCGGCAATGGCCAAGAAATATCTCGGCGATACGATTGATATTCATGCAGGCGGGCAGGACTTAACTTTTCCTCACCATGAGAATGAGATTGCTCAATCCGAGGCATGCAATCACGCTACGTTTGCAAATTATTGGATGCACAACGGTTATATCAATATCGATAATGAAAAAATGTCCAAATCTTTGGGGAATTTCGTATTGGCACATGATCTGATTCAGAAGCATGATCCGAAGGTAATACGCTTTTTTATGTTGAGCGTGCACTATCGTAATCCGATCAATTTTAGTGATACCTTGTTAGCCAGTGCCAAGAACAGCTATGAACGAATTGAAAATGCCTTGGCCAATTTACATCATCGTAAACAGACGAGTATGAATTTAACGGACGACACGCAAGTATGGCAGGATAAAATCCAACGCTTCAAACAGCAATTTGAACAAGAGATGGATGATGATTTTAATACCGCTAATGCCATTTCAGTTATCTTTGACCTCGTTAAGGAAGTCAACGTGTACTTACAGTCTTATCAAACAGATGAAGTGGTGCTAGATGGCTTTTCCGAAACCTTAACCAGCTTTTTGGAGGTGCTTGGTATCCCGCAAAAAACAACAGGAGATGAATTATTGGATGAAGAAGTGGAGGCATTGATTGAACAGCGTGTCGAGGCAAGAAAAAATAAAGACTTCCAGCGAGCTGATCAAATTAGAGATGAATTAACTGATCGTTATATTATACTAGAAGATACACCTCAAGGTACAAGGTGGAAACGAGGATAACATGGAAAAACAAAATCCAAGAGAAATGAAAAGTCTGGCCTTGGCGTATATGGGCGACGCCATTTATGAAAAATATATTCGTGAGTATTTACTGAGGAGCGGCGTGGTAAAACTACAGCAACTGCATCAATATGCAACCAGCTTTGTCCGCGCCACCGCTCAGGCAAGTGTCATCCATTTCTGGATGGAGCAGGGCACACTAACCGAGCAAGAGTTAGCGATTGTCAAAAGGGGACGAAATGCCAAATCAGGCTCTGTCCCTAAGAATACTGGGGTGCAGGACTACCGTTACAGTACGGCATTTGAAGCCTTGCTCGGCTTCTTATATCTGGATCATCAAATAGATCGACTAGAGACGTTAGTACAGGAAGCCATCGAGTGGACAGAGAAAGGAGATGAACACCAATGAATGACGATTGGATCATGGGAAGGAATACAGTGATAGAGGCACTTGAATCCAAGCGGCCCATCCAGAAATTATATATCGCAGAACAACTAAATCCATCCTTTGCAAAAAAAGTGCAAGGTCTGGCCAAAGCAAAGAATGTGCCTATTCAGCATGTGCCAAAGAAAAAACTTGATCAGTTGGTCTCTGGCAATCATCAAGGAGTAGCGGCACAAGTGGCGGCATACACCTATGCTAACATTGATGAGTTATTTGCTGCGGCTGAAAAAAGATCAGAAGCTCCCTTTTTTCTGATATTGGATGAGATAGAAGACCCTCATAATCTCGGCTCGATATTACGAAGTGCAGATGCCACAGGTGTGCATGGTGTTATTATTCCAAAAAGACGAGCTGTCGGCTTAACCACAACGGTTGCCAAAACCTCGGTCGGAGCCATCGAGCATATCCCGGTGGCAAGGGTGACGAATATTGTTCAAGCTATCGAAGAGTTGAAATCTCGTCAGGTATGGGTAGTTGGAACGGAAGCGGACGCTTCTGAAGACTACCGCCAATTAGATGGACAGCTCCCGATCGCATTGGTTATCGGTAATGAAGGCAAAGGAATCAGCAGATTAGTGAAAGAAAATTGTGATTGGACGGTAAGCCTGCCAATGATCGGTGCGGTCTCTTCCCTCAATGCTTCTGTTGCTGCGAGTGTGTTGATGTATGAAGTATTACGAAAACGGGACGGGCAGGGTGACGCCTGATGGATGTACTATTAGTGGATGGATACAACATGATTGGAGCTTGGGAAGAATTAAAGGTGTTAAAAGACAAAGATTTGGAGCAAGCAAGACAATTATTAATCGAGAAAATGGCGGAGTATCAAGCTTATCGTCAGCGCAAGGTCATTATTGTTTTTGATGCCTATGAAGTGCGGGGGCTGGAGAATCATCAGGAACAATATAAGGTGGAGGTAATTTTTACGAAAGAAAACGAAACGGCCGACCAATGTATTGAACGTTTGATCAAGGAATTTAAAAACGTGCGGACAAAGGTGTTTGTCGCCACCTCTGATTATACAGAGCAGCGCACGATCTTTGCACAAGGGGCGTTTCGTATGTCAGCGAGGGAGTTGGATATAGAGCTGAATAATATTCAAGGGGAGATTGACGTCGATATTCGAGAGCATCAAGCACAGCAACTAAAAACAAAGATACCAATTGATCAAGAAATGTTGAAACTATTCGAAAATTGGCGACGTGGTAATAAATAACAAATTACCAGTTGACGCAAGGTAAGCGCTTCCTGTATAATATGGCTAATGTAGTCTTCAATACCTAATTTTTCGGCCATAATGCCAGGAGGAGTCCTAGAAACCAACATGCGAGTAGAAAAAAGAGATCTCAACTATCAACTTTTAGAGGATAATGAACTAGTATGGTTAGTGCAGACCGGAGACAAACAAGCGCTCGATTTTCTTATTAATAAGTACAAAATGTTCGTTCATGCCAAAACGAAAACTTATTTTCTTGTTGGTGCCGACCATGAAGATATCACCCAAGAAGGAATGATTGGTTTATACAAGGCAATACGAGATTTTCAGGCGGATAAGCCAGCATCCTTTCGAGCATTTGCGGAATTATGTATTACAAGACAGATTATTACAGCGATTAAAACGGCCACAAGACAAAAGCATATGCCGCTAAATTCTTACATATCATTGGATAAACCGATCTATGATGAGGGGTCGGAGCGAACATTGGTGGATGTTCTTGAGGCCACGATTGCAATGGATCCAGAAGAATTGCTAGTCAGCAGGGAGCGTTTCGGTGACATGGAGAACCGTTTGGCAGAGGTGTTAAGCAGGCTAGAACGTGAAGTCCTTTTGTTGTATTTGGAAGGAAGAACGTATCAAGAGATCTCCCTTGAACTTAAACGGCATATCAAATCAATCGATAACGCATTGCAACGAGTGAAGAAGAAACTGGAAAAATATTTAGCAGAAAGCGGTATTGATATCTCTTAATGGATTCATCATCTGATTGCGTTGACAGCCATCGTTAACCGTGCTAAAGTATAGTAGGTGTGTAAACCCATATAAAAATGGTGCGGAAAGCTTGTGAAACAGCAGCAAGTTGTGGATTGTGTTATAATAGCACTTGTAATCCATCCCTATTTCTTAGTTGGACAAGCGAAATTATATCACCACCCTTTTTACATGCACGATAATGAAGAGGTGTCATTAATGGGGAATAAAGTAGCACTTGCATGCGAGGTTTGTCAAAGCAGAAATTATAGTACAGATAAGAACCTGTCGGATGCAAGTAGAATGGAAATAAGGAAGTTTTGTAAACATTGCAACCGACATACCACCCATCGTGAAACGAAATGATGTGGCGGTAGTATGAGACAGTTTGGAGGTACTATCTGTGAAACCAATTACTTTTTTGAAAAACGTTAGCCGTGAAATGAAGAAGGTTTCATGGCCAAAAGGGCGTGAACTCACTCGTTATACAATAACCGTAGTAGCTACAGTTGCTTTTGTAACGGTGTTTTTCGCCATCGTGGACTTGGGAATCACCCAACTTCTTAATATGTTATTTGAATAATTGGCCATTATATATGTTATACTAATATTAAATACGTTGAATGATGAACCCGTTAGGCGGGTTTTTTCGTTGTAAGCACAGAAAGTAAATAATCCTTGGTATAATAGGACTTTTTTTCTTTTGATGATATAAGTTGAATGAAATCATTTCTCGTTGATATCTGATAGATGCTACCTTTCAGCAGAGTTGAAAGGCGTGTGATTGGCCATTCACACGAATGGATCAAACGAGGTATTATCAGGAAATCATGCGAGCAAAGACTTGCTTGTCACGCGTTTTTGTTATATTTATACGTTCAACTTATATAGTAATAAAGGGACGGATGGGGTTTGCTTGGTTTTTCTTAATAGGTAAAAATCTATTATAATCATCACTTTGATAGGGTTGTAAAGTGATATTAGTGTCCGATAAACTGACATGCAGATCGAACTTTAACACAATCTATTGACGCTATATATCAAACAATAATAAACCGCGTATAAAATATTATTCAGAAAAGGGAGGGAAGGGCGTACGTCGGCCGAATTGAACATGGAAAAAAGATGGTATGTCGTACATACTTATTCAGGTTATGAGAATAAAGTAAAGACGAACTTAGAGAAACGACTGGAATCAATGGGCATGGAGGATAAGATCTTTCGCGTGCTGGTTCCTGAAGATGAAGAAACCGAAATTAAGAACGGTAAAAAGAAGGTAGCCAAAAAGAAGGTGTTTCCAGGCTATGTGTTAGCTGAAATGGTAATGACAGACGATTCATGGTATGTTGTTCGGAACACACCTGGTGTTACAGGTTTCGTTGGTTCTGCTGGGTCGGGATCAAAGCCGACGCCATTACTGGAAGAAGAAGTAGAAACCATTTTAAAACGAATGGGCTATGACGAACAGCCAGCAGCCGAGGTTGATTTCGAATTAAAGGAAACCATCGAAGTAATCGACGGGCCATTTAATGGTTTCTCCGGAAAAATCGAGAAAATTGATATCGATAAACAGAAGGTTAAGGTGTTTGTGGACATGTTTGGCAGGGAAACTCCGGTGGAATTGGATTTTTCTCAAGTTAAAAAATTATCCTAAACAGAACCTTCAAAAAGTCTTTCAAAAAGGACGCAGCAAATTTCTGCGTTGCAACAGGATGTCTCTGGTTTTAGCTTGCGGCCTTATTATCGAACTTATTGTACAGGCGCTAAAAGTGACATTCTGTAAAAATATAAGAAATCCACTTGCATTTTGGGCTAGATAATGCTAAAATTTTTATGTTCTTTATGCCTCGAGTAAAAGATTGATTGATGCATATGAGTGGGAGGGTAAATATGTTGCCCTATTACCACATCACGGACTTAAGGAGGTGTGTCTCGTGGCTAAAAAAGTAGATTCAGTTGTAAAACTTCAGATCCCGGCAGGTAAAGCGAATCCAGCACCGCCAGTTGGTCCTGCTTTAGGTCAAGCAGGTATTAACATCATGGGATTTTGTAAAGAGTTTAATGCACAAACACAAGATCAAGCTGGTATGATTATTCCAGTAGAAATTACGGTATATGAAGACCGTTCATATACATTCATTACTAAAACACCGCCAGCAGCGGTATTGCTTAAGAAAGCAGCAGGTATTGAATCGGGTTCAGGTGAACCGAATCGTAACAAAGTAGCAACACTTAAACAAGATCAGGTGAAAGAAATTGCCGAATTAAAAATGCCTGACTTAAATGCTGCTGATGTAGAAGCTGCCATGCGTATGGTAGAAGGTACTGCTCGCAGTATGGGGATTGTCATCGAAGACTAATCTCGCTGCGTTGTGCCAAAGCGAAAGGTTGCGGTAGTGATGGGGGAGTATAAGCATCACCTGCAACCTTTCATTTTGAGAGAAATGTTCCGCTCGAATGAAGTGGGAGGTATAACCGTTAAAACCACAAAGGAGGAAATGTAATCATGGCAAAGAAAACCAAAAAGCAACAAGAAGCATTGAAGCTTGTTGATCGTACAAAAGCTTATGGTGTTGAAGAAGCACTTGAGTTAGTGCAAAAGGCTTCAACAGCTAATTTTGATGAAACAGTAGAAGCTGCTTTTCGTTTAGGGGTAGATCCTAAGAAAGCAGATCAACAGATTCGCGGGGCGATGGTATTACCGCACGGAACTGGTAAGTCACAAACCGTACTAGTATTTGCAAAAGGCGATAAAGTAAAAGAAGCAGAAGCAGCCGGAGCTGACTATGTTGGAGACCAAGACTTAATCAACAAAATCAATCAAGGTTGGTTTGAATTTGATGTAGTAGTGGCGACTCCTGACATGATGGCAGAAGTAGGTAAACTTGGGCGTGTGCTAGGACCAAAAGGCCTTATGCCAAACCCTAAAACAGGAACCGTAACGTTCGAAGTAGAAAAGGCTGTTCAAGAAATTAAAGCTGGTAAAGTAGAATACCGTGTAGATAAACAGTCCAATATTCACGTGCCAATCGGTAAGGTATCATTTGATCATACGAAGCTTGTAGAGAATTTCAATGCTTTAGCAGATACAATGATCAAAGTAAAACCTCAGGCTTCTAAAGGTACCTATGTCCGTAACACAGTGGTTTCATCTACTATGGGACCTGGAGTGCGTGTAGACTCTTCCGAATTTGTTAAATAATTATCCTTGACTTTCACTTGAAAGTTAGGTATAATTCACAAGGTCAAGTTGACTGAAATTAATATTGAATTGAATACATTATACCGTAGACAGCAGGTGTCAGATATGGCTTAATTTCCTGCCGAGGTGTGTCTGGATATATAGCAGAGACCCTTTTTCTTTAGAAGGTCGATCTGTTTCAATATCAGCCCTCATGTCTTCCTGGATTTGAGGGCTTTTATTTGGATGGATGGGGTATAATGATCGCTTTTTAGGAGGTGGAATCATGTCAAAGATAATCGAACAAAAGCAACAAGTCGTTTCTGAAATTGCAGACAAATTTCGTGCCAGTCAATCGACTATCCTTGTAGATTATCGTGGTCTTGACGTAGCAGAAGTAACCGAATTACGTGCTCAACTACGTGAAGCAGGTGTAGATTACAAGGTGTACAAAAACACGATGACTCGTCGTGCAGTGGAAGAAGTGGAGCTTACGGAATTAAATGATATTCTAGTTGGTCCAACGGCTATCGCATTTAGTACAGATGATGTTGTAGCTCCTGCAAAAGTGTTAAGTAATTTTGCAAAAGAGCACGAGGCATTGGAAATCAAAGGTGGCGTGGTAGAAGGGTCTATCGCAACGCTTGAGCAGATTAATGAACTTGGTAACCTTCCAAACTACGAAGGTATGCTTTCTATGTTGCTCAGCGTATTACAAGCGCCAGTGCGAAACTTTGCTTATGCAACGAAGGCAATTGCGGAGCAAAAAGAAGAACAAGGTGCATAATTTTTATCTGAAAGTAAGATGTTCGTCATAATTATATAATGAAATTAGGAGGAAATGAACATGTCAAAAGATCAAATCATTGAAGCAATTAAAGAAATGTCCGTTCTTGAATTGAATGACTTAGTTAAAGCAATCGAAGAAGAATTTGGAGTAACTGCAGCAGCTCCTGTAGCAGCAGCTGGTGGAGCAGCAGGCGGCGAAGCAGAGGCAGAACAAACAGAATTTGACGTAGTACTTGAAAGTGCTGGCGCGTCTAAAATCAAAGTAGTTAAAGCAGTTCGTGAAATCACTGGTCTTGGCCTTAAAGATGCGAAAGAGCTTGTAGATAACGCACCAGGCGCTATCAAAGAAGGGGCAGACAAAGAAGAAGCAGAAGAATTGAAAGCTAAGCTCGAAGAAGTTGGAGCTACTGTAGAATTAAAATAGGTACATGAAAGCATAAAGCTCGCTATGATACATGGCGGGCTTTTGTTAACTAAAAACAAGGGCTCTGCTCCTTTTTATAATGAGACAAAGTGGGTGATCAGTGGTGGATCAGTATTTTTCCAATAATCCAGCGGTGAAGAGTGATCCAAAATCATGGGCTTACGATTTGAGAGGACATACGTTTACGTTTATGACAGACAATGGTGTTTTTTCCAAACATGAAGTGGATTTCGGTTCCAAAGTACTGATTGAACAATTTCGTATTCCAGGAATCGAGGGCCCGCTCTTAGATTTGGGATGTGGTTATGGCCCGATTGCAATAGCCTTAGGTTTTGCCTATCCAGAGCATACGGTGATAGGTGTTGATGTGAATCGACGTGCGTTGATGTTGGCTGAACAGAATGCAGAGCATAATCACATCGATAACGTTTCTTTTAAAGAAAGTGATATGTTGGAAGGACTTGCAGGTCAATCGTTTGCCGCCATCATAACCAATCCACCTATTCGAGCAGGTAAGGCCGTTGTGCACCAAATGTTTGAACAAGCGGAAACGGCGCTATTGTCTGGCGGAGAATTATGGGTAGTGATTCAAAAGAAACAAGGGGCGCCCTCGGCACAAAAGAAATTGAGTGATTTGTTCGATACAGTTGAACTGATCAAGAAGACGAAGGGGTATTTTATTATACGAGCCCGAAAATAGTCAACCGCCAATCGTTCCACCTATATTTTTAAAAAATGCCATTCATGTGCAAAAAGATTTGACTCTGATTGGCGTTTGTGATAGTATTGAAAAATGCCAATAGAACGGAAGGCATGTCAAGAGAAAAATCGAAATAATGTATAATTTTTCAGGAAATAGGCAATCCTGCTTATGGTGACGATTTTTAACTTGACAGCTTTATTGTTACTATCACAGGCTATTAGCTAATAGAATTTGTCTACGTAACTTTTTTTGAATCCTTTATTAATTTTTCCACAGTACTATTAGTAATTGCATAACATTTGCATTTGCAAATGTCTATATAAAGGCTTGTGTCCTATAAGTTCACAGGTTTGTTCGGTGTGAGTTAACCGAACGAGTATCGAACACTTACTAAATTTATACGATCTATAGCAAATTGTCAATGTCTTATTCTATAGTGGAGTTAGTATAAAGAGTAAGTGTGCTTTCATTTGTGCTATTTTCATAGCAACTATCTTTAATTTTGATTGAGGGGTGAATCAGTTGACAGGTCAACTAGTTCAATACGGACGACACCGCCAACGCAGAAGCTATGCGCGTATCAGTGAGGTATTAGAGTTACCAAATTTAATTGAGATTCAAACCGCATCCTATCAATGGTTCTTAGATGAAGGGTTAAGAGAAATGTTCCAGGATATTTCTCCGATCGAGGATTTCGCTGGCAATTTGTCATTAGAATTTGTCGATTACAGCCTTGGAGAACCAAAATATCCCGTTGATGAATCAAAAGAAAGGGATGTAACATATAACGCTCCTCTTCGTGTCAAGGTTCGTTTATTAAATAACGAAACAGGTGAAGTGAAAGAACAAGAAGTATTTATGGGTGATTTCCCGTTAATGACCGAGACAGGTACATTTATTATTAACGGGGCAGAGCGCGTCATTGTATCACAGCTTGTTCGTTCACCTAGTGTGTATTTTAATGAGAAGATTGACAAAAATGGAAAGCGCGGCTATGGAGCCACTGTTATTCCTAATCGTGGTGCATGGCTGGAGTTTGAGACGGACGCTAAGGACGTCGTACATGTAAGGATAGATCGTACCAGGAAATTGCCAATCACAGTGTTGTTAAGGGCATTAGGCTTCGGTGATGATCAAGAGATTATCGATTTATTAGGGGAAAATGAATACCTAAGAAATACACTGGAGAAAGACAATACGGAAACAAGTGAAAAGGCATTGTTAGAAATTTATGAGCGCCTCCGCCCCGGAGAGCCGCCAACGGTTGAAAATGCTAAGAGTTTATTGGTGTCAAGATTCTTTGATCCAAAGAGATACGATCTTGCCCATGTAGGCCGTTATAAAATCAATAAAAAATTACATTTAAAAAATCGTCTGTTTAATCAGATCCTGGCAGAACCATTAGTAGACCCCGAGACTGGGGAGGTCATTGCCAACCGTGGTGATCAATTAGATAGACGCTTATTGGATAAAATTTTACCAATTCTTGATTCAGATGAAAATCGTTTTGGTGAAAAAGTTTTAGAACCTCATGAAGGTGTGGTAGACGAACCGATCAATGTGCAGTCGATTAAAATTATGGATCCAACCGATCCGGAAGGTGAGCGCACACTCACGGTTTTAGGAAACTGTAACGTAGATAGCGGGATCAAGAATATTACACAAGCAGATATCCTTTCTGCTATTAGTTATTTCTTTAACATCCTGCACCAAGTGGGCGATACAGATGACATTGACCATTTAGGAAACCGTCGTTTACGTTCCGTTGGGGAATTGCTGCAAAATCAATTCCGTATTGGTTTATCTCGTATGGAACGTGTGGTACGCGAAAGAATGTCTATTCAAGATACTTCTTCCATTACACCACAGCAGTTGATCAATATTCGACCAGTGATTGCTTCCATTAAGGAGTTCTTTGGCAGCTCACAGCTATCACAATTTATGGATCAAACCAACCCGTTAGCAGAGCTGACACATAAGAGACGTTTGTCAGCATTAGGTCCAGGTGGTTTGACAAGAGAACGTGCAGGCTTTGAAGTGCGTGATGTTCACTATTCCCACTATGGCCGTATGTGTCCAATTGAAACACCTGAGGGTCCAAACATTGGTTTAATTAACTCGTTATCTTCTTACGCGAAGGTGAACAAGTTTGGTTTTATTGAAACACCATATCGCCGGGTAGACCCTGAAACAGGAAAGGTTACTGCTCAAATGGATTACCTAACGGCAGACGAGGAAGACAATTACGTAGTAGCACAAGCGAACGCCAAATTAGGTGAGGACAGCACGTTTGTCAATGATGAAGTTATTGCCAGATTCCGTGGGGAAAACACCATTGTGAAGCGTGAGAAAATTGATTATATGGACGTTTCGCCGAAGCAGGTTGTTTCCGCTGCGACCGCGTGTATTCCATTCTTAGAGAATGATGACTCTAACCGTGCCTTGATGGGTGCGAACATGCAGCGTCAAGCAGTGCCGTTAATGCGCCCGAAGTCACCGATAGTTGGTACGGGGATGGAGTATGTATCTGGAAAAGACTCTGGTGCTGCCGTGATCTGCAAACATGAAGGTGTAGTAGAACGGGTAGAGGCCAAAGAGGTCCATGTCCGTCGGATTACAGAAATAGATGGAAGAGAAGTAGAAGGCGACTTAGATCGTTATCGCCTGCAGAAATTCATCCGTTCCAACCAGGGAACATGCTATAACCAACGCCCGATCGTTGCAAAAGGCAATCGAGTAGTGAAAGGTGAAATTCTAGCAGATGGACCATCCATGGAACAAGGTGAATTAGCGCTTGGTCAAAATGTATTAGTCGGTTTTATGACCTGGGAAGGTTATAACTACGAAGATGCGATTATCATGAGTGAGCGTTTAGTAAAAGATGACGTATATACCTCCATTCATATTGAAGAATATGAATCAGAGGCTCGTGACACAAAACTCGGTCCGGAAGAAATCACCAGAGATATTCCAAACGTTGGAGAAGACGCCTTGCGCGACCTTGATGAACGTGGAATCATTCGTGTTGGTGCGGAAGTAACAGACGGAGATCTGCTGGTTGGTAAAGTAACACCTAAAGGGATGACGGAATTATCGGCAGAAGAACGTCTATTACATGCCATCTTTGGTGAAAAAGCACGAGAAGTGCGAGACACCTCGCTTCGAGTACCACATGGGGCAGGCGGGATTGTGTTAGACGTAAAAATATTCAATCGCGCAGATGGCGACGAGTTACCACCAGGTGTAAACCAACTCGTTCGTGCCTATATTGTACAAAAACGTAAGATTCATGAAGGGGATAAGATGGCTGGTCGTCACGGTAACAAAGGGGTTATCTCTAAAATTTTACCAGAAGAAGATATGCCATTCTTGCCAGACGGCACTCCAATTGATATTATGCTTAACCCATTAGGGGTACCATCTCGTATGAACATCGGACAAGTGCTGGAGCTTCATCTTGGTATGGCAGCTAGACAACTTGGTATTCATGTCGCTTCACCAGTATTTGATGGCGCCAGTGAAGAAGACGTCTGGGAGACACTTGAAGAGGCTGGGCTTCCAAGAGACGCCAAAACGATTTTGTATGATGGTCGAACAGGAGAACCATTTGATAACCGTGTGTCGGTCGGTGTGATGTATATGATCAAACTTGCCCACATGGTAGATGATAAATTGCATGCCCGTTCAACCGGTCCATATTCCTTAGTAACGCAACAGCCGCTGGGAGGTAAAGCCCAGTTTGGTGGACAGCGTTTTGGTGAGATGGAAGTGTGGGCACTAGAAGCATATGGTGCTGCTTATACCTTGCAAGAAATCTTAACCGTGAAATCAGATGATACGGTTGGCCGTGTCAAAACCTATGAATCGATCGTAAAAGGTGATAATGTACCAGAGCCAGGTATCCCTGAGTCATTCAAGGTATTGATTAAGGAATTACAAAGTCTCGGTATGGATGTAAAAATGCTGTCTGGTGACGAGGAAGAAATTGAACTTCGTGACGATGAGGACGATGATACACAGTCAGCAGATAATTTCAACTTAGAAATAGAAGAAACGCCAAGTTAATCGTAGCTTTGTAACCAGTGAGCAGATGTCATTCACACCCAGTCTACTTTTCAAAAGGACTGGGTGCGAGTGGCTTATTGCATAAATTATAATGAAACGGCTTGTCAAGCTTCTATGAAAATAAAGTAAATAATATCGGATCATTCGAAACATAACCCAAAGACGAAAAGGGAGGTTTACCCTTTGCTAGATGTAAATAATTTTGAATATATGAAAATCGGATTGGCCTCACCAAATAAAATCCGTTCTTGGTCATTTGGTGAAGTGAAAAAGCCTGAGACAATCAATTATCGTACGCTGAAACCAGAAAAAGATGGTTTATTCTGCGAGCGTATTTTTGGTCCACAAAAGGACTGGGAATGTCATTGTGGTAAATACAAACGAGTGAGATATAAAGGTGTCGTTTGTGACCGTTGCGGGGTAGAAGTTACCAAGGCAAAAGTACGCCGTGAACGCATGGGGCATATTGAATTGGCAGCGCCTGTATCACATATTTGGTATTTCAAGGGGATACCAAGCCGAATGGGTCTTGTGCTGGATATGTCACCACGTGCCTTAGAAGAGGTTATCTACTTTGCCGCTTATATCGTCACTGATCCTGGTGATACGGCGCTGGAGAAAAAACAACTGTTGTCTGAGAAAGAATATCGCGCCTATTATGAAAAGTACGGCAACTCGTTTAAAGCACAAATGGGTGCAGAAGCAATCAAGAAAATCTTACAAGATATTGATCTTGAAAAAGAAGTTGGGTTGTTGCGTGAAGAGTTAAAATCTGCTCAAGGACAACGCAGAACAAGAGCGATCAAACGTTTAGAAGTATTAGAAGCATTTCGTAATTCAGGCAACGAACCTAACTGGATGATTATGGATGTGCTCCCGATTATCCCGCCAGAATTAAGACCAATGGTTCAGCTAGACGGTGGACGCTTTGCAACATCTGACTTGAATGACTTATATCGTCGGGTAATCAACCGTAATAACCGTCTGAAACGATTGCTTGATTTAGGTGCTCCAAGCATTATTGTACAGAATGAAAAACGAATGCTCCAGGAAGCAGTCGATGCTCTGATCGATAATGGTCGTCGCGGTCGTCCGGTAACAGGGCCAGGGAACCGTCCATTAAAATCATTATCTCATATGTTAAAAGGGAAACAAGGTCGTTTCCGTCAAAACCTATTAGGTAAACGTGTGGATTATTCCGGTCGTTCGGTTATCGTTGTTGGACCACATTTGAAGATGTATCAATGCGGTCTGCCAAAAGAAATGGCAGTGGAATTATTCAAGCCGTTCATTATGAAAGAATTAGTAGAACGTGGCTTGGCTCACAATATAAAATCAGCAAAACGTAAGATAGAGAGGCTACGTGAAGAAATCTGGGATGTGCTAGAAGATGTTATTAAAGAACATCCCGTTTTACTAAACCGTGCACCAACCTTACACCGTTTAGGTATTCAAGCCTTTGAACCTACCTTGGTAGAAGGGCGTGCCATTCGTCTGCACCCACTTGTATGTACAGCATATAACGCCGACTTTGATGGTGACCAGATGGCGGTTCACGTACCATTGTCAGCCGAAGCACAGGCAGAGGCTCGTATTTTAATGCTTGCTGCGCAAAACATCCTTAATCCAAAAGATGGTAAACCAGTTGTTACACCTTCGCAGGATATGGTATTAGGTAACTATTATCTAACGATGGAACGGGAAGATGCCATTGGAGAAGGAATGATTTTCAAAGATTTAAACGAGGCGATCACCGCCTACAGAAACGGTTATGTACACCTTCATACTCGTGTAGCGATTCAACCGTCTGCACTAAATAAGGAGTCATTTACCGAAGAACAAAACAGCCGTCTAATGATTACAACGGTTGGGAAATTGATTTTTAATGATATGCTGCCAGAGTCATTCCCTTACATGAATGAACCGACACAGCAAAATTTAGAAGTGGCAACACCAGAGAAGTATTTTGTAGAGCCTGGTGCAAACGTGCCGGAAGAAATCGCAAGCCGAGAGTTATTACCACCATTTAAGAAGGGTATTCTTGGTGATATCATTGCAGAAGTATTTAAGAAGTTTAAAATCAGCGAAACTTCTAAAATGCTAGACCGCATGAAGGACTTAGGCTTTGCGTATTCGACGAAGGCAGGTATCACAGTAGGTGTATCTGACATCGTGGTACTATCTGAAAAAGAAACTATTTTGACGGAGGCACAAGAGAAAGTAGATAAGGTATTACAGCAATTCCGTCGTGGTTTGATTACAGATGAAGAACGTTATGATCGTGTTATTTCGATTTGGTCACAATCGAAAGATACGATTCAGGATAAACTAATGCAATCCTTGAATCCACGTAACCCAATCTTTATGATGAGTGATTCTGGTGCTCGTGGTAATGCGTCTAACTTTACGCAACTAGCAGGTATGCGTGGTTTAATGGCCAACCCGGCAGGTCGAATTATCGAATTACCGATCAAATCCAGCTTCCGTGAAGGTCTAACGGTACTAGAGTACTTTATTTCAACGCACGGTGCTCGTAAGGGTCTTGCCGATACCGCATTGAAAACAGCCGACTCTGGTTATCTAACACGTCGTCTGGTAGATGTGGCACAAGATGTTATTATTCGCGAGGATGACTGTGGTACGGATCGAGGTTTAACTGTATCTGCTATTACAGAAGGTACAGAAATGATTGAACCATTAGTGGATCGTTTAATTGGAAGAACAGCATTCCAAAACGTGACACATCCAGAAACAGGTGACATTATTGTCCATAAAAATGAAGTT
Organism: Gracilibacillus phocaeensis; assembly: GCF_900626275.1. Classification (NCBI taxonomy): domain Bacteria; kingdom Bacillati; phylum Bacillota; class Bacilli; order Caryophanales; family Bacillaceae; genus Gracilibacillus; species Gracilibacillus phocaeensis. The sequence goes on along the minus strand of NZ_LR131145.1, from coordinate 1,184,583 downwards.
ATTTCAGAAGATGCAGCCAAAGCCATTGATGACGCTGGTATTCAAGAAGTAACCATTCGCTCTGTGTTTACTTGTAACACGAAACACGGCGCATGTAAGAAGTGCTATGGCCGTAACTTGGCAACTGGTGAAGAAGTTGAAGTTGGTGAGGCAGTTGGTATTATTGCCGCCCAGTCTATTGGTGAGCCAGGTACACAGTTAACCATGCGTACGTTCCACACTGGTGGGGTTGCAGGAAGTGATATCACTCAAGGTTTACCGCGTATCCAGGAGATTTTCGAGGCGCGTAATCCAAAAGGTCAAGCCGTCATAACAGAAATAGAAGGTGTCGTAAAAGACATTACCGAAGTGAAGGACAAACAAGAAGTCATGGTTCAAGGTCCGGTAGAAACAAAAACGTATACGGCGCCATATGGGGCAAGGCTGAAGGTTGCTATTGGTGATGAAGTAGTGGCAGGTGAACCACTAACAGAAGGTTCCATTGATCCAAAAGAGCTGTTAAAGGTTCAGGGTATCGATGGTGTTCAAATTTACTTGTTGAAAGAAGTGCAGAAGGTATACCGTATGCAAGGGGTGGAAATTGGCGACAAGCACGTCGAGGTAATGGTAAGACAAATGCTTCGTAAAGTGCGGATTGCTGATTCTGGAGATACAGAGGTATTACCTGGTTCCTTGCTTGAAATCCATCAGTTCAACGAGGCGAATAAACAGTCGCTTCTAACTGGCGGACAGCCAGCAGTTGGACGTCCGGTATTACTTGGTATTACCAAAGCCTCCCTTGAGACTGATTCGTTCTTGTCGGCTGCTTCCTTCCAAGAAACTACAAGGGTGTTAACCGACGCAGCAATAAAAGGAAAACGTGATGAACTATTGGGTCTTAAGGAAAACGTGATTATTGGTAAGTTGGTTCCGGCTGGTACTGGAATGCAACGCTATCGACGTATTCAAGAAAAATTGGCTGTCGACCCTGCTGCAGCAGAAGAAACAGACGCTGAAGAAGAAATCACCCAGTCTTAATGATTAGGAAGATTGCCTTTACAGGTAATCTTCCTCTACCATGGTTTGTTAGAAATACAAGGCATAAAGAAACACTTTAAATATTCTTTAATTTCACAAATAAAAGTTGACATTCATTTTTTGTGATGGTAGTATATTTAAGGTGCTTCTGTTATCCTTGTTACTTTGGAGGATATGAGAATGTCTTATGAAAAAGTGGCACAAGCAGATAATGGAACGATCATTGGAACCAAACAAGTGCTTAAAGCCATTAAAAATGGTCATGCAAGAGAAGTGATTATTGCTAGTGATGCAGATCTGCATATCACCAGCAAAGTATCACAGGCTGCAGCTGAACATCAAGTTCCGTGTAACTATGTCGATTCGATGACCCAGCTTGGTAAATCATGTGGAATTGATGTAGGAGCAGCGACAGTAGCGATCAAACAATAAAGTTTTGGCAATTTCTTTTGCGAAGACTTTGTTTTTTGCTCTATTATGAACCACCTGGATGTGTGGTATTACATTTTTGCTAGAGAAAGGAGGAAAACACATGCCAACTATTAATCAGTTAGTACGTAAAGGACGAGTATCCAGATCAAAAAAATCTGACTCCCCTGCATTAAACAGAGGATATAACAGTCATCGAAAAATTGCTACGGATCAAAATGCACCGCACAAACGTGGTGTTTGTACTCGTGTAGGTACACTAACTCCAAAGAAACCAAACTCTGCATTACGTAAATATGCACGTGTTCGTTTGTCCAACCAAATCGAGGTAACAGCTTATATTCCTGGAATTGGTCACAACTTACAGGAACACAGTGTTGTATTAATCCGCGGTGGTCGTGTGAAAGACTTACCAGGTGTACGTTATCATATTGTTCGTGGAGCGCTCGATACTTCTGGTGTAGAAGGACGTATGCAAGGCCGCTCTAAATATGGTGCGAAAAAACCTAAAAAATAATTTTTTCTTATAATAATATAACAGGAAGGAGGGGGAGATATGCCACGTAAAGGACCAGTACCAAAGCGTGATGTCTTACCAGATCCGTTACACAATTCAAAACTTGTTACACGTTTAATCAATCAGATTATGGTTGATGGAAAAAGAGGTAAGGCACAAAAAATTCTTTATAGTGCATTTGAACTTGTGCAAGAACGCAGTGGGCAAAATGCAATGGAAGTATTTGAGCAAGCGATGAAAAACGTCATGCCAGTACTAGAAGTTCGTGCTCGCCGTGTAGGTGGTTCTAACTACCAAGTACCAGTTGAGGTGCGCCCGGAACGTCGTCAAGCATTAGGTCTTCGTTACATTGTTAACTATTCTCGTCTACGCGGTGAGAAAACAATGGAAGAACGCCTTGCTAATGAAATATTAGACGCTTCGAATAACACAGGAGCTTCTGTGAAACGTCGCGAAGATATGCACAAAATGGCGGAAGCGAACAAAGCTTTTGCACACTATCGTTGGTAAGAAAACAAACAATATTCGTCATAGGAAGGAGAAAGATTCATGCCTAGAGAGTTCTCCTTGGAGAATACACGTAACATCGGTGTTATGGCTCACATTGACGCCGGTAAAACAACTTGTACAGAACGTATTTTGTTTTACACAGGACGCATCCACAAAATTGGAGAAACACATGAAGGTGCCTCCCAAATGGACTGGATGGAGCAAGAACAAGAACGTGGGATTACCATCACATCTGCTGCAACAACTGCACAATGGAAAGGTCATCGCATTAACATCATTGATACACCAGGACACGTAGACTTCACAGTAGAAGTAGAACGTTCCTTGCGTGTGCTTGATGGGGCAGTCGCTGTTCTTGATGCACAGTCTGGTGTAGAACCTCAAACAGAAACAGTATGGCGTCAGGCTACAACATATGGCGTACCACGTATTGTTTTTGTGAACAAAATGGATAAAGTAGGAGCAGATTTCCTATATTCCGTAGGTACATTAGGTGACCGTTTAGGCGCAAACGCCCATCCGGTACAACTTCCAATTGGTGCGGAAGATGAGTTTGAAGGTATCATTGATCTGATCACCATGGAAGCACATTTCTATCTTGATGATTTAGGTACTCGTTCAGAAGCAAAACCTATTCCGGATGAGTATAAAGAGCAAGCAGAAGAATATCACACAAGCCTAATTGAAGCTATTGCAGAATTCGACGAAGATCTTATGGAACGTTACCTAGAAGGTGAAGAGATTTCTACAGAAGAACTGAAGGCAGCAGTTCGCCAGGCAACTTTAAGTGTAGAATTCTATCCTGTATTCTGTGGTTCAGCCTTCAAAAACAAAGGGGTTCAATTATTAATTGACGGTGTAGTTGATTACCTACCATCACCATTAGATATCCCTCCAATCGAAGGTATCTTGCCAGGATCAGAAGAAAAAGTAACTCGTAAAGCAGATGACAACGGTCCTTTCTCTGCATTAGCATTTAAAGTGGCTACCGATCCATTTGTTGGTAAACTTACTTTCTTCCGTGTGTATTCCGGTACCTTAAAGTCTGGTTCATACGTGAAGAACTCTACGAAAGATAATCGTGAACGGGTAGGACGTATCCTGCAAATGCACGCCAACTCTCGTGAAGAAATCAGTGAAGTTTACGCTGGTGATATTGCTGGTGCGGTTGGCTTGAAAGATACAGGTACTGGTGATACATTATGTGGAGAAAAAGACTTGGTTATCTTAGAGTCAATGGAATTCCCTGAACCAGTTATTTCTGTTGCTATTGAGCCCAAGTCGAAAGCTGATCAAGATAAAATGGCTATTGCACTTGGTAAGCTTGCGGAAGAGGATCCAACATTCCGAACAGAAACAAACCCAGAAACAGGTCAGACGATCATTTCTGGTATGGGTGAATTACACCTTGATATCATTGTTGACCGCTTGAAGCGTGAATTCAAAGTGGAAGCAAATGTAGGTGCACCACAAGTATCCTACCGTGAAACGTTCCGCGCAAGTGCGGAAGTAGAAGGTAAATTCGTTCGCCAATCTGGTGGTCGTGGTCAATATGGTCACGTTTGGGTGAAATTTGAACCTAACGAAGAAGGTGCTGGCTTTGAATTCGTCAATAAGATTGTTGGTGGTGTAGTACCGCGTGAATATATCCCATCTGTTGAGGCCGGTATTAAGGAATCAATGGAAAATGGTATCGTTGCTGGTTATCCATTAATTGATGTTAAAGCTACATTATATGATGGAAGCTATCATGACGTGGATTCCAACGAAATGGCTTTTAAAGTAGCTGCATCCATGGCACTTAAAGCCGCGAAAAATAAGTGTAATCCTGTTCTTCTTGAACCAATGATGAGAGTAGAAGTTATTATTCCAGAAGAATACATGGGTGATATCATGGGGGATGTAACATCTCGCCGTGGACGTGTAGAAGGAATGGAAGCAAGAGGGACTGCTCAAGTAGTGAAGGCATTTGTTCCACTTGCAGAAATGTTTGGTTATGCCACATCTCTACGTTCTAATACACAAGGTCGTGGTGTGTATACTATGCACTTTGATCACTATGAGGAAGTACCGAAGAGCATTTCTGAAGAAATTATTAAGAAAAATGCTGGTGAATAATTGATTTTTTTCACAATCTAACGTATAACTTGTATTATAGGTGTAGGTTATGTAACCAAGCCGATAATACATGAAAATAAATAACTATTTTACTTAATTAAAAGGAGGAAATACACATGGGTAAAGAAAAATTTGACCGTTCCAAAGACCACGTTAATATTGGTACAATTGGACACGTTGACCATGGTAAAACAACTTTAACAGCAGCAATCACTAACGTTCTTTTCAACAAATTTGGTAGCGGGGAAGCTCGCGCATACGATCAAATCGACGGTGCTCCAGAGGAAAAAGAACGTGGAATCACAATCTCAACTGCACACGTTGAGTACGAAACAGATAGCCGTCACTATGCACACGTTGACTGTCCAGGTCACGCTGACTATGTGAAAAACATGATCACTGGTGCTGCACAAATGGACGGAGCTATTCTTGTAGTATCTGCTGCAGATGGCCCAATGCCACAAACTCGTGAGCACATCTTGCTTTCTAGAAACGTAGGTGTACCTGCGATTGTTGTTTTCTTAAACAAATGTGACATGGTAGATGACGAAGAACTTCTTGAACTAGTAGAAATGGAAGTACGTGATCTATTAAGTGAATATGATTTCCCTGGTGATGATGTACCAGTAATCAAAGGTTCTGCTCTTAAAGCACTTGAAGGCGATGAAGAGTATGTAAATGCTATTCTTGAGCTTATGGATGCTGTTGATGAGTACGTACCTCGTCCAGACCGTGACACAGAAAAACCATTCATGATGCCAGTTGAGGACGTATTCTCTATCACTGGTCGTGGTACTGTTGCAACAGGACGTGTAGAGCGTGGTGTTGTAAAAGTAGGTGACGAAGTAGAAGTTGTCGGTCTTGCTGAAGACAAAGCAAAAACAACAGTTACTGGTGTAGAAATGTTCCGTAAGCTTCTTGACTATGCAGAAGCTGGTGACAACATTGGTGCCTTACTTCGTGGGGTTGCTCGTGAAGACATCAACCGTGGTCAAGTATTAGCGAAACCAGGTTCCATTACACCACATACTAACTTCAAAGCAGAAGTATATGTATTGTCTAAAGACGAAGGTGGACGTCACACTCCATTCTTTTCTAACTACCGCCCGCAATTCTATTTCCGTACAACGGACGTAACTGGAGTTATCGAACTTCCAGAAGGTACTGAAATGGTTATGCCTGGTGATAACACAGAAATGACAGTTGAACTTATTTCTCCAATCGCGATTGAAGACGGAACTCGTTTCTCAATCCGTGAAGGTGGACGTACAGTAGGTTCTGGTGTTGTATCTGAAATTATCAAGTAATGATGAAGCAAAATAAAATGGAGTGGCTTTTGCGCCACTCCATTTTTTTGACCACAACTATCATCACAATAGGATAAGGGATGGAGCTTGTTAAGTTTGAAAATAAACACATACGCATCTTCCCAACAAAGCTGCACCAATAGTGTATATATGAGAAGTGAAGGTCAGTATGTTTCTAAGTTTTGATAAATACTTATGACAAGCATCTGTTATGTGCGACAAACCCTGTTTATATCAATCGATGCAGCACATAAAAAAATCAAAAAAAATTTCACATAAATGTTGCATTGGCCTGCAAAGTTCTATATAATAAAGAATGTTGGTCATAAAACAGGCGATGATGCGGAAGGTTGTTGGAACACCCGGCCCCTTTGCCATGGCTAGTGTACCAAGATATTTTCGCGGAGAATGTCTATTATTTAAATGGGCGAAAAGGAGGGAAAATAATGGCAAAAGAAAAAATTAGAATTCGTTTAAAGGCGTATGATCACCGTATTTTAGATCAATCTGCAGATAAAATTGTGGATACTGCAAAAAGATCTGGTGCAGGCGTGTCTGGTCCGATTCCACTTCCAACAGAGAAATCGGTATACACGGTCTTGCGTGCGACACACAAGTACAAAGATGCTCGTGAGCAATTTGAAATGCGTACTCACAAACGACTAATCGACATTGTAAGTCCGACACCAAAAACAGTAGACTCATTGATGCGTCTTGATTTACCATCTGGTGTGGATATTGAAATCAAATTATAATATAGAAATTAGAATATAGGAGGTGTGACGGATGACGAAAGGAATCTTAGGTCGTAAAATCGGCATGACTCAGCTTTTCTCAGAACAAGGAGAATTGATCCCTGTAACAGTAATTGAAGCTGAACCAAATGTTGTATTACAAAAACGTACGAACGAAAATGATGGATATGAAGCAGTTCAGCTTGGATTTGCGAATCAAAAGGAAAACAATGCAAACAAACCTGCGAAAGGACATGCTGAAAAAGCTAACACAGCCCCTAAGCGCTACATTCGTGAATTCCGTGACGTAAATCTTGATGAATATGATTTAGGTCAAGAGATTAACGTAGAGGTTTTTGAAGCAGGAGATATGATTGATGTAACAGGTACTTCTAAAGGGAAAGGTTTCCAGGGTGCGATCAAGCGCCATAACCAATCACGTGGTCCAATGACTCATGGTTCCCATTATCATAGAGGTCCTGGTGCGATGGGTGTCATTGATCCTATGCGCGTATTCAAAGGTAAAAAGTTACCTGGACAAATGGGCGGAGAACAAATCACTATTCAAAACCTTGAAGTTGTGAAAGTGGATGCAGAACGTAATCTTCTTCTAATCAAAGGTAACGTTCCAGGTGCAAAAAAATCATTCGTAAAGGTTACGAGTGCAGTAAAGGCTAACTAATTAATCATCGAAGGGAGGATATGTCATGCCTAAAGTAGCACTATTTAATCAAAGTGGATCACAAGTTGGTGATGTTGAAATCAACGATGCTGTATTTGGGATTGAACCAAATGAACATGTACTACACGATGCGATATTAATGCAGCGCGCTTCATTACGTCAAGGAACGCACGCTGTTAAAAACCGTTCTGAAGTACGTGGTGGAGGCCGTAAGCCATGGCGTCAAAAAGGTACAGGTCGTGCTCGTCAAGGTTCTATTCGTTCCCCACAATGGGTTGGTGGTGGAACAGTATTTGGTCCAACACCAAGAAGCTATAGCTACAAGCTACCTAAGAAAGTAAGGAGATTAGCAATCAAATCTGCTCTTTCTTCTAAAGTACAAGAGGAGAGCTTAGTAGTTCTAGAAGGGATTTCTATTGAAACTCCGAAAACAAAAGAAGTAGTTTCCATACTTTCTTCATTAAATGCAGATAAAAAAGCATTATTCGTAACAGCAGAAACGGATGAAGTATTAGCAAAATCAGCTAACAATCTTCAAAACGTAAAAGTTTTAACAGTAAGTGAAGTAAATGTTTTAGACTTGCTTACGCATGACAAGCTGATCTTAACAAAAGAAGCAGCTGAAAAAGCAGGGGAGGTGCTTGCATAATGGCAGATGCACGCGATATTATTAAGCGCCCGATAATTACAGAACACTCTGCTGACTTAATGGCAGAAAAGAAATATACGTTTGAAGTAGAAAAGAAAGCTACCAAAACACAAATCAAAGCAGCAGTAGAAGAGATCTTTGGAGTGAAGGTAGTCAATGTCAATACCATGAACAAAAAAGGTAAATTCAAGCGTATGGGTCGTTATGGCGGTTATCGTCCAGACCGTAAGAAAGCAATTGTTCAATTGTCAGAAGACAGTGATGAATTAGATTTCTTTGAAACAGTATAAGTTGATATATAAAGGAGGGAAAACAGATGGCGATTAAAAAGTATAGACCAACTACTAATGGCCGCAGAGGAATGTCAGTGTCTGATTTCGCTGAGATTACAACGAATCAGCCAGAGAAATCCTTGTTAGCACCATTGAGTAAACGTGGTGGACGTAATAATCAAGGTAGATTAACTGTTCGTCATCAAGGCGGTGGACACAAACGTAAATATCGTATTATCGATTTTAAACGCGACAAAGATGGAATACCAGGCAAAGTTGCTACAATTGAATACGATCCGAACCGCTCAGCAAACATCGCATTAGTAAACTATGCAGATGGAGAGAAACGTTATATTTTAGCACCTAAAGGAGTAAAAGTAGGTCAAGAGATTGAATCTGGACCAAATGCAGATATTAAACCAGGCAATGCATTGGCATTAGCTGATATTCCGGTAGGTACGATTATCCATAATGTGGAACTCAAACCAGGCCGAGGAGGCCAACTAGTAAGGTCCGCTGGTGCACAAGCACAGATCCTTGGACGTGAAGGTAAATATGCATTAGTTCGTTTATCTTCTGGTGAGGTACGCTTAGTTTTAGCAACTTGCCGTGCAACAGTTGGTCAAGTAGGTAACTTGGAACATGAATTAATCAGCATTGGTAAAGCTGGACGTTCTCGTTGGTTAGGCAAGCGCCCAACAGTTCGTGGTTCTGTTATGAACCCTAACGATCACCCACACGGTGGTGGTGAAGGACGCGCACCAATTGGACGTAAATCACCAATGTCACCTTGGGGTCAACCGACACTTGGTTACAAAACGCGTAAACGCAACAAACCAACCGATAAATTTATTGTACGTAAACGTAAAAAATAACGGGATTGTACGACGGGGATTATCACCCGTCTCACAATCGCGAAGGGAGGCTTATCCATGGGTCGTAGCTTAAAAAAAGGACCTTTCGCAGATGATCATTTATTGAAAAAAATTGACAAACTAAATGAAGATGATAAGAAAACAGTAGTGAGAACTTGGTCTCGTCGTTCTACTATTTTCCCAAGCTTCGTTGGTCATACCATTGCGGTATATGATGGTCGCAAACATGTCCCAGTATATGTAACAGAAGATATGGTTGGACACAAATTAGGCGAATTTGCTCCTTCACGTACGTATAGAGGGCATGCCGGAGATGACAGAAAAACAAAACGCTAATTGAGAGGAGGTACTCCTAATGCAAGCAAAAGCTGTTGCAAAATCAGTTCGTATTGCTCCTCGTAAGGTTCGCTTAGTGATCGATTTAATTCGCGGTAAAGCGGTAGGAGAAGCAATTGCAATATTAAAACATACACAACGTGGTGCTTCACCAGTTGTTGAAAAATTATTGAACTCTGCGATCGCAAATGCAGAGCACAACTATGAAATGAACCCTGATGAACTAGTCGTGTCAGAAGCGTTTGTAAACGAAGGTGCTACACTGAAACGTTTTCGCCCACGTGCACAAGGTCGCGCAACACAAATCAACAAACGTACTAGCCACATTACAGTGGTTTTATCTGAGAAAAAGGAGGGATAATCTGTGGGTCAAAAAGTAAATCCAACGGGTCTTCGTGTCGGTATTATCCGCGATTGGGAATCTAAGTGGTATGCAGGCAAAGATTATGCAGACCTATTACATGAAGATATTAAAATTCGTGAATATATTGAAGAACGATTAAAAGATGGTGCGGTATCGAAAGTAGAAATTGAAAGAGCAGCAAATCGCGTGAATATTTCTATTTCAACAGCCAAACCTGGTATGGTCATCGGTAAAGGTGGTTCAGAAGTAGAAGCACTTCGTAAATCATTAAATAAACTTACTGGTAAAAGAGTCCATATCAACATCGTAGAAGTGAAAAGAGCAGATTTAGATGCGAAATTAGTAGCTGAAAACATCGCTCGTCAACTAGAAAACCGTGTATCTTTCCGTCGTGCACAGAAGCAAACGATCCAACGTGCTATGCGTGCTGGAGCGAAAGGTATTCGTACCCAAGTATCTGGTCGTCTTGGCGGTGCAGATATGGCAAGAGCTGAAAGTTACAGTGAAGGAACTGTTCCACTTCATACTTTACGTGCAGATATTGACTATGGAACTGCAGAAGCAGATACAACATACGGTAAACTTGGTGTTAAAGTATGGATCTATCGTGGAGAAGTCCTTCCAACGAAAAATAACAACTAAGGAAGGGGGCAACGTATTATGTTAATGCCTAAACGTGTAAAACATCGTAAGCAACATCGTACAAGTTTGAAAGGTAAAGCAAAAGGCGGTACACAAGTAGCTTTTGGTGAGTATGGTCTTCAAGCAACAGAATCAGCATGGATCACTAGCCGTCAAATCGAAGCTGCCCGTATTGCAATGACTCGTTATATGAAACGTGGCGGTAAAGTCTGGATTAAAATTTTCCCAGATAAACCATATACAGCGAAGCCTCTAGAGGTTCGTATGGGTTCTGGTAAAGGTGCGCCTGAAGGATGGGTAGCTGTTGTAAAACCAGGTAAGATTATGTTTGAAATCGCTGGTGTATCAGAGGAAGTAGCTCGCGAAGCACTTCGTCTTGCAGCACATAAATTACCAATCAAATCGAAGTTCGTAAAACGTGAAGAAATTGGTGGTGAAATCAATGAAGGCTAATGAAATTAGAGAATTAACCACTGCCGAAATTGAACAACAGGTCAAATCATTAAAAGAAGAGCTTTTCAATTTGCGTTTCCAATTAGCTACAGGTCAATTGGAAAACACAGCGCGTTTGCGTGAAGTGCGTAAATCGATCGCACGCATGAAGACAGTTGTGCGTGAAAGAGAGCTAAGCGTAAATAACGGATAATAAAGGAGGTTAGCCTCGATATGAGTGAACGTAATAATCGTAAAGTTTACACTGGACGTGTCGTATCCGATAAAATGGATAAAACCATCACAGTTGTTGTAGAAACCTATAAATTCCATAGTTTATATGGCAAGCGTGTCAAATACTCAAAGAAATTCAAAACGCATGATGAAAACAACACAGCAAAAATCGGTGATGTTGTGCGAATCATGGAAACTAAACCACAGTCGAAAACAAAACGTTTCCGTCTATTAGAAGTGGTAGAAGAAGCAGTAATTATTTAATAAAGTTCGCTCGGAGTAATTCCGAAGGGAGGGTACACAAAGATGATCCAACAGGAATCTCGTTTGAAAGTTGCAGATAACTCTGGAGCACGTGAAGTATTGGCAATCAAAGTACTTGGTGGCTCTGGTCGCAAGACAGCGAACATTGGTGATGTCATTGTTTGTTCGGTGAAACAAGCAACACCAGGGGGCGTTGTTAAAAAAGGTGAAGTAGTAAAAGCAGTAATTGTACGTTCAAAAAGTGGAGTAAGACGTAAAGACGGTTCTTATATTCGATTTGATGAGAACGCAGCGGTTATCATTCGTGATGACCAAGGTCCAAGAGGTACTCGTATTTTTGGACCAGTTGCACGTGAATTGCGTGATGCGAAATTCATGAAAATCGTATCTCTAGCTCCAGAAGTATTATAAGCACGTTACGGAAAAACCGTGTAAGGAGGTGCGGATAGCATGCATGTAAAAAAAGGTGATAAAGTACAAGTTATTTCCGGTAAAGATAAAGGCAAGCAAGGTGAAATATTAGCTGCTTTTCCTAAGAAGGATCGTGTACTTGTCGAAGGCGTTAATATCGTGAAGAAACACGCTAAACCTTCACAAGAAAATCCACAGGGTGGTATTTTAAGCCAAGAAGCAGCCATTCATGTATCAAATGTAATGCCATTAGATCCAAAATCAGGCGAACCAACTCGTGTTGGGCATGAAGTTCGGGATGGAAAGAAAGTTCGTATCGCTAAAAAATCTGGTGAAGTATTAGATAAATAGTCTTAGCGGTGAAAGGAGGTTTACGTGATGAACACTTTAAAAGAAAAATACAATAGTGAAATTGTTTCTTCATTAGTATCGAAATTTAATTATGCTTCTGTGATGGAAGTACCAAAAGTCGAAAAAATTGTGATCAACATGGGTGTTGGTGATGCTGTACAGAACTCAAAAGCACTCGATTCAGCTGTTGAGGAATTAACGCAAATCACGGGACAAAAACCAGTTGTAACAAAAGCAAAAAAATCAATCGCAGGCTTTCGTTTGCGTGAAGGAATGCCAATCGGTGCGAAAGTAACCTTGCGCGGTGAGCGTATGTATGACTTTCTTCAAAAGCTAATCGATGTATCACTTCCACGTGTACGTGATTTCCGTGGTATCTCTAATAAAGCCTTTGATGGCCGTGGTAATTACACATTAGGTGTTAAAGAACAATTAATTTTCCCAGAAATTAATTACGACCAAGTAGGTAAAGTAAGAGGTATGGATGTTGTTATTGTAACAACTGCCGATTCGGACGAAGAAGCTTCTGAACTATTAACACAGCTTGGCATGCCTTTCCAAAAATAAGTGTAAAGCTATTATAAGGAGGTAAAAGAGTGGCTAAAAAATCAATGATTGCAAAGCAACAAAGACCAGCAAAATTCAAAGTGCAAGAATATACTCGCTGTGAACGTTGTGGACGCCCGCATTCTGTTTTACGTAAGTTTAAATTATGCCGTATATGTTTCCGTGAACTTGCCTATAAAGGTCAAATTCCTGGTGTCAAAAAAGCAAGCTGGTAAATCCCCGAGCAGGGAAGGAGGTAAAAATAATGGTTATGACAGATCCAATTGCAGATATGCTTACTCGTATTCGTAACGCAAACATGGTTCGCCATGAAAAATTGGAGTTCCCAGCGTCGAATCTAAAAAAAGAATTGGCAGATATTTTAAAGCGTGAAGGATTTATCCGTGACTATGAATTAGTAGAGGATAACAAACAAGGAATCCTTCGTATCTTTTTGAAGTATGGACAAAACGATGAGCGTGTAATCTCTGGTTTGAAACGTATTAGCAAACCTGGCTTACGTGTTTATGCAAAAGCAGACGAACTTCCTAAGGTGTTAAACGGCCTTGGAATTGCGATCGTTTCTACTTCAAAAGGTGTATTATCAGATAAAGAAGCACGTTCACAAGCTATCGGTGGCGAAGTGCTAGCATACATTTGGTAAGATGATTTTCTAAATGACAGGAGGTGCCAGAGCATGTCTCGTATAGGTTTAAAACTATTAGAAATTCCACAAGACGTGGAAGTAAACGTGGATGGTAACGATGTTGCTGTTAAAGGACCAAAAGGCGAATTAAGCTGTACCATCAGCAGTGACATGAAAGTGAACATTGACAATAATGTACTATCTGTAGAACGTCCATCAGATAGTAAAGAACATAAAGCATTACACGGTACTACCCGAAGCCTTATTGCCAACATGGTAGAAGGTGTGCACAAAGGATTCGAAAAAGCACTTGAGATCCAAGGTGTAGGTTATCGTGCGCAGAAACAAGGCGACAAACTAGTTGTGAATGCCGGTTATTCTCATCCAGTAGAGATCGAAGCTGTAGATGGGATTGAAGTGGAAGTGCCTTCTAATACCAGAGTGGTAGTTAAGGGTATTGATAAAGAACTAGTCGGAGCTATTGCTGCGAATATTCGTGCCATCCGCCCGCCTGAGCCGTATAAAGGCAAAGGAATTCGTTATGCAGATGAATATGTACGTCGTAAAGAAGGTAAAACAGCTAAGTAAGGTTAGGTAGGGAACAGAAAGGAGTGACCTAGATGATCACAAAGCCTGATAAAAACAGTGTACGGAAGAAAAGACATCAACGTGTCCGTAAAAACCTATTCGGCACACAGGAGCGTCCGCGTCTAAACGTATTTCGTTCCAACAAGCACATTTACGCACAAATTATTGATGATGTGAACAACGTTACATTAGTAAGTGCATCTACAGTAGATACAGAATTAAGCTTAGAGGCTACTGGAAACGTAGAAGCTGCTAAGCAAGTTGGTGAACTAATCGCAAAACGAGCGATCGACAAAGGCTTAACCAATGTTATTTTTGATCGTGGTGGATATTTATATCATGGACGTGTTAAATCTTTAGCAGATGCTGCTCGTGAAGCAGGTCTTGAATTTTAATAAAAAAAGGAGGGACATATGTTGCGTACTAACATCGACCCAAATAAATTAGATATAGAAGAACGCGTTGTAACAATTAATCGTGTAGCGAAGGTTGTAAAAGGTGGACGTCGTTTTCGCTTTGCTGCATTAGTGGTAGTCGGAGATAAGAATGGTCACGTTGGCTTTGGTACTGGAAAAGCACAAGAAGTTCCAGAGGCCATTAGAAAAGCAATTGATGATGCTAAGAAAAACTTAATAGAAGTACCGATCGTTGGTACTACCATTCCGCATGAAATTCACGGACAATTTGGAGCTGGTAATATCTTATTGAAACCAGCTGTAGAAGGTACCGGGGTTATTGCAGGTGGACCTGTACGTGCAGTATTAGAACTTGCTGGTGTAGGAGATATTCTTTCTAAATCATTAGGCTCTAATACGCCAATTAACATGGTTCATGCAACCATCAATGGTTTAAATGAATTAAAACGTGCTGAAGAAGTAGCATCACTTCGCGGCAAATCTGTAGAAGAATTGTTAGGATAGGGAGGGATATCGAATGTCTAATCAATTAGAAATAACCCTCAAACGCAGTGTCATCGGTAGATCAGAAGGACAAAAAGCTACTGTACAAACACTAGGTCTTAGAAAGATTCAACAATCAGTAGTCCGTGAAGATACTCCTGTCGTGCGAGGCATGATTAACAAGGTATCACATTTAGTAGACGTAAAAGAAGTATAATGAAATAAGTCAGAAGAGGAGGTGCTCGAATGAAACTTCATGAACTAAAACCAGCACAAGCGAAAAAACAACGTAATCGCGTTGGTCGCGGTATGTCTTCAGGTAACGGTAAAACATCTGGACGTGGTCATGGCGGTCAAAACTCCCGTTCAGGCGGCGGTGTACGTTTAGGGTTTGAAGGTGGGCAAATGCCACTTTTCCAACGTTTACCGAAACGTGGTTTTACTAATATTAATCGCAAAGAGTTTGCGATTGTAAACCTGGAAACATTAAATAACTTTGATGAAGGTGCGGAAGTGACACCTGAGCTTTTACTTGAAACAGGCACCATCAGCAAGGTGAAGTCTGGCGTTAAGATTCTTGGTAATGGTAAATTAGAAAAGAAATTAACTGTAAAAGCTCATAAGTTTTCTGCTTCAGCGAAAGAAGCAATCGAAGCAGCGGGCGGTCAAACAGAGGTGATGTAATGTTTCGTACAATTTCCAATTTTGTGCGCGTAGCTGATATAAGACAGAAAATCGTTTTTACACTTCTTATGTTAATCGTATTCCGTATTGGGACCTTTATTACGGTTCCTTTCACCGACCGAAACGCTATTGATTTTATGAATGAGCAGAGTGTATTTGGTTTACTGAATACATTCGGCGGTGGGGCATTACAGAACTTCTCCATTTTAGCAATGGGGATCATGCCTTATATCACTGCCTCCATCATTATGCAATTATTACAGATGGATGTCGTTCAGAAATTCTCGGAGTGGAAGAAGCAAGGTGAAATGGGGCGTAAGAAGCTTGCACAAGTAACACGATATGCAACGATCGTATTGGCTTTTATACAGGCATGTGCCATGTCTGTTGGGTTTAACGCGATGTCTGGCGGAATGCTGATTACCGATCCTGGCGTAGGAAAGTTTATGGTTATTGCGATTGTTTTAACAGCAGGTACGGCTTTCTTAATGTGGCTAGGGGAACAAATCACAGCACACGGTGTAGGTAATGGTATTTCTATCATTATTTTTGCTGGTATTGCTGCAGGTATTCCAAATGGTATTAACCAAATTTACGCACAATATTTTGGATCTGGTAGTGGAGATGATCTATTCATCAATATTATTATTGTCTCGTTGATTGTGTTATTGGTACTTGCAGTTATTGTAGGTGTCATATTCATTCAACAAGCATTACGTAAAATCCCAGTACAATATGCCAAACGAATAGTGAATCGCTCACCAGTTGGTGGACACACCACCCATTTACCACTCAAAGTAAATGCAGCTGGGGTAATTCCAGTCATTTTTGCAATTTCTTTTATCATTGCACCTCGTACAATTGCACAATTCTTTGAGGGCAATCAAATTGCAAACACGATTGCAAGTATCTTTGATTATACGAACGCCACTGGTATGATAATCTACGTTGCGTTAATTATCGCATTTACGTATTTCTATACATTTGTTCAGGTAAATCCAGAACAAATGGCAGATAATTTAAAGAAACAAGGCGGTTATATCCCAGGTATTCGCCCGGGTAAAACAACGGAGACTTATTTAACACGTGTTATGTATCGACTAACATTTGTTGGAGCACTTTTCTTAGCTGCGATAGCTGTGTTACCTCTAGTATTGGGACCTGTCGCTAATTTGCCACAAACCGTTCAAATCGGTGGTACAGGGCTTCTAATTGTGGTTGGTGTCGCACTACAAACCATGAAGCAGTTAGAAGGACAGCTAGTCAAACGTAACTATAAAGGTTTCATTCAATAAAACGTTATGTGTCTGACAAGACAGAGAGCGAGGGGAAAATCCTTGAATTTAATCCTTATGGGACTGCCCGGTGCAGGAAAAGGTACTCAGGCAGAGAAGATTGTAGAGAAATATGATATACCTCATATCTCAACTGGGGATATGTTCCGGTTAGCGATTAAGGAAGGAACGGAGCTTGGACAGAAGGCAAAAAGCTATATGGATGAAGGTGCTCTAGTTCCTGATGAAGTCACAATCGGAATCGTAGAAGAAAGACTTAATAAAAAAGATTGCGAGAAAGGCTTTCTGTTAGATGGCTTCCCACGTACCTTGGCACAAGCCGAGGCGCTTGATCAGTTACTATCTGATATGGATCGTAGTATTGATTATGTGTTGCATGTTGATGTCGACAAAGAGGCATTAGTCGAACGTCTAACAGGTCGTCGTATTTGTCCAGAATGTGGTACCACCTACCATGTGATATTTAATCCTCCGAAAGTAGAGGGGAAATGTGACAAAGATGGTGCGGCATTGATCCAGCGCGAAGATGATCAGCCAGACACTGTAAAAAATCGTTTAGAAGTAAACCTAGAGCAAACACAACCGATGTTAGACTTCTATTCCGCTAAAGGTGACTTAGTAACGATTGATGGTGGTCAGGATATTGACCAAGTATTCGATGCGATCGATGAGAAATTAAAAGCAATTTCTTCATGAAGCAGGAGAAACTTGGTATAATATGACCGAGGTTGAACATGATGAATAAGGTATAACGTAAAACCTAAATGAAGGTGATGATGATTGAGCGAATCAGATAGTTATCCGGAGTTAGGTCAGGTTGTTCAGATCCTACAAGGACGCGAAGCAGGTCAGTTTGCAGTTGTAATTAAGAAAGTAGACAGCCGTTTTGTGTTGTTGGCTGATGGAGATAAACGTAAATATGATCGTCCCAAGAAGAAGAATATGCAGCATATAGCATATACACCGTTCATATCTCCTGAAGTGAAAAGAAGCCTTCTCGAAACAGGGCGCGTAACCAATGGTAAGTTGCGTTATGCTATAAAGAAATTTGTCGAAGAATACGAGACAGATTTGAAGAAGGGAGATCAACTCGATGGCGAAAGACGATGCAATTGAAGTCGAAGGTACAGTAGTAGATACTTTGCCTAATGCAATGTTTAAAGTAGAACTAGAGAATGGTCATACCGTTTTGGCTCATGTTTCTGGTAAGATAAGAATGCACTTTATCCGAATCCTGCCAGGAGACAAAGTAACGGTTGAACTTTCTCCATATGATTTAACTAGAGGTCGAATTACGTACCGTTATAAATAAAATGCTCCGATACAAGAGGAGGTATGGAAGATGAAGGTAAGACCATCTGTAAAACCAATCTGTGAAAAATGCAAGGTTATTCGTCGTAAAGGAAAAGTAATGGTAATTTGCGAAAATCCTAAGCATAAACAAAAACAAGGATAAGAGGAGGTGTAAGTAATCTATGGCACGTATTGCTGGTGTAGATGTTCCGCGTGAAAAACGTGTAGTAATTGCTCTAACTTACATTTATGGTGTTGGAAAAACAACCGCCAAAAAAGTAGTAGAAGAAGCTGGTGTTAACGAAAACACTCGCGTTCGTGATTTAACGGAAGAAGAATTAGCACAAATTCGTCAGAAAATCGATAACGTTACTGTCGAAGGTGATCTTCGTCGTGAGGTATCGTTGAATATTAAACGTCTGATTGAAATTGGCTCTTATCGTGGTGTACGACATCGCCGTGGTTTACCAGTTCGAGGACAAAAAACGAAAAACAATTCACGTACTCGTAAAGGTCCTAGAAAGACAATGGCTAACAAAAAGAAATAATATAAAAGGAGGTTTGCTTGTTTATGGCACGTAAAACAAATACGCGTAAACGCCGTGTGAAAAAGAATATAGATACGGGTGTGGCACACATTCGTTCTACCTTTAATAACACTATCGTAACGATTACTGATGTGCAAGGTAACGCAATCAGCTGGAGCAGTGCTGGTGCACTTGGCTTTAAAGGTTCAAAGAAATCTACTCCTTTCGCAGCACAAATGGCTGCTGAGTCTGCCGCAAAAGCAGCTCAGGATCATGGTTTGAAAACCTTAGAAGTAACAGTGAAAGGACCTGGTGCTGGACGTGAAGCAGCTATTCGTTCACTTCAAGCAGCAGGTTTAGAAGTAACTGCCATTGTTGACGTAACACCAGTTCCTCACAATGGTTGCCGCCCGCCAAAACGTCGTCGAGTTTAATTAGTATATTATTTGTTAATCTGTCCATAATGGTTTATGATAGCTTAATAAAGTTTTTTACTACATCCGTTCGTTTTGAAGGATAAGTGTGGCTTAAAGTAGGGAGTGCAGCTATTTTAAGATACCTATTCCCTTTCAAACATAGAATGGAAGGAGTAATAGATACACCATTGCATCGACAGAAACAAGGTCACAATTGCATAGTGCAGAAACGGGAACTGCCTACCTGGGGAATTTCGGTTAGACCTGGCTCTAACCGGGGTTTCGACGTTTTAAAGGAGGGTTTAATGAATGATCGAAATTGAAAAACCAAAAATTGAAACAGTAGAAATCAGCGATGATGCTACTTATGGTAAATTCGTTGTAGAACCACTTGAACGTGGATATGGTACTACACTTGGGAACTCCTTGCGTCGTATTCTATTATCTTCGCTCCCTGGCGCTGCTGTCACATCTGTTCAAATAGATGGTGCTTTACATGAATTTTCAACAGTTGAAGGTGTTGTAGAGGATGTAACTACGATAGTTTTAAACTTGAAGAAACTTGCATTAAAGATCTATTCAGATGAAGAGAAGACATTAGAAGTAGATGTTCAAGGTGAGGGTAAGGTTACGGCTGCGGATATTATTTTTGACAGTGATGTCGAAATTTTAAATCCGGATCTTCATATTGCTACCGTTGGGAGTAATGGCCATCTGAAAATGAGAATTTCAGCACAAAGTGGTCGAGGATATCGCCCAGATGATTCTAATAACCATGAAGATCGACCAATTGGTGTTATTCCAGTTGACTCTATCTTCACTCCAGTATCTAAAATAACCTATCAAGTTGAGAATACGCGTGTCGGGCAAGACGCAAATTACGATAAACTAACTTTTGATGTATCGACTGATGGAAGTATCCGTCCAGAAGAAGCTGTCTCATTAGGGGCAAAAATCTTTACGGAACACATGGATATTTTTGTAAGTTTAACAGATGAAGCAAAAAATGCTGAAATTATGATTGAAAAAGAAGAAGACCAAAAAGAGAAAGTGCTCGAGATGACAATTGAAGAACTCGACCTATCGGTAAGGTCTTATAATTGTCTAAAGCGTGCGGGTATTAATACGGTACAAGAATTGGCTCATAAATCGGAAGAAGACATGATGAAAGTTCGAAACTTAGGTCGTAAGTCACTAGAAGAAGTGAAACACAAGCTAGAAGATCTAGGTCTAGGCTTACGAAAAGAAGATTAATGAGGCCACTAGCGATATCGAATGAAGGAGGGATATTCCATGGCTAGAAAATTAGGTCGTACAACAGATCAACGCTTAGCTTTACTTCGTGGATTAGCTACAGATTTAATCATCCATGAATGTATTGAAACAACAGAAGCGAAGGCAAAAGAACTACGCTCAGTAGTAGATAAAATGGTTACACTTGGTAAACGTGGTGACCTTCATGCACGTCGTCAAGCAGCATCGTTTCTATACAATGCGGAGGCGAGTGAAGAGGAAGATGCCGTTCAAAAGCTTTTCAATGATATTGCAGGGCGCTATGAAGATCGTCAAGGCGGATATACGAGAGTGCTAAAATTAGGACCTCGTCGCGGAGACGGAGCAGATATGGCAATCATTGAATTGGTATAAAATTCCATAACCACAATGTTAAGGGGCAGGACACAATCTCGTTCAGAGGTGAATCCAGGCCCTTTTTTGCTTTTTTTACGGATACACAGAATGATACTAAGTCGGTTTATTCATCTGGTAAGTAGGCCCGTTTTTCATTTGTAAATGAACGTCGCCTCTAGCGAAGATGCCGATAATGTGGATTTTGTAGAGTAGTGCATTTTCCTAAGTGGTGAGTTTGCCCGTTTTTTGTGCTGGGTAGACCGCTGCGGGAATAGGTTCCGCTTTCCATGGGGCCGGCTTCAGCTAACTAAAAAGAAGAGCACTTTTTAGTGGATCTTCAGCTCGTCCTGGTCCCATAGGAGTCTCCACCTATTCCCTCCGCTAGATAACAGTACCACAATGTTCATCACTGCAAGGATCCAGCGCTCTAGTACATGAACTTCTATTAATCAAGAAGCCTGTAGCAGTAAGGTGAAGTGTTTCATTAGTCTTCTTTTATATATTACTAAATATTAGGACTACATTCGAGCATGCGAGAAAAACATACTAAGGAATGAATCTCTCTTCATAGAGTTCATAGCAACATGAGTGATCACTAAAAGCGTAACTGACTGCGTTTACGCAAGATAAATAGGGATATTCTTACGTTTAAAACTGCTTAGATAAACTGTGCTCGTAACATGAACAAGAATCCATATACATCAGGAAGAATAAGCAGGTATGTAGATTATTCTTGGCGTGCATGCTCCTTCTTATTAGAAATGCTGAACGATTCTTTAGCGTAGGCCAACCACGTAGACTCCTATGGGAACAGCACGAGCCGCAGATCCACTTGTAAAAGCGCTCTTCTTTTACAAGTTAGCTAAGGCCGTGCCCATGGAAAGCGGAGTGGTTGGCCGGAGCGTTGATCTTGCACACATATTCTCTCAAAATAATCGCAAGCTTACTTTACATAATCCACATTATTGGTAGTGTTAGGCTTAAGGATCATTATATGTTTCTATCTGCCTCAGCGTAGCGATAATGAACCAAATGATTTCTGAGTGTTCTGTAAGCACTTCGGACAGTATAGTGGTTGACTGGAGTGACACAGACTCTCAAAATAGCCATAAAACTATGTTGCATCACGCGCATTATCAACAAGTACTCATAAAAGACAGTATAACTTTCTTATCCTTTTTAAAAAGAAAATTGCTGTATCTATGAATCCACTGGTCAATCCACTATAAAAGCTGATAGAATATAATTATTGCCTGGGAAATAATAAGGGGAGGCGTTTGGAAAAATGGCTGCAATTGAATTCCGTGATGTATATTTTCGTTATCACGAAGAAGCCCCATGGGTGTTAAAACACTTTAATTTAAAGATGGACAGTAATCAAACGGTTGCCATACTTGGACATAATGGTTCGGGTAAATCCACCATTGCTAAGCTTGCCAATGGACTATTACAGCCCCAAGCTGGTGAAATATATATAGACGATCGAAAAATGACCCCAGCGAATATATGGGAAATGAGACAGAAAATTGGCATGGTGTTCCAAAATCCCGAGAATCAATTTGTTGGTACCACCGTTCGAGATGATGTTGCATTTGGATTAGAGAACCGAGGCATTTCACGAGATGAAATGTTGGTTCGTATTCAAGAGACACTGCAGCAGGTTGGCATGGAAAGCTATGAAGACCATGAGCCGTATCACTTATCAGGGGGGCAGAAGCAACGAGTTGCTATTGCCAGTGTTTTAGCCATACATCCGCAAATTCTCTTATTAGATGAGGCAACCTCCATGTTAGATCCCCGTGGTAAAAAAGAAATGCTTTCCACGATTTTATCGTTAAAGAAACAACTGTCTATCACGATCGTGATGATTACCCACGATTTAAACGAGATTACCATGGCTGATCGGGTGATAGTGATGAAAGATGGACAGATTTTTAAAGATAGTACGACGGATCGGTTATATGATAACCAATTTGATTTACAGTCAATTGGACTCAGATTGCCGTTAACGGTAGCATTGGCTACAGAATTAGAACAGCAAGGCTATTCCTTTACTAATTATCCACTAGATCAAGAGGAGCTTATAGATGCATTATGGAAATCACATTCAAAGATGTAAGTTATATCTATCAGCCGAATACCCCTTTTCGCTACCAAGCATTGCAGGACATCAACCTCTGTATACATGACAAAGAGTTTGTTGCAGTAGTTGGTCATACTGGTTCGGGGAAATCAACTTTGCTGCAGCACATGAATGGCTTATTAATCCCAAGCACTGGTCAAGTGCAAATTGGTGACTATCTTCTGGCAAAAGACCAAAAAAAACAGGATCTTAAAAAGCTGCGTGAGAAGGTAGGAATTGTTTTTCAATACCCCGAGCATCAATTATTTGAGGAAACGGTTGAAAAGGATATCCGTTTTGCTATGGATAATTTTGGTGTGGCAAAAGAGGAGATTCCACTTAGGATCGAGGATGCATTGGAAAAGGTAAATGTAGGAAAAGAGGTACTAACACAATCACCATTTGAATTAAGCGGCGGCCAGATGCGAAGAATCGCTATTGCAGGAGTATTGGCCATGAAACCAGAACTGCTTATTTTAGATGAGCCCACTGCAGGATTGGATCCTCAAGGGCAGCAGGAAATAATGGATGTATTCTATCAATTACATAAAGAACGAGGAACAACGACCGTTTTGGTTACCCATCAGATGGACCAAGCTTTAGCTTATGCGGATAGAATTGTCGTTTTAGCCAATGGCAGTGTGCTGACGCAAGGAACACCGAAGGAAGTTTTTTCACAACCAGCATTACTAAGAGAGGCGAATCTTGATATGCCGGAAGTATTAGCATTACTTCATTCCTTAGAGGAGAAGTTTTCGATAAAGCTTCCCTACCATTATCAACCTGTAGCAACGTTAGCCAGAGAAATCGCAGAAAAATTGAGGGAGAACAGCAAATGAAGTCCTTTATGATTATTGGTCAATATGTACCTGGACATTCCTATATTCATCGATTGGATCCAAGAACCAAGTTGATGATTATCTTTACCTTTGTGTTTATTGTTTTTTTTGCTAATAATTTGGTTAGCTATGGCTGGCTTACCTTATTTGCTATCACGGCCTGTATCTTAACACAACAGCGTATTGGTTATATTGTCAAAGGGATCACCCCAGTATGGTTCTTGATTGTGTTTACCATGATTTTACACTTAATTGTAACCAAAGAAGGGCCTGTTTTATGGGAAATATGGAACTTTCGTATTCATCTAGGCGGCATCGAAACCGGATTGATGATTTCCTGGCGTTTTCTCTTGTTGGTACTGGTGACCTCTTTGCTAACATTAACGACTTCGCCAATGGAGATTACCGATGCCCTGGAGGCATTATTGAGTCCGCTGAAGAGGATACGAGTACCAGTACATGAGTTGGCCTTAATGATGTCGATTTCTTTGCGCTTTATCCCAACATTATTAGATGAAACAGAAAAGATATCGAAGGCACAAGCCTCCAGAGGGGTGGATTTTCGTACGGGATCAATAAAAAGTCGAATGTATGCCGTTGTTCCCTTACTAGTGCCATTATTTATCAGTGCCTTTAAGCGTGCTGAGGATTTAGCGATGGCGATGGAGGCACGGGGTTATAGAGGCAGTGATGGTAGAACTAAACTACGGCAGTTACAGTTTCAATCGAGAGATTATGTAGCAGCCATAAGTTATCTGATGATCCTGGTTATTTTTTTCTATTTGCGACAATAAGGAGTTTGAGATATGAGATTGAAAGCAACGATTCGTTATGATGGGACAGCCTTCTCCGGGTATCAGATACAACCGAAGAAACGTACCGTACAAGGAAAAATAGAGACGGTCTTAAGCAAAATGCATAAAGGAAAGCCAATTCGTGTGACAGCCTCTGGGAGGACGGACCAGGGGGTACATGCTGTTGGACAGGTCATTCACTTTGATACAAGCTTAGACATTCCTTATACAAATTGGCTACGTGCGCTCAACACTATGCTCCCTGATGATATCGAGATTAGTGATATCATAGCGGCCCCTGAGAGCTTTCATGCTCGCTTTGATGTGATGGAGAAGGAATATCGCTATTTTATTCATACTGGCGCCTATGACCTCTTTAAACGCCATTACTGCCACTTTGTTAAGGAACCGCTAGATATAGCTGCGATGCAAACAGCAAGCCAGCAGCTATTAGGTACACACGATTTTAGCTCGTTTTGCTCGGCCAACCATACGTTAAAAGGGGATAAAGTCCGTACAATAACAGATTTGGAAGTGGAGCAGGAGAAGTCCACAGACCAATTGATTATTCGGGTGCGTGGGACCGGCTTTTTATACAATATGGTACGCATTATTACAGGCACACTGTTGGAAGTAGGTACAGGCAAACGTCAACCAACCGAAGTACCATCGATTATCCAGGCAAGGGACCGCTCGACAGCTGGTAAAACGGCACCGGCTCAAGGCTTATATTTATGGGATGTACAATATGAAAAGAAATGAAAACAATCTATTGACTTTTGGGACGACTTGTTATATTATGGTCTATGGCATTTTATTTTCTAAACCACGAATAGCCCCGGAAAACTACTCGTGTTAGAATATAAATCGGATAATAATGAATCAATTGGATCATTGAAATAGGAGGTAAGATCATGCGCACAACTTTCATGGCAAATGAAAATAATATTGAACGCAAATGGTTGGTTGTCGATGCAGAAGGTCAAACGTTAGGACGTTTAGCAAGTGAAATTGCAGCAATCCTTCGCGGCAAGCATAAACCAACATATACACCGCATGCAGACACTGGTGATAATGTGATCATCATCAATGCGGAAAAAATCGAACTTACAGGTAAGAAATTAAGTGATAAGCTGTACTATCGTCATTCTAACCACCCAGGTGGACTAAAATCACGTACGGCTGGTGAAATGCGTGAGAAATATCCAGAACAAATGCTAGAGCTTACGATTAAAGGTATGCTACCAAAAGGTAAACTAGGTCGTAAAATGGGTAAGAAATTACATGTTTATCGCGGAGCTGAACATAAGCATGAAGCACAAAAACCAGAAGTCTACGAACTTCGCGGATAATTAAAAGGAGGTTAACATAGTGGCACAAGTACAATATTACGGTACCGGACGCCGTAAAAAATCAACTGCTCGTGTACGTTTAGTTCCAGGTACTGGACGTATTCTTGTCAATAAACGTGATGCGGAGAACTACTTCCCTTACGAAACGCTTCGTACTATTATCAAACAACCATTGGTATCAACGGAAACAGAAGGTAGCTATGATGTATTGGTAAACGTAGAAGGTGGAGGTTTCACTGGCCAAGCCGGTGCCATCCGTCATGGCGTTGCTCGTGCATTATTAGAAGCAGATCCAGAATACCGCGCAACGCTTAAACGCGCTGGATTCTTGACACGTGACGCACGTGCGAAAGAACGGAAGAAATACGGTCTTAAGAAAGCGCGTCGTGCACCACAATTCTCAAAACGTTAATAAATCAACACTTGCAAATCCCCCAACCACCTAAGGTTGGGGGATTTTACTGTATACGCGGTGCTTTAAAAACAGGGGAAAATTCACACGTAGCATACACGTAACATACGAGTAGCAGACAAATAATTTAAAGAAAAAGTGTAGATTTGAAATATATTTTGATTATTTATAATAAAGTTCGATCATTTAAAATAAACTTCGATATTTATATAAAAGTTTGATACTATTGCATTGATAAGCTGAATTGTGATAATGCAACAAAAAGGCCATTTGAAAGCAGATGCTTCTGATTTAAGACACTCTTATTTTTCAAAGCGCTAATTTTATACTTACTTCTTATAATCTTTTTCTCACTTCGGGGTAAGAGGAAATTTTGTTTATAAGGGAAGAGTAAATAATATGTTATAATAAATTAATTTATACGGAACCAGTCTAGTTTTTAAAAACTAATCTGTTGAGGCGGTGAACGTTAAAATGAATGATTTTGAAATATTAATACCTAACGATGCGTCCATGTCTATTGATGTAACAGATAAAAGCTTATATAGTTATGACTTTAATTCCTACTCACTGTCATCATTGCAAAAAGTAGCAGGAGCTACAGTATCCAATCAAATAAAAGAAGGATTATTTTCACAAGTTTCAAAAGCAAAACTGATTCAAAAATTAGCAAACAAAAATAACACAGAGTATGTTGCTAATATTTCGGATTATGCCAAAAAGAAGCTGGATAACGGGGAGTGGTCTCTTGGTATAAGAAAAAAAACAGGAGAGACATATGCGGTCATTAAAGATACAGCAAGCGGTAAATCTAAAAGCTTTATTACGTTAGACGCCCGAACAGTTAATGAGTTGGGTAACCTCCCAGAACTTTCAGCAATTCAAGGTCAATTGGCAGCTATCTCAGAACAGATTCAGGATTTGAACAAATTAGTAAAGCGCGTTGAACAAGGTCAATATAATGATAGGTATGCGGGCTTTTTTAGTGCAAGGCAATTAGTGATTGAAGGCTTAGTTGCACAAGATAAAAAACTTAAAAATGAATTGTTGTTAGCTGCAATTAAGATGAGTAATCAAACAATTGCTAAATTAATGTTGGCTATTAATCAAGATGCGAATAATTTTATGGATACAAAAATTAAAATTAAAGAAGCTGAAAGAATTGAAAACTTACTTCAAAATTCAATAGGATATCTCAATACTACAATTCATTTGAATTTAGTTATCTATAGCGTCTTAGGGGAGAAGGAAGCCTTAATTTCAACCTTAACTAATTATCAATCCTTCATTGAGCAAACGTTGCTAAAGGAAAGTGAATTTGGTAAATCAGTTGCTTGGAAAATAGATAATATACTTAAAGGTGAAGAGCAATGGTTTAATGAACTCTCAGAAGGTATTATAAAAAACATCTCAAATTTAATTGAAGATATGCCTCTGAAGGAACAGAGTCAGAAATAAGGAAACCACAATCCCACTTGAATTGAAGGTCACGCTTTGAACGTTTAATTAGACGTAATTTCAGGAATTCTCTCTATTATTCTGATGACAAGTGCTCAGTGCTCGGATTATGGCAGGGTAGTTTAAGTTTACATGACGTCCATAACTTGATTTTTTAGCGAAACTCTTCAACAAAAATACCCCCAAAAAGAAAAAAGAAGAATAAAAAGTCGCCATTAACAGTTGTGTAATTAATACAAATATTATTGGAGGTTATATCATTGAACAGTGAAATAGAGTTAATTAATTTTAAGCCTGGGTGCCCGATTAAAGTTAAAGGTAATGAAACTAATAGACAACAACTTCATCAACATGGAGGGATCGAAATAATCTGGGTGGTAAAAGGAGAAGTAAGGGTTTTCTCAGGTGAAAATTCTCATTTCTTAGAGGAAAATGATCTAATTTTAATTAACCATTTTGAGGAACATAAAATAATTCCTCAAAATAATGATTTTATTTTTATACAGTTTTATATCGATAGCCTATATATAAGGAAATATTTTGAGATCTCCCCTAATAATGTTTATTTTGATATGAAATCACTTAAAAATAGTAAAAATAATCAAAAAATGTATGATGTCATCAGGATACTACTTAGTAAATTTTTAACAAAAAGTAATATTGTATCAAATTATAAGGATTACTTATTAAAATTAATTACCTACATTTATAGTAATTTTGGCAGACTCATAGATTCAAGTGAAGAATCTCCGGTTGTAAGAAGTAATGATATAGTTTCACGCGTTTTAGATACTATAGAGACTGAATTGAAAGATAGACTTACATTGAATGGAATAGCAGAAAAATTCCACTATAATCCTTCATACCTTTCTAATAAGATTAAAAAGAAATTAGGTGTATCATTCAAAACGTATTTAGATGAAATAAGATTAAGGTATTCACTAATTTTAATATTTAAAGGGGAAAAAACAATCACGGAAATTATTTCAGATTCTGGATTTAATGATGATAAAAGCTACTATAACACGTTTAAAAAACGTTTCAACTTAACACCTCTTAAGTTTAAACAATTATATATGGATAATGCTTGGGATTATGGTTACCCAATGATGAATAGTGATTCTGTTTATCGGTTAATAAATCACTATTCAGTCTTATCTTATGATGAAATGGTTAGCTCAAAAATAAATATAGAGGCAGATGTTAATGATGCAAAATATTATATGACTAATATATGGTATAAAATAATAAACGTTGGATCTGCTAGTTCTTTACTAACTCAGAATGTTCAAAAGCAAATTGAGGCTATGCAGAATGATATTGAATTTCAATATTTACGATTTGAAGGAATATTTAATGAAGAAATGGAAGTCCTTCATTCTAATGAAGCAGGACATACAACATATAATTGGAAGTTTGTTAATGATGTATTAGACTTTTTACTTGACATTAATACAAAGCCATTTATTAGTTTAAGTTATATGCCTGAACAATTTGCCAGCAATAACCAAAGTATATTTAATTACAAAAGTAATATATCACCTCCAAAAAAAATTAATCAATGGCTATTACTAGTTCAATCATTTTTATTAAATTGTATTAATCGTTATGGTCAAGAAGAAGTTTCTAAGTGGTATATACAAGTTTGGACTGAATTCCCAGTGAATGGGGTTCATTGGTCGGGAACTATAGAAGAGTATTTAGAGTTTTATAAACAAACAGCTCTATTAATTAAGGGGATAGATCCCGATATAAAAATCGGTCCTGCATCCGAAAATTTCCATACAGGTGAAAGTATTTCAGAACAACTTTTACTATATTGTAAAAAAAACAACCTACCTATTGATTTTTATGGGTGCAATATTTATCATAACAAAATTATCGATTTAGATACTTTAAAAGGGAATTTTGAGGATTACGATTCAGTTCAATTTTTATATGAGGGGAAAGATCATACTAAACAAAAAATTGAAAGAACATATAAGTTACTTAGGACATATTATTCTGACGTAGATCTGATTGTTACCAGATGGAATTTTAGTTGGGACGTTTCAAATATGTTACATGATACACCATTTATGTCTACATTTATAATCGATAATCTTCTTCATGATTCTATATTAAAAACAAAAGGAATTGGTTATTTATCGGCATCAGATATATTATATGAATGGTCAATTAATAGCTCCCCTTTTTATGGAGGCACAGGCTTGGTTAATACTGAAGGAATAAAAAAATCAGCTTATTACGCTTTTACACTAATGAGAAAGTTAGGAAAAGTAGTTATATCCAAGGGAACAAACTACATTATCACTAAACAAGGAAGCAATATTCAGATTCTCGTATACAACCATACATACCCAGATCAGTATTATTGTCAAGGGAAAATAGCAAGGGAAGATGAGGTAAAAAGTTATGATTTTTTCGAAGGAAAAGATGACATACAAGTAGATATAAATTTAAATGAGATATATGGTTCTTTTAAATGTAAGCGGTATATACTCAACTGCGACAATGGTTCTTCATTTGACAAATGGTTGAAATGGGGTGGAAATATTTATGACCTAGATAACGAAGAGATTGATTATTTAAAAAGAAGTTCGCCTCCGAAATTAATTCTGAAGAAAGTTACATGCGAGGGAAATTTCAATTTGTCAATTAAAGTTCCTGTGCATGGCGTTGAATGTATAATTCTTGAAAAAAAACTCTAATGATAAAAAATCACCGTATAAAATACCCTTTATTTATTACCATATATGCCGTATTTTCAATAAAGTTCAAATAATTTTCACAATAAACAAAATACTAATAAAAGAATATGGAAGGTTTTTAGTGGATGAAAGACTTATAATTTAAATGTAAACGCTTATCTAATATTTCTTGGAGGGGGAACTACAGTGGAAAAAGTAGAAGTTACAAAAGAGTATCGAGAATCTCTTACATCAAGGGCAAAATCTATTGTTAATCGATTGAAACTTGAAGAGAAAGTATATTTAATGAGTGGAAGAGTTTCAATGGAAGAGCTTCTGGGACACTTTAAGGGCGATAATCACTATAATTGGTACCCATACCCGGCTGGAGGTAATGAACGACTAGGTGTTCCTGAAATGAAGTTTGTAGATGGTCCACGTGGTGCTGTGTCAGGTAGTAGTACGTGTTTTCCGGTATCGATGTCTAGAGGAGCAACCTTCGATAAAAATCTTGAACAAAGGATTGGGGAAGCTATAGGAAAAGAAATACGGGCCCACGGTGGTAATTTATTTGGGGGAGTATGTATTAATTTACCGTATAATCCAGGTTGGGGAAGAAGCCAAGAAACATACGGTGAGGAATCATTTCATCTAGGAGCAATGGGTTCGGCATTGGTAAAAGGAGTGCAAGAAGAAAATGTCATCGCTTGTGTAAAACACTTTGCATTTAATAGTATGGAAAATTCAAGATTCAAAGTAAATGTTACTGCTGATAAACGTACAGAACGTGAAGTATACCTTCCTCACTTTAAAGATTGTATTGATGCAGGTGCAGCAAGTGTAATGAGTGCATATAATTTATATTTAGGTACTCATTGTGGACATCACAATTATCTCTTGAACCAGGTATTAAAAGGTGAGTGGGGATTTGATGGGTTTGTTATTAGTGATTTTGCATGGGGAGTTAAAGATACTGTAGAGGCAGCTAATGGTGGTATGGACATTGAAATGTGCCATACAAAATACTTTGGGGAAGAACTTGTAAATGCAGTTAAATCTGGTGAAGTAAGTGAAAGTAAAATTGACGAAGCAGCGCTACGCATTGTAAGAACATTAATAGCCTTTACAGAGGCTGATGATAATGAATACAGTGAAGATTTAATTGTTTCTCAAGAACATGTTGAATTAGCCCTAGAGGCAGCGGAGAAGTCTATGACTTTAATGCAAAATGATGATAATATTTTACCATTTTCTAAAGAAAATACTAAAAAAGTAGCTGTTATAGGAGAGTTAGGTAATAAAGGTAATATTGGTGACCATGGGTCCAGTAGAGTTTACCCTCCGTATATTTCTACACCTTTAGATGGTATGAAAGACGTGTTAGAAAAGTCTGAAGTCATTTATGATGATGGTAAAGACATAAATAAGGCAAAGAATTTAGCTAGTTCTGTCGATGCTGTTGTGTTTGTAGTAGGGTATGATCACGACGATGAAGGTGAGTCAATTGCAAACGAGGATGCAGACTTAACAGAAGGTGGAGATCGTAAGAATTCATTAGGTCTACATCGTGAAGATATAGAGTTAATTAAAAATGTAGGTCCATTGAATAAAAATTCCGCTGTTGTTTTAATTGGTGGAAACATGATCATGATAGATGAGTGGAAAAATTCCGTTCCTTCCATTTTAATGGCATATTATCCTGGTATGGAAGGTGGTAAAGCGATAGCTAAAACACTATTTGGTGATGTAAATCCAGGAGGAAAACTACCATTTGTTGTACCTACTAGTGAAAGCCATCTGCCACAGGTTGACTGGGATGCAGAAGAAATTCACTATAATTACTATCATGGGTATGCTAAATTAGAAAAGGAAGGAATCGAACCTTCATTACCTTATGGGTTTGGTTTATCTTATACAAACTTTAGAATAACTAAGCCAGAATGGCATGTAGATTCGGACAGCATCATTGCAACATGTGAAGTAGAGAACATAGGGAGCGTAAAAGGCGACGAGGTTGTTCAAATGTACATTGGATTTAATAATTCCAACATTGATAGACCTGTAAAGGTTCTTCGTGGTTTTGAGCGTGTTTCTCTTAAACCAGGGGAAAAATCGTCTGTTCAAATTTCTTGTCCGGTAGAAAAAATTAAGTGGTATAACCCAGATACAAACCTGTGGGAACTAGAGGATATGGAATACGATATTTATATTGGTAATAGTGGCTATGAGAAAGACTTGTTTAAGGGGACATTTACCTTATAAATTCAAAACAAACGGAATGTCCTAAAACCCTTTTAAACAAAAATGGAGTGAATCGGTTATAAATTGAATGTCACCATTTAAAAATGGTGACATTCAATTAACTTTATTAGAAAGTGCTTTCAAAATTGATGGGAGGAAAGAAAATGTCAAATGCAGACAATTATGAAACTAACCCTTCAAATAAAGTTGATTCAAGGGTTAAACAAGAGAATATTGGTTTAACAGAAAAAGTAGGTTATGGATTCGGTGATTTAGCCACAAATTTTGTTTGGGGGGCAATGGGGACCTATTTAGTATATTTCTATACTGATGTAGTAGGCATGGCAGCAGGGATAATCGGGACCATTATGTTATTTTCTCGTCTATTTGACGGTGTAACAGACATTATAATGGGTGCCATTATTGATAAAGTAAAATCAAAGCATGGAAAAGCACGACCTTGGCTCATGTGGCTAGCATTCCCATTTGCTATAGCAACAATTTTACTCTTTACTGTTCCTGATATAAGTACTACTGGTAAAATAATTTATATAGTTATTACTTATAACTTAATGACAATAATATATACTTCAATAAATATCCCATACGGAGTATTAAATGCTCTCATGACTCAACATCAATATCAGAGATCAGTATTAAATATTTTTAGAATGGTCAATGGACAAACAGGGAGTCTAATTGTAGGCGTTCTAACAATTCCTATGGTAGCATTTTTTGGTGGGGGACAGTCTGGCTGGGTATTTGCATTTGTTGTTTACGCATCTGTGGCTGTAATTCTATTCTTTATTACATTTTTTACTACAAAAGAAAGGGTAAAACCAGTTAAAAAGGAAAAGACAAAATTACCTGTTAAAGATAGTGTTAGAACTTTGATAAAAAACAAATATTGGTTTTTGTCATTGCTGTTGTTTATTTTAACTTTTATATATTTAGCACTAAGTACAGGAACTCCGGTATACTTTGCAGAATATATTTTAGAGGATGTTAATCTTGTAAGTTTATTATTGATGGCAAATACAATTCCAATTATTTTAGGAATGCTATTTTTCCTTGCGCCAATTGTGAAAAGGTTTGGAAAACGAAATGCTATCATTATGGGGTCGTTTGTAGCGATAGCTGGAGCCTTAATCATTATGATGAACCCAGAAAGTTTGTCTGTAGTTATTTTAGGCTTAGTACTAAGAGGAATTGGTCAAGCTACTGTAATAGGGACAATGTTTGCTTTATTAGCTGACACAATTGAATACGGTGAATGGAAGACTGGAATCAGAAATGAAGGGATGATATATGCTGGAGGGAGTATGGGGCTCAAGATCGGTACTGGTTTAGGAACAGCTGTAATTGGCTGGCTCTTAGCTATTGGTGGATATGTTGGAGGACTAGAAACCCAAACAAGCTCAGCATTATTTTCGATAGAATTTTTATTTATATATGCACCAATTATAGTTAATGTTTTGCAAATTATAGTAATGTACTTTTATAAATTAGACAAGGAATATCCTCAGATTATGAAGGATTTAAATGAGAGAAAACACTCACCGATATCACAATAACAGGAGTTCACTATTAACGGAATTCAGATTTAAAATGAATGGGAGGGGGAAACCCCTCCTTTCACTTGAAAAATGCCTTAAACATATCTCACTATTGTTTGGGGTGCCGACTATAAACAAGGAATGCCTGACTTTTCCTTTGCCGGTAGGCAATTTCAACCTCTTAAAAAGTCCATGATGACGTAAAATAGTTTGTGTAATAGATTGATATTATGTCAAGAAAATAGACACAGCGAATAGGGAGATTTTGCTCTTTCCCTACCGCGCTCCGCTTGCTGTCCTCTCTGTAAGTGTAAGGGCGACCCTTACACTTACAGAGAGGCTAATTTTATTCTACACAGCTTCATTTATGTTTAAACTTTTGAAATATTTCTTTTCATAAGCAATTGGAGACATATAGCCATTTGTTGAATGGATTCGTTTGTAATTATAAAAGCTGACAATATATTCAAACCTGAATTATTCATACCTCAAAGCGAGAACTTAATTGGATATCAAATCCAATGATTATTTGCTTGGGTTACTAAAATGTGAGGGTCATTCCAAGAATGATGAAAGGGTAAAGTCACCATCACCGTAAAATCCTGATTTTTGGACACACGTCTCCCTTGGTCTGTAAATAAGTTTTTGAAAATACGGTATATTTGAACGTCGTTTCTCACTCCAGCTTTAACGCTTGGATCCGCTGGAGAACTTTCCAGAAAAATGCTTGATAGACAAAACTGGACGATAGCTTGAAATAAAGGGAGCGCCCAGATTTGACCAATTTGCATGCAACCTTAATCACTCTGGTACGTATGGTCTGAATCTGCATGCTTTTCTGTTCCTCCGGAAAACATAGGCTACGCATCCAGTTGGTCAAGTTATACGCAAGCAGACTGAGCACCATCCTCGCTTCGTTGGCCTGGAAGGAATGACTGCTCATTCTATCCAGGTCGAATCCGTCTTTCGCTTCCTTGATAAAGTTTTCCATGGTGCCTCTTTTTTGGTAAGATCGGACAATTTCCTTAGGCGCAAAAGCGCTTGTAAGGTTTGTGACGAAGAACGAATGTGTAAAAAACAATTCGCCCGGCGGGCGAACGGATTGGATAATCACTTTCCTTGGTTTAGACCATGACTTCGCCTGATATTCCGTTTCTAAAAAGTGACATTCCGTCCTTGTCATATCGGACGGAAAAGTGGAAGGTTGAAGCTCATTGAGTATTGCGGACAGATTGAGCCAGTAGTGCGGAGTTTTGAGCCAGTCATTGCGGAAAAAGGAGCCACCTTTTGCGGAAGAGAGAGCCACTATAGAACAACCTCTTGTATAATATAAGTTACATGCAATATAAGCATGATACTTATATACAGGAGGTTTTTTTATGGTTAATTGTCGTAAGATTCTGGAATTATATTTTGAAGGAGTTAGCCAAAGAACTATAAGTTCCAGCACTGGTCATTCAAGAAATACGGTCTCTGAGGTTGTCCAACGTTCTAAGAAGCTTCATCTTGAAAATTTGAACGACACGATGACCAATCAATGGTTGGAAGAGCTTCTCTTTCCCGAGAAACAAGCTATTGAGAAAGGTTACTTCCCGGTTGATTGGGAAAAGGTGCATAAGGAATTACAAAAAAAGAATGTGACCTTGACTTTACTGCATCATGAATATGCAGCGGAAGCACGTGAGACAGGAAAGATTCCCTATGCTTATCGAACATTTGCCGAAAAATACGGAAAATATGCCAAAAAGTATAAATTGACCATGCCTATTCGCAGAAAACCAGGTGAAATTATAGAAGTAGATTGGGCTGGTTCTACATTGGAAATTATAGATCGTTCAAGCGGTGAAATACTCCCAGCATATATCTTTACTGCAACCCTGCCATACAGTCAATTCAGTTATGTGGAAGCTTTTCTGGATATGAAATCAGCTAATTGGCTTACCGCCCATATAAATGCATTCGAGTACTTTGGAGGTGTTTCAGAGACCTTAGTTCCTGATAACTTAAAAACAGGGGTTACAAAGACTCTTCGAGATGAACTTCTTCTTAATGAAGCCTATCGAGAACTAGCAGATTTCTACCATACAGTTATTGTTCCGACTCGTGTACGAAAACCAAAAGATAAGCCTAGTGTAGAAGGAACCGTTGGATATATTTCTCGACAGATTATTGCTTCACTAAGAAACTATCAATGTTTTCATATCGAAGATTTAAATCGGCAGATTTTTAAAAAATTGGAAGAAATTAATACGATTGATTTTCAAAAACGTCCTGGCTCACGTAAAAAGGTGTTTGAGGAAGAAGAGAAATCCTACCTTCAACAGCTTCCTCAAACGCGATACAAACTTACAGAATGGAAAACGGCAAAAGTTCAATTAAACTACCACATTCAAGTTGAACTGATGTATTATTCCGTTCCATATGACTACGTCCGTGAGTCTGTCGATGTTCGGTTAACCACGGATCTAATTGAAGTTTACTTCAATGAGGCAAGAATTGCATCCCATAAACGGTTAAAAGGTGAAATGGGTCAATTTTCTACAAATACAGATCATATGCCTGATAATCATCGATTATATCTGGAACATAACCCAGATAATAACCGAAAGTGGGCAGAAGAGGTTGGGCCTTACATGACGCAATTTGTTTCTTATATTTTGGAAATGAACGTGGAAAAGAAAGCACTAACTATTCTTAGCTCATTAAGGAATCTATCGACAAAGTATACACAGAAAGAACTGGAAAAAGCAACACAAACATTACTTGAAATAGCAACGAATCCAACGGTTTCTGTTTTAAAAGGCATACTAAAGAGAAAAAAGAAGAAAACACAAAATAGAAAGATAGATATAGATAATCATCAGACCAACAATGATAATTACGGATTTGTACGTGGAGCTGAATATTTTGGGAGGGTTAATAAATGATGAACGAAGAAACACTACGAAAATTAACTGAAATGAAAATGGGCGCAATGGCAGAACTGTACAAGTTACAGTGTCAAAACAAAGATTATCATAATATGGATTTCGATGACCGATTAAACCTCTTGATAGACTATGAATATGATCGTCGCAAATCAAATAAACTGGAACGATTAATTAAACAGGCGACATTCAATGACCCAACGGCGGCCATTGAAGATATAGAGTATCATTCTGACCGCAATCTGGATAAAAAGCTTATTCTAGAGTTAGCAACAGGGAATTATATTCAAAATCATCATAACATTATTTTAATGGGAGCTTCAGGGAACGGAAAGACGTGGATATCGAATGCCTTTGGAGTTCATGCATGTCGCCAATTTTACAAAGTAAAATATATTAGATTGCCTGAACTACTTGATGAATTAGCTATTGCGAAGTATGAAGCTGATGGCAGCTTTCGTAAATTAATTCAAAAATATAAAAAAATAGATTTATTGATTCTTGATGAGTGGTTATTAACCGAACTTTCTGAGGAAAACGTGCTTCATGTATTAGAAATTATTGAAGCAAGATTAAAGAGAACTTCTACTATATTCTGTTCGCAATTTTCACCAGAAGGATGGCATTCGAAATTAGGCCAAGCACAGATAGCAGATGCGATTCTTGATCGTATTGTCCATGATTCTTATAAAATCCTTTTAGATGGAACAATTTCGATGAGAGAACGCCATGGAATAGACAGGAAATCTTGATAGGACAACGAAAGGAGTTTAGAAATTGCGAAAACTTAAAGAAATGAGCAATGAAGAAATGGATAACCTGGATTTAATTATTAATCTAATAAGCTATTCAAAAAAGCTAGAAAGAATGATAATTCAACTAAGATCAGAAGTGAATGCATTAACACCGGAAGGTGAAAATCTTCCTTATTTTGAACTCCATAGCGATATTTACGAAAATTTCTTTGATTATCCAACTATAATAAGGTATCAGAAATATATTGAATTATATTTTGATATGGAAGATTTATAGAATAAGACAGCCCTAGAGCTATATCAATAAGCTTTAGGGCTTTTTTAGAAATAGAAAGCTAGTATAGGAAGAAAACCGGCTTTCATAAGACAGTGGCTCTCCTTTCCGCAATGACTGGCTCAATTGTCCGCAAACAGTGGCTCAAAACTCCGCACTACTGGCTCAATCTGTCCGCAATACTCAAAATGCTGCAGTTTAGTACTAACACAATAGGAAGCATTATTGATGAATATAACCTACCTTCTATTTCCTACAGAGGTGGAGTTAGGTTTAAAGAAAGTGATGTATTATTTCTATTAGAGACACAACAGAATCTATATAAAACTATTACAGCCAATTACTATACGGGAGAAGATTTAAAGAAGAAATTCAAAGTAACACCTAGTAAATTTCAATCATATTCAATTCCTTTATTAGCAAGAATAAAAAAGCTAAAAAAGATCACAGTTTACTATAAAAAAGATGAAGTAGATAAAATTTTGCATCTATCAAATGATTTTGCATCTTTAACTGAATTAAAAAAATTATTAGGTCTTCGTCAGGAAAATGTAACGTAAGCGTCAAATAATGTACACCTTCTATCATCATTCAAAGCGTGAGATAATGTCATTATAATAAATCTTGTAGGAGGTTATGCCATGACATTATCAGCTAAACGAATCGAATGGGATGCTCGTATGAAGGAATGGAAAGAGAGTGGGCTTAGCGCAGCCCAATGGTGCAGAGAACACGATGTCAATCTTCATCAAATGTATTACTGGAAGCGAAGATTCCAACAAGAAAGCATAGGTACAAAAGAAGCGGATTGGCTTCCTGTACAGGTTACAGAAAGTCCATCGACTATAAAAAACAGTTCTATTTTTATTCATGTACATGATTACGCAGTCGAAGTTCCTATTGGTGCTGATCCCGTTCAAGTAGCTGAAATCCTTCGTGTAATTTCATAATTATGATACATAATAGAAGTTACGATCGGGTTTACTTAGCAAAAGGAAATACCGATCTGCGGAAATCGATAGATGGACTAGCTGCCATTGTGCAAGAGAGTTTCGAACTCGACCCTTTCTCTCCTTGTTTATTTGTGTTCTGTAATCGCAAACGTGATAAATTGAAAGTCTTAGAATGGGAACATAATGGTTTTTGGTTGCATTACCGACGATTAGAACGCGGAAAATTTCATTGGCCTTCCGGTGAAAAAGCCGAGGCCATGTCCATTAGCCATCGCCAACTTCGTTGGCTATTAGATGGTTTACCCATTCATCAACAACATGCACATCGCGAAGTAAAAGCACGAACTATTTTATAAAATAATCGTAAATAAATATAAGAATCCGACTAGGCAATTCGGGTTCTTTTTCGTATACTTATCCTATGAAGAATTCATCCACTAACCCAGAATCAATTGAATACTTTAAAGAACGTGCCGAAAAGCTTGAAATGGAAAAGGAAGAGTTAGAGGCTAAATTAAAATGGTATGAAGAACAATTTCGCTTAAGCCAGCAACGTAGATTTGGTGCTTCTAGTGAGAAGTCCAATTCGGACCAACTATCCCTTTTCAATGAAGCAGAAGATACAGCTAATCAAGTAGCAGAGGAACCTACGGTTGAAACCATTACGTATCAACGAAAAAAGCAAAAAGGTCAACGTGACGCAAAGCTAGAAGACTTGCCTACGGAAACGATAGAGTATCGTTTATCCGAAGAAGAGCAGGTTTGTTCGTGTTGCGGTGGAAATTTACACGAAATGAGTCAACAAGTAAGAAAAGAATTAAAAGTGATTCCAGCTCAAGTAAAAGTAGTGGAACATGTTAATCACATTTATAGTTGTCGATATTGTGAAAGGCACGAGATAGAGACGCCGATCGTATCAGCGCCGATGCCACAATCGGTATTCCCTGGAAGTTTAGCTTCGCCATCGGCGATGGCCTATGTTATGTCGCAAAAGTATGTGGAAGGATTGCCACTCTATCGTCAAGAGAAAAATCTTGAGCGATTCGGCGTTTCTATTCCACGTCAGACACTAAGTAATTGGATTTTACATGGTGCTCATACATGGCTAGAACTCATCTATAATGAAATGCATGATCAACTTTTGCAGCTTGATATCGCTCATGCAGATGAGACTACCTTGCAGATTTTATCTGAACCAGGAAGACCAGCAAAATCCAATTCGTATATGTGGTTATACCGATCTGGTCATACCGATAATCCTATTATTTTATACGATTATCAACAAACCAGAGCCGCCAAACATCCACGACGTTTTCTGGATGGATTTCAAGGATTACTGCATGTTGACGGGTATCCAGGTTATAATGGATTACCCAATGTCACATTGATTGGATGCTGGTCGCATGCACGTCGCAATTTTCGGGAAGCTTTGACAGCTTTACCAGAAACAGCGACTACCATATATACAAAAGCACAAGAAGGTTTAACCTTCTGTAATAAACTTTTTGATATAGAACGTGAATTAAAGGACGCAAGTCCAGAAGAACGTTATGAAAAACGTTTAGAACGCAGTCAGCCAGTGCTGGATGCTTTTTCCGCATGGCTTCGTGAACAAACACCACGTGTGTTACCTAAAAGTGCACTAGGAAAAGCGATCAAATATTGTCGTAACCAATGGGAACAGTTAGAAGCCTTTCTCGTAGACGGGCGTTTGGAGATAGATAATAATCGTGCGGAGAGATCTATCAAACCATTCGTGATGGGCCGCAAGGCCTGGCTTTTCAGCAATACAATGAAAGGTGCAAAAGCTAGTGCCATTACATATAGCATTGTGGAGACAGCAAAAGAAAATGGATTAAATCCATTTCATTATCTATGTTATCTTTTTGAGGAGCTTCCCAATATGGATACGACAGATAAAGTAAAGTTAAATCAACTTCTGCCATGGTCACCAACAATTCCAGAAGAATGTCGTGTACCAAATAAATCTAAATAAAGCATAACATTAGTCCACATCTAGAAATAGGTGTGGACTATTTTACGCTTACAATGTAACTAAAGCTTTAGCAGAAAATCATATAAATGTTACAGGACATCCTTTCAAAAAACATGTCAAAGGTGTAACACTAACTGATTGTGATAAATTATTAAAAAAACAAGAAGTGCTATATTCTTCCTATGAAGAAATGTATTATCCAGCAAGTAAGAAAAGGGAGTTAGGGTTGTCTTATGATGATCTATCAAAAAGAGGCATTCCAATTCCTGCTCTGATCAAAATAAAAAAATTTACAGGTGAAACATTTGTTTATCCTAAGAAGGAAGTTGACGCTTTAGTAGAAGAAAGAATGCACGAACTAGCACAACAATTGCCTAATATAAGCGAAATACAGGACGCACACCAAAAACAATCGTTATCCGAATTAAAAAAAATTCGAGACAACCTACGAGTTAAAATGAAATCCATTTTTAAACATACTCATGACCCCTATCAAGCATACTTAGACCTATTAGATTTACAAAAAATCAAGTTTTCTTCAAATGGAAAACTAACAGAAAAATACTGGAATAAGTTTGTACGTGATAAATTATTCTCAACAAAAGCAAGCAACCAATCCGTAAATAATAAGGTAATTTCTTACGTTTCAATTACAGAGTTGTTAGTAGAATTCACAAAAACTAAAGAGCTATTTTCTTATACAGCGAGAGAATTAAATCTAGGGATATTTAATCATAATATCTATCAAACATATCAAGAGGTAATTTATGCCTTTATAAATAAGATCAACAGTAGTTTACCCCAGAGTTTTATAAAAATTGATAATATAAACAACCCACATGAAAGAGCAAGGAAAAAGAGAGAAAATAAAGAACAAAAAATATATTCACCTAGTCAGTACATTGATTTATTAAACTTTGTCACAGATATTCCTTTGCATAAGGAACAAGCCATTATAGATGTTGAAACAGCTATGAGTAATGCTGAGGCTTACAAATGCTATGATTCAGCATGGTTATATGTTTTACTTCATATGAACAACGGATGGAGAAGTGCTGACGTAATAGATTTTCCAAGAATAGATTTGAAGAATTTATCCATTAACGAGCTTAATGACTTTAAAAACAAAGAATTAAGTTATGAAGAAGCTAAGAAGATAATTCAAATGGTAAAGGTAAAGTCTTCTACCTTTATTCATTCAAAAAACAAGAAAAGACGACATTTTTTTTGTTCCGAAGAATTAACACTACCACTTGCAAACGCAATTGTAATATGTGAACTGAGGGTTAGAAAGACCAATCCTATTTCCGATTCTTTAATTGACTTTAATAGTGAAAGAAATACCATGAAGCCAATAACGCATAAAGCATTTTTCACACAATTCAATCCTAATTTTAAGTTCGGTTCTTTGATTATGAATAGAACATTCATAACATTAATGGAAGATGTCGTTAAAAAGAAATTCAACAGAAACTCATTAGAAATATTAAAACATATACGAAATCATTCAGATATATCCACGACAAATATTTATGTAGATATTCCTAGAGAATATCTCGACTTCATCTCAAAACAATTATTTGACCTTGGATATTTTGGTTACATGTACGACACAATGGCAACTCTACTTTTGCAGGGAAATGTTGATGACAGAGGAGGACGAATTCAAAATTCTCATCTTGTCAAAGAGGTATTTGGAGATATTTATAAACTTGAAAACCTAGCTAATTATATTAACTCAATAGAAAAAGAAAGACTTACTATAAAGCAATATATTGAAAGTTTGGACAAAATGGAATTACAAAAAAAATTTGATTTAGTAAACTTAGGACTTCTTCCTTCTAAAGAAGAAAATTATCAATGCATTTATGGGAAGTGTATATTTGAAGAAAGAGATTGTTATAAATGTCCTCTCTCTATACCCCATTTTTATGCCATAAGTCAAATTTGCAGGAGAGTGAGTAAGACGATTAAATCATATGAAAAACTCTTTAACAATACATCTTACGAGGGAGAAAAAACAAGGTTAGCCAATTTGTTATATTCAGACTTATTATTACTAAAACAAGCAAAAGATCGATTTGGTGAACAGGTTATTGATGACTTTATTGGTGAGGAGTTTAAAAATTATCAAACTTTAATTTCTGAGATTCGTTCCCTCCCTAATCCAAGTGACTATATAACAATTAGAAGGAGTGAGTAACATAAACTTATTTAATGTTGATTATAGCGATTTTGAAATATTAGAACCATTAAGTGATACAAATTACGATATCGAATATTCCGTAGAAAGAGCCGTCCAAATACTTGATGGTTTTACAAGCCGCCACCAATTAAACGATTGTGATTTTAATGAAAATCATTGGGTACTTCATGACAATACAGTAAAAAATAGAGTGCACTTGAATTTCAATGATATTCAACAACTATCGATTTTTAATTCCAATACTGATTTTGTCTCTATCGTAAAATGCTGGGTATCTACGTTTTTAGAAAAAGATTACGCTCCTAGAACTATATCTGATTATTTAAATAACCTTAAGAAAGTTTTAATAGTATCGAAAGGATTTAATGATGAGATTTTAGATGAAATAAAAGATTATTTCAAATTTGACATATCATCTAGAACCAGAATGGACTATTGTTTGGCTTCGTTAAATTTTTTAGACTATTTTCCTTTAAT
Source organism: Gracilibacillus phocaeensis (assembly GCF_900626275.1). NCBI lineage: Bacteria > Bacillati > Bacillota > Bacilli > Caryophanales > Bacillaceae > Gracilibacillus > Gracilibacillus phocaeensis. The sequence goes on along the minus strand of NZ_LR131145.1, from coordinate 1,140,864 downwards.
TGACACGAACGGTCATTATGCCGAATACTTTTGGGAAACAAAACACAATACCAATATTGAGGATAATGTTCGTATTCTTCCAAGCTCGCATGATGTATTAAAGTTTTCTATGATTATAGAAAACTATTTCAATTCTACCTTAAAGAATGAAGATTACCTACGGTATTTTCCGATATTTTTATGGTGGAACTTAACAAATATTATTCCTATTAGAATATCGGAGTTTTGCGGAATAGAAAGGAATTGCTTAATTGAAGAAGGGCAAAATGTATATATTAAACTACCAAGAAGTAAGCAACACCTATCAAGAAAAAAGGTCATAGACGAGATTTTGATTCCAAAATATCTGTCTGAAGAAATTAAACAATACATTAAGAAGTCAGAACTTTTTGGCGACACAAATACTTTAATTTCATATATATCCATACCTAAGTATAGTGAAGGATATAAATATTTAAAAACTGAACTAAATGTTTTTAACTCTACAAATATGAAAAGCCTTTTAGAATCATTTTACAATGAAGTAGTTTTTGATAAATATGGATTTGTGTCTTTAGAAAGTGATGCATTAACAACTAAACAAGAATCTTTAATTTCCAATAAAATAATTTATAGAAAAATTCGATTAAACGATACAAGGCATTTTGCTTTTTTAAATTTACTTATACAAGGTTATCATCCTGTAGAAATTGCAAGATTAGGTGGTCACAATTCAATACAATCCCAATATCATTACCACGCACATATGGAATATTGGGTAGATTCCGAGGTTATGAAATTAGCATTGAAATTTAATACCAAAACTAATACCACCCCAAGCGTTAACTCCATGAAAGAATATATTAATGATGATGACATAAATTTCAAAGAAAAATTTATATTAAGACCTCCTGCTACCGATGCAAAAATTGATTTAGACATTGGCTATTGTACTGATCCAAATCAATCTTGTTACGTTTATGAATGTTTTTATTGTGAAAATTGGCGAATTTCTTTTGATGAATACAAAATAAAATCAGAATATATTCAGGCTAAAATAAAAGAAATGCAAAATGAAACAACTGTTCTTCTTGACTCTTTAAGAAAATTGCATATCTTAGGAGTTCAACAATCTAAAAACAGTTCATACTCTGAAAATAGTACGATATATAATAAACAGCTTTCGGAAACTTCTAAGGAACTAAGAAAAGCATTGCGTGATCTCGCAAGGGTTAAGGAAAGGGTGATTGATTTTGAGCAATAAACGAGGCAGGAAAGCTAAAATATACCCACAAAAAGAAGTTGATAATATCATATATATGTACTCACAAGAAAATAAAGGGAATGGATTGATAAAATATCTAGATGTTTATCGGTACTCAGTACAATTATATGAGCAAAAATTAATTCCATACAAATTAAGCGAGGACTTTTGGAGAAAATCAGGTCGCCAAGGTCGAGAAGCGATTGATAAGGCAAATGAAATCTATGATTATTCACCTCTTCCAAATGATGAAACAAATACAGAAAAGATTATTGATTCTGTAGATGCCATAGATAAATTTTTCGAAGGTAGTAATTCTAATAAAGAAAAGCTACGAGGTGCCCTGTTAATAAATGAAAATAAACTAAAAAAGTACATTCAAAAGAATGGGTTACTTATAGAACGACTAAACAAACAGGAACATACCGTGAATGATTTAAAACTAAAAAATAAAGAACTTCAAGAACGACTCGTTGAATATGAAGAGATCTTTTTCAAATGGTTAGATGCAAGTAGTAACAAAAATGTACCCCTAATAAATTTAGTTACTACAGGTAAAACTCGAAATCCAATTGTTGATAAGTTGTTTCAATCTATGTTCTCAGACAATCCATTGAAGGGATATGAAGAGTTTGAAAACTATAGAAGTGATTTAAAACCACAGGCTACACAAAAGGATAACATTTACCAATTAACTCAAGTTTCGGAGTTTAAAAAATGACCTGACTCCTTGTTGCACTTAGTCTTGGAATGAAATAATTATCATTAAAATACAAAAAACACCCTATTCTTTGGTAAAATATAGGCACCACACCAACCAAAGAAAGGATGTTTTCCGTGTCTACTATTTTACCAAATTCTAATGAAAATGAAAAATCAAATTCCCGTATGCTGCAGTTTTTTACTCAAGCTAAGATTGGAACTTTTCTTAATCAGGCCCATGTTCACAAGGAAAAAGGATTTTCCCCACGTCTTATTATGCAATTTATTTTCGCACTTGTACTTCATGGAATGAGTTTTTCCAGGGCGCTTGAATCAGAACGTGTTTCAAAGGATTTTGAAAAGGATACGGTGTATGAGTTCTTGAAAAACCCAACTTATAACTGGCGTAAATTCCTTTCCAATGTTGGCTCTAATCTTGTTATGAAATTCTTGCTCCCTTTAACTTCCGAGGATCGTGACCGAGTTCTCATATTTGATGATTCTTTGTTCAGCCGCAATCGCAGTAAAGCGGTCGAACTGCTTGCCAGAGTGAAAGACCATACAACCGGAAGATACTTTAAGGGATTTCGTATGCTCACGCTTGGCTGGTCAGACGGAGCTTCTTTTATGCCACTTGCTTTTTCGCTTTTAAGTTCAAAAAATGAGAAAAATCGTTTTCAAGACGTCGATTCAAATATAGACAAGCGAACAGTCGGTTATAAAAGACGCCAAGAGGCAACGAAAAAAAGTACAGAGACGATGTTTGATCTTCTCGATTCCATTAACCCAAATAAGCTAGGTGCGAAAACGGTTCTTTTTGACAGTTGGTTCGCATATCCAGCTATCATATCGAAAATCATAAAAAACTATTCGCTAGATGTTGTTTGTATGATCAAACGTTCACCTAAAATTCACTACACCTATGAAGGTGAATCTTACACATTGAACCAGCTTTACAAGAAAGTTCGTAAAAAGCGTGGACGTGCTAAGATCCTTGCGAACATTGTAGTTGGACTTCGCCATGACGATAAAAATGGGAATGAAATTCAAGCACGCATTGTATTTGTTCGTGATAGAAATCGTTCCAAACAATGGCTTGCGCTTTTAACAACCAACCTCGAACACACGGAAGAAGATGCTATCCGTATTTATGGCAAGCGCTGGGAGATCGAGTGCTTTTTCAGGGTGGTCAAATCCAATTTGCGACTGGCAAAGGAATTTCAATGCCGTAGCTATGATTCCATGACTGCACACACTACAATTGTTTTCCTGCGTTACATGATGTTGTCACTTAGCGTACGGGAAGAAGAAGACCATAGAACAATTGGTCAACTTTTCTATGTGTGTTGTGATGAGATAGAAGATATCCGATTTGCACAAGCATTGATGACTATCCTAGAATTAATCGGTTCAACAATGGTAGAAGAATATCTACTAACTGATGAACAAATCAACGAGTTTTTTAATCGGTTCTTCCGCAAATTACCTGATTATTTGCGGAAATCGCTGCTTCATACTGATGTAGCCTGATAATAAAAACTATATTATCCCTTTAGTACCAAGTATTGAAGCTTATTTGTCTTGTCCGAAACTTGAGCAATTAAATAAAACTACTAGTAAAAATTCACTTGTTGATGATCTAGGGCTTTAAGATATTCAATATTCATGTTTCATAACCGAGCTCTGTTATATTAAACATATAAAGTAATTAAAGGAGATAGTAAAGTATGGAAAAAAGCCTGGTTTTAGCTGAAAAACCTTCAGTTGCTAGAGATATTGCAAAGGTATTAAAATGTACCAAAAATGGAAAAGGATTTTTAGAAGGGGATAAATATATTGTGACCTGGGCATTAGGTCACTTAGTGACATTAGCTGATCCGGAGATTTATGATGTGAAATATAAGACATGGAAACTGGAAGATTTGCCAATGCTTCCAGAACGGTTAAAGTTAACAGTCATTAAACAAACAGGTAAGCAATTTAATGCAGTGAAATCCCAAATGGTGCGTGGAGATGTTACGGAGATTATTATTGCAACTGATGCCGGACGTGAAGGAGAATTAGTAGCACGTTGGATTATTCAAAAAGCAAAAGTAAAGAAACCTATTAAACGTCTTTGGATCTCTTCTGTGACTGATAAAGCCATTAAAGATGGATTCAATCATTTAAAGCCAGGAAAGGCTTATGATGATCTTTATTATTCTGCTGTAGCTCGTTCAGAGGCAGATTGGTATATTGGACTTAATTCCAGCCGTGCTCTTTCTACAAAATTTAATGCGCAATTGAATTGTGGTCGCGTTCAGACACCAGTTGTAGCAATAATAGCTAAACGTGAAGATGAAATCAAAAACTTCAAACCACAGACTTACTACGGAATTGAAGCACAAACAGAAAATGAGCTAAAGCTAACATGGCAAGATGCTAAAGGAAATGATAGGAGTTTCGATAAAGATAAAGTTGAACGAATTGTGAAACAAATCGGCCATAGAAATGCCACAGTTTTTGATATCGATCGCAAATCTAAAAAAACATTTTCACCCGGCCTTTATGACTTAACAGAACTGCAACGAGATGCGAACAAGGTTTTTGGTTACTCCGCGAAAGAAACATTAAACATCATGCAAAAACTGTATGAGCAGCACAAAGTATTAACATATCCTCGTACAGATTCACGGCACCTCTCATCAGACATCGTAGAAACGCTGCCAGAACGTTTAAAGGCTTGTGGGGTAGATGAATATCGTTCACTAGTAAATAAGGTGCTTAAAAAGCCTATTAAGGCTTCTAAAGCATTTGTAGATGATAGCAAAGTAAGTGATCACCATGCTATCATCCCAACCGAAGGTTATGTGAACTTCTCAGCCTTCACCGATAAGGAACGTAAAATTTATGATTTAGTCGTAAAACGATTCCTAGCCGTACTATTCCCTGCGTTTGAATACGAGCAGTTAACGCTCCGCGCAAAAATAGAAAATGAATACTTCGTTGCACGCGGGAAAACAATCGTGAATGCCGGTTGGAAAGAGGTTTATAAAAACCAATTTGATGAGGTGGAATCTCCAGATGATTTAAAAGAACAAATATTACCTCACATTGAAAAGGGTGAAATATTAAACATTAAACTAATCTTACAGACATCAGGCCAAACAAAGCCACCTGCACGCTTTACAGAAGCGACATTGTTATCGGTAATGGAAAACCCTACGAAGTATATGGAGACTCATAACAAACGGCTTACAGACAAATTAAAATCGACTGGTGGCCTTGGAACTGTTGCAACTCGTGCAGATATTATCGATAAACTAATTAATTCCTTTTTAATCGAAAAACGAGGAAAAGAGATCCACATCACATCAAAAGGGGTACAATTATTAGACTTAGTACCCGAAGAATTACGTTCACCTTTTACAACGGCAGAATGGGAACAAAAGTTGGAATTAATTGCAAAAGGAAAGCTAAAAAAAGAAGTATTTATAAATGAAATGAAAATACATACGAAAGAAATCGTTGCTGAAATTAAAGCAAGTAACAAAAAGTTTAAACACGACAACATTTCCACAAAAAAATGTCCCGACTGCGGAAAACAAATGCTGGAAGTTAACGGAAAAAAGGGCAAAATGCTTGTTTGTCAAGACCGTGAATGTGGACATCGTAAAAACGTCTTAAAGGTCACGAATGCACGCTGCCCACAATGTCATAAAAAATTAGAACTCAGAGGTGAAGGTGAAGGTCAAATCTTCACATGTAAATGTGGCTATCGTGAAAAACTATCTGCCTTCCAAGCACGACGTAAAAAAGAATCTAACGGAAAAGTAGATAAACGTACTGTGCAGAAGTATTTGAAAAACCAAAACAAAGATGTTGAACCATTAAATAATTCCTTAGCAGAAGCATTAAAAAAATTAAAACTTGATTAAATTCATTAAAGGATTTCTTTATAATTAGTAATCCTTACCGCTACTTGTTATTAGAACTTTCATTAATATTGTTGATTTTTATAAAAAATGGACTTCCATAATATTGGAAGTCCTTAGAATTTTTATCCGCCTTGTTGCACTAACGCTCTCCGTTACTTTAAGTACATTCTTTCACAAAGTTAGTACGATAGATGTCGTTTGAATGCGTAGTATCGTTGTACTGCGCAGCAGAATGACTATGTTTTGTAAATCGTTCATTCTCGGCATAAAGCCACTTTTGAATAAGGAATATTTTAAACATAGAGAGAGAATACTATTTATAAAAGCACATTATTGGAGGAGCTATGGCATTTTCAATATTTTTTGCATTAACAGTGATAATAAATCTGACGTATGGTGTATCCAAAAAAACCTCCATTTATTTGAAATATTCTTCATTTGGATGATAATTAACATTATTCATCATAATTTTATGACTATCTTCATATTGAACATGGAGATGATCCATTTTAATAGCGATCCAACTAGTTATTGGACAATGGCACTTATTAGGGTCTTCCTTATTCCTATTTTTATTATTTGGTATATAGATAAAACTCAGGGGGCTAATAACAGGAATAATTGGATTATGCTATTTATTTTAATACCCCTTTTAATAGGGATTGAATATCTAGCCAACCTCCTTTGTGTATATGATTTTGTAAAATGGAATCTTTTTTATTCCACAATAGAGTGGGTTGTCATTTTACTTATTATAAGCTTCCTCTCAAACCGCTTTAGAAAAATACTTAGAAAAGAGATGAGCTAATTGTTACCATTACCAGAACAGTTTAACGAAAATGAATGGTTTATAATTTTTACCACTGTTTGTGGTTTCATATTGATTTTGTTACTCCCAAAAAGATATCCTCATGTAGTGTCTATCTTAATGGTTTTGTTCACTGTAACTATTGCTATTATTATGGACCATCTAATAGCAACGCCACCCTTGGATTTATATGACCTTAATGACCTTGAAAAATATGAGATAACAGACATCATAACATATTTGATGTATTCGCCCTATGCATTACTATGTGTATATTTATTTGACAAGTTTGATCAGATCCAAAGGGTAAATACATTACTACATATGTCGTCTTTTGGTCTTTTTTTGCTCTAGGCTTTGAATGGCTAGCTGTGTTTTTTAATGTTTTTAAGTTTAGTGGATGGACTTTCCTTAATTCATTTGCTTTCTATCTTCTTGCTACATCCATATACATACTTTTTTTTAGATTTATAAAGGACTTGTTTAAAAAGTAAAAGAGGTATGAAGATAAATTTTAATGAAGTCAGGAAGCTTACTGAAACTTGTAGAAGGAGCGTCGATCCACTCTGATCAAGATCAAGGATTTTATTATTACACATCCGATGTATCAAAAAATGGTTAGAACACATGGTTTAAGGTAATCCATGTCCACAAGAGGAAACTGTTGGGATAACGCTCCACAGGAATCATTCTTTGGATATTTTAAAGATAAGACATACTTAAAACCTTGTCACACATTAGATCAATTAAAAAAGACATCACATCATATATGACCTACTACAACAAGACTCCTGCAATACAGAAATCACCTTCTAAATGTAGCATAGTCTTTGAAAGTGGTTTTTTATAAAGAGTAGACATTAGGTTAACCTAGTTTTTCTTAGATTTTTTCTTTAGCGAGTATGTTCTTAATGATCGCAATATGAAAAGCTGCCCATGCTTTTTCACGAAAGTGAAGAATAACACTTGTACTCAGTAGTATTACAAAAAATAGAGTGAAAACAATAGCTCCAAACATACCATCTTTTAATAAGAATTTTTGTAATGGTTCTAAAAATAGAAACAATAGCCATGGTACAGTAGAAACAAAAATAGGAATGATTCCTGATCCATTTTTCTCTTTAATCATACGATAAAGGATTTTTTCTAATGTATCCGTATTAATGTTGGAGTAAAAACGTCTGATCTCAGTAACCTCTTTAATTTCTGCCATTTCATTTAAGGAGAGCTGTCCTTTCTTGTATGTTCTTTTTAATTTGAGATACAATTTATGGGCATCACCACGAATCAAAAGTTATCGATCCCTTCATTCGAATTGCCATTCAAAAACTAATCTTTAAGATAAGGTGTCAATTTTTGTATTGAACCTTCTATTTTTGTTGCGTTCTTTGCATAAAGACGTTTGGCGTTTTCGGATGCTGTTGCTAAGGCAAACAACTCTAAGTCGGCTTGACATTTTTTTAATTGAGCAAGCATTAAAGGTCTTTCTATGGGCTCTGGCACTTGAATCTTATCATCAAATAAGTCGACGGTAAGCGCACCATATGTATCAACCTGTCCAAGGAATACATTTTCAATCGTAATATTTTTCTTATCTAACTCTGTTTTTAACCATTCAAGGTTTTTCCCGGTGGCGGTTAGTGATTCTTTTAATATTTCACCGTCCATTATGACAGTTTGTGTTTCTTTTTCATTGACACTCGCTAAGCCAAGGTCTTTACGTGTTACCGGACGAAAATCTTTCTTTGGTAGGACGCTGACTGAACCTTTTGCTTCCAAAACGGCATATTCTACTTCGGAAAGGTCAAAAATATCTTTTCCTCGTAGTAATTGTAGTAACTCGTCCGTTGTATAGTGTTCTTTTTTCAGGTTTTCCTCCAGTACTTTTCCATCTTTAATAATGACGGTCCCAGACCCTTCCACAAAATCACGGAATTGTTTACTATGCACAGAAAAAATTTCCACAAGATAAATGAATAAAGAAAACACGCAGATTCCGATAATACCGTGCCAAATTTTATTGTCTGTATTTATAATAACTTCTGCTGCAATACTACCAATCGTAATGCCTGATACATATTCGAAATAGGAAAGTTCTGATAATTGTTTTTTTCCTAATAGCTTTGTTAGAAGAAACAGAGCTATTAAAAAGAGTATGACTCTGACAGCTACATCTAACCAATCTGGCATATTGATCACTCCTTTTGTTTAAAATCCTTTATATTGTTCCTCTTCTCGTTCTAACTCACTAATCCGTTTCATGATATCTTGTTTAACTTCTCCCATAACGAGCATTTGTTCATGAAAGAGACGCTTTGCCTCCTCATCACTTGAGTTGATGGCAAGTGTGGAAAGTCCAGCTTCTAGTGATTTTACTGTAGCAAGACATTGTTTCACATTAGAACTTACTGTCATAATAGTTACTCCTTATCCCTTTGGTTTAAAAACGATCGCTGCAATGGTTCCGAACACAATCGCTGCTGATATACCAGCACTAGTCACTTCGAACATTCCTGTTACGACCCCGATAATCCCGTGTTTTTCAGCTTCTTCCATGGCACCATGCACTAATGAATTCCCAAAGCTTGTAATAGGAATTGTCGCTCCAGCTCCGGCAAAATCAATCAAGGGCTCATATAATCCAAAACCATCTAAGATAGCTCCTGCTACCACCAAAGTACTTAACGTATGGGCAGGCGTCAGTTTGAAAACATCAAACATAATTTGGCCGCATAAACAAATGATTCCACCGATAACAAAGGCCCAGAAAAAAATCATGCTATTTCACCTCCATATTCAATGGAAACGGCATGTGCAATACAGGGTATAGTCTCATTTTGTTGGGTAGTTAAGGGAGACAGCAAGGCGCCAGTCGCTACAACAAGCATTCGTTTTATTTCTCCTTTTTTCATACGATTTAATAAATGACCATACACAACGACGGCTGAACATCCTGATCCACTAGCACCAGCCAAAACTGGTTGATCTTCACGATAAATCATTAACCCACAGTCTTGAAATTGTGCTTCGGTGATGTTCGTATGATGCTTCTCAAATAAGTCTAATGCACATTCTCTCCCAATATGGCCAAGGTCTCCTGTCACGATCAAGTCATAGTAAGAAGATTCAATGTTTCGTTCTTTCAGGTGTGTTTCGATTGTATCGACGGCTGCAGGAGCCATCGCACCACCCATATTAAACGGATCTGTCAGCCCCATATCGATCACTTTCCCAATTGTCGCTGAAGTAACACGGGGTCCTTCCCCTTCGTTCTTGAGTAATGCTACACCTGCACCTGTTACAGTCCACTGTGTGGTTGGCGGTTTTTGTACCCCATATTCTGTCGGATAACGAAATTGCTTTTCCACTGCTGCATTGTGACTAGATGAGCCGGTTAATACATAGTTAGCTCCGCCATGATTAACAAGAAAACCTGCTAAAGCTAGCCCTTCCATTGATGTCGAGCAAGCACCAAATAAACCTAAGTATGCAGCACCAATTGTTTTTGCTGAAAAACTAGTTGGCGTAATCTGGTTGATTAAATCACCACCAAGAAAAAATTGGACATGCTCTTTCGTAATTTCAGCTTTTTCTGTTGCTCTCAACAATGCTTCCTCTAGCATTACCTTGTGGGCTTTTTCATACGAATCTTCCTTAATCCACAGGTCTTGATGTAATATATCAAAATCATCAGCTATTTTTCCTTTGGCCTCGAACGGGCCGCCAACTGTACCCGTTGAAATGATCACTGGCTTGTTTTCAAAGATCCATGTACGCATCATAGTCCACCCCACTTGATTAATATCGTTTTAATTAAGGCGATAATAAAAGCAGCAAATACTCCAGACATGATAACTGATCCAGCCAGTTTAAACATATTTCCACCTACTCCAAGGATAAATCCCTCGGTACGGTGTTCAATAGCTGCTGATATGATAGCATTACCGAAACCTGAGACGGGTACTGCTGAACCTGCACCCGCAAATTGCGCAATCCGATCATAGACGCCAAACCCAGTTAATAGCATGGTAATAAAGATCACCACAGCTACGGTAGGATTGCCAGCGGTTTGCTCGGTAAAGTTGAAATTATATATGAAAAAGGTTTGGATCGCTTGTCCAATCAAACAAATCAATCCCCCGATTAAAAAGGCTTTTATGCAATTGGTGAAAATTGGTCTTTTCACTTCGCGTTGCTTTTGAAATTTTTGATATTCTTGTTGAACAGGGGAAAGATTCTTTTTCTGATTATTGGACATAAGAACACCTACTTTTATGTTTTTTCTTTAGAAAGTTTAATAATTCGATCAATTTCTTTCTTTAATTTCTTGTTAACGAGTTTACCTTTAGCTAATTGTTCCTTTAGATCTTTTATTTCTAAGTGGATTTTTTTATCGAGAGAAAGAGTGATCTCACGGTCAGGAAATTGTTTTTCAACTTGTTTGGTTAGTTTCTTCTCAATTTTTTTCATTTGGAAGCGATCATTATGTGGCAATTGTGCAGCTATCAGAAGCTTTTTGTCATCATTAATTGCTTGGACATCCATCAAATTGTTTTGCTTTTTCAAAACTTCTTCGGCATGTTTCGATGCGTTTTGACCTATTTCCCCAGAAGTAGAAAGTTGTAGTATGGGGTGAGAAGTTTCTGTTTTTTTAGTCTCATCTTCTAATTGACAACCTGTTGCCATTACCACTATTAAGATCATTATATTCAATAAAGATTTCATATGCATTTTCACCCCTTTAGTTAAAGCGGTTGATGAAGAAAAGGCTAACTTTTGTAGCCTTTTCAGTTCAATATTATTGTTCTTTGTATTGAGGCTCTTCTTGTTCAATTTCAGTGACACGAGATTCTAAGTTATTGATAATGGATTGTGTATCTTGCGCTGACTGTTGATAAAGTTGTTTCGCTTGTTGATTTTCAGTCCCAAGCGCAAAGGTTTCAAAGCTCGCTTGTGCACTTTTCAACCCTGCTAATGTTGTTTTCACATCATTTATAACGGTCATTTTTGTCTACCTCCTTCTATATTCTTCTCATACATTTTGTGCACATTTTCATTATTTATTCATTTAGGACAAAGAAACTGGTGCGGGAACTCTCCCCTCCGCATTTTCAGCGATGAATTAGGCTTTTGCTCTTCCACAAACGTGTCCGATGCTTCAAGAAAGTAGCCTGTTTCAGAAAACATACCCTTCAAAAATAAGGGAGAGATTAACTTTTCGAAACTACAGTTAGTTTGGTAACAATCCAAAATGTATATTCACTACAAAGTTAGTCAATGATAAGAGAAAAACAAGGGAGGAATTTTAAGTTGGAGTGGATTTTTTATCTATACCTATTCAATACAATCTTAATGTTAATCATAGCGATATGTGAGGTACGCCGACCTGCTAAGGCTTTGAATTGGCTTGCCTTAAGTCTCATTTTACCTATCATTGGTTTCGGTCTTTATCTCAGTACTACAAACCCACTAGGTATTCGTCGGAAAAGGCTAACATCTAATGGGAATGTATCGAACAAACTTCCTGATTCATTTAGCCGCTCAGCCTTAGTCATCGCTAATGCTTTAAACCAGTTCAGTGTACATGGGCTTCGTTCTGGTAGAGTCCAAGTCCTGATAAACGGAATTGAAACCTATGAAAAACTCATCAAATTCTTAGAGAACGCCAAAAACACGATTGATCTTGAATATTTCATATACAGGGATGACCAAATTGGCAGGCGCATAACGAATGTGCTGGTGGAACGGGCGTATGCGGGTGTGAAGGTCCGTTTTGTAAGAGATGGTTTTGGGAGTTGGAATTTCCCCCGAAGTCAAATCATTCGGATGATAGAGGCAGGGATTGAATGCCGGACGATTTTTCCCTTGCGATTCCCTTGGATCCTTTCGAATTGGAATTACCGGGACCATTGCAAGATTGTAACGATTGATGGAGATGAAGCATTTACAGGTGGAATCAACATCGGCTATGAGTATACAGGATTGAAGCCAAACGTAGGTTTCTGGCGTGACACCCATTTGCGTATAAAAGGCGAAGCTTCGGAGGATTTGCAAACCATTTTCGACGTTCATTGGAGAATGGCAACACCCGAACAAAGGAAAAGACACGGGGGTGAAAAAAACTCTCGAAGCAGGGTGCCTTCTGTCAAGGAAGCACATCCCAACTTGTTAACAGAATTGGGTACTGAGTTTCAAAGTGAAAAGGACACACATCGAAACAAAGAATCGTTGCACAAAGCTTATGTCCAGACGTTGGAAGGTAATCCAGGTCTTCCTACGCCAATCGTTCGAACGACCTACTTCATTTGCCTAAGTCAAGCGAACCAGACCGTTGATATAACCACCCCGTTCTTTATTCCAGATGAAGACATCCTGATGGCGATAAAGACAGCCGTGGCAAGAGGTGTACGCGTAAGGTTACTCGTCCCCCGACATGTAGCAAATAAAATCGTCGGGGCTGCCAAACGAACATATTATGGTGAATTGGTAGAGGCAGGTGTCCAAATTCACGAGTACGATAAAGGTATGCTCCATGCGAAACAAATGATCATAGATGATGAAATCGCAGTTACTGGTGCTGCAAACTGGGATATGAGAAGCTTCCGGCTGAATTATGAGACGTGTGAAGTCATTTACAGTGATGATGTTGTTAAAGAACTTACTAGTCAATTCGAGCGTGATCTTAGTGATTCATTGCCGGTGAAGGTCGACGATCTGGTGCAGCGCTCCATAACTCAGCGCATGATTGAACAAAGTGCACGTGTGTTTTCTCCTTTATTATAAGTTAAATGTATAAAACGGAATAACAAAAAGGCTGCTTAAAGAGTATGAATTCAAAAATAGCTGTTCCTTTTAATTTAAATTTAATGATGATATCAATAGATAATATATTTGAAAATCTTAAAGTAATACGTTTTTTAGAAGATATGCTGTATTATTTAGAATTAAATGGTTGGCTAAAAATGAGTTTTTAACTCGGGAATGGTGGATGTTAGTCAGTTTTTTAGTTATGCCTTGGGTTATATGGGTTGAACCTGTTAAACGAAACATTATTTTAGAAATTTTATTATTTGATACCATAATTATGATGATAACAACCTTATTAAATAGTTGGTGCACAATATAGTTTTTTGGATTACCTCATCGCACTCTACCAATTATTACCAGGGCCTTTCCTTTTGATTTTTCAATGGTACCTGTAGCTTACATGTTGTTATATCAATATTTTAGAACATGGAAATTTTATTTTACGCAGATTATTATGGCACTAACATATGCCTTTATTGGTGAACTTTTTTGTGAGTGATTCAATCTTGTTAATTATGTAGAGTGGAGTTACATATCTTCATTCATGTATCTCCCTACTACTAAAATAACTTGATACTTATCACCATCTAATCTGTATGGAATGTGTATCCTTTCATATGTTAGCAAAATTAATCTAGAGGATTCAAAAAAGTATAATTTAATGGGAGGAAAAGCACCTTGGAAGAAATTAATATTGGCGTCCTGACGATCAAAGTTATCGTAGGTTTTGTTGCTTTATTTTTTATTATTATCATAACAGGCAGAACATCTATCTCTCAGTTAACCCCGTTTCACTTAGTTTTTGTATTAGTACTTGGGGATTTTTTAGGAAACACCATTTATCAAGATAAGATAAGTACTTTTCATTTTTTATATGCCATTGGATTGTGGACGCTTCTCATGTTGGGGATAGAGTTTGTAACTCTAAAAAACAAATCGGCACGTTCTCTCTTTTTAGGCAATCCTAACATCATCATTCGAAATGGTGTCATCAATAGAAAGTTACTTAAAAAGAACAAACTAGATATAAATCAGGTACTGAGTTTGCTTCGACAAAATCATGTTTTTTCAGTTCGGGAAGTCAAATACGGTATACTAGAAGCTAATGGACAAATAAGTACATTATTAAAATCCAAGTATCAAAAACCAGAAAAGCAAGATCTTAATCTTCCAGAAAGTCCAGTTGATCTCCCAACATCGTTAATAATAGATGGAGAAATTTTATGGGATAATTTACATGAACTAGGCTTCGATAAACAGTGGTTACAGAACAAATTAGTTGCTAATGGGTATGAAAATGAAAAGTATATACTTTACGCAGATTGGCGAAAGAGTGAAGGTATACATATAAGTCCCAAATAATTTTTGGTGAATATAATGTGGATTTAAAAGAGATTCACTGTTTAAAACTAAATTGAACGTTTCCCATAGAATGGGTGTTAAGAATTTGTCTGATAGAGTGTTTGTTACTCTTGGGTCTTCCATAATCGGACGCTTTAATGTAACAACGAAAAAAGCCTAATTTCTCAATTTTTATGCTGAGAAATTAGGCTTTTTAATATTAGAATTTCCATAACGTTGTAAATCCGCATTTTCCTGACACTCCCCCATTCCCATCAAGCTACACATTAATGAATGGGTAGAATAGAGCCGTTTTTGCAAAGCAATGTCTTTGCTATTGAAAAAAGGCAAGGCACAATAATTGAAAAGGAACCGGTCCAGATAAATAGCCCTCATCTGGGCGGGTAGTTAATCGCGTTAGCGATTTTGTTCTTACTAGCCTATTTATTGTTTTCTTTTACTTCCTCTATATACACCAGAATGATAGGGAGAAACACAAGACAGGTCAAGCAAGCGTATAGAAAGAGCTTTGCAGCCAGTTCAACTAGAAAGAAAGTAGACAGGAAAAATAATACTAAAATAATCAAGGGGCTCAAGTATGCCACTAACATATATTCTTTTCTCCTCCATTTTTATTTATAAAATTCTAAAACTATCTTGCCCTATAAGGGTATAACTTATAATTCATGTGGCAAGAATGAAGACAGAAAACAGTCCTCTACAAGGAGATTTCATATGGGAAAATGGGAAAGAAGGGGAAGAAACCAACAACTTAATAAAGCAGGCACAATACAAACCCTTTATGAAAAATTGAAAGAATCAAAGGACTTTGTGGTCTATCATCATACAGGGCCAACCCCTTGTGTCATTTCTTATCTCAAAACTATGGCTGATCCCAAAATATTAAATGAATCTATTTTACCAGGCTTAAAAAACGCTGATTTACACTCTCTGGAGAAAATAAAAGAAGCCATTACTGTTGAAAACATTTCTATTACAGACCAAGCAGAGAAAATAAAAGAGAAAGTTTTACAAGGTTATGTCGTTATACAGATGACAGAGAATGACAATCAGGTACTTCTTATACCAGCAAGTACAAAGGTAGGTCGAAAGGTAAGCATTCCTGAAATAGAATTCAGTGTCGTCGGACCGAAAGAGGCATTTGTCGAGTCCTTGGATAAGAACATGAATTTAATACGTAAGCGTGTTCCATTACCTGAGCTTACAGTAAAAGAAATATCCATAGGTAAACTGACAAACACCCGTGTTGCAGTGGTTTATATAGACGGGATAGCTAATGAGATAAATATAAATACAGTGATGCAGCGCTTGAAAGAAATTGATTATGATCAAATGATTGATAGCTCTTATATCACGCAAATGATTGCAGACAACTCCAATTCTCCATTTCCTCAATTATTAGATACAGAACGGCCAGACAGAATGACAGAGGCTCTCGTGGAAGGGAAAATAGCCATACTTGTGGACGGTTCTCCTCATGCACTAACATGCCCAACGACTATTGTTGAATTTTTCTCTGCTTCAGATGACTACTTTATGCCGTGGCATTTGGCTACAGTTTTTCGGTTAATCCGATTGTTCGCTGTATTGTTTTCTGTTTTAAGTACATCACTTTATGTAGCTATACTCACACATCACCATGAGATGATTCCAGAAGAATTATTAGCTACCATCATATCTTCAAGGGCTGATATTCCATTCCCACCAATACTCGAAGTGATTATTTTAGAGCTCACCATCGAGTTACTAAGAGAAGCCGGGGCACGACTGCCTACAAAAATCGGCCAAACAATTGGTATCGTCGGTGGTATCGTTATTGGAACCGCCGCCGTAGACGCAGGGCTTACGAGTAATGTATTGCTAATCATCGTAGCATTAAGCGCTTTGGCGTCATTTACTACACCGGTCTATCAAATCAGTAACACGATACGCCTGGTTCGATTTCCATTCATTATTGGGGCGCAATTATGGGGATTGATTGGTGTTTCCATGGTGATGGCACTCTTTATCGGTCATTTAATAAAGCTACAATCGATAGGTACACCATTTTTTGCACCGATTTATCCATTAAGATTCACAGATTTGAAGGATGCATTCATTCGTTTGCCATTCAATAAACAAACACAACGGCCTATACAGACACGACCATTAAAATCAGAGCGGTTACAACCGTCTGATGCCAATAAGAAGAGGGATATCGATGAATAAAAAGAGGCAATCCAAGATCGATCTTCATGTTCCTGAAAACCTATTGGTTACCCCGTTTTTTGTTTTCTTCCTGATTCATGCTATGCAACTCGGGGTAGGAATACTTAGTTTTGAAACGTATATTGCCAGAGACGCTGGTTATGATGCCTGGATCAGTCTTTTGATTGCCGGGGCAGCTATTCATCTGCTGCTTTGGATAGTTTATAACATTCTTCAGAACAGCAAAGGTGATATCGTATCTATACATGAAGAGACGTTTGGCAAATATATCGGTGGATTTTTAAGCATTATTTTCTGTTTATATGTACTGCTATTGACATTAACGGTGCTTCGAACCTTTATTGAGGTCATCCAAACATGGGTTTTTCCTCAATTAAACGTATGGTTTTTCACATTGGCTTTCCTGTTGTTGATCTATTATTTGGTAGCTGGAGGCTTCCGTTTGATCACCGGTCTATGTCTGATCAGTGTCCTGTTGGCACTGCCCCTTCTATGGCTCAAATTTTTTCCTATTCAAGCTGGAGATATAAATAATGTATTTCCAATTATCGACCATACCTTAGTCGAGCTGCTTAGTTCAGCTAAAACGAGCATTTTAGGCTTTCTGGGGTTTGAGTTATTATTGGTCTTTTATCCTTTTATCAAAAACCCCGAGCAGTCTAAGAAATGGGCGCACTATGGCGTTTTTTTTACCACTATCATCTATGTGATCAGTGCTATCACAGCTTTCATTTATTTCAGTGAAAAACAATTGGATCGAGTGAATTGGGCAACAATATCGCTTTGGAAAATTGTAGAATTTCCTTTTGTTGAACGTTTTGAGTTCATCGGTATAGCCCTTTGGCTGTTTGTAGTCATACCAAACATATGTCTCGCCTTGTGGGCGGCAAGCCGTATCCCAAAAAGAATGTTTAATATAAGGCAAACCTATATGGTGGGGATTTATTGTCTCATTCTTTATGTGGCTACAATCATGTTGGACGAGCGCCAACAAATCAAGGAACTGAATGACATTGCAAATATGATAGGATTTTATGTCTTAATGTATATTCCTGTCCTCTTTCTTTTTAAAAAGGCAAGAGATAAAGTGAGGGATACAAATTGAAAAATAATATTAGTGTAATGGTGATAATTGGCATCATGTTCCTCACTGGTTGTGCCGAAACATATAGTGTAGAAGATCGGGTTATCATACGGGTTGCAGGGTATGATTTTGTGGACGAAGATCGGTTGAAAGCTACAGTAGCTGTTCCACAATACGGAAGGGGTGAATCTAGTGGAACACCTACTGAAAAATATCAGTCTGCTGTTGATCACTCTGTGAAAGAGGCCCATGAAAATATTCAAAGAAAGTTATCTAAACCGATATCTATTGGTAAATTAGAGCTTTCTTTATTCAATGAAGAGCTTGCTAAGAATGGGCTGAAAAATATGATCGATTTCTTAGGGAGGGACCCTATAATCGGCCGAAATATTTTACTCAGTGTCGTAAAAGGTGAGACACAAGGACTTATTGAGGCTAAGTACAGTGAAAGTGAAACAACCTCTAAATATATAACCGGCTTGATTAAACAAAATATAAATCAAAGTAACTTTCCTGAAACAAATTTGCATAAGTTTTTATATGCTTATTATGCTGACGGCATGGATCCCTTTCTCCCGCTCATTAAAAGAACAGACAGTCAAGTTGAAATAGATGGAATCGCTTTTTTCGATGGGGCAAAGATGGTCCACAGTTTACCTTATTCGGAAGCATTCAATTTTAAAATTATGAAACAAGATTTTAATAGAGGAACAAAAGGAATCAAATACAAGGAAGAACATATAGTTTTGGAGAACATCGGTTCCAGAGTGACTTATCATGTCATAGATGGGATAGAACATCCTAAGTTCCTGCTGGATATTAAAATTAAAGGATTTATAAATGAAGTGCAAAACATCAATTTAATGCTGAATGGACCCGTAATTAAAAGTATGGAAAAGGATTTTGAGAAATCGTTACAAGCTCAATGTATCGAAATGATCGAGCGGTTCCAGGAATTAAAAATCGATCCCCTGGGTTTGGGTAATGAGCTGAAAAATCGCAGGGGAAATTTTGATTTAAAAAAATGGGAAGGTGTTTATCCTACCGTTCCCGTAGACGTGAAAATTGACGTAGAAATAATTGAAACAGGAATTACTTCCTAAATGATGTCCTGGGAATAAATTTTTCTGGGACGCTTTTTTTGTGTACTTTACTTATTCATTTCTGGCTTTTTTTTATCCTGGTTAGTATTTCTTTTTTCTAAGGGATAACCTCTCTTTATTCGCAGTATAGTAACATTTACGATATTTTGCAGCTATTGCTTTGTGTTCCAAGTAATAACTCCAGACATGGAACACGCAACCTCTCAGACACATTTTAAGCGTTTTATTATAAACATTTAGTTTTGACACCGCCTAAAATGACTAAAACGGGCTTATAAGGAATGTTAAGTGATTTGCTTTCTTTTTTGTCATTCTTTTTCTATGAAGTGACCAGTAGTTTAAGTACAATATTTCATAAACTTGTTTTCTTGGATAGATATAATAACTTAATAAACACTGGGACATGTTCCAGCTGCTGGTTCATAATAACAATGATTTTTATATTGACCAGCAAAAGGCTGACCGTACCATGTTGGAGGACATGGACCATATGGATTGAAATACCAAAGAGAATATTTCGCCGGGTGTTGCCTCCAAAAATCCAAATTCTTTTTTGCTAATCTTTTTTCAACTGATCTCGCTCTTTGATAAAATACATTACCTTTTTGGACAGCTTCAAAAGAATAATTTCCTCCTTGTATTTGAAAAATAACTTGTCGAATTGTTCTTACATCTCTAAAATCTAAACAATCCGCTACGCCACGATTAACAATTACATTTCCGACATACAACATTCCTTGTTTCCCTTCTCCTACGGCTTCCGCTCTCATCATTCTTGCCATTAAGGCAACGTCGGTACTTGTGTATTTTATTCTCGGCATTTTTTCACCTCCAAAATATTGTATGAAAAAGTTCCCCTCCTCATTCTCCGGAAGACTTGATATCAAGATATAGGCCTTAATTAATGGCAATAAATACTGAACTGAGTCCTGGAGTCATCATCATTAAAAACGCCTGCCACATCTTCGAACCGGTATTCCTTCTTCATCTGTAATCGCGGTATCAACGATCGTTTCGTTAGTGTTGATTAATACCACTACCGTTCCGATAATAGGAAAAATGGTTTCAGTATCCACAATCTGGCCAATCCCCCTTCTGCCACTTAAATATACCAGCGTTGACATAGATTTTATTTACTACTAAGTGACAAGGTATGTACCAGTTAATGACAGGGCTTTTCCACTCGTAGGTTTAGGATTCTGTCGGTCTAAGGATCTTAAAGGGCTAAGTCCTGTCATTCTTTACACTGCTTACGACCCACAGTAGCACCATTGGCATTAATTGAGGGGACCAGACTCCAGGAAGTACAGAACATGCTCGGACACGCAAACATTAATACAACAATGGTCTATGCTCACAACTTAAGGTATACAGGTTACATATGGCTATAGGAGATGTTAATTAACTCTTAATAAGCTAAATAGCCTATGGTAGATATCAAACTTACAATTATCTCGAAAACAAGTCTTCCGCAATAGGGCTCAAATCTAGGCAGCAAAACGCAGAAAACGTACGCTAAGAGTTATGTTGCGTTAAATTTGTGACTTAACGATTAAATTGTGTTGCATAAGAGCACTAATAACGATGAAAATGGCTATTTAATACAACACAATTGTATTTATGTTGTATAGAACGAACGAAACTCATGACAGATAAAAAAGCCTATGTGATAAGTAAAGAGGGGGCGAAGTCGAAGACTTACTCCGTCACAATTAAATCCTCCGAACATATGGAGCAGCAAGTCTTTCAGGAAAGTCCTCATTTTCGTGAAAAAGCAAAGAACGTTACAAAATTGAAGCGAAAAATAGTGAACTAAAACACAGACACGGGTATGATGTAGCATCTTCCTCGGGTCTCGTTGGCATGGAAATGCAGTGAGCAATGTCGATTTTCACCGTGAACTTGAAACGAATTATCAAACTAATGGACGAACCAAAGGAATAAAAGCAAGGAAAAAAGGAGCCTGTCCGTTCAATTCTGAACGGACAGACCCCTTTTCTTTATATTTTTCCGACACCATAAAACTAAAACGTTAGTTTTTCAGTGGCCTCCATAGAATGGCCTTCTTTTTTATTAAACGTAAAGATTACGCTTTTCTACTTATTGCATTACATTGCCTCTATAAGGATCTTGGCTTTCCAAGTAGTTAGAAAATTGCTGAACGGATGTTTGAATATTTTGTGGAGTTTCTTTTACAATACCGTACCAGCCGTTTTTAAACATTAAGTTATATAGATTGCGCTGACAGTTTTGCGTTTCTTGGGAAACAGACGCAATTGTACGATACAACGATTCATGGCTTGCTTCTTTCAAAGCAATCGAGTAAGAGGACGTTAAATATTTTTCCGTAGTTAAGGCATCGTTTAGAAAATCTCTATCGTTCATTTGTGGCGTCTTAGGAACTGGTGTTTGAGGATTTTTAATCCCGTTTGGAGTATTTTTGTTCACTAAAGTCTCCTCCTTATTGACTTATATTTTGTGAAGGTTGATTTAAATACTGTTGCATTTGTTGAAGCAGCTGTTGATAGTGTCGATCGTGCATTAGTCCAGCTTGTTCAAGTGCTTCTTTTACATCCGGATTTTGACATTGTTGAGCAAAAAAATGCATTTTCTTCATCGCAAGTAAATTCCAGCTTAGCATATCCTTTACATACAGATGATCCTTTGTTGACATTATTTCAGGCGGTTCCATCATTACAGCTTGTTGATTATCTATACCCGTCTGCTGTTGTTGCATTATGTTTCCTCCTCGTTATCATTGTTTTAATCTCGTAGTTAGATTGCCACACAATGGTCAAAAATATTCGACAGGGAATGAAGACTAGTTTTAAAGATCCCGTGACCCTCAACGTATCATTAGCACTTATAATATCTTTATACCCTGCTGTATCCGTCATAACCTCTTTTGGTTGTAAAGCGGCCTGGTGTTCTAAAATTCCTGCTGGCTTCGTTAATGTAACTTACAAATATACATCAAAAATGTATGGAGCTTCTTCCCTATTGCTAATAACTCGTGGGTGATTCCATAGTTTTCTTTTCTGTAATCTCAATTCCTTGTTTTAATTCTTCAATCATTAGAGAAAAATCCGTAACAATATCTTTCCATATCTTCAGCAGTATCTTTTTTAAGTCTAATTTATTCTAACATCAATATGTGAATTGGCTTGATTATATAATTCCTGGAATTTCTTATAAATATGTAATTTTACGTATAGTATATTCCAGTTCGATAGCTGCTGATTTAAGACGTAATATATGATTTGTCTGTTTAACCCTCCTCCTAATACTCCGGCTGTGCTGCATTAGGCATTTCCGTATGGAACTGGTAAACTCCCCCTTTAATAGCAAATTTATTATCTTAAATCCAGGACCCCCTTTTTGAAGCTCTCCAAGCTTATAGTACGATTCAGTTTCTAAATTCATTTTATTAACGATATGACTTATCATCATATCCTTTTTTGTTTATCCCAACGTTCCCGACTAGTAACAGTAACATCCCTTTATCACCTTCAGCTCTTAATAATCTTCCTAAAAAGAGGCAATATCTGATTCCCTAGCATTAACTACTCCCAAAACTTCACCTCATTGTATTGTACAACTTAATGGAGGCTTTTAGCTTGGGTAATGCTTATAACCTGTAGAATAAAAATTAGAATAAAAAAATAATAAACGGAGAAAATAATTTAGAATATAAAATGACGATAGAAAGGGCGGTAAAAAATGAATCTAAAGTGGTTAAGACTATTAACAGCAGTTTTTCTATCTGCCATCATGTTAATGGGGTGTAATAATGTAGAAGAGGATAATGATCCACCACCATCTGATACAGAAGAACCAATTGAAGATCCTGAAGATGTAAATGACCCGGATAATATAGATGAAAATGATGTGGACCTTGATACAGAAGAGCCAATTGAAGATCCTAAAGATGCAAATGACCCAGATAATGTAGATGAAAATAAAGATGATGAAGCTGATTTAGTGCCTGATGCAGAAGAACCAATTGAAGATCCTAAAGATGTAAACGACACAGATGATATAGATGAATAATGATTTAAAAAGGAACCTTTTGGAAGGTGAACCTGTCCTTCATAACTACCTAATGTCACATAAGAAATGGTTGTTTTTCGTACCATTTAAATTCCTCCTTTGTCCCCTGCATGTTCCATGCAGGGGCTTGTTTTTGGTTTATGAGAACTCCACGCCTAAGATATGGTCACTTGCTTTTTGCGCTTTCTGAGCCGCTTTTACGATCAGGGTTTTATCATCTTTAAGTTTTCGTAACCAGGAATGAATATAAGAAGCGCTATTATCGATTGTGTGATTTTCAATTCCGGTCACTCCACAAAGCATCGAAGCTCCTAATTCTGCGATTAATTCCTCTTTACTGTAATTTTCACTTCCGAAGCTGTTTTTCCCGTTACGCCTTCTCGATCTAGTCGATCTTTATTCCCTGTGCTGTGGACCATTTCATGAAATAAAGTGCTGTAATATTCGTTAATTTCTTGAAAGTCTTTCTTAGGTGGCACATTGACACGATCTTCAAAGGGGACATAATATGCACGACCACTTTGAAAGCTGTAAGATGGACCATTAAAATAATCTTTTTTTATCTTTTCAGCTTTTTCTATAGGGTCATGATCGAACGTTTCATAGGTTCGTTTTGTTTCTAATCCTTCTACTTGAGTAAAACCCTCGAGTATTGCACACCGTGTTCGTTTTATTCGATCTTATTTCCGTTGGTTACATGAAGAAGGACATATAACAGCTAATCCAGCTGCCAAGATTAAAGAACCAAAAGTGGGAAAACGAATCCCAAAGTTCTTAACAGAAAGAGAAATTGAACATTTAAGGGAAGGTTGCTATACGTCAATGGAAAAAGCTGCCTTATTTGAATTTATGTTCTCAACAGGCTGTCGAATTGGAGAGATTGTTTCATTAAATAAGAATTGTATAAATTGGGGGAATCGTTCAGCGATTGTAAGAGGGAAAGGTGATAAGGAGCGAGAAGTGTATTTTAATATCAGATGTGATATTTGGTTAAAGCGTTACATTCAAGAGCGAACAGATCAAGATAAAGCCATATTTGTGACGGAGCGAATTCCTCACCGAATGAGCATTGCCCAGATGAGATACGTCATAAAGCGAATATCCAAGCGAGCAGGGATTGATAAAACAATACATCCTCATCAACTTAGACACAGTTACGCAACTCATTTATTAAATAACGGGGCACCTTTAGATGTTATTCAAAGTCTTCTAGGACATGAGAAGAGTGAAACGACACGTATTTATGCACAATTAAGTGGAAAGCTTAGACAAGAATTTTATCAGAAATATTTTTAGAAGCACCTTTCAAAAATTAAAATTAAATTATTTCACCCGAATATGTTTGGGTGAAATTAGTACAAGTACTATTAATAAAAGTTAAACTATTTTCAACCATGTATTGACACGGATACAACTGCACCGTGTTAGACCGATTCATCCAACAAGCAATCGCACAGGTTCTTACAACCATTTATGACCCAACCTTCTCAGAGCACAGTTATGGTTTTCGTCCAAATAGACGAGGTCACGACGCAGTAAGAGAAGCAAGAAGCTATATCAAAGATGGCTATCGGTGGGTTATCGATATGGATTTAGAGAAATTCTTTGATAAAGTACATCACGACAGATTAATGCGAACGTTGAGCCAACGAGTCAAAGACGCGAGAGTGCTTAAACTGATTCGCAGATATCTCCAAGCTGGTATTATGGACGGTGGGATTGTACAGCCGAACATGGAAGGAGCACCTCAAGGTGGACCATTAAGTCCACTACTTTCTAATATTGTTTTAGATGAACTAGACAAGGAATTAGAGAAAAGAGGACTTCGCTTCGTCCGTTATGCGGATGACTGTAATATCTATGTCCGTTCCAGGAGAGCTGGTTTACGAGTGATGAAAAGTACTACTGAATTTATCGAAGGAAAACTAAAGTTAAAAGTAAATGAACAGAAAAGTGCAGTAGACCGCCCATGGAAACGTAAATTCCTTGGATTTTCTTTCACTTTCCATAAGGTGAACCCAAAGATTCGGGTCTCTAAAGAGAGTATCAAACGGTTTAAACACCGTGTCAGAGAACTAACCTCCAGAAAGAGATCTATGAATATGAGGGATAGAATCGAAAAGCTAAATCGATATTTAGTAGGCTGGCTTGGTTATTATCAGCTAGCAGAAACACCTACCATATTTGAAGCTCTAGATGGCTGGATAAGAAGAAGACTTCGAATGATACGCTGGAAGGAATGGAAGAAAGTCAAAACAAAATACAAGAATCTCATGAAACTTGGAATTAAGAAAGGAAAAGCGTGGGAATGGGCAAATTCAAGGAAGGCGTATTGGCGTATAGCCAAGAGCCCCATCTTGTCTAGAGCCCTTGGCAACCAATATTGGTTAGAGTAAGGGTTGAAGAGTCTATCCAAGCGATATCAGACCATGCGTTGGACCTAAATGAAACCGCCGTATACGGAACCGTACGTACGGTGGTGTGAGAGGTCGGGGGTTAGTCACCCCCTCCTACTCGATTTGCAGTTTATAATGCTTTTCTAAAGCCTGCTGAATAAAGAATGTACAATATAATGTTTTTTTTGATTGTATGTTCGATAATATATAAGAGTTATTCAGTTATTCAGTAAAACAGTTGGATTTGTTTTGCTGTTCTTTTATAATTTTTCACTTTTACAATAGAACTTGATCCTAATCAATTTTTATTTCATAGAAACATCCTATACTAGAGTCATCAACAAGGAATACAAATGAAAATGAAATTGGAGGGAATCAACATGCAAAGATATATATTAAGTAAAAAGAATTCCATTACACTGATCAGTGCAATTTTGATTGCACTTGCATTCTTCGGACGATTTTCCTTAGACAACATGGCCATTTTCAATTGGTCGCTCATCATTGCATCTATTCTTGGTGTAGCACCAATTGCGATTCAAGCCTTTCAGGCATTAAAAGTAAAAGTTGTCAGTATTGATGTTTTAGTTACCATTGCAGTAATTGGGGCAGTATTGATTCAAAATTATGAGGAATCAGCCATCGTTACTTTCTTATTCTTATTTGGTTCTTACTTGGAGCAACGTACCTTGAACAAAACACGTTCTGCCATTAAAGAATTAACAGAGCTGGCACCAGAAAGTGCTTTAAAGCAAATGGAAAATGGAGAATTTGAAGAAGTTGATGTCGATGATGTAGATGAAGGTGACATTTTATTAGTCAAAACGGGTGCAAAAGTCCCCGTAGATGGAACCGTGTTAACAGGTGAAGGTCACATCAATGAAGCAAGTATTACCGGAGAGTCTGTTCCAGTAAGCAAAAGGGTCGATTCTGAAGTATTTGCGGGAACAATCTTAGAAAATGGAACGATTCAAATTCGATCTGACCGTGTAGGGGAAGATACAACATTTGGTAGAATTATCGAATTAGTGGAAGAAGCACAGGATTCCAAATCAGAAGCAGAGCGGTTTATTGATCGATTCTCTAAATATTATACACCAGCTGTTTTAGTCCTTGGTTTTATTGTTTGGCTATTCTCAAAAGATATTGAACTAGCTATCACGATTCTTGTTTTAGGATGTCCAGGTGCATTAGTTATCGGGGTTCCTGTATCCAACGTTGCCGGTATCGGAAACGGTGCACGTAATGGTGTCCTCCTAAAAGGTAGTGAAGTTATCAATGACTTTAGCAGAGTAGATACTATCGTTTTTGATAAAACGGGAACATTGACAGTAGGAAACCCTGAAGTTGCCGAAAAAGAATTTTACGGCAACAACACTGAAGAAATTCTAGGATACTTAGCAAGTGTGGAGCGCGAATCGGACCACCCACTAGCAAAAGCTGTCTTACAGGATATTGGCGAGACAACTTTCTATACTGTTGAAGAAACCGAAGTCGTTAAAGGTGGCGGAATTGTAGCAAAAATAGGTGTTCATCGTATAGCCGTTGGTAACGTAGCTTTAATGGAAAAAGAAAATGTGAAATTAAGCGAAAAAGCTAAAAAAGACGTCGAACGCTTTGAGAAAAATGGGAATTCTCTTGTGTTAACTGCGGTTGACGGAGAATTAAAAGTTCTGATGGGTATTCGGGATCAAATCCGTCCAGGTGTTAAAAAAGATCTTCAAAACCTAAAAAAACTTGGAGTCAAAAACCTAGTCGTTCTTTCAGGGGACAACCAAGGAACCGTAGATTTAGTTGCTCGAGAACTTGGATTAACAGAAGCACACGGTCATATGCTTCCAGAAGGAAAATCCGCATATATTGAAAAAATGCAAGCAAAAGGCCAACTCATTGCCTTTGTCGGTGACGGAGTGAATGATAGTCCTTCATTAGCCTTAGCAGATATCGGAATCGCAATGGGAAGTGGAACAGATGTTGCAATTGAAACATCGGATGTCGTTTTAATGAATTCTGACTTTAGTCGTTTACCACACGCATTAGGCTTAACAAAATTAACTTCAAGAAACATGAAACAGAACATCACCATAGCAGTTGGTGTGGTATTAGTCTTACTTGCTAGCCTACTATTTAGTGAATGGATGAATATGTCAATCGGGATGTTGGTTCACGAAGCAAGTATCTTAGTAGTCATCTTGAATGGTATGAGATTGCTTCGATACCGTTTGAGAGGATAAATTTAATAGAAAGCGGTCTTGACGAATGATAAAGGGGAAGTATTCAGGTAGGAAGAACAAAATACTCCCCTACTTTTTTCTTAAAACTTGATTTGCGTCAATTTCATTTCGTTGAACCTCAGCTATACTTAAATTGTAAAGAAGAAGAGGGAAAATAAAAAAGTCAAAGATAAGATGAAAGGAGAAATAATTCATGCAAAAAGCAGTTATTCAATTAGAAACATTATCTTGTCCATCTTGTATGCAAAAGATTGAAAATGCGGTGAAAGGATTAAATGGGGTTAATCAAGATAGCTTAAAAGTATTATTCAATGCCAGTAAAGTAAAAGTAGATTTTGATTCAGAAACGATCACCGTTAACGATATCAAAAAGGCAATTGAAGACTTAGGATATCCCGTTGTTAAATCAAAAGTAAAATCTGCCTAAGACAAACACACATAACAAAAATTATATATAGAAAGAGGGAAATAATAATGTCTGAACAAACATTTAACGAAGTAATAACAAACCATTTTGAAAAATTGGATTTATACACTACTGCGATTACACGGGCCCATGGTAAGAACCATCCAGAAGCCTTTGAAGTACGTGAACTATTTGAAAAACTCAGTAAAAAGGTAAAAGATGCTGGTGCAAACAAACCAGACTTGGATGTTGAATTTGCTCAGTTACGAAAAATCACAGACAACTACGCCATTCCTGGAGATGTATGTGAAACATATGCAGGCACCTACGAAATGTTATCAGAAGTAGACAAAGCATATCAGGCTTAAAAGTAACCCAAAAACAAAAGAATAAATTGGTTTACGGTCGTTAAAAAATGAAGGGAGAAATGATTTATGCAAAAAGCAACGATTCAATTAGAAACCTTATCTTGCCCATCTTGTCTCCAAAAGATTGAAAATGCGGTGAAAGGAATAAACGGTGTGAATCAAGATAGCTTGAAGGTAATGTTCAATGCTAGTAAAGTAAAAGTAGATTTTGATTCAGAAGCAGTCGTTATTAACGATATCGAAGAGGCAATTGAAGACTTAGGATATCCTGTTGTCAAATCAAAGGTAAAACCTGCTTAATCGAGTGAATAGAAAGGAAGCCTAAGATGCCCTCTTAGGCTTTTTATAAAAAGGAGAGGTTATTTTGGAACAAAACCAATGTTGTCATCACCAACATGGACATGCAGAATGTATTCGTATTGTTCCCATTTTCAACCATCTGGAAGACTCACAAATGGATTTGATTGCGGAATCTGCCAAGACACTTCATCTACAAAAAGGGGAAATGTTATTCCGTGCAGGTGAGAAAGGTGATACCTTATATATTATCAATTCAGGTAAGGCTCGGATTTACCGCTTATCGGATTCTGGAAAAGAACAACTTGTTCGCATTTTAAATCCCGGTGATTTTACAGGTGAAGTCGCCATTTTCCAACCTGGAAGTATTCATGAGAACTATGCGGAAGCACTACAAAATACATCCATTTGTTTAATTAAACGAGAGGATTTACAAGAGTATTTGGTGGAATATCCGCAGATCTCATTAAAAATACTGTCAGAAGTAACGATGCGTTTGAAGGATTCTGAAAAACAAACCACACAAGTAGCGATTGAAAATGTAGAAACCCGCATTATATCCTTTTTAGCTGAGAATGTTGAAAAGGGAAGTGGCAATAGTCCAACGATTATCTTACCAATGTCCAAAAAGGATTTAGCCTCGTATCTTGGTACCACACCAGAAACAATCAGCCGTAAATTTACTACTCTAGAAGAACTTGGATTGATTAAACAGTTACCGAAAAAGAAAATTAAAATAATGGATTTAGATCAATTGTTACTTCATACTGAATAAATATAAGAGAGTAGCGTGCCATCATCTAACGGGTTAAGTTTAATAGTACAAAACATAAAATAACAAACCTTTTAGCAATCCAATTAGCATATAAAATGGATTGCTAATTTTTGTTGGTTTAACAATGTCTATCTACAAAAAAGAAAGAAAAATGGCTCCTTATTTGGCACTTATTTTACCAAGATGACATAAATTTGTGTCAACTTCATTATTTAGCAGAACAACTCCCTAATAACTTAGCGAATTCCTCTGATAAATAGCTAAGGAATTGGAAATTTATGTTAAAATTATAATTTGGATTGTGAATTAGTGTACTTAAAGTAAAGGGTGCATTAGCGAAAGAAGCAATATTGATGTAAAGGGCAGTAGAGTTGAATAAGATGAAACTAAAATCTTTTGTCAACCGTCTAATTTTGTAAAGGGGTGATTTGGGATGTTTAAAAGAAAGGTATTGTTAATTTTATTATTATCAATGGTATTGGTAGCTTGCAATAACCAAACAACACCCAAAAAATCGGGAAACGATATTGGCAACCCTACTGCTGAACAAATTTTATTAGAGAATAAGGATGCAGATATATTTGTCTTGAATGGCATTGTATATACTAATGCCGAAGATATTGAATGGGTTAATGAAGAGGAATTAACATTGGGCGAAGAAGTTGGTGAGATTAAAAAACAAACCAACGATAGTGACGCATTTGAGGATTATACAGCTACCAAACTGACAGTTGGAACTAAAATATACGAACCTGTCGAAAATAGCGACATTTATATAGTAAAAGTGGATGATAAGGAAATAAGGTATTTAGGGTTGAGAGAAGGATAACTCACTTATATTTGTGCTAAACCAGCTAATAGTTGTCAATATTTTTCTCTAAAAAAATTAATTCTCTCATGATATACTAAAATTACGTATGCCAAATAACCCTCCAC
The DNA here is from genome assembly GCF_900626275.1 of Gracilibacillus phocaeensis. Lineage (NCBI taxonomy): Bacteria > Bacillati > Bacillota > Bacilli > Caryophanales > Bacillaceae > Gracilibacillus > Gracilibacillus phocaeensis. The sequence continues at coordinate 1,110,168 of NZ_LR131145.1, read as the reverse complement.
TACTTAGTGACTGGAAGGTTTTGTTATATTTAGTTAGATATAGGTATTATGCTATATCTTGGAATGTGGTTCTGTTTTTTAGTAAGGCGTAAATCCAATGTAAGAGCTTATTAACGCATGCAATAACGGCAACTCTAAAGGGTTTACCTTCTTCACGTTTCTTATCATAAAACTCTCTTAGTCTCTTATTGCGTGCTATGATTTCATCGGTTGTTTTCTTTTTACGAGAATCACGAATGCCACTTTGAACAGCCATATATAAAGCGTGCCGTAGTCTATTCGAGCCTCGTTTAGTGATTCGATTTACTGATGCTGTAAACTTACCAGAAGAGTAAACACTCGGATCCACACCAGCGAATGCAACGAGCTTTTTGGCACTATCAAATCGGTTAATCTCTCCAATCTCGGAAATAATCGTTGCAGCGATTTTTTCTCCGATTCCAGGAATAGATTGGAGGAGATGATATTCTTCAACTTCTTTAGCGAGGGCATCTATTTCGTCGCAATCTTAGATAGATGCTCTTGGTATTGAAGTACAAGATGAACTAACATCTCAAGATTAAAGATATTACTCTGATACAGGTTGTTCTGAAATGGGTTGCGGAGGGCATCTTCTTTTAATTTTTTGGCCCTTTCTTGTGCCCAAAGCTCAGAACGACTCTTACATAGTGCACGTATCTTCTCAGCTATTTCCCCCTCACTTGCACTTAATACAGCCTGAGATGTTGGGAATGCTAGTAAAGTAAGCAATGATACCTTTGAATATAAACTTCCAAACACCCCCCTATATTCAGGGAAAACCTGATCTAACAGGGAATGTAACTGTAGCTTAGTCTTGGCTGATATTTCTGCAATACTTTCTTGTTGTCTAGTAAGGTTGCGTAGATTTAAAAGTTGAACACCTCGCTTTTTATAAGGCTCTAACTCTTCTTTATAAAACAGCTCACAAAGATGATAAGCATTTATTGCATCAGTTTTAACTTTACGCAGACTTGAACTTTTTGCCCGATGTGAAATAAGAGGGTTAACAATAATATAAACGTAATTTTGTTCTTCCAAAAATTGAGTAACTGGATAATGATAGTGACCAGTTGATTCCAACACGACCGTAGGCTGGTTGCCGTTAGCCAATTTTTCAACTTCATGAAGGAATTCTAGTAAATTTCCCAACCCTTTAATATCATGCTTAATACTAAAGCTCTTTCGATAAGGTTTGCCTTTATCTAAAAATGCTTGAATCTGACTTTCTCCTTTAGAAACATCCAGACCAATTACTGGATTCATATACTATCTCCTCCTAGAATATAAATTTGTCGGTATCCCCTAAGGCTTCTTGTAATGTCATAGGTTCGCTTGTTAAACGGGATCAAGTTGTCCCAACCAGCCTGAAACATGTTTATACAAGTAGGGGGTGAACAGTTTAGCTGACGGGATCTAGTCCCACGGGTGCGACGTTCTACCCCGACTACCGTAATAATAAAACCTTATAAAAAAAGGTCAACCAGTAAATTCTGGCTAACCTTATATTACGAACGGGTGCAAGAGTTAAGCAAGGTGATCCTTATGGGGTCACCTTGCTTTATAAAATTCGAGTTTTATCATTGGAATATTATGTTAGTATTTAGATAGGTGTTATTTAGCTAACGGGGCAGGTTAGTTCAAATTCTGTTTTATATAAATAAAAGACGGTGAAAACGCACCGTCTATAATTAGCTATTTATTTTGTGTTAATTCTTTGTAATAAAGGTAATCGACTTTATGCTTGGTAGCCATTAACTGTGAAGCCAAAACCGCCGTATAAACAGTGGTTAGTACAATTGCTCCAACACCAAGACCTGAAAGGTTTATCTTATTAGATGTACTCATTCCATTATTGCTTGTGTTCATTCCATTATTACTTGTAGGTGCTTCTTCCATTTTATTAACCCCCTCATTTGTTATAGGGGTATTATTTGTAACGGCATTTAAACTTATACTCAAAAAATAACAGGCAGGTTCTAAAAACTTTAAACTTGTGAACAAATGTACTTAAACTAATGGGTGCGATAGCACAATAAGAGCAGTCGCCTTTTATTGTGCTATTTGGCAGTTTTGTGGAATAAGCGATAACGAAATTTATCTAATGAAAATTGAAAGAAAGGGTGAAAAACATTAGCCTTAATAAAGTTATTAGTAGTATTTTACTTCTATTGAGTTATGCTTTGATAATTCTTATCGTTTCTACTATTTGGACCGAATCATATATTCAGCCGCCCGAATTTGGACCAATGCCAATCGGAATTTTGTACCAATTTGGAATACAAATCAAATACGCCTTTATGGTAAGTGTTGTAAGTTCAACCGTTGTTCTTCTATTGAATAGAAGAATGGTTTGGAACCCGTTTATGTTTTTAGCTATTTTAGGATTAGCGATTTTAGTTGTTCCAGCTATACTGTTATATTTAATCGATATTTTTACGTTAATAAAGCAGATATAGGAAAATTGTGGTTAGTAATTTGGAATATTTTTTTATTATACTATATGGTGCGATAACACAATAAGAGCAGTCGCCTTTTATTGTGCCATTTGGTAGTTTAGTTTAAGAGTGTGGTCTGATAATCTTTTCAAAAAACGGGCCAGTTAGCTTAACTAACTCAAAAATACTGTCCGACCAAAGCACGGAAAGACAGGATTAATTGATGATGCTCTGTTAGGATTTTAAATAAGGAGTGAGTGACATGACGTGGGTTGAATCATTACAGGCAGCAATAGACTATATGGAAGATCATTTACTTGATGACCTTCCGATAGAAAACATTGCCCAACAGGCTAACTTTTCGGTTTTTCACTTTCAGCGTACATTTGCGATATTAACTGATATATCTGTTGGTGAATATCTTAGACGTCGTCGCCTAACATTAGCTGCCTATGAGTTAACAAGATCAAACACAAAGATTATTGATATCGCCTACGAATATGGTTACGACACTCCTGAAGCTTTCTCGAAGGCCTTCAGGCGGCAACATGGTGTAACACCAAGTGAAGCACGAAAGTACACGGGAAAGCTAAAATCTTATAACCGCCTGGTAGTACAGGTGAGTCTGAAGGGAGCAGAACCAATGCAGGTCAAAATTGTTGAACGTGAGGGATTTCAGATTGTGGGGTTTAAACAGGAATTTTCACTGGTTAATGAGGAGAACCTAGTGGGTATCCCCAAAATGTGGGATAAGATAAACGGAGAGGACACAGACGAGCGATTGTTTAAATTGAACAATGGTCCAGTTGAAGGTGTAGTGGGTGTATGTGTTGAAATAGATTCCGGGTCCATTGATTATTGGATAGGTACAGCACACGAGGGCAGTGCTCCTAATGGATTATCAACTTTGGAAATCCCCGAATCCAAATGGGCCGTATTTGAGGTTCACGGGCCGATGCCGGATGCTATGCAAAAAGCGTGGAAACAAATTTTTTCAGAATGGTTTCCTTCAAGTGGTTACAAACATGCAGGTGCACCAGAACTAGAGGTATATTCAGATGAAAATCCATCCAGTCCTGATTTATATTCAGAAATCTGGATCCCTGTAAAATAGGAACCTATATAAGCAGTGGATTTCATCATGAATCCACTGCTTCAAGAAATTATTTTAATCCGCAATACGATCGGGCGCGATTCTGAAATGAAAGTCTCTTTTTCATTTTCAACTATATTGGTGCAAAAATTGAAAAGAGCAACGCAATATCTTGTTGCTCTTTAACCTCTAAAAGTATTTTCTATAAAACTCTTGTCGCAGCCTCCCAGTTAATTGAGCATAGATTCGTGTTGTTTCGCTTTTCTCGTGTCCCAGCAAACTTTGTATAACTTCAAGTGGGGCTCCATTGTTCAATAGATGAGTTGCGTAACTGTGCCTTAATTGGTGGGGGTGGATGATTTTATTAATTCCAGCCCGATTAGAGATACGTTTAATGACGTATCTCATTTGAGCTATGCTCATTCTATGTGGATTGCGCTCCGTGACAAATATAGCTGGATCATTATCATCTCGTCTATCGAGGTATTTTTTTAGCCAAATATCACAACGTATATTGAAATATACCTCTCTCTCCTTATCTCCCTTCCCCCGAACAATTGCGGATTGACTTCCCCAGTTAATACTATTTCGGTCAAGTGTAACAATTTCTCCAATTCGACATCCTGTAGAAAACATATATTCAAATAAGGCTTTCTCCATTGAGGTAAAGCAAGCATCTCTTAAATGTTCAATCTCTCTTTCTGTTAAAAACTTTGGAATACGTTTACCAACTTTTGGTTCTTTTATTTTACTAGCAGGATTAGTCTCAATAATTCCTTCCTCGTGTGACCAACGAAATAAAGATCGAATAAACCTTATTCGATGAGACAAACTCGATGGTTTCAATTCTTTGCTTGATTCACCTAAATACTGCTTTAGATGCTGGGTTGTAATGTGCTTTATTTTGGTGTTGCCAAAATAATTCATTAACAACTTTGCTTGAAGCTTATAAGCAATCAATGTTTGTGGCGAAAATCCTTCAATTCTTTTATCAGATTCATAAGATTTTGCAGCTTCAGACATCAACAATAAAATTCACTCCCATATTGATCTTTGTTATACATTTTTACCAGATAAGTAGAATTAAATAACTATTTTTACAATTACGATGAATGTAATAAAAATTAATGATCAAATTAAATTAATATGAGTTATTCAATAAAGTTGTGAAACTCGCTGAATTGTTGTATTAAGTCGATGATCTCTATGGAAGGACGGATACAAAATGAACCTGGAAGCAAAATAGCAGGGTATTGAGGATTTAGTTAAGATTGTGGATGATTATTTTGAAAGACAAAAAATTAACCCCTTTATGCACTGGGGGTTAATCAATAGCGACATCTATTAGATCATTCAAATTAATTTTAGTACGTTCTTCGTTATCAATTTTGATGTATTTATTCACGATATCAATTTTATACAGTTTCCCTTTAGCCATATGAAAATAACGATCTTTATAATGCTTAATTTCTACAGTTAAATTATTGTGTATAGCCAGCTGGAGCTTCATACTGTTTTCTTCTATTTGTTGTTCATCCAGGATAGGCTTAGTTTTCCAATTATCTTCTTCCGTCCATTCATTTAACATTTGGACATGTTCTGGCAGCATTAGTGATGTCCATTTGATTGTTCCTCTTTCGTTCATTTAAGCACCTACCCTTTTTCTTGAAGGTCCAGCAGAAAGGATATTATCTAACCTAAATGTTCGCACCTTTTCACGGTAATAACAATACGCAAGTATGTAATTATCATGTACCTGCAGTACCCTTATATAACGCTGTGTGACCTTATTATTGCTATCCATATAAAAAATAACAATCTTTTCTTTAATTTCAATTGAGTTTAAAAACAATGTCTTCATGTTGAACCCTCCCATAATAGGAATCTTCTTTCGGAACACTTGTTCTTATTATAGCAAATAATTGTATAATGTAAACAAAAAAATAAGCCGTCCTATTGGATAGCTTTTCATTTTAAATATGTTATTACTATGCATTCAAGTCTTCCGCAGTCCCTCTTCGACACTCTAATCAAATGAAAACATTTTTCATGAGCCAAAGTATGAAATTCACTGATAACTACAGATGATCTTGCTTTAACCACTTGGATACATCCATTACAATGAAGTCTGCCAATAACCATTAAAATTAATATGATTTACGAACTTTTTGCGAACATTTACCGAACAAATGACGAACCAAATTCCATAAAAACGGTGTTAAAGTATTAGTATCAGGAAGTTTGATACTTCCTATTAACTCTTTTCTTTTACGAGAAAAGAGTTTTTATTTTGCTCTTTTTTAGGAGGTGAAACAGAATGTCTGATCATACACAAAAGGAAAATCAACAAGTCGAAACATTGAAAGTTAAAGAGAAACATTCACCTGATTCACAAAAGAAGGCTTCACAATCAAAAAAGAAGAAACCAGCAAAACCAGCCGGCTTTAAAGAATTTGAAGCATTGGCAATGGAAATTGTTGAAGCTAATGGCGGGTCTTATTACGAATGGCTTCATAAGCAGCATCAGGAAATCATTTTGAATTTTAATGTTCATAATCAAAAACAAATTACAGAGGTAGCAAAACAATCTTAAAAATAGCTCTTGAGGAAAGGGGTTGAAAATCTATGCAAGATGCAATTCAAACAATCACAAATATCACGAACGGAATTAAACCAATTGCACCAGTTCTAGCCGGACTGGTGCTAGTTGTTATTGGTCTGCTTTGGACTTTTGCAAAAGATCCTCAAAAGAAAGAGATGTATACCGGATGGATGGTTAATGTTGCTATCGGTTTTGGTATTGTTTACTTGGCAGCAAGCCTTGTTAGCTGGCTTGGTGGTCGTGTCGTCGGGTTTTAAATATCGTTTACATGGGAGATGAAGCAATGGCGAAAGAGCATAAGTACTTTGTCAGTTACGTTTATTCTGAAGGGTGGGGGAACATTGATGTTACTTTACCTGAACCGATTCAAAATATTGGTGATATACGATCTATGGAACAAGCGATTGCTGAAAATCAAGAGTTGGATGAATCGGTTTGTGTGCAAAATTTTCAAGCATTATAAGGAAATTAGTTTATGGCTTCTCTTTATAATCGGGAAGCCTGCTTTATTTAAATTGGAGGTAGTGCAATGAATACAAAAGAACTTGCAAACAAATATGCTGAATTACTGGCTGCAAAAGAAAAGGCGACAATGCACCCTGATAATAAAGGCTATGAGTGGAAATATAATCAATTAAGTACGTTTTATCAAGATGCGGTATTAAAAACAAAATTGCCAAATGAGAGGTTAGCTGAAATTGAGAAAGAAGGAGAATCCTTGTATGAACAATACGAAAGAGAACAAGAAGAAGCTAATCAATTTAAAGAAACGTATAAAAATAATGTGCTAAACAATCTGGAAGGTTCAAAAGAAGAACAGGACTTCAAAAAAGCCTATAAACATAAGGTATTAGCATTTCTTGATAAGGAGCAGGATGAAAAGCAAGAAATAGAAGTGAACAAAGATAAAAGGGATCAACAAATGGAAGCATTTGAATCCAAATATGGTTATGAAAAAGTGTATGCATTGAAAAAGGAAGTATTGGATGATATACGTGAAATGGATTTAACGCCTTCACAACACGAAAAATTGAAAGAAGTAGAACGAGATCTAGAGGACGAAAAGAAAATCAAGCTAGGAAAAAGTAAGAAAAAGGATACAGAATTTGAGATGGAGATGTGAGGTGATTAAGTGGCATTAAGAACGTTGAAAACCGATAACGCTATTAACTCTTTTACAGCGTTTCAAAATCGTTTTCGTAAAGTAATGTGTGATTCATCGAAAAGAGACATTCCATTAGAACTACATGATGAACAGTTAGAAGCCCTTTACAATGCGTTCACGCCTGTTATTGAAACAAGCATCTATGCAGAAATGGAACATGTGATGACTGCTATACGAACTAGTTTTGATGCTGTGACGGATGGAAAGGGTGAAAATATAAAGCCAGATGCATATATGAGTAATGATAAACATTTTAAAAGGTTCATTACTCATGTAGTAACGAATTATCAATCATTACAGGCCCAGCGGATTAACATAATAATGGTTCACAATAAAACGTACCAGAGACTAGAGGATGGTTTGTTTGGGGAAGCTTTTGTTAGTGAAAATGGGTTTCAAACAGCGTACGAGCTTCATAACCAATTAATCCAAGCATTTCATGATGGCTACCATGACTTATTGTTTGAAGGCACGATACTAGATACAGGTAAAAAAATAGAAGATAAAGTCATTGAGCCGGTTGTCCAAAGATATGATGTGAAAATGCAGGAGTTGTTAGAAGGTGGTGAAGATGGATAAACAAGACTTGTACAAAAAATTGGTTTATCAAAATATTGAGGATGCGCTAGCTGAGTTGAATGCAGAAGATAAAGGACGATATTATATCTGTAATTGTCCTGAATGCAATGAACATGAGGCGTTCATATACAAGAACAATACAAACTTTATTCAATGCAACCGTGAGAATCATTGTGGTGAACGGATGTTATTGCAATTTCATGAGAAAGAGGATGTACATCCCGAAAGAGAAAAGATACAAAAAACCTTTCCAAGCCTTTCAGATGACCAAAAGGAGGCACTAACTTGGTCAATGAGGCTTTTTTCTTTTGCGAAAACAGGAACAAAAAGTGAAGTCTTGGATAATGGCTACCGTGGTTTATCAAAGGAAAATGCAAGAGAACATATTGTAGACTTACAAAATGAACAGGTGACAAGTTATTTTTTTAACAAAGTAAGCAGCTTGTTAGGAAAAGATTACTCTAATAATAGTTGGATGTGTAAACGAAATTTAGTTTTTCCTCTATATGATGAAAATAATGTTTTGAATCGGGTGTTGCTTCGGTCTAGTATTGATCCAACATTGGAGCCTAAAGAAATACAGTTGATCATGAATCCTTCTAAAGAAACGAAGGATTTTTTTATGGAGATTCCAGATGAGGCGAAAACGATTGTATTTAGCGAGTCGCTGCTGGATGCTCTTTCTTTTCGGGAGATAGATCCAAATTGTGGCTTTGTAGCGTTAACAGGTGCATCAAAAACACGGCAGGTGCAAGCATATATTAAGGAGAACAATGACACATTTACAGATAAACATATTTTAATGGCAATGGATGATGATAAAGCTGGTTGGAAGGCAACACAAAAGTTGGTTGCCACGCTTAGAACTGAGGGATTAGACGAAAATATCTCGTTGTTCCGTTATGGTGACGGTTTTAAAGATGCGAATGAATTTTTACAAGGCAACAGGACGCAATTTGCAAAAAGATATTTACAAGATACTAATCAATTGCAGCGGACAAAACAGCCAGAAAATGAAATACCACTTCCATAATGCTTAGTGGGAGAGGAGGTAATGATTTTGTATTCCAACGATAAAAAGTCATTCACAGAACGTTTGAGCAACTGGAAAGTCATGAGTTTATGTATCGCATGTGTCACCGTTATAGGCTTTTTCGTTGCTAATTTCCTGCTGCACTTTTTGCAGCAAGTATTATATTTGGTGGAAGGTTTTGCAACGAATCCTGAAGAGGTGAATTTCCATACGTTCTCGGTTGATTGGCACTACTTCTTTATTTTCCAACGGCAGTGGATTGAGTTCTATGTAGGATTTTATATACTGATTGGAATTAGTGTTCTGAAGCTCCTATACAATGTGAAAATGAATTATCAATCTATTAATAAGGGGCAACATGGAACGAACGAATTTGAAAAAGTGAAGAACATGAAAAAACAGTATGTAAGTATTCCTTCCAAAACGAAAGAATACAAGGGGAAGGGCGGCACCATTATTGCCGGAATGCAAGAAGGTAATAACTATCAATTATTAATTGATGATGCCCCAGTCCATACGATGGTGATTGGTATTACTCGTAGTGGTAAGGGTGAAACATTTGTTGTACCAATGATAGACGTGCAAAGCAGAGCGAGTGAAAAACCTTCGATGGTTATCAATGATCCAAAAGGTGAACTGGCTGGCGCTTCTTATGAAACGTTGAAAGAACGGGGATATGATGTTCATGTGTTCAATCTTATTCAGCATGATATGAGTATGGGCTTCAATCCTTTGCAGTTGGTGATTGATTCATGGAGGAAAGGGCTTCATAGTGATGCACAGAAATATGCAAATAGTGTTGCATATAGCTTATATCATGATCCAAACGCCAAAGATCCTTTCTGGTCAAACAGTGCGAAATCACTTGTGACAGCAATTATCCTAGCATTAACAGAAGATATGGTCAATCAAGGGAAAGAAGAACGAGTGACGATGTATTCCGTGGCAAACTTCCTTTCAACAAAAGGAAGTGACAATGACGAGGAAGGAAATAATGCCTTGGATTTGTTTTTTCAAGCAAGAGATGAAAATAATTCAGCAAGAATGATGTATGCGACGTCGAACTTCGCAACAGGAAATACAAGGGGAAGTATTTTTAGTGTTGCCATGGATAAGTTGCAGATATTTACGTTAGAACCGAATGCGAAAGTAACTGGGTATAATAGTTTGGATCTAACGGATATAGGGTTTGGTGTTAAACCAATTGCATTATTCATAGCAACACCTGATTCTGATAAGTCAAATGAGGTATTGGCAAGCATTTTAATCAGTCAACTTTATAGAATAAATTCTGAGAAAGCAACAAAAAGCCAAAGCGGGAAAATGAAGCGAAATGTTCACTTCCTATTAGATGAATTTGGAAATATGCCAACGATTGAAGGAATGGCCGGAATGGTGACAGTTGGTGCTGGGCGAGGTTTTCGCTATCACTTAATTATCCAAGCTTACTCCCAGGTTAAATCAATGTATGGCGAAGAATCAGACACCATCATTGGAAACTGTTCCAATCAAATATATATTCTAACGGAAGATAAAAGCACTGCCGAACATTATTCGAGTATGTTGGGAACAAGAACGATTACAGATGTGAGTCGAAGTGGGGAATTGCATTCGTTTGATAAATCGCATAGTGAATCAACCAAGGAGAGGGCATTGTTGACCTCAGATGAATTGATGAGATTACAAGAAGGACAATCCGTTGTGATTCGAGTAAACAAACGACAAGATACGAAACGAAGAAAAATTGAACCGAAACCGATTTTTAATAAAGTCCAAACGAAGCAGAAATTCCGTTATGAATACCTAGCAAATGATTTTGATACAAGCAAGTCCATTCTATCCTTGCCGATTGCTTCTGATGCTTATTATGATATGAATTTAAATGAAATGGTATATTCAGCCAAAGTACGGGACGATTTATATTTACGAATGGCAGATGTAATGGAATCCGATGACTTTATCAGACTGAAACGTAATTTTATGCAAGTGGAAGGGCTGTCGAAAAAAGATAGAAGTACATCGCAGCAACAAATGTTGGAGGTGGATGAATGGTCATTTTTACACTATTTAAGTTATCTTGTTTTTCATCCAAGTCTTGAAGCATTGCATTTGAAACTGATGGAACCATTAAATAAATATTTGCCTCAGGATACTATGGCGGGCTGGCAAGAAAAAATAAATGAGAGAATGGAACATCAACTTGAACTAAGGAAGCAAAAAAAGGAAAGTGAACAAGAAGATGAGGAGGATGAAGAGGATGCGTTAATACAAAAGTAAGCGGGAAATAATAGACCGCATTCTATTATAACGGAACTACCTCTATACTTGGATTTAACAAGTAACAGGAGGTAGTTTTTTCATGAAGGAAAACCCGATTGTTCCCGTAACGATTCCAGCACCATCTTCCTCTACGCCTGTAAATCCAGTAGCGGAAGTTTCTTGTCATTCTCTACAGCTAACAATCTTTGAAGGTTGTCAGGAATCTTTGGCAGTAGCCTTGATAAAGGAGGTGTGCCGTCATGCTCGTTGACTTCTCCCAGATGAAAAATTGTTATTTAGTCTGTGGCTATACAGATCTTCGCAAAGGCATTGATGGTCTGGCTTCCGTAATCACCAGTCAATTTCAATTAGATATTTTAGATGAATCTGTTTTCTTATTCTGCGGGAGAAGAACGGATCGATTTAAAGCTCTCTGGTTTGATGGAGAAGGTTTTTATTTGCTTTATAAGCGATACGATCAGGGAAAGTTAACTTGGCCGCGTTCGCAAACCGACGTTGAAAAACTGACACCAAAACAAATCGAGTGGCTGTTTGACGGTTTTTCCATCTATCAAAAACAAAAAATTCAACCTGCCAAATTAGGTGTCCTCACTTAATCATGGGGGAGAGAAATTGTTTTTTAAATTTTTTCTTCCCTTTTTGATAAAGTGTGGTACGATAAAAGAAATTATTTGGACACAGGGGGTGAATACGTTGACAGAATTGGAAAAGAAGCTGATGAAACAAATCGAACATTTGACAATTCAAAATGAAAAACAAGCAAAACAAATTGAACAGCTGATTAACCAGCTGACCAATATGAATCGTCGACTATTTGGAACATCATCCGAAAAGAATTCTCAAGGTCAACTCTCCTTCTTCGAAGAAGACAATAATCCCCCTTTTAGCGAGGCAGAGCAACCTGCAGACAAAGCCGTTGAAATAGAGACCATCTCTTATCAGCGAAAAAAATATCAAGGGCAGCGGGCCGATATCACAAGAGACTTGCCTATCGTGGTGGAAGAGCACACTCTTCCGTCCGATAGCCAGGTCTGTTCGTGCTGCGCCAGCCCATTAAAACATCTTGGGAAGCGAGAAGCTCGAACGGAGTTAGAGTTTATCCCAGCTCATTTAGTAAAACATGTACATTATGAACATGCTTATGAATGCTTAGCCTGTAAGAAAACCGGTCAGAATCACATTCTCCGACAAAAAGCACCGGAACCAGCCATAGCTAAAAGTTTAGCTGGACCGAGCGTGTTAGCCTGTAATCTCTATCAAAAGCTGGAGATGAGTATTCCTTATCATCGTCAGGAAAAAGAATGGGCAAGATATGGGTTGAAGGTTTCCCGGCGAACGTTGGCAAACTGGGCGATTCGAAGTTCCGAAGAATGGCTGGAGCCATTGTACCAACAAATGAGAGAAAAATTACTTCTAGAACCTGTGCTCTCCGCTGATGAAACGACCTATCAAATTTTACGCCGGGCAGACGAAAAGTCAGCTACAGCCGATGCGAGGATATGGTTATTTCGAACAGCGGAAGCTGCCAAACATCCCATTATTCTCTACCATTCTTCCGAGACACGCCGGTTTGAAGTAGCAGAAACCTTTCTCAAAGGATTTCAAGGACTTCTTCATTGTGATGGATATTCCGTCTATCAAAAATTAGAAGATGTGCAACTTCAAACGTGCTGGGCGCATGTTCGGAGAAAGTTTTTAGAGACCAATGATTCAAATGGACAAGGCGCCGTCGGCGTCCATTACTGTGACCAGCTTTTCAAGCTGGAAAGGCAATGGAAAGATTTATCTCCAGAGGAACGCCTGCAGCAACGCCAGCTGGAAAGCAAGCCGTTACTGAAGGAGTTTTGGGGATGGCTGGACGCTCTCGTTACAATGAAAGGTCCTTTACAAAAAGCTGTGGATTATACACAAAAGTTAAGGGATTCCCTTCAACGCTTTTTAACAGACGGACGCCTTTTCATTAGTAATAATCTCGCAGAACGTTCCATTCGGCCTGTCACCGTCGGACGTAAAAACTGGTATTTTTCAACCAGCGTAGCTGGAGCTCATGCGAATACCATTGGATACAGTGTTATCCAAACAGCTAAAGAAAATGGAATTGATCCGTTTGAATACTTAACCGTTTTATTTACGGAACTTCCCCAGCTTAATATTTTTCAAGACTCGGAACAATGGGAAAACTATTTTCCATGGAGTCCTTATATCCAAGCCAAGGTGAAGCCACTTTCAAAACATATAAAACGAGCATAATAGCCCTAATGGAGCTTCTTTACAAAAAGTTTACTCCTTTCAGGGCTATTTGTCATGGCGTCATATTATTTCCCGCTTACATACAAAAGGCTATTAGCGCAAATTAAAGAGGGAGGAGATTGTTTTGAATGAAGGAAAAGAGCTATCGTGTGGATTGGGAAGTTATTGAGGAAATTGTTGTATTGCATAGAAGCCAAGGAGGATGGGCAAAAGAGCTGAATTTGATTAGTTGGAATGGAGATAATCCAAAGTTTGACGTGAGGTGGTGGAATTCTGATAAAACAAGGGTTGGCAAGGGGTTCACTTTTACCAAAGAGGAATTAAAAATACTGTATGACACTTTACCAGAAGCACTTCATATATAATAGGCAAATATTTTCTACCGCAGACCATTATTGTTATACTGAAAAAAATGAACAAAAATGGAGTTGATGGGTGAAGATGAGAAAAAGATGGTGGATCAGCTTGATACTATTGTCATTTCTGCTTGTTTTAAGTGCTTGTGGCAATAAAGTAGAAGTTGGCATGAATGAGATTAGTCTAAAAGAGTTAAAGGAAAAATTGGATAGTGATGAATCATTTCTTTTAGTAACATTCACAGCAAGTAAGGAAGATGTGGAAAAATCGGAACTAGTAGAGGCATTTGATAAGTCATTGAACAAAGAAGAACAGACGGCTTTTTATGTGAATTTCGATGGGGAAAGTCAAGACACCCTTGATCAATTAGGTGAAAAAAATACCCCTTCTGACTATAAAGGGGATGTATGGGAGCCAAAAGATGATGGATTAGTTTTAATTGAAGATGGTGGAGTGATGAAAAATCCAAGAGAAACATTGCTTGGGCAGTCTTTAATTGAAGGTACAGCAAATGGTGATGACGGCTATGAAACAAGTTTCATGGAATACATGGAGGATATAGATGCTGGGGTTGCTAGTACACTAGATTTTGCACGACAAAATGATATCGAGTTGAGTTACTGACAATATAGTAGGGGGGGATATCAGTGGTAAATGATGATTTAAAAAATTCTATTACTAAACTTTATCAAAATAAATGTCAAGTAAGCTGTTGTAAAAAACACAGTAGTGGACTAACTTATATTCAACCACCAAACCATTATGGAGAAATCAAATCAAATAATTCGTTGGTTCTATGTGAAGCGCATAAAGACATGTGGGAAAAAGGTGAAATAACTATTGATGTAAATCAATCAATAATCCTTCATATTAATCAAGGCCATATATTACACAATAAGAAAATCCATATAAAGCATAATTTGGATAAAGGGGCGATTGATTGTCATCATTCCTTTATTTGGAAAGGATTGAACACCTATAAGAACCTTGGGAATCTATATTACGTTAAATTAAATGATAATCATACTATCAAGGGGATATATGTTGGTGCTATAGGGGAACGAAAGTATTATCTAAAAGTAAAAAAACCAACAGATAAAGAATTTGATCTTCTTAATATGAATAGAAGGAAAGTATCTATTAAGTATAATATGTCTAGAAAAGAGGTTGATAAATTTCGAAGTACTAATGTTTTAACTTATATAAAACACAACAGTGGAAAAAACCTAATTATTAATAATAGGCATTTTTACGTTGTAGAAAACAAGCAATGTAAAAGAATACCCCAAAAGGTTCGAACAAAACATGCAAGGATAGCGAGAGAGAGGTGCAAAAAAATAAATGAAAGAATTAAGTTATTTAATGAACTTAAAGTAATTCAAAAACAAATTGAACTAAACAAGTTAGTTAGTGAGAAAAGTCAATATCTAGAACAGAGAAAAAACATATTATCTAATGCATTGAATTTATCTGAAGGTGGCCGGAAAATATCTACAAAAACCCACGTTCCATCAAGAGTTAAGATACGTGCACGACATTACAAATAATAATTAAGTACTGTATAAACTTCAATAGTCCTTAATTGACCTAATACTTACTTATATGAATCCATTTTATGGGTTCTTTTTTATTTTGCGAAAGGTGGTGAAAAGATAGATGAACGATGAATCGATGAAAAAACTATATAAGGATTTAGCAGATATCCTCGATTTATCCACTGGCTGGCTGTATGATGATCTTCTCCGTAATATCGGTTGGGGCATTATACAGCTTTTAGTATGGATTAATGATTGGATTGAAGGCGTTGCTACGAAAGTAATTACCTTAGGTGGTTTATATGATAGTGAAGACATGGGTGGCTTCATAGATGTCTTGCAGCCCCTTGCAATCGGGCTGTTTGTCGTTTCTGTAACAGTCCTCGGTTTTATGTTCATGCTGAATAAAGTGGAAAAACGGAATGAAATCATTATGAATGTGTTAATTGCAGTGAGTGTCATTGTCATTCTTCCCAGTTTAATGGGAATGATGGAGGATTTGCTGCATAAAGGGCTGGATACGGTGGAGGCAGATGGGAAGATTTCTGATAACGTGTTAAAAAGGAATATTTCTGATTTAAAGTACTATCTGGATAGTGATTTCAACTATGCTGATGGGACAAATAAAGACACTGTAATGGGGGATGAGAATACATTGCCACATCCTCCCCATCGAACAGATAAAGATATTGGAACAAGTAATTACTATTATGCAAATAAGCTGAAGAACCCCGATTTGATTGATGTAACTGAAAAGCTTGATATCTATGAAGATGAAGGTTGGTTTAGCTGGACAACGGAAGACTGGGTCAAAGAATTGACGAACGATGAAAAGGAATTTTTAAAAAACAGACTTGTTCAAAATGGAGACGGTACTTCAAGGATTGAAAAATTAAGTGAAAACTCGGTACCAGCGACAAACTTAGGGCAGCAAAGTTATTATCGTTATCACGTCAATTGGGCTATTGCCATTACGATATTAGCTGTGACAGGATTTGCCTTGATAGTAACAACATTAAAAATTGGCCGTGCCATGTTTGATTTAGCTTTTCATCAAATATACGCCATGTTTACCGCATCAACGGATATAACAGGTGGCCAAAGATTGAAGAAAGTATTAACTGAAATTGTTAGTACGTTTGCCGTTATCTTTGTGATGATTGTACTTCTGAAATTGTTCATTATCTATGCACAGTGGGCGAATGATTTAGAACAAGAGATTGGAATTGTAGGTGTCATCATTTTGCTCATTGCTGGTGCATGGGCGCTTATTGATGCTCCGGATATCGTACAGCGAACAATGGGAATAGATGCAGGACTTCGTTCAGGATGGCAGGCGATGATGGGCGCATATGCTGGTACGAAAATGGCTGGCGCTGGTGCATCTATGGTTGGAAAAGGTGCTGGGAAAGTTGTTAAGACTGGTGGCAAAACAGCAGGAGGTATTGGTGCAGGTGGAGTTGGTGCATACAAAGGGGTGAAAGCCGGTATGCGAAACAACAATACGAAGCCTGTTCCTCCGCGCAATCCAGATCAAAAAGCTTCTCAACATGAACAACAATTTTCAACGAATGCCGTAAACAATCCAAACGTTGAATCAAAAACAAACACTGTTCCAACAAAGCCAAATACAAGTGTTCCTAGTCGCAGTGGCTCGTTGGCAAGTAGTATCCCAATCAACACAAATAATGTGTCAGGAAGTGATAGTGGTGGGTCAAGTAATGTAGGTGGAGGATCAACTTCATCTAGTCAGCATAAGCCGAATGTCAATGCTGGTGGGCAAGGACATATTCATCCGCAACGAAAGCATACGTTACTTGGCGGAAATCGTACTGTACAACGTGCAAATCATTTTCTTTCCCGAGCACATAATACAGGTTATGACATTGGACAAAAATTGAGCCAATTTAAGGGAAACGTACAACAGGCGAAGCAAATCAAAATAGAAAAAAGGGGATTGAAATCCAATGAAATACGAGATACCGAAAGAGATTAAATCCAAGCCGAAAATAGTAGGATTAGAAATGAGAGAGCTGGTTATTATTTTGATTAGCTCTCTTTTATTATTAACGGTCTTACGGGAATTGGTGCATAGCTTATTTATTCTTTTTTATTTCGGTGTAGCAATTGTAGGCATGATTTATTTGTTTTTGCCGAGTGGCAACAATCCCGAGAAGCGAAATTATGAATCTATCCTATTAATGTTTCGCCATAAAAAGGGAGTGTACCATGCAATGGATAGAAATGAAGTAGAAAATGAACAGTTTCTAAAAGACAAGGAGGGTGAGTAAGCAGAATGCAACCCTTAAAGTTAATTAAATCAAATCCGGAAAAGCTGGATGAGGACACATGTGAAGAAGAGACGGAAATGGTTACAAAGACAAATAAAAAACCTAACAAAATGGTTCAGCTACTGCAAAAGCTCAAACATCAGAAGAAAGTGAAAAAAGAATTTCAAGAAGATATGAAAGAACAAGGCAAAAAGCCCAAGTTGTTAAAACAAACATCCGATATTCTTCCTTTTGTACAAATACACGATGATTACATTCTGCTGAAAGAAGGGGTCATGGACATTTTTCAAGTGGAAACAAAAAACATTCATGCTTTAAATGATGCGGATTTAAATTACCTACTGTTAAATCGAGCGCAATTCCTCAGAAGTTATTTTCGTTCTTTCAAGGAAGTCATCTTAAACTTTCCAACCAATACGGAAATACAGCGGGCATATTGGTTGAAAAAACAGCAACAGGCGAAGAATCCGTCACGGTTAAAGTATATTGAGCAAAAGTTATTCGAATTCGAATATTTAGAAAGAGAACGTTATAATCGGGAGTTTTTCATGTTTATCTATGCAGATGATAAAGAAGAACTAGAAGACCGAAAAGGCGATTGTATGCAAGGGATGCAAAGTTCATTTCCATTACAGAAGTTACCTAAGAACAAAAAAGAACAAATTTTATTTCTATTAAACAACCAAAATACACAGCTTTAAAGAAAGGATGGTAGGTGTGAAACAACATACAAATACTTTTATTGAGGAAGAAAGGAATTCTAAGAAACCAAAACTGGATAAAGCGTTTTTAACGAAAATACAACCCCAAGGTGGCATGACTTTTAAAGATAAGTACATTCAAAAAGGAGACGGTTATGAAGCGTGCGTCCATGTGTGGGATTATCCTTCCAACGTCAATTTGCTTTGGTTGGATAAAGTGATGGCCATGTATGATGTTACCGTTGTGGCTGATGTGACCACAATGGATCAAGATGAAACGATTAGTTCTATCAATAAGAGTATGGTGGAACATGATGTCCGTTTTCGCAGTGCGAAACAAGAATCTGACCGGATGGACGCTCAACGAAGTTATAAAGAAATGGAAGATTTATATCAGCAAATTTCCGAAATGGGGGAAGTCATTAAGCTTCTTCATATTCGCTTATTTGTTGCTTCACCGACAATCTGGGAATTGGAAAGGAAGGTGGAGCAAACCATTTCTAAACTCAATTCCATTGGATTTAAGGGGCAAATATTTTTGAACGAAACCTACTACGAATGGCAATCATTATTCCTGCCCTATGAGCAGCAAATTAAATTTCCGAATAAAAGAGAGGGAAAAGGGATGCCAGCCATTACGCTTGCATCTGGATTACCGTATCACTTTTCAGAGTTAAATGATCGAACTGGCAGTTTCCTAGGCACATCCTTTACTGGTGGAAATGTTCTATTTGATTTGTTTCATAAAGATAAATTAAGACGTTTTTACAATGCAGTCGTTGTTGGGAAAATGGGTGCCGGTAAATCGACTACGTTAAAAAAGTTACTTATGGATAATGAAGCAAGAGGGAATTTCATTCGAGGGTTTGATGTGACAGGGGAATTTAAAACCTTAGTCGATGCACTAGGAGGTCATTCCATAAGCTTGGATGGCAGTGATGGGATTATTAATCCATTACAAATCTATCGGGCAGATGATAAAAGTAATTACAAGGAAGAACGGGCAAGCTTTGAACAATATGAAAAGCAATGTTTTATGCAACATATATCAAAGGTTGCTATTTTTTATGAATTTCTTGCTGGCAGTCCTTCTACAGAGGAAATTGAAGAATTTAAAAAAATCTTACGTATGTTTTATGAATCGCTAGGCTTTATGGAAAAAACTAAAACAACAGGTGTTACGACATTGGGAAACAAAGAATATCCAATCTTTAGCGACTTGCTAGAATATATTCGAGAGCAGCTATATGACAACCCAGAGAAACGAACGATACGTCCCGAATTATCCATTTCACGGGTAGATCGGTTGGAGAAAATTGAATTAGTCGTTGATAACTTAGTGAACAGCTATGCTTCATTGTTTAACGGTCATACAACGATTCAGGATATAACGGATGAACAAGTGATTTTCTTTTCTATCCGTAACCTGACGAAATTAGAAAAGAATGTGTTTCAGGCACAAATGTATAATACGTTAAATTTAATCTGGGATAATTTGATTCAAGTGGGAGCTAGACAAATGAAACAGATGTATGAAAGTGAAACATTTGACCCTGATGATGCCGTTCGATTTTTAATTATGATTGATGAGGCACATCGTTTAGTTAATGCTGAAAATATGTTAGCTGTCTCATTCTTAACAGATTTTGCAAGAGAAGCCCGTAAGTATTTTGGTGGGATGATTTTAGCAAGTCAATCAATCAGAGATTTTGTTCCAGATGATAAAGACACTGCAACCGTCACAAAAATACGTACGTTATTTGAACTAACTCAATATAAGTTTGTGATGCAGCAAGATTCAAACACATTGGACTCTTTACGAACAATTTTTGAAGGGCAGCTAACGGAAAGCGAATTGGAACACGTCCCTCAACTCCAGCAGGGAGATTGTTTATTAAGTATTTCAGGTGTCGGAAACATTATGTTATCCATTGAAGCGAGTGAAGAAGAATTAAAGCTGTTCACTGGAGGGTTGTAAACGATGCGAGAAGATAATCATGAAAAGCGAATGTTTTATAAGTTTATCTTTCTATTAGTAGTGACAGGTTTAATTGTGATTGTTTGTATATGGAAATGGACTGCCGATGATCCAAAGGAACAAGATCCGGAAGAAATGATTGGAACGTCCAGCCAAAAAGAAAACATGCAAGAGCCGGTTAATCTGGATGAGGAAAAAATAAATGCTGTATTAAAAGATGAAGGGAAATCCAAGAAACCGGACGCAGCAGATGAAAATAAGCAAAGTGAACAAACAAAAAATAATCAGGAAGAGGCCGATTTAGAACAAAAATATATCATCCAATATAGTGAACAAGAAGTAGAACAGGCGAAAGAGCAGGCAGAAAAGGTGATTGCTCTTTATTTATTACAGCTGACGGATTGGGACAAGTGGGAGGATGCAGTTACAGCAAATTATCTTGAAAATGTGCAAAAGGAAATGACCAACTTTAAAGATGAAAAAGCAAAAAGAGAGTTAGATGCAATTGATCTATTTGCTTCTCAACCTTTGAAAGATGGAGAAATAACGTATGGCGCATATGCGACATGGCATGTCACCGTGAAAGGAAAATCAACATCTAAACCAATGCAGTTATACTATATTACGTTACAAAGGGAAGATGATAAGTGGATTGTCAGCAACATGGTGACACCGAATAATCAAAACATGGAAGGAGAGGGGAAGGAGAAGTAGTGAAGCATTTAAAACAATTTGCAAAACATATGATAAGGAAGAAGCTACTCGTAGGAACGGGTAGCTTTTTAATTGCGAACATTATTCCTGTCCTAATCTTTCTTGTTCTTTGTACATTGTTGATGGCGGTTATTGGTGCATTAAGTGGTAGTGTTGATCATCAACATAATGATCAAGATGATGATGGTGGAGGTGGTTATATTTGTTCGCCAACAGGTGATATGAATCAAAAAGAATGGGATAGTTACTTTAAGCATGAAGATCGCTCAGGCGTTTTCAAAGGATATGGTAATGATATTATCGAACTATCTGAAGAAAAGGGAATTGATCCAATTCTTTTTGGTGCTATCGCTTTACATGAAACAGGTTACGGAACTTCCAGTGGGGTAGTTGATAAAAATAATCCTGGAGGCTTAATGGATCCTGCAACAGATTGGCAAGCACTACAACGTTTTCCAACATTAAAAGATGGTTTAGAAGCCATGGCAGATACTTTATATAATCGTATTATTGTAGATGGATTAGTAACAATTGAACAACTGGGGGAAGTGTATGCTCCGATTGGCGCAGAAAATGATCCAAACAATTTAAACAAACATTGGATACCAACGATGAAAAAGTTAACTGCAAACATGGGTGGATTAACCATGAATTGTGAAGCAGAAGATCATGTTGATATGGAATTAATCGGTGGTAAATCTTGGGTTTCACCATATACCAAAACCATTACTTCCGGCTTTGGTTATCGGTCGGGATGTGGAAATTGCACCACATTTCATGCTGGGATAGACATTGCAAGTGCTGGGATAAGGAATACACCGATTGTATCTTTTGCAGATGGGAAAGTGACCATAAGTGAATCGAACGGAACAACATTTGACTCCACTATAGAAAACATGGGGAACGGTTATGGCTGGTATATAGAAGTTGACCATGGCAATGGCATTAAAACCCGTTATGCTCATATGGACAAGAAAGGAATACCTGTCGGAAGTGAAGTGAAGGCAGGTGATGTGATTGGTCATGTTGGTTCAACCGGGGCATCAACTGCGCCTCATCTTCATTTTGAGATTTTAATGGAGGGGGAGAAGGTTGACCCTATGCCACACGTCAAATCATTTTTAACAGGCGAAAAATGATAAGGGAAGGAGGATTTAGTCGCGTGAAAAGTAAATTCAATCGTGGAAGGGAAAATAAAGTCTATATTGGCATTATCGTTACACTATGCGTTTTGCTTGGTGTTTTTTTAACGTCTAAATCATGGATGTATGATGATAGTGCCATCGCACAAACGCCATATAATAAATCCGTCAATGGCTTAAATCAAACAACATTAGTTTTAAGGAGTTGGGAGTATAATCCGAAGAATCAACTCATGGAGGTAACGATTGAAACGGTTCATACGGGTACCGATGCAGCGGAACCGACATTTACGTTTGAAGCAAAGGGAAAGGAATCAAAAGAAACCTACCCAGCAAAAAAAGTGTATGAATCCGACAATGTGATGGTCATTCACATTGAACATGTTCCAACTGAATACCGTGTTATCGGTTTGTTTGTGACAGAACACCGGGATGACAAAATACTGAAACAAGAGTATAAACGACAACTGGAAAATGATAGTGATGTTGCTACAACGGAGACAGATAAAATTAAAAAGTCCGATTTGCCGAAGCCGAAAGATGTGATTATTGTGGGGGATTATCGTGAGATTGAAGTAAATAAGAACCTTGTTGCAAAATCGGATAAGGCATATCAAAAAGAAGCAATCGTCACAGACATGGAACGAATCAAACAAGAAATATCTACAATTATAGATGAAAATATTCCTTTCCAACAGGGATTAATTACTACTTTAACAAAGGAGAAAACATCATTAAAAAGTGAAATGGAATTTGAAACGAAGGAAGAACAAACTGAAACAGAGAAGGAAATAGAACATAAAGATAATGCCATTTCCAGTGCAAAAGAAGAAATTGAAGCATACAAATCAAAGGTAAAAGAGCTCAAGGAAAAGTACGATAATCGGGAAGAAAAACTCGATACATTGCTTCATCCTGAACGTCAATTAGTAGAAGAAAATCAAGAGTCGGAAGAGCAGAAACAGCAGCAAGAAGCGAAAAAGAAACATGAAAAACACCAAAAGCAGGATGCGAAAAAGCAGGACAAAAATAAAAAGGATGAATCTAAAAAGGAGCAGAAAAGGCAACAGCAAAAGAAGAAAAACAAAGATAAGCCTTCAGAAAAAGAGGGGAAATAAACATTAAAAGGTCTATATAAAACCTATATATTCAGCAAGAAACACCTATATGAAAGGTATATATTTGACTGGAAAAATGGGCTTACTGGAAAACTAGGCGCTGCCTAGTCACCCACGCTATGTGGGTACACTTTCCCCTTATCCTGTTCAACAATCCCTGTTCTTGTGAACGGGGATTTTCCTATTTTCTATATGATGTGCGGAAGGAGCGAATTTCAATGGAAATTAAGATTCGGGATGTGGATGTTCGAGCAGTAAAGGTGTTAGATGAGGAAGCTAAAAAACAAAAGGTATCAAGGAATGTATTACTGAAACGAATGGTAGAGGATACAGTGAAATTTGATGGGATTAAGTTAGCAGAAAAAGAATTAGATGTGACCGTCAGTCGAGTTGCTGACGGATTGGAAATGACGTTCAAACGATTAAATCATATAGAAAAACGAACGCTCCATCTGTATTTGATTTTATGTGATGCACTTGGATTAAATCCTGAAGAAGCCGATCACATTTTAGATAAAACTTTTGCAATGGGCGACAAGGAGGAGAATTAAAATGAGCATGACAGAAGAGAAAAAACAGGGTTCCTATTTTTTGTTAAGCACTGAAACGAAAGAAAAAATTAAAGTGGCAGCGAATGAAAATCATACATCTCAAGCGAATGCCATTGCCTTAATGGTGGATGCTTATTTTGAAAATAGAGAAGAAGAATATGTTCTATTCAAACAAACGATTTCTGACTTACTGGATGAAAAATTAGGTTTCGTAAAAGAGAAAATGAATCGCATTCAAGTAGCAAGTAATGTTATTGATCGTGACACGAAAATCATTCTGGAGTTCATGAACCATTACTACCTGGTGAATAAATTCAAAAATTTAATTACAACGGAAGAATATAAAACAAAAGGAATGGAACAAGCAGAAGAATTAGTTCAAAAACGGATTCATAAACAGAGGAAAAAGAAATTAGATTATGAACGGCAAAAAGAATTAAAGCAACAAGTTCAATCGGAAAGTCAGGAATAAACAATGAGTCCAGCTGTTGTATTGCGAAGTAAATTTGTTACACCTGGGTCGAGTACATTTAATGATTACATTAATTATATGGATCGTGAAGATGCGAAACAACATGTGAGAATGGATACCTCATCTGATAAGGAAAATGATTTTAATGTGTTCTACAACTTCATGGATTATATGGATGATGAGGAAAAGCAAGGGGAATTATTTACCTCTAGTAAAGACAGATTGGATGGCAAAGAAAAGCAAACAGTCAAAGAACAATTTCAACTAGCACAGCAAAATGAATCACCAATGTGGCAAGATGTCATCTCTTTTGATAATGAATGGCTAGCCAAGCAAGGATTATACGATGAAGCGACTCATACAGTTGATGAAACAAAAATAAGAAGTATAGTACGGGAAACGATGCAAGCCATGTTGCAGGCAGAAGGGATGCAGCAATCAGCAGTTTGGACGGCATCCCTGCATTACAATACAGATAACATTCATGTACATGTCGCAACCGTAGAGCCACATCCAACAAGAGAACGAATGAATGTATTGGATAAGGATTCGAATACATGGCATGAAGAATATCGAGCCAAACGAAAGCCAAAAACGCTGGACAAGATGAAATCTAAAGTAGCCAATGTTATTTTAGATCGAACTCATGAACGAAATAAGGTAGATGAATTGTTGCGTGGAACCATACGCTACAAAAAGGAAAATAATATTTCGTTATCATCTTTCCAGAAAACAGAAACATTATTTAAAGAAGCGATGAATCATTTGCCGGATGATCGAAAACAATGGCGTTATGGTTATCAATCTATCAATGAGGCCAGGCCATATATAGATGAAATAACCAAAGTTTATTTAGAACAGTTTCATCCAGAAGAGATTCAAGCATTAAAAACCAAATTGGATGAAGAAGTAGATGTGATGAAAGAAATGTACGGTGAAGAAAGTGATTATCAACAATATAAAGATACAAAATTAGATGATCTTAAAAAGCGTATGGGAAACGCCATTCTGACCGAAATGCGAGCAGTTGATAAAGAAGAAAAGATGTCGGTCTTCAAGCAAAAAATAGTTATAGGACAGTTTCATGCATTAGATAAAGAAAATCAGCAATCATTTTTTCAGCGGTACAATGGAAAAGGAAACCGTGATTTACATGTTTCTGTTATTCGTTTGAAGCAAGCAATGCGAAAAACATTTCATGATTACAAGCGAGAAAGAGATATGGATGAATTTGATCGGATGATGGAGAAGAATTAATTTGAAATCAAGTGAAGGCTAACAATTTCCCTTTCGTTTTGATATACTTTTGTTAGATTATGTACTTTTCATTTTGGTGCTACCTGTGGGGCTTATAGCCCGCGCTGTACCCGGTGAAGTCTACGTCTGCACTGCAAGCTCCGGAAAGCATAATCGGGTTACCAGGAACAAGCAAAACAAAAACTTAGGCCAGTTTACTCTACTGCTGTAGCACGTGAATTTATTAATTGCCTATGGGGTAACCGTAATGACCTTAAACAAAGTCTAGAACGAGCAGGATATAGTTCAAGTCCTTACCTATTCAAAAGAGGTCTTTCAGTCGTGTTTGAATAGACCTAGAATAATAACAACATCTTGATGGATACGAAACTTTGCTTAATAAATGAAGGTACTATATTATATGATTAGTTAGTTTGGGGGGAGGACTATGAATTTTAGTCAATACAAATTACTAATGACCAGTGGAAATACTGGTATAGAAGCAATGGAAATTGACAGAACGGATTATTATTCGTTTGTTCGAGCTAAGATTGATGAAGGACATAGCCAAATAATAATTTCATCAAGTATCATGTTACACGTTTTACGAAAAATGTTTGTTGAAAAAAAAGCAAAGATTGTTAGTATTGATTTCATTGAAGATGATACTGATTATCTAAATCAAATGAATAATTTAATTGCCTCCGTCAATAAAGACAGAGATTATTTTTATGATTTAATGGAAGAACTATCATTTTTGGCTGAACAAGAATCAGTTGAAATCAAAAACATTCGAATCAAGTATCGAAAAAATGAAAAGCCAATAGATTTATCTTTGTCTGTTAATGGATTGATTAAAGCAGGTGAGAATGAAAATATCGGTGGGGAAATTTCATTTATGGTTGATTCAATATGGGAGAACGTCAAGGATTGGATTTGAAAAAAATAAGGAAGCTAATAATGATTGTTGCGCCAATGATTGCGACATTGTTATCTGCCTATCTAACGAGTGTTTTTCCAGTAAGCGCATCTTTTATTCCCGAAGATCAAGTTTATGGAATAAGTCTGACCTTGTATTCTGGAGTCTTCGTAGCATTATTCACCGGATTAGACTACCTACTTAATTACATTATAAAACAGAAAACAATTATAAAGGTCAAGTTTGCAGCGAACCGACCAGATTTTAATAAAATGTATTTGGTTCACTGTGATTTTAATCAAGATACTGCGACAATTTATATGGAAGTGAAATTGGCAGGCAATCCTAAGAAGTTTCTTCAGAGAGAAATGAAACTGACGCTTCCCGTTCAAGTTACAGCACAAAAGATTGAAAAGTATTCTAAATACTATAAAATTAGCGCGGATAAAAGAAGTGTAATAATTGATTTAGAGAAGTTATTTAACACTGAAAAGACTGAAAGAATTGAGGATTCAATTAATATTGGATTTAAAGTTATTAAAAGCGATGATGAAGTTCAAAGTTATATTGAAACAGTTATAATAGGGCCAAAAAGAAAAATAATATTAGAAAAAAATGATTTATTATTTACGAAATGAGGGTATTGGATGGCATGGTTTTCTACTACGCGTTGGACCGATAGGGATATAGCTTCATTAGATGAAGCGACAGAATTAATTATGTCAGAGAATGAGAATCTAACAAACGATGGAGGGGTTAGCTATTCTAACCTAGAGAAGGAAAAGGCGTTTGAACAAAATCAAACTGTAACAATAGATACTCATGTATATTCCTATAATGTAATTGAATTTTCAATGAACTCTATTACCCCTGGTTCTACACCAATTGAAGCACGTACTCAACTCATTAGGGGGTTGATTATATTGTATAGTGATGGCAATCGGGTTCACTATATTATTAATAGAAATTACGATGCTCTTAAGTTGCTCCGTAAACTATTGGGATACAGAGGTAGAAATGAAATAATTGAAAATAAATTTTCATTTTTTAACGATATTTTTATGTGGTTTGTAAAAATCGTATCAAATAAAGAAAATGAATTCTCGTTTACGGATTCAAGCCAAAACGAATTAGCACTTATCATAAATAGTATCATTGGTGTTCGTGGTGAAACTAGAGATGAAAACAGATTGTCTGCTCAAGGAGATACAGTTTTAAACTTAATCAGTACACTTTCGTTTATTCTTGAAAGTAATTTACTTAAACAAATTGTTTTACGTACAGAATATACGGGACACGAAAACATTGAAATGAGACTAAACGACAAAGGCGTTGTTGCAGTCGAAACTGATTCGTATTCCGGAAATTATGAAGATTTAGAAGACAAGAAAATGAAAGCCCAAGTATTATTACTTGTTTATCATGAAATTATCCCTAAGTTATTTCAAATTTACTTTGAGGAAAAAGACGAAGAAAAATGGAATTTATCCGAAAAGGATATTTTCTTTAATGATGTGGAAAAAAAACTTATTGAACGATTACAAGAAAGAAAAAATGAATTCAAGAAAGAACAACAATTGTCATTACTTCCTGAAATGGAATTAAAAGAATCAGATGCACTATTGAAACAAGAATAAACGCAAAGAAGTGGGTCGTTATGACTTGCTTCTGTGTTCAGTAACCTACATCGATGACATGCGTTACAATCCATTAGAGAAGAAATTTCGTAATGTGGTTGTTCACCAATCGAGCGCGATTGTTTAAGAATATATCCATCTATGTCACATGATTATAGAAGTAAATAGCAGTTTTAATAGCACAGTAATTAATTCTGTGCTTTTTGTATGCAGTTTTTAATGTGATTTATCGATAGGTTTTACAAAAACAGAAAGGGATGATTTAAGTGGCGAATAACCAAAAGAGTATTTTAGATTATTTTGGAGTAGGCAGTCAAAAGGAGTTACTGGAGTTCATGCAGGCGAATCCGAAAGATAAGGATGTTCTTTTATTGAAGGAATTGCTCATTCGTGCAGAGATTGGCCGTGATACGGATGAATAATTTGTATGAACATTTTGGCTGTACGTCCAAAGAGGAGCTTTATCAAAAAGTAACCAAGGATGATGATTCCGTAAGAAGTTTAGTGGATTTTATAGACTTCTCAAAAGGACAAATGAACAGCAAAGAAGTAGGAATATCTTCTCCACAAAACTTTATTGAATTTGTAACGAAGAATAAAATGCCCTCCAAGGATGAGATGGTATCTGTGTTTTGTTCCACCAAAAACGAGCCACTGCATTTAAGCCGATATAAACTTCATGATCAAGATGATCTGAAAAGAGTGTTGAAAGAGGGTTTACATGCAGGCGGTGTATCCATGTTTAATTTATCAAACAGTTCTATGTCTACTGGTAAGGAAGTAGAAATGACCAAATACTTTAAAACATTTGGGATAGATGTGATTGATGGATTTAGCTATAACGAATTCAGCGACACAATCACATCCAATCAGGAAATGATTCCGTATAGTCGCGATAAATATGCAACATCTGTGGATAGTGTTGCCGAAAGTGAAGGTCATACCATGACAGCTTATAATCTGCAAAATGGCATAAACACATACCAAGGATTTGACGAATTTACTTCTTTTTTCGCTAATCAAGAGATTGTTGGATCTCATATGTTGAAAGATAATGCAAAGGTGAAGAAAAGCTTGAAAGTTGGTTATCAGTATGATTGGCAAGAATCGTTTGGAGTAATTGCTTGTGATGCTGATGGGAAAGTTCTAGCTGTTAAAGAACTTTTCAAAGGGTCACCAAATGCAAGTATAGTGGATAAGAAGGTATTTACAAAGGAATTATTGTCGCGAGAAGATGTATCAAAGGTTGCCGTTTTTCATAACCATCCTTCAGGCATACCGAACCAAGTGCTGAAGATAGAAATGTGACCAAAGGTTTGAAAGAAATATCCGAAAAATTGGATGTACAGTTATTGGATCATTTTATTGTCGGAAAAAAGAATGTCTATTCCTTTGCAAAAGATATTCCCGGACATGTTAGCAGCAATGAAGATTATAGAAAACTCATTGAAAAGCAGTCAAAGACAGAAGGCGGTAAACAGCATGCATTTGAAATGGAAATGTGAGCAAAAGAAAGGGGAAGAACGTTTTAATGGGACATACATTAATTTTAGCTGAAAAGCCGAGTCAAGCAAAAGCGTATGCAGATGCTCTTCAACATACAAAGAAACAAGGTGGTTATATAGAGGTAAATGATGGTCGCTTTTTTAAGGAGAAAGCATATATCACTTGGGGATACGGGCATTTGGTTGAACTTCTTTCTCCTGAACAATATAACGAAACATGGAAAATATGGAGATTAGATCAATTGCCCATGTTTCCAGGGCAGTTTCGTTTTCAGGTAAGTAAAGATAAGAAAAAGCAATTCAATATAGTGAAAAGACTTTTAAATCATTCAACAGAAATTATTGTAGCTACAGACTGTGATCGTGAAGGAGAAAACATTGCAAGAAGTATCATATCACTTGCTGGTGCATCACATAAACCAACAAAACGATTGTGGATTAACTCTTTAGAAGTGGATGAGATACAAAAAGGATTCCGTCATTTAAACAACGGAAATAATTATCTATCATTATATAAGGAAGCACAAACAAGGCAATATAGCGATTGGCTAGTAGGAATGAACGCTTCCAGATTATATACATTGCTTCTGCAAAAGCAAGGGATGAAAGGTGTATTCAGCGTTGGCAGGGTACAAACAGCTACCCTTTATTTATTATACAAACGTCAAAAGGAAATTGAGGATTTTGTTTCCCAAGACTATTTTACCTTTCAAGGGAAAGTCCAAGTGCCAAATGGTTCGTTTGAAGCGAAACATAAACAACGCTTTGCAACAAAAGAAGAAGCACAAAATATATTGCAAGAAAAGGGCGTTTTACTTGGTGTAAATGATGGTATTATTCAGGAAGTGAAAAAAGAATGCAAAAGAACAAAGTCACCAAAGCTACATTCTTTATCTTCCTTGCAAAGTACGGCAAACAAGCAATGGAAGTACAGTCCGTCCGAAGTATTAAAGATTGCACAAAGCCTATACGAAAAGAAAGTTCTGTCTTACCCTAGGACGGACAGTCACTTTATAACTGATAGCGAATTTGGTTATATCAAAAACAATTTATCGAACTATCAAGAATGTATCGGGGTAGATGTTGAAGTTGTTTATCCTGATGCCCAGAAGCGATATGTAGATAATACGAAGGTTGCTGAACACTATGCCCTCGTTCCAACAAAACAAACGCCAAATTTTAGTGCCTTAAACGAGAAAGAAAAGAATATTTATCAAGAAGTGGTTGCAACTACTTTAGCGATGTTCGCTCCAGACTATGAATATGAAGAAACAAAGGTAGCGATTGATGTGAAAGGGATTAACTTTGAAGCGACTGGAAAGGTTGAGAAACAATTAGGCTGGAAATCATTATTTAAAAATCAACAACAAGCTAAGAAAAAGGAAATTGTCTTACCAGCAATGGAAAAAGATCAAGCTTGCCAAGTTAATGTAGAAATAGCGAAAGGACAGACAAAAGCCCCTAAGTATTATACCGAGGGGCAACTGATTAATGTGATGAAATACGCTGGAAAAGAGGTAGATGACGAAGCATTGCAACATACTTTAAAAGAAAGTGAAGGTATTGGAACAGAGGCCACCAGAGCAAGTATCATAGAAACTTTAAAACACCAATTGTATATTGGAATTAGAAAGAATCAAGTAACTGTATTAGATAAAGGGAAAATACTTTGTCAGGCTGTAGAAGGAACGTTACTTGCTAGTCCCGAAATGACAGCGAAATGGGAAACGTATTTAAATAAAATCGGGGAAAATGAAGGATCACAAGAAGTGTTTCTCGATAAAATCAAACAAATGATTGAGTCTTTAATGCAAGAAGCACCTAAGAAAATTGGTAGCATGGAACAGTCCTTGCAACAGATGAATGAACCATCTTTTATTGGAAAATGTCCCCGTTGTAATCATGAAGACGGAAAGATTCAAGATAAAGGAAAATTTTATGGGTGCAGCCGTTATCGTGAAGGGTGTACATTTACGTTACCAAAGAAATTCCTTGGCAAATCCATAAGTCAGATAAACATTAAAAAGTTATTGGGTGGCGAAAAAACCAATTTAATCAAAGGATTTACAAGTAAAAAAGGAAAAAAGTTTGATGCGTCTTTACGCTATGATCAAACCGAGCAAAAAATGACATTTGAATTCCCGAAAGGATGATCGTGATGGATATGTATGTAAATGGGGCATATAAGATGGTTGATTTAGGGTATGTAAAGGAAATTAAAGAAGCTAGTGTTGTTTTCATTGTTGATGCTGGGGAAATAGAAGTTGAAGTAGATGCAGTCACAAAGGATGCTATAGAAATGATAAATCAAGCAGATGAAGAAGCATTGATTCCATTGGATATAAAGGAGAAAGCAGTCATCTTGGAGGGTGAACCAGCTTGAGATACCACTAAGGGGAAGCCGTTTAGTGAAAACTGTATGTAAAAAAAGATGTTGATCGCTGATGTAGCGGTCTTTTTTATTCTGTATATGAAAGATTAATAGGCTGGGAAAATAAATTGCTGATATATCTAAGGGGCTTCCTGATGGGAGTTCCTTTTATTTTATGGGAGGATGATATTTCATGAAAAGAAAAACATTCGAACAAAAACAGGAAGAAGTGAAACAATTAACAGAAACGATGAATCAGTCCATTGAATCCTATTTTGAAACACCTGAACAAATGGCCGAACATCTAGCTTTCATGATGCAGTTTTATCAATATTCATTACGAAATACAGCCTTAATTCAGGGTCAATTTAAGGGAGCGCAAGCAATAGGAAGTTATAAGTTTTGGCAGGAAAAAGGCTTTCAAGTGCAAAAAGGAGAAAAAGCCATTCAAATTTTAGTGCCAAATAAGGCGCAGCCGAAATTTAAAGATGAGAACGGCAGATGGAAAAGTATCAAAAAGGCGACAGAGCAGGAAAAAGAATTAATCAACAAAGGGGAATTAGAGAAAAAGGGAAGTGGGTTGTATTTTGGAAAGGGCAGCGTTTTCGATGTTTCGCAAACTGATGCAAAAGCTAGTGACCTTCCAGATATTTTTCCAAATAGATGGCTGGAGGGTGACGTTGCAAACTATCAAGATATGTTAGAGGCCCTGCAAAAAGTGGGAGATAAACAGGATGTGACGATTGGCGAGCCTATGGAGGAACTAGGTGCTGCTAAAGGTGCATTTTACCAAGGAATAGATGGCAGGAAAAATCATATTGGTTTAAATCCACGCAATGGCGAATTGCAAAACGTGAAAACATTAATCCATGAACTGGCCCATGCCAAGTTGCATGGTACACCCGATAAGCATTTCAATCTAACTTCAGAAGAAAAAGAATTCCAAGCGGAAATGACAGCTTATGCAGTAGCCTCGTACTTTGATATTGATACAAGTGATTATTCTTTGGGCTATCTTGTAAACTGGACACAGGGAAAGGAATTAAAGGATAAAGCGCAGTTACTTGAAGAAGTAAGGGGAGCAGCTGTAGAGTTTATAGAAACCATGGAGCCTGAATTGATGAAAGAACAGGAGAAAGGCATGGAAAATGGAAAAGATGTGTTCATACAGGCTGTTCACGACAGGAAAGATCTATCAGAACTGACAGAAGTTAATAAAGCGGGGATGGATTATGTAATTGATCATAAGGAAGAAGAGCATACAAAGGGATTATATTATTATGTGGATGGTGATGTCGTTGTCGGAGTTGATAATTCAACAGGTGAAGCTTGGACGGCGGAATTTGACCATATTGTAAAATGCAAAGCATGGTTAAAGCGATATGATTTGGATATTGAACAACCACAAATATTTATTGAATCATCGGAGGCACCAGAATTAGAAACTGATTCAATGATAGACTTTGCACAAGGCAATGAAATGGTAGAGCAGCTGGAAGAAAAGTATCAGGATGATAATAGATACTATAAAACTCGTTATCATATTGTGTTTCCTGAAAGTGATAATTCAAAGATGGAAGTTGTTAGTATGGATCGGCTAGATATTGGAGATGGCGAATTTTTGAATCCGCACCATCAGGCTAGAAGGGAAGGAAATCTTACTGAAGAACAGAAAATGATGCTTGATGATGTGGTTTATGGCCTTTTGTTGAAGAATGAAAGAAAAGATATTGATGAATGGTTTAAAGGAAAAAGCGACAAAAGAAAATTACAAACAGTAGACATGAAAATGATGTGAAAATCTTCATAGTTTGATATACTTGCTATTAGTGTAATAGGGCTTTCATGGGTGGTAGTTCACCCCTTTTTTGAAAGGGGGTGATAACATGACAGTATTCGAAGCATTGGTTGATGATCTCTTTCGCAACCTTAATTGTAGCCATACTGTCACAACAAAAAAAGTAACCACCCATTGATCGCCTAGCAAGCATTTGGGTTGGTTACCTTTTCCAACTTAACAATGTGAGCTGCCCCCTTGAAGGGCTGTTACACACGAGACCGTTCCATGTTAGAGCATGGGCGGTCTTTTATTATTGTATGTGTTTCTATGTATAGTATACCTTATTTTCACCATTAAATAAACATGTATGGTTCATCAGATTGAATGGTTATAAAGAATAAAATCAAAAAATAATATGCCAACTTTTAAAATATAATATTTTTTGTGCACTTAATTATTAAAGTGGGTTTGTGTTATTTATGTGCCTTTTGTGTTATCTTTAAAGAAAACAATACATATTTTAATAGAATTTTAAAAGTGAGGTTGTATGAATGAATGAAAGTATGTTTCACCAACAAACAGGCATAAATATTCAAGAAAAAGCTAACTTAATCTGGAGTATAGCAGATTCGATTAGAGGATTATATAAACCCCATCAGTATGGGGAGGTTGTACTGCCGATGACGGTAATAAAGCGCTTTCATGATACGTTATTACCAACTAGAGACAAAGTACAAGAAACCTATCAAAAAGTAAAACATTTAGAAGTAAAAGAAGGATTCCTACAAAAAGCTTCCGGGTATGGGTTTTATAATGTAAGCAATTTTACTTTTGAACGTCTCCTTGCTGAACCGGATAATATCGAAGAAAACTTTCTAGCCTATTTAAATGGGTTTTCTGAAAACGTTCAAGACGTTTTAAAGAACTTTGAATTTGAACGAGAGATAAGAAAACTTGCCAATAATGATAAATTATTCTTTATCATCCAAGAGTTTAATTCGGAAAAGGCGTACATGGGGCCAGACAGAATTACAAGCACCGATATGGGGTACATATTTGAAGAACTCATTAAAAAGTTTTCTGAGAGCTATGATGAGGAAGCAGGTTCTCACTTTACCAGTCGCGACATTATTTATCTCATGACAGATTTATTAATTGCAGAAGAGAAAGATGTATTAATTGATGAAGGTGTTGCAAAAACAGTATATGACCAGACGATGGGTACCTCCCAGATGCTGAGTGCCATGGAAGAACGGTTAAAAGCACTGGATGCCGAGGCGGATGTTACTACTTTTGGACAGGAAATTAATGAACAAACTTTTGCGATTGCCAAAGCAGATACGATGATTCGAAATGGTGACTCAAATAATATGAGATTAGGAAACACACTAACGGAAGATCAATTCGAGGGTTATACCTTTGACTATTGTATTTCCAATCCGCCGTTCGGGACAGATTGGAAATCAGAGTATAAAAAAGTAAAAGAAGAACATGACCGTGGAGAAACCGGTCGGTTTGGTGTTGGGCTACCCAAGAAGAATGACGGTCAACTTCTTTTTTTATTAAATGGTTTAAGTAAATTAAAAGATACTGGCAGAATGGCTATAATACATAACGGGTCAGCTTTATTTAGTGGAAATGCCGGTGGTGGGGAAAGTGAAATCCGTCGCCATGTCATTGAGAATGATTACTTAGAAGCTATTGTTCAGCTGCCTAATGATTCTTTTTACAACACTGGTATTGCTACATATGTATGGGTGTTAACGAAAGATAAGCCGAAACATCGCATTGGGAAAGTACAGTTACTTGATGCATCCAATATGTATGAAAAACGAAGAAATAACATTGGGAGTAAACGGGTTGATATCAGTGAGGCTTGTCGTGAAGTGATCGTAAAGGCATACGGTGACTTTTTAAATAAAGAGTATTCGTTAGGGGAAGGAACGATTGAATCGAAGATATTAGATAACGATGATTTCGGTTTTTATAAAGTCACAGTGGAAACACCTCAGTATGACGAAGAAGGTAATATCGTCTTGAAAAAGAATAAACCTGTAGCAGATAAAGAAAAAAGAGACACAGAGGAAATTCCATTAAAAGAGAACATTCAATCATATGTGGAAAAAGAAATAAAGCCATTTAATCCTGATGCTTGGGTTGATGAGAAGAAAACTAAAATTGGATACGAAATACCATTCACACGTCTTTTTTATAAATTTGAACAACCAGAAAAAGCAGATGCTATTGCAGCTCGTATTAGAGAAATAGAAAAAGAGATTGTGAAATCCTTTGAAGCCTTGTCAGGTGAGGAAGTGAAAGTTGATGCTTAGAGAAATGAAAGATAGTGGCATTGAATGGATAAGTGATATACCGGTTCATTGGAGAACAGAAAAATTAAGTAGAATAACTAATTCGTATTCTGGTGGAACTCCTTCTAGAAACAATGAAAAATATTGGATTGGAGGAGAAATTCCTTGGGCCTCTTCAGGAGAAGTTAATAAAGAATTTATTTACGAAACAAATGAAAAAATAACTGAATCTGGATTAAATAATTCTTCGGCAAAACTATTTCCGATTAGTACTGTTATAGTAGCGTTGAATGGTCAGGGAAAAACAAAAGGTATGTCTGCTATATTAATGATAGAGGCATCATCTAATCAATCTTTGGTTGGTTTTATTTGTAATAAAGAATTTTTGCATTATAAATTTTTATATTACTGTTTTAAAGCATCATATAGATTTAATCGAAGTTATTATGCTGGTGGTAATAATAGAGAAGGAATTGCTGCAGGTGATTTAAGAAAATCCAAGATTCCATTAGCACCTGTACATGAGCAACAAAAAATAATTAGCTTCTTAGATGAAAAAACATACCAAATTGATTCCATTATCGAGAAAACAAAACAGTCTATTGAGGAACTAAAAAAATATAAACAATCGTTAATTACTGAGACTGTAACAAAAGGGCTGTATCCAGGTATTGAAATGAAAGAAAGTGGAGTGAAGTGGATAGAAAGTATTCCAAAACACTGGGATTTATCATATTTTAAATATGAAATATATATTAGGGCGAGACTTGGTTGGAAAGGCTTGAAAGCATCTGAGTATGTCGATAAGGGTATTGCGTTTTTATCCACCCCTAATATAAAGGGAGAATATATTGATTTTAACAACGTTAACTATATAACACGGGAAAGATATGATGAGTCCCCGGAAATTAAATTATCAAAAAACGATGTGTTATTGACTAAAGATGGGTCAACTTTAGGGACTGTAAATATTGTTAGATCATTATGTGAAGATGCCACAGTAAATAGTTCTATAGCAGTATTAACACCTGCTGTAAGTTTAGATGCAATATATTTATATTATTTGATAATGAGTGATTATATTCAAAACGAAATTAGGGTAAAGAAAGACGGAATGGGCGTGCCCCATTTGTTCCAGAAAGACATTAAAGAGTTTCGATTGATTCTTCCACCGTTAGATGAACAAATACAAATTTCCACATATTTAGATGGCAAAGTACAATCAATTAATCAGATTATAAGTAATAAAGATAAATTGATATTTGAGTTGGAAAATTATAAAAAGTCCCTCATCTACGAATACGTCACAGGCAAGAAGGAGGTTATGTAATTGGCTTTTGAAGATACAGAAAAGCGTTTTGAAGAGGATATTGAAACATACCTATTAACTGAAGGTGGCTATGTTAAAGGTAATCAATTAAACTATGACAAAGAAAAAGCTATTGATATGAACCCATTAATAGAATTTATTCAAGAAACACAAGAAAAGGCATGGGTCAGGTACAATAAAATATATGGGGATCAAGCTTCCGAGCAGTTATATAAACGATTAAGCGATGAAATTGAATCTAATGGTATGTTGCATATACTACGAAATGGTATCACAGATCGTGGGGTCAAATTGAAAATTGCTTTCTTTCGACCTGAATCGTCCTTAAATGAAAAAACGATACAAAACTATCAAGCGAATAAATTAATAGTTACACGTCAGTTTGCTTATTCAACAGCCAATCATAATTCTTTGGACATGGTCTTATCACTTAATGGGATTCCGATTGTCGCAATGGAACTAAAGAATCAAATCAAAGGACAATCAGTGGAACATGGGAAGAAACAATTTATGTATGACCGTAATCCAAGAGAAAAAATATTTCAGTTTAATAAACGAGTACTCGTTTATTTTGTTGCTGATTTAAATGAAGTATGGATGACAACTAAGCTAGATGGAAAAGAGACTTTCTTTTTACCTTTTAATCAAGGGACGAATGGTGCTGGAGAAGTTGGTGGTGCAGGAAACCCTGAGAACCCGGATGGTTATATTACGTCCTATCTGTGGGAAAAAGTACTTCATAAAGATAGCTTAATGAACATTATTCATCGTTTTATGCACTTGGAAGTGAAAAAACAAAAGGTAGTAAAAAATGGACGTGAGCAAAATAAAGTAAGTTCAAAATTAATTTTTCCTCGTTTTCATCAGTTAGATGTTGTCAGGAAGCTGGTTCACACTGTGCGAATAAAAGGAAGTGGTGATAATTATCTTATTCAGCATAGTGCAGGGTCTGGGAAGTCCAATAGTATCGCATGGTTAGCATATCATCTCGCTAGCTTACATGACGATGATGATAAAAGCATATTTAATTCCGTTATTGTTGTAACAGACCGTACTGTTTTAGACCGCCAATTGCAAGACACAATCTCCAGCTTCGATCACACGGATGGATTAGTGGAAACAATTGGTGAAAGAAAAACATCGAGGGATTTAAAAAATGCTATTAATGATGGTAAACGCATTATCATTACAACACTGCAAAAGTTTCCTGTTATTTATGAAGAGGTAGATGTTAATCAAGGAAATAGATTTGCGGTTCTTGTGGATGAAGCACATTCCTCCCAAACAGGAACAAGTGCTAAAAAGTTAAAGGCAGCACTTGCTGATACAGAAGAAGCCTTAAGGGAATATGCGGAGCTGGAAGCTGAAATTGAGGAAAATACGCCAGATCAAGAAGATAAACTTGTACAAGAACTATTATCACATGGAAGCCATGACAATTTAAGCTTCTTTGCTTTTACAGCTACCCCTAAAGAAAAAACACTTGAGATGTTTGGAACAAAACAATCTGATGATTCGTTTCGACCGTTTCATATTTATGGCATGCGGCAAGCAATTGAAGAAAGATTTATTTTAGATGTCCTGCAAAACTATATGACCTATCAAATGTCTTATAAAATTGCTAAGAATACACCGGATAACCCGGAATTATCAACAACTCAAGGTGTAAAAGCTATTAGACGCTATCAGTCTTTACATCCTCATAATTTACAACAGAAAACAGCTATTATGATTGAGCATTTTCGAAATGTAACACAACATGAAATTGGCGGCAGAGCCAAAGCGATGGTGGTCACAGCTTCACGTTTGCATGCTGTTCGTTATTTTTTTGAGTTTAAGCGTTATATAAAGAATAAAGGATATAGCGATATGGATGTGCTCGTTGCATTTTCTGGGACAGTTCCTGATGAAAATGAAGAGTACACAGAAGAACATTTAAATAAAACAAAAGATGGTAAATGGGTGAAAGAAAACCAACTAAAAGAAACGTTTCATACCGATGAATTCAATGTTCTAGTAGTTGCTGAGAAATATCAAACTGGGTTTGATGAACCGTTACTACATACCATGTTTGTTGATAAAAAACTTTCTGGTGTGAAGGCTGTCCAAACTCTTTCCCGGTTGAATCGTACGCATCCAAATAAAAATAATACCTTTATATTGGATTTTGTAAACGAGGCGGAAGATATTCAGAAGGCCTTTCAGCCATTTTATGAAGTAACAGAATTAGACAAAGAAATTGATGTTAACCTTATTTATGATACGAAAACAAAGCTTAGAAATTATAAAATTTATAATGATCAAGACATTAAAAAACTCACTAAAATTTATTTGAAAAATGGCAGCCAATCAGATAAGGATTTGGGAAGAATAGCGAGTCACTTGGTACCAATTATTAAAAGATATGAGGAACTAGACGACCAGCAGCAATATGAGTTTCGAGTGACTGTTCGTAATTTTAATAAATGGTATTCCTACATTACACAATTAACAAGGATGTTTGATAAAGAGTTGCATGAGGAATTTATCTTCAATTCCTATTTGATTAAATTCATTCCCAAGAATAGTACTGGAAAAATTGATATTAAAGACAAAGTGAAACTGGAGTATTACAAGCTGGAACAAACTTTTAACGGGGATATCGCATTAGAAAAAAATACTAATGGCTACCAATTAAGTAACCCAGATAACGTAGAGACTGGAATTAAACCACCAGAAGACGATGACTTACTAGAAAATATCGTGAGACGAGTAAATGAAAAATACGATGGTAAAATATCTGAATCTGATCGTGTCATTATTGAGGGGGTTACACGTAAAGCGAAAGAATCCAATGATCGATTAAAAAGCCTTGCAAGAAATAATGATGAGGAAATGTTTGAAAAAAGCCTGTTTCCTGGGGTTTTCGAAAAAGCTTCTCAAGACTTATATATGGAACAAATGGATTCTTATTCGAAACTATTTGAAGATAAATCGTATTATAATACAATTATGATGGCGGTTGCAAAAGAGATTTACAAGGAATTAAGGAGCGAATAAAAAGTAGGTTTGAGGTGTAATCGATGAGCGCAAAAAGTCGTCAATATTATAAATCTGTCCGTATTTACCCAGAGGATTTTCAAGACTTTAAAGATATTGCCTTTTATCAAGATAAGAAGATAATCGAAGTGATTTCAGAGTCGCTCTCGCTGCTTAAGCAAAAGGTGAATTTGGATAAAGAAATTGATATTCATCTGACAACAAAGCCTTCAGATATAAAGAAATGCATTAAAGATATCGAATTGCTTATAGCAAATCAAAGTACAATTAAAAATTCAGATGCGATAGACCTTGAAGATAATGACTTCTATAGGAAGTTGAAAGGGCTAACCTGATTTAACAATTAATCATTCTCAGGGGGATAAAAATGTACATAGATCGAATTAAAATAAGAAATTATAAGCAATTCAAGGATCTTGAATTAAAATTAAATCCTATTCGAAATATTTTTATTGGCGAGAACGGCGCTGGCAAAACTTCATTAATAGAGGCGATAGGACATGTTTTAGGAGCGAATGATCGCAGTATCGAAAATATAGGAATACAGTCTTTATTTAACACGGAGGTAATACATAGTTATTTAACAAGTGAAAAGAAATATGAAGATTTGCCTGTTTTAAAAATTGAGTTATTTATAGCAGACAATCATAATCGATATGAGCTAATGGGTATACATAATTCAGAGTCTGTTGAACAAAGTGGCCTTTCAATGTCATTACGGCCTAATGAGGAATATTCAAAAGAAATTGCTGACGTATTGGAAAACAGTGATATATTTCCGTTTGACTATTATAAAGTTGAATTTAAAACTTTTGATGGTAGAACTTATAATAGTTACAAACGTTATCTAAACTATTCCGTTATAGATTCAACAAAAGTAAATTCTCAACGTGCAACCCAAAGTTTTATTGAAAGTTTCTATTTAAAAGAGAAGACAAAGGAAGAGCGCGCAAAATTACAGCATCAATACAGAGAAGAAAGTCACAGGTTTTCAGAAAAAGTCCTAAAGTCAGCAGATGATTCAAATTATCAATTAAGGCTAAATACACATAAAGGTAAAGTTCTAGAAGAAAATTTGACCATTCAGAAAGATAATATAGATATTACAAATTTTGGGCGTGGGGACAGTATGTTTTTAAACATAGAGTTTGCGTTATCGCGTACTAAAGACTCAACCAATGTGATATTAATAGAAGAACCCGAAAACCATTTGAGTCATTTAAATATGCATAAATTAATACAAAGAATCGATGAATCAAATGAAAAGCAAATATTTATAGCTACGCATAGTAATATGATAGCAACCAGGTTAGACTTGCAAAATGCGCTTTTTCTAGCTGAAGGGAGAGGCGTTAAATTAAATGATTTGGATGGTGAAACTTCTCGTTTTTTTCA
Source organism: Gracilibacillus phocaeensis (assembly GCF_900626275.1). NCBI lineage: Bacteria > Bacillati > Bacillota > Bacilli > Caryophanales > Bacillaceae > Gracilibacillus > Gracilibacillus phocaeensis. The sequence continues at coordinate 1,068,330 of NZ_LR131145.1, read as the reverse complement.
GAAATCACCAGACAATAATGTGTTAAATTTTATTTTATCAGATAAAGTTATACTCGTTGAAGGTGACGCAGAATATATTTTACTGAATTCCTTTTACAAAGAACTCAGAAAAGAAGATATGTATGATAATGGAATCTCTATGATTTCTGTCGGAGGTTTGTCTTTTAAAAGATATCTTGAGATTGCACTGAAACTGGGTAAAAAAGTAGCGGTTATTACGGATAATGATAGAGATTATCAAAAAAATATTCTCGATTTATATAGTGAGTATAAATATGATAATATTGAAATTTTTGCTCCAGAAAATGAAGATGAATTTACTTTCGAGGTTTGCTTGTATAAAAATAACCATACTTTTTTTGAAGAGTATCTTAAAAATCCACAAATGAGTAACGGTGTGCAAGCATATATGTTATCCAATAAAGCAGAAGCAGCTTTTCGATTACTGAATTTGTTAGAAAATGATAGTCTATATAATAAATTTGAGATTCCCACACATATAAAAGAGGCTTATCAATGGATAAACTTATGATTCATGCAGTAGCCGGTGCTGGAAAGACATCATCTCTTTTAGAACAATTAAATTCAGAAAAAAGAGTAGCAGTGATAACATATACTCAAGCAAATCAAGAGACGTTAAGACGAAAACTTATCAAAAAATTTGGTCATTTTCCTAATAATATTCACATATTTGGTTTGTTTGAGTTTTTGTATGGGTTTTGTTATAGACCATTACAATCAAAACACCCATTAAACGGCATATGTTTTGACCGCCCCCCTATGTTTTTAAAAGGATACCATAATTCATCGGGACAGATATATTCTAATCAATTGTCAAGATTTTTATTACTAGAAAAACTACCATATTTGGAAAGAATTGATTACTTTTTTGATCATCTATATATTGATGAAGTACAGGATTTAACTTCAGATGATTTTGATTGGTTAATGAGTTTGAGTGAGTTACAAATACCGGTTACGTTAGTGGGGGACTTTTATCAGTCTACGTTTGCGTCAAGCCGAAGAGGAAACAAAGGAAGAGGCGTATTTGCGACTTACAAGGAGTACAAAAATAGGTTTGCAAAAGAAGGATACTTTTTTGATGATGAATTACTAGTAGCGAGCCATCGGTGCTCAAACAGTGTAAGTTCATTCGTGACTGATAAATTAAGAATAAAAATGGATTCACACAGACAAGATAGAACACAAATAAAATATTTGGAAGATACTAAGGAAATAAAAGCCGTTTTGGATAATGATAAAGTAACGAAATTATTCTATCAAAATTCAAATAAATATTCATTGAATTGCAACAATTGGGGCAACTCTAAGGGGCTGAGTTATTCAAGTGTCTGTGTTGTTCTTAATCCAACCACTTTAAAGAAATATCCAGATAACTTGCATACATTGGCTACTCAGACGCTTAGAAAATTTTATGTAGCATGTACTCGAACAGAAGGCGATTTATATTTTATTGATCAAAGAAAAATTCCTGATGATTACAGAAAATATTAGTGAATATAAGATATGAAATATATCTCGTTGGTGTCTTTTTAGAATTAAATCGAACTGGTTTGATTCATTTAATAGTATTCAATGATAGTGGAAGTGGGTGTGTGTAGAAAGTCAGAATATTAACAAATCCATATTCTTTTGACAATGTAGGTCTTAATACTACTCATAATACTATAAACCCCAGTTCGAATTGAAAATAAAAGCAGGAATATCCACTCTTTATGTCGAAATATACTATAAAGGGGGATTTAAATGGCAAGAAAATATATTCGTTTTAACTATTTTGAAGTTAATTTAGTTCCAGCGGAGGATGCAATAAGACGGGATTTAAATGAAGATGAAGATATACCATTTCAAGCAAATGTTTGGGACATGTCCGATTTTCTAGATTATTTAATGGTGAACCGGCGGGAGATTAGTACTACCGTAGATATTGGAACAGAGTACTCTGAAGTTGAAAAAGACTCGTATCATTATGATGAACGTCGAGACCTATATAGTTTCCAGTTATCCAAATTAAGAGAAACTAACATACCTTCCAAAAAGAAATTCGGAGAGATTAAAGAAGATATTTTGTTGGACCAAGATGAGTATATTGGAGAATTTAATAGCATAGTATTTGATAATACATATAAGGCTTTAATAATGCAATCTAATTTATATGGTTTATCTGTTGCACAGACAGAACATGTTCTAACACAACTGAGATTTAAATATTTGGATAGAATGGGAAGAACTGAAGAAGTTCCTTTGGTCGTGAAACTAAACCCAATTATTGATAATTCCAAGGTGCAAAAAGTTATTGAATCGGATTATTTTAAAAAGATAAGACTCAAGGGCTCCGATTTTATGATGGATGCTGCATTAGATGATGACAGTCTATTAACCGATGCCAGAAGATTGTTACACCAAAGTAGCGGACTTAATATCGATATTACCATATCCCTAGGAAGGACGGAAAGAACCTCTTCACTAAATCAAGAGTATGTTCAGTCAGCTATTCGAAGATTTGAAGCCATTGGAGAATCAAAACCCAAGATGGAAGTTACTGCACTGTATGATGAAGAGGCTGATGTAGAAACTATAAACCTGATAGAACCAAGAATGACTGTTCGCGTTTCAGTGGATGTAGCACCACGACAAACTGTTGGTCACGAGTATCTATATCAAACTTTTCTTGAGATTTTTGATACACAAAGATATGAGTTAAGAAGAGTATTGGTTCGTTAGAGTAACTACTATAAGGAGGCTGAGGACAAAAAATGGAGAAATTATTAGATACACTAGAGGGCGTTTGGGAAAAACATTCTAATTTAATTTCTGTTTTTTTTAGTTTGATGACAGCCTTTTTATACTTTTTTACTATAATAGACGGAATTAGAGAAACGGTTAGTAATATCATAACATTTTCATCTATTGTAATAGGTGTGAACGGAGTTTTCTTAACTTTACTAATAACATTACAAGAGAGCCCTGCCTTCTCAAGGTTGAAACATTTAATGCCTTCATTTCAGACAAGATTATATATAAGCCTTAGAAAGTTAATCCATCATGGTTTAATTGTTGTAACTCTTTCTATAATAATATCCTTATTGCCGCCATCCCCAGGAAGGATATATTCTGCCATTGGAGTTGCAATGTGGTCCTATTTTTTTTGGTCAATGACAATTGGTTCCTTTCATTCAGTTAAATTGGTAACAGATATAATTGTGAAAAACTTTGATATACCAACAAGAAAGATTCAAAAATAATCAAGGAGCGTTTGTTGTTATTGTATACTGATTCTGTGTTGTCAAAAGTTAAAAGTTATTGAGAGCATCTAAAATTTAAGTTGGAAGGCTTAATTGTTCAAGTTATTTAAGATATCTTTCCTGTGATAACGCTTAAAGACTCGCTTTAACAAAAAAGATATATGTCCTATTTCATTTTTTGCTTGCTTTGTAAATCTGTGGATAATTCCACGTAACATACAAGTAGCATACAAAAGTGCCTGCAAGCCTTGATTTTACTAACTCCCACAGTTCTCGAAACGTTAATATCAGTGTTTACAGCACTTCTCATTTATTTGGGGAGTGCTTTTTTGTATGATTTAAATTTTAAACACTATGCCAACTTACCCCTTCATTCTTTTCACCCACTTTTTAGCATCGTTTCCACTGCAGATAGACGGATAAATTCTCTATATTTGATATGCTTGTGTTTAATCTCAGATAGTAACTCAAAATAAAAATAATGTGATAAATAAGGTAGCTAGTACGACTATGCATCCAATTAAAAAACTTATTATAACAATTTGCGCAGAGTGCCTTGTTTGGTTTTTTTGATGATATAGTAAAGTGGATTTAAGGATAGTGTAAAATGTCATTAGTTCGATTAACAAAACAAATACCTTAAATAATGGAACATATACTTCCAATCTTCTACCTCCTCACTTCGAAAAAACATGCATGCGTGTATATCTTTATCATACAGGTTTAAATGCTTAAAATCTTCTAATTTATTAAATGATTTGTAAGATATATTTTGAAATAGAACTCTGGATTGACAATATTCCATAATAAATGATGGAAGCTGAAAAAAGTTGGGCAAGCTATGGATACAAAAAAACAAATGTTGGTGAATTGTGTACAAAGGCAGGTATCTCTAAGGGAGCTTTTTACTTATTTTTTAACTCTAAGGAATCATTGTTTTGTAGCGTGTTGGATACTATCCAAGAAAGACTGATACATCTGGTGAATCAAACGCTTTCTAAAACGCCAACTAAAGAAGATATTTGTCTTATGCTCAAGCAAGTATACCTGGAATATGATCAAACCAATATCCTCTCACAACGCAACAGTTCAGAATTTACCACTTTTTTAAATCGAGCTCCTCAAGAATGGAAAGAAAAAAGTCAAATAATCAATGATGATTTTATTTCAGCAACCAATTTCAACTCCAATCTCCAATTGAAGATGGACAAGCAAAAGGCAATGGGAATATTTAATGCTCTTCTTTCCATAGTGACAAATAAAGAAACGATTGGATACGATCATTTTGAAGTGTTTGATACCCTGCTTGAAAGTGTCATGGATAAGATTTATGAGTAGTGTGATGAAGTGATTTGTTTCATTGTCAAATTCATATTATTTTAGATAGGAGAATGGTAATGAAAAACTATAATGAGAAATTGCTGAAGTTATCAAAACATATGGCAAAAGATAATATCCAAACAGCGCGGGATACCGCAACGAGATTAACTCGTCCATCTAAAGCTACTCGCATTGGCTCGTGGGTTGGAACATCCCTAGGAAAAGGAGCTTTATGTGTTGGTATCTAGGGGTTGCTTTAGGAAAAGGAGTGTTAGGAGCTGGCGGATTAGTAGCTGGAGTTATCGCGATCGCATCCAATGTTAAAAATCTAAAAAAATGAAAAAGAATGACCAATTTGTAATGGTTTATTTATATTTTAAGCATTACCTGTTATAATGGAAAACAACGTGAAGCATTAATAAAGGAGAAGACAGCTTGGCTAATGAGATGATTTGTTTAGATGTGATCAACACGATGTGGTATGACTATCGTGGAACAGGGAAATCGGAGGATCGCTTAACTAATCCTAAATGGGTAGCCTATTTTATGAAGGATTGGGATATAGCTCATTTGTCTTATCCATCCGATTCAATCATTCGTGAATTGCAACATTTACGTCAACTTATGCGAGGTATTTTACAAAAAACGACCCAGAATCAATTACCATCAGTAGAGGCATTAACCCAATTAAATAGGTTTATGGATAAAGCAAAACGAAGTCCCAAGCTGTTCAAAAAGGAAGATCATTATGAATTAAATTTCGTATCTGATCAACAGGACTGGGACGCATTTATCTCGGAAATTGCTCTATCATTTGCTGAATTATTCACAAACGGAGAATACAAGCGGGTGAAGTTTTGCAAGAATGAGGATTGTCGCTGGGTCTTTCACGATAACACGAAAAATGGGCGCAAGCATTGGTGCAGTAATGATACCTGTGGGAACCTATCCAGGGTACGAAAGCATAGACGGGAGGAAAAGTAATGCATACGAAAGAGGTTATATTAGCGCAATTAGCGGCGGTTCACGATCAGAATGGTTGGTTTGTTTCAATGACATCAGCATTACAAGGTGTAAGCGAGGCAGAAGCGACGTGGAGGAATCACCCAGACGCCAATACAATATGGGGCATCGTCCATCATTTACTCTACTATAACCAAGGTTATTTAAACCGTTTTAAAGGTACTGGGGGAACGCGTTTTACCATTGCTACCAATGATCAAACTTTTGACAACTTAGAGGGGTACACGTGGGAGGAAGCATTACGTTCAATAGATCAAGTGATGCAGGAGTGGAGACAGGTGATTAAGGAGGCTTCGTATGAGCATTTTAACGAAAAAGTGGAGGACCTTACGCATTTAATGATTCATAACGCTTACCATATTGGGCAAATAGTCGATATTCGAAAACAACAAGGAACTTGGAACGCAGAATTTGGTGTAGATTAAGAGGAAGGGCTGGTAGATATCATGATTATTCCTTTACAAGAAGCCTTTAATTTCAAGGCTGCGATAACGGATTATGGCTGGTGGATGTTGGCACCCAATGATTGGCATCATCAAGATCATCTATTTTATCGTCCTATCCAATTAAGCAATGGAAAAAATGTATTACTGTGTATTGCCAAACACGATCAGTATTTGCAGATTGAAACGGAAACCGATATGCCTTTAACATCAAATGATAGAGAGGAAGTGAAGGATCAAGTAGCATGGATGTTTAGATTAGATGATACCTTTGAGTCATTTTATGCTCTCTGTCACGATTTTGAGGAGTTGTTACATATTCCTGCCAACAGACAGGGGCGTCTTTTGCGTTCGCCTACTCTTTTTGAAGATGTAGTGAAAGTCATATTAACAACCAACACAAGATGGAAGCAGACCATGAATATGGTGAGTAAGCTGGTGAATGAATTGGGTGAACCCGTTGCAACGAACCATCCGCAGGCGTTCCAAACTTTTCCCACACCAGAAACCGTGTTAGCGGCAGGTGAATCATATCTGAAAGAACAGGTGCGAGTGGGGTATCGCAGTCCCTATATCATAGACGCCGCTACCAAGGCTTTAGATCCTGCTTTTGATCTGGAATCTTATCAATCGCCACAAGCTGATATTACAAAATTAAAAGATATCAAAGGCATAGGGCCTTATGCTTTTAACACACTGTCTATGTTGCTTGGGAAATATGATTTACTCCCCATCGATTCAGAATATAAAGCGCACGTAATCAGCAAATACTTTAATGGGGAACCACCTTCGAAGCGAAAATTGGAAAGCGTGTACGATAAGTGGGGGAATTATAAATTTCTTGCTTATTGGTATGATATATACTCCTAGAAAAGCTGTATAGCTAACCTATTTTTGCACTAACTGTCCGTACGCCCCACTGATGGCATTTTGACTTTATGTGTAATGATGATAAAATGAAGCAAGAGGAGAGGGTTAGTGTGGATGTGATTTTCCTGCTTATTATTGGCTTTCTAGGAATGATCGTTGTGATAGTCGGCTTTATCCGTATAATGTTTAATAGATTAAATAGATCACACCAAGAACTAAAAAAAGAAATAGAACAATTGAAGCGTGAGAAAAACCATAATGTTTGATGGAATGGGATGAAGAATAGGTGTCATTACTGAATCGTCTCTGCGTGTTGCGGCAATCCAGAGCTGATTGGGAATGGCGATTTGGAATACTATCTTCCATCACCAGATTTCATCTCCTTCTGGTTTTCCAAAATCAAGCTCCTCGTGCTCGTTTTCTTCTGTAACGTCCGCCATTAGTTCTTCTAACCTTGGTACTTGATCAATTGGTTTCACGAGTATCCCTTTTTCCTTTTGCTCCAATATAATTTCCGTTCCATTTTCAAGTCCGTATTTTTTCGCCATTTTATAAGGGATACGGACACCAATACTATTACCCCATTTTTGAGCCTTGGTTGTCATATAGAATGCCCCCTTATTTTTATTTCCTTCCATTATATCACTTCTGATTATATATCTTCTTTGTTTAATCTCTTACTTTTATTTTTCTAATTTATTACCAATAATCATGAGCTATTTACTCATTCTCCTTTACCCTCAAACTACTATTGGCCACTTTCTTCATCACTCCCAAGATCACAGCCACCTCTACAACAATCGCCAGCAGTAACAGAAAAATAGTATCTACATATACAACGAGACTAATCACTGGAATCATTAGCATACTGATAACGGCAGTGAGGATGGTCGCTTTACTCTGTTTCACTACTTCCATGTCATTACTCCATGTATAGGATGGGAAGGACAAGTTGACGAAAAAACCAAACACACTAATTAAGCATAACGTTAGTAACATAAAGACTGTTAGGCAGAGTAAGTAAGGTAGGCTGACATGAAATATGCTATCGTACACGATGACCGTTAATACCAAACCAGGTAAAAATAAAATAGTATTTAACAAGATTTTCGCGAATGCCATGTTGATGAGACGGATTGGAGCAACGATCATGACCCAGACATTGCTACCTTCGAATGAAAGGCTACAAGAGGTAGTAGTTGTCAGAACGAGCAATAGGAACGTTACCATGGTAAATAAATCTTGAGCCGTGATTGTTAAACCGATTATATCATAAGAAAAAGAATGCACATGGGGAATAATTCCCATTAAGAGACATATATTCCCTGCCACCATTATAACCGGGGTCAAAATTGTATTACTGACATAAGTAAGGGAAGAAAAGTATAACCTGAATTCCTTCGACAATAACGCAAGGATGGGTTTTTGCACCGTCCACCTTGTATTGGTATGTCTTTGTTTTCGCTGTTTGTTTTTTTGACTAACAAGAAAATCATGAAAGTAAACAAATGCAATGATGGTGATCCAACTGGTAACTATCACAAGTACGATTAACCAGATAAGATTCCATAAAAAAGGAATAGCAGTTAGAGAATATTGCAAAATAGAAGCGTCGATAAACCAGTCTTTATAATCGATAGACCTTGCGTTCACGATCGTATAAAGAAGTGGTGCCACAAAAAGTCCTAGAGTGAGGATAGACTCTATGACATGATGACGACATCTGATAAGTGTAAGCAAGCTGCGCACAAGCAATGAAAGTAAAAAGGTTACATTGGTCGCCAGCAGTGGGATAATCACACTCAACAATAACACCAAAAGCAGTACCAAGACATAATGGTTGATAAAAGAAATCGTTATAAGGTATCCAAATAGCAGTACTACAAAGGTGAGAAAAATAGAAATCAAATACTTGCTACCAAGCGGGAGAAGCTTAGCTTGCCAGCTTTTTATCGGCAAGCTAAAAATAAAGTCACTGTCTTTACTCTCGATAACCTCATCAAATCCACTAAGCGTATGCCATATGCCAAACACCCAAAACAAGATCGAGGCTAATAAAACAAAAAAAGTTTCGATGTTATGACTGGTCTGTAGATCGATGGCGATAAATAGCACATATCCTAAAAACATGAAGAGAGCGGCTGTGTAACCTGAAATGGTGTACATGGCATATTTTCGTACCTCCTTGTTGGAGCTATTCAAGTTAGCCAGTCTCAGTTGATTTTTTAGGCGAAATAAACCTAATAACTTAAGACGTTTCATGCGACGTTACCTCCCTAAAGCGTTCATATAGTGATGCGTGTTCGGTGATATTTTGCATCGTATCGTTTACAACGACTTCTCCCTGATTTAAAATCATCAATTTATTACATACTTTTTCAGCAACTTCAAGCACATGGGTCGAATATAAGATGATGGCCCCCTTTTTGGCTCTGTTTTTCATTTCATGGATCAAAAAGTGGGTGGCATTTGGATCTAAACCAACAAATGGTTCATCCAAAATAATTAGTCTGGGGTTATGGATGAATAATGAAATAAGCACTAGTCTTTGCTTCATTCCATGTGAATAACTAGATACCAGTTCATGCACAGCACTTTCAAATTCTAGTTCTTTAAGTAAATAGGCTAAGCTCTTATTTAGCTCCTCTTCCTCTAGTTTGTAGAGAGAAGCAATCAGCTCAATATAGGCTTTCCCTGTCATATGTGGATAGACAGTGGGAGTATCTGGAGAATAGCCAATCATCGCCTTAAATTGTTCGGGGTTCTCGTTTAATTTGGTATCAAACAGCGTGATGTCCCCTTGATCAAATGAGTGGATGCCGACAATCGATTTAATCGTGGTCGTTTTTCCCGCGCCATTCGCCCCGATAAAAGCACAGATATCGCCTTGCTGCAATGTTAGGGATACGTTTTTCACTCCTTTATGAGATCCTTTATATGTTTTACTTACGTTTTTAATGGATAACATGCTCGATTCCTCCTATACTCGTTGGATAAAAAGCTTGGCTATATACATATTGGTAATCAAATAGACGATGGGTGCGATTAGTAACAGAAAATTAGCATTGCCTGTTTGCAGAAGTAGGTCTTCTGCTAAGGTCAGAACTCCACTCGGCAAGAACAACGAAAGGGTGTCATTAAGATTTCCTAGTAAGAGCAAAACCATCGATAGTAAAATGGTGGCAACACCGATAAATAACGAACTTTTTATCATCGTGCTAAACAACACGGCTAAACTTACGATGAAAAAAATCCATACACTATAACAGATCAGGTAGCCTAAAAAATCAACGATCGCGTAAGAACCAAATAGATATACCGTGTAAAAATAGGAAATAAATGAACCTATTGCCATACATACCATGCTGATCAACCAATTTCCCAGCAGTTTGGAACTGATATACTGCAAACTGGATACAGGTCTTGTGAAAATAAAGCCTTGCACACCACTATTTTTTTCGTTGGCGATCATTCCCATAAAACTGATAATAAGTACGATTAATCCGATTTGATTAAATTGACCGGAAAAAGTAGCGAGTAACACTTCATTGGCTTTGGGATCAGAGGCATTTGGATCGATCATGATCCCTTCCACACCTCCGACATTTTCCAGGATGACGTCCATGTATTTATCAATTAATGGCTGTGTGACGCCAAGAATGGTGAAAAATAAGGTTAACCAAATCAATTTGATATTTCTAACGGCTTCCAGCAACTCCACTTTTAATAAAATAGATATATTCCTCATGCTTCGGACACCAACTCTAAAAATATTTTTTCTACATTCTTCTTGTCATATGCTAGAGCATGAATTTCGACGTTATGTTGATCCAATGTTTCAACAAGATGTTGGAAAAGGATAGGTTCGTTACTCGTGATCAAATATTGCCCAGGTTTGATCTCTTGTACGGTGTACCATTCATTTAATGGTGCAGGTGGTATCGCAGAGGTCTCTAGATATACTTGTTTTTTGTTGATCGTTTCCGCTTGATTGGTGATGTTTCCAATAATCTTCCCGCTTTTGATAATAAGATAGCGATCACAGAACTCGCTGGCATCATCTAAGATATGGGTGGATAGTAGAATCGTCGTATAGGCTTTTAATTTTTTGATTAAATGCTTGATTTCATTTCTACCAACTGGATCCAGCGCAGATACAGGTTCATCTAAGATTAACAGTTTGGGCTGATGTAAAATGGCTTGTGCTATCCCCAGCCTCTGTTTCATTCCTCCCGATAGTTCTTCCACCTTATGACTGTTTTTATCTTTAAGCCCTACGTCTGTCAACATGTCATCTATATGAGCATCAAGATATCTTTTTCGTAAACCAGATAAACTGCCAAAAAATCGTAAAGCTTCTTCGCAAGTCATCCACTGTTTAAAATCGGTATGCTGTGACAAATAGCCGATATCGTTCTTACGTGTTAAAATATCTTTGCCATGAAAGGTAATATCACCACCTTCATAAGTGATAATCCCCGTCATACATTTAATCAGTGTCGTTTTTCCCGCGCCGTTTGGCCCCAATAAGCCTATGCACTCTCCTTCCGTGATATCAAACGTAATATCTTTCAATATCTGTCTCCCTCGAAAAGACTTGTTCACTTTATCAATAGCGATCATTTTTTAACATCCTCCTGCCAATAACAAGATAAATAATAGGTCCAATGGTGTTTAATAATACAATGATAATCAACCAAATGATGGGATGATGAATGAGCTTTCTACGACGATACAAATCAATTAGTGCAACAACTAAAAGTAAAAAATGCAGCACGAGAATCGGAATTACTAAAGGTAAAATCGCCGCCCAATCTACGTTAAATAACGCGCGAATATCCGTATTCAAATCGTTTCCTCCTCTTTTATTATCATTATTGATAATGATAATATTACTGTACTTTTTCTTAAAAATCAAGTAAAATAAGTGATAAAGAAAGGCTGGTGAACAATTTGGAATTCAAACTATTTAAAAATCAGATACGTTTTAAAATAGCTTTAGCGTTAATTGATAAAGAAGAAGGATTATCGATCTTGCAGCTAAATCAATTATTGGAAGATGTACCACAGGCGACGTTATATCGGCATATGAACGCCATGTTTGAAGATGGCTTGGTGAAGATTGTAAATACGAAGAAAACACGCTCCGGAGAAGAAAAATTTTACGCCATCTATGCGGAAACCTATAAGATTAACGAGGAAGAATGGAACCAGGCCAGTTATGATGAAAAGGTGAATTTTGTCACTTTTTATTTTATGTATGTTCTTCAAGCCTATCAGAGCTATCATAAGACCATGGATGGAAAAAAAGATGAGACAACCTTTTCCCTTGCAAAACTTCACTTGGATGAAGACAAATTTGAAGATTTCCAGTCAGAACTGAATGCTTTATTTAATAAATATTATGAGGAATCAGAAAAGGATAGCAACAAAGAAAGAACGGTCTCGCTGGTTATTATTCCATGAGGTTTCAGGGGTTACGCCATGGGGCAGGGGGAGATCTAATGATTATTATGATAGAAATTTTGCAAGTACTTGCTATAGCATTGTTGGTTTTCAGCTCATTTATGTATCTGAATGATTTAAACAAAAGGAAGAAACAAAGGAAATGGTCCACTTTTGAATCCGTCATGTTTGTCATACTGCAGGTGGCTATTCTTATGCTTGTGGTCAGTTGGTTGGTTCAGGCTTTTATGGATTAGTAACATCAATACTTAGCATTAATGATTATCCCATGAGAAGAGAGGATCGAAACAGGATGAAATCTGTCATTTTTGATATGGATGGTACATTATTTCAAACCAATAAAATATTAGAGTTAGCGCTGGAGGATACGTTCAACCACTTGACTTCTTTAGGTCAGTGGGAAGGTGCTATACCTCTCGACAAATTCCGTGACATAATGGGAGTACCCTTGCCGGAAGTATGGGCAACACTGCTGCCTAATCACTCCATCGAGGGAAGAGAACAAATCAATGATTATTTTCAAAAGAGCTTAGTGGAAAATACAAATAGTGGAAAAGGTGCATTATATCCCAATGTAGAGCAGATATTTGCGCATTTAGTAAATAGCGGTTTTTCCCTATTTATTGCTAGTAATGGAGTGCCTGCATATTTAAACGCCATTGTTGATTATTATCAGTTAGACAATTGGGTTTCAGAGACATTTAGTATAGAACAAATAGAATCGTACATTGAGACTCCCACGACTAAAGTCGCAAGCCCTAAACCTTATGGTTTAACGGGTGGGATTCTTGAATGACTAAACGTTCGCAGTCCATTTCTGTTTTGAACAGCCTTCAAGATGAGGGTATCTCATTACCCTTCCTAAGACAGTGCATATAGCATCTTAGGCTGATTGACTGTTACCATCAATCACAGGTGCATAACGAATATTCATAGCACCGACTAAATCACGATGTTTTTTGAATCCACATTTACACGTATATTTTCGATCTTGTGCCTTATTCTTTTCAAAACATGTAGGGCATGTTTGACTTGTGTATGCAGGATTCACATATTCCACTTTAATACCTTCTAAATTCGCTTTGTATTCAATGAATTGAGATAGACGATAGAATGACCAGCTGTGCAGGTTCTTTTCGTTTTTACGGCTTGTTCTTGCCGTCTGTCTAATATTCGCTAATTGTTCTAAACGAATGACAGAAACCCTATTATCTTTTGCAAAATTTACGATGGCACGACTAACCTGATGGTCTTGGTCTTTCATCCATCGTTGTTCCTTGTCCTTTGAATTGCGAATAGCATTTAACTTTTTTCTTTTGCCTAATGCTTTGCGTTCAGAACGGAATTTTCGTTTCACGTATTTATTTTGTCTGCCATTACCAAAGAAGCGTATCTTTTCATCATCTGTTACAGCAACAGCAGGTACTTTTAAACCTAAGTCTACACCCATGACTTTTAAACCTGTTCCTTGAACGGTAGGTATAGTGACAGAAATTTGTGCCATCCATTTATTCGCTTTCTTTGTGATACGAAGTGTGCCTAGTTTGTGTTTCAGCAAATCCATGTTACGGTTATCCTTATCCATGAATAAGGCACGTATAGGTATTTTCTTCGCTTTCCCATCCATCATAATCGGCATGGAAATGTGCGTAGAATCAAAAGAATAGTTTTGGTTATTCCAAACACATACAGTTTTTTTGAGTATAGGAATAACTTTGTACTTACTCTTCTTCCCTTTTTTAAATACGCTTTTAGCATCTTTGATTGCTTGATTTTTAACCGCACTCGGCAAAGATACAGAAATATCTTTACTTGACTTCTTTGTGCTTTTCTTTTCATCAACCATTTCAGAAACGAGCGTATTGATTACAGAAATATACGTTTTACTCATTTCCGACAAAATAGAAGCTTGTTCTTTTGTAGGTATCAATTTAATTTTTATCGTTATTGTCTGTGACACATCATTCACCCCCTTGTTTTTTGTTGTTCAACATAACGCTTCATCGTTTCACTTGATACATTTCCTGCGGTAGATACAAAATAGGAACGTGTCCAAAGACTTGGCAAGTGTTGAAGATGAGGAAATTCCTCTCTCAACTTTTTAGAAGTCACTCCTTTGATTTTTGCCATAATAGCAGCAGGGCTAAATGTTGGTAGTGAGTTCAGAAACATGTGGGTATGGTCTTTGTCACATTCTAAAGCGACAATAACGATTTTTAATTCTTCACATATTTCTTGGACTAATTGTTTGAATCGTTCCTCTACATCAGTACGAAGGAATATTTTCCTTCTATACCGGGGACAAAAAACAAAATGATAGTTGATTAATGATACGGTTGTGTTTGTTCTTCTGTATTCGTTCATATACACATTGTATCAGTTTCGTTTACAAACTACAACGGATATACCATAAATATAGAGTGAAATTTTCAGATACTTGAAGCACCACAAAACCTTATGGTTTTTAGTGGCACTCCGTATCTGACCTCACTCTCATCCCACCCCTAAAGGGGGTGCTGTCGCACCGTAGTGGGCTTTCCCGTTCGGAAAATCTGTAACTGAGCAATACAAAGCGGGAGCATTAGAGACCCTGAACATTTGCAAACGTTTAGGGTGTGACACATTAATATTAAAAGCTGACAGTCCTTCATGTGGATCTCAAAAAATATATTCTGGTGATTTTAATGGAACAAAAAAAGAAGGCTCAGGCGTATTAACAGCTTTACTTACATTACATAATATAAAGGTGGAAGATGAGACTAACTATTCATTATTGCTTGATGAACGCAGGGCAGCGGATCATTCTGAACAGAAAACAAGTAACAAGTAACCATATTCAAAAAAAGGGAGATAAATATGACTACTATAACCATCAAAGAACTCCAATCACAAGATGAAGTAATGGCAGCATTTCCAATTATAAAACAATTGCGTACGCATCTTAATGAAGAAACTTATCTCGAATTAGTAGTAGAAGCAAAAGAGAAAGATAGATATCGTATGTTTGCTTTAATGGATGAAGGCGAAATAGTAGCAGTTACTGGTTTCAAGCCGATGATCACACTCTATTATGGCCGATTTGTCTGGGTATGTGATTTGGTAACAGATACGAATAAGCGCTCCAAAGGTTACGGTGAGAAACTACTTAACTATGTTCATGAATGGGCCAAAGCAAATCATTATGAGCGTGTTGCTTTATCTTCTGGACTGCAGCGGACGGATGCACATCGTTTTTATGAAGATAAAATGGATTATGACAAAGTAAGTTATGTATTTAAGGCGAATTTGGAAGACACTTGATCCTAGAACTATATGGTAAGGTAACACTTAATGAAAAACACCTGTAACACTATGATAGTGGTAATACGGTGTTGCAGGATGTTATAGATTTGGGAGACGAGTAGAAAATAATAGTAGCTTAATCGAATGGAAATCGACCCAGCGAGAATGGAACTGCTGTATGGTTTTTTTGATACGTATTTGCAACTAAACGAAGAGGAGGAAAAACAAGTGCTGAAGGAAATCGAGAACCTAGAAAACTTATCGGAAGAGGAGAAAGAAGTGGTCCGTCATCTTCCTAATTCCTATTATGAAATGGGGATGAAAGAAGGAGAGCAGAAAGGCACGAGAGAAAGTAAGCAAGAAATAGCTTTGCGGATGATAACCAAAGGAATGTCCGTCAGTGAAATAGCCGAGATCACAAAACTGAGTGAGGAAGAAATCAAAAAGCTTGTGGACCAGTAACCAAGCAAAGTATGTGAATGGTTCTTAAATGATAACAAATAAGACCATATATAGGTAGTGGAAAGTGATACAAAAAGGAGAAGAGATAGATGTCGGAGGGACTCGAGCACTTGACATAAGAGGAAAAAGAAATGATCCGTCATCTTCCTAATTCCTATTATGAATGGGGAGTGAGAGAAGGTAGGCGGCAAGTTATGAAGCAGAAAATAGTCTTGAAACTGCTAGCTAAAGAAATGTACCTTAATGAAATAGCTGAGATCACAGAACTAAGCAAGGATGAAATAGAAAAGCTAGCGAGTCAGTAATCTAATCGAGAGTATGTAATCAAATGTGAGTCTGCTTACAGGAAAGCGGCTCACTTTTTATGCCTCTAAGTGCATCCTACCTTATGATAATGAAAACAGCTTAAAATAAATGTAAGCAATCGAGAAGAAATACATCGCTGTTATTTATGATAAGCTAAGAGAAACTTAGAAGGGAGAAAATGATATGAAACAAACACAACAACATCTGCAATTACCCGATGTCGTATCCTATGATGAATGGCTCGTGGCGCGTAAGGAATTACTAGCTAAAGAGAAGGAGTTTACGAAGTTGCGAGATTCGATGAATGCCGAGCGGCGAAAACTTCCTATGGTTGAAGTGGATAAAGACTATGTCTTCGATGGTCTGCAGGGCAAGACTAGGCTGCTTGATTTGTTTGAAGGACGTGCTCAGCTTATTGTGCATCACTTTATGTTTGATCCTGATTGGGAAGCTGGCTGTCCTGCTTGCTCTCTGGCTGCAGACAACATGGGGCATCTTGCTCATCTTCATGCGCGTAACACATCATTAGCTCTAGTATCCCGGGCTCCATTTGCCAAGCTTCAACAATATAAGGAACGTATGGGGTGGAATATCCCTTGGTATTCATCTTACCATAGTGATTTCAATTATGATTTTCATGTGACACTGGACGAATCCGTGGCCCCTGTTGAGTACAATTATTTGACCAAGAATGAGTTGGTTCAAATGGGGGTACCCGTTGATGCAGGCCAGTCCATGGAAGTGCCTGGCATAAGTACTTTTCTTCGTGATGGTGAAAGAGTTTTTCACACTTATACGACGTATGCCCGTGGAACGGATCTACTCATTGGTACCTTTAACTACCTTGATTTAACAGCTCTTGGCAGGCAGGAGGACTGGGAACAGCCATCTGGACGTAGTGATGGGAACGGTAAGACATGGCTTCGTCGCCACGATGAATATGATCACTCTTTTGAATCGGAGTCTCGTTGCCATTCAGAAAAAAGCGATTTATAAATTTTGCAAAGGATATAAATAGAAATGCAGCATAACTTTCCGTGATTAAGAAATAAAAGCTACGGTTGATAAAACCAAAACAAAGGCACCAATCTCTATATGGGAACAAGTGTCGTTTATCTCGATATTTCGTTTGAATGTCAACAGTTCTTGTTTCTTATGTGTGGCGATAAGTTCCCCTTTGTTGTTTTCTAGTTCACAATAGTTTCTTTGCATAAATGGTTTTTGTATCACAAATTCTTCGTTCTTCATGGTAAGACTATATTCTGTGTAACCCTTGGAGATCGTGTCTGTTACTTTACTGGTCATTTTTAGTTTCCCAATGTTCGTTTTTTGGCCCTTTGATACAGTGAAGAGATCCCAATTTCTCTTTTTATTTTCTTTATGATTTTCTGTCAGTTCTAATAAATGATGGTGATCATTTAGTGAGTAACAGTGACGCCCTATTAATAAATGAAGTAATTTTGTGGCTGCCAAAAAGCCGGTTTCTTTATGTTCTGTTACCACTCTCTGTTTGAAAAATAAGGGGGTAAATGGCGATTTTATGGTAATAAGCAAAGGATCGCTCCTTTCCATGTTGTAGTCAGCGACTAACCTAAATGCAGAAAGAGCCCATATTGAGCCATTCAGTATCAATACGGGCTCTTTATGTATCTTAAACTACCAACTTTATTGGCTCATTTTCGAACCAAACACATAATGCCGCTAATAAGCAAAAAGATGCTAGGAATAATGCCGATCCCTACTGTGGAGATGGCAGCTAAAACAGCAGTCACAATGAAAATAATGCCAGCGGTTTTCGGACGCTTATTTCCTTTCATTAAGAAAATCGCTACAAAACTCAATAGGATCGCCAGAATAGAAGCAATGACAAAAAGCCATCCACCAATACTCATTCCATCTAATACGGCATTTACATTAAGATCACCAGAACTTGTTTCGCGTGAATTCTCTTCTAAATCTTGCAGGAAAGTTTCGTTATCTTGTAGGACTAACATGATGGAGCCAAAAGCGGCAATCAGTCCATACCCGAGCATTCCGATGATACTTAATATCGTTTCACCTGTTCTTTTCATAATCTTTCTTCCTCCTTATTGTCCTGCAACATCACGTTTGGTAAATACGGTCCAAGAAGCTACGATAAATAGAACGTAATACACGAGTAACATGATGATGGAAAATGTTAATGTCATGCCTTCCACCCAAGGCATATCATTCGCATATCGGCTCAAATCAGTGTTGGCAAATAGGATATATTTTGCCCAATCATATTGCGAGGCAAAAGAGACAATGGAATTGCCAGCCATCATCAGAAACACTGCCGTACCAATGGCCAATGCGCTATTACGGAAAATACTCGAAATCATAAAGGCAAAGGTGGCCATCATAACCAGGTTCACAAGCTTATAACCATAACCAGTAATCACTTCATGAATAATCGATACATACTCTAAGCCACCGCTTTGGGATAAGACCATATGAGGGTTCCAGCCTTCTATGCCAAAGAAAATGGCACCAATAATCCAGGAAAAGAAAACGACAAATAGCAAGGTAATGAGTGCGAATAACAGAACCGATATGTATTTGGATAATAATATCTTAGATCTGGAAATAGGGCGGATGAGTAACAGCTTGATCGTACCCCATCTAAACTCATTAGCAACAATTCCCGCTGCAACGATGATGGTTAATAAACTCACGATCGATAGCAACATGCTATTGTCCAGCACAAATTGCCAGGCGTCATATCCCACTGGCTGTATGTCATTATCTAGATAGTAATTGTTTTTCTCTATCTCACCTGTATTGAAATCTTGCATAAATTCCTGTTCTTCCATCTCTGTAGTTAGTGCTTCATTCTCTTCCTGCAATTCCGCACGCCATGAATCTTGACTATATCCGTCACTAACTTCCCCAAAAAAATGAGTCATCATTCCACTTCCTAGAATGATCACCGCTAAGATGATGTACATGATCCAAGTGGATTTTAGGATATAGATCTTGTTTACTTCATTACGAATTAATTGAAATAGGTTACTCAATGACATTCTCTCCTATCAAATCCAAGAATTTTTCTTCTAATGTGGCTCTTGATACGATTGCTTGATAAACCAAAATATCCTGAAGCACCAATGTTTTAATAATCTTGGGGATATCCTCTTTCTTGCATGGAAAGGAAACGAAAGCCTCTTCGAGAACCGCCTCTATTTCATACTCTGTTTTGATTATTTCAATGGCTTTCTCGGCAAGGTTTACTTCCAGTTTTACTTGATTATCCTCACCAGATCCAGTGGTGGAATCTTTAACCGTTTGGATGGTAACCAACTCGCCATTCTTAATAATGCCAATCCGGTCACACATGAGTTCAATTTCGGATAGTAAGTGGCTGGAGATGATCACCGCCACATTTTGTTCGGTGGCTAAGCGTCGAATGTAATGACGAATCTCTCGAATACCGGCAGGGTCAAGCCCGTTAGTTGGTTCATCTAAAATTAAAACAGACGGATTATGTAATAAGGCTTGGGCAATCCCTAATCTTTGTCGCATCCCTAAGGAATATCTGCCTACCTTTTCATTGATTGCCTTTTCCAGCCCTACCAAGGAAATAACTTCTTGTACCCTTTCCTTGGTAATCGACGGAATCATCCGAGCAAAGTGGTTTAAATTCTGCTTTCCAGTCATGAATGGGTACATTTCTGGATTCTCGACGATGGCGCCCACTTCGCCAATGGCTTCCTTAAAATCCTTTTTAATGCTTTTGCCCAATATTTGTACGTCACCAGCAGTGATACTCATTAAACCTACCATCATCCGAATCGTTGTCGTTTTACCAGCCCCGTTTGGACCGATAAAGCCAAAGACTTCACCTCTGTTAATCTCAAAGTCCAACCCTTTAATAATTTCTTTGCTTCCAATCGTTTTCTTTAAGTCGATCAATTTCATTGCTGTTTGTTGTTCCAAAAGGTTCCCTCCCTGTCCTTATTAATTTAATTATTTCTCTTTCAACATTTTACTAGCCCTGTGCCCACTTAAAAACAGAGCCACCATGGCAGCATAAACAAAAAACACCCAGTAACTAGTCTGATAGCTAGCTAGTATACATGCAACTATTGCCAATAGAATGGATGGAATAAATCCTAACACAAGTTTTATACGTTTTAAAGTTTGCTTACGTTTCATCATTTTGTTATTCATTATCTGCCCACTCCTTAGTTTCACTCTCTTTCGTTTGCAGATTGCACCAGTTCGTTGGATACGGCAATCCATCAAACAACAGACAGGGCATCCCCATTAGTTCATTTTCTGATTGCGAATGAGACCAAAGACAGCCATGCCAAGGGTGAGTATACACAACACCGCAAACACAACTGCCGTTTGTCTATCGTCATGATAATGGCGATAAACAGCTAGCCCATTTGCCGTAGAACTGATGAACAAACCAACAATAATTAGTGGATGTATCTTTATTTTTTTCATGGCACATCACCTCCCGACCTAGAGTAACTTCTCATTGATTCATAAAACGTCTTTTATAAATCAATACTGAAAAAATGTAAGAAACAAAGCTAACGATCATTAATCCTATAATTCCTAAAGATATTAAATAGAAATTATTTTTTTCATTCATGAATTGGGCTGCTATTGAGTCTATATTATTTATGTTCGATAACAAAAATCCTGTGATAATAAAGAATAAAAAAGTGTAAATCATTCCATTCTGTTCAAATAAATACGTGAAAGGGATAAGCACCAACATATATAATAGAGAGATACTTAGTACCACTATTCCCAACAACATGACACCCTTTAGGGAGAGGGATGGATATAAAAAATCAATAATCAGATTTAAAGAGAAGAACAATAAATTAGCGAATATGATGATAGTGATAGCGACAGTATAACGTCCTAACACAATTTTTTCCGCTTTCAAATTAGTAGTTGCATGTAGAAATGTAGTCCATCCTGATTTATTATCATCGATAAATAATATTTGCACACTATTAAGAAGCAGCATGGTTATAAAAATAGCGACAATCATAGAAGATTCTTTCAAGAAAATTAGCGATAGAATGATGATCAATAGTAAAGTTACAGTATACTTTGCTTTCAGCCAGTATTTTTTTAACAACAACATATCTTTTAAAACGAGTCCCCACATTAGTATGTCACACCTTACCTGGAATGTTCTGTAACATAGATTCCAAATGATCAGCATCTGCAATTTCTTCTATGTTCTTATCTAAACGTAACCCTCTTCTCTGATTACTTTCAGTATAAATCATGTCCTAAGCTGATTCTGCATTCTTTATTTTTAGTTAATAATTGCATATGTAAGAACGCGTTACAGTTTGGGGAGTACTATAACGCGTTCGGTTGTGATCGTTTAAAAGCTATTGCCTATCATTAAACTGTTCATATTCCAACATAGTCGACCTTTTATTCCCCGTTAGGCAGACTTGCTAGCTGTTTTCCCTTTTGCCGGAAGCATAAATGCCATGGCAACGACAAATATACAGAAGACAAAACAGATCATCGCAACTAGATGTAAGTGCTCTGTATCTAAGTGACGATTAAAGGTTAAACCAAGCAAACTAGAGGATAGAATAGAGCCGAGGTAGCGGCTTGTTTGAAATAATCCGGAGGCCGCGCCGGTGTCCTCTGGTTCGACGTGTTCATAAAGAGCGGTCTGGGTAGAAATGTTGTTAAACCCATTACTCAAGCCAAGCACTGCCATAATGATAAGCAGCCAGACTAAAGGCGATGTATCCTGATAGGTTAACAGCAAGCCTGTCCCTATTAAAAGTAAAGAGGCGCCGATAATCAGGGGCAGCTTCGAACCATATTTGTCGATCATTTTGCCGGCTAATGGTGCAATAACCACACCAAATCCCGCCAGTGACAGCATAATAATGCCGGTATGTTGTTCGCTGTATTGCAAATATTGCTGGAGATAAGTAGGGAATCCAAAAAAATAACAATAAAAAATCAAATTAATACTCATAAATTGTAAGTAGATCAGGGACACATAACGGTTTTTGGTTAATCCCTTTACATCGATAAATGGCTCCTGCTGCCTGCGCTCAAAAAAGTAAAAACCAATAGCCGCAGTCAAGAAGAGCAATAATGCCCACCAGCGAATCTGTTGATCCAGAGACAGCAAGAATAAGATCAGACCGACAATCGAAACAATAAAGAGCATGATACCTGTGAAATCAATCCGTTTGATGTCAAACTTGCCTTGGCCTGTATTCGGTAAAATAAACAGAGCCAGCGCAAAGGATAAAATAATAAACGGGAAATTAATAAGGAAAATAGCTTGCCAATCCCAAGACGCTACTAAAAAACCCCCAATAGAAGGGCCAAAGGCAGCGGATGTGGAAGCAAAGACCGATAATATAGCTATGGCTCTTCCTTGTCCTTGTGTAATATGTTTTCGTACCATACTCATGCCACTAGGAAATAATGTCGAGCTACCAATTGCCTGCAACGCACGACACCCTAAGAGAAACGGATAATTTGGTGAAAAGGGAGCTAAAATAGACGCAGTCGCTACAATAACAAGCCCTGATAGAAATAATTTTTTCGGACCAAACATGTCGCTCAATTTCCCCATGACTGGTTGCCCCGCGGCACTCGC
This sequence comes from Gracilibacillus phocaeensis, assembly GCF_900626275.1. Taxonomy (NCBI): domain Bacteria; kingdom Bacillati; phylum Bacillota; class Bacilli; order Caryophanales; family Bacillaceae; genus Gracilibacillus; species Gracilibacillus phocaeensis. The sequence goes on along the minus strand of NZ_LR131145.1, from coordinate 1,045,258 downwards.
AAGGTAAAATATCGAGATCAGCCAGGAAGCATCGGCAAATGTCAGCGCATAGGCATGTTGTAATCTGGTTAATGCCACAGAGATCATCGATGAGTTTAATGGGTTTAGTAATATGCCAAGGCCAATTGTTAAAATGAGCAGCCATGGCTTGTGGATATGGTTTTTCATTGGTATGCATCACCTTTTGTATGTATGTAAGAAAGATTGCTATATTTATTATAACACGTATAGAAAAACCAGCCTCTCAGCCCTATGATTATAAAAACAGGCGAAAAGTATGTATAATGGAAGGTGGAAAATAGATGAGGGAAAGGATGAGATAGATCATGACAGCAATCACATTTAAAGGAAGTCCGATGACGATTAAGGGTAATGAGGTGAAAGTGGGCGATACAGCTCCAGATTTCACCGTTTTGAACAATGACTTAGAATCGGTCAGCTTGCAAGATTTTGCAGGTAAAAAGAAATTAATCAGTGTAGTGCCTTCTCTAGACACAAGTGTATGTAGCAAACAGACGCGTACATTCAATGAAGAAGCGTCTTCTGTGGATAATGCCGTAATTATTACGATTTCTAACGACCTACCATTCGCGCAAAAGCGATGGTGTGCTACGGAAGGGATTGAGAATGCCATTACATTAAGCGACCATAAAGATCTATCATTCGGTGAAAATTATGGTACGATTATGGAAGAACTGAGATTATTGGCGCGTAGTGTATTTGTGGTGGATGAAGACAATAAAGTCACGTATGTGGAATATGTCTCTGAAGGCACGAATGAACCAGACTATCATAAAGCGATCGAGGCATTGAAAGCAATATAATAAATGCAATTAGGGAGAAAGCACCGAGAGTTTGAATATCGATTCCTCTCGGTGTTTTTTTGAATAGCTACAATAGGTGAGGTTACACAACATGGGCAGTAAACAAAACGGCAGGTGAAGTAGATGTGTAAAAAAATATTATTGACTGGGTTTGAGCCTTTTTTACAATACACGATCAATCCGACCATGGAAATTGTAGAGGGGTTAGCTGACAGCGTGATCGGAGACCACCGAATTGTATCATCTGTATTATCTGTAGATTTTCAGCAGGCAGGTAAGCAGTTACTTAGACAAATTGAAACCACCAAACCAGACGTTATTGTGTCACTTGGTTTAGCTGGGGGCAGGTACAAAATTACACCTGAACGAATAGCGATTAATGTCAATGACGGACCGAAGGACAATCAAGGCTATCAAGCAGAAAATGAAGTGATTGATCAAGGTGGGGCGGATGGACTATTCACCACATTGCCAATCAACCAGATGGTAAAGCAACTAAAGGAGCAGGGTTTGCCAGCTGAAATCTCCAATACGGCAGGTACCTATCTCTGTAACCATGTCATGTATCAAGGGCTTCACTATGCAAAAAGTCATCACTTAAACTTGCCAGCTGGATTTATCCATATCCCAGCATCTCATCAACTCGCCATCGAGCACGGAAACCTGCCAAGCTGGAGTCAAGCTGATCTAACGAGGGCAGTCACTATTTGCTTACAAACGTTATCAGAGGTATAGGTGTCCTAAAAGTTATTTCTTACTATAAAAGGAAAAAGCAACGGCGCCGACTAATAAGCCAAATCCAGCCCCAATCGAAATGGAAAATGCTAGTGCTATTGGCTGTTGCAAGAATATACCGACCAAGACCCCTATCATGCTACCGAATACCATACCTAAAGGGATAAGGCTGTTGATTCTATTTTTGTTCATGCGACACGCTCCTATCTTTTCTATCATGTTACCATAGGTGTCAAGCTAAAACGAAAAGAGACCCTCTATACTACTCGTTGAGGGTCTCTGTCTTTTTCCATTTGCTTAACTTCTTAACGGCAATAATCAGGATGAAAATGGCGACAAGGATTAAGGTGATCGTTGCTCCTGGCGGTGTCCCATACTGATAAGAGGTAACCAATCCGCTCAACATCCCTGTTATGGCGATGGGTATGCCAATCAAGATGGTGCTGTTAAAGCTTCTGCTAACCCGCATCGAGATTGCAGCAGGTAAGATTAAAATGGCCGAAACGAGCAGGGCGCCTACAATTGGCATAATAATCGCGATCGTAACCCCAGTTAATATATTAAATAAGATCGACATCATTTTGATGGGCAGTCCGGCGGTAAACGCGGTATCTTCATCAAATGTTAGGACATACATCGCTTTGTGAAAGATAATGTACAAACCAATGATAAGAACGGCTAGAATATACAGCATCCAAACTTGTTCCGTACTAATGGTGACAATGGAACCGAATAGGAATTGATTAATATTTAGCGTAGTACCACCTTGATTCAAACTCATCAAAAATAAAGCCAAGGCCATACCAGATGACATGAGAATGGCAATGGACACCTCGGAATAGCTGCGATAGAGCATGCGCAGGTATTCGAGCAGAACAGCAATGATGGTAACCATGATGATATTGGTCCATGTCGGATTAATACTGATTAATAGCCCTAGTGCGACACCAGCCAAGGAAACGTGGGACAGGGTGTCTGCCATGAGTGACTGCCGTCTTAGTATTAAAAATAACCCCAATAAGGGTGCGATTAATGAGATGAGAAGTGAGGCTTGGAAAGCTCTTTGCATGAATCCATAGAGAAACATCTCCAAGGTAATCCCTCCTTTCGCACGAGTTCAATATGTTTATTACAGTAATTACGCAATTCTTCGTGATCGTGCGTGACCATCAGAATTCCCTTGCCATGATGTTCGCTGTTATGTCGTAACAGCTTATAAAATTCCTCTCGTGAATGGATATCCATCCCGGTGGTAGGTTCATCTAATACAAATAAATCTGGATCGGTGGCAAATACACGGGCAATCGATATCCGCTGTTTTTGTCCGCCAGACAGCTCGCCAATTTTCTTATGGCGCATATCCCACATGCCTACGGATTCGAGGGAACGCCTAACTTGCTCTTTGTCTGCTTTATCTAGCCTTCTCAGCCACTTGCCTTTTTGAAAGCGGCCGGATTGCACGAGTTCTAACACGGTACTAGGAAAGCCAACATTAAAGGAAGCGACTTGCTGAGGCACGTAACCTACAGACAGCTTGTTCCCAGAGCGATTTTTGTCAGCTATGGTGACTTGTCCAGTTGTTGGTTTTAGTAAGCCTAAGATATTGCGTAACAGGGTCGTTTTGGCTGCCCCATTCTCACCGGTCAGCATTAAAAAATCTCCCGGATTCACTTCAAAGGATATATTAGTTAAGACGGGTTCTTTTTCATAGTGAAAAGCAAGATCGTCTACTTTAATGTAGTACATGGTGACATCTACCTTTCTGTTCCTTCTAACATAGAAAAAAGTCTATAAAATGAGAGTTCCACCAACAGAGGCGGAACCCCCATTGATGGATAGTATAGCGGAATCAATCAGAATGGTCTAGTATTCTGATCTGTCTCCTCATTATAGCACGGTTTGCATGGAATGAACTAGTTAATACTAATTTGCAATGCCTCTAAATTATGCTGCATAGCTTCCAAATAGCCTAAATCTGCTTCTTTTAGCTCTTCGGAGTATACTTCTAAATCATATAGTGCCTCTGTCTCGGTTTCGGTTTCGTCGGCAATGGTTTGTGCGATGGACGAATTGGCCCCTTGTTGGTAATAGATCACTGGTACGTCATGTTGGTTGACTAAATCACCAATTTCCGCCATGCGAGAAGGGCTTGGCTCTACTTCAGTAGACAGTCCGCCAATCGCTATTTGTTCTAAATCATAGCGATTTGCTAAGTATCCAAATGCCTGATGCTGTACGACAAAGGCTCGATGTTGCGCGTCCGCAAAGGCGTCTTGGTAGTCTTGATCTAAAGCCTGAAGTTCTTCGATAAATGCCTCGGCATTTTCTTCATAAATCTCTTGTCCATCAGGATCTGCCTCAATGAGGGCATCGCGAATGACAGCGACTTGATCCTGTGCTAGTACTGGATCGAGCCAAATGTGAGGATCTTGTCCTTCATGGTCATCGATCACTACTGAAACAGGCTCTGATTCTGCATAGGCATTATGATCGCCATCGTAGAGTACCGCTCTTACTTCAAAGCTTTCTCCCGTTGTTTGATATTCAAAATGGTCAGTTGTCTGATCAGGGACGGCTTCCCATTCGTGGTCAGCGTCTTCTCTCATAAACCAATGCCAGTGGTCATAATCGGTGTCTTCATTTAATTCCGCAACAAGTGTAACCACATCACCAGTGTGATAATGATCTGACAGGCCGGAAATATCTAGGGATTCTTCTGCTTCTCCTGTCTCGGAGTCGACGTGTCCTTCGTGATCATGTCCTTCATCGTCGCTATGGTTATGTTCTGCTTCATCTCCATGATCATGTTCGGCTTCTTCGTCATGCGCATGTTCTTCCTCTGCGTGGTCCGCTTCTTCCCCATGGTCATGTCCTTCATGGTTATCAATCGCTAATTCGACAGGTTCAGATTCAGCGTATACATTATGATCTTCATCATATAGCACGGCCTGTACCTCAAAACTTTCTTCTGGTGCTTCAAGAGAAAAGGAGGCGGTACCTTGATCAGGAACGGCTTCCCATTCCTCTTCTTCACTGGTTCTTTGATACCAATGCCAATGATCATAATCAACTACTTCTGATAGATTAGCGGTTAGTTCAATTTGATCACCCGTATGATAATGATCCGCTTGTCCTTCAATAGAAACACTGGCTTGAGCGTCTGAATTCCCTTCATTTTCGTGATCATGCCCTTCATGATCGTGTCCTTCGTGATCATGTCCAGCTTCTCCCTCATGATTTTCGATTCCATCTGCAGCTCGTGCTACCACAAGGTTTTCATTTTCCACGGTATTAAGTAGGCTTTCCGCCCAGAATTCCATTTCTTCACTGCTGTAGACAAACACATCTGCTTCATTGACAGTGGCGACATCCTGAGCACTAGGCTCATATTGATGGGCGTCTTGTCCTTCTGATAGCATTAGTTGTACATCTGCTCGGTCTCCCGCTACTTGTTGTGTGAATTCATACATTGGTAAGAAGGAGGCTACAACAGAAATTTCTCCCTCTTCGTTATCAGCATTGTCCTCTGACTGGCAAGCTACAAGAACTGCTGCTGTAATAAGGGAGAGCAATAACGTATAAAGCCATTTTTTATTCATCAATCGATTCTCCTTTTTTATTAATAAAATAAAATGATTCGTAAATGAAGTGTCCAAAAACGCAAGCAGGGAGAAGCGCAGCGATTGGACGCTGTCTTCTCCTTGCTTTGGTTGAGCACAATGATAATCAACTAGTGTCTTTTTAGTGTGCTAACATATCGCGAACCAATCCATCTGCGTCTAGATCAGAAGGATAGTAGGTTGGCCAATGGTCGACCTCTTCTAATAATGCTTCGCGATCATCTCCCCAGTATAAATGATAGTGGTAGGAATCGGTAGGGAAAATATTGTGGTCACTGAACTGAATATACTCTGGCATATCTTCTGAGCCGTCTGTCAACTTATAGACGAAACGAACCCCGCGATTACCGGCTTCATAATCAAGGATTTCATACCCATCATTCTCATACTCGCCAGACATTTCTTCTCCTTCTTGGAAGAAGGTAACGGTATGATCTTCTATCGTAATGCGGTCTACATCTGTTACATAGCCAGTGGTATAATATTCTTTGTATTCTTCAGCGGTCATATCGCCTTCTTCAGCTTTGTGTTCAAAGACCTCGTCCAAATCACCATCTAATAGGTAAGGATAAACCGATTGCCAGTCACCCTCCCAGTCTGTAAATTCTCGATCTTCTACCTGCTCATCATCAAAGTAGCCGTTATAGATTTGCTGGCTTTCTTCATCATGTCCATGGTGGTCATCAATAACAACCGTTACAGGCTCGGATTCCGCAAATACTTCTTCGTTATCATCATACAAGGTAGCTTTGATTTGTAAGCCATCCGTCGTTGCTTCTCCTGTAAAAGTAGAGCTTTCTTGATCAGCAACAGCTTCCCATTCCGCATCTTCACTTTCTCGTGTATGCCAATGCCAATGGTCATGATCAACCACTTTATTAGGAACAGCCGTCAATTCAATGGTATCTCCTGTGTGATAATGATCGGCAACACCGTTTATATCAATATCTACATCTGTTACCTCTACTTCTTCTTCGTCTCCAGAGCTTTGATCTGCATCCGCTTCGTCATCAGCGCCTTGACAAGCTGCTAGAACAATACTTAAGCATAATAAACTTAATAAGTACAAAAATGTCTTCTTCAACATATATTCATCCCTTCATTAATAAATCGAAATCGTTTCGTTTTATAGATTACATGGATTTTTAATAGTTGTCAAGCATCTTTTATTATTATATTGGTAGAGAGAAGTTACAGTGTCCCGCTGTTTGTGAAAGGGGGCTGATCAGTAGTGGTAGTTTTCTGTAGAAGCTCTCCATTCCAGTATATAAACAGTCGTACAACTAGTAGCTATTTTCCATATATCATGTAAATGTTCGATGTGTAGAAAAAGTTACAGTTATCTGAAGCATTTGTGGAAGTATAGCATTGTTCTGAAAGTTTGCTTCTTTTAGGATATACTATATTAAATGAAACGAAATAGTAGCCATCCGAAAAGGTAGATTACAAAATTATCGATTGAAATTAACTGGAGCCCATATCTTTTTGAGCCATTTAATCGTTCATATAATTAGAGAAGCGTAAAAGGAGTGAGTGAGATGTGCGCTAGGCCTAGCACAAAGGAAGATTCAATTATTAAATCCGTTTATCAACAGCTTTCTCGTTATTGTTTTTTCTTAACGCAGAATAAGTGGGATGGAGAAGAATTAATTCAGGAAACGATCCATAAAGCATTAGTGAAATATGGAGTTTCCCATACTTGGAAGCCAGCTTTATTAAAGAAGATCGCCTATCATACATGGATTGATAAGCAGCGTAAAAGAAAAGAGGAAACAGAATCATCAATGGAAAACAGAGAAGCACCAGATAGTCAGTATGCAGAGATCACAGCGCTTGTGGAAAGACTGCTTGACTTCATGACGACCAAACAATTGGTAGTTTTTCTGATGAAAGATGTGTTTCGCTATCAGATAGCCGAAATAGCCGAGCGCTGTCGAATGTCAGAGACGGCGGTAAAGGCGATGTTGAACAGGGCGAGAAGACAGGCGCGCCGTGTACAACAAGAACCAGAGTCCATCGTTGATACGCGCTTTTATCAGGATTCCGTGGAAACGATCATTCCTATCCTTGTCCATGTAGTGAGAGTAAATGATCCGTCCTGGTTGATAAAACGAATTCCAGAATTATTTAGTAAGGACTCTGTGAGCTTCTGTATGCCTCATACTCCTTCTTCTTACGCTCTCGCGATGACGGCATAGATTAGAAAGAATTCATGCCTTTTAGAGGAGGACATATATGAATACCATACCATATGTAGTTGAACAATCGAGCTATGGAGAACGATCCTATGATATCTTCTCTAGGCTGTTAAAAGATCGAATCATTATGGTGAGTGATGAGGTTAACGATCAGATGGCTAATAGCATTGTGGCCCAATTGTTGTTTTTGGCTGCCGAAGACGAAGAAAAAGATATCTTTATTTATATCAATAGTCCAGGCGGTTCAACTTCTGCTGGATTTGCTATTCTGGATACCATGCAATATGTGAAGCCAGATATTTGCACTATTTGTACCGGGTTAGCTGCTTCATTTGGGGCGATGCTGTTACTGGCTGGTACCCCCGGAAAACGCTATGGGTTGCCTAATAGTGAAGTAATGCTACATCAGCCATTAGGTGGGGCACGTGGTCAAGCGACGGAAATAGATATATCCGCCAAACGAATCCTAAAGCTTCGGAAGAAACTAAATCAGATTATTGCCGAGTGTACCGGTCAACCTATAGAAAAGGTGAAGACAGACACCGATCGTGATTTTTTTCTAACGGCAGAAGAGGCGAAGGAATATGGATTGATCGATCAAATTATTTAACAGGGGTGGAGTTCTTACGGAGACACTATCCTTTGTTGTGCCGTTTCTGCAATGGACAGGGAGATGCACTACAATGATATCGTACGGTGGTTATTCTTTCGGAGGTGAACATGGAAAAACGGTATATACCCCTAAACGAAAAGATACCTACGAGTCATAGAGGTTCGGGAACTAGACAGGAGATTGACCAGAAATTCGATGCGTCATTTTTATTGGGCTTTTTGAACAACCTCTATAAAAAGAGACTAGCTGATTATTATCGGTTGGTCCCTTTTATTTTATCGCAGTGTAACAGGCTGTGATCCCACTTTGGAAGATCTAACAGCCATTTGATTCAATTAACATTCCTTGGAGAATGAAGGTTCACTTTATTAGTAAGTCAAGTACTCCGTTCCCTTCTGCAAATGATTAAAAAATTAAGTAAGGAACCAAATAAGGCACGTACATAACGAAAGGGATCAAGTGAAGTAATGCTTATGTAACGAATTTGAATGAACAGGACAAATTAACATCCTAGTTTCATATAGAACGGATGAGTTATGTCCCTTTTCATTTTATAATCAAATCTTTTCCCTTTCTTTCCTGTCTCTAGTACCCTAGAACTGATGTGAAAGGGGTATTTGCTATGAAGCAGGTTTATTCGAGAGTGCTGCCATTTCGTGGTTCGCACTATGATTTTGGTTACTATCAAGGAAAACAATTACGGAATCATATGTTATTAGCTAACCGTGAGCGGCAATGGAAGGTAAGAAGACCGCTTTTTGATATTAAGCCGGATGAGACAAGGGAAATGTTTCTCAAGGTGGCACCACCGATCTGGGAGGAGCTAGAAGGTTTTCGGGATGCGTTGGAATGGCCGATGGAGCGTGTGCTCTTGGAATTTGGCGGGTATCGAGTACCAGTAAATCGTTCTGGCTGTTCTATTTTAACGGGCTCTGATTATCTGGTACGCAATTATGATTATCATCCGAAAACGTATGAAGGCTGTTACAGCATATACCAGCCCACAGATAGTGGTAATGCAGTGATTGGCGCGACACAAAAGGTGACTGGCAGATCAGATGGGATGAACGAGAAAGGGTTGGCGATGGGGTATACCTTCATTCACCGCAAAAGACCAGGCGATGGATTTGTTTGTAATATGATTGGCAGACTGATTTTGGAGCGATGTGATGATCGCGATGAAGCGGTTGATTTGCTGCAAAACATCCCACACCGAGGTTCTTTTAGCTATGTGTTATTTGATCAAAAACAGGCAGGAGCTACTATTGTGGAGACATCTCCAAGAGGAGTGGAGGTTCGACAAGGTATGGCCTGTACGAATCATTTTCAACGGTTGACCAAAGAAAATCGTCATTATCTAAAGGATTCTCAGCGTCGCTTGAATATCTTGGAGGATAAGCACGGCAATGCTTTAAATGGGGGAGAAGCATTTCGCCTGTTAAATAGCACAGAAAAAGGTGTTTTCTCTAAGCTGTACGGTCAGTGGGCAGGTACGATTCATACCTCTGCCTATTTTCCGGCAAAACGAGAGGCGTGGTTTGCACTTGGTGGTGATCAACAGCCAACCAAATTCGATTTTGCGGCATGGCTGAAGGGGCAGGCATGTTCTGTTTCCAAAGTGACTGGTGAAATAGACACAGCAATCCCGTTTGCGCATATGGAGAAGACGGATTGGTATCGTTCTTCAGTGGAGAAATAATAGTGATCATTTCTTTCTTTTTGATCAATGACATAGGAACAGGTGGCTTCTTGTATAGATATCAAAAGGAGCGGTGAATAATATGCCAAAGATTAGACCTAGTAGATCGATTCATAAATATCGTTAACATATTGTATCATTGATTTGCAGATTCTAAACCATATTTCCATCTGAATGGAATAGGGTTTTCATTGACTTCCTGAAGATAGAGTTCTATGCGCGCTTTTAACTCTTCTTTTGAGTGAACACGGATATGGCGAAGAAAGCTCTTGCTCATCTTGGCGAAAAAGGCTTCTATAATATGGAGCCAAGATCCGTGTTTCGGAGTAAATACAAACTCAAAGCGATTAGGAACGGTTTCTAAATAGGCTCCTGTTTCTTTCGATGTATGAGCAGAATGATTATCAAGCACAATTTGGATGCGTAAATCGGAGTCATAACGGTCATCTAACATTTTTAGAAAGTCTACAAATTCTCTGCTGCGGTGACGGTCTTCTACAGCCCCTATGACTTCTCCGGTGACCAAGTCAATACCTGCTAATAAGCTAAGCGTCCCGTGTCTAATATATTCAGAATCACGTCCAATGGTAGTATGTTTTCCGGGAACTGGCGGTAAATCTGCTGCTTTATTTTCAACCGCTTGAATGCCAGGCTTTTCATCATACGACAGCATCACATCCCAAACAGGCTGAAACTCCCCATCTTCAAGTGTCCACTCTATTTGCTGGTACACGTGAAGTACTTGAGCCATTTTCGTATCGAATGCTGGATCGCGGGTTTTATTCGAAAGCGAACATCGAGGACCTATTGCACCAGCGTTTTAAATTTTTGATCGGTACCAAGAATGTCTTTGCGTTATGTGAGAGACGCTCTGGATCCGATGTATGAGCAGTTCCGACACATGGATCACTGCAACGAAGATTATGAACTGTATTGCCAAACAGTCCCGATGAAGTGGGAGTATAAGCGGAAACGCCCTTATAAAAAAGATGTCCGCACCGAGCATCGACGCGTTTATCTTCATTTTTACTATAATATTGAGAAAGCAGCTGAAGACGAGAAAAAATTAGACCGAAAACTACTTCAATGGCGGAAAGAACTAGAAAATAATCAGCGACAGCCGGCGCATGAGACGAAATATAATACTAACACAACTCTAAAATCACCCTAAAACCCATTCTCTATGTGTAATCGATTGAATATCCTCTGGTGTGAAGGACATCATGGTCTCACAAAGCTGATCGACTACGGCTTCTAACGTATGAAATAGCTTGTTTGCGAAGCCTCTTTTCCTGATCTCGTTCCATATCTGCTCAATCGGATTCATCTCTGGTGTATAAGGTAGTATATGCAAAATGGTCACATTATTCGGAATGATTAGCGCTTTGGATTTATGCCAACTCGCATTATCACAAATGAGCACAATGTGGTTGTTCTCGTAATACTGAGATAACTCACTCAAAAAGATGTTCATACAAGCTGTATTCGAACGTGGCAAGACTAAAAAGAAACAATCGCCGTTCTGTGGACCAACTGCTCCGTAAGCATACCGATATTCTCGAATATGATGACTCGGGACGATGGGACGTTCTAAGGGTGTCCAACAGGATTTGGGTTTAGAAATGCGACCAAAACCTGCTTCATCTTGAAACATAACCAAGAGATCTTGATGCGGATCCTCTTCTTGTAATCGCTTTCTCATTTTTTTAATTTCGGATTTAATTTTTTTGCGCTTCAATGTCTTGAGCGCTGGCTTGTTTCGGATGATGCGGTCTTGGCGTTATTTTTCTCCACTTGTGTCGCTTCAATAGTTTATGAAATCCCCATTCACTTGTTTCTTTTCCAACCGCTTCTTGATAGGCGATATGCATTTCCTTTGTCGTAACGATTTCTCCTTTTTTTGATTTCTCCACGAAGGGAGCTAAAAATGCGGCCTCTTCTTCTGGAGTCATGAGAAAATGATTGCTCTTTCGCTTATCTACCGTGAGGGCCTCTAATCCTTTCTCCAGATATTTTTTAGTTAATACCGTAATATGACGTGGGCTATAACCGGTAATCTCTGCAATTTCCTTTCGTTTTTTATTTTGTCCAGTGAGTAGAACCGCCTGGATGCGAAGATGATACTTAGATAATGATTTATTTTTTAAAGCTGCGAGTAATTCATCCATATGTTTTTGAGTTAATTTATATTTTTTTGTCATGTCTATATTATATCACAGTTTAAAGATTTTTTAGAGTTGTTTTAGTATAAGCAGTTTTTTGACGTGCACACGACACCGAAACGTGGAACCAAGGCCACCGTGAAAGAAGAAGCTGTGCAGCAAACGAAACGGTATGTTGGTTTCTTTGCCCTCTTGACCAATGAGGCGATGGATGCTGTTACCGCTCTGGAGCTCTATCGTAATAAAGACTTGGTCGAAAAGGGTTTCCAAAACTTTAAAGATCACCTAAATATGCGTCGGGCAAGGATTTCCTCCGAACAAAGCTTAGATGGCAAACTATTTGTCGAATTTATTGCCTTGATTTATCTGGCTTATATCAAAAAACAAATGCAAGATCATCATTTATACCGTGATTACACCTTGCCAGAGATGTTGGATAAGCTTGATGTGATCGAATGCTTTGAAAAACCAGGACACCAACTTCAAGTTGGCGAATTATTAGAAGCACAAAAAGCCATCTACAAAAAAATGGATATTAACCCACCAACCTCGTTATGAGTTGGTGGGATTTCAGGGTATATTTTGTATGTCTTTTTATCGTACTTCCGCAGAATCAATGATTACGAGACGCTGGGAGGTCTCTTTGCAGATATGAGAGATGACATGACGCAGAAAAATATTGCTGAACAGTTATGGGAAATGTTTGATGAGCTATTGGACGTTGTCATCGCGGCAATTTCTGAATCTGGATCAATTGATATCAAAACCTTTAAAAAATCCCCAGAATACAAATATTTGGAGGATTTATTTGAGGCGTCATTTTTAGGAAATCAATTGTTTGGAAAGAATAACGCTGCTTAAATGCACAACATGGAATTAGTGAAAACACCGTAACAAGGGAAACCAGTCTATTTCATGCCTGAAATCCCTTGTGTTTTAGGGGTGCGAAACTTGAGTAATTATCTATCATTTATCCCCTTCCAAAGAAAATTACTAAAAAATAGCTTACCGATAGACTGGCACTCGGAAATGATGGTTGTTTTGAAAAAATATGCCTATTTTCAAAAGAGAGGTCTGTATAACTATGGATAATAAACACCTGTGGGTGGGTTTTATGGTTTGCGCCGGTAATAAAGGCTTTCTATCGTATGCAAACCACCAGTTCGCACTGGTGGTTTTGAATTTTCTAACTTATAATTATTTGGAATTTTTAACCACTCCTTCAAACCCTTCTTTAACTACCTTTTTTTGTATATTAGTAACTTCTTCTTCAACACTTAAGTCAAAACCTTCTATTAATTCTTGCTTTTTAATTTCAGATTGTTTAATTATCGAGTCGATATTTTGTTTATCACTCTTAGTAATCATATATGCTCCCATCGGTCCAGAAATCGGTCTATATTTTCCAGATCTAGGATCATTTTTCATTTCTGAGAAGTGCGGCATTTTTTCTAAGAACAATAAATACAATTGGCCATCTTTAAGTTCTATTATATTTTCCCAATCCACATTAACGCCTTCGTTGTTTTTACCGCCATAATTTATCAAATCTATCTTTTTATTCTTTTCAGTTAAATCGCCCTTCAATAATGTTTTTACTTTTAAATCATACTCAGTATATACTACGGTATTATCATTAGGAAATGGCATTATAGTTCTATCGTTTCCATCATTATCCTTTTTAGTTTTTGTAGTAGCTACTACAACTAAATCAGAATTTTTATATAGATCTTCTATTGATTCAGGTTCACTTTCCCATTCTGCAGAAATTTCTATTGACTCATTCTTTATATGATCTTCATTTGCAACTTGTTTTGTTCCATCAATTGTAGTCGTTAAGAAGCCTATTGATAGACTTAAGATACACATTGTTACAACAGATAAAAACATTAAGATTTTTTTCATCTTTTTTCCTCCCTCTTAATAAATGAAGTTTAATACAGATTTATCTCCAGATGTTAAGTAATTAACAGATCTCCCCCTACTACAATACATTAATCTACTAGAGCTTGAACTATGACCTAATCCAACACTGTGTCCTAATTCATGTCTTGCTGTTCCAATTTCATCAAAATAGGATCCATCAAACTTCAATTGATTTACTCTAATATGGATAGGTTTTACGTGTTCGTAGTTTTTATCAATCGGATACCCTCCCCACCATGAACCATCTGCTTTTGCTGTCCAACTAGCACCATAGTAATTTCCATCAGTTACATAAATATAACCGTATGAATGACCAGGATAACTACTTACTTGTGTAACATTCATATACGATTGACTGCTATTAAAATGACTTATAGCACTAGTAAATCTTGATTTTATAGTACTATCATTAAGCTCTCCTAAATATATAGGTGCATTCTTACTTTGCCATTTTGCCCCCATATACACATCGTTACTACATGCAAAAACTTCTTCACCAATAAATAAAGAAGCTACGCTTGAAACAAGTGATTGATCTTCGATGTTTGTACAATCTTCGGCTTTTACGCTATTACCTAAATAAATCCCAATACCAAAAAACACTATGCCTAGCAAACATAAACTGGTCAATATCCTGTAAATTTTTTTCACACTATCCCTCCTATTTATTCTTTGTTATATGTTAAATATAACTTATTTTACTTTTTCAATAAGAATTAGAAATAATAGTTTATTAATTTTTTAATCATTCTCCATTACTGTAATTTTTTCTGCACGAATAATATCCTCTTTACTTTTTCCCCATACTTTTACATAACTTCCTATATTTAATGTGCCTTCTATTTTTGTCTTATCATTAAAAACTATTGTATATACATTATAATCTGCTTCATTGTCTACTTCAGTGGGTCCTAATGTTATATGATTATTTTCTATTTCCAAAATCTCCCCTTGATAATCCGCTTTCAAAAAGATCCATAGAATAATTAATAGAGTAGCAAAGACAATAAACACTATAAAAAACTTAACAAATAGGTGCATTTCTTTTTTTGCATGTGTAGTCATTTAACCTCTCCTTTAGAAAAAAATAGTTACATACATGGGATAATAACTAAAAAGAGTGTTTATGGCAAACTAATTATGTAGGGATTGGCATTTAATTTATGCAGGGCCCTGCATAAATTAAATGGCCACTTGCCAACCTCTCCAAATAACTTTAAACTCCTCGTTGGACCAACAACGTTTAACAGGAGGATATTAGGAGATGTTAGCAGTGGCACAAGTTGATTATATCAGACATGAAGTAAATCAAAAAGGTGAAACATACGCCAGTGTGGGGAGACGGATGGGAATTGACCCCCGCACAGTAACTAAGTATGCCAATCAAGAGGAGTTCACGAAGAAAGAAAAGCAACAACGTAAATCACCAGTCATGGATCCCGTGAAGCCAATTTTGGATAAATGGATCAAGGAAGATTTAAAAAAGAAAAGGAAGTATCATAGAACAGCAAAAAGAATGTTTCAGGAACTAGAGAAATTCCATAGTTTCAAAGGATCCTACCGTACTGTTCGCAACTATGTTTCAGAACGTAAACGAGAATTAAAAGAGAATATGGAGAGCGCAGCATTGCCTCTTGAGTCAATTCCGGGTACGGCACAAGTTGACTTTGGGACAGCACCATTTAAGTACCATACCGAAGTGATTGATCTTCCTTATCTGGTAATATCCTTTCCAAACAGTAATACTTTTTACTTTCAGGTTTTTCCTTCGGAAAATACAGAGTGTTTACTGGAAGGGTTACAACGCATGTTCCAGCATATGGGAGGGGTTCCCAAAACGATTCGATTTGATAATTTATCACCAGCAGTAAAGAAAGTTCGGGCAAAAGGAGAGCGTGAGTTAACGGAGACCTTTGATAGATTTGTTCTGCATTATGGTTTTACATACGAGTTTTGTAATCCTGGTAAAGGTAATGAAAAAGGTCATGTTGAAGCAATGGTTAAATATGTGAGAAATAACTTTTTATTACCAGAGAATATAATTTTAGAACTGGATCCATTCAATGAAACACTCTGGGAAATGGCAGAGCAGGACCGCGATCGTTTGCATTATGAGAAAGGTATCCTTCAATCAGAACTATTTAAGGAGGATCAAGAAAATTGGCTTCTCTTACCTGAGAAAAGATTTGAATGCGCACGATATGAGGAGATAAAATCAGACAAATACGGATTCATTTCAATAGACAAGAAGCAATACTCTACTTCTCCTCGATTCGCCAAACAGAACGTGCGTGTATGCATCACATATAACGATATAACCATCTTGGAGGAGAATAATGAGGTTATCGTAAAACATCCAAGATTATATGGCATAAAGAGAAAATCAATGGTGTGGCAGCCTTATTTGAATCTACTATCGAAACGCCCTAGGGCAATTAAGTATTCAGGGATTTATGAGCAGTTCCCGCCAATTTGGACAGAATACCTACTTGATTGTACGGAGGAAGAACAAAAGAGTGCCTTGCGGTTATTGGGAGGGCTTTTAAAGAATGATGACTTTTCATTGTTGAATGAGGCTTTACAATTGGCCTCTACACATGGCCACCCAGATACTGATCAAATTAAGCATTGTTTCTATTCATTACTTAACCAAAACGATGCCCATACCGCCATTACACCAAAGGTGTCTATACCTAATGTGCCAAATGCGACAAGAGGGTTATCCCATTATGATTCCTTCTTCCAGAAGGGAGGGATCAGTCAATGAATGATCAAATAGAAGCTTACGCCAAACGTTTAAAGCTGAGTTGGATTAGAGAGAACTACAGCAATGTAGAGGCTGATAGTGATCAGGAATACCTCCTGAAGTTATTTGAGAATGAAGTACAGAACCGTGAGGAAAGGAAAATAAACTTACTACTAAAGCAAGCTGGACTACCCAAGACAGGTAGCAACCCTTACCAGTGGGAGCATATTCAAATTCCACAGGGCATTGACCGAGCGGGAGTTTTGAACGGAGACTTCATTAGTGAAAAGGAAAACCTTATTTTGTATGGCGGGGTTGGGACTGGGAAAACCTATTTGGCATCGTTAATCAGCTTAAATGCCATACATAGGTTTGGCAGTCGGGTCAGATTTTACACTGTGGCATCCTTGGTGAATAAATTAATCGACGCTAATCAGCAGGGAAACCTTACGAAACTAATGAAACAGATTGAGAAGCTGGATTTATTAGTATTGGATGAACTTGGCTATATTCCCCTCAATAAGGAGGGGGCAGAGCTTTTATTTCAAGTCATCTCTATGTGTTACGAAAATAAAAGTATTATCATCACAACTAACCTGCAGTTTGGCCAATGGAATCATGTTTTTGGCGACCCAATACTGACAGAGGCGGTTATCGACCGATTGATTCATCACTCGCATTTATTGCTTTTTACCGGAGACAGTTTCCGTTACAAAGAATCTTTATTACATGAGTAATTAGAGGTGGCAAGTGGCATACAAATTTAAATGCCATTTCATACATTTTTTACTTGCCAAATACACAAAAGAGTCAGTAAAAATCCACATAATGATAATTTACCGTCTTAATATCTTTACTAGATAAGGTAGAGGTCAGAGGTTAGAATATTTTACAGAGGTACAACTACTTCTACCCTCCTTTAAAATAAGTTATATAAAAGGTAACATTTTTTACTTTTTTATGTCTATAGCGAATTATAGCTTCTTTTGTCGAAAGAATTAAAGAGTAGAGTAAAGAAGAGAATCGCATGTAGTGACCACATGAGAAAAGCACCTCCTCAAAGTCGTTAATTGTTTTATACTACGCAAAAGCATATGAGGGGTTTTTTTATCATTTTTATTGAACATGATAAATGCAACTAACATCCCAGAAGAGATCATTAGTGACAAAAATGAAATCATTATTGTCAACATGTTTTCTATACCCATGAGCGTCACTTCCCTTCTTGAACATTGTCAAAGAAGGTAATATCGGTGCACCACCCCTCATATGAAGCCAATCTGTTATAGTATATATGTAAGTTTAATAGATCTGTTCGACATT
This sequence comes from Gracilibacillus phocaeensis, assembly GCF_900626275.1. Lineage (NCBI taxonomy): Bacteria > Bacillati > Bacillota > Bacilli > Caryophanales > Bacillaceae > Gracilibacillus > Gracilibacillus phocaeensis. The sequence goes on along the minus strand of NZ_LR131145.1, from coordinate 1,027,412 downwards.
ATTTACTTGTTTTTTACCTAGTCTGATTATCCAATATAACAGTATCCATGGCAAAGCAAATATTGTAACCCGCTTTAGCAGATTAAATATACCATATCCTTTTTATTTCTACCTAGACGATCCAATTCAGCAAAGACAATAATATCCTTCTCACGTATAAACTACTTCATTTTTTGGTATTGTTTCCATTCAATATGCTGTGGAAAGTGGTTTCGATCGATCTATGTTCCCGAGAGACGTATCATGCGGGAACTTAATTCCATAAAATAACGGAATATGTTAGTGTAGGAAGTGCATGATACAAGGAGGATTGATCCATGGAACAGGAGGAATTGAAACAGGTGAAAGAGGAATTATATAAAGAGATCCTCGTTTTGCAAAATGATCAGAAATCGTTCAAGCGACGTGTCAGCACCATCGCAAATATGCTTGTTCCAGGTATAGGCTTCATCGTATATGGCAGTTCGGTTATGAAAGCAATTATTGTTTTTCTTCTTTTTATCTCGTATAACCATGTGTACTTCCATTATCTATATCCTGTTGCAGGCGGTACGGGTATTGTCAGTTTGTTCTATCTCCCAGCAGTCTTCATTTGGCTGATCAGCACCTTCATGGTCGCCAGTTTAGATGATTGAGTTTTTCTGCGGAAGCCCTGTGTCACAAACAAATCATAAATTCATGGTATATCAAGGTATAATCGAGGCTATTAGTGGGAATATGATACATACTATGACAAAATAGAGGAAAGAGCAACCTCTAAACGGTGAGCCAGATCAAAGAAGGAAAGGTGTAGAGATGGATTCTATCGTATTATCGATTGTTATCTTGCTTATTTTGATTATTGCGAATGGTGTTTTTGCGATGACGGAAATTGGAGTCGTTACATCAAGGAAAATAAGGCTGGAACAGAAGGTCAAAGAAGGTAATAAAAAGGCAGAAACAGCCCTTTACTTAGCGAACAACTCCAGTGAACTGTTATCCACGATTCAAATTGGTATTACCTTAATCGGGATTATATCGGGAGCATTTGGCGGGGCAGCCATTGCCGGAGATCTAAATGTGTATGTAAGAGAAATCCCGTGGTTAGCACCATGGAGTCTGCAAATAAGTATGGTGCTGGTAGTAACCTTGACTACCTTTTTGACTTTAGTGATTGGTGAATTGACACCAAAGCAAGTAGGCTTAACCAATCCAGAGAAGGTGGCGATGGCTGTTGCGCGGCCAATGTATTTCTTTTCGAAAGTCGCTAAACCGTTGATTTGGATATTAGATAAATCCACAGTTTTAGTGTTAAAAATGCTAGGGGTTAAAACCAATGAAGAACCGGATGTCACGGAAGAGGAAATCCAGCAGATGGTCGAACAGGGCGTACATAGTGGTCATATTGAAGAAATTGAACATGAGATGGTTGATCAGATCTTTTATCTGGGTGATCAGCGTATCAGTGACATTCTTACCCCAAGAACGCAATTAACTTGGATTGATATTGAAAGTAGTTTTGAGGAGAACATGGAATTGATCAGCAAAAGTGAACATTCTCGTTTTCCTGTGGGTAAAGGCAGTTTGGATCAATTCCTGGGGATGATACATACTAAGCGGGTGTTTGCCAAGCTGCAAGCCAACGAATCCTTCACGATACCTGATTGTATTGAACCGGCGTTGGTGTTACCAGAACATGTGAAGGTATTCAAGGCTTTGGAAACGATGAGAGAAGCAGGCAGTCATCAAGCTGTTGTTGTCGATGAATATGGTGGAGTGGAAGGATTCGTAACATTAAATGACTTTATTCAGGTGATTGTCGGTGAGATCCAAAGTGATGGTCACAGAGCCAAGGCTACGATTACACAGCGGGATGAAAACTCTTGGTTGGCGGACGGACAAGTTCCTTTTGACACTTTTTTACGTTATTTTGATTTGGAAGATGAAGTAGACATAGAAATACTAAAGGATACATCTTTCCAAACCTTAGGTGGATTTCTGACAAGCGAGATCGGTAGTATTCCAAAAGAAGGAGATTATATTTATTTGGAAGGCTGGAAGCTGGAGATAGTAGATATGGATCAAGTCCTGATTGATAAACTGATGATTACACGTGTTTCGGAGTAAGGGGGAGTTTGAACGTTTTGTATAGAGGTGAATCTTTCACCTTTTCTTTTTCTGTTTATTGTGAATGTTTGAACAATTATGAAGGCATAGTGCTGTCACTTACCTTGTGTAACTTTCACTAGCGTGAGAACCTGTAAATTACGGAATCAACATCCTATCTCAAAAGTAAAAATTGTGCACAAGCTGCCAAAAATCAAACCGTGTAAGCCGTTGGATTGCCCATTACAATAGAACATATGAGTAACGAAAGGAGTAGATCGATATGCTATATCCACAAATGAATGCGCAACGTATGCTAACCGAGCTGAATGGTTTTTGGCATTTTGCTGCAGATCAAGACAATAAGGGAGAAGAGAAAGGTTGGCCATATGGTATTCCAAGAGAACGAGAAGTCGCTGTTTCTGCAAGCTGGAATGAGCAATTTCAGGATTTAATGTATTTCTTTGAAACAGGTTGGTATGAGACAACATTGGAGGTTCCTAGCCATTTTCGATCAGAATTATTGTGGCTCAGGATTGGGGCAGCTAACTATCTCACAAAGATTTGGATCAATGGACAATACGTAGGAAGTCATGAGGGAGCGCATCTACCATTCGAATTTGAGGTTTCCTCCTATATGAAGTGTGGTCAAAAGAATACCATGATCATCTCAGTGGATGCTCAGATTAAGTCAGATCGCTTGCCGCCTGGAGATGTGGAAGAAGAGCAAGTGATTGGCTTTAAAGGACAATATCCGAATAATTACTATGATTTTTTTCCGTATGGCGGGATTAACCGTCCTGTCTATTTATATACTACAGCACCTACTTATATAAAAGATATAACTGTGAACACAGAAATACAGGGGGAAACAGCTGTTTTATCGTATGATTGTCAGATTAATCAGCCCTTTCAAGGTACGGCAGTTATTACATTGGACGAAGAGGCAGCCACGAGCCAAGTTACTGTCGACAACCATAAGCGTGTGACAGGGCAGTTAACCATTCCATCACCGAGGCTGTGGGGGATGGAGGATCCTTATTTATATGAGCTATGCATTCAATTATTTGACGATGAGATTTGTCTAGATAGTTACACACTGGAAGTAGGCATACGAGAAATCGAATTAATGGATCATCAGCTGTACTTAAATGGACAGCCTGTGTTCTTGAATGGGTTTGGTCTGCATGAGGATTTCCCTGTATTGGGTAAAGGTCTTAACCATGCCGTCATTGCGAAGGATATGAATCTGTTAAAATGGACAGGGGCCAATTCCTTTCGCACGTCGCATTATCCGTATAGTGAGGAATTCCTGCGGCAAGCGGATCGGCAAGGGATGTTAGTGATTGGGGAAACTCCTTTTGTTGGTTTTGTGCAAAGCCATTATCAAAACGATAAAATACAGGAGCAGGCCAAGAAAGTTATTGGAGAAATGATTAATAGAGATAAAAATCACCCGTCTATCATTGCCTGGAGCTTGGCAAATGAAGGGGATACCTTTGTCCCAGAGGCGAGCGCGTTCTATCATTCGTTATATCAATGCGCGAAGTCGCTGGATCCTAGCCGCCTGGTTACCATCGTAAATTGTGTAGATATCGAGGAAGATCATGCCCTGCAGCATTTCGATTTTATTAGTTTAAACCGTTATTATGGCTGGTATGAACAGGCTGGCCGCTTGGATGAAGGCTGTGAGATGCTGAGTAAGAAGCTTGATCGCTGCTTTGAGGTGTTCCAGAAACCGATTATTGTAACGGAGTTTGGGGCAGACGCGATTGCCGGTCTACACACCAATCCGCCAGAACAGTTTACCGAGGAATACCAAGCAGAAATGGTTACACGGCAATATCAGATCATTGCGGACAAAACCTATACGATTGGGGCCCATATTTGGTCCTTTGCCGATTTTAAAACAAGTCAGACACCTTCAAGAGTCGTTGTCAATCGCAAAGGATTGTTTGCGAGAGATAGACAACCTAAATTGGCGGCGCATCGTATCAAGGAGCTGTGGGGTGAATAACAAAAGCCAGTGCATACTACTGTTGATGGCCGGGCCACGTCAAGCCTAACCAAAAAATCCCCTTCTCTAATCAGAAGGGGATTCATCATATGGAATCATAGTCTCTCTTTATTCTGTCGCTTCACTTAACAAACTCTGTACTTCTTCTGGATCTGGCTCCAGACTTAAACCAGTATCCACGAGTGGGCTAAGTGTTGATACGGCCGGTTTTTTATTCCCTTGATAGAAAGAAATAAACTCTTCCTGATTAATAGAATATAAAACAGCCTGACGCAAGGCAAGATTAGAGGAAACCTCACGATCTTCCATATTGAAATTCAGATAGCTGACGGCGTTACTGTCATTTTGTTGTAGCGTTAAATGCTCATCCTCTGTAACTGTGTCATAGCGGTTCTCTGCTACACCATTAAAGATATAAATTTCATCATTACGCAAGGCATTCAATGTACTCTCTGCGTCTTGAATAAAGTTGACTACTACCTCGTTGATTCTCGGTTCATAGTCTGTACCAGGCATATAACCCGGATTTTTCAAAAATTGTGCTTCATAATCATTTTTAGAAGAGATAACGTAAGGACCGCTGGCATAAATTGTGTTCTCTTCACCGCTTCCTTCTGTAACGGTTCGTTGATCGCCATAGGCAATATCTTCATTGACATCATAATCATCTACATCATACGTATTAATACTTTCCACTTGTTCTTGGGATACGATACCTGCCGATTGGTGGGCTAGATAATTAAGTACCTGCGGGAAAGGATCGACGGTTGTTATCTTCACTACTTGGTAAACACCATTACTATTATCTGCTGCTGTTTTGTCAGTGGTTAACTCGTTAATATTGGAATCCAGACCACTTTCTAATGCCTCTTTGACGGTCTCACCATCGATTGAATTGGTTGATTCTAATTCGTCAAGATCACTCACAATATCAATCGTATCCATGTTTTCATGTAAGCTGTATGTGCGGTGATCTGGTACAGAATCGGGATCTTTGGCACGGTCTAAGGAGAATTTCACGTCTTCAGCGCCTACGCGTTCTCCGGTATCGACGGCTTCGTCATTCTCGATAGCGGCAAAATTAATATCATCCCGAAGCACGAAATAGTACTCTTGATTTCCATCCGCAATCACGTGATTCAGAGAAAGGGAACCATCCGAAACTACTTCATCATCATCCGTTAGATTAACTAATCGTACATAAAGATTTGTGTTCAAGGTGTTGATTGACCCATCATTTCCTTTAATAGGGTCCAAGGAAGTTAAAGAACCGATGGCTTGGTGCAATTGTAACGGCTCCGTCTCTCTCAATGATGTATCATTATAGTCCATTGCCTCCCATACAGCTGCCCGTGATTTTGGCAGACGGACGGTGGATTCATCTAATATCTCATGATTGACACCTTGTGCCTTATAGGATGTATATAATGGCGCGATATAGGCCTGATCAAAGACAATACGCTGCTCCAAATCCTTATAAGTCTCTTGATATTCATCTGGTAATTGCGTGCTGGCCAAGTCAACTAGTTCATCTGCTTCTTCATCTGCAAATAAGCTGTTATCACCATCCGATGTGAATAACGAGCGGACGGCATAGTCTGGATTCCCTGTTACCGTTGTCCAGCTATTAACAGCAATATCATAGTTACCTGCGTCCCGCTGTGTGGTAAAACTACCGTAGTCAGGCTGAATATTCAGCTCCACGTCAAACCCGTTACTTGTTAATTCATCACGTAAAATATTCATATCATCTTCATTCGTACTCATACCTAACAATTCGATGTGAGGTTGTTCACCGCCTCCTGAGTCCTCTGATGAATCCTCTTGTACGTCAGATTCGGTATTCAAACAGCCAGTTAATCCAATGACTAAAGCAAAAAATAGCAACATACTTAATTTTTTCATGTTTTCTCCCCCTGTTGTTTAATTTATTTTGGGATCTAAGGCATCACGTAGCCCATCCCCCAGAAAGTTAAATGATAATACTAATAAAATAATGGCTAACCCTGGAAAAATAGCTAAGTAAGGCTCTGTTTCTAAATACTCACTACCTATTCTTAATACATTCCCCCATTCAGGTATGTGCGGTTCCACACCTAACCCTAGAAAACTCAAACTGCTTGTGGCAATAACAGCAGTCCCAATGGTTAAAGTAGCCCGGACAATCATTGGTGCAAATGCATTAGGTACGGCATGCTGAAATAATATCTTCCAGTCGGATTCCCCTAATGATTTTGCGGCTTCAATATAGTTGAGATTAGCAACCATTAACACATTGGCCCGCATAGTTCTAGCATACATGGGAATAGATCCGATGCTTAACGCAATAATTAAATTGACCGTACTCGATCCAAAAGCGGCAATAATCGCAATAGCAAGCAAAATACCTGGTACAGCATAAAGGATGTCTAAGATCCGCATAATCGTTTGATCAATTGCCTCATGGAAATATCCGGATATGGCACCAAGAATACCGCCAATGACCATCGGAATAAGAGTGGTCAAGAGACCGATAACCAATGAGATTCTTGCTCCAAAAATGATACGAGAGAATACATCACGCCCAAAGTTATCAGTGCCAAATGGATGAGCAAGACTGGGGTCTGTCAGCAATGCTCCATAATTATTCGCCGTTGCAAAGCTCGTTACAAACGTTGCAAAGCTAGTAATAGAAATAGAGAAAATAAAAATAACAAATAATAAGCCAGTCATGGCAGTAAAGCTTTTACTTAATTTCATCCAGAAGAAATGCCACTTATCTTTGACGGATTCATCCTTATCGGACGCCTTTAAAAACAAGCTGTAGGCCAAAATAAGTCGGAAAATATTGCCGGTTATACTTAAGATGCATAATAACACAGCAAGCCATTTTATCGGCTTTCGCTTCTGTTGACTCACGTCAAGCTGCCGACTAAACAGGATCAGTAACACCACATCCAACAGCAGTAGGCCTAATAATACGGACATGGCAGGCAGAAAGGTGTTCGACACATAAGGCTTAAACAGATTAAAGGATGTTACCGCAATAATAAGAAAATCCGTGATCAGCATGTAATAAATAAAGGTATACTCGATGGAAGACCCTTTCTTTGATATACGAAAAGCAAAAATTGCGGTAAATATATTTCCACATAATAAAGAAAGGAATTGAACCCTGGCAAGACGTCTTGTTCGAGCTTGAACAGCCCCGTACACTAACAAGTCTTTCCGCAAGAAAACCAAAAGGATGAGCTGATAGGCACTGATTAAGCCATAGATAACCGTCAATAATGTAAGGGTGCCTTGCCATGATTGTGTAGCTATGTCATAACTGTTCCATAAAAAAATTAGGGTTAACCCAAGTGTTATGACAAAAGTGAAATAACCATGTTTATATAGCTCTGATTGTTTCAACTGTTGTTGATTTGCCCGATGACTCACGTTCTTCCCTCCTAACTATCCTTCATCTGTGATCGAATGCGTGGGTTTAATACAGCATAGAGAAGGTCTACAATCAAATTGACAATGGAAATGGCAATCGCAATATAAACCACACCGCCTAAGATGGCTGGTATATCTGGAATAAATTGCTTATCAACAATATAACTGCCCAATCCACTAATATTAAATACCTTTTCAGTAACTGCTGCACCACCGAGCATGACGCCGAATTGCAAGCCAATAACCGTTAAAATAGGAATCCAGGCGTTTCTTAGGGCATGTTGAATGAAAATCTTACGTTCCGATAGCCCCTTTGCCTTGGCCGTTATCATATAATCTTCGTGCATCACCTCAAGGATAGAGGATCGTGTCATCCGAGCAATCGTAGCTGTTAAACCAGTACCTAGCACCACAATAGGCATAATAAGAGACCAAGCATTCCCAGGAGAATAATTAGATGGTAACAAATCGGCATTAACAGAGAATGTTAGAATAAAGATTAGTCCTTGCCAGAAACTAGGGATAGATAAACCGATCAAGGCGATGAACATAAAACTATAATCCCAAAAAGAGTTGACCTTCGCAGCTGAGATCATGCCAATTGGTACGGCAATGAGAATCGCTAGAATCAGAGAAAAGCTGGCGATTATCAATGTTACGGGCAATCGGTTGGCAATACTATGCATCACATTTTCATTACCAGTATAAGAGAGCCCCAAGTCAAAGGTTAAGAAGCCTTTGATCGCTTCCCACAACTGCACCCAATAAGACTGATCCAATCCATATTGGCGATCGAATGCTACGCGCTGTGCTTCTGAAGCAGATTCACCAAGAATATTAGCAGCGGCATCCGATGGTGAAATATAAAGAATGGTAAAAACCATGATAATCACTGAAAATATCACAAATATGGTCATTACCAGCCGTTCAAAGACAAAACGGATAAAGGCTTGTTGGTAAATGAGACATAAAATATAAAGCAGACCACCTGGTATAAAAGTCCAAATAACAAATCGCTTATCTAATAATAGCTGTAGAAAGTATTCTTGATAGGTGGTAGGCATGAATTGTTCTTCTGCGAGTTCCTGAATAGCAGCCTCTTTTATTTTTGTGTCTGTTTCTCGACTGACAAACTCTTCTAATTCCGTTTGCTTCATAGTCTGATCAAAATATTCCTTTTTTTTACGAAACTGATCTTCGTATCTTTGTTTAAGTGACAGATATTCCTTCGTTTGTTTTAATTGATCGATTCTTTGTTGGACAAGTTCTGGATATTTCTCTTTCTTACGTCTATAAAGAAATAAGAGAAAAGCAATCAAATGAACTGGTAAACCGATCAACCATTGAATGTAATGTAGGAAAGGATATCGTTTTATCATCATAAAGCCTTTGGACAAGGCATTGGATCCCATTGACAACATTCACCTCCATAAATCTTGATAATTCCTATTGATTTAGTATAGAATGGAATATGAAGAATTATAGGCAATTTTGAAGTAGAAGTCAAATCAAATAAACTATATTGGGGTTATGACATATGCAAGATATATTAGCAGTAAAGAATTTATCCGTTACGTTTCATTCTGAACAGCAAGTCGTGTCATCCGTTCAACGGGTTTCCTTCTCGGTTGGCAAGGGAGAAACATTGGGTATTGTTGGAGAGTCTGGCTCAGGTAAGAGTGTAACAGCCAAGGCAATTATGCAGCTATTACCAGAACACACGGCAAGAATTGAAGCTGATGCCATTAACTATCAGAGCCAGGATATCTCGACATTTTCCAATAAAGGAATGCAGCAAATCCGGGGACAAGAAATAAGTATGATTTTTCAAGATCCAATGAGTTCGTTCAATCCAACGATGAAGATTGGTCAGCAGATTGATGAAATGAGTATAAAACACCGAAATCTGTCCCCGCAGGATGCGAGAAAGGAAACGATCGAGATGTTGGATTTGGTTGGCATTGGTGAGCCTCAACATCGCTACCATCAATACCCACATGAATTCTCTGGCGGGATGCTGCAGCGAGCGATGATTGCGATGGCTTTAGTCTGTCGTCCCAAGCTGTTAATAGCCGATGAGCCTACCACAGCACTTGATGTACGCATCCAAGCACAAATTCTGCAGTTAATGAAAAAGCTGCAGGAAACGATGGATATGAGTATTATTTTGATTACGCATGATTTCGGGGTGGTTGCCGGGATGTGTGATCGAGTAGTGGTCATGAAGGATGGCAAAACGGTGGAGCAAAATGATACGGAATCGATTTTTCAGCGACCCGCACATCCTTATACGAAACGATTATTAAACGCCTTACCTAGAATTGATCAGGAAAAGAAACACTTGGCACACAAGACCTTTACGAAAACCGAGCCATTGATGACCGTCCAGCAATTAAGAAAAATATTTCCATTGAAATTGGGCGGTTCTGTCCATGCGGTTGATCAGATCGACTTCCAAATTCACCCTGGGGAAACATTGGGGTTAGTTGGTGAATCAGGGTCAGGCAAGTCAACAACCGGACGTTTGATTTTACAGCTACAACAGGAAACGGCGGGAGAAATTATTTTTCAAGGAATGGGGATTCATCGTTTTAAACGTAAAGAGTTAAAGCAGCTCCGACGCGATGTGCAGATTATTTTCCAAGATCCGCATTCCTCGTTGAATCCAAGGTTGAAGGTGCTGGATATTATTGGCCAGCCTTTAGATATCCATAAACTTTGTCGCACTAAGCAGGAGCGTCGAGCGCGAGTGGAGGAGTTATTGGAACTGGTTGGATTGGAGAAAGAGCACGCCAGCAGGTATCCACACGAATTCTCTGGTGGGCAGCAGCAGAGAATTGGGATTGCTAGGGCACTTGCTGTTAATCCTAAATTCATCGTGTGTGATGAGCCTTTATCCGCACTGGATGTCTCGATTCAAGCCCAAATTGTCGACTTATTACAAGACCTGCAGCAAAAGTTGGGGTTGACCTATTTATTTATCGCACACGATTTAGCGATGGTCAAACATATTTGTGATCGAATTGCCGTCATGTATTCGGGTAAAATCATTGAAGTGGCTGAAAGTGAGGAACTTTATCGAAACCCGATGCATCCTTACACGAAGTCATTACTCGAGGCCGTGCCAATCCCGGACCCTATGTTGGAGGCGAAGAAATTAAAAGAGCATAACATTGTTTCTCAAGTCTATCATTTTGAGGAAAATAGATTAGAAGAAAAGAGTCCGGATCACTGGGTGCTTGTCTGAATGGTATGGTGCATTGCTTGCGAAAAAGACTTATGCTAGAATGTCCCCATTGCGGAAACCGATTAAATCACGAAATGATATTGTATTAGAATAGTAGACAATCTCCAAATATGTCCGTTAAAATAGATAATCAAATCAAAATCGAGCGGATTATAAAGTAATGAAGGAAGTAGAGCAGTGATGCTCTACTTCTTTTTAGTTGACATAATACGAGACCGTCCGGAAAAACGGGTAAACCGTCCAGTAACAGGGTGAAACCGTCAGTAAAAAGCCCAAAACTGTCCGGGAAGAGGCTTAAACTGTCCGGAACACACCCAAAACCGTCCGGAAAGCCGCTCTCTCCTTTTGTTAGGAAAAGATTTGCACTTGGTTACGGCCTCTCTCTTTCGCCAGGTATAATGCTTGATCTGCTTGATATAGCAATTGCTCTAAGGTGTGTTTATTTAAGTTGTCTATGCTGGAGATGCCTAGACTGATGGTAACAGGGATGGAGAGTGAATCGATTTTAAATGGGTGCTCCTCTAATTGCTGCCGCATGGTTTCAGCCAATTGATATGCTTCTTTTATATCCATGTCGTTTAACGTAAGGATAAATTCTTCCCCGCCATAACGAGCTAAGAGACAATGGTCGGGCAATATTTTTCGAAAAAGTTGGCTCGTTTCATTCAAAATACGATCTCCGACCTGATGTCCATAGGTATCATTTATTTTCTTAAAGTGATCAATATCGAAAAGGAGTATAGCAAAACTTTTTTTTGCTTGTGAAATGGCAATTTCTGCTCGCTGGAAAAAGGCCCTCCGATTAAGTATATTAGTCAGTTCATCATAATAGGCCAAGTATTCAAGTTGTGTCTGCATATTTTTCATTTTCGTAATATCCGTAAATATAACCAATCTACCACTATTTTTTGTAGTATGGGACAGAGGGGATACACGTAATTGAAACACACGTGGTTTATGCTGTCGATTGTAAGTGATTTCTGCTTCCAGTGGGCTTTCTGATAAACTATATGGGAAAGGAAGTCCCGATAAATTCTTCCAAATATGATAGAAATTTTGTCCATACATCTGTTGGTTAATGCCTATTAACATTTTCTGTGCTGCTTGATTATATTCCACTAGACGATAGGAATTATCCAAGACGATCACACCATTATCCATACTTTGGAAGATAACGTCTTTTGCAATAGGCACTACCGTAAACATTTGTGAAGTGGTGATGGCCCATAGGTAAAGAGTAGATGAAAGTCCTAATATCATCGGGACAGGGTCAATTCCAGATGGAGTTAAACCTGTTAAATAAAAGTAAGACATGACAATGGGAAGGAATTGCCCAAGTGCTAAGACAATAATTTGTTTCCAATAAGCACGGGCTGCCGTTTTTAATTGTAGTAACGTTAAAATAAGTGCAATAAACATAAATGAAAAAGTGAAAATGCCATGAACAATGTACCATATACCAACCTCTTGTTCCACATAAGGTGCGCCTAACAAAGGGTCAATTTGTAACGTGCGATAGTAGAGATGGTGCAAGTCGTTGGTTGCTACTAAAATAATGGTAATGGTTGGGATGATTAATAAAAGTAATACTCGTTTAAACGCTGTTTCCATCCCAAAATAGCGCAGGATAAATAATAATCCAAGTAGTGGAGAATAACCTATACCTATGTATTGTATAATGGTCCATGTCTTTATTTGTTCAATGTTGGTAGCAAGCAGTCCAAATGCACCGGCAAAACAATAGATGCTAATGGGTAAAATATAAATAATAAAAGTCCAGGCAATGCTTTTATAATAATGGCGACGTGCATAGGCAAAAACGGCTAAAACGAGGTTGATAACGCCAGACGTTACCATTAACGCTATAAAAGCTGTGATTTGTGAGTCCATAAGCTTACCCCCTTTCTATAATGTAGCATAAATAGGGGAGGATGAGGAGAAGTATTTATGAGATAATCGACATATTAATGTTAGTTAGATGATCTTATTTTTGAAAAGAGAGGTATTATCATGACTATTTATAATAAATTGGTTCGAGACTATATTCCTGAAATTATTGAAGAACAAGGGCAGTACTGTCAAATAAGAATAATGGATGAGAAATCTTATAAACTGGAACTAATACAAAAACTTAAAGAAGAATGGAAGGAATATCGAAAGGCAAATAATGACCAAGCAGCTGTCGAAGAATTAGCAGATATGATGGAAGTGGTGATAGCTTTAGCAAAAACACATCAAGTATCAGAGCAAACGTTATTGCAAATGAGGGAGCAGAAGCTTAAAACACGTGGTGGATTTGATAATAAAATTTTTTTAGAGGAAGTTAGCGAGTAAATAATATATGCTTGCGTGAGATTGTGGAAAGTCTATCGCAGAGCATAGGGTATTAGGGCAGATTATTGGATAAAGGTGTTATTTGTAAAAAATGCATATTAACAGAGGTTGCTCAATAATAGTGGTGTTCAAATATATACAATAGACTTTGATAAAGGAGAACCTATGAATATTAAAACAAACAGATTACAACTAAGAGAATTTAATGAATCCGATTGGGAGGCGGTGTATCCGTATACATCTGATCAAGCAGTGATGAAATACCTTCCTGAAGAGGTATTTTCAAAGGAAGATGCTAGGCAATTTGTTATAGACAATAAAGGAGACGAGGCAGAAAAGTATGCTGTTATAGAAATGGATACACACCAATTGATTGGACATATTGTTTTCCATCCTTATTTTGGCGACCACACCTTTGAGATTGGCTGGGTATTTAATCCTTTGTATCACGGAAAGGGCTATGCTACAGAGGCCGCCAAAGCTGTGCTTGCATTTGGTTTTAATCAATTGCATCTGCATCGAATTATTGCAACCTGTCAACCTGAAAATAGGCCGTCCTATCGTGTAATGGAGAAGATTGGTATGAGGAGAGAAGGATTTTTTAAACAATGTATTCCACACGGTGATGAATGGTGGGATGAATATTATTATGCTATTTTGAGAGACGAGTTTTTGGGTGTGAAATAAGGATGAAACTGGATAAATTCGGTTTTATAAAAAAGACGACTCATTTTACATTATAAAAGTGTGAGTCGTCTTTTCATTGTATATTATTTTTGTATTAAAATGTGCTTGTGTGGCTATATTTCTAAAAATCCTTATTCCCAATAACCTCTTGATACTAATGTTCCTATCCTATTCATAGCTTTTCTTTTTATTCAATTTTAAAGACTAATTCCTCTGAGCAAGTGCAGATAGCCCGCCATCCACATTTAAACATGCTCCTGTTACGAAAGAAGCTTCATCTGAGGCTAAGAATAGAATTCCATAGGCCAATTCTCTTGGGGTTCCTTGACGTTTAAGGATACCTGGTCCATCAGGATTAGGTTTAGTTACACTTTGATCTAGTTCTTTCCCTGCAGCTTCTGCCCTTTTAATATGGTAGTCGGTCAAGGTAGGACCGGGAAGAATAGCGTTGACACGTAGCTTCTCTTCTGCATGATCACATGCCATTGAGCGTGTAAGGGCAAGAACGCCTGCTTTGGTAGCATCATATAATCCCATACCTGGGCGCCCTACTACACCATTGGCCGATGAGACGTTGACGATAGAACCACCATTGCTTTCAGACATTATTGGAATAAAATGTTTACAGCAATAGCCCACTGCACGTAAGTTAATATCAAAGATAAATTGCCATGTTTCCTCATCTGCTTCCGTAACTGGTCCAAAAACACGAACCCCAGCATTATTGACAAGAATGTCTACTCGATTGAATTTATTCTTCACATCCAGAGCTACTCTCGCTATGTCTTTCTCACTACCCACATCTGCAGTTGCGGGTAGTGCGGGCAAGCCACCTTGATCAGCAATCAAATCTACCGTATTTTGCGCATCCGTTTCATAACGGTCCACTACTACAACTTGTGCACCTTCTTCTGCAAATAATAGACATGTCTCCCGTCCGATACCTGAACCGCCTCCAGTAACTACAGCCACTTTATTCTTTAATCTATTTCCAGTCATATTTCTATCCCCAATCTTTTATGATTTTTTATATTGTTTCCCATTGGATTGATATGTTTATACTAGACTATTGTTAAAAGTGTTCCAATTTTCTTCTATTTGTTCTGTATTCGATTCACCGCAGTAAATCAATAAACGATGCTTATATCTTTCTATTTGTCCTTGCTCTTGAGTCCACTCTCCACTGATGCATCTACTTGGAGAAATACCGAGCTGATCGTCTACCCTCCAAGTAACAGGGTGTTGTGGGTTATCTTGATGGTTCATCATAGCAATTCCAGCCCAGTTTTTGCGATTTTCAATGGGCATACTGACGGCAACCCAATTGGCAGGCTTTGCTTCAGCTTCCTCGTTTTCCAATCCGTAACTGTTAATTGCTCTGCCACCCAGCTCTTCTCTGAATGGCATACGCAGAAACAGCCCACCGGCTATGTGTTGACCAAAAGTAAGTAATGTTTCAGCTCGTAAAGACCAAACAAGATCTAATTCGTATTTATCACGATGGTCGGTAAATGTCCAAATTTGTTTTTCTGTGATCATGTGCGTTCCATCGGGCGCATGCCATTCCGTTTCTACTTTCCATGATGCTCTATTTTCTTTTAGGACTGGTTCAGATAATGGCTTAGGGCGAATGGTACCATCGTAACCACCTCTTAATCCTTCTTCCCAAAATCCAATATTATTAATATTATTGAATCCACAATAAAGCCCATGCTGCCATGGATGGTGAGATGGAGCATCCTCTGTTATGACTCCCACACCATCTGGTGAAACAATAGGATGAATGTATGGACGCTTGTTCGTTTTTGCATGTTGTGTAATTATAGGGGTACGTCCATTCTGTCGGTAAATATGAATGGTTTGTTTGGAACTTTTTGCTTGCAACATATTGAATTCAGTACGTTTCATGCGAATCACCTCCTTAAGTGATCGTTTATTGGGATTTAAATATAGGTATTTTTACGATTTCGCCATTCTTCATTGCCGATTCATGCGCGCATAGTCCTGCGCAAGTCCAATTTGCTGAGGTGAGAGCATTTGGGAAAGCATCTCGTTCTTCAAGAATGCTACTAATAAACTCATGTACTAAATGTGGATGAGACCCACCATGACCACTTCCCTGTGTAAAAGATAGATGTTGATTTTCTTCCGAATCATATACTCCTTCTGTTGTATAACGCTGAATAGGTTCAGGCAGAAAATGAGCGTAATCTGGTATGTTAACCCTTTTAGGCTTTTCTCCAGTGAAGACTACGGGATCTTCAGCTTCTAATTGCTGCCATTCAAAACTTTTCTTGTCTGCATAAACATCAAAACTTTCCACATATTCACGAGAAGTTTCAAATAGTGACCTGGTTACTTCCATCGCCAGATTAGAATCTCTTAACCTGAATAATGCGGACTCTACTGCAAAGGGTGAACCATATTTCGCTGTTAAATGATCTGATATGTTTCCTGATCCTAAACAGGAAACATACTCTACTTCTTTGTCAGTTAAAGCTAATAAAGGGCTTACAGCGTGAGTAGCGTAATGCATAGGAGGAAGTCCTTCCCAGTAACCTGGCCACCCTGCCATTTCTTGTTGATGTGCTCCTCTTAAAAATTGTATGCGCCCGAGTTCTCCTTTATCTCGCAGTTCTTTCACGTATAAAAACTCTCTTGTTTGGACAGCGGTTTCCATCATCATGTAATTTTTCCCATGCTGTTGCTGTGCTTTCACAATTTGTTGGCATTCTTCAATTGATGTAGCCATGGGAACTGTACATGCTACATGTTTTCCCGCTTTAAGAGCAGCAATGCTTTGCTCTGCATGTAAATGTATTGGTGAGTTAATGTGAACGGCGTCAATATTGTCATCATGAATTAACTCATCAAAATTTGAATATCTCATTTTAATGTCAAAATGATCACCTATACTTTGGAGATTTTTTTTGTTCCGTTGACAAATAGCATACATTTCGGTGTCTGGATGATCACGATAGATGGGGATGAATTCAGCTCCAAATCCTAGTCCGACAATAGCTATGTTCAGTTTCTTTCTCAATCAAATTCCTCCTTCGTGTTGGATTTTTATCTCACTATTAATCTAGTGAATAAATGATGGAAAGTCTATGTGATATCACGTTACTTTATTTAGATTTTTGAGGATGACTAATAATCAACCCTTAACACCACCTAAGGAAATCCCTTTTACGAAAGATTTTTGAACAAAAAAATAGAGTGCTATAATTGGTACTGCAATCAATACAGCGGCGGCCATTAAAGGTCCCCAAGCTGTGCTTTCTGTTTGCTGAAATTGTTGCAGGCCAATTTGCAAAGTGTATTTCGAGGGGTCACTTAGGTAAATTAATGGTCCCAAGAAGTCATTCCACGAAAACATAAATTGAAATAACGCAATCGTTAATATAGCAGGCTGGCATATCGGAAGCATAATTCTGAAAAAAATCCCGAACTCGGAACAGCCATCAATACGAGCGGCATCCTCCAAACTGTTAGGTAATTGTTTGAAAAATTGTCTCATTAAGAAAATGAAGAAAGGCATACCAAACCACAAGGGTAATATAAGTGGTAATAATCCACCTACTAGTCCAAGTTGAGAAAATAATAGAAACAAAGGTACCATCGTTACAGGGAATGGAATCATCATCACAGCCAATGTAATAACAAAGAGGGTGTCACGACCTTTCCATTTTAACCTTGCTAAACTGTATGCCACTATTGGGCAAGAAACCACAACTCCCAGTGTAGATAATCCAGAATAAATTAAAGAATTTTTAAAGTAAGTAAAAAATGGAATCATGGTAAGAGCATCATAATAATGTTGCCATTCCAATGGATTTGGTATTAGAATGGGTGGGTAACTAAACAATTGCGTATTAGGTTTTATGGATGAACTAAACATCCAGAAAAAGGGAAGCGCGAACAGTATTCCAGCTAAACTTATAAAAAAATAGGTTAATACTCTTTTTAATTTTTTATTCTTCAATTTCAAATCCCTCCTAATCATCACCTTGATAGAATACCCATCGTTTAGACGATTTTAATATAATTAAAGTGATAACCATGATAAGCACGAATAGAATCCAGGCCATAGCCGAAGCATATCCCATTCTCATATATAAAAAGGCGTTGTTATATAAATACATGCTATAGAACATTAGTGAATCAGCTGGCGAACCAGTGCCGGATGTTAAGGTGTATGGTAGTGTGAATTCTTGTAAAGCATTGATTAATCCCATTACTACATTAAAAAAGATAACTGGTGTTAAAAGCGGGATGGTAATATGCCATATTTTCCGAATAGGATTGGCGCCATCTACTTCAGCTGCATCGTAATACTCTTGTGATATATCCTGTAAACCAGCAAGATATATTAGAAACGTGTTTCCGATGATCCACAAAGACATCATGACTACAGAAGGTTTTGCCCAAGTAGGATCGCCCAACCACCCTGGCCCTGCTATTCCAACTAAATCTAAAAGGTAATTGACTAAACCAAATTGTGCTTCGAGTAGCCATTGGAATAAAATAGCGACGGCAACTGCTGGGACTAAGGATGGAATGAAAAATAGTGTTCTAAATATTCCTTGACCTTTAATTCGCATATTGAGTAATAAAGCGATCGAAACGCCTGTCACGACAGCCAAAGGGAGCTGCATCAAAGCATAAAAGAAGGTATTGCTGATTCCTGTCCAAAACATTGGATCGTTAAATAATTGTATATAATTACTTAGACCAACAAATTGAGAAACACCAGAGATATTGTAATTTGTAAAACTGTAATACATGGAACTAAGCAATGGATAGAAATAAAAAACACTTAATCCAATAAGCCATGGGAGTGCAAAGATAACTCCATATTTTGAACGTTTTCTTTCTATGGTACTTTTCACTTTTGTTTTAGTAGCTTGCTTATTCTTTAGTGAAACTGACTTCATTGTGAACCCCCCATACTATTTCGATGTGTGAAAAAGGGGAAGATTCCCCTTTTTTTGTTATTCCCTTCTGGCTTCTTCCTGATCAATGGCGTTATTAATGGTTTCATTAATTCTATCCAAGATTTCTTGAGGCGTACCTTGCCCATCAAGAACGAGATCAGGTGCTTTCGCTAATTCATCCCACATCATATTTCCAGCTAATACAACTGGTCGGTGCTTCCCATTTGGCAATACATCTAAGAATGGCTGATGATTTGGAATGTCGCCAAATAATTCCTCGTTCACTTCCGGAATCACCGAATATTCTCCCTTAATTTCTTTGAATCTTTGCCCCTCTTCTGTAGAACTAAGCCACTTTACAAATTCCCATGCTGCTTCCAAACGATCTCCTTCTACTCCCTTTGGTATAATGAGTGCTCTTCCCCCTAAAAAAGTCGTGAAGTCATCGCCAGTCGGAGTAGGGATATAGGAAACTCCGTAATTCAAATCGGGGTTGTACTCTGCTATTTGTTCCATAATCCAGTTACCTTGTACTACCATAGAAACTTGCTCACTGATAAACGGGTCTTGTGCTTCGCTTCCCTCTGAATTTGCAAAACTTAGTACATTTTCCGCACCTATTTCGGAAGCGAAATCAGTCATCCACTCCAATGCCTCTACCACTTTAGGATTGTTTGCGGTCACTTGGTTAGAATCGTCCACAAATTCGCCCCCAAAAGACCAGCCCCAAGAATATAACCAGCCCTCTCCAAGCCAAGGAATCAGCCCATACTGTGTAAACCTACCATCTTCTTGTTTCGTTAGTTGGAGTGCTGCCTCCTCTAGTTCTTCTATGGTCGTAGGTGGATCTTCAGGATCTAGTCCTGCCTCTTCAAAGTGATCCTTGTTATAATATAATGCCCTTGAAGTACCGTCATATGGCAGGCCTAAGATATCCCCTTCAAAGGTTGATTCCCCCCATGCCCAATCGTAGTAAATATCTTGATTAATCCCATCCCGTTCTGCCAAATCGTTTAGTAAGGTTAATGAATCCATATATTCTGCAATTCCATAACGGCTTGCCAACATCACATCTGGTGGATTTCCTCCTGCAACTGCAGTAACTAGTTTAGAGGAAACAGAATCTCCACCATCAGCAGCTACATATACTGGTTCAACTTCTATATCTGGATGTGATTCATTAAACGCGGCTACGGATTGTTGGATTTCTTCACCACCTGGACCTACTTCCCAATTATGCCAATAGGTTATTTGAGTCACACCATCTTCAGACTGCTCACCATTCGTGCCGCTGCCTTCTTCAGTAGAACAACCAATGATAAAAAATAAAATAAATATGGAAAATACGAGTGATAGTAAGCGCATACAATTAGGTTTAAACATTTTCATTTCTCCTTTGTAATGTATACTTCTTGTTATATGATCTCTCGATAAGACGTAAAATTGCTTGTTAAGTTACCTCCTTTCTCCCGTTTGTTAAAATTCCCCTTCTGTTGATGTGTTTGATTATTTCATTACCTGGATTCAGAGTGAGATATAAAATCTGAATGGAATGCCGAATATCTTAGCTCGTAGTGTAGGTAATTAACGCAAGTATAGGTAATTAGCAATTTAAAGTCTATGAGATATTACGTTACTTTATTTTGATTTTTCGTATTGGCATGAAGCCTTATTTATTTCTGACAGTCAGTTGAATATACGACATGTGCGAATTTATCTTATTTAGATTTTTTTGTTAAAAATGTAGATTTATTAGTTGGATTTTCGATATTGGCCTGGAGTTAGTCCTGTTTTTCTTTTAAAAAGTACATTCATATACTCGAAATGCTTGAATCCAATCTTTTCAGCTATTAAAGATAAAGGTAAGTCTGTTTCAGATAGCAATTGTTTCGCAAGATTTACTTTCACTTCCAATATTTCCTGATGAGGAGTTCTCCCTAGTGCTTTTTTAAATCGATTATCCAGCACACTTCGTGAAACAAGGACGTGTTTCAGGATATCTTCGACCTTAATATCTTCATAAGCATGGCTTCGAATCATTTGGATAGCTTCTGAAACCAGTTCATCCTCTACGGTGACAACATCAGTAGATACTCGTGTTAATAGTGTGATTGGGGAAAATAGCTGCAGCTCTGGTTTAACCTTTTCTCCAGCCATCATCAAATCTAAAATTTCCGCTGCTTTATATCCTGTGTTTAGTGTGTCTGGAACAATGCTAGATAAAGATGGATCAGAAAGGTTACAAAGCAGCTCATCATTATCTACTCCTATGACTCCTGCTTGATAAGGTACAGCTATATCAGCGAGCTGACATGCTTCTAGTAATTTTTGACCTAAGATATCATATGAAGCCATAATTCCAATTGGCTTAGGTAATGTTTTTAACCATTGAGCCATATCTTCCCTATCTTTAGTCCATGAGTTGTTCCGATTGGATTCGAAAGTATGGCAGTCGAAACCTTTGCTTTTCACATAATTCATAAAAAAATGGTACCTTTGTCTAGCCCAAGGGAACTGCATTTCACCACAAAAACCAAAATGCTTAAACCCTTTACTAATTAAATGCTCGGCTGCCATGGTAGCAATGGCTTGATTATTGGTTTCAACACAAGGTAGCTGAGGTAAAAATCGATTTGCACTCACATCGACAGTTGGGAGATTAATGTCACTTATAATGGAGGCAATTTCTTTCGTTTCTATTCGTGCAATAATTCCATCACCTTTCCAGTTTTTAAGCCAGCTAAGATCTGTATGGTCTCTGCTGTGTTCTCCTAAATATATCGACCAGGGACGATTCTCATTCAAGTAAGACTTGATTCCTCGAAGTAATCCTCTTGCATACTCATTGGATGTTTCGATAATAAGGGCTACATGATAGTTCGGTTTTTTTGTGTGATTTGTAAGATAATTCATAATTTCCACCTTTGATTAGTTATTTAAAGAATTAATTCCTTACTTTAAAAATTTAAAAGGTTAATAATCCGCTTTCAATAATGTTTTTTGATATTTCAATTGCTTATTAGCAAATAGAAAAGAAACAATAGGAAGGATGATTGCTTGTCTTGTTTATCAATCAATAGCTATGATGATTTTTGGAGAGTAGATTGTTTATATTTGTTGAAGTATTAGCAAATTTTCCTCATTTTATAAAATCATTCCTTTCTATAATTAATGACCAAAGAACAATAGAAGCTGTGTCAGTAATACTACGAACGTGGTAAAATTTTTTTAATGGTTAATTGGTTTACCTAGTTTATAAAATACTACAATCGAGAACTTAATTCAATGTTTTATTCTCAATTGTATTGGTTAATTTGATTAGATTGGAGGTGTATTTTACTATGAATGAAAACTTCATTGGAGTCGGGGATCGTTTATTGGATCGAATGAATGATTTAGGGCTAAAACAAGTGGATGTATCTAAAGCTACTGGTATTTCTAAAAATGCAATGAGTAATTATGTGAGCGGTAAAAGAGTTCCTGACACTGTAGGAATATACAAACTTTCCAAATTTCTTTCTGTTTCCATCGAATGGTTACTTACTGGAGAGGAACAGCCTATTATAAAAGAAAAAACTTCATCTAATGAATTTCAAATATTGGATAGAATACGCAAGCTATCAGATTATAATTTAATGAGGATTATTGGATACCTTGATGCATTGCTAACTATAGAAAAAGAATATAGTGAAAAAAACGTGTTATCTAATTCGCTGTATGAAGAAGAGGCTACAGAAAATGGGGGAGAAGAGGCTTAATTTTAATTCCTTTTGGTAAACTTATTAACCATGTATGATTTTACAATAAAGTTTAAAGCAAAAAACCATTTCCTTATTTTAAAAGTGAATACTTAGTACTGTAATAGAAAATGGAGCGAAAATAAGAAATATGTTATCTTTTCCAAATCCCAGCGCTGCATGGCTTAAGACCACAACGCTTATAAAATGCTTGGTGTTTTTCTTGGAATGTTGCTGAAACATGATCTAGTTTGCGCAAATTCGCTTCTTCTAACAACCTGCGTACCAGCTTGACACCGATACCTTTTCTCTGGTAATCGGGATGAACGATAATGTCTTCCATATAACCGTGTAAATTACCAGGACTGGAAACATAACCAAACGCTATGAGTTTACCTTGATGATCTCTGACTGCGCCCCAAAAATAAATGTGATCAAGTAGTTCAGGGTATAATTGGTCGTGACGATCCCAGCCTACAGATTCCCTTAAATCAGGAACTTCACTCTTTGAAATATCTGAATTTATTTTTACATGATACATGATAGATCACTCCTCTTTATGCCATGCAGCCTCTTCCATGTACACCTCATGGCATTAACTCTTTTTAACACAAGTATACAACAAAAAGCGCTATAAAACAGAAGTAGTTTTTAAAGTCTTAAAGCACGTTTAACTCCGTGATGATAGCGCGTAAATGATAGACGAAAAAACTCTTACTTCACCATATCTACACGGCTTTCCATGTATAACCCAACCCAATTTAACAAAGAATAACTCGGAAGGTATACTTTTTTACCACAGTTGTGTCAATTATTGTTCTTTCGATATTTCGGTTAGCGTATTACACTGACGATAAGGGTGATAAACATGTTATCTACTAGACAAAAGCAGTTGCTAGCAAGGCTTATCGAAAGTGAACAGTTTATGACGGTGGAGTTTCTGGCCAAGTGGTTGGAAGTCAGCGCGAAAACGGTTCGAAATGATTTAGACACATTAGCGAGTTTTCTGGAAGGGAGGGACAGCTTGCTACAAAGAGTCCCGGGTAAAGGAGTACAGCTTGTGACCGATAATGAGGAAAAACTTTTGGAGTCACTAGAGCTTACAGATTCTCTGCTTGATAGAGAAGTTCAGCTAACGATGATTAGTTTGTATCTACTGTTGAATAACAAGGTTACGATACAGGATGTAGCGGATGAGTTCTTTCTAAGTCGGACTAGTGTGCAGCACCTTCTTCGAGAAGTGGAGGAGCTCTTTGATCAATATAATTTGCAGCTTTCTAAAGAAGTCAGGAAAGGTTTATTCGTTTACGGCACAGAACGAAGCAAACGAAAGGCCGTTTTTTATTGGTTAACGAGACAGGGTACTAATCTGGATACGTTATCAAGATGGTTAGCGATAGCAAGTGCAGAACAGGAACTGGCCGAGGAATGGATAGATATCTGCGAGCAGGAACGTGGTGTGGCATATAGTGAAGATTCTCGGCCCGCTCTCGCTATTTACTTAATATGGTGGAAACGTCGGGTGGATGGAATGCATATTGTTTTTGTTCCAAAGAAACAGCGGATCGCTAACCCTGTTTCAGGCGGTGTAGCTACTTATTTAAATCAACTGTCGACGGATCAAGCATTACGAGTAAATGAGGAGAATTTTATCCACCAAATATTTGATCAGATCAAGGTGGTCAAATATAAATTTGAAGCTAATGATTTGGATCATTATCAAAAGGAATATACTTTTTGCCGTTATCTTATCGACCAAATATCAAGTATTCTTCAGGTGAATTTATCTGCAGATAGGAAGCTAAACAACGATTTAATATATCATGTGAAAGCAGCATTCCTAAGGATTGAAGAAGGAACGGAGATCGACAATCCTTATACGGAAGAAATCAAGATACGATTTCGAGCCATTTACGAGATGGTTCATCAAATCACCCTTGATATAGGGTATCGCTTGATTGCGGCGGAAGTAGCTTATCTCACGATGCATATCAGCTCAGCACTAGAACGAAGTAATAGTAAGAGATATTTACCGAATGTGATTGTGGTTTGTACAACGGGATTAGCCACTTCTTCTATTCTCATGACCAAGTTAGAGCATATTGAACCAGGATTTAATTTGTTGCGTATTGTTCATTCGCAAGAGCTGGAGCAGGAATTAGATCCAGAGGAGATTGATTTTATTCTCACGACGAGTAAACAGGCTGCACCAAATATCAGTGATATCAAAACGTATCGCGTCAGCCCCTTATTATTGGATGACGAGAAAGCCAAAATTCAACATGAGGCACACAAGATTGTCAATCGCAAACAGCTCCAGCGATTTAATCAGGTATATCAACAGCCAAGGTCTGTTGTGCCAACCCTTTTCGATGAGCAAATACACTATCACAAGTCCCAAGACTGGTACGAGGCGATTGCACTGGCGGCCCAGCCATTGTTACAAGCAGGCTATATCAAACAAGGCTACATTCAAGAAATGATTATGTCTGTGGAACGCAATGGCACGTATATGGTATTTCTTCCTAAGGTGGCGTTTGTCCATGCTCATCCAGATAATGTGCTCAAAGAAGGAATCAGTATGACCATTTTTGATGAAGAACTCGTCTTTGGTTCCAAAAATCCGGAAAAAGTAAAAATCATCATTGTGCTAGCCATTAAAGAGTCTCACAATCAGGATTTTCTACAATTATACCGCTACTTGGAGAACCCAGAAGTATTCCATCAATTATTGAATGACCGTAAGGAGAAGTGGAGGAAGAAGAATTGAAACAGTTGCAAAAGGATCAAATAGTAGTACAAGTAGAAGCAGAGAACTGGAAAGAGGCGATTGAAGTCTCTGGTCAATTACTAATGGATTCAGGAGCTGTGACCAAGGAATACGTGCACAGCATGGTTCAATCGGTTGAAGAGAATGGACCCTATATTGTCATTGCTCCTGGGATTGCAATGGCTCATGCAAGACCGAGTGCGAGCGTACTTGAAAATGCATTGGCGCTGGCCATTTTAAAGAAGCCTGTTCCCTTTCACAGTAAAGAGAATGATCCAGTCGATTTGGTGTTTTCATTCTCAGCAAAAGGGGATGCATCGCATCTGAAAATGATCGAACAATTATCCCTGTTTCTGATGAAAGAAGAAGCAGTGAATCAGTTAAGGAATGCACAATCTACCGAAGAAGCTTATCAAATAATAACAGAAGGAAGTGTGACGAATGAGTAAATTAAAAATAATGACAGTATGTGGTTTTGGTTTAGGATCTTCGATGGTATTAAAGATGAATTTAGAGGCGGCACTAAAAGACCTAGATATAGAAGCAGATGTAACGACAGGGGATGTGAGTTCGGCAACGGGATCAGACAGTGATTATATTTTCACCAGCAATGAGCTAGCCGGTAATCTCAAGGCTTCTACCTCTACGCCAGTAGTCGTTATCAATAGCTTTGTTGATAAGAACGAGATTAAAGAAAAGGCACAAGCAGAAATAAAAGCCTGATAAATGGATGTTCCAAAAAGTTCCGTTAAGCGAACTTTTTGGAGCGTATACGATTTAAGAAAGAGAGGGATAAAAAGTGGAATCAGTTATGAATTTTGTTATTGAAATTATCCGTGAGCCGGCCATCTTTTTAGGCTTAATCGCATTATTAGGTTTACTGTTATTGAGGAAAGATTTTTCGACGATTGTATCGGGTACAGCTAAGACGGTGATTGGGGTTGTGATTTTAACCCAAGGGACAAATATCTTGGTTAGCTCGATCGAACCCTTAACGGCAGGGTTTAACCTTATGTATGATATTCAGGAGTCTGAGGTCAATCCGGCAATGGGATCAGATCAAGTACTCAGTCAATATGGTACACAGATTGGAATTGCCATGTTGGTAGCCTTTGCGATCAACTTGCTAGTAGCCCGTTTTACTAAAATTAAACACGTTTTCTTAACCGGTCATATGCTGTTTTGGTTCCCGTTTGTTTTCGTTGCTATTGGGGTGGAAAATAATTTAGGGAACACCCAAATGATTATTTTTGCTTCGATTATGACGGCTCTATATATTATTATTGCGCCAGCATTATTACGTCCGTTTGTTCGGAAAGTAACAGGGTCAGATGATTTTATTATTGGGCACCCAACTACGATCTTATCACTTATTTCCGCAGGGGTTGGTAAGCTGTTTGGTAATAAAGGAAAGTCATCAGAGGATATCAAGTTTCCAAAGTCTACTGAATTTTTACGGGAAATCAGTATTACTTCCTCGATTACGATGTTTCTCGTTTATCTGGTAGTAAGTATTATTATCGGGTTTAACACGGCAACAACCACCTTTGGTGCCGAGCAGAATATCGTGATTTACAGCCTAATGCAAGGGGTTCTATTCGGTGCTGGTTTAACGATTTTATTACTTGGTGTGCGGATGATGCTTGCTGAAATTATTCCTGCCTTCCAAGGGATCTCGCAGAAATGGATTCCTAACGCAGTACCAGCACTGGATGCACCGATTTTATTCCCATATGCGCCGAACGCTGTGTTAATCGGTTTTATTGTATCAATGATTACATCGGTGGCAACGATTTTTATTACGGGAAGTTTAGGTGTTTTTAGTTTTGTAATTGTGCCACTTACCATTACTTGTTTCTTTGAGATAGGGACAGCCGCTATTATCGGAAACGGTACCGGCGGGTTAAAAGGTGCGATTGGAGGCTCAGCCGTGGCAGGGGTTGTGATGATACTGCTGGTAGGATTATCAGTACCTGTTTTAAATGGCACCATAGCCGATTGGATTGTGATCTTTGGTGGAAATGATTTCTCTCTATGGTCATTTATTGGTGATTGGATAGCGAAGATATTTGGATAGGATGGTGAGAAGATGACATACATGAAGGATTATCATGCAAAAATTACCGAGGCATTGGATTGGATCTTGGAGAAGGAAGAAAATGAAATTGGCGAGGCGGCTACATGTATGGCAGATGCCGTAATGGCTGGGCAGTCTATCTATTTATTTGGTGCTTCTCATGCTGGTATTGTTGCGGAAGACGCCTTTTATCGAGCGGGCGGATTTGCCTTGTTTAATCCGATTTTCAGCCCAAGTTTGATGCTCAATGTAGAGCCAGTTACGTTGACCAGTCAATTAGAAAGACTGGAGGGATATGGCGATATCCTGTTAGATGCCAAGCCAGTAAAAGCAGGCGATGTGCTATTTATTCATTCTGTATCAGGTAGAAATCCGGTAGCGATTGATATGGCATTAGCGGCGAAAGAAAGAGGAGTAACGGTGATAAGCTTAACGAATGTAACTTACTCCAAACAAGTCTCCTCGCGCCATTCTTCTGGGAAACGTCTATTTGAAGTCAGTGACATCGTGATTGATAATGGCGGTGAACCAGGGGATGCCGTAGTGTCCATTCAATCTCTTTCGCAAAAGGTTGCTCCTATTTCGACCATAGTGGGAAGCTATACCATTCATTCGATTGTACTAAAGATGATTGAGATTTTTGAACAAAAAGGAACAGATATCCCGATTTTTCGAAGTGCTAATTTAGATGGCGGCGATGATTACAACGCAGGGTTATTTGATCGGTATCAAGACCAGATTCATTATATGTAAGCAAGAACACTCCTGTGCTGCTATGGCTCAGGAGTTTTTGCTGTTGACACAGATACTTAACAGGAAGGCTCTTCTTGGCTGCTCGGTGATGTCATTGCACAGCCGTTAAGGAATGGCTCCAATGCTCACCTTTTGGTTCACCAATAATCCCTTGATAGATAGAAAAAATCTGTTCTCCTCTCAGAAAAGTCCCGGTGACGCGTGTACCAATTTCCATGCCGATATAGGGGCTGTTTTTTGGATGTTTATAATAAAGATCTTCTGGCTGTATGGTATAGCTTTGACTAGGATCAAGCAATATTAGATCGGCGTCATAACCGGGTGCCAGCCTTCCTTTATTCGGAATGGAGAATCGTTCGGCTGGGTTGGTGGCGATAAGTTTAGCGAATTGGACGACGCTCATTCCTCGCTTATTAACGGCTAAGTCAAACATGAGGTCAACATTGTTTTGACAGCCGGTTATTCCGCCCATTCCCTCGAATATATTTCCCTTTTTTAAGGCAGGACTGCACGGAGAGTGATCAGAGCTCAGCCAATCAATGTCGCCATGGAGAAGAGACTGCCATAATGCTTCCTGTTCGGACGGATATCGAAGCGGCGGCTGACACTTGGCAACTGGACCAAGACCCATGAAATCTTCCGCATTCATTGCAAAATAGTGAGTACATGATTCTAATGTAATATCTACTCCTTCTTGTTTTGCTTGCTGGATTAATTGCACAGCTTCCCAAGAACTGACATGGACGATGTGGACAGGACATTCTGTTTCTTTAGCAAAATAAATAACACGAGATACTGCTTCCACTTCTGCCATGATCGGTCGGGAATCTACAAAATCATAGGTCGTTGTTTTTCCTTGTTTTATTTTCTTTAAAGCCAGACCATCTGTGATCTCGGCATTTTCACAGTGGATAAGCAGTATTTTGCCGAGCCCAGCAATCTTTCTCATTCCTTCCAATAGAGTGAAGTCATCAATGCTTTTGAAATCATCTGGTGTTTCCGCTTGATAGGTAGATAGGAAGCATTTAAAGGCTACAACTCCTGCTTCCGTCAATTCCTCCAGGTGTTCGAGGTTGTCTGGTGTTAAGGCACCATAAAAGGCGTAATCACTATAGTTTTTAGTCGATGCCTTATCTATTTTCTGTTGTAGGGCGTTTCGAGTAGCAGTAGTGGGCAATGCGTTCAGCGGCATATCAATATAGGTAGTCGTTCCACCTGCAGCCAGTGCCTTTGATCCCGTTTCAAATCCTTCCCACTCTGTTCTGCCGGGTTCGTTGATATGCACATGGGTATCAATCATACCTGGAAGTACATACTGTCCCTTCGCATCAATCACTTCATGTATAGACTGGTGCGGCTGGTCTTTGCTAATTCGTTTGATTTTCCCATCTATTATCTCCATATTTCCTTCGATGACGTCATCTTCTGTTACTATTTTTCCATTTATAATCATGCTCGCGTGTGACATATTGAAAAACTCCTTTTCCTTATCTAACTTACTGCTCATCATAATCAAGAACACGATAATTGCGAAGTAGTGTGTCAACTAATGTAACAATGAACTTGAAGCATGATTGTTTTCATAAGATGATAGGTGCCATAACAAAATAGTTAAAACAGGTCAGTTTTTTAGAGGAGAGATATAGAATGTCTAGTTTGATTTTAGAAAAATTACAGTGGCTTGCCGGTTATGGCTGGGATGAGCAAGGGGGGATAACGAGACTGGTATACTCAGATGCTTGGCAACAAGCACAGCAGGCCTTGAAGACATGGTTAGAAGAAGAGGGTTTCAGTGTAGAAGTAGACGCTGCAGGGAACGTCATTGCGTGGATACCAGGTGCGGAATCACCAGATGAATGGATTATGACAGGGTCCCATCTAGATACAGTTGTCAGTGGAGGAATATATGATGGTCAATATGGCATTGTTGCTGGAGCCTTGGCTATAGCAAAGCTGGTAAAGGAATATGGAGCCCCAAAGAAAACCATAGCGGTAGTTGCCTTTGCTGAAGAAGAAGCAAGCAGATTTCCCTTTGCCATGTGGGGAAGCAAGAGTATGTTTGGAAAGGCAACGATAGATGATATCAAAGGAATTAAGGATACTGCTGGATTGTTGATGGAACAGGTGATAAAGGAATTGGGATACTCTGGTACACAAGAACCAAGAAAACAAGTAGAAGCCTTTGTAGAATTGCATATAGAACAAGGTAATGTGTTAGAGACAGAGGAGATCGATGTGGGTATTGTTCATAGTATTGTAGGACAGAGAAGGCTACGGATTACTGTTACAGGGGAGGCAAATCACGCGGGAACAACGCCAATGGCTTATCGCAAGGATGCAATGAAGACGGCAAGTCTAATGGTGAATCGTCTCTTGTCCATAGCAGATGAATGGGGGGATCCGCTTGTGGCAACGGTCGGCCAATTTGAATTAGAGCCAAATATTTCGAATGTCGTACCAGGTAGTGCCCATTTCACTTTAGACGTTCGTCATATTGATGAGCAATCGTTAGAAGAGGCAGCCAATAAAATGATAGCAGAAATAGAACTAATAGCGAAAGATCAATCCATCGAGGTAGCTATCGAGACGTGGTTTTCTTCACAGCCTGTGCAAATGAATGAACGGATTATCCAGCAGCTCATACAAAGCTGTAAGAAACAAAAGATCCCATATAAGTCCATGCACAGTGGTGCTGCCCATGACTCCCAAGTGGTAGCAACAACGGTACCAACAGCGATGTTATTTGTACCGAGTAAATCAGGAATCAGCCATTCGCCTTTGGAGTTTACGGAAGAAAAGAGTTTGATTCAGGGGATGGAGGTATTAGAAGATACCTTATTTCGATTAGCATATGAAGATGACAAAAATTAAAAAGTTTGGGAAATTATATGACAAGGTGATTGCCGATCGTGCCATAAGTATATAAAAATAGAGATAACAAATAAACAAACACTTTTGTGTAGGAGGATGAATCGATGTTGAATCGAAGCCGTAATAGAGTTGGGTTGTGGGCAACTGTAGTAGGGTTAGTTTTACTTTTATTAACTGCTTGTGGAGGTGACCAAGGCGGTCAGGCAGATGCTTCTTCTGAAGTGTCGACAGCAGACAGCATCACCTTGGGTTATGCAACCTGTGCACACTGTTTGCCGATGTCATTAACACCAGATTATGTGGAGGATATAGATGTAGAAGCAACAAGCTTTGCTTCAGGTAATGATGTACTGACAGCCTTAGTTTCCGGGAGTTTAGATGTAGCGCAAGTAACCTATCTTCATTACATTACTGCTCTGGATAAAGGATTTGATTTGGTCGCCATATCTGGTCAGATCAATGGAGGATCAGAGATCGTAGTTGGAAATGATGTACCTCTTGAGGCAGATGATTGGGATGGATTTAAAGAATTGATTGAAGAGCATAAACAATCTGGTGAGAAATTCCGTGTTGCTGCTTCCAGAGGGAATGCGCAGGATATTCACATGCGAGGCGAATTCATGCTGCATGGTATTGATCCCGTAGAAGACCTAGAGATTATTAATATTGCGAACCCTGCTGACCACGCAAGTGCTTTAGAGAGTGGAGAGGTAGACATGATTTCCACTGTAGAGCCATTCGCTTCACAGATTCGTCTAAGTGAAGCAGGGAAACATTTTGTCTATCCTTATGAACAGGATGCAGGTAATTTAACTAATTTAATCGTTACGCGCTCCGATGTGATTGAAGAAAAAGAAGATGCCATATATGAAGTAGTAGATGGCGTGGTGAATTTAGTAGATGATCTAGAGGCTGATCCAGAACTTTGGGTAGACGTCTTAGGTGAAAATACTTCTTTAAGTGAAGAGGTTAGTAGAGAAGCATTGGAGAACTCTTTTCCAGATTATCAAATGCACTTGGAGGAAACACTGGCCATTGCAAACATGATGGAAGAGCTTAACTATATTCAATCTGATGTGACAGAAGAAGCGGAAGCGAATATGGACTATCGCTTTATTGAACAGGCGACGGGTAAAAGCGCCGAAGAATTAGGAAAGTAATAACGACAAATGGACGAAACGTTGCAAAGCGCCAAAGAGAAAACATATCAAAAGGGGAATGAACATGAAGCTGGCAGAGCAGACAACATCATTTTTATTAAAGATTATCGTACCAGTTACTTTTATCCTGTTATGGGAGTTTTTATCAAGGGCAGGCATGATATCAAGTTCTTTGTTACCTGCCCCTTCCAGTATCCTAGCAGCTTTGATGGATTGGGTATTTGGAACAACAGGATTAGTAGAATCAAATAGTGGTCAGTGGCTGACGGACGCGGGAAATAGTGCACTGAGAGTACTGATTGGATACAGTATTGCGACAGTAGCAGCGATTGCTGTTGGTATTATGATTGGCTGGTGGAAGCCGATGGAGAAATTAGTAGAACCGACGATTCAAATGCTCCGTCCGATCCCACCAGTAGCATGGATACCGCTAGCTATTATTTGGTTTGGGATTGCCGATAAACCAGCGATATTTTTAGTTTTTCTAGCAGCGTTCTTTCCCATTTTAATCAATACGATTCATGGCGTGAAATCAGTTGATAAGAATCTGGTGCGTGCTGGAGGCATGATGGGGGCAAAACAATGGCGCATCTTACGCTATGTTATTTTACCAGCAGCCCTTCCGAACATTATGGCAGGGATGAGGATTGGTATTGGTGCAGCATGGATGTTAACCGTAACGGCAGAGATGGTAGCTGTAAACAGTGGTTTAGGTTATGTGCTTTGGGATTCCTACTATTTCCTAAGATATGACTTGGTTATCGCAAGTATGATAAGTATTGGTTTACTAGGATTTTTGACAGATTTCGCCATTAAAAAAGCGAGTCAAGCATTACTTCCGTGGCAACGGGGAGCCTCGATTGAAAATATATAGGAGGAATGATAAAGATGGCTTTTTTAGAAATAGACCAAGTGGATAAGATATTTACAGACAAAAAACGTAGTACCGAGGTACAGGCGCTGAAAGACATTCAAATAAACATTGAAGAAAATGAATTTGTCTGCTTGCTAGGAGGAAGCGGGTGTGGTAAATCTACTTTGCTTAACTTGGTGGCAGGGTTTGAAAAGCCAACTACCGGTGAGATTCGTATGAACGATAAGAAGATAGATTCGATGGGGGCAGATCGAGGAATGGTCTTTCAACAGCCAACATTAATGCCTTGGTTAAGTGTGCAGAAAAATATCGCTTTCCATCTAAAACTAAAAGGTGCAAGCAGAAAGAAGAAAAAGGAAGAAGCGCAAAAGTATATTGATATGGTGGGCCTAACCGGTTTTGAAAAACATTATCCCCATGAATTGTCTGGAGGGATGAGCCAACGCGTAGGAATTGCAAGGGCACTTCTGCAAAATCCGGCCCTTATCTTAATGGATGAACCATTTGCGGCCCTTGATCCGTTTACGAAATCGGAAATGCAGGAAGAATTGGCTCGAATTTGGCAGGAGCATCAACGTACGATTATATTTGTCACCCACTCGGTGGAGGAAGCCTTGACGCTGGGGACGAAGGTCATTGTTCTAAGTAAACGTCCAGGTCGGGTGAACAAGATTATTGACCTTGATATGGAAAGGCCTAGGGATTCCACCTCCCCTATTTTTAACAAATATAAGCGTGAAATTTTAGCGCTTATTGATCAGAATGAAGAGCAGCCTTCAGAGCAGGCGTCTATCCATCAAGTGATTTAAGGGGAGAATCATTCTATGTGTACGATGTTCATGAAACGTGATCAGGAAAATGCTTTGCTATTTGCCGCTAAAACGGTAGATACCCCAGATACGGTACTTACATTTGACTATCAACCAAGCTCGTTGCAACATAATGGCTATTTTTTCTTTAAAATGGGCTGGCAGGAAGGGATTAATTCTGGCATGAATGAAGCAGGGCTGGCGGTGCTCTCTTCTTATGCCAGCCTAACAGAACATCCACCTAGTAAGAATTCAGAATTGGTGGATACAAGAGGTACGGCCAATGAATATGTACTTCAACACTGTAGCCATGTACAGGATGGCCTGCAAACTCTAGAGCGGCAATTGCAACAGACGCCGAGTGATGTAGGTGGTATTCATTTTCTAGTCGATGCCAATTATACGATAGGCATCTTGGAACATGACCCTGTTACAAGAGAAATACAACAGCAAATAATAGCGGATAATTCGGTTATTCGAGCTAACCATCCGCTTTTATTAAAAGGGCGAGGAGCAGAAGGCAGTGACCGTAGCATGCGATATGAAAAAGCGACACAAGCAATAGAAAATATTCAAGGAAAAGCGTGGCTGGCGCATTTGCAAGAGTTGTTGAGTCAGCACGTAGCACCGGGTGAAGATCAGCTAGGTCAATTATGCATTCATCAGTTTGAAAATACAGGGTCAAGGAGCAAAGATCTTACGCCACATTCCACGGCGACTGCTTTAATCTTCGATGTGGCAAATAAACGATTTATCTACTCAGAAGGCTCTCCTTGTAATGGACAATGGAAGATACTATCAATGGATGAGAAAGTGGTGAGATAAGTGTTATTAATAAAGGGAGACATCATCACCATGAACGAAACAGGGGATATACTACCTCAAGGAGCAATGGTTATTAATGATGATAAGATAGAGGCAATTGGTGAGGAAGTGACATTAAAAAAACAATACCCTCAGGCAGAGATAGTGGATTGCTCCTCCATGATGATTATGCCAGGTTTTGTTAATCCACATTACCATGGCGCGCTGGTCGTCAATCGTGGAGTGGGTTCTGATACCGGTGTTCCGCCATTATACTCACGTAATGTTCCTCAGGGTGTGTTGTTAACAGAGGAAGAATGCGATTTATTTAATATTTTTGGTTATGTGGAGGCCCTTCGAGCAGGTAATACCTGTATAGCCTCTAACTACATCCAATCAATGAAAAGCATTACTGCTATGAAAGATTTAGGGCTTCGTGCTGTTATCAGCGAACGGATTCATAATATTGATTTTTTCAGGGTTCCTGAAGGGATCTATGCATTAGATGCGAAGGCGCAAGAAGAAACATTAGCCAAAAATATCGAGATAATCGATAAATGGCATAACCAAGCGAATGGCAGAATCACTTGTCATTTTGGACCGCATGCACCAGATACCTGTACCACGAATTTCTTAGCGGAAATCACCTCGCTTGCCAAGAGGTATGACGTGGGCATTACCACCCACCTTGCGCAAAGTAAGATGGAAGTAGCTGAGATCCAGCGAAGGGATGGGGTTACACCCGTACAATTATATCATGATTTAGGAATTCTAGGCTCTGGAACGGTAGCCGCCCATTGTATCCATGTCACAGAGGAAGATCAAGCGTTATTAGCCCAAACAAATACCAGCGTCGCCCACGTTCCAGAAGGGAATTTAAAAAAAGGGGATATCGCACCTATTGCAGCACTTGAAGAGAAGGGGGTCAATGTAGCGATTTGTACGGATTCGATGTCTGGAAGTATGTTTGAGTCGATGCGTTTTGGCTTGGCCGTACATCGGTTGTCATCAGGGAATAGGACAGAACCGAACCCTCGTCATATCTTGGAGATGGCAACACAAAAAGGCGCCAAGGCCTTAGGGATGGATCATGAGATAGGTTCATTGGAAGTTGGTAAGAAAGCTGATTTCATTGCAATTCATAAAAATAAGTTTCATATCGCTCCTATTGTTTCCAGATATGGAACGCTGGTTCATTCCGTGCAGGCCAGTGATGTAGCACATGTGTGGATTGATGGGGAATGGTGTGTGAAAGACGGTCATGTAGCAGGCATCGATGAAGGACAGTTGAGCAAGGAAGTACAGCAAATATCTGATCGATGTTGGAGCCGCTATCAATAAATGAAAACAAAGGGGGAGTAGAATGTCTCAATTTTCCATAGAAAAATCAAAGCCATATTATGACCAAGTTTATTATAAGATACGTGAAATGATTATCTTCATGGAATTAAAGCCGGGAGAACGCGTTTATGAAGCGCAACTGGCTCGGTTTTTCCATACTAGCCGGAGTCCGGTAAGGGAAGCTGTGAAGACTTTACGTAAAGAAGGATTACTTATTATCGATGATAAATCACGTATTTTTGTTTATGCCCCCACATTCGATGATATTATTCAAATTTATCAATGCAGAACCGTATTAGAGTCATTAGCCGCCAAATTAACCGCCCATGTAGCAACAGATTCTCAAATCAAAAAAATCGGTAAGGTGATAGAGCAAACTGAGTTGCTGCTGCCTGATGAAGTAGAGAATCGAGAACAATTGATCCGATTGAATACAGAGTTTCATCAGTTAATCATTCAATACAGTAAGAATCATTTACTGTATAAACAACTGGAATCTATTCATTCATTAAGTTTTTTCTTTCGTGTATTAAATTTCAAAGGTACCCACCGGGGGAAAGAGTTATTTGTGGAGCATGAACAAATTTATCAGTATATCAAACAACGAAACAGTGAAATGGCTGCGCAGGCGATGACCAAACATATTGAGAATGACTTAATCCATTTTTGTGAAATAAATGGAGAAACATATCAGGCAATCAAGTGAAGCGTTGTGCCGCAGGGATGTCCTATGGCCAGATAAAATAAGGGGGCAGAAAATAATGAGAACAGAACCTAAGAAGATAGGGATGCTGACACCATCATCCAATACGGTGTTAGAGCCAATTTGTATGGAAATGGTACGTGAATTACCCAATGTAACCTGTCACTTTTCTCGTTTTGAAGTGACCAAAATCTCACTGGAGGATGAGGCATTAGCTCAATTCGATTTTGAGCCGATGTTGCAGGCTGCGGAATTACTGGCACATGCGGAGGTGGATGTCATTGCCTGGAATGGTACATCTGGCGGCTGGCTGGGATTCGATGTTGATGTGAAGCTATGCAAAAAAATTGAAGAAAGAACGGGAATTCCAGCTACAACATCGATGTTATCTCAGGTAGAGGCATTTAAAGCTCATAATATCAAAAATATTCACCTGGTAACTCCCTATATTTCAGAGATTAATACCTTGATTGCTGAACAATATCAACAATATTGCGATATTGAAACCTTACAAGCGAGAGGACTAGGACAGACGGTCAACCGCTCCTTCAGTCAAGTCGCCGATGAAAAGATTGAAGCGATGATTCAAGAAGTGGCCGAAGAGCAAGTAGATGGTATTAGTATGGTATGTACGAATTTTCCTGGTATTACAAAAGTGGATTATTACGAAAAAAAATACGGCATTATTATTTATGATACGATCAATACTTTATTGTGGCAGTGTTTACGGATGATGGGTCAAGAAACGGATACCGTCAAGGGTTGGGGAGGTATTTTTCATACTGGTCCGTTGGTAGTTAATAACTCATAGAAAGGGGTTTACGTAATGGCGAATATTTTTATTTCAGGGAAAATCCCTGAGGTAGGCTATGCATTGCTTGATGGTCATGATTTCGATGTGTACACAGGCGAAGAATTGATAACGGAGACAGAATTACTCGAACGGGTGCAAGATGTAGAAGCACTATTGACGCCATTATCGACAAAGATAACGCGACAAGTAATGGAAGCAGCTCCGAGTCTAAAGGTAATAGCCAACTTTGGGGCTGGTTTTGACAATATTGATATAGCAGCGGCAAAGGAAAGGGGTATTATAGTGACTAATACGCCAAAGGTTTCCACAGAGGCGACCGCAGAATTAGCACTTGGTTTGATGATCAGCTTAATGCGTCGTATTCCAGAAGGTGATCAATTATGCAGAACTAAAGGATTTAACGGCTGGGCACCGCTGTTTTTCTTAGGAAGGGAATTAACGAATAAGAAGCTGGGAATTGTAGGTTTTGGCAAAATCGGTCAAGCGGTAGCTAAGCGAGCGCAGGCATTTGGTATGGATATATATTATACAGGTCGTACACGTAAGCCTCAAGAAATAGAGGAAAGATATAACGCCACCTATCTATCCTTTGCTGAGCTTTTGGAGACAAGTGATGTCATTACTGTCCATTCAGCTTATACAGAAGATACGCATCATCTCTTTACGAAAAAAGAATTTGAACAAATGAAAGAAACGGCATACTTTCTTAACTTATCAAGGGGGCCAGTGGTAAAAGAAGTGGACCTTGCCGAAATACTGAAGGAAGAAGGTATTGCAGGAGCGGCGTTGGATGTGTTTGAGTTTGAACCAGAGATTACGGCAGAGCTTAAGTCAATGGACAATCTGGTTATCACACCGCATATCGGAAATGCAACGATCGAAACGCGTAATAATATGGCCAAGCTATCGGCCGAGAATATTTTAAAGGTGTTGTCCGAACAACCCGCGTTGACACCTGTGTTGTAGATGTTATTTAAGAAATACCACAACATAAATACCCCTGTATCAAGGTTAATTGGCACAGGGGTTATGGTGGTCTGGAAGTTTACCACGAATGGACTATACTTAAATCCCTTGATATCCTTCCTTTACATGTACAATATGTTCAAACCCTTTTCGTTCTAAGAGGCCTACTGCGATCGAACTTCTTACACCCGATTGGCAATGTACATAAATCGGCTCCTGTTTATCAAAAGGTACGGGCTGATTTAATAATTGTCCATGTGGCAGGTGATGTGCTTGTGGCAAGTGTCCATCTGCCCATTCTGTTTCATTGCGGACATCTAACACATTCCCTTCGTCACCAGTGATGTCACGACTGTGTACATGTTGGGTGATGACTTCATCTTTGGGTGGTAGGTAGCCCTTGACTTGATCAAATCCGATCAATTGTAATACATGTGCAGCTTCTTGCACCTGCCAACTTTCACCGATAAGAACAGCCGGTTGATCATAATCGAGATACCAACCGATTTGATTAATAAAGTTTTTATCAAATGGAATATTGATACTGCCGCGTAGATGGCCGCCGTGATAAGCGGTACGTGAGCGAATATCGAACATTAACTCCTTGCGATCATCTACTTGCAAGGGGTATACCTGATATGGCTGGAAAAGGCGATGCCCATTTTGATTAAGCTCCTTCATATTGGCAAAGTGATGGGGTGGTGCTGGTTGATCTGCTGTTAATTCTTCGATAAAGGATTGCTCATCACGTTCTTGGAGGGCCCAGTTGGTTTGTTTCTCATATCCTAATGTAGACATAGGAACAGCACCTAATGATTTCCCACACGGGCTTCCTGCCCCATGACCAGGCCAGATTTGCAGGTGATTTGGCAATGCCTTCACGCGTTGAATAGATTGGAACATCTGCTTGGCACCAATTTCTGTAGAACCGGCGATTTGGACAGATTTTTCTAATAAGTCAGGGCGACCAATCGATCCGACAAATAGAAAGTCTCCTGTAAATATCCCCATTGGTACATCTGCTCCGCCTCCAACATCCGTTAAAACAAAACTGATACTCTCCGGGGTATGACCTGGTGTATGCCACACTTGCAGTTCAACATTGCCTACTTTAATGATATCACCGTCCTTTACACGCGTCGCGGGTCCTGGTAAATGGTTATAACTTAATGCTTGATCGCCTTCTCCAGAGATAAACATGTGCGCTCCCAGTTGATGGGACACATCACGAAGTCCTGAGGCAAAATCGGCATGAATATGTGTCTCGGTGACATGGGTAATCCGCAATCCTTCTTGCTCCGCAACCTCTATATAAGGTGTGACATTCCTAATGGGGTCAATAATAATCGCCTCACCTGTTCGTTGACAACCAACTAAATAAGACATCTGTGATAAATATTGATCATAGAATTGTTTAAAAAACATCATTAGCTCCCCTTTTTAAATAAATAAGTGGTGATCCGCGTGCTGTGTGTGCCCTATATAAGTACCTACTCCACCTAATTGTATCTCTGGACGTAATTCTTCTTGCGTGATGCCCATTACATCCATGCTCATCGTGCAGGCGATTAATGTAACATCTTGTTCAATCGCTTGATCGATTAGGGCAGGTAGGCTATCGACATTTTTCTTTCTCATCATAGCTTGCATCATTTTATTTCCGATACCAAGCATATTGAGCTTAGAGATCGGCATGTGTGCAGGTGTTTTTGGTAAAAATTTATCAAACCATTTGGCCATGCCTGTTTTTCTTACTTGTGATTTTTTTCGTTTCTTCAAAGCATTAAGCCCCCAGAAGGTGAAAAAGATTGATACATCCTTCCCGGCTGCCCTGGCTCCATTGGCAATTATCATCGCGGCTAAGGCCTTATCCAAGTCCCCGCTAAACAGTACAATCGTCGTTCCGTTTTTGGAAATCTGTGGATCCTGAGGTTTCCCCTCATTTTTTTGGATAACGGCGGTGACCTGGGTTTCGTCATGTTGCAGATCTACTAATGCGTGTCCCGTTTGCTGTGCCCAGCTTTGAACATCGCTGGCGAAACCGACATCGGTGACGGTCACCTCTAGTTGTTCGCCTATGTTAAGCAGTTGTATTTCCCGGTTGACATTTACAATCGGTCCGGGGCACTGCATGCCGCTATAATTAAGTTTTTTTCGCTGGGATTGAACGGACGATTTCTCGTTTACCTGTTTGTGATCGTCGGCGCTAAAAGAGCTATAACCTCCATCCAAGTTGACGACATCGAGACCTTGATCGGCTAAAAATTCTCCGGCCTGCTTACTGCGGTTTCCTGACTTACAGTAGATGTAGTATGATTTTGGCTCAGTCGGGTGTGTTTGTTCGATGGTGGATAAAGGAACAGAAATGGCTCCTTTGATATGGCCAAGTCGATATTCTTCCTCCTCGCGTACATCAAGCAATTGGTTATTTGCCCCTAAGCATTCTAAGTCTTCTTTACTAAAATCCTGAATCGGAATGGTTTTTAACTTCATTATATCCTCCTTCTAAAATACCTATAGGGGTATATTAATATAAAGAAATCATTTTGTCAAATACCCCATTAGGTATTTGACGTGGTTGCAGAAATCCAGTATATTTGCTTTACAGAATAAAAAAGGAGAATGTAGCAATGGAGTATAATCAAAAAATGATTAATCGTATCAAACGTGTACAGGGGCAATTGAATGGTGTAATCAAAATGATGGAAGAAGAACAAGATTGCAAAGAAGTAGTTACCCAGCTAAGCGCCTCGAAGGGATCCTTGCAGCGGCTGATGGGTGTGATTATAAGTGAGAATTTGGTTGAATGTGTGAGAGAAGCGGATCAAGAAGGAGCTTCTTCCCAAGAAATGATCAACGAGGCGATCGAATTGTTGGTGAAGAGTAAGTAAGGATGAGCGTATGATTGATGTGAAAATACTTGGAAGATCATTGTCTAATATACGAAAAGATGAATAAAATATTGGAAACAGGGGCAATGTTTTGAGAGAGGATAGTTCAGTCTTTTAAGTTGAGCACCTCTTTTTTTTTATAACAACCTGTGTTTTCTGCTATATGAGATAAAGAGATTTTGGTGAAGCGAAATTAAACGTAAAAATAAAAAATTCTTTACTATGGTTTTTTTTTGATTTCAATAACCAATATTCCATGAAGTTTTCCCCTAACAGTCCGGTTAATTGATATGCTCGTAGGAGTTTTTATGTAGGTTAGAAAAGGAAGAATTGGTGGATAGCTATGTGCAAGTACGGTGATGGAAAACTGCTAGAAATTCCGTATTTCACCTGCGAATTTTGCTAAAAGTAGGTTACAATAGGGGAGGAGATTGTTCATTTCAACCTGCTGATAGCAATCTGACTCTAGGATAGAAAAAGAAAGGAGGAGGACTTAATGTTGGCGGTGATTAGTGATTTTTTCATTAACCTATGTATCATTATTGCCCTCCTTTTTATCTACTTACAAATCAGGTGGAAATTGAACTGGCAAGACAAGCCTTACTTTCAATTGAGTATTATAGATGGGGCTGTTGGTGGTTTGATGGGGTTTATCTTAATGAATTTTTCCATTGAGGTGTTAGGCGATACCTTAGTGGATTTACGTTTTATACCAGTACTGTTGGTAGTGATGTTTATCGGTCCTTATCCCGCTGTTATTAGTACGATACTAATTATCTTAGGAAGGTTTACACTAGGGATGACTACTTCCTCTGTTGCCTCGCTTATCTTAATGATAGCCTTAGTAACAGGATTTATTCTGATCAATCGATGGTACGAACCAAACCAGCAATCTTATAAAAAAGCGCTGCTGATGATTTTGTATTCTAATCTAATATTTACGATTATCATGTCTGCGCTCATTCAAGATGGGATGCTTTTAGCTCAGTTTATGCCTGTCTATTGGATAGTGTCTTTTATTTGTGGTTGGACAGCCATTTTCTTCATGAAGTATATTCAACAAACGCAATACCTGTTAATGAAATATGAACAAGAATCGGCAACGGATTTTCTGACTGGATTAAATAATGTACGTCAATTTGATGCGCTTTGGAATAGACTAGCAAGTCATGCTCGAGAGAATGGCGAACAATTATCGCTGTTGGTCTTGGATGTGGATTATTTTAAGCAGGTGAATGATACCTATGGTCATGCAGCGGGAAACTATATTTTGACAGAACTAGGTGTGATTTTTAAAAATGCGACACGTTCACTGGATGTAGTTTCTCGCAATGGAGGTGAGGAGTTTTCGATTATTTTGCCGAATTGTCCACATCAACAGGCTTTAGCAACGGCCGAGCTTATACGCAGTAATGTTGAATCTCATTCTTTTGCTATATCCTCCGCTTTTTCCATTAAGATCACCATTTCTATTGGGGTTGCCACCTATCC
Source organism: Gracilibacillus phocaeensis (assembly GCF_900626275.1). Lineage (NCBI taxonomy): Bacteria > Bacillati > Bacillota > Bacilli > Caryophanales > Bacillaceae > Gracilibacillus > Gracilibacillus phocaeensis. The sequence goes on along the minus strand of NZ_LR131145.1, from coordinate 984,624 downwards.
AGATACCGTAAATGATCCGGTGCGTATTGTCCGTATGGCAGATGAGTGTCTCTATCAAGCAAAGCATCTGGGGAGAAATAGGGTTTGTGATCGAGTGGAAAGCTGAAGGCAGACTGTTGTCAATGGGGACGTTACAGATGGTATTTTATACGACTCGGGTTTTGAGCTCAGAAAATGGAGTAACGGTCATTAAGAAATATGGTAAACTATGTGACAGGATGTAAACTTGTTAGAAAGCAGGCGATAGCATGGCTCTACAAAAAGGATTTATATAGTATGAAAAAATGGTTTCATCGTTCTTTAAAAAATCAACTCACTGTCTTTATCTTAGTAGTAGTATTAATCCCAGTCGGATTACTTGGCCTATTTTCCTATTTTATGACAGTACAAGTCTCAAAAGAGCGTGCAGTTGTCTCTGGTCAAGGTTCCATTAATCAACTAGAAGATACGATGACATTTATAATTGATGATATTGAGAATATATCCGTATTTTTGATTGGTCACCAAGCCGTTCAGGATTATTTGAGCCACGAAGGTGATTTGTATGCGGAACGAAGGGAAATATCTGGTTTTCTTTCAAATCTCGCTTTTTCTAAACGCTACATAGAAAACATTGTCATTACTCCTATCAATAATAATGAGCGCATCGCTACATCCATAACAACAACAGAGCCGGAGTTGGATAAGGAGGATATGGCAGAGGGAAATTGGTGGTCAGTGAAAGAAAGAAACGATACGTTAGATGGAAAAAGGGATATGATTACCTTGATTCGCCCGGTAAGAAGCACACATAATTTTCGATTGTTAGGTTACCTCACGATAAGTCTTAGCCAAGAAGTCCTTACCGAGTATTTAAATTCGATTGATCTGGAGTGGAATGGCTCGGTATTAATTATGAATGAAGAGAAGGTATTGGCAGCAAATAAACAAGAGGCAACTGCGGATTTAGACGTTAGGACACTGAGCGAACAAGTACAAAAATGGACTAATAAAGATAGCTTTATCTATGAATCAGCTAAACAAAAGGCAACTGTATTCACTAGGAATTTGCCAGAAGTCAACTGGAGTTTGGTGCAGGTCATTCCATTTCAGGAGTATAGTTCACAGAACCGTTATGTCTTGTGGTTAACTATTTATGCCGTCATTTTGGCTGTGATATTAATTACCAGTTTGGTTATTTTTTTCATCGCAAAGGTATTTAAACCTTTAACTTCTTTAAAAGATTCTATTCAAAAATCAACACCAGGCGAGAAAATGAAAGCGGTTATTTCTAATGAGGATAATGAAATTGGTGATTTAATTACTAGTTATAATGACCTGAATGCGAGAATTGCGATGCTAATGGATGAAGTGAGGAAGAATGAGTCGTTGAAGCGAACGGTTGATATGCAAGCGTTGCAATCGCAAATCAATCCACATTTTCTATATAATACATTGGCATCTGTGCATTGGATTGCTTTGAGCACCAAATCAAATGATATTGCAAAGGTCGTTTCCCATTTAAGCAGTTTTTTACGGTTTAGTTTAAATAAAGGAAATGAGTATTGCACGGTGGAGCAAGAGGTAGGAAACCTTGTTCATTATTTAGAAATATTAAAAATACGTTATCCGAATAGCTTTCAACTCCATTTAGACATTCCGGAAGAAGTAAAACAATATGCCATGCTAAAATTAGTATTACAGCCCTTAATTGAAAATAGTATCACACACGGATTTTTTTCTGTTGATGATTATGATGGTAATATTGAACTGGCCATTAGGAAAGAGGGAAGCAATTTATTTTTTGTGGTGAGGGACAATGGAACGGGGATATCAACGGAATCATTAGATCAAATAAAACAGCAATTTAAAGAGGATCAGGAGACCGAAGTCGTTGTTGGGAAAAATTATGGGTTGCGAAATGTCAATTTACGGTTAATCTTACATTATGGTATCAGATCGGGCCTGCAAATTGATAGTAAGCAGCAAGGGGGAACGGTAGTTTATTTTTCTATTCCTATACAAGGGGTGAGAGAATGAAGGTATTAATTGCAGATGATGAAGTGATTATCAGAGAGGGCATGTCTAACGTCATTCCTTGGGATGACTATGGTTTTCGTTTATTACCTCCCGCTTCTTCTGCAGAGGAAGTGATCCAGCAATTAGAGGAGGGCGTGATTCCAGATATTTTGATCACAGACATTCGGATGAAGGGAATGACAGGACTAGAATTAGTCTCGTATATTACTAAACAGCATTATCCGGTCGAGTCTATTCTGTTGACCGGTTATGATGATTTTGAATATACCCAAGAGGCTATCCGACAAAGTGTCTGTGATTACTTATTAAAAACGAGCTCCCCTGATGAGATCATTGCGGCTGTTAACCGTGCCAAGTCTAGACTGGAAAGAGTAAGGGAATACGATCAGTTAAAAGAGTCAGAGGGAGAGCGTATGGTTATTGAATTATTGAAAGAGGCGATCTCTAATCGATCCACGACTTGGGATTATCGTTCGTTCGTTGAAGCAATGCCATTTTTAGAAAATCCTCCCTATCAACTTCTGATGGTAGATGTGGATGAAGACCCTCATCAACTTCAAGCCAGCGAGAAATTATGGAATAGTTATATCGAGGGCAAATGGTTTATCTATTATAATCAAATATTGATATTGGTGAGACGAAAAGAGTATCTCAAAGATGATTATCTTTTGCAAATTGCTTCCCGAAAAATACATGAGATCTATCACAAACCAATGATGATGAGCACGGTAGTTAGTTCTTTAAATCAATTGCCAGCATTATATCAGCAATTACTTTCTTTTTTGCCCTATCAAAGGATCCTGCTAAACGATCGAATGATTACCGAGAAGAATATTACAAATAGGCATGGTATTCCTTATACAGAGCGGATGGTGATACATAAAGAAGAACTCCTTCACTGTTTGAAAGAGGGGGATGAAGAAAAGCTTCGACAATGGATTGAGGATTTTGTGGGTTGGTTAATGAATCATCCCGAGGCAACACCAGAATCTATTCAATTCTACGTTCAACATTTATATATTGAAAGCATCCGTTCTATGAATCAATTCGTCGAGGAAAAACAGCCGGAAAAGTACGAATCGATTCCACCGTTCCAACAGTGGTTCCAACAACCAAAGCAAGAATTGTTTGTACGATTATCTATGATTATGTCCAACTTTAGGTCGGATTACCATAAACGGACTGACTATGTAGAATATGCGATGTCTTATATGGAGAACCATTTAGGAGAGCCGCTCTCATTAAGAGAAGTTGCTGAGACTATCCCAGTGCACCCAAACTATCTTAGTGAAGTGATCCGTAAGAAGACAGGCAAAGCCTATATGGAGCTTTTAACAGAATTACGTATTCACAAGGCGGCAGAATATTTGCAGTATACATCCATTAGTGTAAAAGAAATTACAGAATTAGTAGGATATAAGGATAGTAAATATTTCACAAAGATATTCAAACGCTTTTATCAAATGACACCAACTCGTTATCGGAGCAAGATTCAGTAGTATAAATACAATGCTGTGTTTAATCATGCCCGGACCCTTCCATGTTCGGGCATTTATAATTGCTACCCGTGTGATTCCTTTTCTGTGTCTTTGTGTACTGATAAACATATGCAGAAAATAATATCTGTGATTTGTCACCCCTCACCTGTTAAATCCCTACCTTATTAAAATGTAAGCGCTATTATAAACTAGATGTAAGCAAAGAAAAAGGAGTGGTTCATAATGAAAAGGATGCTTTTATGGTTTGTTATGCTTTTACTAATCTTGGCAGGATGTGGAGAATCAGATGAAGAAAGCGGTGGTAATAACACTGATTCTGATAATGTAACCTTATCGATTTGGCATAACTTTGCTGGCGATGATTTGCGGGCAAAATCGGTGCGAGAAATGATTGCTCAATTTGAAGAGGATAACCCTAACGTAGCGATTGATGAACAGGCTATTCCAGTGGACGGTTATCGCCAGCGAATAAGTACAGTTGCAGCTGCTGATGAATTACCAGATATTTTTTTAACGTATGCTGGTAGTTTTACGGATGAATTTCAGGAGAATGATTTAATCCAGCCGATTGATTCTTTATTTGAGGAGAATCCGGAATGGCGTGATGGTTTCTTGGCTGGTGCTTTAGATCCGTATGACTATGATGGAGAACTGTACTCGGCACCAGTTGCTATGTCAGCTACCTCGTTCTTATATTATAATCGTGATTTGTTTGAAGAGCACGATATAGAGGTTCCACAAACATGGGAAGAACTTATCTCCACCATTGATTATTTTAATGAAAAGGATATTACCCCAATTGCTATGGGGAATAAAGCACCTTGGGTGGCACAATCTACGACATTAGGTGCGATTGCTGATCGGGTGACAGGAACGGATTGGTTTATGAACGCTGTTAATCAAGATGGAGCCAGTTTTACGGATCCTGAATTCATTGAGGCATTAGGATACTTTGAGGAACTTGTTGCACATAATGCCTATTCAGATGGAGCTAATAGTATGGATAATACACAGGCAGAGCAGCAATTTGTGCAGGGCAATGCAGCGATGATGATTAATGGATCATGGACAATTAGCAGTTTGGCAGCGTCTGCTGCGGAGGAAGATTTAGAAAATATCGGCATTGCCACAGTACCTGAAATCGAAGGGGGATCTGGTTCTGGTAACACGATTACTGGTGGGCCAGGTGGCGGTTTTCTGCTAAATAGTAAGACAGAAGGGGAAGCGAAAGAAATAGCACTAGATCTTATCTATACGTTGAGTAATGAAGAGGCACAAAAAACAATTGCGGAAAGTGACTCCATGGTTATGTATAATTTGGAACTTGATCGGGAAGTAGTAAATCCTTTGTTTTATGAGGCATTTAATTTGATTCAAGAGGTAGAATTTGCACCAGTTTATGATCTTTATATGACGTCGGCGGGTGCTGAGGCAGTAAATAATGGCTTGCAGGAAATTATGTTAGGTGGCGATGTGGAGTCCATTGCGGAGAACATTCAGCAGGCAGAAGCGGGAAATCAGTAATGAAAGAATTCCAACAGTGGACGGTTTCCGCTGTTGGATAGTAATTGCCTCGTAAGGAAAGGAAGGGATCGTATGCAATCAAAAGTAAAATTAACGGGTTTATTGACCATAACACTACTCCCGGCCCTTTTCATTTATAGTTTCTTTGTCATTATTCCAATTTTCTGGTCGTCTTACTACGGCTTTTTTGAATGGACAGGGTTAGGCGATACTACTTTTATTGGTTTGCAGAATTATTTGGAGGTTATTCAAAGCCCTATCTTCTGGAAAGCCTTTAAGAATAATTTGATTATTGTTGCTGCCTCTGTGCTTGGTCAAGTGCCAATAGCATTAGGACTGGCCTTGTTACTAAGAAAAAGCAATATGTTTCAACGCTTTGTTCGTTCTGCCGTTTTCTTACCTATGGTCATTTCCACGGTAGTAGTAGGATTGATTTGGGGTTATATCTTTGATCCAGAGTTGGGAGTAGTTAACACAGTACTTCGAACAATTGGATTGGAGTCTTGGACAAGGGCTTGGCTGTCTGACCCATCCGTAAATATGTATGCCGTTTCGGTTCCGATTATCTGGAACTATATTGGCCCCTACTTAATCATTTTTATAGCGGCGATTCAAAATATTCCTGGAGAAATTGAAGAGGCGGCCATTCTTGATGGGGCATTAGGCTGGCGTAAATTAGTGTATATTATTTTGCCAAACATGTGGGGAACGATCAAGGTGGTCATTGTCCTTTGTATCTCTGGGAGTTTGAAGGCCTTTGATCAAGTCTTTGTCATGACCGGTGGTGGACCGGCGCAGTCTACTGAAATTTTAGCCACTTACATGTACAATAACACCTTTCTTGTGTATCGTTATGGTTTTGGTTCCGCTATATCTACGATGATAATTATTTTGAGCATGATTTTGATTGTCATCAGCCAGATATTCATGCGCAGAAAAGATGAGGCAGGAGGAGGTATCTAGATGAGTACAGAAGTTTATCAAAAGAAGGCTTCGTCTAGTGTTTTCATTAAAGAATCCTTGTTTAAAATTCTGAAGTTTGGGTTCTTAACTGTTTTTTCGTTACTGATGATTTATCCATTGTATTGGTTGATCACTAGCTCAGTAAAGACAAACGAGGAATTTTTTTCTCAACCATATTCTTTTCCTACCAAAATAGAATGGGAGAATTTTCAACGGGCCTGGGAAGTAGCTGGGCTTGGTCAAGCAATGATTAATTCGGTAATAGTGACCATTGCAGGAACTATATTAACAGTGTTTCTTGGTGCTTTAACGGCATATGTATTGTCCCGGTATTCATTTAAGTTCAAAGGTTTTTTGATGGTATTCTTTTTATTGGGGATGTTAATTCCAGTGCATAGCACATTAGTGCCTTTGTTTACGATGATGAACGAGGTAGGCTTGCTGGACACATATTGGGCACTCATTCTGCCCTATACAGCTTTTGAGCTTCCAGTTGCCATCTTTTTAACAATGGCTTATATGGGCACGATTCCCAAAGAATTAGAAGAAGCTGCGGTTATAGATGGCAGTGGCTATTGGGGAATATTTTTTCGGGTAATGCTGCCTTTAAGTGTACCTGCCATGTCTACTGTTGCAATCCTGGCATTTCTGCGCTATTGGAATGAATTTGTTTTCGCATTGGTATTTATTAATGACAGTTCACTTAAAACGTTGCCATTAAGTCTGGCGATTTTTTCGGATGGGTTTAGTACGGATTATGCCCTGACCATGGCTGCTATGACGATTGCGGTTGTTCCGACAATAGTGATGTATCTTATTTTTCAGGAGCAGATTATGAAAGGGATGGTAGATGGATCGGTCAAGGGATAATAAAGAAAGGAAAGGTGACAAATGGATACGTTTCTGTCTAAATACGCAATTGTTATTCAAACGATTTATTGGTTTGCTTATTTACAAATGCTATGGCTGATTTTTTCTTTGGCAGGGTTGGTTGTATTTGGTGTGTTTCCTGCTACATATGCGCTACTGAGTGTATGGAAACAGGAATCGCTCACTTCTAAACAGACCTTTCAAATCTTCCGTGAGGTTTTTCGTCGTTCCTTCTTTGTAATGAATGGAGCGGGCATTCTATATGGTGTGATGGCGGGTTTGATTAGTATGAATTTGCTTTTTATAGAAGCTGTTTATATAAGGTTGCTTGTCTTGGCTTTCCTTGGCTTGATTTTCTTGAGTATCGTTCATTTTTTGCAATACTTTGAACGTGATAAGCCACTTATCCATCAAGTGAAGCGTGCTTTTTTACTTCTATGGATGCTTCCGAAAAGCAACGTAGGACATATGGGCGTGTTGGTAGGTATGTTGCTATTAGTTGCATTTATGCCTGGACTTGCTCTTTTCTTTGGGATGAGTGCAGCTATGTTTTTGGTTAATAAAATTGGATATTCTAAAGAAAGTGAGCAGTTGCAGCATAAATTGAAGACACACCAGCTTTCTGCTACTTAGTAGTGGGAAACGGAATGATCCATTTAGACATTTCCTTATCTGTCGAATCTATATAAGTTAGCGATCTCACTTTCGCAAGCAATCCTGTTGACTCTTCATTCCTCACCTTGTATGTTAGAAGAGATTAATCATAGTATTTTTGTATGAATTAAAGTGTTAAATGAGCAATCTATTAGGACATACGATACAGTGGAGGAGGAACGATTCATGAAGCGGATTTGGCAAGGCTATATCGTTGCACCACTTATTTTAAAAATATCGATTGCCCTCATTTTAGGTGTTGGTGTTGGTTTGATTTTTGGAGAGGATGCAGCAGTATTAGCGCCATTTGGTGATCTTTTGCTTCGTTTACTCACCTTTCTCATCATCCCGCTCATTTTATTCACACTAATCGTTGGGGTGAATTAAACAAATATTGGGAATTTAGGACGAATGGGCGGAAAGGTATTTCTCTATTATCTGCTTACTTCTGCTGTAGCCATCGCTGTTGGAATTGCAGTTGCTAGTATTTTTTCTCCAGGGACAGGGATGACGCTGGATACAGATCAGGAATTCGAAGTGCCAGACAATCCTGGTATTACAAGTGTTCTGTTAAATATTGTGCCAGAAAATATTGTAACTGCCTTTAGCGAACTAAATCTTTTGGGAATCATTTTCACCGCGCTTGTTTTCGGGATCGCAATCGCTGCTCTGAGATCTTCTGAAAGCCATAAGGAGCTTGGAGAATCTGTTTATCAAGTCATAGATGGATTAAACGAAGCAACCTTAAAGATTATGAAGGTTATATTGCAATATATCCCGGTTGGTATATTTGCTATCATTGCAGAAACGGTTGGTGATCAAGGTGCAGATACATTGCTAGAATTAGGAAGTATGGTTGTCGTTCTCTATATTGCATTAATCGTTCAGGTCGGATTTTATATGATGTTCATGTTTCTAACAAAAGTACCACTGAAAACATTTTTTACCCATGCGCGTACGCCGATGATTACCGCTTTTGTTACACAAAGTAGTTCGGGATCTCTCCCCTTGACATTAAATGCAGCTAGAGACATGGGACTTTCCAAAAGTCTTTATGGATTTAGTCTTCCATTGGGTGCAACGATAAACATGGATGGAGCTGCCATGCGTATTGCCGTATCCGCCGTATTTGCCGCCAATATTATTGGTGATCCGTTGAGCTATATAGAAATGCTGCAGGTCGTATTGATCGGAACATTAGCCTCGATCGGAACAGCTGGTATTCCAGGTGCAGGTATTGTGATGATTGCTACCGTATTTGTGCAGGTAGGTCTGCCCATGGAAGCAGTTGCCCTGCTTACCGCAGTAGACGCCCTGATTGGAATGGGGTGTACAGCGCTGAATGTCACTGGTGACTTGGTCGGTACATCTATTATTGACAAATCAGAAAAGAAGCGGAAATGAAGTAGTGGTTAAACGATGGTATATCGTTTGCAATAAATGGTTACACGACAAAGTAATCACCTTCCAATAAAAAATATTCACGAAATAAGAAAAAGCTATAAATAACCTAACCTTCTAATAGCCTAAGGAATAGATATTGATCCATAGGAGGTTAGGTTATTTTCTTTTTGCATGTCTTTTTATTAATGATTATCGTTAATTGTTTATTGAATAATATAAAATAAACCGTTATTATCAAAATAATCAACAAACGAAAAGAGGATGATTATATATGGTTAAGAAAAAAGTAAGTCAGCTGCTGCCTCAACGTTCTGGAAGAATGATAACGTTACTCAATGTTGTCAAGTGGTTTACGCTTGTGTTTTTAGTCTATACCATAGGAGAAGCAATTTGGTCTTTGTTTCTGCCTGCCTCTGCATTTGAGGCGGAATCGGGTGTGAATGCTTGGCGTATCGATGGACCAGTGGTTGGAAATCTGTTATTTAGTGCATATATTCCTTTTGATATTCTATTATCTGTCGGTCAGTATCATTTTGAGGCGAAACATGCCTTTATTACCTATGTGTTTTTTAACGGATTAACCTTTTCCCTCCCGCTCTTGTACGGAATTCGGCAAATAAAAACGATACTAGCCTCTATTGCAGAGGGTCGTACCCCTTTCTCTGATCAGAATGTGAAATGTTTACAACGGTTAGCCCTTATTTTGTTTTTATATGGAATTTTTGGAAAACTCATTATCAACCTTGCTATGTCCGTGTTTGTAACTCAAATTGTGAGTATCAGTCTCTCGATGATTATTAGTTATTCTGCCCTGATTGCAGGTTTATTATTTTTTGTTGTGGCGCAAATCTTCCAATATGGAACTTATTTGCAAAAAGAAATGGATGAAACGGTGTGATGAAAGATGCCGATTATTATTAGAGTAGATCGTATGCTAGCTGAGCGGAAAATGAAATTAAATGATTTGGCAAGGATCACGGGAATTTCCAATGTTAATCTTTCTAAATTAAAAACAGGCAACGTTAAAGCGATACGATTCTCGACATTGGAAGCTATTTGTAAGACATTGCGTTGCCAGCCGGGTGATATATTGGAATATACAGAAGATGAAGAACAGGATGAGGCATAAAAATATCTGTTTTTCGATTGGGAACAGATTAGCTTAGAATATTTCGTTTTCTATGTAGTGTATTTGTTTATTTTTCTGTGATAGGGAAGCGACTCAGCAAGCCCTGCACTTGGTTTTTACAAACAGTTTGTTATACATTCCAAGTGTTATACAAAGCGTCTTGAGGTAGGCTTATGATACAATAGGGCAGTAGGAAATGAACATGAGGAAAGCGGGTTTATATGGAGTTCTTCATTTTTATGGTGATTATTTTTCTTGCTTCCATCTTGCAAACTAGTACAGGTTTTGGTTTTTCTATTTTAGCGACACCATTCCTATTATTATTGTTTCAGCCAATGGAAGCGATTCAAATTAACTTGATTTTGTCATTAGTCATATCGTGTGCTTTAATTGCGAAGATCAGAAAAGATATAGACATGGGGATTCTTAAGCGTTTTGTGCTAGGGAGTCTGCCAGGCTTATTACTAGGAATATATATTTTCTTGGCTATGGATATCAATGGTCTGAAGCTTGCTGTTAGTTTGATTATTTTAGTGTTAACCGTGTTGTTGATTGGTAGATGGCGATTGCGTCAAACAAAGAAACGCGACCTTGCGATTGGTGGTTTATCGGGAGCTTTTACAACCAGTATTGGGATGCCAGGTCCACCGCTATTGCTCTATTTTTCAGGGACGAATACGATTAAGGAAACGTTACGAGCCACCACGTTGGGCTATTATCTGTTTATCTATTTTGCCAGTTTGATCGTACAAATCATATTTGCTGGCACGAACCAGACGGTTTGGTTATCTAGTTTATGGGCATTGCCGGTGGTGGGCATTGGATTAGTAGCTGGTCAATGGTGGTTCAAAAAAATGAGCCCGCGATTCTTTCAAGTGTTGACTTACTTATTATTAATCTTCACAGGTATTTACTTATTACTGGAGAGTATAAGATGAAGCGTCTTTATCAGCAGTTTGGCAACAGATAAAGAGAATGGAGGTAGAACATGACATATTCCTTAACAGGTAAACTAGCTCTAGTAACTGGTGGCTCTAGAGGATTGGGAAAAAGTATTAGTGGAGCCTTGGCGGCAGCTGGGGCAACCGTCATTGTCAATTATGCTAATGATGTAGAGAGTGCTGAACAAACGGTGAAGTGGATTCGGGACAATGGCGGTGAGGCGAGAGCCGTGCAGGCAGATGTGACCGATGAAGAAGCGGTAGACCAGCTTATTAAGCAAATTGGAGAAGAAACAGGTGGTACGATTGATATCTTGGTTAATAATGCGACCGGAGCTCAGCCACAATTATCGATTGAAGAGAGCGAATGGACCGATTATGAAGCGCAATTTCGCTTTTTTGTGAAGGCGCCTTTATTACTAACAAAAGCTGTCCTTCCAGGCATGAAGATGAAGCGGAGTGGTCGTATTATCAATATTGGCAGTGAGGTCGTTCAGCTTGGTAATGCTCGTTTCGCCAATTACGTTACAGCGAAGTCTGCACAGTTGGGTATGACGCGGTCATGGGCAAGTGAACTTGGGCCGTTTGGAATTACCGTGAACGTAATTAATCCAGGTTTTATCCCTGTGGAGAAGCACGCAGAAACCCCAGCAGATGTATTAGCGCAATATCAAAACAATGTCCCGTTGCAGAGAATGGGAGTGCCTGATGATATTGGAAATGCTATTGTCTTTATCGCAGCGGATGAAGCAAACTTTATCACAGGACAATCGCTGTCTGTTAATGGTGGGAATACATTTGGGGTATAAGTCTTAACATAGAATAGGATAGATAAAGTAAAATATATCAAGGGTTATTTTTTAGCCTCTGCTAATGTCTATTCGTTGCACAGGATGCGGCTCATGGATGTTTGGCGGATAATTGCATCGAAAAAAATGCGTCAACATATAATAGAAAGGTTGAATCGAAATGGAATTAGGTATTCTGACAGATACCATCAAACGTGATTCGATAGAAGAGACCTTGGAAGTGATCAACTCGTATGGTTTGCATTATATTCAGCTAGATTTAACAAGTGCTGGCCTCCCTACCATGCCGGAAAAAATTGAGGTAGAGATGGTCAAAAGAATCAAAGATGCTGCTCAAGAAAATGATATTACGATTAGCGCAGTTTCTGGTACTTTCAATATGTCCCATCCTGATGAGAATGTGAGACGGGCTGGTTTGGAGCGGTTGGAAAGCCTTGCCGTAACGACCAAATCAATGGGTTCCTCCGTAATTACTTTGTGTACAGGAACAAGGGATGAGGAAAATATGTGGAGGTGGCATCCGGATAATAATACGCCAGAGGCTTGGCGTGATATGTCGGATTGTTTGAGACAAGCTTTGGATATTGCAGCAGAGCATGATGTTATCCTAGCTATTGAAACAGAGGCCTCCAATGTGGTGAACACAGCAGCGCGTTGTAGAGAAATATTGGATCAAATGCAGTCGCCTCACTTGAAGGTGATTATGGATGCTGCCAACTTGTTTCAACTTAATCAATATGATCAAATGCAAGCTACCATTCAAGAAGGATTTGATTTATTAGGGGAAGAAGTGGTTCTTTCTCATGCGAAGGATCTCTCTGCCGAACCAGGACGGAGTTTTGTTGCAGCAGGAGAAGGGATTCTTGATTATGATTATTACCTCGCACAGTTGGCTCAGGGATATGATCATATTCCGTTAATTATGCATGGATTATCGGAAGCACAGATCCATAAGAGTATGGAATTTTTAAAACAACATATGATTTAGCAAGAAAAAAGGCGCCGTCGTACAGGTTGATCTGCTGTGCAACCAGGCGCCTGCATGATGATTGTGCTAGGTAATAGTTCCATCTTTTAGCAAGCTATTTTGTTTATTTGTTATAAAATAAGATAGCACATTTCAATTGTTACCGATAACAAATAGTGATATAATAAAAATTATCTCTATTCTATGTAAATACGTGAAATTCACAAGAATCATAGTCAATCCTTGCAATCTCGTTATGTTATCGCTATCCTTGAGGGTATAACGTACATAGAATGGGGCTATGGATATGGTAACAATTTATGATATTGCGAAGAATGCCAATGTTTCACCGATGACGGTATCCCGAGTGATCAATAACTCGGCTAATATCAAGGCAACCACAAGAAAGAAGGTGGAGAGGGCCATTGCTGAATTGGGTTATATACCAAATGCAGCAGCAAGAAGCCTTACCTCGAACCAAACGAAGACCTTAGGGCTCATGTTACCAGATATTACGAACCCTTTTTTCTCTAAAATTGCCAGAGGGGTAGAAGATATGGCGGTAGAGAGAGGTTATCGTGTGTTAATTAGTAATACCGATGAAGACAGTCAAAAAGAGATCAACTATATTGACATGATGATCTCGGCTAGGGTCGATGGTGTATTGTTGGCACCTACTAGTGACACAACGATTAATCAGATTGAACGATTGAGGCAGCATGATATTCCAGTGGTATTGCTTGACCGAACCATTGAAGGGTTTTCTGGGGATTATGTGATTGGTGATAGTTATGCAGGAAGCCAACAGCTTGTGCAGCACTTGATTGATGGAGGCCATCGAAATATTTCCTTAATTAATGGACCATCTAATGTGTCAACGGCAAGAGAGCGTGCCCGAGGTTATTTGGAGACGCTTGAGAAAAACGGGTTGGAGCAGTATGAACATTATCTTTCGGAATTAGATTATAAGCATGCGCAAGAAGGTAAGGCCAAAAAAATTCTCGAACGTTTATGGAGTCTTGATCCAGATCAGCGCCCTACCGCTATCTTTGCAGCGAATAACTTTATCGCCGTGAGTTTGATTAGAACCTTGCGGGAGATGGGGCTAAGCGTGCCAAAGGATATATCGGTGGTTTGCTTTGATGAGGTAGAGCCTGTGGTGTATTTTGATCCTTTCTTTACAGTATCTGCTCAGCCAGCCACTGAATTCGGTCGAGTGGGGATCCAGCTGCTCATTGATCGGGTGGAAAATAAAGAGATGGATGAAGCAAAAAAAATCGTCCTTCAGCCAGAGATTCACATCCGCAAATCAACATTAAAAAGATAGGCAAGCAGAGGGGCAGGAACGTCGCCCCTTTCATCGGTTTTGTAACCGTTTTATCCATTGCGTTCAACATGATGAAAGGTGTCTCATTTTATGTTACCGGTAACGAATGTATCGTGCATTAATAAGGAGGGGGATGTAAATGAACCATGTAAGAGAACAATTGGGTTTATACGCAAAGAAGCTTGTACAATCCGGACTGGTAGTAGGGGCTGGAGGGAATTTAAGTATGCGGGAAGGGGAATACATGTATCTTTCTCCAAGCGGCTTTGATCTACAAGAAATTGGTGAGGATCAATGGGTGAAGGTGCACATTGATTCTGGTGAGATACATGGTGATTTAAAGCCATCTTCAGAGATCCTCATGCATCTGGCATGTTTTCGAAAAAGGCCAGATATTGATTCTGTTTTACATGCGCATCCTAGTTATTCTGTTGGGGTTTCTTCTGCAGGTCAGGAGATACCGAGTATGTTTCCGGATTTTCCAGCCATGATTAAGCAAGTAAGGTACTTAGAATATATGATTCCGACCACCCATGTATTAGCAGATGCTGTTGCAGATGTGGTGGAAGAAACCGATGTGATTGTTATGCGGAATCATGGGGTATTAACCGTAGGGAAATCGATCAAAGAAGCCTATTTTTTTATGCAATTAGTAGAAGAAGCGGCTAAGGTCTTCACGATTTCAAGCACAGTGGGCACGCCACGACTATTATCGACGGAAGAGTGCGAAGACCTGCGTAATCTTTCCAGTGAAAAGTATCGAGCCAAATTGTTGAAGGATGAGGGATAACATGAAGAAGATATGGGCATTTGACATAGGTGCTTCTAATGGAAGACTGATGCTAAGTAGCTTCAACGGGGAAAAAATGTATATGGAGGAGATACACCGGTTTGATAATCACCCTGTTCATGTAACAGGCCATGACTATTGGGATATTCTTCATATCTTCTCAGAGATGAAAAGAGCCATGCAAATTAGTTTACAAAAAGGGCATACCAATATTGAAAGTATGGGAATCGATACATGGGGAGTGGACTTTGGCCTGCTTGCAGAAACGGGAGAGTTATTAATGAATCCATACAGCTATCGAAACCCTCGTAATCAGCAGGCAATGGAAGAGGCGTTACAATGGATTAGTTCAGAGGAATTATTTCGTTTAACCGGAGTGGAGACGGCGGCGATTAATACCCTATTTCAATTGTATGCGATCCAGAAAGAGCATCCAGCATTATTAGAACAGGCCGAGACCTTATTACTGACGCCGAGCTTATTGTCTTATTTATTCAGTGGTGAGAAATACAATGAGTTTACGATCAGTTCAACCACGCAAATGCTTGCTATAAGAGGAAGGAAGTGGGAGACTTCCATCTTGGAACAGCTAGATATTCCGACCCACATACTGACTCCATTAGTCGAATCGGCGACCATCGCTGGGGAGACATTGCCAGCTATTAATCAGGAATTGCAGATGGATGCGATCAAGGTCGTCCATGTAGCCGGACATGACACAGCCAGTGCCTTGGCCGCACTACCATTAGCAGATGTCCCATCCGTCTTTATGAGCTGTGGTACCTGGGTGTTGATTGGTGTACCTATAGCTGAGGCTGTTACTGATATCAAAGCAATGCAATGGGGATTTACCAATGAAGGGACGATCGATGGTGGTGCGCGGTTACAGAAAAACAACATGGGCATGTGGCTGTTGCAGCAGTGTCGCAAGGTGTGGGAAAGACAAGGAACGGTCACTGATTTTGATCGTGAAAATAGATGTTTTATAGATGCACCACCCTTTCGTTCGTTGATTAACCCGGATGATCCGCGATTTTTCAATCCAGATAATATGGTGGAGGAAATCCAGCATTTTTGTCGCGAGACTGCTCAGCCGGTCCCGGAAACACAAGGCGAGATGATCCGCTGCATTTTAGAAAGTCTGGCTCTGAAATACAATTGGGTCATTCAGCGATTAGACCAGCTTACAAGAGAAAAATTGAACCGTATACATATGGGAGGTGGAGCCATTCGTAATCAGCACTTATGTCAATTAACCGCAAATGCCACCGGGCGGGAAGTGGTGGCAGGACCTATTGAAGCAAGTTCTATTGGAAATGCGATCGCACAATGGATAGCGTTAGGGGAAATAGCTGATATGCAAGAAGCGCGAGAAGTCATTCAGCATTCTTTTCCAGTGACACATTATTACCCCGAAGATTCAGCAGAATGGCAACAGGTGTATCAACGCTTTACTCAATATATAGAAGAATCGTAGAGGAGGAAGAAAAATGACAGCAACTAGCAGATGGATAGGAGAAATGCCGAAAATCGGAATTCGTCCGACAATTGATGGAAGAAGAAAGGGAGTACGGGAATCGTTAGAAGAGAAAACGATGACCATGGCAAAAACCGTAGCGCAATTACTAGCTGACAATCTGCATTATAACAATGGAGAGCCAATTCAGACGGTGATTGCTGATACTTGTATTGGAGGCGTAGCGGAGGCTGCACAGGCAAAAGCCAAATTTGATAAAGAAAATGTTGGCGTTACCATTACGGTTACTCCTTGCTGGTGTTATGGTTCTGAAACAATGGATATGAACCCGAATCGACCGAATGCCATCTGGGGTTTTAATGGAACCGAACGCCCAGGAGCCGTTTATTTAGCAGCTGTTTTGGCGGCGCATAATCAGAAGGGTATTCCTGCTTTTGGTATATATGGTCATGATGTGCAAGACATTGAGGATCAGAGTATACCTGCCGATGTGAGAGAGAAGCTACTCCGTTTCGCACGTGCTGGGATAGCGGTGGCTATGTTGAAGGATAAATCATACTTGTCGATTGGTTCGGTGTCGATGGGGATTGCCGGCAGTATGGTGAATGAAGAGTTTTTCCAAGAATATTTAGGCATGCGTAATGAATATGTTGATATGTCAGAATTAACTCGCCGGGTAGAGGAAGAGATTTATGATAAAGAGGAATTTGCCCAAGCCTATACTTGGATAAAACAAAACGGTGTGTTTGGATCAGATATTAACCAGGAAGAAAACAAACGTACAGACGAGCAAAAAGATGCCGATTTACAAATGAACATTAAAATGACCATGATCGTCAGGGATTTGATGGAGGGTAATCCAAAGCTTGCGGAGATGGGCTTTGAAGAAGAGGCAATGGGACATCATGCTATCGCATCTGGTTTCCAAGGGCAGAGGCAATGGACTGACCATTTTCCTAATGGTGATTTTATGGAGGCAATCTTAAACTCTTCCTTCGATTGGAATGGTATTCGCGCACCGTATATGGTAGCAACTGAAAATGACACTTTAAATGCAGCCACCATGCTGTTTGGTCATTTATTAACCAACCGTGCACAGATTTTTGCCGATGTGCGTACGTATTGGAGCCCTGAGGCAGTGAAGCGTGTAACCGATCATAGCTTAGCAGGACATGCCGAGCAAGGGGTTATTCATTTATTAAATTCAGGTGCAGCGGCATTAGACGGGACCGGTGAACAAGAAGTCGATGGTCAGCCAGTCATGAAGCCGTTCTGGAACATTACAGAAGAGGAAGCAGACAAATGCATGCAAGCAACTGAGTGGCGCCCAGCCAATACGGAGTATTTCCGTGGTGGGGGATTCTCCAGTAATTTTAAAACAAAGGGAGAAATGCCAGTTACGATTGCCCGTGTTAATTTAATCAAAGGATTAGGCCCAGTGTTGCAGCTCGCAGAAGGATATACCGTTGACCTGCCGGATAAGGTGCATGCCACATTAAATGACCGTACTGATCCAACATGGCCCACCACATGGTTTGTACCTAGGCTAACCGGTGAAGGAGCATTTCGTGATGTGTATTCCGTGATGAACAATTGGGGAGCCAATCATTGTGCAGTCAGCTATGGTCATATTGGAGCCGATCTCCTTACCCTTGCTTCCATGCTCCGTATTCCAGTGAATATGCACAATGTACAGGAAGAAGCCATCTTCCGTCCAAGTGCTTGGAATATGTTTGGTACGAATGACTTAGAAGGAGCGGATTATCGGGCATGTCAGACGTATGGGCCGTTGTATAAATAGAAAAAATATAATTCCAGACGGATATAAGCGGCAGCATCATGATAAGTTATTGCAAGAATGAACGTTGTAGCAAAGTAAAAAGTAGTACAGCCAAGCTAGGCTGTACTACTTTTTAGTGTGCGTTACTCCGTCAACTGAATAAACGTCTCATCTTCATAAACCGGTTCTAGTAATGGATCACTGTAGGCAACATCTCGTAACTCAGAATTTAAGGCAATCGCCTCTTCCAAATTTGCAAGACCATCGTCTGTATTGCCTTGTTGAATAAGTGCCACGCTCAGACCATAGAATCCGACACCCTCTTCAGGAAACTGTTCGGTCATATCGGTATAAAAAGCCTCTGCCTCTTCCAATTTACCTGCGTAAGTAAGCATTAATCCTTTATAGTCCATATTGTCTATTTCACGTTCAGGTTCTAATTCAATCAGTTTTTCAATATAGGGAATGGTGCCCTCATAGTTTTCCGCTAAGTCATTGGAATAAACAAGGTACCGAAGTGCGTCAATATCTTCTGGATATGTTTGTAAGTAATCCTCTAGAAAAGGAATGCTTTCCTCATATCTTTCTAAGAAATAAAGGGATACCCCTTTTCCGTACAAGGCATAAGGTGCGGTTGGATCTATTTCCAACGCCTTGTTGTAGTATTCTAAGGCTTTTTCATCTCTCTCTAACATGGAGTGTGCATTGCCCATATTGATAAATTGCTCAGGTTCATCTTCACTAATATCAATCGCCTTTTGGGCAGCGACAATCGCTTGTTCATACTCATCTAGCTCATTTAACGATAAGGCTAGATTCGTATAAGCGCTGTCTGATTGGTCATCAATCTCCACCGCTTCTTCTAATGTTTCTTGGGCTTCTTCATAGCGTTCCAATTCATTTAAAATATAGCCTTTCTCATTGAGCAGATAAGCATCCTCTGGGTAATCGGACAATCGTTCATTCACATCGACCAGTGCAGTTTCAAATTCTCCTTGTTGATACCAATTATCATAATCTTCCCTTGAAAAGGAAGTATCCGTTGAACTAAGCAGACTACAGCCTGTCATGATGAAAAGTAATAAAGTGCTTAAGATGAATGTTTTTTGTCTCATGTTTTCCCCCTGGATAAGCATTGAAATTAATTTGCAAAAGAACAATATATATTGTAATACAAATGAAATATAAAAGGAAGTATTATATACAATAAAAGTATTAATGAATCAATGTGAGCATAGTGTACACTTCATTATCTTCAAGTGCTTCTTTCATACTTAGATTATTTAGATTGATTAGTATTTGTTTTTTAAAAAACTTTATGGTATCATCAATTTCATTATTTTTTTCAACAGTTAGGTTTATGAAAAACTAATTATCCATATGATTGGCTTTTGAAGGAAACCATGCCTGACTAGTTATGATGAAGGATAATAAATATTAATAACACATTTCACATATAGGTAAAACAATACATATCAACAATTTTTGAAAGCGGTATCACTAGTGGGTTTGTATTGAAGTAAAAGTAATAGTGACAATTTAAAACAAAAACAACATATTGATAACGCTTACTTTTATCGTTATGATGAGGACAGTTAATAAATTGAAAAATAGAAAAGGAGGGATGCAAATTATTTACTGGTAAACTGAATTTTGTTGTAGTTAAACAATAAAGTAAGAATTAGTTATCACATGTTCTTAGTATTTAAAAAGCAGATTAGAATCCCTTGTTTCAATTGCTATTTCTAAGAATAGAACGATCAATTGGCATTAATTGTTTAATTTTAGGATTATACAGGCTAGTCCTGTTTAAGGAGTTGATATGAAAAAAGTTGTTATCTATGAAAAAATAAGGGGAGAGGTTAAATGATGAAGAGAAATTTTTGGTTATCAATAATGTTTTCAGTACTTTTAATTATTTTAATAGCATGTAACACAGATGACTCAGCAAATCAAAATGATGGTGAAAATGATAGCGATAACAAATCGGTTGAGGTAAATAAAGAGGGCTATCCAATTGTAGATGAAGAAATAACATTATCATTAATGGCTCCTGGTACCGGTATCGCAGAATGGAAAGATATGCCTACATTACAAGAATACTCAGAGAAAACAAATATTAATTTTGATTACGATACGCCACCATTAAGTGATTTTCAAACCAAATTGAATTTAGCATTTGCAAGTGGAGATATTTCAGACATTATATTCGGTGCCTCAACAGATGACTTAACACCAAGTATGGAAGTTAATTATGGTGAACAGGGTGTTTTAATCCCTTTAGAAGAATTGATTGATGAATATGCTCCAAATCTTAAAGCATTGATGGAAGAAAATCCAGAAATAGAAAGGTCAATCACCACGACAGATGGACATATTTATGTATTACCAGCTATCAATCAACATCCTACATCAGCGTGGCCAGCGGGTCCTATGTGGTTTAACGGTGAATGGTTAGATGCACTAGGTGTAGAGGAATTACCAAAAACGACGGATGAGTTATATGAGTTGTTAGTGCGTTTTCGTGATGAAGATCCCAATGGCAATGGTGAAGCTGATGAAATTCCTTTAATTGATGTCAAAATGGAAAGTACAAGAAGATGGTTGCTAGCCGCCTTTGGAATGAAAGAGTGGGGAATTGAAGAAGTTGATGGAACAGTTAGATATGCACCAATCACAGAGAATTATAAAGAATATATAACGTATATGAATAAATTGTATGACGAGAAATTACTTGATCCCGAGACCTTCTCACAAGCGGATGAACAGAAAAAGGCAAAAGGACAGCAAAATAAATTAGGTTTATTTCCTGATTGGTTTTCTTTCTTTACAACAGGGCAAACGGAAGAAGAAGCAATGAATAATCCGATGTTTCATCCTTTGACAAGTGATGTGTCACCGGAAATAGTTTTACCTGGAAATCCTGGAATTAGTAGAGGGGCTTTTGCCATTACCAAAAACAATGACTATCCTGAAGCTTCCATACGATGGATTGACTATCTCTATTCTCAAGAAGGGCGAGATTTCTTTGATCAAGGACCAGAAGGTTACTTGTGGGAAGAAGGCGAGGATGGTCAAAGAGTTTTTAAAGATGTTCCTGAAGAATTCGATAGTAGTGAAGATTATCGTGGTTCTTTAACACCAGCATATGCTATTAATACACCAATGCTAGTGGATTTAGTAGAAACCGCACCAAGATCTGATTTTGAGTTATTCATTGAGGAAGAAACGAAAACGAAAGTAGATGCATATGCAGAAACAGCGTATCCATTAGTTTACCTAACAGAGGAGGAGCAAGAAGAAATTAACACAATTGAAGTGGACTTAGAGTCTTATGTAGAACAAATGGAAGCAAAGTTTATCACAGGAGTAGAACCATTAACAAATTGGGATAAATATATAGAAACAATCGAAAACATGAATATTGATCGTTATGTAAAAATTTATCAAGCTGCATACGATCGTTGGGCAGAAAACTAATAAGGAATGAAATCAAAGGCTTGTTATTTATATCATCGAGTATGATAACAAGTCTTTGACACACCATAATTTGCTGGAAGAAATTTTACATAAGACAACAAATTGCTATGAATAAAAAGTAGCTATTAAATCGAGTGGAAAAAGAGGTGAGACCGATTGATAGAACAACAGGTTGATCAATTACTAAGTCTAATGACTTTAAAAGAAAAAGTAGGACAATTAAACCAAAAGCTATATGGCTGGCAAGTATACAAAAAAGAGGGGGACAAATATGAACTAACAGATATATTTAAAAAACATGTTGAAGAATTCCAGGGGATTGGAGCACTATATGGTTTATTCCGAGCAGATCCATGGTCAGGTATCCATTTTGATAATGGTATTCCTTTAGAAGATTGTAAATATGTAACAAATATGATTCAACGATATTTAAAAAAACATACAAGATTAGGTATTCCGGTATTATTTTCAGAAGAATGTCCTCATGGCCATCAAGGATTGAATAGTATTGTCTTTCCAACACATATTGGTTCCGGTGCCTCGTGGAATCCAAAACTCCAACAAAGAGTATCAAACTATGTAGCAAAGGAACTACAGGAAAAAGGGGTGCATCTTGGACTGGTGTCAACGTTAGATATAGCAAGAGATCCGCGATGGGGTAGAACGGAAGAGTGTTTCAGTGAAGATCCGTACTTATCATCTAAAATGACGGAAGCAGTAGTAAAGGGGATGCAAGGGGATAGCAAAAAAGCCCCGAAAGTTCTAGCAGTGTTAAAACATTTTGCTGCTCAAGGTTCTGCAACTGGTGGCCATAATGCCGGACCAGCCTTAATTGGTGAGCGTGAATTAAGGGAAATACATATTCCACCAATGAAAGCAGGGATTGAGGCAGGAGCATTAGCATGTATGGCAGCATATAACGAAATTGATGGTGTTCCTTGCCATTCCAATCCATATTTATTAACAAATCTTCTGAGAGATGAACTTGGATTTCAAGGCTTCGTAATGGCGGATGGTGTCGCTTTAGAGAGGTTACTTCAACTTACTGGTAATATAGGTTTAGCAGCGAAATATGCACTAGAAGCAGGTGTAGACTTAAGTTTATGGGATGATATATATACTAATATAGAATGTGCAGTGAAAGATGGACAAATAGCAGAAGAAACAGTAGATAAGGCAGTGAGAAGAATTCTATATGTGAAATTCCTTTTGGGTTTATTTTCTGCAGATTATCAAGAAGATACTACATCCATTGTAAACCGAGAGGAAGGTAGGAAGTTAAGCGTGGAAATTGCTAGGGAATCGATTACCCTTCTTAAAAATAAGCAAAATCTATTACCATTAGCAAAAGATAAGCGAACAATTGCTGTTATTGGCCCCAATGCAGATCATGTGTATAACATGCTTGGAGATTATACACCACCGCAACGGGAAGATGCTGTTGTGACGATAAAAGAAGGAGTTTCTTCTATTGTCAATGATCATTGTAAAGTGTTGTATACAAAGGGATGCGATATTCGATCAGAGGACAAATCTGATTTTGAACATGCGAAAGCAATAGCAAGTTTATCAGATGTGCTTATCTTAGCATTAGGCGGTTCGAGTGCTAGAGAATTTGGAATGTCGTTTCATACAAATGGTGCAGTAATAAATATGGACCAATCACAAATGGACAGTGGTGAGAATGTTGACGTAGAAAATCTACGATTAGGTGGAGCCCAAGAGGAATTGGTACAAGAGTTAGCAGAATTAAACATCCCGATGATTGGTGTCCTTGTCCAAGGGCGTCCACATAGTATCAAGAACATTGAACCTTTTCTGGATGCTATTTTAATTGGTTGGTATCCTGGACAACAAGGCGGTAAGGCAATAGCAGAAATTATTTTTGGGGAGATAAACCCTAGTGGTAAATTGCCAATTTCTATTCCATATTCTTCAGGGCAGCTTCCCGTTTACTATAACTATAAAGATAGCGGTGGAAAAAAAGATTACTATGATGGTTTAGGAGAAGCGATGTACAGTTTTGGCTATGGGCTTTCTTATTCTTCTTTTGATTATCAATTTGATTCAAAGCAAGAATTATTAATTAAACGAGAGGCATTAAATAAAGGTAAGGTAGTAGAACTTCCGATTGAAGTAACGAATGACGGACCTTACGATGGGTACGCTGTGATGCAATTATATATAAAAGATATCGAATCATCTGTTACTCAAAGAATGTTAGAATTAAAAGATTTTCAGAAAAGCTGGATTCGAGTGAACGAAACCAAAACAATCACATTAACTTTAACAAAAGAGGATTTGTCAGTATGGAATTTACAAATGAAGCAAGAAGTAGAAGCAGGTAAAGTATTGCTGATGGTGGGGGATTTTTCCAGAGGGTTCATCGAAAAAGAACTGATTATTAATGAATGAGGGATAACTATGCAAAGAATTTATCGTTTGATCAGACAGTTAAGAGAATTACAACATATTGATGTAATTACGATCAATAATTGGCATTCAAAAATATATATCTATGAAGAGGCAGCAACTTACTCTTTTATAAAAGAAAATAAGATAACGATTGGCGATCATCTGATTAATTCAGGGGAAACTGCTTTTTTAAAAGCGACTATTGATCTCCCGACTATTATCGATGGAGAACTTGTCGGCATTACTTTTAAAGTAGCAGGACCAGGTGGTCAACTTTCACATTATGAGGCATTATTATCTATCAATGGAGAACCATTACAAGGGTTTGATCGCAATCGTTCCTTTTATAAACTTCCGACCTATCTATCCAATGAAACGTCATTAGAAATGGAGCTAGAATTATTTAATCCTGTTGGTATACCAGAGGATCATTTGAGAGGATTTAATCAAGTGGCTAGTGCAGAAACAGATCCACCGCCACTCTATTTAGAGAGTAGCAAAGTGGTAAAAGTAAGCAAAGAAGTGCAAAATTTATTGTTCACGGTACAAACTGCTTGTTCTACTTTGGATTTATTGAAAGAGGAACCTTCTCGTTCTAATGTTCTATACCGTACATTATCAGAAGTTGCTGATGCATTTCGCATCATCACAGATATGGAGTTAATGGATGGAGCATTTATAGAAAAACAAGATAAAAAGGTACGCAATGTATTGGGATCATTAGCCGGTTATCGAGAAGGCACGATTAAAGCAATTGGTCAATCACATATTGATGTTGCGTGGCTGTGGCCATTAAAGGAAACGATTCGTAAAGCCTCCCGTACTTTCTCTACTGCCAGCACATTGTTAGATGAATATACCGATTTTGAATATGCACAAAGCCAACCACAATTATTTGAATTTGTGAAGAAATATCATCCCAAAGTATTTGAACGTGTAAAAAAACAAGTATCTTCGGGCAGGATGGAAATTATCGGTGGGATGTGGGTTGAACCAGATCTAAATATACCATCAGGAGAATCTCTAGTTAGACAGTTACTCTTTGGTAAAAAATATTTTCAAGAGGAGTTTGGACAAAAAACGAGGGTAGAATGGTTACCTGATACGTTCGGTTATTGTGCTTCATTACCCCAGCTGTTAAAAAAGGCTGAGATTGATTATTTTATGACTACTAAACTGAATTGGAATGATACGAACCGTTTTCCTTATGATTTGTTCTATTGGGAAGGAATCGATGGTACAAGTATTCTGTCTTATTTACACACGATTTTAGGCCAGCAAACAACACCGAAAGACATTAAAGAAACATGGAATAATTTTAATCAGAAGAAAGTATATGATGAGCGAATGTTAGTGTATGGCTATGGTGATGGAGGAGGTGGAGTTACTCGTGAAATGATTGAATCTCTAGCGCGTTCTGAGTCACTTCCAGGTTTACCAGACGTAAAGTTCAGTAAAGTACATGATTTTTTTGACCATGTGAAAGATAGAGGGCCAAATTTACCAACATGGTATGGTGATTTATATCTGGAGTTGCATCGTGGTACTTACACTACCCATGCAAAAATGAAAAAATATAACAGATTAGTAGAGAATTTATTTCGTACCCTTGAGGTTTGGTATTCTTTCAGTTATTTATATTTAGGTGTTGCCTATCCGAAAGAAAAAATAAATGAATTATGGAAATTAATTATGTTAAATCAATTTCATGATATTGTACCTGGGACTGCCATTGAACCAGTTTATCAATTATCGCGAAAGCAGTACGAAAAAGTGTTGCATGAAGGCCAGGAATTACAACAACAAGCATTAAGCCAGATTGTTTCTTCTATTCATACGGAAGGATCTGGGAAGCCTTATGTTGTATTTAATAGTCTTGGTTGGGATCGAGAACGAATTTTTATATTAAAAGGGGGGAAAGAGTTACTAAATAAGACGGTAGTAAACCAGAAAGGAGAACCTTATCAAGCTGATTATATCAAGCTCAATGATACAGAATTTGAAATGCAAGTAGTGATTTCTAATGTTCCACAATTTGGATATAAAACCGTATGGCTTACAGATTCAAATACCAATCATTTAGTAGCATCGAAAACGTTTATGAAAGAATGGGAAACGGTTTATTATAAAGTTCTATTTAATGATAAAGGGTTTATTACAAGGTTATACGATAAAGAAGCTGATAGAGAAGTGGTGGAGACAGGGCAACTAGCAAATGAGTTACAGCTATTCGATGATCTACCAACAAATTGGGATGCCTGGGATGTGGACCCGGAATTTGAATCACAGCAATTAGATGTAATGGAATTAATTGAGGCAAAAGTTATCTATTCAGGTACTGTAACCGATGAGCTTTCTTTTCAATGGAAAGCTAACCAATCAATAATTACACAAAAAATTATTTTTCATCACACTTCGAAGTTAATTGATTTTCATACGGAAGTTGATTGGAAAGAAAAACATAAGCTATTAAAGGTAGCCTTTCCTGTAAATATATTATCTGCTCATGCAACATATGAAATTCCGTTTGGGACGATCCAACGCCCGACACATAATAATACATCTTGGGAACAAGCGCAATTCGAAGTGTGTGCGCAGAAGTGGGCGGATCTATCAGAAGGGAATTATGGAGTTAGCTTAATGAATGATAGTAAGTACGGATACGACATAAAAGGGAAAAATATTCGTTTATCACTTTTACGTGCACCGAAATGGCCAGATGAAAGTGCTGATATAGAGAAACACGAATTTGTGTATTCATTATATCCACACATCGGTGATTGGAGAAATGCGCATACAGTACGTAAAGGACATGAACTTAATACAAATGATTCTATTATTCAGACGGATAAACAAAAAGGTAAGCTTCCACCTTCTCATTCATTTATTAGTATGGAAAGCAAGAGTACTATACTAGATACCATAAAATTAGCTGAAAATGGAAAAGGTATTATTATGAGGTTGTATGAAGCAGAAGGAAGTGAGACAATAATGGAGCTTAAACTAAAGGATAAACTAATCTGTTATGAAACAAATTTGCTTGAAAAACCTATTAACGATCCTCGAAAAGTTAATGACTTAGAAATGAAATCCAAACCTTACGAAGTTACCACGTTCTGTGTCACTAAAAATGGAAGAGAAATAAATGCAAAATTTGATTAATTATTGGAAAGCATAAGGTAGCGGTAAATTTAAAATAACATAGTATTCATATAGTTCAGCTAATGTTTCCATCAAAAAAATATATATTGCTCAAATAACCTCGTCGTGTTTATACTCTTTCTTTAAATGGGTATATGGGGTTATTTTTTTCTGTGTTGCTTGTTCAGATTAAAAAAATAGGAAAATAGTATAGTTTTTGGCTTTTCATATTCGGTTAAATCAACAAAGTCAGAAGGTAAGCGATTGCAATGCACGATAAATTATTTTAGACTTAATGCAGTAAGAGGAATAAGTTTTGGTGCGAATGGGAAATAAATCACTAATAACAAGGGATGTTGGATTTATTTCTTGTGAAATGGGGTGTTTCTTTAGATACTTTTTGCAGTTAGTGGAGAAAGTGTGTGGAGGTGCAGATTTGAAAAAACATCGTACCGGCGACTTAAAGTTTATTCAACAATTAAATGAATCTGTTGTTTTAGAGGTAATTAGAGAGAAGGGTCCGATTTCACGAAGTAAGATTGCTAAGGTGCTGGAAGTAAGTCCTACGACTGTAACATCAGCTGTTAATCTATTAATGGCCAAGGAGCTTGTCGTCGAGGATGGAATTGGCATTTCTAGCGGAGGAAGGAAACCGGTTCTTTTACGATTTAATCCAACTGCTCATTCTATCATCGGGGTATCTGTCACCAATACGAAGATAACCATTGCGGTATTAGACTTACATGGCAATATTCGAAAGCGCGAAGTCCATCCAACAAATTATGCAAAAGGGAAAGTGATGGTGGAACTGTTAGTGACAAAGGTGAGCCAATTTGTACAATTATACGAAGACTTGCCACACTGTCAAGGTATTTCTGTTGTATTGCCCGGTATTATTGATGCACAACACGGTACCGTATCTTACAACTCTAAATTAGACTTATTTGATGTACCCTTGGCCAAAATCATAGAAGAGCAGATTCATCTTCCCGTATTTATTGATAATGATGCGAATGCATTAGTATTATCTGAATATTACTTTGGATCTTTTACACATTATAAGAATCTCATCTATATTACGATCGACGAAGGAATCGGTTCAGGGATTATGATCAATGGACAAATCTTTCGAGGCAGTAATGGAAGTTCTGGTGAAATAGGACATACATCGGTTGTCCCAGATGGTATGAAATGTGAATGTGGTAGCAGGGGTTGCCTAGAGAATTATGTGAGCTGGCCAGTAATTTATGCCAAAATCGTAGCTGCTATGATGGCGAATGCTATACAGTCCACTATGTATACCATGATAGGAGGTGATATTCGTAAGCTAACGCCAGAAGTCTTTTTGAAAGCGCTACAGGAAGAAGATCCGTTAGCTTTACGTATCATGCAAGAAATGGTTCGCTATTTATCGATAGCGCTTAAGAATTATATTCATTTATTCGATCCGGAAGCGATTATATTGAGCGGCAGTGTGGTTCAAGGGAATCAGCTGTTGGTAGAGCAATTGCAGCAGGCCGTGAAAAAGAAAGTAATCCCAAATTTAAGAAGTAAAATCAATATACAACTCACACCTTTAGGCAGTGAAAATCGGATGGTAGGCGCTGCAGCTGTATTGTTTAATAATAAATTTAGATTTACATTCGCCGCGTCAGACTAACGCGGAATTATTAAACACGTTGGAGGAGATAGAATGGGAAAATCTGTACATGTCATGCTTTGGATGATGGTATTAGGTGTACTGTTAGTAGGGTGTGGATCCAATGCAGGTAGTGACGCCAATACACTGGAAGTAGCTTTATGGGATGAAAAAATTAGTGGAGCAGTAGAAGCATCCATTGAAGAGTTTAATCAAGAACATCCAGATGTAGAAGTGAAAGTAACCTATACACCTTATGACAATTATTTTACCAAATTAAGAACAAGCCTAGGTGGAGGCAGTGGTCCGGATGTGTTTTGGATGAACGGTCCAAATTTCTATGAATATATGTCTTTTGGGTTAATTAAAGATCTGGAACCATTTATTGAAGAAGACAGCGAATTTTCTAAGGATGTCTACTTTGATTCGATGATTGATTTATATTCTCATGAAGATCATTTGTATGCAGCTCCTTATTTTGCCGATATCGTGGGACTGTTCTACAATAAACGACTTTTTGACGAGGCAGGTTTAGACTACCCTGATGAATCATGGACGTGGGAGGATATTAAAGAAAAAGGCGAGTTACTCACGGACCAAGAGAATGGAGTATATGGGTACTCAGCAAGTGTGGTAAGCAATCAAGCTGGATACTATAACTTAATTCCGCAGGCTGGGGGCTACATGATCAATGAGGAGAAAACAAAATCGGGTTTTAATTCGCCAGAGGCCAAAGAAGCCTTTACTTTCATGCAGGACCTGATAAATGAGGGAATCTCACCATCGGTTCAGACGCAAATAGAGACCAATCCTAGAGATTTGTTTATGTCAGGGAAGATTGCTATACATCCTGAAATCTCGGTTAATACGGAAATGTTTTATGATGAACTGGGGGATGATGTGGGTATAGCTCCATTACCAGCCGGTGAGAAAGAAGGTTCTATAGCTCATGGTATTGGTTGGGCTATGAACGGGGATACCGAGAAGGAAGAACTAGCATGGGATTTAATAAAGCATTTAAGTGGGGAGAAAGGGAATCAGTTTATTGCAGAATCAGGTTTTAGTATCCCTGCTCAAGAAGAGATGAGTGATTTATGGGTGGATTCCCTACCGGAATTGGATTTACAAGTGTTTATCGATGCGCAGGAAACCTCCTTTCCTTACCCAGTATCACAAAATACGATACAGTGGCAAGATGTCGAGCAGGCCGAAATTCAAGGGGCATTTTTAGGATATAAGCCTTTAAATCAAGCACTAGATAATGTCGTGCATGAAATGGATTTAATCTTGGAAACGGAGCAAATAGATTAAAAAGTCCAGCAAACTTTACTGATCAAACTTTTTGAACATGCAATTACAAGAAGGGAGTTTCGAATGAATGAATAACTCAAGTGTGCTTACTAAACCGAAAAGAAGCAGACGTAAACGCCAGGAAGCGCTGTGGGCCTATCTGTTTATTGCTCCCACTTTATTAGGGCTTTTCGTTTTCTATATGATGCCTGCCCTTGCTTCCTTTGGTCTCTCTTTTACCAATTGGAATGGAATCACCTCTCCAGAGTTTATTGGTTTAGACAATATTGTTCGACTGTTTCAATCTGGATCCTTCTTAAGAACACTGCTTAACACGTTTGTATTTACGTTTGTGTCCGTGCCATTAGCCGTGATTTTTGCGACAGGAATCGCTGTCCTGTTGAACCAGAAGATCAGGGGAATGGTCGTTTATCGAACCATTTACTTTCTTCCAGTAGTAACCATGCCGGTTGCAGTGGGGATGGTGTGGAAGTGGTTGTATAATACAGACTATGGTCTGATTAACCATGTGTTAGGAGCCCTTCACTTACCACAGCCTGCATGGTTGTTCAATCCGAGTATTGCTTTGTTATCCGTTATTGTTGTTTATGTTTGGATGACAGTTGGTAACAATGTCATCTTAATTTTGGCTGGTTTACAAGGCATTTCGCAAACTTATTATGAAGCAGCACAAATAGATGGCGCATCCAAATTTAAACAATTAATGACTATCACCATCCCTTTGCTGACACCGACTTTGTTTTTCGTGTTTATCACTGGGATGATCAGTTCATTACAAGTGTTTGACTTGATTTTTATCATGATTGGAGATAGTCATGTGTTACTAGAGCCATTGCGTACGCTTGTATACGGGGTCTATGAATCTGGGTTTGAATATTCACAAATGGGTTATGCCTCCGCACAAGCATTCTTGTTGTTTTTAGCGATATTAACCGTTACGATCATTCAATTTGCCTTCCAAGACAAATGGGTGCATTATGATGGATAATAAGGAGGAGAACGATGGATAGGAAATGGCTGATTCATTTGGTGTTGATTCTTGGTGCAGTGGTAATGGTCTCCCCGTTTCTCTGGATGGTGCTAACCTCTCTAAAATCATTTGGGGAGGCGATGCAAGTACCTATTACTATTCTCCCCGAGGAATGGCTGATTGAAAATTATGTGGAAGTATTCTCAAGTGTAGATCTTTTAAGGTATTACTTTAATACGTTCATTGTGACCTTTGGTAGAACGTTGGCGCAGATTATCCTATGTTCTCTTGCAGCTTTTGCTTTTGCAAGGATGGATTTTCCTGGTCGAAACATTATCTTTATGGTTATTTTATCAGTGCTAATGGTGCCGATGCAGATCATTTTAATCCCTAACTATGGTATATTAACTACATTGGGATGGATCGATACCTTCTATGCCTTGATCGTTCCGGGGATGTTTAGTGCGTTTGGCGTATTTTTGTTAAGACAATTCTTCATGGGGATTCCGAAAGAGTTAGATGAAGCGGCGACGATTGATGGCTGTTCCTATTTCGGTATCTACTGGCGCATTATTTTACCAAATGCTACTCCGGCATTGATAGCATTAGGTATCTTTACTATTTTAGCTTCTTGGAATGACTTCCTGTGGCCGCTGGTTATGACAAATTCAGAAGAAACAAGAATGTTATCTGTTGGTATTTCGGCATTTCAAGGCCAGTACTCGACGGACTATCCTTTGTTAATGGCAGCGGCCGTATTATCTACCATTCCAATGTTGATTATATTTGTTATTTTACAGAAACATTTGGTCTCAGGAATTGCTTTACAAGGAGTTAGAAGATAATAAAAAAAGAGGTGTAAAAACAGATGAATGCTTTAGTTTTAGGAGCAGGAACCATGGGTAATGCCCATGCCGCTGCTTATGCAAAAATGAAAGACGTGACGCTTAGCGGCATTGTCGATGTGAATTCGGAAAAGGCGGTGCAGCTAGCAAACAGGTACGGCACCAAAGCTTTTGCTTCTTATGAAGAAGCAAAACGCCAACTAGCAGATATCGATGTCGTATCTGTCTGCTTGCCAACACCGTCTCATAAAGAAGCGGTTATTCAGGCTGCCCAGGATAAATGTGATGTGATATGTGAGAAGCCGCTAGCCCGTCATTTGGATGATGCAAGGGAAATGATGGATGAATGTAAGCAGCAGGGTGTGCACTTGTTTGTCGGTCATGTTGTGCGATTTTTCCCAGAATATATTCAGGCAAAAAAAGTAGTAGATTCAGAGAAAATAGGTCAGCCGATTATGGCAAGAACAACCAGAGGTGGATCATTCCCTGAAGCCTCCAACGACTGGTATGCCAATTTTGCCAAAAGCGGTGGTGTTATTTTAGATACGGTCATTCACGATTTTGATTTTCTGCGTTGGTGTTTTGGAGAGGTAGAGCGGGTCTATGCCAAAACAAGCAGAGGTAGAGCTGCTGGTAAGATAGAATATGCCTTGATCACCTTGCGTTTTGAAAGTGGTGTTATTGCGCATGTGGAAGGAACATGGGCTCATCAGAAATTCCATACCAAATTAGAGATTGCTGGTAAAGAAGGGATTATTGAGCATGACAGCTCTAAGGTCAATCCTGTTGTATTAGAGAAAAGTGCTGCGGCGAATGAGGCTGGTGGAGTTGCTGTACCTTCAAGCCCAGCTAAGGATAGCCCTTATTATTTAGAAATACAGCATTTTATTACATGTATAAAAGAAGATAAAGCACCGATTGTAACGGCAGAAGATGCCTATGAGGCTGTGAAGATAGCCTTGGCAGCTTTGGAATCTATTAAGCTAGGAAAACCAGTCTATCTCAAGGAATTTACCGGTTTGGAGGGAGTAAAATGAAGGTAGGTATTATTAGTTTTGCTCATGGGCATGCGTTTGGTTACGCCAACGCCTTGAAGAATATAGAAGGTGTAGAGTTATATGGCATTAGCGATGAGGAAGAAACAAGAGGAAAGCAGGCAGCAGAGCAATTTCACACCAACTATTTTGCCGATTATCATGATTTATTGAACGAGCCCATCGATGCTGTTGTGATTACCTCAGAGAATCAAAAGCATCTGGAACATGTAAAAGCAGCGGCAGAGCATGGCAAACATATATTATGTGAAAAACCGTTATCGTCTAACGTGCAAGACGCCGAAAATATGATTCAGATTTGTCACAATAAAGGTGTTATTTTACAAACGGCTTTCCCTGTTAGGTTTAATACCCCGATTCAACACGCCAAAAAAATGATTGATGCGGGTGAGTTAGGTAACATTATCGCAATCAAAGGTACGAATAGAGGAACAAACCCGGGAGGCTGGTTTGTAGAGAAGGATAAATCAGGTGGTGGGGCAGTGATTGATCATACGGTTCATGTCGTGGATATTATTCGCTGGTTTACCAAGGCTGAAATTGCTGAGGTGTATGCCGAAGTAGATGATAAGTTATCGGACTATGAGATAGACGACACGGGTCTATTAACGATGGAATTTGATAATGGTATGTTTGCTACGCTCGATTGCAGCTGGTCGAGGAATAAGAATTATCCTACTTGGGGAGATGTCACGTTGGAGATTGTCGGCACAAAAGGCACGCTCTTTGTCGACGCCTTTGCACAGAAAATGGATGTTTATCATGCGGAAGGTGTTCGTTGGAATGCCTGGGGAGACAATATGGACGCTGGGTTAGTCGAGGATTTTGTACGGACAGTAGAAAGCAAAGGAAAACCTTCTATCAGTGGTGAAGACGGATTGAGGGCACTGGAAGTTGCGATGGCAGCTTATAAATCATCGGAACGAAAAGAAGTAGTAACCCTCGAGCATCTGTAAAGATATTAGTGAAGAGAATCAATGTAAATGCTGAAACCATCCCTTTTTGAATGTTGATAGGGATGGTTTCCGTGCATTTGTGCGATTACAAATAGACCATTGATTTCCCCTGATTAAATTGCTGGAAACTCTTAATCCAGAATTTTTATTGAAATGAATTTGTTCAAACTTAATGAAGCTTCTTTTTTGAGGAGCTTGCCATTAACCAGTACTATAACAGAAGAAGGTGTTTCCTATTCACAGCGCAAAAAGAAAACATAATGTCGTAATCATTGCTTTAGTTACTGCTTGCTGTATACTTGGCGATTCTATGCTTTATATTGCGCTCCCCATTTATTGGAGAGAAGCTGGTTTGGATGGTGTTTGGCAGGTCGGTGTGCTACTTGCTGTTAATCGATTTATTCGCCTGCCGCTAAATCCCTTTGTTGGTTGGCTGTATGAAAAAATGTCCTTAAAAATAGGGTTGTTATTTGCTGTCATTCTTAGTGTAATGACAACTGCAGGTTACGGATTGGTAAAAGGATTCCTGGCATGGTTGATTCTCCGTTGTATTTGGGGGCTAGCTTGGTCTTTTTTACGTATTGGGGGGCTATCAACCGTGGCCGTTTATGGTGAACAACATAAGCAAGGAGAGGCAATGGGCTTATATAATGGTCTTTATCGGATGGGGAGTCTTGTAGGTATGCTTGTCGGCGGTGTGCTGACACCATTTTTAGGGTTAACTTGGATATCTTTATCTTTTGGTCTGGTGTCCGGCATCGGTGTAGTGATACTCGGTGTATTTTTTCAAAATGAAGCGTCTTTATCGAAAACAAAATCGACAGACAGAAAGAAAGGAATCCTCGGATTGGATATTTTGAAGGATTATACCCTTATTATGAGCAGTAGTTTCGTTGTTACATTTATAATACAAGGGGTACTTATGGCAACTTTGTCATCACTTATCATTTATCATTTCGGGGAAGAGGTAGAAATTCTGAATGTAGTCATCGCCGCTTCAGCTCTTTCAGGAATATTACAAGCACTACGGTGGATGTGGGAACCTTTTTTAGCGACGAGGGTTGGTATTTGGTCAGATGGTTCGAAGGGGAGGAAACCGTTCTTCATTGGATCATTACTCTTGGGAAGTATAGGGTTACCAATGCTAGCTTTTTCATCCATCCCTTTGATTTGGATATTTTTCACTCTATGTGTGTTGCTAACATCAACTGCATTAACAACACTCATGGATGCAATGGCTGGCGATCGTTCTCATGAAGCTGGAACTGTTCGTTTTTTCACTTATTATACGGTTGTGCAGGATACAGGAGCAGCTTTTGGCCCATTTGTTGGTTATCTTTTGCTGTCACTCACGTTCGGTTATGAAATGCTTTATATAGGCTGCGCTGTATTGCTTCTTGTGTTAGCGGTGGGTTGGTTTATTCAATTCAAAAAAGAAAAGCAACAGGTGTCTATTTTATAGAATAGTAATTAGGTGAAAAACATCACTATGTTTAACTATATATTTACTCTCTCTAATATGATTCGTAGCAAACTGAAAAAATGTTGCGATGATTAGATAGAATGGAATCGTATTATCTCTAACCTAAGTGGAGAAATACGGAAACCATTCTTTTTTATCTAAGGTGTTGTTTAGGATTTACTTGCGCAGATACAGATATACTGAATTTATATTAGTTTAACCACCACTGTCCCCCCACTTCCTAAATTCACAAAGAAATCTAAGAGGGGACAATGTAAGTTGATAAAGTCTGGGCCCATCTCACTTCATCGGTGAACGGTGTCAATCTCTAACCCATCATAGCTCGTGATAACACCTTCCTGTTCAGACAAGGCTTTCATTTCTTCATAAGTCAATCCACCATTATGGGAGAAGTGGTTGGCGACAAATGTGGTGTCTGGAGAACACAAACCACGTGCACGCAATTCTTGTATGAGTTCTTTATTATGTTCCCAATTCATATGGCTTTGGTTTTTGGCCTTGGTTTGCGATGTGCAATCTAACGAGACGATGGAAAGACGGATATTCTCTTTCTCTAAATAAGTAAATGTTTCTTCATAAGGATAGCCGGTATCATGGGTAGTAAGCAAGGTATCTTTTCCATCAGAAATGGCAAAATTAAAACTATCCTGTTGAAACCAGCCGTGTCGAGCAGGGAATGGATAAATCGTATAGCCGTTCACCTCAAATTTCTGATAGGGTTGAATTGTATGGTAGTGTAATGCCTTCTCCTCGCTTCCGCCTTCCAACTTTATGGCCTTGTCGTAAAAACTCTTAACCGTTTGATTGCCATAGACATGCAGGCTTTTATCTAACCCTGCTGCATAACCCGGCAATCGAAAGGCAAGATCTTCGGGATAGAAATGATCTGAATGCCAATGAGAAATTAACAGATGCTCTAAGTCGTTATAATGGAGGTTATATTTTATCATATGCAAATAAGCATCACCTGGAAAGTCAATCATTAATTGTCCATCATCTAAGATGAATTGACTTTGTGTTCGCACTTCTTTACCTTGTGTTATTCGGGCGTTGTTACAGACTCGACATTTACAAAAGATGGCTGGCACTCGTTCTGCAGCACCTGTTCCTAAATAAGTTAACTTCAAGATCAATGCCTCCAATAAATAAAAATGTTAATTACTAAGAATGATACAGTCCAACATGAAAGACAGCAATATCTCTTAGCTTAGGTTCATCAGCACTTTCTGTTACTTCTATGATCACCTCTTTTGCCATCACTGGCGGTATAGCAATGATTTGTTTATGACCAACGTTTTGTCCCTGATAGACAGAACATACCACGCCTGATTTCTTGGTTTTGATCGTGAGCTGAAACTGTTGTATGTTTTCCCCATTGGTCAAGTCTTCTTCTAGGATAACATGGTCAAAGAAAATTGGTTTTTCAGGACGATACCGCCAGCAATGACCATCCCGTTGAAATGGAGAGAAGGAAACCAATGGATTCGAAAATCTGTGCTCGATCGCCTCCTTGAATTGGTAGAGACGCTCTACATCTGCTGTGGGCAGTTTCCCTTGCCGATCTGGTCCAATGTTGAGCAGCAGGTTGGTACCATTGCCAATCGAATGATAGTACAGTCCCATTAATTCTTCCACACTCTTGATTTGGTCCTCGTTATTTTCACTATAAAACCAGGTATCTCTTAATTGCACATCACATTCTGCTGGGAGCCATTTACGCTCCTGTAAGGTGCTTTGTTCATCAGCATAGATTGAAAATTCGGTAGACTCTACTTCATTCCAAGTAGGAGTAGGGGCAAGCCCATCTTCATTGCCAATCCATCTAAACTGGGGATCGACCATGTTAAAAATAAGAATATTGGGCTGCAATGATCGAATCTGCTTCACAATTCTTGGCCAGTCATATTCATGATCTTCTGAACCTGCCCCATCAAACCAAAGAATGTCTATTTCGCCGTAGTTGGTCAACAATTCAGTGATTTGATTAATAAAATAATCGTCGTATTCTTTCGCATCTTTATTATAAAAGTCCACAGAACCGTCATAAGGGGAATAATATAATCCAATCTTCAAGCCATAGTTACGGCAGGCATCGGTGAATTCTTGGACGACATCGCCTTTACCATCTTTCCAAGGAGACTGTTTGACAGAGAAATCGGTATAGGCAGATGGCCAATTAGAAAAGCCATCATGGTGTTTCGCTGTGAGAACGGCATATTTCATGTTTGCCTGTTTTGCTGCTTGAACCCATTGATTACAATTTAAATCTGTGGGGTTGAAGGCACTTGGAGACATCGTTCTACTATCAAAATCGTGGTATCCTTCATAAAAGGTGCGAAGTCCAAAGTGTAAAAATAATCCATATTCCCAATCTTGATAGGCTAACTGCATGGTGCTAGGTTTCATCTTTTCTAGGTTTGACATGTTCTCTCTCCCTTTACATAAGGAAAAGGAGAAACGGTGAGAGGCGTTTCTCTTTTTCCTTGCTGTGGTTTATTTATATTTTTCATCGTAAGCAGTTTGATAGATTTCCATATACTCTTCCAGCCCTTTTTGATGTAAGGTGTCGATATATTGGTCCCATTCTGAATCAAGGTCCGAAGATCCGGTAATAAAGGCAGCTGTCATTTCCTCAATGTATTCGGTAATCGATTGTTCGAGCTGTGCTAATCGATTAGATTCTTCTTCACTAAAGAAAAGCTTAGGCATTGGTTCTATTTCGTCTGACAGATAAGGTTCATATTGTTCTGTAGCAGCCCATAATACTTTCTCCTGGTCTCCATCAGGTACTGCCTGA
The DNA here is from genome assembly GCF_900626275.1 of Gracilibacillus phocaeensis. Taxonomy (NCBI): domain Bacteria; kingdom Bacillati; phylum Bacillota; class Bacilli; order Caryophanales; family Bacillaceae; genus Gracilibacillus; species Gracilibacillus phocaeensis. Next base: position 946,379 of record NZ_LR131145.1, on the reverse strand, counting down.
CCAGCACGAAATGCTGCTGTACGAAGAGAAGGACCAGTTTGATCCCAGAATGCGTTATGGATCGGTTCTTCACGCGGAATCATTTCATATTGAGCAGGATTTCCGTCTAATCCAGTGGTTCCCTCCTCGGGCACTTTCCATTCTTCATCTTCACGTCCTAGAACGGATCTCATCGTGATTTCTTCCTGATACATGGCATCGGCCCAGCGCAGTGCAACGTCAGGATGAGCTGCCTTGTCTGTGATGATAAACTCAGATGGTCTCGTTACAGGGTTAGGCAGTGAGAAAGTAACACGTTGTCCATTTGGTCCTTCTAATGGAGGGATCGCTACATAATCAGCTAATCTGCCTTGTTGGTCACTGAAAAAACTTGGAACTGCAGATACGGCTGTTCCTAAAAGAGGCGCTTCTCCGTTTTCTCCTAATTGTTTGAATTGTTCTTGGTTTTGCGTAAAAGAGCCTTCGTATATCAAATCCTCTTGGTAAAGATCATGAATATACGTCAATGCTTCTTTGTACTCCTCTTTATCCCATGGCACTACTACTTCGCCATCTACTACATGGGTATCACTATAGATGAAGGGGTCGATTAAAAAGCTAGACGGTGCAGCTATATCTCCATGCCAGCCATTGTACATGCCTGCTAGCGGGATTTCATCTGCTTCTCCATTACCATTCGGGTCTTCTTCTTTTATTGCTACTAATAATTCTCGGTATTCTTCTGTTGTGGTTGGAATCTCAAGGCCAAGTTCATCTAACCATGGCTGATACACCCACATTTTTTGTGGCATAGTACAATGATAGCATTCGTTTACTTGTGGCAAAGAGTAAATTTGTCCCTCAGGTGTGGTAATAGCATCTTCTACAATTGGCATTTCTTCCAGCATTTTTTTTGTTTCAACACCGTATTCTTCGATGAGGTCATTTAATGCCAAAAAGGTACCGTTATCGCCATAAATACGTAACTGAGCCGGGCTTAATTCTAAATCCATGATAATATCAGGGTATTCTCCGCTAGCTAGCATAAGGTTTAGTTGTTCTTGAGCACCTTCTTCAGGAAGTACCTCCCAATTGACTTTCACCCCGGTTTTTTCTTCATACCATTCAGTGAATTCATTGGTTTCGAAGTCTTGCACAAGCGCATTACTAGGTATTACTACATTCAATTCGACTTCTTCTTCCACAATAGGGAATGTACCTGCTTCGGTTACGATGGGCTCATAATCTCCACTTTCTCCACCAGTAGATTCGTCATTGGAACATCCTACGATCAACATGGTCATGACCAACAAGATGAAACATAAGCTTTTACTTGCATTTTGCATGCTTAACCCCTCCTAAATAATATTCATCTAATGTCCTTGTTTATCACTTACCCCGATGTTTTCACCCCCTTTAAATGAAATAGCATGTTAACCTTTCAAGGAGCCAATCATTACGCCTTTGACAAAGTGTTTCTGAACAAAAGGATAGATAATTAACACAGGCAGTGAAGCGACAACAATCGTAGAGTATTTCAACAACTGCTGCAGTCCGATCCGATCTTCCATTCGACTGACATCTCCCATCATGGAGGGATCGATTTCGTTCTGCACCAAGATATCCCTTAATACCAGCTGCAATGGAAATAGGTTAGCGTCACGTAAGAAAATCAAGGCATTGAAGTATTGATTCCAATGTCCGACAGCGTAAAATAAAGTCATAACTGCCATAATAGGAGCTGATAGCGGTATCACTATTTTGAATAAAAATTTAAAATCATTACAACCATCAATTTGGGCAGATTCCAATAATTCGTCAGGAATAGTAGATTTAAAAAATGACATGGTGACAATCACATTAAAGACAGCTAAGGCATTGGGCAATAATAAGGACCATCTCGTGTTTAACAAACCTAAGTCGCGAACTAGAAGATACATAGGGATTAATCCCCCATTAAACATCATTGTAAAGACAAACAGAAACATAAATATATTTCGACCCCTGAAGTCTTTCCGTGTTAGGGGATAGGCGGCTAAGATGGTTAACGCAACGTTAATGATCGTCCCAACTACCATATAAAATAGAGAGTTGGCATACCCTGTCCAGATTGCTTCATGCTTAAATACCTCTTTATAACTAGTTAAACTGAAATCAACGGGTAACAGCCATACCTTGCCAGTAGACACCGCTTGTGCAGAGCTAAAGGACGAACTAATGACAAAGATTAATGGATAAAGCACCGAGAGAACAAAGAGAGACAATAGTACATAATTACAAATCGTGAATATTTTATCGCTTTTTGTTTCTTTAATATGCGAATGCATCTTCTCACTCCTTTTCTATAAAAATGAAATATTCTATGCTTCTACCATAGTCCCTGCTTGGTTACTTTTTTTGCTAATTGGTTGGAACCTACTATTAGAATTAGCCCAACAACTGCTTTGAATAATCCAATGGCTGCAGAGTAGGAATATTGCGGAATCATTCCTGTGAGCCCCACTTTATAGACATACGTATCGATCACCTCAGAGGCTTTTAAGTTCAATGGGTTCTGCATGAGCAGCACTTTTTCAAAACCGGTATCTAAAAATCCTCCCATATTAAGAATAAGAATGATGATTGCGGTAGGCATGATACCTGGTATATCGATATGCCATATTCGTCTTAATTTAGAAGCACCATCGATAATCGCAGCTTCGTGTAGTTCTGGACTAATACCAGCCAAGGCAGCGAGATAAATAATACAGCCAAACCCAACATTCTGCCATACGTCTGTCCAAACAAAAATGGATTTAAACAGGCTTGCTTCTCCCATAAAGTTAATCGTGTCAAATCCCAAATTACTCAATAAAGAATTAGCCGGTCCTCTTGGATCTAGAATAATAAAGATAATCCCAACCATCACCACAACGGAAATAAAATGTGGTGCATAGGTTATCATTTGAGCCGCGCGTTTAAACCGTTTGTTGTAGATGTAGGTTAAACTTAAGGCTAATACAATGGGCAGAGGGAAGGTGGCTAAGACCTGATATATACCTAACAAGATGGTGTTTTTCATTACCCGCCAGAATTCAAAAGAACTCATAAAGGTGGTGATATGATCCCAGCCAGTCCAGGGACTGCCCCAAATTCCTAAGGATGGGTTGAAATCCTTAAAGGCAATAATGGCACCATACATGGGCAGGTATTTGAAGATTAAGATATACAGTAGTGGCAGGGCAAAAATGACGTATAATTGCCATCCATTCTTGATATCCTTTAATAGCTTGGACCTTTTCTTCACACCTAGTTGTTTGCCAGCATACTCGCTTGTCATTTTCAATGTTTGTTTCCTCCTCACTTTTATTTTGAGTAGATTTTGTTACCGATAACATTTTGGCGAATAGTATCTATATCATTTATGAGTTATAGTTAATTGTCTGATTAGGACAAGGGTGAATCAAGCAATAACTTACTCCATCAAATTTATTAAGTTGGTCTAACTATACAATCGTATGTAAGCGTTGTCAAGTAATTTTTTGAAATACTTAGATTTTGATTTTTTAGGGTAAACTAGAAACGATAGATTCTTTAATATAAAACTTATTCCTGCTGAACACCTATTAGAATAAGGGATTTAAGAAATATGGAAATAAAATATGAAGTTTTGAATAAGTGTATTGACAACGCTTACACAGAAGTGGTATAGTTTTCTTAACTTAATAATTCCATTGGAATAAGTATGGTGGTTTGTTAATGATTCAGCCAATAACTTTTTGATGCGGTTCTATGAAATATGTAACTATTCATCATTTAGCTGAATCTTCCGCTTACTTTCAAAAAAGCAGCCGTATGAAACAGACAAATATTGATATTAGATTGGAATGTGTATAACGATGAAGAGAACGGGTGACCTCAAATTAATTCAAGAATTAAATCGGTCTATAATCTTAGAAACAATTCGCAAATACGGCCCGATTTCAAGAAGTGAGATTGCCAAAAAGAATGACCTAAGTCCAACAACGGTTACCTCTGCTGTCACCGAGCTTATTCATGATGGCTATGTCAATGAAGGCGGAACAGGGGTATCCAGTGGTGGTAGAAGACCTATTCTTCTGCAATTTTCGCCAGATAATCACTTTCTCATTGGTGTTTCTATCTCTTATTCTAAGATAACTATTGCAGATATTAACTTAGAAGCAGAGATTAATATCAAAAAGATTTATCCTACCAAGGGATATACAGGTGCAGTTTTGGTGAACTATTTATTGCAGTTATTAGAGGATTTTTATGCCACACAGCAAGATCATAGACAGTGCGTTGGTATTTCTATTATTATCCAAGGGGTCGTCGATGCTAAGAAAGGAATCGTTCATTATAACCCGGTGTTGTTACTGGAAGATGTCTACTTGCGTGATTCTGTGGAACAGCATTTTCAATTAACGACATGGCTTGAAAATGATACGAATGCTTATGTTCTGGCTGAAAAGCAGTTTGGTCATTTTCAAGAGGTGGAAAATCTGATCTATATTACGATTGGTGAAGGTGTTGGTTCAGGAGTTATCGTGAATCATTCATTGTCCCGTGGTGAAAGCGGAGGTGCTGGAGAATTTGGCCATACTAGTATTGATTTGAATGGCAGACCATGCAGGTGTGGAAATAAAGGCTGTTTAGAAAATTATATAAGCTGGCCGGTTACCGCCAATAAGATAATGAAAGAGATAGAAGCTGGTCGGGCAACTTTGTTAGCTAGTTATCTTACTGAGCATAAATCATTCATTACACCTTCAGAATTTGTCGAAGCAATAAACACTGGGGATGAATTAGCGGTTGAAATCAACTATGAAATAGCTACCTATCTCTCAGCAGGAGTGGTTAATTTGGTTCATTTATTTAATCCAGAGGTGATTATTTTAGGGGGGGATGTCACGAATCAAAACCCAATCTTATATGCATGCCTGAAAGATATGGTGAAGGAGAGATCTTTGAAGACCTTATATAAAGATATATCAATCACTTCATCTTCTCTGGGCAAGGAATTTGAAATGGTAGGAGCGGCATCTGTTTTATTGCAAGATAAGTTTCAGTTTAAGCTTACTCATGATTCGAACAGACTAAAAACAAGTTTATAGGAGGATGATTATGCTCACAGGTATTAATCAATGGTGTTACCCAGCAGACACAAGTTTGGAACAAGTATTGGCTTACAGTAAAGAAGCGGGATTCGATACTGTGGAATTAAACGTGAATCCTGCTGGAGGTATAGGGTTGACGATAGATTCAGCCCCGGAAGATGCCAAAAAGATTAAGCGCTTAGCAGACGAATATGGTGTGCAGATTAAGAGCCTATCCACTGCATTGCTATGGCAAGTGCCTTTATCATCACCAGATGAGGCCACCCGAGCGGAAGGGCGCAAGGTGATTGAGAAGCAAATTGAATTAGCCGCCGCAATGGATATTGACACGGTGCTTGTCGTGCCTGGCTCTGTATCAGAGGATGTCTCCTATGATCAATGTTATCAACGCAGTCAAGCAGAACTTAAGAAAATACTTCCTATAGCGGAGCAGCATCAAGTACATATTGGAATTGAAAATGTGTGGAATAAATTTTTGCTTTCTCCAATGGAAATGGCACGTTATGTTGACGAGTTAGATTCCGAATATATCGGCGTTTATTTAGATATTGGAAATGTGTTGCAATTTGGCTATCCTGAACAATGGATTCGTATACTGGATCAGCGTATTCGCAAGGTACATGTCAAGGATTTCAATACAGCGACAGGAAATATCACCGGATTTGTTCATCTATTAGCCGGCGATGTTAATTGGAAAGAGGTCAGCAAGGCGCTGAAAGAGATAGGTTATGATGGACCAGTAACCGCCGAATTATCACCTTATAAGCTTGATCCAAAAACGCTGGCGATCGATACGGCAAGACATATTCAATTAATCATAAATGCAGGTTAAGAGGAGGAGAATGAATGACTAAAGTGAAGGTAGGATTTGTTGGTGTTGGAGGAATTGCAGCTACTCATTTGAAAAATCTTTCTGCCAATGAGGCGGTGGATATCACTTCTGTATGTGATATTGTTGAAGCGAATGCTGTAAGAGTAGGTGAAGAACATCAGGCAACTGCCTATACCAATGCTGAGGAGATGTTGGATAACGAAGTACTTGATGTTCTGTTTATTTGTGTACCACCATTTGCACATGGAGATGTCGAAGAAAAGGCTGCAAAAAAGGGCATTCATTTAATGGTTGAAAAACCAGTTGGGTTAAATGTCGAAGAAGCCAAACGAAAACAGGCTGTCATTAAACAAGCTGGTATTATCTGTGCGACCGGTTATTGTTTGCGCTATCTTGACACGGTTAAAAGGGCAAAGGAATATTTGGCAGATAAAGAGATTGCTATGGTACGTGGTCACTATATCAGTGGTTTTGTAGAAACACCTTGGTATCGCACGATGTCTAAGTCAGGCGGACAGCTGGTAGAACAAGCTACTCATATTATGGATATGATGCGTCATTTAGGTGGAGATATCGATAAGGTGTATGCCAATATGGCTTTGCGTGTTTCTGATGAGATAGAGAATATCGATATTCCAGATGTTACATCAGTAAACTTCACCTTTACTAATGGAGCGGTTGGTCACTTGGATTGTTCAATTACACAAACGGATCATCGTATGGGAGTGGAAGTATTAGGTAAGAATTTCCGTGTAACCATTGATGGAACAGGTCTTACAATTTTAGAAAATAACGAAGTGGTTAGCGCTGATGCAGAGGTGGATTTTTATGCAGAACAGGATCAAGCCTTTATTGATGCGATTGTAACTGGAAACACAGATGGCATTTTATCCGACTATACTAATGGCTTGAAAACGTTAGAGGTAACTTTGGCTGCAAATGAATCACAGAATTCAGGCAGTGTAATTGCTTTAAGATAATTAGCTATGGTGAGAAAAAATAAGGAAGCGCCAAACTTGTGTTTGGCGCTCTAATATAGAGTAGCTACAAAGGGGGCTGGCAAATGTTAAAAGTAGCTGTAATTGGTTTAGGAAAGATGGGGAAGCGTCATGCAGAGGCTTGGCATAGTCTTGACGGTACGGAGTTAGTAGCACTGGTAGGTCGTGATGAAAGTAAGTTATCACCACTTCTATCGAAATGGGATACGGCCTACTTTGCGAATGTACAGTCATTGTTAGAGAAACAGGATATCGATGTGTTGGATATCTGTTTACCGAGTTTTTTACATTTTGAAACGATTACTGCTGCCATTCAAATGCAGGATCAGTTATCGATTGTTTGTGAAAAACCATTATGTCTAACGGGAGAACAAGCAGAAGAAATTCAGGCATTGAGTGCGCAAAAACAGGCACAGATTTTTGTCGGGCATACCCTTCGATTTGATCCGGAATATAGTGCCCTCCGAACCCGTGTGTTGAAAGATGCGGTAGGTGAGCCTGGGGTGGTTCGTCTTTCGCGAAAAACAGCCTTTCCGGGAGGGTGGTTTGCTGACCCCACCAAAAGTGGAGGTATTATGATGGATTTAGGGATCCATGATTTAGATTGGTTGATGTGGACATTCGGTGATGTCGAACGAGTAATGGCTCGTCATATTACAAAGAGCGAGTTCGAATATGCCCTTATTACTGTTCGAATGAAATCTGGAGTAATGGCTCACATAGAGCTATCCTGGGGTGCAGATCGTTTGCAGTCAGCAGTGGAAGTCGCCGGTAAAGAAGGACTCCTTGTAGCAAGTAATGAAAACAAAGAGGCGATAAAAATCCACCAGTTTAATGCTTCATCTAATAAGGGATATCTATCCGCTGACCTTATTGGTGAATCACCTATTGTTAGACAGTTGAAACATTTTAGGGATTGTATACGAGAGGGAGTTACTCCTGTTATTTCATTACATGATGCCGTCCAATCCGTCAAAGTGGTGGAGGCTGCTATTACCTCAGCACAGTTAGGTCAAGCCATACACATGGGGGAGGATTAAAAAATGAAAGTAGGAATGATTAGTTTCGCACATATACATGCCACGGCTTACGCCCAGTATCTGTGTCAGCATCCGGATGTTGAAATAATAGGGATCTGGGATGACAATGTCAAACGAGGCAGGGAAATGGCAGAATTCTACCAAACTCGTTTTTGTAATGATCTATCACAATTATTAGCGACAGAAGTAGAAGCGGTTATTATCTGCTCTGAAAATGTAAAACATAAGGAACATGTCATCGCCGCTGCTCAGGCAAAGAAACATATTTTATGTGAGAAACCGATAGCGACATCACTGGATGACGCCAGAGCTATGATTGACGTCTGTAACCAAGAGCAGGTTACCTTGCAAATTGCTTATCCCGTTCGTTTTTCTCCCGTTATGCAGCAAGTGAAGAAAATTATCGAAGCTAAAGATATTGGCGATGTAGTAGCGATTAATGGTACGAATCATGGGCAAATGCCAGGAAGTTGGTTTGTTGATAAAACGCTTTCAGGAGGCGGTGCTGCAACGGATCATATTGTTCATTTATTGGATGTTACGCGATGGCTGCTAAACGATGAGGCGAAGTCTATATATGCTGAGCTAGATACTAAATTTCATCCGATTGATGTCGAGGATTGTGGCATTGTTTCGTTAGAGATGGAATCAGGAGTGATTTTCACAATTGATCCAAGCTGGTCTCGACCAAAGGTCTTTCCAACTTGGGGTGATGTGACGATGGAGATTGTGGGAACAGAGGGAAGTCTTAGCATTGATGCATTTAAGCAACACTTTTTACTTTATAGTGACAGGAAAAATACCGTACAACAACTGCCTTGGTTAGAGGATATGGATCAAGTACTTATCAATGATTTTGTTCAATGTATACAGCAAAAGCGTGAACCATCTATAACAGGAGAGGACGGATTGCGAGCATTAGAAGTAGTGAAAGCTGCCTATCAATCTGCGGAGATAAATCAAGTTGTGCCAATTGAAAAGGTTGAAGTATAGTACCAAATGACGTGTACTTGAAAGGGGTAGGTAAGGATGGCATCGAAAGCTATTTCTGAACAAATGGGAGTGAAGAAGGTCAAGAAAAAAATTTTCTCTTCTCGTGATTGGGCAGGCTACATTTTATCAGCACCTTTGATTATAGGAATCTTTGGTTTTGCTATATATCCAATGGTCGCAGCATTGATAATGAGCTTTCAAAGGACAGCCAATTCTTTAACTGGGGAATGGGTAGGCTTAAGCAACTACACTTATGTGCTTGGAGATTCACTTTTTTGGAAAGCTGTTTATAATACATTTTACATGGGTGTTTTGTCTGTAGTATTAGGTGTCTCACTATCTTTTATTCTTGCGACACTTATTCATAACATACCATGGTTGAGGTGGAAGAATTTCTTTAAAGGAATTTATTTTCTTCCGAACGTAGTTTCCTTGGTGGCTACAAGTATTTTGTTTACTCTCTTATTTAATTCTGGCCAAGGAGGAATCCTAAACTATTTTATTGGTTTTTTCGGTTTTGAGCCAGTGGGTTGGTTTACTGACCCTTCGGTAGCTAAATTTAGCATTGTTTTAATGACTCTATGGGGAATGTTGGGATATAACACCATCATATTTATTGCAGCACTTACAAGCGTACCAAGAGATCTATATGAAGCGGCTGAAGTCGACGGAGCAAATTGGTTTAAGAAATGGTTGTTCATTACGATTCCTTATTTACGTCCTATTATTATCTTTATGGTTATCATGGGAACCATTACAGCAATGAAGCGTTTTACAGACGTTTGGCTTATTGGTGGAACAGCTGGAAACCCAGCAGGTTCGTTGATGACTGCTGTTCTATACATTTATCGCAATGCTTTCTTCTCTTCAGAAATGGGTGTTGCCACAGCTGCTTCATATTTATTGTTTATGATGATCTTAGTCTTAACTGTTTCATTATTATTGTTTAATCGAAAGAGTAATTTTGATTAGAGAGGAAGATTAAGTATGCAGCCTGCAATAGATAAAACGATTATGAAAAAAAATAATGGGGATCAAACACCAAATCAAACAATGACAAAGAAGAAGCGAATGGGTAATTTTATCTTGGTATTAATCTTATCTATTGGTTCGTTGGTAATGGTTATCCCATTTTTATGGATGGTGTTTACAAGTTTTGATTGGCAAGCAAGATTGAATATTCCCTTTCCACCAAGATTTTGGCCGGAAGAATTCTCCACAAAAACATATACCTTGGCATTTTCAAATATTCCAATGCTGAAATATATTTTTAATTCACTTCTTATTTCTGTAGGAGTTATCTTCGTTAGTCTATTCTCAGCAGTTATGTCGGGATATGCAATTTCAAAATTAAAATTTAAAGGAGCAGCAGTTGTCTTAGTATTGGCCCTTAGTACGATGATGATTCCATTTGAGATGACTATGATTCCTCAATATTTATTGTTCAATAACTTAAATTTATTAGATAGCTACTGGGCATTTTATCTTCCTGCCTTGAATTTCGCTTTTGGCACTTTCTTAGCCAAATCTTTTATTGATCAATTACCAGGTACATTGCGAGAAGCGGCAATTATTGATGGAGCAGGAGAAATTAAAGTATTCTGGAAGATTTATCTACCTTTATGTGTACCTATTTTAGCGACAATGGCCATTTTGCAATTTTTGGCTGTTTGGAACGATTTATTATGGCCATTATTAGCCTTGCAAACACCAGATAAATTCACCATTCAATTAGGGTTAGCAACATTTTCATATAATAAAACGACTCCAATGCCATCAGTTATAATGGCGGCAACAACAGTAAGTTTAATACCAGTTATTATTACGTATTTATTCCTGCAAAGATATATTGTTGAGAGTATAGCGCTTTCAGGGATAAAACAATAAAAACTAAGAAGAAAGGAGATAAACTTACAAAGAATTGTTAATTTTTGATGGTTAATATTACACACAAAAAAGGGGAGTTACAAATGAAAAAACAGTTTGGGTTCCTAATGTTAATGATGTTTGTGTTGTTGCTAGTTGCTTGTTCTAATGATTCAGATACTGCGGGGGAAAGTATGGAAGACATTGAAGTTGTTTCTGAGATAGAAGGTACAGTTCGGGTAGCTTTAGCCGGGTTCCAATTAGAAGATGGAATTGATCCAATTACCGCTGTGGAGAATAAAGGAATGGAAACATTTATAGAAGAACAATTTAAACCAAGATATCCTAATATTGAAATTGAGTTAACACAAGTGCCTTGGGAGAATGCACAAGCCAAACAAACGGCAATGTTGCAATCAGGTGATGCTGACGTATTGTATACAGGGGGAGCATTTGCTACTCAGTGGTATCAGCAAGGATTACTACGTGATTTAGATGATTTAATCGAAGAAGATGAGGATTTTGATTCTAGCATTTATTTAACTGGAGTATGGGAGAACTCTTATAGTGTAAGATCTGCAGATGGTGAGCACCAATTTGGTATTCCTGCTATTCTCGGACGACGTGTAATTTCTTATGATAAACAGCTATTTGACGAATGGGGAGTTGATTATTTATCAGATAACCCCACACCTGCGGAAGTTCTAGAGAAAGCTGCACAAATGACTGGCGAGAATCCAGAAACAGGTGAAATGAACTATGGACTTTGGTTTGATGGAAAATCTCTTAATTTGTCCACTTTTGTTGCTTTAACCCATGCATTTGGTGCAACAGGAGGAGAGGGAACATTAGACGATCCTAAGAATATTGAATGGAATTTGAATTCTCCTGAAATGGTAGAGGTATTTGAATGGTTAGAAGAGGCAGCACAGTATCCTCCATCAGATTTTTTAAATGCTCAAGGTAATGAAAATTATGGACTTGAGTCGAATAATATCGGTATCTTTTTGGATAATGATGGTTCGACTGTTATGGCTGAGCTAAGAGCTAATGATAATGAAGAGTTGGCGGAACGTTACGAAGCCACATTAAATCTTGGACCAGATGGCGAAGGATGGGTAGCAGTTGATCCGTATGTTATGGCGAAGAATGCTGAGAATGTAGAAGCTTCGTGGGAAGTACTGAAGTTCTTCACTGGTTATGAAGCGCAAAAATTCAATTATGAAGAGTATACTAATACACCTACTTTAGCAGAAGCAGATTTCGTATCTGATCAAGATATTTACATGGCTAAAGCAGCAGAGATTGCTGAGGTGTCAACTTCGACCTTGATGGATGAAGCAAATCCGTTCTTTGGTAGTGAAATGGCACCAGCAGTTAATGGGTTCGTCAGTGAAGCACATAATGGTGAGACACCAGATATCCAAGCATATTTAGATGATTTACAAGAACGAGCAGAAAGATGGTCTGCTAATCAATAAATTAAAAGCAGTTTAGTCGGAGAACTAGACTAAACTGCTTACTTTTTTAAAAGTACTTTCCGTACTTAGAAAGTCAAAGTCCATGTAATCTTTTAAAGTTATAGGGACAATACGTTAAAATAAACAAGGAGTGATCATATGAAAATAGGATTAAGTTCATATAGTTTATTTGCGGCGATGAAGACGGGAGAAATGACGATATTGGATGTGATCGATTGGACAAGTGAACAAGGATTTGAGCATATTGAAATCGTGCCGAATCTGGGCTTTGCATGGGAAGACGATCATTTAATCGATCAAGTTCGGGAGCGTGCAGCGGAAAAAGGGATTGAAATTTCTAACTATGCTATCGGAGCCAATTTTTTGCAGCCGACAGAAGAAGACTATCAAGCGGAGATTCAGCGGGTGAAAAAGGAAGTGGATATCGCTCATCGGTTGGGAGCAAAGTTAATGCGTCATGATATTGCCTCAAGGGGAATTCCAGAGACAACCATTGCTAATTTTGAAAAGGATTTACCTTCATTAGTAAACGCATGCCAAGAAGTGGCCGATTATGCCCATCAGTATGGGATCACAACAAGTATCGAAAATCATGGTTATTATATCCAGCAGAGTGATCGTGTTCAGTCCGTGATTAACCATGTGGATCGGGGGAATTTCAAGACAACAATGGATGTAGGGAATTTTCTTTGTGCGGATGAAAGTCCGCTGGCGGCTGTTCAAAAGAATATTGCGTTTGCTTCCATGGTGCATATTAAAGATTTTTACCAGCGGCCGGCTCATCTTAATCCAGGAGAAGGCTGGATACCTACTATCGCCGGTAATTATTTGCGCAGTGCGATCATCGGTCATGGAGATATTCCGATGCGGGAAGTGCTGCGAGTGATTAAAGCATCTGATTATGACGGGTATGTGTCGATCGAATTTGAAGGTCTGGAAGAATGTAAACTTGCCTCGAAATTAAGTTTGACCAATCTGAAAAACATGTGGCAAGAAATATAGGAGGGTATTAATCATGAAGATAGGTGTTATTGGAGCAGGGTCGATTTCTGGAGCACATTTCGAGTCGTATGCTAATAATGAACAAGTAGAAATTTTTGCGATTTGTGATCTAAATGAAACGCGGGCCAAGCAAAAAGCAGAACAATATGGGGCAACGCATACGTATACCGGTTACCATGAATTACTGGCTAATAAAGAAGTCGAGGCGGTTAGTATCTGTACATGGAATAACACGCATGCCGAGATAGCTATCGCAGCACTTCAAGCAGGGAAACATGTACTAGTGGAAAAGCCGTTGTGTAAAACTGTGGAAGAAGCCTTAGCGGTAGAGGAGGCTGTTAAGTCTTCTGGTAAAACGCTCCAAGTTGGTTTTGTACGACGCTATGCTGCCAATACGGAGATTGTCAAACGCTTTATTGATAATGGAGATTTGGGTGACATTTATTATGCCAAAGCGACCTGTTTAAGGCGATTAGGCAACCCAGGTGGCTGGTTTGCGGATAAAGAAAGATCCGGTGGTGGCCCTTTAATTGATTTAGGTGTACATATCATCGACATTTGTTGGTATTTAATGGGGAAACCAAAGGTGAAATCAATCCGAGGGAATACGTACCATCAGCTAGGAAATCGTTCGAATGTAGAACATCTGGATTTTTATAAAGCGGCTGACTATGATCCCAATAAAAATACCGTAGAAGATATGGCGAATGCCCTGATAACCTTTGAAAATGGTGCATCTTTAATGGTAGATGTCAGCTTTACCCTTCATGCCAAGCAAGATCAAATGGCGGTTAATTTGTATGGAGATAAGGGCGGTGCAGAACTAGAACCATCACTTGAAATTATCACGGAGAAATATAATACGATGTTAAACGCAACCCCGCAAACGGATCATCATAGTTTTAATTTCCAACAGGCATTTCAAAATGAGATTGATTACTTTGTAGATACTATTAACGGAGATAAGGAAACACGCAGCCCTGTGTCAGATGGGGTAGAGATGATGAAAATCCTTTGTGGAATTTATGAGTCCAGTGAAAAAGGTAAAGAAATTCAATTTTAAGCGTATCTAGATAGGCCATGTCAGGTGAACTGGCATGGCTTATCTATTGGAGAACAAGGGAGTTGGAAAACATGAAAAAATATGGGCTGCTGAAGCTGTTTTACTTTATGTTTACAATGTCGACAGGGGCCTTTCAATTTTTGAATCTATTTTATGCTGACTTTGGTTTGGATGCGCGTGAGATTGGGATTTTGTTTGCAGTAGGGCCAATGGTAATGATTGTGGCACAACCGTTTTGGGGCATGGTAACGGATTATATGAATTCTGCCAAAGTAACGCTTGGTGTGATGATTGTCGGTGCGGCTGCAACGATCCTCTTTTTTCCGATATCAAGTCAATTTGAGCATCTGTTATGGTTAAATATTCTCTTCTTTTTCTTTCAAAGCGCGATTCCGCCGATTGCGGATGTGACGGCAATGGCGATGCTGGATAGCCGGAAAGAGTTTGGCAAGATCAGGCTGTGGGGTTCGTTAGGCTATGCGGCAGGTGTCCTGGTGGTAGGGCGGCTGTTGGATATCTTTGGTTTAAATCTGATGTTTATCTTGCACAGTGTGTTGATTGTTGTAGCCTTGTTTTTGGCCTTGAAATTACCGGTTCAATTGGCGGCGAAAAAGGAATTCCATTTGAAAGAAGTACTTGCCTTATTCCGAAATCATCGTTTTGTTTTGTTTCTTTGTTTTAGTTTTATGGTTCATTTGACTGTGCACGCCAACAATTCCTTTTATTCGATACATATGCAGGACTTAGGAGCTTCTATCAGTTTAATCGGATTCGCTTTACTAATTAAATCGATTCTAGAAGTGCCCTTTTTCTCGTTATCAAGACAATTAATGAATGCCTTCTCTTATCCTGTTTTGTTAACAGCGGTTGCCTTTGTGTATGGAATGAGATGGCTTATACTTGGCGTTAGTACCAATATAGATATTTTGCTGTGGTCACAAATCCTATTGGCTTTATCCTACAGTATTCAATATTTTGTCGCTGTTGCTTATGTCGATGAATTAACCCCTGAGAATTACCGAGCTACTGGTCAGACAATCTTTTGGGCCGTTTCTCTTGGCTTAGGTGGAGTTGTAGGGAACATGTTAGCTGGCTGGGTGCTGACCTTTATGACCATTGAACAGATGTATCAGCTGGCTACGGTTGTGGCCTTAGCCAGTATTGTGATCCTTTGGCTGAAGCCTAAAAAGAAAACGTTACAAGGAAGTTGACGATCATCAGAGGGTAACTGCCCCCTCTGATGATTAGAGAAAGGTAACTTGTTTATTCGCCAAGCTCTTAATCTGCGCTAGCGATTCTACGTGGTAGCCTTTGTCGCGAAGCAGCTTTCCACCATCTTGAAATGCCTTTTCAATCACAATACCAATTCCTGCAACCTTTGCCTGTGTTTGCTCGATTATCTTAATTAATCCTAATGCTGCTTGACCGTTAGCTAGAAAATCATCGATAATCAGCACGTGATCAGAGGCTTCTAAAAATTTAGAAGCAATCGAAATGGTACTTGTTTCTTGTTTGGTATAAGAGTATACGTCTGCTGTCATCAGCCCTTCTGTCAGTGTCAATGACTTCTTTTTACGGGCAAAAATAACCGGAACGTTCAAAGAAAGACCTGCAAATATGGCAGGGGCAATTCCAGAGGATTCAATGGTAACAATTTTTGTAGGTTGTTGATCACGAAAATGGTTGGCGAAAGTCTCTCCAATATCTTGCATCAAAGCGGGGTCTATTTGATGGTTTAGAAACTGGTCTACCTTCAGTACCTTTTCGGAAAGTACGACGCCATCATTGATGATTCGTTGTTTAAGTTTTTCCACGACTGTTTCCTCCCTGATGTATGGTTTTACTATTTTACCATATGGAATGGGTGAAAGCAGAGCTCAGGACCTATCACGAAAAACAGAAAACACTCTCAGTCAAAAAATAAATAAAAATGGACAATACTAGCCATTTTATTATCTAATCATATACAATAAAATGAAAAGATCAGAAGATTGAAGGGGAGAGATATGGAAGAAACCCTGATAGCAAGTTATCGGCTGCAAGGTCCAGTAGGTGAAATGCAGGCACATTCTCACAAGGAGTATGAGATTTATGTCTTTCACGAGGGCACGTGCCGCTATTTGATTCACAACCAAATCTATGATTTACAGCCTGGAGATATTCTGTTAATGGATGGATTAGCCTTGCACAAACCAAATGTACCTAAGGATAGTGTGTATGTGAGAAGTCATGTGCATTTTACACCAGATTTGGTGTTGCCTGTGTTAGAAGCGATGGGGGCTGTTTCATTATTAGATGTCTTCGATCAGCTACATCATTGTTTGATTCGCCCCAGTCAATTAGGTGAGCTCCAACAAGTAGAAACGCTTATCCATCAAATAGTGGAGGTTGAGCGTCTGTTTGATACAGAATCCTATGAGAAAACATGGGAACTTAAAACATTAGTGGTGCAGCTGTTGATTGTAGTGAATCAATTAGGACAAAGAGAATCCCATAAGGTGATGCCAGATAAAATGGACAAGGCAAGACATGCGGAGAATATTGCTGCTTTTATTCAAGGACATTTTCATGAAAAGCTGTCAATCCAAAAGATTGCAGATACTCTTAATGTGAGCAGGTTTTATGTCTCTCATGTGTTTAAAGAGATGACAGGTTATACCGTGATGGAATATGTGATGGCGGTCAGACTGCAACAGGTGAAATATTTGTTAGAGATGGATACGGATAAGTCCATGCAACAAATTGCTGATCAATGTGGTTTTGAAAGCGCTTCTCACTTTAGCCGTTTTTTTAAACAAAGTGTTGGGATGACGGCAAAACAATACCGGAAACAGCGGCTGCAGATTTACCAC
Organism: Gracilibacillus phocaeensis; assembly: GCF_900626275.1. NCBI lineage: Bacteria > Bacillati > Bacillota > Bacilli > Caryophanales > Bacillaceae > Gracilibacillus > Gracilibacillus phocaeensis. The sequence goes on along the minus strand of NZ_LR131145.1, from coordinate 929,156 downwards.
AGCGTTAAGGGTTCGTAAGTTTTCCGGCTATAGGAGAGGTAACCAACAGTGGGTATGGAAACCAACGATCCCTAAACCTCCTGATAAGTCTCGCTTTACCACAGCGTTATACGCTTGTAAGAATATAAATTCATATATATTTTGTCAAGGAGAGAGGAAGAGAAAATCATGTTACGAATAGGTGTGATTGGTCTAGGAGACATCTCGAAGATTCATGTTCCGGTGATCACAGAACATCCGGAAGCAGAGCTGATTGCCGTTTCTGATATCGATGAAGAAGCATATAGCAGTTTGCCTGATATTCCGTGTTATCCGGATTACCGTACCATGTTGCAGGAGGAGAAGTTGGATTGTGTGCATATTTGCCTGCCACACCACCTGCATTATCCAGCAACAAAAGTGGCCGTAGAGCGGGGGATTCATGTTATTTTGGAAAAGCCGTTGGCGCACACGCTAAGCGATAGTCAGGCAATTGTGGATTTAGAAGCCGCCAATCCTCATGTGAAGATAGCTGTCAATTTGCAGAATCGACTGAATGAAACGGTGGAATGTTTACAAGAGTTGGTGCAAAGTGGTACGTATGGCGATCTGTTAAGTGTAAAAGGCTTGGTAGCATGGCACCGCCCCAAATCGTATTACGAAGTGAAACCATGGCGGGCTTCTATGGAAACAGCAGGCGGTGGTGTGATGATCAATCAATCGATTCATACATTAGATTTGCTGCAATGGTTTGGTGGTGGAATTAATACAATCCGCGGTTCTATCGATACATTACTAGATTATGGTTATGATGTAGAGGATACGGCAAGCGCCTATATTACGTTCGAGAGTGGGGCTACTGGCTTATTTTTTGCTACAAATGCTAATGGCGATAACTCGTCGGTGGAGTTGCAGCTTATCCTAGAAAAAGCTAAGTTTACGATAAAAGACAGCATATTAACCATAACACAGGTAGATGAAGAAAAGAAAATACTGGCGGAGGACCGTAAATTACCTGGTAGCAAATTTTATTATGGAGCGAGTCATGCGAAGTTAATTAACCATTTTTACCGCCAAATAGAGCAGGATGGGGATGATTATATTCATGCCAAGGACGCATATTCGTCGATGGAAATGATCGCACTGATAAATGAATCTTCACGAACCAAACAGACTTTGTCTCGAAAAGTAAGCACCAATAAATAATAAAAAAGATAGGAGTGTCTTCATAATGAGTAAAGCAGATGGAATGAATTATGCACCAAAAGGAAAGCCGAATCCAGTCGTTCAAGAGGGGGAATTTGTTTTTGCAGCTGCTGCGTTGGACCATGGTCATATTTATGGGCAATGCAATGGTTTAGTTGAAGCAGGTGCCACCTTGAAGTGGGTATATGATCCAGATCAAGCTAAGGTGGACGCTTTTCTAAAAACGTTTCCGCAAGCACAACAAGCGACCTCGTTGGAGGATATATTGCAGGATGAGGAAGTGAAATTGGTAGCGGCTGCGGCCATTCCTTCCGATCGAAGTGCACTTGGTAATCGTGTGATGAAGGCGGGTAAGGATTATTTCACTGATAAAACACCATTCACTACATTAGAACAATTAGAAGAAACAAAGAAAGTTGTTGAAGAGACAGGGCAGAAGTATATGGTATATTATAGCGAGCGATTGCACGTTGAGAGTGCCGTTTTTGCAGGTCAGCTCATTCAAGAGGGAGCGATAGGCAGAGTATTGCAGGTTACAGGCTTCGGTCCACACCGCCTAAATGCCCCAAGCAGACCAGATTGGTTTTTTGAGAAGGAGAGGTATGGTGGGATATTGGCGGATATTGGCAGTCATCAGATTGAACAGTTTCTCTATTATACCGGTAATACCAATGCCGAGGTGGTTCATAGTAAAATAGCAAACTATGACAATCCAACTTATCCCGAACTAGATGACTATGGTGATGCCACATTAGTTGGTGGAAATGGGGCAACCCAATATTTTCGTGTCGACTGGTTTACCCCGGATGGATTGAGTACCTGGGGTGATGGAAGAACCTTTATTACGGGAACAGAGGGAACGATTGAAATTCGAAAATATGTGGATTTGGCAACGGATAAAGGTGGCGACCAGCTTTATTTAGTGAATAAAAACGGTGAACAACACTTCAACCTGCAAGGCAAAGTAGGCTTCCCATACTTTGGCGCATTAATTAAGGATTGTATTCATCGAACGGAAGAGGCAATGACACAAGCTCATACGTTTAAAGCAGCAGAATTATGCTTAATCGCCCAGAAGCAAGCCATGAAAGTAGAATAAAGAATAGAGGTTATCCTAGAGGTCTTATCGACTTCTAGGATTTTTTTGTGTCAGATGATGATCTAGAACTATGAATGGTTATCATATGTAAGTGTGTACGAACAGCATCTACCCATGCCTTTATCATATCGTAAGCGATCAATACTCAAGTGTATAGAAAAATCCCCAACCCTGCGATAAACTGTTCTAGAAAGAGGAACAGAAGGGTTGGGGAGATTTATCCTTATTTCTTGTTTCGTGGCTTTGGCAGCGTTCTTTCCTGGCAACGTTCTTTGACGTGGGAACGCCATGGCAAATAAGCCTTCAAATCTTCCTCATTGGTTAAGGTGGGAAGGTTAGGAAGTTCTTCGAGTAAATAAATGATATATTTTTCGGGAACGAGGTTATTTTGTTTCGCTGTTTCGATGATACTCATGATAATCGCAGCGGCTGTCGCTCCTTCATAGGTGGCGCTGAATAACCAGTTTTTTCTTCCCATCACGAAGGGTTTGATGGCCCGTTCGGCTCGGTTGTTATCAAGCGCTAGTTTCGCATCTTTCAAGACCGTGCGAAACGTGGACTCGTATGTCAAAGCATACTGTATCGCTTCGCCTAACTTGCTGCCGGATAAAGGATCTTGTTCCCGTAACCAATCAAAAAAGGCATCCATTTTGGGTTTCAAGATGGTTTGGCGTTTCTCCAGCCTTTCCTCATCGGATAGTTTGGACCACGCGCGCTCATACGTGAAGAATTGGTCACACCTCTCGGCTGCTTGTCGACTCAACGCATCAGCGGGACAATCCTTTGGCATCGCGTCTATGAATTTGCGACGAACATGCGCCCAACACCCGACCAACTCTACGTTAGAAAGGGCTTGATAAGCTTTCCACATATCACAATGGATGTACCCTTTATACGTATCAAGGAAGCTTTGGGCGACATGGGCTCCCCGACTTGGATCGTGATGATAGAGCGTGATCGGCTTTTCACTATATTTGGCGCTTAAAAAGGTCCAAAAATGCGTATTCACGGTATCACTTTCCAATACCCGATACGTTGTTTCATCGGCATGTAACATCGGCTGTTGAAGTAGCGTGTCTTTCAACAGTTGATAAAAAGGGGCTAAATAATAATCCGACACTCGTATATGCCAATTGGCAATTTGTTGGCGCGTAATAGGTAAACCAATGCGGTGCCAACCTTTTTCTTGACGATAGGCAGGTACTTTTAACTCAAATTTCTGATGAATGGACTGGGCAATAATCGAAGCAGAACCCAAGCTATTATCGATAGGCGCTTTGGGAACTGGTGCTTTGATAATCTTATCTTCTGGTCCCTGCTTGGAACAGGTTGCGCACTTATAAGCATGTTGGTAGTGCACCTTTCGTTGAAGCTTGGCAGGAAGGTAAATGACTTCTTCTCGCACGGCATAGCTCCCGATAGCGTCCAGCGTTCCCTTGCACGTGGGACAGGTACAGGCTTCCCCCTCCAGTTGATGGTGAACAGGATGCTCCGGAAACTGGTCTAAGATGGCTTTTTTTCTGCCTTTCGTTTTCTTTCGTTTCACGGTAACTTCCTCGATTTCCCCTTCCACGATAGGAGGGGCTTCTGCTGCATCAAAGAAGGTGAGTTGATGATCAGGAGGTAGTGTTTCTTTGGATTTACCGAAGATTTTTTGGGTGAGGTAAGCGACTTGTTCCCGCAACAATGTCAGCTCATTCGCTTGTTGAGCGAGCTGAGCTGTTAATTGTTCAATTTGTTTCACTTGTGCTTCGTTGATTTTTAGTAATGTCTCCTCGGGACTCATACGCGTTTCTCCCTTTTATTTTCTAACTATATTATACCATAAAAGGGATATAAAAGCACTCTTTATTTAATAAAAGGCGCGAGAAGAAGCGATTTGTATCGGTGGATCAATCGAAAAACCACGGAGTAGCCAATCCACTTGTTGACTGGTCAGTTCCCGGGCTTCTTTGGTCGTTCGAGGCCATTTTAATTGCCCATTTTCAAACCGTTTATATAACAGCCAGAAACCTTCTCCATCCCAATGCAGCATCTTGAAGCGATCCTGCTTGTTTCCACAAAAGAAAAACAACGCTTCTTGAAAAGGATCTAAATGGAATTGGGATTGCACCGTATAAGCCAACGAATCAATCCCATACCGCATGTCTGTTTTTCCACATACAATATAAAACCCTTTCGCTTGCTTTAAATTAACAATCAAATAGAAAAACCTCCTGTATCTTTGTCTTACCATAAGTGTACAGGAGGTGATGCTGCATTTATAGATACTTGGTTATTGATCGCTTACATCATATCTTCTCGTACCCGCACGACAATTTTTAAATGGAGGTGTCTATATTACTTCTTCATTTATATCCACAATCCCATTTCTATATTTTCCCTTTTAGGTGACTAATAATGCTTATGAGTCATTAAATAGGTGTAACCAACAGTACAATTACAACACACAACAAAAGTCGCTTAAATATGCAGTTTTAAGCGAATAATAAGAAAAACGGCTATTCATCAGAGCAATCTCAGACAAAACCATAGCAAAGAGGTGCGAGCCTGTCAGCCAAACGATTGTTAAAATAAGGTCATTGCTTCAATTATAAAACGCTTACAACGAAGGGCTTGTTGATGCATTTATCACAAACTTTTCACTATCATTATCTATGTTACGGATAACATGACACAAGGGGGAGATAAGATGAAAATAGGTTGTTGTGCTAGTCTGGATCAGGCGGTTATGCTGCAAGAAGCGGGTTTCGATTTTCTGGAGGTGCCGGTTGTCTCGTTGATGGGAGAGAATCAGCAGCAGGTAAATGAACGAATCAAGGCTTACCAAGACAGTCCGTTGCCGGTTGAGGTATGTAATATATTGCTGCCGGGTTCGCTGAAGGTAACGGGTAATCAAGTAGATCAACAAGCACTGGATACTTACTTAGCAAAAATGTTGCCACGTGTGAAGGAAATTGGAGCGGACACAGTGGTCTTTGGGAGCGGGGGTGCCAGGACTTATCCTACTGACTTTTCAGCGGGGGAAGCCCATCGTCAAATCGTACATTTTTTACAAATGGTGGCCAGGTATGCGGAATCATTGGAACTGACGATGGTGATAGAACCATTAAATCGAGAGGAGAGTAATGCAATTAATACCGTCTTAGAGGCAACAGCGCTGGCAGAAGAGGTGAATCACCCGTCTATTAAGGTACTAGCCGATTTCTATCATATGCAAAAAGAACAAGAACCTTTAACAAATATTGCAAAAGCAGATAGGTGGATTAGGCATATTCATGTGGCAGATAGTAACAGGTTTGCTCCAGGTACAGGTAGCTATCCTTATCATGATTTGCGAGAGCAACTGGAATCAATAGACTATCATCAGCGCCTATCTATAGAATGTCAATGGAAAGATATGGAGGCCGAGGCCGCAGAAGCTAATAGATTCCTGCATGAGATTTTCTGACTGGAGTAAACTTCGATTTAACCATCAAAATTGAAGGAGAGAATGGCGATGAATGATCAGACGACAGAAAACGTGCGTGTTTTTTATAAGAATACGTCGGTAGATTTATACACCCATAACTTCTATACGCATTCTCACTCGCATTACGAAATCTATTACTTTCATGAAGGAGATTGTAAGTATCTGATCGATGACCATGTGATTCAGTTGGAGAAAAATGATCTTATCATTATGAATGGATCCTCCTTGCATGGCCCGCATCCACAACGAGATATACCATATATTCGAAGTGTAGTGGAGTTCTCGGCAGAATGGACACGACCAATTATTCAGCAATTAAATGTGCCGATGCTGTTGGATCCCTTCGAGAAACTGACCAATTTCTTATTTAGAGGGATTGATCAAAAATATCATGAGAAATTGATTGCGATTTTAGAAGATATTCATTTAAAAAAACTGTACTTAGCTGATTTAACAGTATCAGAATTGGAGAAGGATTTATTAGAAGGACAGATTACCAATCGTTTGATTGAACTATTATTTATTATTTATGAGATTAGTAATAGTGAGTTGATTCAAATACCATTGGCGAATAATGAGAAAAATAATCATGTCAACCGATTAATATCCTGGATTGACCAGAATTATCAACGCGCCGTTACGTTGGATGAGATGGCGGAAAATTTACACCTAAGCAAGTATTATATGTCGAGAATTTTCAAGGATGTTACTGGTATGACCGTTATGCAATATCTCATGAATAGAAGATTAGTGCGCACGAAGTACATGTTGGAGATGTATCCAAGTAAATCTATGCTGGATATTGCAATGGAGTCAGGTTTTGAGAGTTCATCCCATTTTAGTAGAAAATTCAGGCACCATTATCAAGTAAGCCCTACCGAGTATAGAAATTTACGCTTATCTCGTTGTAAGCGGTTGTAAATCTTGTTTTATTCATTTGAATATAACAGAGTTGCGGTATAACAACTCACTAAACTGATTAGTAAGCGTTATCAAGCAAAGGAGGCGGAAGTCTTGTCTACAAAGAAAACAGAAACGGAACATGGACAGCTAGATAGCAATCCAAGTATTGCTGCAGATGTCGATACGCTTCATAGTAAAAAAAGAAAATCAGCGTTGACTTGGTACTTGTTCTTGTTACCAAGTTTCCTCGGGATCATCCTATTTATGGTTTATCCCATTGTCGAATCATTTCGGCTAAGTTTTTTTCAATCGAATGGAACGATCGAGAATTTCATTGGTTTGCGTAACTTTCAGTATGTGTTAACGTCGGCAACCTTTTGGAATACGGTGTGGAATACCTTCTTTATTGGAGTATTTCAGATTGTGATCACGATTCCGTTAGGTTTTATCTTTGCCTCATTAATCAATTCGGTTCGATTCGGTCAGAACTTCTTTAAGGTAGTCTATTTTCTACCGAATGTTACCTCGATTGTAGCGGCAGCGATGATCTTTCAATTTGTCTTACATCCGGAAATGGGAGTCGCCAATTATGCCCTTGATGCACTTGGATTGCCGACATCCACCTGGTTTTCCGATCCTAGCACTTCCAAGTGGGGCGTTATTATGCTGGCTGTGTGGCACTGGATTGGTTTTGTAATTATCATTTGTTTGGCCAATTTGCAGGCTATATCTCCAGAAATGTATGAGGCAGCAAGAATAGACGGGGCCAGCTCCATTCAACAATGGTTATTTATCACGATACCAAACATGAGCGGAACCTTTGCCTTTTTGCTAATAACTGGATGGATCGGCAGTCTGCAGCGCTTTAACGAAATCTACGTATTAGGCGGGCCAAATGGAAGTCCGGCAAGGTCGATTCAAACAATGGGAGCCTTCATTTATGAGCGAGGTTTTACCGGTTTTGAATTTGGGATCGCCTCGGCTGCTACGTATATTATGTTTGTGATTATCTTGATCTTTACTTTCTTTAATTTAAAAATATCGAAAATGAAGCTGTAGGAAAGGAGGAAAATTATGAGTGATAAAGCAATGCGAAGAACCAACAGTGTGGTGAAATTCACGGCATTATTCATTTTTGGAACGATCTTAATGATGCCTTTTATTTGGATGGTAAGTGTGGGATTTGACCGTACCGCGAATATAACGATGCCTTTTCCGCCACGATTGATACCAGAAACTATATCATCGTTTAACTATGGGATTGTGTTTGAAAATGGCAGGCTGATTCAGGCTTATATTAACTCAGGAATTGTAACGGTCAGCTCGGTAGTGATTCAAGTAGGAGCCTCTTTGTTTGCTGGTTATGCCTTTTCTAAAGGGGATTTTAAGTTTAAACGCTTACTTTTTATTTTAGTGTTATGTACTTTAATGATCCCAATGGAGCCACGATTAATTCCATTGTACACGTTATTTAACAGTGTTGGGTTGTTAAATACTTTCTGGCCTATCATTCTGCCAACGGTGATTAATGGGATGTTGATTTTCTTGTCGAAGCAATTTTTTGATCAATTACCGAATACCTTGCGTGAGGCGGCACAAATTGACGGGGCCGGAGAATTTCGAATCTTTTTTCAGGTATATTTTCCTTTAGCTGGTCCCATTGCTGCCACGATGGTGATTCTATCTTTTATCTGGAGCTGGAATGACTTTATGTGGCCATTAGTTGTATTAAATAATCAAGATCTTCATACCGTTCCTTTATATTTAGCGAGCTTCTCGCTGGAAAATGGAACGAGCTTAGGTGGTTTAACGATGGCGTTAGCTACGGTAAGTATTTTACCGATAGTAGTGCTGTATCTTTTCTTACAGCGATACATTATTCAAAGTATTGCACTTAGTGGAGTGAAAGGGGAGTGATCATTGACTAGACTGGCTGCGTTTGCAGGACAATAAATTTTTAAAAAACGGGGGTAGAAAAATGTTTGCAAAACGATCGATCATGACGTTGTTGTTTCTGATGTTGATGGGTATGGTCATAGCAGGTTGCAGCAATTCAGGAGATGAAGGTGCGTCAGGAGGAAGTGGTGATTCTGGCGGTGAATGGGATGGACAGTCGATCACCGTCCATTTAATTGGTGATTTTGATATGGAGGATTCCACAGACCCGATCACGGGAAATACAGCAGAAGGTTTGCATGTTGTAAAAGACGAGTTTGAAAGCCAACATCCAGGAGCTACTGTAGAATTTGTTACGATGCCATGGGAAGGCTATACCGAAAAAACACAGGCGATGATCACATCTGGAGAAGCAGATGTTTATCAAATGCCAGGTATTGCCGATTTTGCACCACAAGATGTGCTTGAGCCGTTGCAATCTTATATGGATGAGGATGAAGAATTTGATGAAAGTGTATTTATTGATAATCAGATGGCAGGATGGGAAGTAATTGGACCTGATTCGGATGAATTGGAAACCTATGGACTTCCATTCTTGGGTGACGCTCGTTTTATCGCTTATGATAAGCAACTGTTTGATGAGTGGGGGGTTGAATACTTGTCCGATTATCCGACGATGGAAGAAGTGATGGAAAAGGCGAAACAAATGACCGGAGAAAATCCAGAAACTGGTGAACAAAACTATGGTATTTGGTTTCGCGGTGATTGGTCCTCTGCCTTTACATTGGTGAATCTTGCAGAAGGTCAGAATGGACGTTGGGGTACTGGTTTTGCCTGGGATGAAATTGAATTCGAATTTGATAGTCCTGAAATGACAGAAGGTTTAGAATGGTTATTGGAAATGCAAGAATACGCACCAGAGGGATTGACTAGTAATCAGGGTAATGAAAAATGGCTAACACCTGAAAACGATATTGCGATTATGCTGAACCAAGGGCCAGGGGATTTAATTATGCCATCCCATGCCCAAGGCCTTGATGAACAAATTGGCATTGCTCAGGAATTTAAAAATGATGAAGGTGTAGGTGGTTTATTCGCAGGTAGTCCAATTACCATTGCGAAGAATAGTGAAAATAAAGAACTTGCGTGGGAATGGTTAAAGTTTGCAACCAGTGAATTTATGCAACAATATGTCTTTGAAAATGTCAATGCGATGCCAACAATTAAGGCAGCAACGGAATGGGATAGTTATGAGGAAGTGCAGCATTTAATGGATCCGACAATGGAAGCTTTAAGTGCTCCTATGACCCCACGCTATCCATGGGGCTCTTCACAGCCACGCTTCATTCTGACTTCTGAAGTAGAGGCGGCCATGACAGGATCAAGGTCGGCAGAAGAAGCGCTGGAAAAAGCACAGCAGGAAAGTACAGATTGGTTGGAGAATCGAAATTAGATAGAATTTAAAATGGCGTAACAAATGATAGGATAATTAGTCTGTTTTAAGGGCTAATTATCCTTTTTAAAATCAACTTTCCCTTTCACACCCTCCAGCTACAAATCAAAATTCCATAATGCAGAAGATCCTGTTGAAATAGCTAGTGCACCAGCCTGAAGTCCTTGAAGTATGTCTTGTTTCGTGCTGATTAAACCACCGGAAATAATCGGCAAATGTGTTTTCTTTGTTAGGCTGTCAATAACGGTGGGCATAATACCTGGTAAAACTTCAATAGCACTAGGCTTACATTTGTGGGCCATTTCAATCCCTTTGTCCAGACCGCTGTGATCGATTAAGAAGACACGCATGATGGTCATCAATCCTACTTCATTGGCGTTTTTGATGATACCACTTTTGGTGGAAATGACACCGTCTGGTTTCCATTTTTCAGAAACGTATCGTAATGCACTTTGTGTATTAGCTAATCCATCGATAAAATCCAAGTGCAAAAAAACTTTTTTACCAGCTTGTTTTAGGCGCTCAATATATTCCGGCGTGTTAAGTAGATCACCAGTTAATAGAAAAGTAATATTCGCATGTGCCTGGATTGCCTTGTCTATATCTTCCGGCCTCTTTATAGACGCAATAACTTGTGATTGAACCATATCAGTAATTTGGTCCATAATAACGCTTCCTTTCCACTTTTTAATCAATAGTGAATACAGATATTACTACTATCCTAGCATATTTATATTTTAATGAAAATGAAATGAATTAGCCCATTGATGTAGGAGTAGAAGATAATGAATGTTTAAGCCAATATTTCTGGCAATCCATAATTTTGGGCATATTGGAAGGAAACATCATTTCGCTGGTCTATTTATTGTTTCTTTACATCTTTTTTACATTCTATTTATATTCGCTTCATATTAGTGGTTTATTCTTAGAAATAGGAAAGAAAATCTATTTATTCTTAGAGCGGAACAAATGGATAAAAGGCTAATAATTTGGCCGTAAATCGAATCTTCTGTCATTTAAACGTACATGTGTATAGTGAAATAACTCTTAGAGTCCACAGAGAAGATAGAGTTAGATAGATACCTTTTTGGGTAAAGGTGTGTCTAATTTTCTGTCTTCTCTTTTTCTTGTTTGTTATGAGTTGGATATACATAAAGATGATAGAAGAGATGGTCACTTAGTTTAACGGTTTCGTATCGCTCTGTAAGACTCTCTTTTTAACGGTTTCTTTACAATCCATTTATACCATCTTCATAGGGGTGTTTTAAACTAAAATGTGCGATATTACTTATTGTTACATAACCGATGATGAAAGAGATAGTCCAATCACATAGAGTGACCAGAAGGAGGATGAGGCATTGTAAACGAGTTACTATGACATTGCTTTTAGGGGGGAGTGAATCAATTGAAAGTGAACGATACTGCTGATCAGACATTAAGCAATGATAGACGAACAAAAAAACCTTCTTTGACAAAACGGCATGCCGGTATCAAGTCTGTACGTCAAAATTGGGATTTATATCTACTGATACTGCCTGTTATTTTGTATTTCTTAATTTTTAAATACTACCCGATGTACGGGGCACAGATAGCCTTTAAGAATTTTTTAGCAGTAGAAGGAATTACGGGTAGTCCGTGGGTTGGTTTTGACCATTTCATTCGATTTTTTGATAGTTTTTATTTCTGGAGATTGATAAAAAACACCTTATTTATCGGGCTGTATGAATTGGCGCTTGGGTTTCCAATTCCAATTATTTTGGCATTGATGATTAACGAAGTGAAGAACAAGCGGTTTAAACAAATTGTTCAAACGGTAACCTATGCACCACATTTTCTATCTACAGTGGTTGTAGTTGCTTTGCTGTTTATGCTGTTATCGCCGGCGACAGGAGTGCTGAATAATATTATTGCAGCCTTTGGAGGCGAACCAATAGCATTTATGACGGAACCCGGCTGGTTTAAGACCACTTATGTATTATCTGGTGTTTGGCAAACAATGGGATGGAGTTCGATTATCTACTTAGCGGCACTATCCGGTATTGATCCGCAATTAAAAGAGGCGGCAATGATTGATGGGGCTTCGAAACTTCAGACGATCTGGCATATTAACTTACCAGCTATTAAACCAACCATTATTATTATGTTGATTTTACAGTGTGGCAGTATCTTTGGTGTAGGTTTTGAAAAGGTATTCTTGATGCAGAACAACCTAAATATGGCAGCATCTGATGTCATAGCTACCCATGTTTATCGAACCGGTATATTGGGATCGCAATACAGTTATTCTACTGCTATCGGATTATTTGAATCTGTGATTAATTTTACCATCTTGTTAATCGTGAACTATGTAGCAAGAAAGGTGAATAAGGTGAGTCTATGGTAAAAGATGAGGTGAAGAAGACGAATGTTTTATAGTTTAAATAAAGGCGATAAGCTCTTTACCGTGACAAACTACTTTCTCTTATCCTTGGTCATTTGTTTAATGATATACCCATTAATTTATGTTATTAGCGCGTCTTTTAGCAACCCGGAAAAGATGTTGTTAGGAGAATTATGGCTATTTCCTAAAGATATAAACTTTGAATCCTATCTGTTGGCATTTCAGAATTCGGATATTTGGATAGGTTATAGAAACACTATTTTTTACACGGCGCTTGGTACGCTTATTAATCTGATTATGTCTGTAATGATTGCTTATCCGTTGTCAAGGAAAGATTTCTATGGTCGAGGGATTATCACGGCGTTTATCATCTTCACGATGTTTTTTAACGGTGGGATGATTCCAACCTATCTGCTAGTCCGAGATGTCGGGATGTTAGACACATTTTGGGCTGTCATGATACCTGGGGCAGTATCTGTCTATAACGTGATTATCATGCGAACTTTTTTTCAAGGAATTCCGAATGAGATACGCGAAGCTGCAGCGATTGATGGTTCTACCAATTTACATTTTTTGTGGAAAATTGTTTTGCCGTTATCTACGCCAATTCTTGCTGTAATGGCACTATTTTATGGGGTAGGACATTGGAACTCTTATTTCGATGCCTTAATCTATTTGCAGGACTCAGCAAAATATCCCTTGCAGCTGTTTTTACGGCAAATGCTGATTCAGGATGATATGACGGCGATGTCCACATCTGGAACGGAAGGTGTTGCACAGCATCTTTTAAGAGTAGAGGGATTGAAATATGCAGTGGTGATCATAGCCAGTTTACCTATGCTAATTATCTACCCGTTTTTGCAAAAATATTTTATTAAAGGCGTTATGATTGGTTCATTAAAAGGTTAACATATGAGGAGGAATGGAAAAATGAAGAAAATATTCGCTTTGATGTTAGTAATAGTAGGAATGTTGTTAGCAGCATGTCAGAATGAAGATGCGGCAGAGGGGGCAGGATCAGAGGAATCTAGGGAAAATGTCAATAAGGAAGGTTTTCCGATTGTGGAAGAACCGATTGAATTAGAATTTTTTACAGGAAAATATGAACCGAATCTAGATGATTATGAAGAAACACTTGTTTTTGATACGTATGCAGAAGAAACCGGTATTGACGTAACTTTCGATGAGGTCCCGTTTGGAACATTAACCGAGAAGAGGAACTTGGTTTTAGCTAGCGGCGAATACCCAGACGTTTTTTATTCAGCTAGGATTCCTTCGGCAGATGTAGTATCGTATAGTCAACAGGGAGTGTTTGTTCCTTTGAATGATCTAATTGAAGAATATGCGCCGAATATACAAGCTTTCTTGGAAAAACACCCAGATGCCAAAAAGGGTTTAACGATGCCGGATGGCAATATATATTCGATCCCTTCTTATTACAACCCAGATTTCTTACCAATGTTGATTGGTAAGCCGCTATGGATTAATCAGGATTGGCTGGCAGAGTTGGATATGGATGAACCAACCACAACCGATGAATTTTATGATTATTTAAAGGCCGTTCAGGAGACAGACTTAAATGGTAATGGCGAACAGGATGAGATACCGTTTAGTGCCACCAGTACCGGAGCAATTCGTGATATGGTGAAAGGTGCTTGGGGTTTTGGCACAAGAGGTGTTGGCAATAAATATGTTGATGTTGACCCAGAGACCGACGAATTAAGGTTTATGCCGACAGAGCCAAAATATAAAGAAATGCTCGAATATATTCATCAGTTATATCAAGAAGGATTAATAGATGAAGAGATTTTCACGATGGACGATGCCCAATTAAACGCAAAAGGTGCTCAAGGTATTTTAGGAGCGAATATCTCACCAAACCCGGTTACCGTCATGAACCAGGATAATTTCACTGGCCTAGGGGCTTTAGAAGGACCACATGGTGACAAATTATATAGTCAAGTAAAATCACCATTAATTCATGTTGCCGCATTTGCAATTACTAGTGCTAATGAGCATCCAGAGGCGACGATTCGTTGGATTGACCATTTCTTTAGTGAAGAAGGCGCTGCATTCCAATTTATGGGTGTGGAGGGAGAAACATACGAAGTGACAGAAGATGGAGAAATGGAGTATACCGAGGAAATCACCAATAATCCTGATGGCTTAACGATGGATGAAGCATTAACACCATATGTAACGTGGATGGGAGGCAGTTATCCAGGATATGTACAGGAGGAGTATTTCAAGGGATCAGAGTCGATGCCAAATGCCATTGAAGCAGGGGAAAAGGCACAGCCGGATGTTCCGGAAGAGATTTGGAATGGTTTTAATTATACCGAGGAAGAATTAACGTTTATGCAAGGTCCAGGTGCTGACATTAAAAGCTTTGTAGCAGAACAAGAAGAATTATTCATCAATGGTTCAAAATCGTTCAGCGAGTGGGATGCCTACGTTGAGCAGGTAAAACAAATGGGGCTGGAAGAATATATGCAAATTGAATCAGCAGCGCATGAACGATACCAAGAAAGCTAATTATGTATAACAGGACTTGCCCGATCCTCTATGTTGTGAGTTGCAGGGCAAGTCTCTGTTAAAGATTTGCGGTAATGAAACCGATGAGTTTATCATATATTCAGGATAGAATTTCTATTGCTGCATACACAGGATAGTGAGGAGGAGGAACAACAGTGAAGATAATAGCACACCGAGGTGCGTCCAGTGATGCCCCCGAAAATACGTTAGCTGCTTTTCAAAAAGCGATTGACCATGGAGCGGATAGTATTGAGCTGGATGTTCGACTGACAAAGGATGGCGTTCCGGTTATATGTCATGATGCAACGATTAAAAGAACTAGTGATGGGACAGCTGCCATTCATGAAGCAAATTTAAGCGAACTAAAACAATGTGACTTCGGCTCCTGGTTTGATCCTTCATTTGCTGGGGAGGAAATCCCAACACTAGATGAAACCTTGCGATTGGTGAAAGACACGGACATGGATCTTAATATTGAGGTGAAGAATAGCCCGATTATTCATGTAGGCATTGAGCAGAAGATGATAGATTTGGTTCATAAATATGGGATGCAGGATCGTGTGCTGTTTTCTTCTTTTGATCACCAATGTTTGAAAAGAATTCACTTATTGGATGCAAGGGTTAAGATCGGTTTTATACTGCACATGAATTTGGTCCACCTGTTTGATTATATCAAAAATAGTGGGATCGAAGCATATAGTATCCATCCACACCATTTTTACACGACGAAAGGTATGGTATCAGAAGCTCATGCATGCGGGATAAAGGTGTACCCCTATACGATTGACGATATGGAGTTGGCTGAGCAATATTTGGCCAAAGGGGTAGATGGTGTGATTACGAATAAACCATTGTTGTTTAAGTCATCCAGCGGCTTTTCCCTGATATAGCTTTTAACGTATAATTAAGAATGTCCTAGTGGTGCTGTTAAATAGACAGCGCCACTATTTTTTTGATTATATTCCCACCAACAAGCAATGCCTCATCTTTTGAAAAGTTACCAGTACATCTAAAATATGGTATAATCTAAGATATTATAATGGCACCAAATCTGGAGGTGATCAAATGAAGCAAGGGGTTTTTGTAATCGTTCAAGAACGCATTTCATATATGAACCAAGTATGCGTAGACATATTAGATTTGGATGTGAAGCAATATCAAGACTGCCATTATTCTACGGCTATTGCACAGTGGATAAATAAAGAGACGGCACATTGTTTTAAATCGTTAATAGATGGTAACAAAACAGACATTCATACCACGGCCATGATTCATACCAATCCACATGAAGTTATCATCTTGGATATCTATGGCCATTATGTTCATTCTGCAGTGGGTCCGCAAGTGATTGGGTGTATCACCGATGTAAGGCAAAAAGGAGAACAACTAACACGTTCTTTGAAGGATCTTGCCGATATGCGATATTCCATCGATCAGGCTGCTATCGTTGCGATTACGAATCGACGAGGCAAGATTACATATGTAAATAATAAATTTTGTGAAATATCGGGATATACAGCTGAGGAACTGATTGGTCAAACCCATCAGATTATCAATTCTCATTATCATTCACGGGATTTTTTCAAGGAGTTATGGCGTACTATTGGTTTAGGTAAGGTGTGGAAGGGTGAAATACGCAACCGAAGGAAAGATGGTTCCACTTACTGGGTGAATACGACCATTGTTCCTATTAAGGATGAGAACGGACAACCCTATCAATATCTAGCAATCCGTTATGATATTACAGACAAAAAGCAAAACGAAGAACAAGTTCGATATATGGCTTTTTACGATCACTTGACTGGGTTGGCCAACCGGCGGATGTTTGATAAGTGCCTGAAAGAAGCAATAAACAAGGCGAAACAACGTAACATTAAGTTCGGCATTATGTTTGTCGATTTAGATAGTTTTAAATATGTAAATGACACCTTGGGTCATGTGACTGGGGATAAGTTGCTGATTGCTGTAGGCGAACGATTCCAGCAGATGGTTTCCAAAAGAGGAATTGTTGCCCGTTTTAGCGGAGATGAGTTTGCCATTCTGATTGACCAAATTGATAGTTACAATGAATTGCAGCAGTTTTCGGAAGCTATTATAGATGATTTTAAACAACCTTTTCTTATAGAAGATTATGAGTTGAATATAACAGGAAGTATTGGCATTGCCGCTTACCCAGGTGGAGGAGAAGACCCGGAGGCAATGATGAAGCACGCCGATTTAGCGATGTATTATGTTAAAAATGAGCAGAAGAACGATTATCAAATGTTTAACATGGATATGAATGATATGAGTCAGCGTACGTTTCAAATCCAAAATGATTTGCGTAAGGCTTTAGAGGAGGAGCAATTCTCCCTTGTTTATCAGCCCCGGGTCAATCCAATCGATGCCTCGATCCAAAGCTTTGAAGCTTTAATTCGTTGGGAACATCCGGAGTTTGGTGAAATATCCCCATCTGAATTTATCCCACTGGCGGAAGAAGTGGGGATGATTAATCCTATTGGTACATGGGTGATTCGATCTGTTTGTAGGCAAATCAGCTTATGGTCTTCCAATGGTTATGATCTCATTCCGGTTTCTATCAATTTGTCCGCTAGTCAATTTATGCAAGCTTATTTTGTTCATCATTTCTTTCAAATCTTACAAGAATTTAAGGTGGATCCGGTTTGGGTTCAAGTAGAAATCACGGAATCATTGTTGATTGAGAATGAAAAAGGGGTACGAGATATCCTGCAGAAATTACGAGATAAGTCCATCAAAGTTGCGCTAGATGATTTTGGTACGGGTTATTCCTCGTTAGCTTATTTGCGTAAATTTAAGGTGGATATATTAAAGATAGACCGATCGCTGATTAAAGGGATTTCTACCCAATCCAGTGAGAAGCTAATTGCTTCTACCGTTATTCAACTGGGGAAAAGTCTTAATATGACCGTTGTGGCGGAAGGGTTGGAAGAGAAAGAAGAGGTAGAGGCAGTCGTGCAGTTAGGTATTGATGAGGTGCAAGGATATTATTTTAGTAAACCGCTTCGAGTGGGAGATATGGAGCGTATGTTGCAGACGAAGAAATGTTTAACTTATATGTAATTAGGAAATCCAAGGCTTTTTCAATAGGTGCAATAAGCCTTGGATTTTTCCATTCAAGTAATGAAAACAATAGATTAGACTAGATCACATGCTTCTGCAGGCATCCAATGTTCGTCTTGTCCTTCCCACTTAATATTACAACCAAGTGGATTGGTTAAAGGTATCGTAATTTCTTTTCCTGCTAAGTGTTCTTTCAAGGCATTGTCTAAATCATTCATCGTGGCTTTGTCTGCCTCACGCGGATTGTCAATACCTCTTCCTGTATATATCAATTTTCGATTCCGATCAAACACAAAGAAATGTGGAGTGCGTAAAGCACCATATGCCCTGGCAATTTCTTGGGTGGAGTCGTGCAGATAGGGCCATGGAAACTGCTGGTCATTCATGGTTTCAACCATTACTTCATAAGAATCATCAGGTTTAGTATTCACGCTATTGGAGTTAATAGCAACGAATTTCACCCCATCAGCGCAGTGTTTTTCAGCAGTAGCTCGAGTTACCTCATTGGAACCGAGGACAAAAGGACAATGATTACAGGTGAAAAACACCACAAGGACGTCTGCATCTTGAAAGTCATCTAGCTGATAGTTTTTCCCGTCGGTTGCTTTCAGATAAAAATCGGGGGCCTTTTTTCGTAATTCTAATGTAAAAACCATACACCAACCTCCAAAGATTTATTAAATCATATATGAAAACGATATCAAAAACCTAGCGTTTTGCCAACTGAAAGCGTCTGAAAGGTGTGATAAGGTCATGTTTACAGGGCAATTACAACGGAATCCCCCTTCTCACTTAAACGCCTCCGGAATCAATGTAAATCCGTCAATCACCGTGTCTTCTTCCACTTCGATCATCAAATAACGGCGCCCGTCCATTTGTATCTGTCGGACGTGGCGTAAATCTTCCGGGCTAACAGAAATATTAGCGACTTTTGTATTGATTTTAATAGACTTAGAGTTAAATTTGGGCACAATATTACGTGCTTTTAATTCATAATTGGTATCGTCGATGACATTTTGAAAAGCCGTTTCCATCTTCTCTGTGTTCACATCTGCTACACCGCTTGAAGTCAAGATACGTTCGACATCCTTATAATCCAAGGTAGGTGCTTCTTCTTCCTCGTTGTCTTCCGCCACACGGTGAATTTCTTCATATACATTGGCAAGGGTCGAAGAGTTCAGCTGGTGCCCGACAGCATCACGAACCACTTCTTCAAAGGCGATCTTATCATCTTTGGCTGTCATCGTTTCTTCCGCTTCTAATACATTTTCAATAAATGCCTCATCAGGCTCGTTGGCTTTACCAGCAGTGTACAATACGTGATTGACATCTTGCGCATTGTCTGTCACACAAGGGAAGAGAAAACCGCCCATTGGCGCATTTAGATTGATAACCGGGTCGACCATCACGTTATATTTAAACTCTTTCGCGATATAATCGAATTGTAATTCTTTCTTGGGTTCTTGCGTTTTGTTGATGCTGCACAATATAAATGGGTGTGCATAAACCGAATCGTGTATGCTGCCTTCATCATCTTGGCTTTTTTTCATCGGTTTAACATATTCACCACGTATAAATGTAACGACCACATCCATTTCATATTGCCGATCCTGGAGTATTTTTTCAACCATCACTAACATTTGTTGCTGCCACTCTTGATTTTCTCCCGCTAGTAATCCTTTATGTAAAATGAGCTGGGTTGGGTTTTCTGTTTCGGCGTGAAATTTCAATTCGAATAACTTTTCATCCAGCTGTCCAGTTAACACTTTTTTAAAGTTGGTGATAAATAGTTCTTGTTCATCTTGATCAAGCATATCGAAAGGCTGGCTTTGCTGATGGTAAATATCACTGGATTCCTTCATGATATAGACATTAAATATTTCATGAATTTTCATCTTATCATTATCTACCTTAAATTGTTTACGTATATTAGCAATATCTTGTTTATTCATTCACTCATCGCTCCTGTATCATTATCGTCATCCTTCACTATACCATGTTTTGACGATGTCTGGCATCATAAAAAAACGCCTCAGGCACGATAAATGGTGACGTGCTTGAGGTGTTAGCGTAGCTTGATTTTCCAATTCGTCATAAACTCAATCCTTTATTTTCTGTAGTATGCTTATTTTCCCGCTGCCTTGACAACCCGAACAAGCAATTTCCCCTTCCCCAGCACATGTGTCACACTTGTGTATTCCATAATCAATACCTTCACCTGAACAATCTGGACATCGTTTTAAACCTTCACCATTACAATCTTTACACTTCATGGGGGGTTCCTCCTTATTAAGTTTTTTTACTTAAAATGTTCGTAAAGGTGTGCTGTAACGCCATAAATAATGTTATAGTGGCGTCACAGCTAAGCAAATAAGACGCTAAAATCATCCTACCGCTTTTTATATTATGAAGGGGTTAGTAATAGATACCACGATTTCTAAACAAATAATCTTCTAAAAGCAAAGTGTAATCAAACTGTAATAATAAGAGGGATTAATCGTCCATCATCGGTGCTTGAGATTGCTGATCTTGATAGCGAGAGAGGTGCAGCTCGTTTTGTAAATTGACGGAGGCAAAAAATACTTCTTGTATCTCCACAATGCCTTGTTTCTCTAATTCAGTCCACAGCCATTGTTTGTTCAGGTTTCTGGATGCTAGGACCTTTGTCTGAATGTTTCCCTCCATAATAACGGGGAAAGATAGTGGTAGAAGGGAAGATGTCATGTTTAAGTTTCCGAGTGTCACCAGCTGCTTGTCTGGTGTTTTTAATACACTAAGAGCACCATTTGCTTCAATGATTGCAATATGCACCTCTTGTAAATCAAATATTCCTTTATCACGCAACATTTGCAGTAAATTTTCGATAGAAAAACCAACTTTTTTTAAGTGCTTATGTAGAATAACTCCTTCATAAACGACGGTAGTTGGGGAAAAGTTAATGAGCTTATTGAATTTGCGATGGGACAGCTTTAAATGAGAAACTACTTTTTGTAGAATAGCAATAAGTAAGAGAGCCGTAACGGTTGGAATATGGCTTACATCTGGGTTAGCGACATCCGCCCCCACCACCGAGGCCAAGGTAATAATGACGAGAAAATCAAAGATGGGTACCTCTCCCATGGCTCGTCTTCCCATAAAGAGGGCAATTGCTAAAAATAAAGGGAGAATCGTTAATACTCTTCCCGCCACAATCATTAGATCGGATAGCATGGTAAAAAGCACCTCCTGTGATTTGTTTTTCTATATGTTGCTCCATGAGACGACATAATATGTATGGCTTGATTGCTCTTTTTTTTTAAAAATATCTTTCGCTTAGATAATGCGAAAATTCGTAACTATATAAGTTGAAGTTATAAATGTAACAAAAACGTGTGACAAGCAAGTCTATGTTCACATTATTTCCTGATAATACTTCGTTTGATTCATTCGCGAAAATGGATCAAGAGCATCTATCAAAACAATGAGAAATGATTTCATTCAACTTATATAAAGATGCTTTTCGACAATAGACTAGAGATCAAGTCTGTTGATTCTAAGTAAAGTTGTGGTATTCGGGGATTTTTTTGAAGCATAAAGCTTGGTTATTACGTATAAAAGCTAGTTGCATATTATGGAGGGAATAAATAAAATGAACGGATATGAGCATGAAGTTTATCAAGAACTGCTTGATTGGGAATTAAGCCTGCTGAAAAAACAGAGCATGTTTCAAAAAATATCAAAACGCACGCAAAATCGGATCAATCAATATATCCCGGAAAGAGCGCATCAGATTATCACGGAGTCGATTAAACAAATGGTAAAGACGACATTGTTTGGTTCTGATGTGACTACCAATAAAACGCAGTATGTAGGAAAGACCCTAGAGGAAAAGGAGCAGCTTGTCCAAGAGAAACTGGAAGGATATCGAAAAACTGCTATGTTGGAAGGAGCAGGGACAGGTGCGGGAGGATTCTTGTTAGGTTTAGCTGACTTTCCTTTGCTTTTATCGATTAAAATCAAGTTTTTATTTGAGGTTGCTACGATATATGGATGGGATGTGTCGAAATATGAAGAACGTTTATTTATTCTGCACGTCTTTCAATTGGCCTTTTCCAATGACGATAAACGCAGAGAAGTCTACTATTTGATTAAACACTGGGACGAGGAAAAGGGACGCTTAACCGATATGGATTGGCGCGAATTCCAACAAGAATATCGCGATTATATTGACTTGGTGAAAATGTTCCAATTAATCCCGGGATTCGGTGCGGTCGTAGGGGCATATGCCAATTATAATTTGTTAGAACAGCTAGGAACAACCGCAAAAAATAGTTATCGAATTCGCTGGTTTGCACAAGGAGACAGACAAATCAAATAAATAAAGTGAGACTTCCATCCGTGGAAGTTTTCTTCAGCTCCCACTAATGGGTAGCGAAACTTATCGGGGAGTTAGCGTCCGTTATCCCCGAAATAAATGGAGTAATTGCCGGCTTTGTCGGATGATTACTCCATTATTTTGTGTTTGGAGTGGAGGTATAGATTCTGTCACCTGTTTTTGTTACATTTATAAGTTCAATTTATATAGAAATCTTAGAGTAGCGAGGTTCATTCGCCTGTTGTGATTTTTTTATATTGTTTTCTGATATATCTTGTTCTTTTGAAGAGAATATGATATATTAATAAGAACAAACGTTCCTATTTTATTTGCCTCTAAGCATGTTCCTCTTTTCGTGTAGAATAATCCACCATGGTGTTTTAAAGTAATATCCCAATATAACAATAAACATAATTAAATAGGAGGTCTTTCCAGTGAAAAAGTCATTATTAGATGCGGAAGTTATTGATAACTTGATGTCCAAGCAGGTATTAACGGATGTGAAGGCGCAATTATTAGAGGTTATTTGTTTATTACTTCAGGATTCTATATACACCAAAGATGATGCGGCTTGGGCATTATTACAAATCATACCGTTAATAGAATTAGAAGAAGGTCCACATAAAATTGAACAGCTTTGTAGAGAGTTAAAGAAGCTATAAATTAAGCAGTTTAAGAAAGAATGCACAAGAAAACTCAGTAACGAAACAAGGTTCATTCCGATTCCTGAGTCTTCTCTATATGTATTTCATGTTTAATAAATTGCCAGGCTCTGCCGAGACGTTCCACTTGAAAATCTGGGGAACGGTTTAAGTCATCTAATAATTGAAGCTCTCTTAATAAACGAATGGACTGCAGGTCTTCATCCGACAATACTAATCCATCTGCTACAGTGGTAGGATGTTTTTCTGTATCAATAATGCCTAATAAGTAATCGGCAGATACATCAAATATCTCGGCGATTGTTTTGATGGAATCTAAAGAAGGCTCATTTCGGCCTTGTTCATAATATCCATATGCACTGGTCGATATATTTAGTTTTTTGGCCATTTCTTCTTGTTTGATCCCTTGTCTTTCTCTGAGATACCGAAGCCTTTCTTGAAATTTCACCATACGATTCTCCCTTTCTAGGAAGCATTATACAATGAATTCCGCTTCGAAAATTAAAATGCAAGCAAAAATTGTCGAATAATTTTTAAACAATTTAAACTTGTTTGAATTACAGGGACTCAAGTCTTCTAAAAGCAATAGTGAATAGTAGCTTTGTAGAGGTCAGACAGCTGTCGGTGCTTTTGCATCATTTTAAAAAAGAGATAGGACATTTCCGTTCTGATTATCATGACCAAAGGGACCTTGTATATAGGAGATTTGACATAATGAAAGCACAAAGGTGGATTCTTTGTGCTAGTGTCTTATCAATCAAAGTGCTAAATAAACTTTCTTTTTGTATACGTAATAGATGGCTAATGCAAACAGCGACAATACCACCCCTGATAGATAAGGAAGGAAAATCGCCCATCCGTATAGTAAGCCGCCGAGCGGAGGTCCGATAATCCGTCCCAACGAGTCAAAAGAGGATAGTAAGCCAGTGGTTTGTCCATAGCCTGATTTGGCTGTTTTTGTTAATAGAGAAGACACACTGGGACGAATCAAGCCATTTCCCAACCCAAATATTGTTAAAAAAATAGCGGCAGTGATAAAGTTCTCCACAAGCAAAATAAGAGCAAACCCAAGTGCAGAAACGAGGACGCCGATTTGAATAACCTTGCCTTCTCCTAACGATTTCGTCATGCGACCGACTAAACCACCTTGAACGATGGCTCCTGCTAGTCCCATGATCATAAAAATATAGCCGAGTTCCAATGTACCAAGACCTGCACGATCATAGGCGAAGTACGCAAAGGTCGCCTCCAGTCCTGCCAGTGAAACGGAAACGAACCATTGCAGAATATAGAGATTAGCTATCGGCGTCTTCAAACCGTCTATCAAAGAAGGACGTTTCTTGTCGATTGCTTCCTGTTTGTTTGTTAAGGATTCTTTCAAAACGAATAGCACCAGGAACCATGTGAATAAGGAAGAAATTCCTGATAAAATAAACGGTAATGCCAGATTTCCAGAAGAGAAGATCCCTCCGATCGCTGGTCCGAAAATAAAACCAAGTCCAACGGCAGCGCCAATAATGCCCATGCCTTTCCCTCGGTCTTCCTCACTGGTAATATCGGCAACATAAGCCATTACGGTAGGCATGTTTGCGGCAGATAATGAGCCGCCAATGATTCGAGCGGCAAATAGCATCCATAGCTGCGATGCCCATGCCAATAGAAAAAAGGAAAGGGCTAATCCAGCAATTCCAATAAGCAAAACCGGCTTGCGCCCGATTTTGTCAGAAAGTCGTCCCCACATTGGGGCAAATAAAAATTGCATGACCGAGTAGGTGGCCATCAATAAACCTAACTGGAATGGTGAAGCGCCAAGTTCTTCCGCATAGAAAGGGAGGACGGGAATAATAATTCCAAAGCCTACCATAACGAAGAACATGACCGCAAATAGAATACCTAATACTTTTTTTGAATTCAACAATCTCACCCCAAAAACGAAAGAGATGAATCAATGGTGGACTCATCCCGTTCCTCATTAAATTTTAATCCCTATATCCTTGGCAATTGCTAATACGTCCTGCACATGGCAGAAGGTATAGTCTGGTACGATAGATGGCTCAAGAACAGGCCGCTGGCGATGGTTGAGCCAAGCTGCTTGCCAGCCAGCTTGTTTGGCCCCTGCTACATCGTTAGGAAAGGAATCCCCGATATAGAGCGTTTGTCCCTTGACTAAGTTCATCTTATCTTCTACATATTGAAATGCTTGTACATTTGGTTTGGAATAGCCTATTTGTCCCGAAATAAATAGATGACTTTCTGGTATCCATTTGGTTACGTTTAATTGAGCTACTTTCATCATTTGGTGATGGTATTCCCCATTAGTTAAAACGGCTAATGATATCTCAGATTGATATAATTGATCTAACAGGCATTCCATCTCCGGGAATAGTTTGATATTTTGCTGTTCTCTTAGATAGCATTGCTGAAAGGCAGTAGCTTGTTCTCTAGTAAGTGAGATAGAGAAATCATCACATGCCTTTTGAATGCGATAAATTTGCAAGTCCAAGGCGGTGATCTCACCGCGGATATGCTGTTCAAAAACGGCATCACTGTATTCCCTGCTTTTTTTATAAAGGTCGATTATTTCATGCTGCTGAAAGCTTTCAGGAATTATTTGCTGAACGGCATGACGGAATGGCTGTAATTGATCGTATAATGTATCATCAACATCAAAAATGATGGTTTGCATGTATATCCATCCTTGTTATCCGATTTATCTTAGGTCACATTTTTAGACCATTGTCTATTTTATCATACTTTCGGGCATCAAACTGTTACAATTTTTGTACTTCTTTTGCATAGATAGACAAACGGCGAAATCAGACGAAAAATAAAATTATGATTGAAAAAGGAAGGGAAACTTGTTATAATTTTCACAAAGTTAATCGGCTATGTGTAACTGGCGAGGATACGGATCAACCGTAGGGGAGCACATAGTATCGCTAGCCGCTCGCCTGGGCAAGGTAAGGAAAAAGATTCCTTACCTCTTTCTGTCTAAAATTATATAAAGGTGTGGTGAACATGAAACGAGTATACAATTTTTCTGCTGGTCCATCGATACTGCCGTTAGAGGTGTTGGAAAAAGCGCAAGCTGAGCTGCCAAATTATCAGGATTCCGGTATGTCTGTAATGGAATTAAGTCATCGTTCAGGGTTGTTTACGGATATCATAACCGAAGCTGAACGTTTGTTACGAGAATTGATGGGGATTCCGGATAACTATAAGGTGCTTTTTGTGCAAGGGGGGGCATCTCAGCAATTTGCTGCTATTCCGTTAAATTTAAAGAAGAATGGTAAGGCAGATTATGTGAATACGGGATCTTGGTCTAAGAAGGCGATCAAAGAAGGGAAAAAATTTGTAGAAGTAAAGGAGATAGCTTCTTCTGCGGATAAGAATTTCACTTATATCCCAACCGTTACAAGAGATATGATAGATCCTGAAGCGGATTATGTGCATATTACGACTAACAATACGATTGAAGGTACCGCGTTTCACGACATTCCAGATGCTGGAGATGTTCCGTTGGTAGCGGATATGTCATCTAACATTTTATCGGAGGAAATCGATGTGACCAAATTTGCTTTGATTTATGCTGGTGCCCAGAAAAATATTGGACCTGCAGGATTAACCGTGGTCATTATTCGAGAAGATTTAATCGGACATGCGGCAACAGAGTGCCCGACGATGTTAGACTATCAAACACATAGTGAAAGTGGTTCCTTGTATAACACACCGCCAACTTTTGGTATATATGTTGCCAAGCTTGTGTTTGAGTGGTTGAAAGATTTGGGTGGTTTGTCCCAAATGCAGAAACGGAATCAGCAAAAGGCAGCTATTTTATATGATTATATAAAGCAATCAGATTTCTATCACTCTCCTGTGGAGGAGAATAGTCGTTCGATTATGAATATTCCTTTTGTTATTCCAAATCATGATTTGGATGCAGCATTTGTTAAAGAAGCACAAGCTGCAGGCCTAGAAACCTTAAAAGGGCACCGTTCTGTAGGCGGAATGCGTGCGAGTATTTATAATGCTATGCCAGTAGAAGGCGTTCATGAACTAGTGGCTTTTATGGATAATTTCGCCAAAGAATATCGTTAAAAAATGTTACTAGTAATAAAACGATAGTTGACATAAAAAAACACGGGTCTCCCCCGTGTTTTTTTTACTCCATAAATCAGAGGCCTCTCATTATTTTATCCAAGAAGGCTGTTGTTCTTCTCCCTACTTATGATTGCTGTTCTTTCGTAGGCCCCATCACACCAGGAACATGCAAACCTGCTTGGCGTAACAATACGGTCATTTGCCCGCGGTGGTGGGTTTGATGATCAATTAATTTACGCAAGATAGCCCCGCGTGGTGTCTTGCCGCCAATCCCATCTACCTCTTCTAGTAAAGCTTCGTCGGACAAATGGGCTTCGACCTCGTGTTTTACGGCTGCTGCAATCTTTTGATAGGCAGCTACATTTTCTTCCGCATGGCTAGGTTCAGAAGCGATGGCTGCTTTTATATCCAATCCAACCAAACTAGAGAAAAAGGCAGGAGAGCTCGCCAGGTGAAAACCGAGCCATCCAAGTGTGCTGTGACCTTCTACAATGGCTTGTCCTAGCTTATCATCTGTTACAGCTTTCAACACCGCAACGGTTCCTTGTGCTTCGTGCTCCCAATCGGTAATAAAATCTTGCACGGTACGATACATGTCATTTCTCTCCTTTATCATTGATCTCATTTCACTGTATCAAATAATTTGGCGAAATGCATGTTGGAGGATTTAGATCAGGAAATAAGCAAAGATAATGCCGACAATTCCGAACACTAACGAATATATCATATTATAATAAGTGATATAGTACGGACTCTGTCTTAAACTCATGGAAGTAATGGTGACGACCAATCCGTAAGTTCCAATCGGGACGGTGGCAACCGTGGCTATCATTAAACTGACAGCAAGGCTTAACGGGGATAATACTTCCATTAAAATCCCGCTAATTCCGCTTAAGATTCCAATCGTTGCTAATGGATGGACGCCAAACATGCTTAGAAAAACAAATAATAGTTGAATGATGATTAAGACATACAACGGTTTATCTGCTAAGGCAATGATCGGCTGTTGTAGCATGTCTTGTGCTGGCGATCCATTTAAGGCATTGGTAAACAGTGCGAGTGTTACAAACAATACAATAAAATTGTGCATAGTGTTCAGTGTATTTTTCCAACGATTCCAGCCAATTGTCCAGAAGCTTTTCCATCTCCCCATAGCTAAGGCCCAACAAAAGGCAAATGGCGGTACAAGTAAAATAACCGTCAATAGAAAATCAAGATCAAACACGTTTCCAATCGCAATCACTAGAAATAAAAAAGTGGCCAGTGCAATGATTAATTGTAGCATGCTTGACCGATTTTGACGGATGTTGCTTGTTTGTTGCTGCGGTGGTGCAGGGTAGTTGTAGCGTTTAAAAAACCATCTGCCCCATAGGCTGTCCAACACATACATAATGACGGATATGGCAATCATCCAAGGTAACAGCTCGCCAAATCCCACACCAGTGACCAAAAGAATCATTCCCATCGCCATTTCTAATGGACTCCAAGGCAATGCCAAAGAATAACCGCGCAAGGAAACCATCATAATAAACTTACTGGCAATTCTCTGTTTGATTGGTTTTAGATTATCGACTAGTACATCTTGTGCCAGTGTAGCAGCCGACACGTTGAGAAAGGAAGTTAAGGCCATCATCACCGTGCTGCTTCGTTGATAAAGCTGCCCCAAATGTTGCACATTTCCTCGTAATAAACGCTGCAGCAATTTATCAAATCGTCCAGCAGCTACCACGCTGTTCATCCAAGGTAATACGGCAAGCAAGGTTAACAGCGACAGGTTATCCCCCATTCCAGAGATGATATCTCCCCATGATAAATCGGTAAATGGCAAAAGAATAAGACCAATAAGTAAGAAGCTGCTTCCAAGAATTTGAAACAATTTGGTCGCTTGCCGGAAGCTAATCAGTAATATGACAATCGCCAAAAGTCCAAGTGTGAATTTTAACCAAGGATAAGGAAAAAATAACGAATAGATATGTAAAATAAAGATAGCGGCAAAAAATAGATAAGTGTGTTTCATAGCTGCACCTGCTTTCGAATGATTTCAGCTTGCTTGTGAATATTATAACATAAAATGAAGCGTTGTGAACGTTTTTGATAGATTTTGGTTGACTGTGACCGTTTTTGATTGTATAATGACTGTAAGCGATTCATAACTAATATAAAAAGGATGATCTTGGTGCTCACAATTGAAAGGCAAGACTTGATTTTATCTTTATTAAAAGAGCAGGAAGTAGTCAAGGTGAAAGATATATGTGATTTAACAAACGCTTCTGAATCAACGGTTCGCAGGGATTTAACAGAACTAGAAAAGAGGCAGTACATCAAACGAGTACACGGTGGTGCCTCGTTAATCAAACAAAAAAGAGATGAACCGACCTTTGTCGAAAAAACAACCAGAAACTATCATGAAAAAGAAGCAATCAGTGAACAAGCTGTTTCGCATATTGAAGCAGGTGATTCGATCTTTTTGGACGCTGGTTCCACGACGTTAGCACTTATACCTTTTCTTGCACAAAAATCGGTAGTAGTCGTTACGAATGGTATTCCGCATGTTCCGTTATTAATTGAGCATAATATTGAAACCTATGTGATAGCAGGTAAGGCAAAGCAGGGTACCGCAGCATTAACGGGCACCAAGGCAGTAGAGTCGGTGCGTGAATATCGTTTTGATAAGTGTTTTTTAGGGATAAATGGGGTACATCTAGAACAAGGACTAACTACTCCGGATCCGGAAGAGGCAAGCGTGAAACGTGCTGCACTGGAACAAGCACAAGCAACTTATGTACTGGCGGATTCCTCAAAGTTTGGGGAAGTCTCTTTTGCCAATGTAGCTTCCTTAGCTCAAGTCAACCTGGTAACAACGAATCATGTATCAGAAGAACAACAAACTGCTCTGCGTAAACAAACAAACTTGGAGGTGGTGTCGTTATGATTTATACCGTTACCTTAAACCCTGCCATTGATTATGTGGTACAAGTAGAGAATTTTACAGCTGGCCGTTTAAATCGAAGCAAGTCAGATTATAAGGAAGCGGGAGGAAAAGGTATTAATGTGTCCAGAGTGCTTCAACGTCTCGGTGGAGAAAGTACTGCGTTAGGATTTATCGGAGGTTTTACAGGGGAATTCATCACCGATTACCTAACAGGAACAGGCATTGAACATGATTTTGTCTACTTAAAAGAGGATACACGTATCAACTTAAAGATGAAATCAGGTGAAGAAGAAACGGAGGTAAACGGCGTATCCCCACAGATCGATCAAGCCTCCTATCAACAACTTTTGGACAAGCTAGGTCAACTGCGATCACACGATATTGTGGTGCTATCAGGTAGTCTGCCATCGTCCCTTTCTCCAGCCACTTATCGTGAAATAGTGGCTCAATTATACCATCAAGGTGTGATGGCTATCCTGGATACAAGCGGACTACCGCTGGAGGAAGCGATTCAGGCAAGTCCGACGTTTATCAAGCCCAACCATCATGAATTGGCCGATTTGTTTGGTGAGAAAATAGCAACGGATGAGGATATTATTCGTTTAGCCACACGTCTTCATCAGGAAAATCAAATTAATCATGTGTTGATTTCGATGGCGAAAGATGGTGCCATTTATGTTGGGGAAGGCGGTGTGTTACGGTTAACGGCACCAGTTGGGCAGGCTGTTCATTCGGTAGGGGCGGGTGATTCAGCCGTTGCAGGATTTATCTATAAATTACAGCAAACAGCTGATCCAAGAGAAGCGGCCCGATTTGCCGTGGCTTCGGGTAGTGCCACGGCCTTCTCGAAAACCTTATGTACCAAAGAAGAAGCAGAGGCGCTTTTGTCACAAGTTAAACTGAGTGAGGAAAGGATGGATAACTAATGAGAATTACCGAGTTATTAAGACGAGATATTGTCATTTTAGACGCCAAGGCACATACAAAAGATGACATTATCAACGAGTTAGCTGGGCAGTTGGATAAAGGTGGTTATTTGAATGATAAGGCTGCGTTTGAGCAGGCTATTTGGGATCGTGAAAAGCAGACTAGTACTGGAGTGGGTGACCATGTAGCTATTCCTCATGCGAAGACTAGTGCTGTATCTACGCCAGCGATTGCTTTTGCAAGATCGCAAGACGGAATAGACTACGAATCATTAGACGGTAAGCCAGCGCATTTATTTTTTATGATTGCAGCGAGTGAGGGTGCTAATAATGATCACTTGCAAACTTTATCAAGGCTATCTACCTTATTAATTGATGAGGATTTTCGTGAACAATTGATGGGAGCAACATCAGAAGGTGAGATTCTCTCGATTATTAATCAAAAAGAAGAAGAGAAATTAGGAAAAGCTGAGTCGGAGGCGAAAGAAGCGGAAGCATCAAAGGCAAATGGTATCGAATTGTTAGCTGTTACGGGTTGTCCGACAGGTATTGCCCATACGTATATGGCGGCCGATGCATTGAAGGATAAGGCAAAGGCAAAAGGGATATCCATCAAGGTGGAAACCAATGGATCCGATGGAGTGAAGAACCGTTTAACAGACGAAGAGATTCAACAAGCCAAGGCAATTATTGTTGCCGCCGATACCAAAGTGGAAATGAATCGGTTTGATGGTAAGAAGGTACTGCGCCGTGGAGTAACCGATGGTATTCGCAAGACCGATGAATTAATCGATACGGCAATGAGTGGGGATGTTCCCGTTTATGAAGGTGACGGCAAAGGTTCCGGTTCAGGCTCAAGCGGGGGTAATCGTTCCAGCTTTTATCAGCATTTAATGAATGGTGTATCCAACATGCTGCCATTTGTTGTGGGTGGCGGACTTTTAGTAGCTATTTCTTTCTTGTTTGGTATCAATTCAGCAGACCCAACAAGTGACGAATATAATATCTTTGCGGCTGCCTTGAATAACATTGGTGGCGATAATGCGCTTGCCTTAATGGTAGCCGTATTAGCCGGGTTTATCGGGATGAGTATTGCCGACCGGCCAGGTTTTGCGCCGGCGATGATCGGTGGCTTTATGGCAACGGCTGGTGACGCCGGTTTCCTCGGTGGTTTGATTGCCGGTTTCCTCGGTGGTTATGTCGCATTAGGTGTGAAAAAATTACTATCAGGAATGCCTAAAACATTTGATGGGATTAAAACGATTCTATTCTATCCAGTGTTAAATATTTTGATTACGGGACTTCTCATGTACTTTGTCATTATTGAACCTGTTGCTTGGCTGATGAATGTATTGAGCGACTGGCTAAGCGGTATGACGGGAGCCAATGTGATGGTACTAGGCATTATTCTTGGTGGTATGATGGCAATTGATATGGGTGGTCCTATCAATAAAACGGCCTTTACCTTTGGTATTGCCATGATCGATGCTGGTAACTTTGGACCACACGCGGCCGTTATGGCAGGTGGGATGGTGCCACCATTAGCTATCGCTTTTGCAACAACTTTTTTCAAAAACAAGTTTACTGATGAGGAGCGACAAGCTGGTAAAACAAACTATGCCCTTGGTTCCTTCTTTATTACAGAAGGTGCGATTCCATTTGCTGCCTCGGACCCAGGTCGAGTGCTTCCCTCTTCGATTATTGGTTCTGCGATTGCCGGTGGTCTCACCTTGTTATTTGGTATTGGTGTACAAGCACCACACGGCGGCATCTTTGCCTTCCCAGCCGTGGTGGGCAACTGGATGATGTACTTGCTGGCCATTATCATCGGTGCTATCATATCTGGTTTGATATTAGGTATTTGGAAAAAGCCAGTGGATAAAGAATAATAAGAAGTTAGTAAAAACCCCTAAAAGTCAGTAGCTTTTAGGGGTTTTTACTATCCAACCACCACTACCTCTTTCCCCGCTTCCTTCAACAGATCATGATAAAAGGAATCTTCGCCAATCACCAAAACCCGATCGCAAAGCTGTTTGATTTCATCCATATCATGTGAGGTGTAGATAATCAGTTTGTTCTCCTCGGTGGCTTGTCGTCGTAAATAGGCGCCAATCTCTTTACGTGACTTTAAATCAATCCCTACCGTTGGCTCATCCAGCAATAATAGGGAGGGATCATGGATTAGACTAATGGCTAAATTCAGCTTTCTTTGCATTCCGCCGGATAATGTTTTAGCCGGGTCTTTCCAACGATCTAAATGCATCTCGAGGCAGATTTGCTTCAGTTCTTCCTTGGATTTCTTCTGCCAAGATAATTTTTCAAAAAACACCATGTTTTCTTCGACCGTAAGCTTTGGCCAGATGGCAATATCCTGTGGCACAAAACCGATCTGTTTCCTGATTTGTGCGGTATGTTTTTGGTAGTCCCAATCATGCAAGTGAATGGAGCCAGCAGTTGGCTTGGAGATAGTAGCTAAGATATGAAGCAAGGTTGATTTACCTGCTCCATTCTCGCCGACCAGCCCTACTATCTCTCCTTGGTTCGCATGCAAAGATAAATTGTCTAATATCGTATGGCGGTGATATTTTTTCTTTAATCCAGCTATCTCAAGCATGTTTTTTCTCCTCTCGTACAAACCAAATAGCTATTCCAATCAAGCAAATAATTAACCAGCTGATAGTTGGCTCCCCAGATAAGAATGGGTAAAGGGGATTAATATAGGTCAGCCAGGTGATCGTCATGTCGCTGTTACCAAAAGGGAGCACGGTCGCGCTTAGCATCACTAAGACGATGGTTAATACGATGGCAGCAATATAACTAGCGTAGACACGGCGAATCAGCCAGACAAATAAAAAGGCAAACAGACATAACATCAGCCGGTAGGTCAGCAAGGTCAAAATAGAGATCGTTTCATCATATAATAGATAAAATAATGCCGCCGTCCCTAAGTCGATGATGAGGAACAACAAAAAATATACTAAGAGATGAAGTAGCATGTAGACAGGAAAGCTATGTCTCATAAAAGGCAGACGAATAGCTACACTAGCCTGCCGTTCTTTACTAACCCAATCAAAGATAAATAGTGTCATCAAAAATGCCGTAAAAGCCCAAGCCATCCATGGATTCCATTGAATGATTTCATCGGTTTCCGGACGCTCTTCACCCTGGTAACGAAAGACATGGTGTAATAAATCCTCTTCTTGTTGAATCTGCTGAGACGTTGCGATAATCTCCTCCGTTGTAAAGGTAGAAGTTCCCTCGATTTGTTGTTCCAATGACTGGACTGCCTCAGCAGCCTTTACTCTGCCGGTAGTTTGTTGAATAATCGACACAATCATTTCTTTGACTGGTTGGTAGGCCAACGAACGATTCGTATGATAAGCTGCCAGCAAGTCACTTCTTTCACCAGCTCGAATCTGCTCTTGATAACCTTCCCTTACGATGAAAACACTGTCTAATTCATGCTGTTGGACCTTTCTTAGAGCCTCACTCTCTGAAAAAGGTGTGACGGTGACCAATTCGGAAGCTTGTATCTCCTCGTATAAGTCGCTTACGGCCTCGTTCTCTTCTTCTAAGACAATCCCAATCGGTACACGAAAGTCGTCTTGTATATTGTCTGCGATGGTAAGAAAAGAGACGGTGATAAGAACAGGAAGCAATAACCAAAAACCTAAACTGAGCCATTGTTTTTTGAAGAGTAGTAAACGTGTATATAGGATGTCTTTCATTTATAGGCACGCCCCTTTCCAAGTGAGACGATGAGTGAAATGACAAAACTAACGACCAGCATATAGACTAAGGGCTGGTATTCGGCGTAAAAGCGTCCATTCAGACTGATTTGCTCGATCCAGTGAAAGGACTGGTAGCCAAAGCTATAGCTGAATACCTTTTCCAAATAAGCAGGGAAATATATCTCTGGAATAATAGCACCACTGAATAAAAGCACCATACCTGTGAATGCAGTATGGACGAGCAGGGTTAGCTTTTGTGATTTCAACAGCCAATCTAGTAAAATCAAGCACTGCAAAAAGATGCTGCTGTGCAATAGAGTCAGAATGGCGATTCTTCCATAATTTTCGCTGGTCAAATCTAAATCATCAAAAAGGTAAACAAGCCCGGCAAAGGTTAACACGGCGAGAACAGCGAGTATGATGATAGAAACGATCATGGCAGCTACTGCCTGCTGCCAATCTGTCACGCCATACAGCCTCATCCTTGTTCTCATTTTCTCATCATTATCTCGATGTAACATCGTATAAAGGATAAACAACCAGATAGTGATAAGCGTAAACCAGCCAGCCAAGCTAAAGTATGTAACAGGTGAGGCAGTGGCATGATTCGTAAGTGTTTGTTCATCGACTACTTGATTACTGCCTAGTACATAAAAGAAAAAGTCAACAAATTGTTCAAATAGCATATCGTTTCTGGCCTCGTTGTCCATATCCAGTCGCTTGGCATAGTCGTTAATGGTCAGGATATTGGCCTGAGAACCGCGGATATGTCGGGTGACTGTTTCCATCAGTTCGTTGATTAATTGGCTTTCTAGTGGTTGTTCAGGATTTCCAACAATGGTTACTTGGGAGCGTTTGCCGTTTAATAAACCTTGAAAAAAGTCGGCTGGAAAGACCATATAAGAGCTAAGCTGATTGGCTTCAATGCCAGTCTGTCCCTCTGCTTCTGAAATCTTCTCCATGTGCAGGCCTTCCCCTAACTGTGAGGATTCTGCTAATAAGTCAACAATCAATGCGGTTTCTTCCGATTGATCAAGGTTAACCAGACCAACTTCCATGGTTTCTTGTTCGGTTGTGTCGACCATGGAGATAATCGCCCATGCCAGCAATGATACTAATATAATCGGAGACAGCAAAAGAAGAGGAAGTGATAGCCACTTCCTCCCAAGCTGCAATAGGTTATTTTTGATAAATAGGTTTACTAGTTTTAAAGTATGCAACTTGAACACCTTCTTTTTTTACCATTGCGAACGATGCATATTACTGAGATTCCAGTAGTTCATCTAGTGCTTGCTGTTCTTCCTCGGTTAATTCTCTGTCAAAGTCGCTCTCATCGAACTCTGTACTTGGCTCTAAGGGTTGTTCCATCTCAGAGTCGAAGCCAGATCCAGGGTTAGGATCCATACCAGGCATCAAACTCTCCGGTCCAAATATTTCACTTGCCCATTCTTGGAATGCTTGCGCTACATCTGTTTCAAAGTAGTTGAGAATCTCGTCGCCAGACATGTCACTTAGGTTTTGTACTTGGTCTGGATTCGGGATTTCTACTTCATTAATGGTAGAGCCTGTTTGTGCAATATGCAGCGAAGCCACATCTTGATTGACATTCATACCATCATCGGCATAAAGGGTGTGATCAATCGACATTTGGTCACTTTCATAGGTTGCCTCACCAAGCCAGTAAACCGAAAACAGATGCGAGTCATATTCTTCTAATGATAGGCTGTATTCAAACTGCTTATCGTTATCTCCTTGCTCGGATTGCTGGAGACCTACCGTGGCACTACCCATCTCTGTGGAAAAGGTATACGTATCATTTGTTTCACCCTCTTCGTTAGATAAGTCGGCATTCACGGTGAGGGTTTCCTCATTTCCATCCGTTCCAGAGGTAAAGGTATATTCGAGTGTTTGTGTGGTATCAGACACGGCATGAGAGCCGGTAATGCTAATATTTTCTGATTGTCCGTTCATTTCAAATGTTCCCTGTAAATCCCGCTGTACGATAACGCCATCGTCTACCCATATCGTGGAGTTAAATCCATCGGGAAGCTCGAGGTTACTGATGTTTTCAGAAGCCTCTTGTAAAGATGATGAAAAATCCTCTTTCATCGATTCCATCACATCGGTTGGAGAGAGCGTATTGACAAAAGTGGCATAGCCGAGCTGGTTCACCACCATTTGCTGTAATTGCTCATCTTGTGCCATTTTATCGAACAACTCTGTGAAGATCGTTCGAAACTGTTCCTCCGTCAATTGGAAGCTTATTTTATCTGCGTTGATCTCATTATCACCGACAGTAACAGTTTCTGATGTACTGTCAAAGGCCTCGTCCGGGAGCTGATCGTATAAATAAGTGAGATACTCATCTTGTAAGTATTCTAGATCCTCTTCTGGAAGTGCATTATCTTGAAAAAGCATGGTGAAATCCACGTTTTCATCTCCGGTATAAGACGCTGGATCGATTTCACTGAGAATTCTCCCCAAGTCATCACCGTTTACTTGCAAATACTCCTCTAAAAAAGGTAATCCGGTATACAAATCATTAGAATCTAAAAATCCTTCTAATCCATCAATCTTAAAATCTGCTATGGAAGCGGATAGACTTCCAGAAGCCATTTGGTTTTCTTTGTCTATAGCAGATTGAACAGAGATACTGGCATTATTAATGATTTCATTATAGCCGAAACCGGATAAATTAGGGTGATCTACTTGTGCCGTAATGTCAAAGGCTGACTCTACCGCATTTTCATTGCTGTGTTCTACCCAGGCAAGCTCTTGTTCAAAACGGTTTTCAAGTGTTTCTTGAAGGTGTTCAAGGTTTTGCTTTTCCGCTAAGAAATAATTTTCTTTATCCGTAGTAAACACAAAAGCTCGTAAGGCGAATGCACCAGCAGCAACTACGATTACGGCAACAATGGTTATGATAA
Organism: Gracilibacillus phocaeensis; assembly: GCF_900626275.1. Taxonomy (NCBI): domain Bacteria; kingdom Bacillati; phylum Bacillota; class Bacilli; order Caryophanales; family Bacillaceae; genus Gracilibacillus; species Gracilibacillus phocaeensis. Next base: position 891,519 of record NZ_LR131145.1, on the reverse strand, counting down.
TCCATTTCATCTTCGACTTAGGTTGCATTGCTTCTTGCTGTACTTGATCTTCCAATCTGTTTCCTCCTTATGATGTACGAAAATATGATGTCTGCGTGAATGTATCTATTACCCACAATGGAAATGGGGATAATAGATTAGATTACATATAAATACTAAATTACCATAAACAAATGATAAGCATCTATTGTTTCGACAACATTGACTAACAAATGATTCTTTTGATAGAGGAGTAGGGTGGTTTATTGATCTATAAGTCATATATTATGCGTTCTATAAGTGGATACGAATACCTATTAAAAGAATGGTGGAATATAATATAAAAAGATGAAGCAGCTGATTTTTACTGCTTCATCTTTTATAGGATAAGTTTTATTAATAAAAACGTTTAAAGCTATCGAAATGTTTGCTCCAGTAGCTATTACTTAAGGAAGTGATTTGTACACCTTTACTGGATCCTGCTTGAATAAATTTATTATTGCCAATATAAATACCCATATGTGAAATACCAGATCTGTAAGTGCCAGCAAAAAAGACTAGGTCGCCTACCTTAGGTTTGCTTACCTCATAAGAACGATCATAATAACCAGTGGTGGACAGTCGACCGATATCCATGCCTGCTTGTTTGTAAGCATAATAGATAAAACCACTGCAATCAAAACCACCTGGAGATGATCCTGCCCAAACATACGGAGTGCCGATTTGCGATTTCGCAACACTGATCAGTTTATTGACATTATAGCTCACATCAGATGGCGCCTCTTCCTTGGAAGCTCCACTGTTACCACTCGATGAGGAATTAGATCCCGAATTGGAAGAAGAAGCGTTAATACTTAACTTCTGTCCTACAAGAATAATATGAGAATTTAAATTATTCCATTTTTTAAGCTTTGTCACCGTTACCCCATGCTTAACTGCGATGTGTGAAAGAGTATCTCCGGACTTCACGGTATGTGTAGTTGCAGATGAACTATTGGAACTGCTGTTATTCGAGCTGTTGTTATTGTTAGAACTATTAGAATTGGATGAATTATTGTTGCTGGAATTGTTTGATGATCCATTTTTATTGACAACAAACACATCTCCAGGGTAAATCAGCGTCGTACTTAAGTTGTTCCATTTCATAATGTTTTGAACGGAAGTGTTGTATTTCGATGCTATACCACTTAAGGTGTCCCCACTTTTTACCTTATATGTAGATCCGTTCGAGCTGTTTCCACTGTTGCTGTTATTCGAATTAGATGAATCCGATGAACTGGAATTGGAGCTGGATGTTTTGCTTGTTTTAATCACTTGATTAGGGTGAATCAGATCGGAGCTTAAGTTGTTAATTGACTTTAGGGAAGATACGCTTGTACCATATTTTTGTGCAATTCCCCATAGTGAGTCCCCGCTCTTTACTTTGTGAGACGCTGCTTCCGCTTCATCTGCTATAAAAAAGGCAGAGGCAATCGCAGCGGTTGCTGTAACGGACATAAGAACTTTCTTGTTGTTCAATGGAAATCCTCCTTTTTCAATAAAAAAACGAATAAAATTAGTTTAATTAGTGTAAACACGAGTAAATATGTAAGTATTTATATTAGATGAATAGATATGGGATATAACGACAAATATCTATTACATTATAACTTTTTCTACATAATTTTAATAGGTATGCAATGAATTTGTGATCTAATTGTAATATAAAAGTGAGGTTTGATGGGGATGAGGGTAAAAGGGTATTTTTTGAAGTGATTTATAAATAATAAGAACGTGTGTGACGGCATCAATAAAGGTGTAATAAAAGTTTATAATTAATTATTGACAAACATAAATATACTAAGTATACTTTCGGCATCAAATAGAATAGAAGGAGTGGTTCCATGTATAAGGCTGGTTTTACGTTATGGTACAATGTCAGTAATGTCGAGCGCACGTTGGAATTCTACACGGAGCAGTTAGGTTTTGAAATGGATTCTTATGACAAAGAACATGGTATGGGAAGTGTACACACAAATACCAAAGATTGTTTTATTGGATTTTCAGAGGCGGAGCAGGTGGTACCTTCCACAGCAGCGGCAGTTATTGAAGTAGAGGATATTGAGAACGCAGTCAAAGAACTAGAGGCGAAAGGAATCACGTTTAACGGAGAAATTTCTACTATTCCGGGGTATGCTAAATTGATTACGTTTAAAGATCCAGATGGGCACGACATGGAGTTATCCCAAACATTGATGGTGTCGTAATGGATCAAGTTGTTCAGATCATACACATCACGAAAGAACTTTCCGGAAGATGGACGATTCCTATTCTATTATCACTCGAGAAATCAGGCGGACGATTCACACCATTAAAAAACGAGCTGCAAATTGCGCCGTCCCGACTGAGCGATAATTTGAAAACAATGTCTAATGCAGGACTTGTCCAACATTTATCTCCTTTTGAGCGAAACCACCCATTGCTCCCGGAATATCAACTCACGGAAAAGGGGCGCTTTATGAAAGAAGCCGCTCTGGTACTTTCAAGCTCTGAGCAACAATTGAATCGTGGCTTTCTTGCTGCCAAAGCATGGAATTGGCCCGTGTTAATGGCTCTTTATCATCACTACCATGAATTTAATGCGATCCGTCAATTATTGCAAACGGCGACACCGCGTATACTTTCTACACGGCTTGGCCAACTGCATGAAGGTAACTTAGTTCAGAAAATATTAGTGACAGAACCAACACCGAAATATACGTATGCATTAAATCCAGACACGGAGCCGATTCTTAAAGTGACAAATCATGATTTATTTTCACTATTATAATAATCGTATGCTTTGAGAAGAAAATAGGGTTTTCACATGTTAGAAGTAAATACTTGATTGGTACTGTGATATAGAAAGAGAATCATAATCGTCTTCCCCTTTGGATTTTTTATCTAAAGGGGTTTTATAATACACAATTCAAATTTAGGTAATATTACATTTGTAACTATTATGTTTCATCTGCCCTTGTCATGATAAAATTTATACTAATGTAATGGTGGGGGGGAAATAGATGACCAAAAACAATTACCATTGGATCACATACGCTGGATTCTTTCTAATTGGCATGGCAGCAGTCTGGCTGATCATCCAAAATAACGGAATGATAGAAACTAGTGCAGACCATGACATGACCATTCCTTTTTGGCAGCAGTGGGTTATTTTCGGTTTATTGATAGGCCTGATTTTTATCTTAAGTGGAAAAGTATCTCAGAACAATCCATTTACTCAGACACCTAGGAAAATACTAATCAAACAAACAACAATTTTGACGGTTTTGGCATTGCTTTTTATGATGGCTCTGATTCTCATTCCAGATGAACATGTATTCACTTTTTTTCCGATACTGAAGATGGTGCTATTGTTGATCATTCCGGCAACCATGTTCCGCATGGCTGCCCAGAAAGATATGACAAAAAAGTCTTCCTATCTTAAGAATAACCAGTGGATATATCCATTACTCATCACAGCGGTTTGGATGGTTCTGTATTTTTACAGTCCGTTAGCCATACCGAAAGCACCTGCATATGAGGTTGGGATTCCGGTATTAATAGCAGGTACCTTTGTTTCATTTTTAATCAATAGTGTGCTGGAGGAATTCTTTTACAGGGTATGGCTGCAGACGAGGTTGGAAGCTTTGCTTGGTACCTGGCCGGCTATTATGTTATCTTCCTTGCTTTGGGCTGTATGGCATATGGCAATCCAAGGTGGAGCCGCTGCGGATATTGCGCTGGCTAATGTATTCGTTAATCAAGGGGTAACGGGGTTATTTTTAGGATTCTTATGGTCAAAGTACCGCAATATTTGGGTGTTGATTATGATCCATGGATTGATTAATCTACCTTTGCAGATTTTTACGCTGCTATTTTAATTGGTTGTCGAAGCAGAGAGGTTAAATGTATTACATTTGTAACTACAACGGTTTATGGTTCTCTGCCATAATAAGGCTATCAAAATAAGAGGAGGTACCATGCATGATCATTTCGCATATGAACGATATTGTAAAAAGGTATGGCTCTTTCCGAGCTTTGGATCATGTTGATCTGGAGATAGAAGAAGGCGAAATTCTAGGCTTACTTGGGCCAAACGGCGCGGGTAAGACTACATTGATTCATTCATTAGCCGGTTTGATTAAGGTGGATTCTGGAGATATTTCCTTGTTTGGAAAGGTATTGGGTAAAAATATGATGGAAATTAAACGGCAGATTGGCTTGGTCACCCAGGAGATTGCCGTTTTTGAAGACTTGACTGCCCGTGAAAACCTGGAATTCTTTGGCGGAATTTATGGTTTGAGAGGGACGGAACTGAAACGACGAGTGGATGAAACACTTCGCTTTGTTGGTCTAACCGATCGAGCAAAAAGCTTGCCGACGAAGTTTTCTGGTGGGATGAAGCGACGTTTGAATATTGCCTGTGCACTTGTGCATCGACCGAAGTTTTTGATTATGGACGAACCAACCGTAGGAATCGATCCACAATCACGGCATTATATTCTGGAATCGGTTCGCGAATTGCAACAACAAGGCACCACCATTTTATATACAACACATTACATGGAAGAAGTGCAATCCATTGCTTCGAAAGTAGCTATTATGGACCAAGGTCATGTGATTGCTCAAGGGACATTAGATGAATTGATTGAAAATATTCAGCATGAAGAGAAGATTCATTTGGAAATAATCGAGGAGCCAACCAATGATGTATTAACTGAACTGCGAAACTTAGGCGGGGTAAAACAAGTTATCCAAGATAAGAAGAAAATTCAGATCATCTCTAGTGGTGGTGCAGAGAATGTGGATAATGTGCTGGCTGTCGTAAAGAAAGCAGGAGGAGTACGTTCGGTTACAGCGGAGAAACCAACATTGGAGGATGTATTTCTTACGTTGACAGGGAAGACGCTGCGTGATGGGGAGGAGGAATAACATGTTGCTTCGTTCTGTTTATTTTATCTTGCGGAGAATGCTTCGTGGTTATATTAGCTATGCCATTTTAATTCTGCTTCCTTTAGCCATCATTACAGTGAATGGCTTTGCGATTGGGGGAGGATTTGTTGATGAACATGGGCGGTCAGGGATGGAGATGATTGCAGGTGCTATTATTATAGGCTTTCAACTGGTTGGTGGTTTTTATACGATGGAAACGGTAAAATCAGATCTGTTTTCGGCAAATAAATGGCGTTTGCTCTCCTTACCTTATCCAGTATACATCCATACTTTTTCTATCATGATCAGCAGTGTCTTATTCAACATTCTGAATGGAGCCATTATGGTGTTGTTTACACACTGGGTTTATGATGTGGATTGGGGAAATATAGCATGGGTGCTTCTTGTCCTAATGCTTGTTTCGATTGTTTCGCAGCTGGTGTTCTTGTTAGCGGTGATGGCGATAAAGAGATATAAGATCGCTGAATTATTTGGATATTCGTATATCTTTCTCTTTATATTTTTGGCAGGTTATTTGTTTATTCCAGTACCTGATATCGCATTCCTTGAATGGATCAATCGCTATATTAATCCATTGACACTTGGTGAGACAGTGGTTATCCATAACATGCTCGGAACGGAAATGAGTGATGTTTACTTCAATATGGGAATGCTGCTTGTGTTATCGGTTATCTTAGTGATCCTTAACGTGCTATTTGGCAGGAGGCGGTTTGCATGACCATCTTCTTCTTTGCGATCAAACGCTGCTTTAGGGATATTATGAATATCGTATTACTCTGTGTGCTGCCTATTATTGTCATCTTAATGCCTGATGGAAAGTGGACACTGTTACCCATTGGTTTTCAATTATACGGCACGGTATTGTTTTTCGCCGCTGCCAAGCTCGTCAGTATCATTATGGAAGATCGAATCAAGGGGATTTTGGTGAGGATTGGCGTTTCCCCTGTCACGCATTTTCAATACCTTTGGCAAAATCTGCTGGCTTATTCACTGGTTCTCGTGATACAGGTTGTCATCGTGATGGTAGGTGGACTGTTATATGGGCATGATTTAGTTCAACCATTTTTACTGTTTGTGATCTATACGTTATTCGCGATAACGGCTATTGGCTTTTCGCTCGCCTGGTTCTCGCTTTTCAGGCAAAAGGAGACAGCCTTTGTTATTCTGGTAGGCCTCATTATGCTGATGTCAATGGCTAGCGGGATGATGTGGCCGATCGATTTGATGCCGGAATTTATGCAGCGTCTGGTCATGTTACTACCTACTTATTGGCTGGTAAAATCATTACAGATTGTCGCTAGTCAAGCAGATGTAGTGGAACTGGTGGTTCCGCTTGTCATGCTGCTGATGTTTACCGTGGCTTTTCTTGTTATTGGCAGTAAGCGACGTCTATCATAGTATAAAACGAGGGAGTTGGACGATCTTTCTTATCACAGATAGTTTCCATGCGTACCTTGACATGATAAACTGAATAAAACGTGACTAGAGTTGAGTCCAAGCTGATGGAGATTTATCAAGAAGAAGGGAGACCAGCATAGATGACGACGAGTAAAGATGAAATGTTGACACCTGTTGCATGTACGCTGATATGGCGTTTCCTGGCAATCCTTTTGTTTGGTGTTTTTTGGATCTTGGACGATGCTGATGAAGCAGGAATCCTCCTTTTGCTGTTTTTGATAACGCTGGTTCTCATGAGAGGAAGAGTGGATCTGCCTGCTTGGACAACACTGATTGATCAGGCTGCATGTATTATCGCGAGCTTCTTTTGGCCTGGGGCGTGGTTTGCTCTAGCTATCCCTTTTTTTGAAACCATGCTGAAGGGGAGACCTTGGTTTATTCTGTTATCTCTACTGTTTTTCTTCATAGAATCCCAAATGTCATTGCTATTCATAACGATTTTAATTGCTGCTTCGTTTACTGGAATGGCCATCTATTATTGGTCAAAGGGAATAGCTGTATATAAACAGGAGGCGGATCAGGAGCGGAGACAGCGCTATGAATTAGAAAATTTTAAGCGTGAGTTGCTGCAGGCAAATGTGCAAAGTGCAAAAGTAGCAGAGATAATGGAGCGAAACCGTATTTCCAAATCATTGCATGATCACGTAGGACATGAGCTGACAGGGGCTATCCTGGCTTTACAGGCGTTTGAACAGCTTTGGAAGGAAGGCGATCCCCGAGCGGATCAGGTGTTTTTCAAGGCAAAAGAGAGATTTTCGGAGAGCTCTCGTCATTTAAGAGAGACAGTACGTAATATGAAGTCAGTGAGCGTTATTGGCCTGGATAGCTTTAAAGAAATCAGTGAACAATTTCAAACGTGTCCAGTCGATGTAACAATTTACGGAGATACACCCAGAATTCCTGCTTATTTGTGGGGGATACTGGAACCATGTCTGAAAGAAGCTTTAACCAATGTGGTGCGCCACACGGTAGAACCAACGCAAGTAAACGTTACGTTAGATGTAAGTGAAAGCATCGTTCGGCTTTCCATTTTCAATGATGGTGTATCGCGACATGCCGATGGATATGGGATCGGGTTGAGAAATCTGCGTCAACGAGCACAAGCAGTTGACGGGAGCTTATCTGCTTCTTTTGTAAAGGAGGGATTTCAGCTTGTTTGTGTATTGCCGCTGGATAAAGATTGATAAGGAAAGAGGTCAGTCAAATGAAGATAATCATTGTTGATGATGATGAGATGGTATATGAGAGTCTTCAATTATTGCTGTCCCGTGAGCAAGATATCCAAGTGATCGGAACGGCAAATGACGGAGAACAAGCCATTGCACTTTGTGAAACATCGCCACCAGATGTTGTCCTGATGGATATACAAATGCCGGGAATAGACGGTATTCAAGCCACTCGTGAAATCAAAAAACGCTGGCCGCAAATACGGGTGATGATGCTAACAACCTTTGAAGATGAACAGAATATCCGATTGGCACTCCTGGCGGGAGCTGAAGGTTATTTGCTTAAATCCGCTCAACCTCAAGATATGGCTCAGCAATTGCGAACCTTAGTTTCCGGAAGTTCGGTACTTGATGCCGATGTATTAAAGCAGTTAACACAGCCAGAAACAAAAGACCTTGATGGTTTAACAGCGCGAGAAAAAGATATCCTTCAACTCGTCGCACAAGGCTGCTCCAATAAAGAAATTGCCAGCCACTTGTTTCTTAGTGAAGGAACGGTGCGTAATACACTGTCGATTATTCTAGATAAGCTGGAAGTCCGCGATAGAACACAGTTGGCGCTTTATTATTGGCGGAGGGTATAGAAAGTTAACGGATATGCTAGGGAAATCACACTAGTTGATTGGAAAATGCATAAATGAGCTAGTTACATCCATATAAAGGAAGAGGATAGATATAACATAAAATCATGGTTGCTATATCTAGGAGTATCAGAAGTAATTCATCTACTCAAAAGCTACTAAAAAGTTTAGAAAGATACATAGCTATTGCATGATATATAAGTTGAATTAAAGGTTCCAACTCCATCCAAACAGGGTATAGATGATCAAATACCATGAAGGGATGGAGTACCATGAACGTTCAAAGCCAACTGAAAGAAGCAATGAAAAGCGCGACAGATTCTTGTCACTATGAACGCTATCAGGCGGTATATCTATATTTTAATGGCTATAGAATGAAAGAAATTGCTCATATTATCAATCGTCGCCGTGAAACGGTTGGTGCTTATGTTTCCATGTACAGAAATAATTCGCTTGAAGGATTGAACCTAGGACATTCATCAGGGAAACCATCCAAATTATCAAAGGAACAACAAACGATTATTTTGGAAACGGTTTCGACTAAAGTTCCGGCCTATCTAAAAAAACTGGTAAATGAAGAAGTTCAGCATATTCTTTTGGAAGATGAATCGATGATACGGGACTACCAAGCGATACAGCGTACATGGTTTCTAAAAGGGCAGCAACGAATTATTTCTACGTACGGGCAGCACAAAGGTGTGAGACTGGTTGGCACATTGAACTATGCAACCGGTGAAGTATTCTGCGCCGAAGAAGAAAAGTTGGATGCCGCAGCTTTTCTAACTTTTTTAACAGCGACACTGGAACACTATCCTACCGGCAAAATCGTGATGATATTAGATGATGCCCGCATTCACCATGCGAAACTCATCCGCTCTTTTCTAGGTGAAAACAGAGATCGGCTGGAACTTGTTTACCTACCACCCTACAGCCCAGAACTCAATCTTATTGAAGGTTTATGGAAATGGTTGAAAGAGTCCGTCATTAACAATGTCTTTTTCCGGATGTCCAAAAATTGCGCTCAAGGTAAGAGAATTTATCGATGGTATTAATCAGGACAAGGATACGATTATCGACCGACTTTGTGTGAGACTGTAGGTTAAAATTATAAATTCAACTTATATAGTTCACAAAAACATCTTCATATTAATTCGGAATGAAGATACAGAGACACGACCAATAGAAGTTCATTCTTTTCGATCATGATTAGACACAGCAAATGGTGTAATTATTATTCGTACAGCAGAATATAAAACAATAAATAAAATTAATAATTTACATACATTCAGTATGTATGTTAAGATAAATATAATTAATAACGAAGGAGTGATGAAAGTGAAACTCAGCAGCTTTTATCCGGTATTGATGACGAAGAATGTGAGAGAAACAAGCGAATTCTATCAGGAGTATTTTGGGTTTACAATTGTTTTCGAGTCGGACTGGTATGTGAGTCTGAAACAAGAAGAAACAGAAGCGGAGTTGGCAATTCTTCAAGCCAATCATGAAACAGTGCCAAATTCTTTTGGGAAGTCAGTTCAAGGATTAATTCTTAATTTTGAGGTGGAAAACGTTGATCTGATATACCATCAACTAATTAAAGAAACAAAACTGCCTTTACATCTTGATTTACGTGATGAGGCATTTGGGCAAAGGCATTTTATTACTAATGATCCAAATGGCGTCTTAATTGATGTCATTACGGTTATTCCACCTGATAAGTCTTTTCAAGATCATTATAAAACAGAAATGGGAGGGCAGGGGTTGTAATGGGTGAGTATATATCTTTAAAATATTATTTTGATAAAGAATTAGCTCTTCGACTTGCAGATTTAATTCAGTCGCAATACCTTCCCTTTTCCAAGAATTCTTTTGTGAACATTGTAGCTGAAGGGGTAGAAAATAAAGAATTGAAAGCGCGTGTGGAAGTGATAGCTAATGCTTTAAGACAACACCTTCCAACGGATTATAAACAAGCGTTGGCTATTTTGTTAAAGATATTAGGACCAGAAAATAAGACAGAAGAAGGAATGTTTACTAAAGGTTATTTCCTAATGCCAGTCGCTAGCTTCGTTGAAGGACATGGGCTGGATCACTTTGATTTATCCATGAAAGCAATGTATGAGATTACCAAACGACACACATCAGAGTATGCTATTCGTCCTTATCTAATTGCAAGTATCGATCGTTGCATGGATTATTTTTCATATTGGTTAGAGGATGCTAACGCACATGTCAGACGATTAGTGAGTGAAGGAACTCGTCCCCGTCTCCCATGGGCTAAAAAGATTTCCCCATTAAAGAATAATGTGCAAAATAATTTAAGGTTGCTAGAAAAATTAATATCTGATCAATCTCGCTATGTTCAAAAATCTGTCGCCAACCATATCAATGATTTAACAAAGGAAAATCCCGAAGCAGTCCTCCAATGTATGGCAGATCATCACGATATAAACCCTAAAATCATGAAACATGGACTAAGAACTTTGGTGAAATCAAATGATGAACAAGCATTGGAATTATTGTATCAAATGGAGTGAGGAGTGTAGGCAGCATGAAGAAGAATAAAATTGAAACTGAACAGACGATACAAAATTTAATGAAAATAGCACGTTGGCATTTCACGGAATATGGCTATGCAAACGTCTCTTTGGAAGAAATCGTAACAGAAGCAGGTTTAACGAGGGGGGCTTTATACCATCATTTTCGTAACAAAAAAGGACTTTTTCTTGCCGTATTTGAAGCGGTTCAAAAAGAAGTAGGAGGGTATGTAGAAGCTGCTGCAGCCAAAAGCAATAATAGCTGGGATCAATTAATCAATGGTTGTCAAGCTTTCCTAGAAGGGGCAGTAGAATCACATAATCAACGTATCCTTTTGATCGATGGACCAGCCGTGTTGGGATGGGATACTTTCAGGGAAATGGATGAAAAATATTCAATGCATTCTTTGAAGGAGCAATTGCAGCTTATGCGAGAACAACATGTGATAAAATCTGTTTCAGTAGAGGCAATGACTCATTGTCTTTCTGGAGCGATGAATGAAGCAGTATTATGGATTGCTGATCATCTTGATCAAAAAAATGTAATCGAGGAAGCGATGCTTGTTTTACGGCATTTGTTAGAAGGATTGAGAAGGTAGAAGTGAATCATTTTCTACTAGATGCTGTTTCATTCAAAACATTCGTAAGAGAAAGTTATTCAAGTAAGGGAACTGATGCATAATCAGCTCCCTAATTGTACAGCAGTCTCTTTAAATCTAATCATTCAAAGAAAGAGCAACAATGTGATGTTACAAAAATTATATCAAATTTTAAGACCCGTGCATTCGGAACTTCGTCAGCCAATGGTGTGTATTGACATTTTCAGTATAGATATTTTGTAGACCTCCGACCTATCATATAATTGTTCCAATTCCATGAAAAGCGGATTTAACTACAGGAAACTTTTTTAAACTTAGTAAAAATCACGTTATTCTTTTCTTTTTAATAATCGCAAACTATTCAAGGTCACAAGTAATGTTGCTCCCATATCTGAAAAAATGGCGATCCATAATGTTAACCAACCAGGTACGACTAACAACAAAGCAAGTGCTTTAATTGCCAGAGAGAAGGTAATATTTTGTTTGATAATGGACAATGCTTTTCGACTTAATTGAACCGTGTAAGGCAACTTCGTTAAATCATCAGACATCAAAGCGATATCCGCTGTTTCTAATGCTGTATCGGTTCCTGCACCACCCATGGCAACTCCAACTGTAGAAGCTGCAAGTGCAGGAGCGTCATTTACGCCATCCCCAATCATGGCTACATTTTGATGTTTTTCTCGAAGTTCTTTGATGAAAGTTAACTTATCTTCTGGCAGTAAATTAGATTCGACATCCGTAACCCCAATTTGTTTTCCAATGGCATTTGCTGTACGCTGGTTGTCACCTGTCAGCATGACTGTTTCGATTCCTAGATGATTGAGTTTGTTGATGATTGCTTTGGAGGCTGCTCTTAATTCATCTGCTACCGCAATGAAAGCAAGGATTTCGGTGTCTCTTCCTAAAACCATGACCGTTTTTCCTGTTGTTTGTAAATGAGTGATGGTTTCTTTTTGTTCCCTTGCTATTGGAACATGCAGCTCTTCAAAGAGACTTGGGCTACCTACATAATATATTTCATTATCAATCCTTGCTGTAACGCCCTTTCCTGTAATAGACTGAAATTCTTCCATAGGTACATCATGAAAAGGCAATTCTTTTTCTTCTGCCTTTCGTATAATGGCAGAAGCAAGGGGATGTTGCGATCCTTTTTCCATGGCAGCTGTCATCGTCAGTAGTTCATCTTCGCTTCCATTAACAGTGATAATATCTGTAACGACAGGAATTCCTTTGGTTAGGGTTCCTGTCTTATCAAACGCAATGGTTTTCAGATTTCCGGTCTCTTCTAAATAAACGCCACCTTTAATTAACACGCCATTTTTTGCAGCATTCCCTATAGCGGTCACGACAGCTACTGGTGTAGACACAACAAGAGCACAAGGACAACCAACTACAAGAGCAGCTAATCCTTGATAAATCCATGTATTCCAATCGCCACCCATCAATAATGGTGGAATAACAGCTATTAAGATAGCTAAAATAACAATAGCTGGTGTATAATATTGGGCGAATTTATCCACGAATGCCTGAGAGGGTGCCCGTTCTGCTTGTGCTTCTTCGACAAGGTGAATGATTTTAGAAAGTGTAGTGTCTTCCACTCGTTTGGTTACCCTAACTTCAAGCAAGCTTTCTTCATTTAATGTTCCAGCAAAAACTTCGTCATCTATGGTTTTGGCAACAGGAACGCTTTCACCTGTAATGGCAGCCTGATTCAAGGTAGAAGTACCTTTAACCACCAAGCCATCCATTGCTAATTTTTGACCAGGTTTTACAATCATCGTATCGCCCATTTGAATATCATCTACATGAACATGCATTTCTTTATTTCCTCGACGAATGAGCGCTTCTTTTGGAGCAATGTCCATTAATGATTCCATTGATTGACGGGCTTTATCCATCGAGAAACGTTCTAATGCTTCACTAATAGCAAAAAGGATAACAACCGTTGCTCCTTCCATCCATTCTCCGAGAATGGCAGCACCGATAATAGCAATCGTCATCAGTGTATTCATATCAAATTGTAATCTGCTGAGGTTTCTAAGCCCTTTTATAAATAAGGTATACCCCCCGATTAAAATGGATACTGCATATCCGATTGTCGGAAGGAGGTGTTCTTCTCCGAATTGTTTTCCTAAAAACCAACTAACTAAAAGTAATATGGCGGAAATATAAACTTTGATCGTTTCTTTTTGTTTCCAAAAAGGCTCATGATCTGTTTTTTGTTCGTGTTCATTTCGAATCTTTAAATTTTCAAATGACCCTGCTTTTTCTAGTGCCTCAATAGTAGTATGACCTTGAACATATACTTTTGACGATCCAAAATTTACTTCGGCGTCCTCCACACCTTGTAATTTCTTGACGTTATTTTCAAATGTTTTCGCACAGCCTGCACAACTAAATCCTTGCACGCGATATGCTTTCATTTCTTCTTTTGTGAGTGATTCAGACATTTACTTCCACCTCTTTTTGATGAGTTAACGTAATGAAAATTAACTGCTTAATGTGTTCATCATCCAATGAGTAAAAGGCAAGTTTACCTTCCTTTCTATACTTCACAATTTTTTGTTTATGAAGTGTCCGTAAATGATGGGAGGCAGTTGCTACGGTTGAACCAATGATATTTGCAATGTCGCAAACACATAGCTCTTCATCAATGCATAACGCGTAAGATATTTTTGTTCTATTCTCATCTGCCAGTACTTTGAATAATTGAGAAACACGAGACAAATTTTCATTTTGTAATTCTTCCTGTATACGGTGGACTTTTTCCTCGTCATAACAATAAACTTCACACATGTCTTTTTTAATCAATATGATCACTCCATTATCATTAAAATGCGCATTTGATTATTATGGTATCATAACTGCCACACACATTCAAATGAATATTTGAATAAAGAAGTGGATAATTTATTTTATGAGGAAATTGCGAAATATGGAACTTATGATCAATTATCAATACACAATCAAGCTATTTTCACATATAATGTAATAAAGTATGTAAGGGTGGTGAAAGCACATGATAAAAAAGAATCGTATGACCAAAGAAGAATTGGTGCTTCTTTTGAAATCTGAACAAGAAAATGGTTATCCATTATTCAGAGATGAAATGGTGAAAGTTCTACAAGAAAGGTATAATGTTGATCTTCCAACAGCTAAAAAGAGGCTTTGGAAGCAAGAAATGAGTGATCATTTAACAAGTGATGTGGAATGGTCTCAACATATGGGACCACACTATTGGGCGAAGTTTATTTTAGAACATTTTAAGGATGATTTACCCAGAAGAACGAAAGAATTAATATTTCAGAATTAACCCTTATGACATATCAACGTCATAAGGGTTTTTTAAACATTTAAATAGAGGCAAACTCAAACAAGACGATTGTCATCTGCGGTGTTAAACAACACGGATTTTTGAATAACCCCTATGGATTTGGCTGGTTTTCACCTTTAATGACCTGATAGACAAATTCACTTAACGTATTCTTCCTGAATTGGATGATAAATGCTTGGAAGGCTTCGTCATCCCTATATGTATAGGCAATCCATGGCAGGGTTTCTTTTTCACAAACCATAAACTTCTCGCAAATAAGTCTATAAATGCCGAAATGGTGATTCTTTTCTCGCCAATTTATGATAGAAAGTGTTGGGAGAATAAAACGTCTCCACCCCCTTCCTCCACCTTTGCGATTTTTTTGCGCAAAGGGTGGACGACAATGGTTGGAAATACAGGTATCATGAACTAGCATGCATCTAAAAAAACAGGTAGAGATTTTATACTTGTTTCTATTACATAGTCTTAAAAATGAAAAGGATGGATCAGATGCCAAAACGAAAACATAAAACCGTTATTTTTATGCTGATAATCTTGCTGGTCAGCCCATTATTTCCCTCTATGGGGTCACAGAATATTTATGCAGAGGAGTCAGGACAGCAACAGTTGAAGGATTTGAATCAAGGTGAGGAAATTACTTTTGCTGGTTCGGAATGGATTGTGCTCGATCCGGACGAGGGGTATATCTTCAGCAAGGAATCAATTGGAACAAAGCCTTTTGATAATGAATCCCCATTGTCGAATCGATTGGATCCAGAGGATGAAAACAATCTTGCTTATTATTTAAACGAGGATTACTATAACGAGGCATTTACCTTTGCGGAACAAGCTGTCATAGAAGAAAGAACATGGGGAATTGAAAGTATTGATATAAATGGTGTCGGCGATGGGAATGAGGAGCAAGTAAATGCCAACGTGGGTTTATTGTCCTATGAAGAATGGATACACTACAGCAAAGACTTTAGTCCGGAACAAGGTTTTTTAGATAATCCCGAACAGAAGATGTGGTTGCGAACGCCGTTTTCCACCAGTACTGATAGAGTCTGGCAAGTGTGGGAGGTTGGTTATCTACATAATCTTACAGTGGACAACACTAATGCCGTTGTGTATCCTGCTCTAACACTGGAATCTGACATTTTTGTATCTAGTGACAACGAAGTAATTGTGCCAGAACTTTCAAAACAACTGAAAGATTTAGACCCAGGTGATGAAATTACTTTTTCTGATAAAACATGGATTGTGCTCGATCCGGACGAGGGGTATATCTTCAGCAAGGAATCAATTGGATGGAGGCCTTTTGACTCTGATAATGAATCCTCTTTGTCGAATCGATTTGATCCAGAGGATGAAAGTCAACTTGCTCATTATTTAAACGAGGAGTACTATAACGAGGTGTTTACCTCTGCGGAACAAGCTGTCATAGAAGAAAGAATGTGGGGAATTGATGAGGGGAATGAGGAGCAAGTAAATGCCAACGTGGGTTTATTGTCCAATGAAGAATGGATGCATTACAGCAAATACTTTAGTTCGGAAAAAGGGTTTTTAGATAATCCCGAACAGGAAATGTGGTTACGAACGTATGTCCCTAACGATAATACAATGGCGCATACAGTCAGTAGAGATGGTGATTTATACCCGCTTTCAGTAGTCTTTTATTTTGCTGTACATCCCACTTTAACACTGAAGTCCGATAACTTTATTTCTGATGATAATGAAGTGATGGTGACAGATGTAATGTTTGACCCAAATGGGGGAGGAGACACATGGGCTCAGGAATACGAACTGATGATAACGGTAAATAAATTTGTCGAAGTTTCTGAGGGAATTCAGTATGCATGGGCGACAGAAAAAATGCTGCCAAATGAAGGATGGGAAGCATTAACATTAGATAGCGATGGTCAATCGGAGACTATCTTAACACCCGAAAAGGCGACAGGAGAATATTATCTTCATATACAAGGGACAGACATGCAGGGTGAAGATTTTCATCTGCATTCGGAAGTATTTCAGGTGGATAACACCAGTCCGAACCCGCCGGAAATAAAGGCACCCGATGAATGGACAAATGAGGAAGTAACGGTGATGATAACTGCTGGAGAAGATGACCACAGCGGTGTAGATAAAACCGAATACCGACTGCAGGAAGCGGGAAGCGAGGACTGGGGAAACTGGCATACGCTGGATGATTCAGGTGAAGTTAAGCTGGAAACAGAAGGAGAAACCAAGCTGGAGGCACGGACGCTGGATCAGGCAGAGAATCAGAGTAATCTGGTTGAAGCTACGGTTAAAATAGACAAGACGGAGCCGGAAATTGCTTTTGATCCAAACGGTAATGCAAACGCGGCACAAGCAGTTACTACGAAGGTAACCGTGACAGATGAAGGCAGCGGGTTAGATGAAGATTCGCTTGTTTATACTTGGTCAGAAAGTGATGACGCACCAGACAAAGAGGTGGATTGGGAAGCTTTTGATAATGAAGAGGAATTGACAAAAGCAGAAGCAGATGGTGACTGGTATTTGCATATTCAAGCGACAGACCATGCAGGAAACCAGACGCAAGTGGTGACAAATCCTTTTATATTGAATAACACACCACCAGAGGCCCCAGAAATCCGTCCAGCTACAACGGATTGGACGAATGACGAAGTGGAAGTGACTATCGAGGCGGAGGAAAATGTTGTAACAATCGAATACCAGTTGGATGGAACAGAGGAAGAAGGCTGGTCAGCATATGAAGAAGCGTTTCCTATCACTAAAGAAGGTAAAACCACTATTTATGCCAGAGCTATGGACGAAGCAGGAAATAGTAGTGATATAGTTAAAGCAACGGTAAAAATTGATCAAAGTAATCCAGACATCACCATAGATATGACACAAGGAAACAAAGAAAAGGACTATGAAAACAATACATGGACTAATCAAACGGTGTATCTATTCATGGAAGCAACCGATCCAATCATCAAGGAATGGGCGATAACAGTTAATGAAGAAGAGCTGGACAATGTAGATGGTTTTACGCACGCTTTTTCCATTGCAGAAGCAGGAACATATACCATCACGCTGACAGCTGTGGATCAGGCGGGAAATCAAGCGGAAGAAACTCGTACAATCCGTGTGGATCAAACCCCTCCTTCTGATCCATCCATTCGGTTGAGTGAAGAAGGATGGACCAACGCCGAAGAAATAACGACATCAATTACGGCAGGGGAAGATCAGGAAAGTGGTGTCGATCAAACGCAGTATCGAATTGGAGAAGGAGAATGGCTAACCTATGATCAGCCTTTATCGACCACTGAAGCAGGTGAGACCAAAATCGAAGCGCGTACCATCGATAAAGCGGGGAATGTTAGTGACATAACGGATGCCATTGTCCAAATTAAACGAAGCCCTCCCAATAAACCTGAGATTGATGTCGAAACTGGCGAGTGGACGAATGCAGATACTGTTGTAGTAGAACTGAGAAACGGTGAAGGGGATGGAACGATAGAATACCAACTAAATGAGAACGAAGGTTGGAGCACCTATGCCGAGGGTTTGGCGATAACAGAAGAAGGAATCACCACGGTTTACGCTCGCACGGTAGATAAGGCAGGAAATGAGAGTGACGTAACGGAAGCCAGAGTGAAAATCGACCGCACTGATCCTGCATTAACGTTATTAGGTGATAATCCGATGTTTGTCGGATATAAGGCTGCTTTTGAAGATCCTGGTTATGAAGTGGAAGATAACTTTAGCGATGATGTTGCTGTGGAAGTGACTGGAAAAGTAAATTCGAGTCAAACAGGTGTGTATGAATTAACTTATACCGCACAAGATCAAGCAGGCAATGAAACAAGCAAGACTCGAACGGTACATGTCGTGTATGAGACATCTCCTATTATTCATTTAAACGGAGACAATCCGCTGCGATTAGAAGTAGATACTGCGTACGAAGAGCTTGGTGCCACGGCAATCAATCAAGCAGGCGATGATATAAGTGATCAAATGAATATCCTAGAGACGATCGATATAACAAAACTAGGAATCTATCACGTTACCTATGAAGTAGAAGATGACTCTGGAAACACAACCAAAGTCACTCGTGCGGTGGAAGTCGTCGATACGACTGCACCAGAAGTTACTCTAAATGGGGAAACAGCAATCACGTTGGAGCTTGGTGACAGCTATGAGGAACCAGGAGCAGTAGCGACCGATAATTATGATGGAGATATCAGTGAAGCAGTTGCCATTACGGGAGGTGTCAACACCAGCGAGCCTGGAACTTATCATGTGACCTATATCGTGAAGGATAGCTCCGATAATATCGCCAGTGCCACTCGTGAAGTTCGTGTCAAAGATACAACGGCACCAACCGATCTTTCACTGGAGGCAACGGAAGTCATGACAGAAGAAATCGTGTTAACCTTTTCTGCTAAAGATATAGCAGGAATCAAAAAGTATATTTTATCCAGAGATGGCGAAGAGCTAGCTCGTATCGATGGGGAAGCAGTCACCTTTACCGATCAGACCGTAGAAGCAGGTATGACTTATCAGTATGAACTAGCAGCTATCGATCCATCTGATAATACCGCTTCTGCCACAGTAGAGGTAACAACGGAGAAAGCCCAAGGAATGCCAGTAGAAGTCATCTATGTAGATGAAGCAGGTAACGCATTAGCTGATTCTGAAGAACTAACCGGCAAGATCGGAGAAGTGTATCACACAGAAGCAAAAGAAATAGAGGGTTATGAGTTAATCGAAAACCCAGAGAATGTAGATGGTGTGTTTACCAAAGCAGTCCTAACGGTGACTTATGTGTATGTCCCAGTACAAGAAGAACCGAAAGAACCTGAAATCCCAGCGAGCCTAGAAATTATATTAGATGAACCACCAGTAGAAGTATTTCCGGGAATCACGGTGACTGTTAAAGACACACAAACAACGATTCAATTGCCTGCTACTCTTCCACCAGGTACGATGTTGCAAGTTCATACTGTAGAAGTAGAAGAACAGGAAGGTCTAACGCAGGCTGGAGAAGTATATGATTTTCTCTTTACTTATCCAGACGGACAGAAGGATTATAGCGGAGACTTCACCCTGACAATGGGCGTTACAGATGGAAGGGAAGAGGCAGGTCTTTATCATTATCGGAATGAATGGCAACGAATTGGCGGAACCATAGAAGGTAACGCCATCAGCACAACGGTATCCGACTTCTCGATATACGGTGTGTTTGTGGAAGAAGAGATAAAGGAAGAACCACCAGTGAAAGAAGAATCATCAGGGAAGGAAAAACCAGAAGTAAAAGAAAAACCAGAAGCGAAGGGACCAGCGCAAGAACCAAAAGACGATAAATCCGCAGAGGAAGAGCCCACTTCCTTGCCAGCTACCGCAACGAATCAATATAATTGGGTGATTACTGGTATCGTATTCATTGTTTTGGGGAGCGGCTTATGGTTCATCCATCGAAAAAGGAAGTATAACGAGGATCATCTATAGGACGGATAGAAGTATAGAACATAATTTTCAATGACCTAAACGCCCCTGTATTCTGACACTAGAATAGCAGGATGTTTAGGTCTTTTTATAGATATTTCACTTTCAAAACGGTCCAATTATCCGGTTAGACCTCCACTTTCAGAATGGGAGAGAGCTAAAAGGGAGCCTAAGCAGGGTATAACAGACGCTGACATTCTGAGAGCAGTCTCACTTTATTGCATACTGCCCTTTTCCTATATAGACTTTGTTCACTTTCAAGTTGGTGATCCAAATGTGGATTTGTCTGTTATAATGGTAACAAAGTAATTAGTAGAAATTCCCTGTCATTATCCATTTAATGATAAATAAGGAGTGATTTCATGTGATCATTGTTACAACGAAATTACATATTCCTCAACGACAATCCATCCTTATTGATCGAACGCATCTGTTTCGATCTTTGGATAAAGGGCTCCATCATTCACTCACTTTAATTACAGCACCTGCAGGATATGGAAAAACTACTTTGCTCAGTGAATGGGCAAGGAAACGCTTTCGGATGGTTGCTTGGGTATCATTGGATCAGAGAGATAATGATCCATCACGTTTTTGGGGGCATGCCGTGGCTGCATTAAAACAAGCCTACTCGAGTTTTAATGACCAATCTGTCCTTCGTCATACAGGGGAAGAGTTCTCTGAAGATTCCTTAATTGCGGGATTGATTAACGAATTACACCGCCTACCAGACACATTGATTATGGTATGGGATGATTTTCATTTTATTACTGATTCTACTGTTCGGGAGGGCGTTGTGTATTTGCTGGAACGATTACCATCTAATGTTCATCTTTATATGGCAAGTCGACTAGTCCCTTCCTTGTCTCTCTCCAAACTACGCTTGAGGAATGCCTTGAATTGGTTAGATACGAATGATTTACGTTTTACTCTGGAAGAAGCGAGTGCATTTTTTGCAAAAAACAGTGGTATGCAACTAACCAGTAAAGAGGCGAGGACAGTGCATGAACAATCAGAAGGCTGGGCAACTGCCATGCGTCTTGTCATGTTATCACTGCCAGAACACGCAGATTCGGACACGCTTGTCCAACGGATGTCGGGAAAAGGACGAGATATTTCTAATTTTTTTCTGGAGGAAGTATTTTTTTGTCAATCAGAAAAGATGCAGCAATTTTTAATGCAAACCTCGATTTTAGATCGAATGTCAGAAGCACTTTGTCAAGCTGTAACAGGTATAGCAGATAGCGGGCAATATTTGCAGCAGTTGGAGCAGGATAATTTATTTCTTGTGCCCTTAGATGAACAGCAAGAATGGTACAGATATCATCATTTATTTCAATCTTTTCTAATAAAACAACTGAAAAAATCGGAACCGATTAAATGGCAGAAACTCTATCATGTTGCGGGGGAATGGTTAGAGGAGCATGGATATCTTGATGAAGCTGTTAGTCATTACCTGTCTGGGATGAGTTATAAGTCCGTCCTCTCTTTAGTGGAGATGGAAGCAACTGATCGAATGAGTGGTGAATGGGCAACAGTTGGCAGATGGCTGGAAAGTATCCCTGAAGCCATCTTATTTACCAAACCAAGAATGTTGTTAGTTAAACTTGCCGCTCAATATTTATCAGAGCGAACGGAAACATCGTCAACCAATTATTGGAATGTCGTTCATCACTTAGAAGAAGAAACCTCTTCTTTGTCCATGGAAGCAAGCCGAACGTTGCAGGGTGGTTTGGCTCTTCTCATAGCGCTTCGAACATTTTTAGAGCGTGATTTCGAGTTTACCGTGCAATATTCCAAAGAATATGTCGATCAGCATCCAGAAGGGGATTTATTTGTAGGGCTGGGTTACGATCGTGATGGTTATCATCCAGCTTGGGATACGTATATATCAGATGATAATCTTAATCTAGCAGAGGAAATGATAGATCCGCTGATTGCGATTTGGTCAGAGACGAGCCATACCCATTTCCTTGCTCATCTTTATATTGATTTGGGTAAATTGAAGTATGAACGTAACTTATTGAAAGAAGCTAATCAACATATGCGCCGAGCAAGGGATATTGGAAGATCTGACGATAATTTCAGTCTTTTTGTGATCGCTGAACTGTGGCTTGCTCGTATTATGGCTGCGCAAGGTGAGTGGCAGGATGCCAATGCAAAAATACAGGCAATAAGTACGCAAATAGCTCCGAAAAAGAATCCGCATTTATCAAGAAGATTTTTATCGGTTCAGGCGATAGTGGCTAGGATGCAACAGACAAAACAACAGGTTTATCGCTACTTTTTGGAAAGTGGTTTAAGCTATACGGATGAGATTCCGACTTCTATGATGGAAGAATATGATCTGTTAGCTGTTTGTCTGGCCGAACAAGGCCGAATGAAACAATCTATGACGTTAATAGAGCGATTGTTAAAGATGGTAGGTAAGACGGATCGAAAAACGGATCAAATTCGTCTGCTTATTTCCAAAAGTAGTATACTTATTCTGCAAGGAAAGCGTGCCTCAGCAATGGGCACCTTGGAAGACGCTCTTATGCTGGCTTGGTCCGGAAATTATATCCGTACGTTTGTGGATAAAGGGCTAGCGATTGGAAAGTTACTTGAACAGTACATTCACTTTCGTCAAAGCCAACAGTACCATTCAGATAAGAAGATCCCTTTATCTTATGTGAAAAATCTAGAAAGATTGATCACACCATTGTCAAATAAGAGAAATGAATTTGTCTCGATTGATGGGGAGCAACCAACGATGACAAAAAAAGAGCAAGAAGTACTTGAACAAATGGACAAAGGTTTAACAAACGCTGAAATGGCCCAGAAACTGAATGTCTCTCTTTCTACAATAAAAACACATATTAATCATATTTACAGCAAATTACAGGTTAAAAACCGCATCGAAGCATTGGAATGTGCCAAAAATTATCATTTGTTCTGAGTGTGATTTTGCCGGTAAACGTCTCTTATTCTTATTATATTTTGTGAGCTGACACGTTAAAAGGTTGAGAAGTAAAATATAAACGTGTGTTAATCAACATAGACTTTTAATCGGTTTCTAAATAACCTCTATGGATTTGGCTGGTTTTCATCTTCGCAATACTGCATAATGGCCTGATAGACAAATTCATTTAGCGTATTCTTTCCAAATTGATTGATATATGCTTGAAAGGCTTCGTCATCCCTATACGTATAGGCAATGCATTGCAGGATTTCTTTATCACAAACTATAAATGGTTCCAAGCTGCTTTTCCATTTATGGACAACCTGCTGTACTTTTGCAGAGGCAGGAGGTTCGTTGGCAAGATTGGCAAATTGACGGAATACATTCTGCATGTTTTGATCAAATGATTCCAATACAACAGCCTGTTCTTTCTCGGAAAATTGTTTCATACGATTCTCCATTTCTTGAAACTTCTCCGTATCGCCATACACATACTTTGCCTCTATTTGGTACTGCTCTTTTAACGGCAAGATATTACCCTCTTGGAAAACATCTAAAAAAGAAAGGTCTGTTCCAGCAATAAAATCTTCTAAATGGGTTAGGGTTTTGTCTAATTGTTGCTTTTTTATTTGCAAGGCTTGATAATGTCCAGCTAAAACCGTTTTTTTCTCCTGCTTTGGCATCTGTATAATGGTTGCAATTTCCTTCAAGGACAAGTCTAGTTCCTTTAATAGCAAAATCATTCGTAATTTCTTTACATCGTCTGGATGGTACATCCGATACCCTTTGTCGGAATAGCTTTCTGGCTTTAGCAAATGAATTTCATCATAATAATGCAAGGTTCTTTTCGTTACACCGGTTATCGCCATCAAATCCTTAACGGTGTAGTACGGTTTCGGTTTCTTCATCCCAATATTCTTCCACCTCCCTTAATATGTCATCGGCTGGAAGTGTGGTTGCTTCCACGATGGATTTCCCTGTTTTTTGCAGGTAATACTTCACTAAATAGTACCCACACACATACCCGGCACTATGTGGAACACCTCCTGCAATCGGCAACCCTTGTATTTTAGCAACGTCATCTCCATAAAGATAAGCCATAATGTGTGGTAATCCCGTTATTTCCAAGTGCTCTTTTATGATTGGTTTAATGACATTGTTTAGTGTGTGCGCATCTGTTTTGCTAACCCAAGGGCCCATTAAATCTTCACCATATAAAGAGGTCGCAAAATTTTCGGCAAGTCCTTCGCTAACAATCAACTCTCCCAGATTAATTGTATCATTCCATTTAATAAATTGATAACGGACATTATGGTTACATTCATGGGCCAAAGCAGGCTTTAATCGTTTCCGTGTATAGTCATTTGGAATGAGACTTAGAAAAATATAACCGGGAATTCCTCCCTCCCCACTGTATCCTTCAGTCAGCCGTAATAATTCATTGTCTGGACTCCCTAATAAAATCGTAAATAAATACTCCGACACAGGCAAAGAAATCCCGTGTTGTGTAAATAGATGTAAGCAGTGTTCCAGCGTCTTCTTTAACTCATCCCATAATATATCCGAGGAAATCTGCTCTACAGCTGGTTCCATGTCGGGCGTTATCATCTCTGGTGACAGATGAGCCATGTTATTAATCGTCATAGCATCAAATCCATTTTCTTCCCTTGCTCGGTATGGAATCTGTTGTATTTCCCATTTTTTCATAAAAGGGGCTAGCATCTCCTGGCGATACATTTCTGTTTTTTCTTCTGGCGGACAAGCCATCACTTGCTTATAAATCTCATCCGACCGTAATACGTTAATCTTCATTGTATCCCACCTTCATCTATTTTGTTTTACTGTACAGTATCACGTTACGTGACGGTCAAGGTAAAACTTGACACTAAAAAGAGATTTCGTTAACCTTAAGAAAACCGACCGGATGGTTTGCGAGGGGTGGATAAAAATGAGCAGAAAATATAATGCAAAACAGACAAAAGAAGATATTATTACAACGGCTGTAAAGTTATTCAAGGAAAAAGGATTTGAGAAAACAAGTATGCAGGATATTGCGAACACGCTTGGCATTTCCAAAGGTGGGATTTATCATCATTTTAAGTCAAAGGAAGAAATAATTGATATTGTCAGAGAGAATCAAGCAAATAGTATAGAAGATCGTTTAAAGCAATGGAGAGAAACGATTGTAGCGTCCTCTGCCAGAGAGGAATTAACCGCTATCCTGGAAAAAAATACAACAGATCAACAAGCTCATGCTTTGGATGAGACATTTAGTACACAAATGGCAAGCCCGGATTTTATTGTATCGATGATGAAGCGTTCCATCGACAGCAGCGCCCCAGCATTTGCTGACATCATAAAAAAAGGAGTGGAAGATGGATCGATTACGACGGAATATCCAGATGAATGTGCAGAGGTTTTCTTTTTGTTAATTAATATTTGGTGTGATCCAGCAATCTTTCAGGCAGATCCAGAGAAATTGTTCAGGCGCTTAAAGTTTGTTCAAGCAATGATGAAATCAATGGGGGCAGATATCGTAAGTGACCGAGTGATTGATGAAACGGCACAACTGCTGGAGAAATTGTATCCAGAAAGTCAGGGTCAACAGAAGTAATATATGATTGCCTTTTATGGTTCTTTTGAAAAATGAAAGTGACCGTGGATCTCTAGTAGTTAATCACCAAAAAGAATGGGGGTGGAACCATGATTGTGTTGAAAAAGTTGGGTGCGGCAATCCTGTCCAGTTTTCTTTTCAGTATCATCTGGGCGGTCTTGTATGCCCAGCCCGAGCAACCTGACTATCCGGAAGCTTGGACTTTTGATGAGATTTTTATCATTGTATTGGTGGTATCAGGCATTATTTTTCTGATTGGCGGCATTCCATCCGCACTCCTTATTGATGGGCTCATGAAAAATATAAAATTTTCAAAGCGAATATACAAGGTTATGGTTCATTCTCTCTTCTATTTGTTGGCAGGTTTCCTACTCGGAAGTCTTCTTTCTCTGTTATTGGCTCAGGAGATAGACTCCTTTATCTTGTATCCTAGTGTAGTTGCCGCGTTATGTTTCTACCTTGTTTCCATAGGTATCGATCAAGTGATTGAATGGAGCAAAGAAGATCAAAAGCAATAATTGTGTGTACCGAGATTCCAGCGTGGGTGGAGCAGATAGCAGAAATGATGGAATAAAGGAGAGGAGAAGTGAGATGAAGATAATTGAATTACCCATTGCATTTGAATTTAATGGTCAAAAAAACGATATTTATCCTAGCTTGATACGATCCAATGATGAACTAACCTTAGTTGATACAGGATATCAAGGCTTTTTACCGATCATCGAAAAAGAAATCGAAGCAAATGGATATGAGATGAACGATCTAACGAATATCATTCTTACACATTACGATGATGATCATATCGGCTCCCTGTCTGATTTCAAAGAAAAATATCCATGGATTCGTATCATAGCCAGTGAAATGGAAGCAACATATATTAGCGGTGAGGAGAAGTCAGAGCGATTAGTCCAAGCTGAGAAAATGCTAGAAACTATGCCCAAGCAGCATCAGGCATTTGGGGAGTGGTTTATCCAACAATTAAAAAGTTTGCAACATGTACCAATTGATGAAACAGTCGGTGATGGCGATTGGATCCTAAATAACCAGTGTCAAGTGATAGCAACGCCTGGTCATACTTCTGGGCACATTTCTTTGTATATTCCCAGTCTGGACAGTATTATCACAGGAGACGCTGCTGTAAAAGAGCAACATGAATTAGCCATCGCTAATCCAGAATTTTGTTTGGATCTGGAGCAAGCAGAACACTCTTTAGTGAAGCTGAAAAATATGCGAGCAGAGCATTATTATTGTTATCATGGCGGGAGATCAAGCGAATGAATAAAGAGTAACAAATAGGAGATAGCACTAATTCTGATAACAAACCAACTTCTAGGTGATCATTACTTTGTTGGCTTGTACCGGAGTGTTCTTTTCTCCTGTTATAAACCGGCAGCACATTTCCGCATTGAAATATTTGTGTTTCTATTGGGTTCAGCCTTTTGAACTTTTCATCTTTCCAATAACCAATTATAATGAAAGAAAAGGAGTTATTCCAAACCTAAGAGGAGCGTCTTATAATGGAAGTTGGAAGAAATGACCCATGCCCATGTGGTAGCGGGAAAAAATATAAAAAGTGTTGTATGAAAAAGGACAATCTGGTCTCATTACAAAAAATCAAGGAAGAAAGATTATATGCGGCAAAACATGAACTTTTAGAGCAGCTAAAGGATTTTGTGTCGGGATCGTGCTTGTCATCAAGAGAGTACTATACTTTAGAATCTGAATTTAAAAAAAGAACACAACATACAATGGATAGGGGATTTTTTCAGTTTTGGCTTTACTTTTT
Organism: Gracilibacillus phocaeensis; assembly: GCF_900626275.1. Taxonomy (NCBI): domain Bacteria; kingdom Bacillati; phylum Bacillota; class Bacilli; order Caryophanales; family Bacillaceae; genus Gracilibacillus; species Gracilibacillus phocaeensis. Next base: position 864,018 of record NZ_LR131145.1, on the reverse strand, counting down.
CCATCGTTTCGAGAACGGTAAACGTGGTATTGAATATTTTCTATCAGAGATGGGGGATCAGTTAACATCAGCCGAAAAAGTAATGGCTGAGCGGTGGGCAGCATTACGCCCGCAATTTCTGCAAACTATTAATGAAACAGAACGATCTGTTGTGTTTGAAGACTATCACACCAAGCAAACGTATCATGTGCCAAAACGGACAGAAAACTTACCAGTTGTTTTGCCGTGGATGAGTACAATTGCCTTCTTAGAGCCAATCGAGGACGTCTATTATTTTAATGGCGTAAGAATGCTCGTCAGCCCCGAAAAGTATCAAGAGTCGATTGATTATGTCGAAAGAGTGGCCGAAGAGCAACAAATAGATAGGGAGCAAGTAATGTGGGACTACTTCCCTGAAATTCTGCTCTCACAAAAGGATTTACCAAAGGATAAACAGGAAACACAAGAAGTAGTCTATTATACGTATAAGTTCACAATTGGTAAACCAGAGGCGATGGCGGAGAGTTTGTATCATGACCCTGATTTTGCTATTGAGAAATGGGATGATACCCATAAGAAGCTTTCGTGGGTGAGGGGAGGTAGTATCTATCGAGATAGTGAATGGCCGGAAGACATTACCTTGTATAAAGTAGACGCAACCATTCAACTCGACGGCGATGTCATCACCTGTACGACAACTAAACAAGAGTATTATAATAAATTATTAAATAAGATAAAAAAAGTAAACCATTCCTTTTCCTTAATCGATGAGCAGGAAGAGGTATCTAATGTTCCTAAGAATATCGTACTTGATCAATACTTGGTGCAATCAGCAGAGGAATTTCCGGAATATTTAAGCACCTACGCTTCATTCAGGATTGAATTTATGCTGGATCAGCCTTTGCCTCAGTACGATCATCAATCCGTCCATCAACTTGTGGCTAATGGGGATACCAAATTGGCAGAAACTTGGCTGAAGCATTCTGAATTTGAACTAAATAGAATCGTGCAACAAGACTATGGACAGGTAGAAATTAAGCCAGACTATAATACAGCTCGAAAAGAATTAGACTTTCCGTTATCACCATGGGTAACAGGAGGAGAAAACCGCCAAAGTTCCATCACGCCGATGGCACAAGTGAGTGTATCAGAGAAAGATATCTACGCGTATGAAAGGTTAGGTTTTACCCCAGACACAATCGATGCTTTTTATGTTAAGGATATTGTCGATTTTTATCAAGAAAAAACGAGCGGTAAATCAAAAGGAACCGAAAGAAAGTATCGAAATAGTTTGTATGACATTCGAGAAATAATGGAAATCAAGTCATTGCACAGCTGGACGGAGTGTGAGGAGACATTCTGGAAGCAGTTGTTAACCAACGATATTTATGCCCTTTTTGGTGGAAAGCAACACGTGAGCAAAACCCAACATCAGCATTTACTGACAACCGTTCGGGCGTTTGTACAGTGGCTGTCACTGCAAGGAAAGCTGCATTTGCAACAAGACATCACCACTATTATTCAAGAGGCGGAAAGGGATAGAAACGCATAGGATGATTCCGTCAAACTGCTTGCTGCCATTGGATATTTAAAAAATAGGCCCTTAAGATTGTTATAGAGACATTCCTTCTATGTGATATGAAAGGAACAAGCAATAGGTGGATGAAAAGAAGCAACCTATGGAGTGAGCATTAGTGATAGGCAGTAACGAACCATTCGCTAAAATGACAGGTGGAAAGTATGGGATGGAGGGATTGATGCAATGAACTACCGTGATTTCATGGATCGGATAGATCAACACTTAACAGAGATGTCAGAACAGGAGAAAAATGAGTGGATTCTTCATGTAGCAAGAACAACGAAGGAATCGCAACGTGGAGCCTTTTTAGACTTATTCACCACGAATGAAATAAAAGCAGATTATCCAAGTTTGTCCAGAATTAAAGAAATAGAAACATGGCGTGATGAGGTAGAATCTCAAGATATTTATTTGGAATGTTCCAGCTATCAGATCTATGATGGAGATTTCTGGAGTGATGATTGGGAATATGAATATGAAGATACGTTTGGCATGATCGAGGAGCTGGAAGATGCTTTTCAGTTAGCGAACGATTTGATGTTTCAAAAGAAATACACAGAATCCTATACTTTATTCGAACGGTTATGCAGCCTATCTTTTGCAGTTATTGAAGAGGAGACAGGCGAGTCATTTGAGTTAACATTGGAGGAGCTTGTCGATGAAGGTTTAATCCATTTGAATATAGAACAGACCTTTCTCCATTTGATGTACACTATTTATCAATGCTTTGAAGGGAAGGAAACGGCAAGTATCTTTTATCGGTATTTCACTACTTGGAATCTAGCACGAAATATGAAAGTAGAAGATATATTTGTCGTAGGTCCAGAGGCGTTAAGTGGATTGGATCTATTCATGGAAGACTGGATTGCCTTTTTAATCGAGCAGGATGGAGATTTGACTGGGAAACTGTTGAAAGAAGCATGTATATATCAAGGAGGTAGTGCTCGTCTGATGGAAATGGCCTCTCATGTTTGGAGTAAGCACCCCGTGTTGTATGAATATGCATGTCAACGCCTGTTTGTGGAAGAAAACTGGGAGGAGTGTAAACGATTTGGTTTGGAGGCAATTCGTACATTACCTGAAAAACTGGTAGTCAGAGGGCGTATTGCCGATCTAACAGCAGGAGCTGCTCAGCAGTTGGAAGATGCAGATGCATTAAATGAATGTTATGAATCCGCCTTTTATGCGGAATCCACACTAAATCATTATTTACGATTATTTGAATTGTCAGACTATCAAGCGATCACAGACCAGGCGGCGAAGTTTGCGGAGACATTGCCTGAAGTAGAAGCATGGCAGGGAAGATCTCCAGCGGTGCAATGGCAAACGAATAGGCTCTCTGATCAGCGTAAAATAACGATTCGATTTTTTAATGGGGCATTTGATGAGGTTATGGAGATATGCGTCAAGGATCGAACAACATTAGGATGGAGCAGTAATGTGAAAGGGGCAGTCGTACCGTTGTTTATATTGTTGTTGGACAAAAGTAATCAATTGTCTACAGCTGGCAAACAACTATTAGACAGTGTGGAGGACCGAATTGGATACCAAAAAGAAGAGAAAAGTTTAGCAGAACGGTTATTAGATTGGAAGGAAAAAATAGAAATAACGGACAAACAACGAGAAAGCTATCTGGCTTGGCTGCAAAAAGAAGTGGATAAGCGGACAGAAGCTGTTGTGGGAGGTAAGTATCGAAATAGCTATTATAAGGCTGCTAGACTAATCACGGCTTTGGGCGAAGCCATGGAATCGAACGGCTATACGAACGGGCGAGCGAATCTGATCGCTTATTATCAGAAACAACATTCCCGTAAAAGAGCTTTTAAAGCTGAATTTGCAAGTTTATAATTTGAATACTCCAACCAACTTGTCCTTTTGTCTTCTTTGAACCCTTATGCTATGATAGTGAAGGAAAAAACAGCTTGTGAATGAAAGGAAGCAAAATATGAGTACCAATTTTTGGCGTGATTTACCACGACCATTTTTTATATTAGCACCAATGGAGGATGTGACAGATGTCGTCTTCCGTCATGTCGTAAGTGAAGCAGCCAGGCCGGATGTGTTTTTTACGGAGTTCACTAATTCGGAGAGTTATTGTCATCCTGATGGACGCAATAGCGTGCGCGGCCGCCTGACGTTTACAGCGGATGAACAACCGATTGTTGCTCATATCTGGGGAGATAAGCCGGAATATTTTCGGCAAATGAGTATTGGTATGGCGGAACAAGGGTTTAAAGGTATCGATATTAATATGGGCTGTCCCGTAGCCAACGTGGCAGTGAAAGGAAAGGGAAGCGGCTTAATTCAGCGACCAGAAGTGGCAGCGGAATTAATTCAAGCGGCAAAAGCAGGTGGCCTGCCGGTTAGTGTCAAAACGAGGCTGGGTTACACGGATATTGAGGAGTGGCATGATTGGTTGAGGCATGTCTTTGAGCAAGATATTGCTAACCTCTCGATCCATCTGCGCACCAGAAAAGAGATGAGCAAGGTCGAAGCGCATTGGGAATTAATTGCAGAAATTAAGGCATTGCGTGATGAAGTTGCACCTGACACCTTGTTAACCATTAATGGGGATATTCCTGATCGTCAAACAGGCTGGGAACTTGTTCAGCAATTCGGTGTGGATGGCGTGATGATAGGTCGCGGAATTTTCGCCAACCCTTTTGCCTTTGAGAAGCAGCCGCAAGAACATGACAGCCAAGACTTGTTGGATCTGTTAAGGGTGCATCTTGATCTTTACGATAAATATTCTGCAATGGAACAACGTCCATTTAAGCCGCTCCGTCGCTTTTTTAAAGTATATGTCCGGGGCTTTTATGGTGCTAGCGAGTTAAGAAATCAATTGATGAGCACATCAACAACCGATGAGGTACGTGCCATGTTGGATTACTTTGCTGAAAAGAAGGCGGTTGAGTCAGCTCATTCAGAGTAGAATAATCAATAATCCTTAGAAGTAAGCGATGACGACTATTGTTTATAATAATGGTCGTCACTGCGCTTATGCTTCTATGGTAAGGTATGAAAAAATAGAAATATCGAAGATCCTATCAAACCTTCATTTCAACTAAGGAATGCCATGGAGCCATATATTTGTGGTGGATAAGTATGGCATAAAGATTAGACAATGAAGAAACAAATAGTTCGATAAAAGAAAGCGCATACAAAGTGTGTTTGATTATAAACGCAGCGTCAAATATAAGCGAATCGATTGTTTGGATAAGCGACGACATGTATTTGGAACCTATAGTCTTTTGGATTTTATAGTAGGAAGTGATCATAATGTGGGGGAACTTTCAATCTCATTATTTTAGTAGATGGTTTCTAGTGTTGCTCTCTTTAGGGATTATAATGAGTTTGATATGTGACGATGCATATGCAGAGCGAGAGGCCAAACATAACTTGTACGCCATTAATTATTCTATTGAGATGGATTCAATTTTTAAGGAATATGCAGACCAGACAATCAATAACAGTCAATTAATGGAGTCTGACTATCGAACCAATTCCGTATATGTTTCCAATCCAAAAACGGGGTTCCAAGAAAATATAGATGATAAGATGGCATTTTCCGTTTATACATTTGAAAATACTCATTCTATTGAACCGAGATATGACACGTTTATTGACTATTATTTTACAGATCCTATGGAAGTTTATCATAGAGACAAATTAATGGTTGAAATCAGCGATTTTTTACGTCCGGTTAGTCCAATAAATAGTATAATGTTTACAAAATCGCATCCTGATGATAATTGGGAATTTGTAAAGGAGCTCATTCCTGTTATGAATTCACTCCAAAATTTTACGCTTGAAGGAGATCAACTATCTAATCAGGATGGCTATTCTCGCGTTATCATTCATTTTTCTTCCTATGCAAATGATGATTCTCCAAATAGTGAATTGCCAGAGTATGATATACAGTACACACATGATACAAGTGGTTATATTGCATTTTCGTGGACAACGATCATTACTTTATTTCTAACCTGTCTAATCTTTGTATACTTTTTCATGGTGAGGAAAGGGTTAATAAAAAATCAAATGAATCGTTACGAATGGTAAATAAACGAAAGTTGAAGTTGACAACCATTTCTTCTTCAAAGAATTTACTGGTATAATACATAGTAAAATAATTGCTAGAGAAGAGGCTGATCTCATTGTCTATTAAAGAATACAAAAACGTTGCTTATGGTCTACATGGTAGAAATAAGCTGGACGCTTATATTGTGAAAAACGAGACTGCCCCGTCACCACTCGTGATTTTCTTCCATGGCGGTGGTTATGTGGGTGGCGAGAAAGAAACAGCCGTGTCAACGGAGCTGATGCATGATTGTTTAGCTGCTGGGATCTCCTTTGTCACATGTAATTATCGCTTTATTACTACCGATCCATACCCGGCCCCGATGCAAGATGGCACGCGGGCGATTCAGTTCGTACGGAGTATGGCGAAGGAATGGGGATTTGATGGCCAGCGCATCGCCTCCGCCGGATCATCGGCTGGGGGACATATTGCTTTGTGGAATGCATTAAACGGAGATTTGGCTGACCCAGCAAGTCCAGATCCGATCGAGCGTATTTCTTCTGATGTGACGGCATTCGTAGGGCATGCGACACAAGTCTCTAAAGATCAACGGTTTTACGAGCCAATCTATGCAGGTCCTCATATCCAACCTAATTTAACCCTATTTTATGGGATGTCTAGCCTGGACGAACTCAAGCAACCCGACATTCTTCAGTTGGCGGAGGAAGCATCGGCCATTACGTATATGTCTGAACATGCACCTCCTGCTTTTATGGCCTATGATTTTCCACTAGAAGGGACGACTATTCCAGCGGATGCTTCGGTAGATAAAGTCATTCATCATCCCATGCATGGTTATCTATTAAAACAAAAATATGATCAGTTAGGCATTCCCTTCACATTACGACATGCCGGTGATCCTGTTCAAAAGGGTGAAATCACTCGGTTTTTATCAAACTCCGACAGAAGACTCCCACCTCAAGGAATGTGAAGGGCATAGCCCAATGAGTAGGTGGGAGATGAATGTCGGTAGTATCCTAAATAGTTGAAAACAGCGAACATTTGTGCTATAATATGATTGTAAGTTGCTCTTTGAAAACTGAAGATAGGAGGTTGTTGCAGGAAAATCGTCTGCAACGTAAAATCTTCAACGTTCAGTCGCCCCACACGACCCGAAGTTGCGAAAATCAAGCTAAAGTAGGACGTGTGGCGAGTCGGGCGTACAAGATATAAAGCACGAACCGTTGGGATGACGGGGTTAGCCTGCTTAAAAACTGGTGGATGCACCGGTGTTCGCAGGAATCTCCCACTTCAAATTTTCATTAGAAAATTAAGTGGGGGTAGTTCAAGTTGGTCTGACAGTGGTGCAGGGTATCCCAAACTTTATCTTTTTCCCACAGAAGACTCTTTCCTCCATCGTGTGAAGGGCGAAGCTCAGGCGATAGGTGAGATGCATGTCGGTTAGGCGATAGCCCAAAGGCTTTTTTGTCGCCCGCTTCATACCTTAATGATATAATCCGTCTTAGATAAGAGAAAGGCTGATGTTGTAATGAAATTAGATAATAATCATCATTCTGTATTATCCATGTATTACCATCTTGTGCTCGTTGTGAAATATCGTAGAGAAGTCTTTGATGATAAGGTATCTGACTATGCTAAGGATATGTTTGTAAAGTTAGGCGAGACATATAATATCTCTTTAGTTGAATGGAATCATGATAAAGACCATGTCCATATCCTGTTCCAAGCACATCCTAATACAGCATTATCAACGTTCATCAATGCTTATAAAAGTGCCAGTTCTCGTCTGATAAAATGTGACTTCCCACAAATAAGAAAAAAGCTATGGAAAGAAATGTTTTGGTCAAGAAGTTTTTGCTTACTAACTACTGGCGGTTCTCCCATCCATATTGTAAAAAAATATATGGAAAACCAAGGAATGAAGTGAGGTGAAAACCATGTTAGTCAACAAGGCATACCAATTCCGGATCTATCCCACCAAAGAACAGGAAAGTCTAATTGCTAAAACAATCGGATGTAGTCGTTTCGTATTCAATCACTTTTTAGGGCGATGGAACGATGCCTATCAAGAAACAGGCAAAGGATTAACCTATCATTCTTGTTCTGCTGCATTAACAAAATTGAAAAAGGAATTCGTATGGTTAAAAGAAGTGGACAGCGTTGCCCTTCAATCCTCACTAAAAAACCTTGCTGATTCCTATACACGATTCTTCAAGAAACAAAACAAAACACCACGCTTCAAGTCTAAAAAGAACAAGGTGCAATCCTACACGACTAAAGAAACAAATAACAATATTGCCATTGTAGACAGCAAAATCAAATTGCCGAAACTTGGTCTTGTTCGCTTTGCCAAAAGTCGTGAAGTCGAAGGGCGTATTCTTCATGCAACCGTTAGACGAAATCCTAGTGGCAAATACTTTGTAGCCATTCTAGCCGAAACAGAAGTACAGCCATTGGAGAAAACGGAATCATCTATCGGTATAGACTTAGGTATCGCTGACTTCGCCATTCTTTCTGATGGTCGCAAGATGGACAATAATAAGTTCACATCAAACATGGAAAAGAAACGAAAACGTGAACAGCGAAAGCTTTCAAGACGAGCATTACATGCCAAAAAGAATGGTATTAACCTTCTGGATGCAAAAAACTATCAGAAGCAAAAACGCAAAGTTGCTAGATTACACGAAAGAGTAATGAACCAGCGTGCCGATTTCCTTAACAAGTTAAGTACAGAAATAATCAAAAACCACGATATTATCTGTATCGAAGACTTGAATACCAAAGGAATGTTACGCAATCATAAGTTGGCAAAAGCCATCTCCGATGTATCATGGTCTGCTTTTGTATCGAAATTAGAATACAAAGCGAAATGGTATGGTAAAACAATCGTGAAAATAAGCAGATGGTTTCCGTCTAGTCAGATATGTTCCGATTGTGGACATCAAGATGGCAAGAAATCTCTTGAAATAAGAGAATGGACATGCCCTATTTGTCATGAACATCACGACAGAGATGTAAATGCCAGCAAAAATATCCTAGCTGAAGGCTTGCGAACATTAGTTTTGGCTTAAACAAAAATATGGAACCGTAGGAATCTACGGGGATAGCTTGGTCCATAAGAGAAACCTCTGTTGGTAAAGAAATACACAAACAAGTGCGCTCTGTTCCCAAGAATCTCCCACTTCAAACAATCCGTAAGGGTGTTAAGTGGTGAGTAGTTCAATTCTGATGAATCCGGCAGCAACCCAGCAATCAGGCAACTGCAGCTTTTCTACAGCTTCTAAAATCGACATGATATAATTGTCTTGTTGGAGAATAGAGATTAATCTATCTTCAAATTTCATCATATATATCCCACTCCCACCTTTATTTTATAACATAATAAAGCTGAATGAAATGAGAATGGTAAGATAGAAGTATTGAAAACATGCTTATTAGTAGGCATGCTTCACGACATGGAGGCCGTATACATATAGCCTCCATACCAGAAGTTGATTTGAATCTCTGGCAGGAAAAAGATCAGGAGATGATTCAAAACTTGGAAGCAAAGTATGAGAGCATGGAGTCTTCTGAAGAATGGATCAAGGCGATGAAAGAAGGTTTCCATTTATTCAAGACGTATATGCAGTCCTTATCAGACGAAGATTTTTTGACCAAGAAAACAAAGCCTTTTTATTTAGAAGAGGGAGAGACACAGGCACATTGGCTTGTGGAAGAGGTTTCTCATTTATTTCATCATCGGGGACAATTCTTTAACTATCTAAAGCAGCTTGGCTACGATGTTAATATGTTTGATTTGTATGTGTAAGAATTGTCAGAGTTCATAAAAAACGTGTATCTGGCTGTCAAACTTACCATGGAGTTTGACAGCCAGATACCATAATTGGTTTAGTGGGGGGAGACAAAGCAGTTTCGCGTAGACAATTATTACATCTACATAAACACATTCACGAACAATCCCAGTTATACAACACCTTGCTAAAGTCTCTCTTTTCCAAGTCCTCTTTGGAAATGAAGAAATTGGCTACCCCTACATCGCCCCACATAATATCGTCATCACTATCGAGTTGCAGCAGCAGGGTAGTTGACTCTTGGAAATCGCCGAAGTCACGCGGATCCCCTTGGATGAAGAAAGGATACCCACCAATTCGGTGACCTGAACTATCGAACGTCTCGTAGAAAGCATCCTCTAATGCATCATTTCCATCCAGTTCCTCTAGGATTGCTGCATAGGTCTCACGACTGCGGAAATCGCCGGTGGAGAGGGGTTCAAAACCCGGTTCAAAGGACAAAGCCAGTTCAGCTTCAACGGGAAACATGTCGCTATCTTGTTGGTCTAAAAATGAGAAATTCTGTAGCAATGCTTCCTCGCCCTCTATCACATTGTCATGAAACAGCACACGATAGCCTGATTGATTTAAGTCGCCATCGATGTCAAGGCCGAGCATATCATCAGAGCCATCAATATAGAATTGCAGTATGCCTTTAGGAGGGAAGGAAGGTAATGGCTCTGGTAGGTCTGCAAAATTAATTTGCGCCAGTAACCGTAATGGGTGTCCTTTGGGAGTCTTAGGGTATTCCATCGTCAAAGGGAAATAAGGATTGCCGCCGAATTTGCTCTCCCATAATGAGGTTTTTCTTTCTGTCGTTTGAATGTGGAGCACAGGCTCTAAGGTGCTTTCTAAGATGGGGCGATAGGCTTCGAGTTCTTTAGGAATGACAAATGATGTGTTCGCTGACATGTTGAAACCTCCTCTTATTTTGTTGTTTCTTTAATAATATAGCACATAGTGGGGAATAATCCTACAAGCAACTAGGGTGTCGATAAAAAGTTGAATGAGATATAATAAGGCTTGTCACTATCAATTGCAGAGGAGTAGGTGAAATGGGAAATAATGCATTTAACAAACAGCATGCAAAAAGGTATGATACAGAAGATAGAAGAAAACTCGCCACTATTATTGCGGATAAAGTTAAAACGGTGCTACCTGACAAGAAACAGCACTCCCTATTAGATTATGGTGGGGGAACAGGCCTGGTTACCTTACCATTAGCAGGACATTTTGATAATGTCCTCTTGCTTGATGCCTCACAAGAAATGATTCATGTGGCCCAAGATAAATTGGCTCAAATACCGTACCATCATATCGAAGCAAGGAAGCTTGATCTAATGGAAGATGATCAGTTGGATGTTAACGCTGATGTCATCCTTGTATCATTGGTTTTAATACATGTGCCAGACGTAAAAGCCTTGTTACAAAAATTAAAAAATCGATTAAATGAAGGAGGTCTTTTTCTAATTGTTGATTTTGACAAAAATGAACGAGTAGATCATCCAAAGGTGCACAATGGTTTTACTAGGGAAGAAATAAACGAGCTATTAACGAATATTGGTCTACATGATATCGAAATAAATACGTTTTATCATGGGAAGAACCTATTGGTGAACCAAGATGCTTCGTTATTTATCGCAACAAGCAGGGGATAAATCATTTTTCTTTATAAAAGCCCAACAGAAGCAGATAACCTACCATTAACGCTCGTTATCTGCTTTTGTAAAGGATAAGGCTTGGTGTAAATAAGCGTACAAATCTGCTTCCAACCCTGTTTTTGCGGCAAGATCAGGATTATCGGCATAGAATTTTTCGGCTTGCTGTTGCAATTCATTGTTTTCAGGTAAGAAGCTATTCATCATGCTTTTCCACTTGGTGGCGATTTCGATCACGGATGGATCAGATGGAGGGTAGTGCTTCTCCTTTTTGTCTCTCAATCTGGTTAACAGCTTATAAAACGCCAACTGACTATGCTGTAAGGTAGTTTTATCCATGGTGTGAAAATGGTCCCGCATCCAGTCTAGCTGAGCTTGGTTGAAATACTTGGAACGATCAGCTCTCATGGCATCAAATAGCATGGTTAAACTTTGTAAAGAGATCATGTTATCTGGCGAACTGGAAAACTCTTGCTGCACCTCTTCCAATTGTGTTAAAAGCTGCTGCTGGGCTTCCATGTCTGCCTTTATTCGCTCGGTGTGCATAGCTAAAGTTTCTCTAACAGTGGAGGGAGCCTGTTGTTCTTGGAGCTGTTTGACTTCTTCTAGAGAAAACCCCATTTGCTTTAATGAAAGAATTTCCATCAATGTCTGCAGAGCTTTCAGCGAATATCGGCGGTGTCCTGCCTCGGTGTACAGGGAAGGGCTTAGCAAATTAATTTGATCGTAATATCGTAACGTTCTAATCGATAATCCTGTTATCTCGGCAATTTCTCCGATTTTCCAATATTTATCCATTTCCGTCCTCCTGTAGATAGGTTCTCAACTCTTCCGTGGTGAACAAGTAAGTTTTACCACATATATTGCATGATGCTGGCATTGGTTGTCCTGATTGTATCTGATTTTCTATTTCGCCTTTATTCATGGCATGTAACAAACCAAAAAACATTTCTTTCGAGCAGTCACAGAAAAATTGGACCTCATCATAACCTATTATAGAGAATTCGCCAAAATATTTCCTTAATGTAGCTGCCAACTCGGTTTCCGTCATATTAGATAGCTTACTTAACACAGAGGTTAGCACATCAAAAGCTTCCCCTACATACATTAATAGCTCTTTAGAGGCCTGTGGAAGCAATTGGGCGTATAAACCGTAGCTATTAGCGATCGTATTCTTTTTTGTCCAGTCGATGTTTGTCTTGAACAACGTATCCGTCTGTTCACTTTGTTGGAAATAATGAGAGAAATCTTTGTCAATATCCTGATAAGGCATATCGGTGATTCCGGTAAATTGGTTCATGTTAGAACTTTTTATCATTCTGATCGATCCCTTTTGACCAATTAGCTGTTTAACAGAGGTTGGCTCTTGTGCTAGTAAATGATCATTAGCATAACCACGCAGATTACCCTGGGCGTCTACATCGATATGCATCTTGTTTTTCGGCTGGCTCATAAGCAGGGTCGTGCTCAATCGTTGCTTCTCCTTAAGTGTAGCAGATAACAGGCTGACAACAGAAAGAGAGTTAGCTAGCGTCGCTTTGATAACGTGGTTAGCCTCTTGGTGTATCGGAATGATTTCATTGAGTAATCCTGTGTTATTCGTCAAGTAGAGGCGGACTTGCTTGTCGAAAATCAATGTTTTGATGATGGAAGTGGACATCTATATTCTCTCCTTATGTGATCCTTGTATGGTTAGTATAAATCATGACGTGACGTAAGGTTCAAGAGAGAATCATATGTATCGTGAGGATTTCAAGTGATGGAATCGAGGTAAAATGTAATTACGATTTTCTTTTTGTGATAACATATAAGTACATGCTTTAGAATACTGCAAAAAGATAAGAGGGATACATATGTTTACTTATTTAATAGATCAATTGCAACTACCTGAAAGATTCACACCTTCCGAAAAAATGTTTTGGCAAGATTCGCATATCTCCACATACTTGTTAGTGGCACATCTGGATCCAGGTCATGAAGGTGCGAGCAGAACGGCTAATTTTATCGATCAATCGGTGGCGTTTATCACTCAGACAGCAGCTCAAGCAGACACGGAGACCATCATTGATTTTGGCTGTGGACCAGGGTTATATTGTGAACGATTAGCTGAGGCGGGCTATCAAGTAACCGGGATTGACTTTTCGGAGAGATCCATTCAGCATGCCAAAGCATCTGCACTGGAAAAGGGGCTGAATATTACCTATCGTTATGACAATTATTTGACGGCAACCGTTGATCGACAATATGATTTAGCGACACTGATTTACTGTGATTATGGGGCGCTTAGTCCAGGTGACCGCAAGCAATTATTGCGCCGTATTTGGAACAGCCTGCAAAAGGGTGGAAGACTACTTTTCGATGTATTTACTATAGCTAAATATCAACAGTTTATCGAAGGAAAAGACTGGATGGTCCATGAAGGCGGTTTTTGGTCTCCGCAGACACATGTGAAATTGACGCAAAATGTAAAATACGATGAGGATGTTTCACTGGAACAGACCACCATTATCACCAATGAAACAGTTGAAAGCTATTACATTTGGCATCAATATTTCGCAAAAACATGGGTTATACAGGAAATAGAGGATGCAGGTTTCACACTGATAGATGTTTATAATGATGTAACGGGTGCACCGTATCAAGCGGGGAATGAAACACTCGCCTTGTTGGTAGAAAAAGATGGATAGTACGAAGCTCACTCTTTTTCATCATCCGTTAACATTCGACTGGCATTACATCATCGAATTCTTAACCTAACAAAATAACAACAAAAGCTAACATGAAGCTATTTCAATGGATATCGTTTTCTTTTAAAATAAGAACCAAAAGGAGGTATTAACTAGAATGAACAAACCAAACATTTTACTAATCACTAGTGATCAGCAGCATTGGGACACATTGGGGGCATTTAATAAAGAGATATCGACGCCAAATCTGGACCGGCTGGTGAAGGAAGGAACGACGTTTGATCGAGCTTACTGTCCGAACCCTACTTGTACGCCTACACGAGCATCGATTTTAACAGGACAGTACCCTAGCCAGCACGGGGCATGGACACTCGGAACTAAATTGCAGGAAGATGCCCATACCTTGAATGATGATTTGAAAGAGGTAGGCTATCAAACATCGTTAATTGGTAAAGCTCATTTCCAGCCATTACATAGTACGGAAACATACCCTTCTTTGGAGTCTTATCCGATTCTTCAAGACCTTGATTTTTGGAAAGGGTTTCATGGGCCGTTTTATGGTTTTGATCATGTGGAGCTGGCGAGGAATCATACCAATGAGCAGCATGTTGGTCAACATTACGTGAATTGGTTAGAGGAGAAAGGCTGCACGAACTGGAAGGATTACTTTGCGCCGCCAACTGGAAATATGGATCCGGATACTCGGCACACATGGGATATACCGGAGGAATTTCATTATGACAAATGGATTGCGGAAGAAACGAATAAAAGACTGGAAATCTATAAGGAGCAGGAGGAACCTTTTTTTCTCTGGTCCAGCTTTTTCGATCCGCATCCACCGTATTTAGTCCCAAAACCGTGGGATACGATGTATAATCCAGATGATTTGACGATACCAGAAATGGTGCCAGGCGAACATGATCAAAATCCACCTCACTTTGGGCAGACACAAGAGGAAAATCCGGATTTTTCACACTTACAGGAAACAGGAAAGGCGATTCATGGTTATCTTTCTCACCGGAATATTTCGGAGTATGATCGCAAACAATTGGTTGCCACGTATTATGGCATGATCAGCTTAATGGATAAATATATCGGGAAAATACTAGATAAGTTAGATGAACTTGGTTTAGCCGACAATACGCTGATTGTATTTACCACCGATCATGGCCATTTCTTCGGTCAGCATGGACTGCAATACAAAGGTGGCTTCCATTACGAAGATTTAATCAAGCTTCCCTTTGTTGTAAGGTATCCCAATCATGTGCCAGCAGGTGCAACATCTTCGTCCATTCAATCATTAGTGGATCTGGCACCGACTTTTCTCTCTTTTGCGGATGCGGATATTCCCATTCACATGACTGGCGTGGATCAGAAAGAAGTCTGGCAGGGCGATCAAAACAGGGCTCGAGATCATGCCATTTGTGAGTTTCGCCATGAACCGACCACGATTCACCAAAAAACATTGATCACGGAGAGATACAAAATGACGGTGTATTATCAGCAAACGTATGGGGAAATATTTGATCTGCAAGAAGATCCGTTGGAGTTAAATAATCTATGGGATGGTAAGGCGCATCAAGAATTGAAACAGCAGCTGCTCATGCAGTATATTTGGGCAGAATTAGGCAAGGAACCACTAGCAATGCCACGTGTGTCGCATGCTTAGTAAATAAATCCCAAGCACCAGTGTTGTGATTAACGGCTGGTGCTTGGGTTATTGCCATTCGCTCTATTTTGAAAATGATCGACAACCTCAGATATGCCAATACAGGCAAGGATCACGCCAAAGGTTTGGAATAGTACCAAGGTGCTTTTGAAGGGATCAAATACGAGCACTGCCCCTCCAATGATGAGCAGGATACAAAAAATAATCCAACCCGTACTTTTCATGTTCAGGGCGACGATCAATTGCATCAGACCATTGATGATAATCGCCAAGCCTAATAAGAATGGTAAGATGGAGAAAATATTTGGCGCAAAATAAAGGAAAACAGCAGCTAATAATATTAAAATAATACCACCTGCCAACCCCATTCCATACGTACCAATTTGTTGTTTTATTTTGTGGTCTTGGTAGATCTTTATAATACCTAACAAGGCTAAATACCCTGCGATGATATAACCGATAAAGCGAAGAAAACCCTCTGGATTGATAATAATGGCGGCGCCAATTAATATAAAAATAACCGCACGGAGCAGCGCATGGCGCCGAAAGTTTTCTTTAAAGTTTTTGAACATTCAAGATTCCCTCCTGTCGCACGCATTTTGTTCCGTTGATATTGAAGAAATGAGTGGTTACGTGTCTATCCATTATTTACCCTGAATTTTGTAGATTAATCTTCTTTTGTATGCTGAGCCTATGGTACGATAAAAGATATACAGCTATTATCATACGGAGGAGATAATATAGAATGAAAAAAAACTTAGAAAAAAGGTTAGTATATTTGTATTCGGGTGAATTAGCGGCAGCCATCCTCTTTGCTTTTTTGAGTTATTTAGTACAGAGTAATTATCCGAGCTTACAATTATATTTTTTGATCTCTTTTTGGTGTTCTTTCCTTTTATTGGAGATGATACTACTTCAAGGTGTTTATTACTGGTATGCTAAATTAAAACGATATAGATTAGAGGGTAATTTCAACACTTCTCTCAAAACCGTCCAAATATTAGAAAAGGCAAGAATCTTCAATATCGTAGTCTTTATTACTGCGTTATCTGCGTTCATAATAGATATTTATAGGTGGTTTTCTCATTTACCAATAAGTGGGTTGATGTGGTCTGGGTTTATCTTGCTATTTGCTGTTTTAGAATTTATTAATTATTTTTATCGCCAATTGAGTTATGGTAACAAAGCGGACCTGCAATTTTTACGAAAAACCAAGAAGTTAAAACAATCTTGCTTAAATAAGGATCTTGATCGTTTATTGCGTTAATTGTTTATTTAATTATTTTTCTAGCAAAACGATCGAATATATAATGACTTAATTATTGGAAAAATTATAACCTCATCCATTAATTATATTTACATTAGGTTATAATGGAGATGAAAAGAGGTGTTAGGTTTGGCTTCTATTTGAAAGAAACAAAATGAAGTACGAATTATAAATGAAAACGAGGTGTATCATGAAAAAACATCGTATCTATGCTATGAGCTTTGCCAGTGTCTACCCGCATTATGTGACAAAAGCGGAGAAAAAAGGACGTACCAAAGCAGAAGTGGATGAGATTATTCACTGGTTGACGGGATATAGTCAAGCAGAGTTGGAAGCAATATTGGAAAACGAGAAAGATTTTGACACGTTTTTTGCGGAAGCTCCACAAATGAACCCTGCACGGACCATGGTCAAAGGTGTGATCTGCGGTGTGCGGGTGGAAGACATAGAAGAAGCCCTTATGCAGGAAATTCGCTATCTGGATAAACTTATCGATGAGCTAGCCAAAGGAAAAGCGATGGAGAAGATTTTGCGGAAGGCATAAAGAGTTCCCCAGGCATGCCATCATGCAAGCCAAGGGAAGGAACACTTCTACATATCGTGGGAGGCGTTCTTTTTTTGTCGGGAATGGTTTTTATTTTTCACTTTATGGGAGCCTGCCATTGGCTCGCCGTAGGGTTGTTGAACACTGTTTGGCAAGTCTGGCTGTTCTTGTTGCTTTGGTCCTTTGCGATTCTTATGCTTAGACATCGTCATACCTCCTCCGTTTGCTGTTTAGGGTGTTTTGGCATAGTTTATAAAGGCATTTTCATCTTCAATCAAGCCGCAAACGCCACACTGTATTCTCCTGTCCGGTCCATTATAAGCAAGGTGGAAAACCTCTAATGGTTCATCTTGATAATCATGGACGACAGCGCCCGTATTTGCATCTAATTTTACTGATCTAACCACTTGTTCGATGACATTAAAGCGGGATTTGTTCGTTTTACACTTGGGACAAAGGTAAGGTTGACTCACATAGACCACCTCCAATGGTTTTCACTTACCTTTATCTTTTCAAGTTTATGCTAAATTATACGAACGTTTTACAACTTGGAGATTATTTAACGCCAATAACACGCAATCTTTTATAATCTGCCACCCATTGACCATCTTGATATAGAACTTCTCGCAAGCTTTGTTCGACTTGTTGAATAAGCTGTTCTTTTAGAGTATCTGGTTGCTTTGCTAAAATACTGCCAGCAAACATCTCGATCCAATTGCGTAAGCCATCCTCTCCGGCTAAAGGGGTTGGCCGATCAAAATGATGGGCAAAAGTTACGGTGAACCCGACTTCCTCCATTAATGAGGTGTATTCACCAATGCTTGGGAAATACCAAGGGAATTGTTCTTGCGTATAAGGAATATCCATACGCTCTATTTGCTGAATAATGGCGTCCGTAATCAGCTGAACATTGCCCTTTCCGCCAAGTTCTGCTACCAACCTGCCGCCCGTATGCAGGCTGTTATAGATGGATTGAAGTGCTTGTCTAGGCTGTTTGATCCAGTGGAGTGTAGCATTAGAAAACACGGCATCGAAGGTATCGTGATATGCTAACTCCATCATATCCTGGACTTGAAATATTATATCCGGGTATTTATGTTGTGCTTGGTGTATCATATTTTGGGATTGGTCAATCCCTATGACATGGGCACCGCGTTGATACAGTTGATTTGCCAAATCTCCTGTACCGCAGCCTGCATCAAGGATTTTCTCTCCTTTCTTTGGTGCTAAAAGGTCTATGACACTTTCCCCGTATTGCGATACAAAGGCATGATTCCCATCATATAAATTGGCGTTCCAGTTATCTTTTGTTGGACGTTTCATACGTATTCCTCCTTCGGTGGTGTTAATTGCATTATAGGGGATAAGTTATATAATTGAAATTAAAATAAATATCATATATTAATAACTATTCGTTATTAATGTCAGATGGAGGAGTAGACAATGAATATAAAATGGTTGAAAACCTTTCTTGTTGCGGCAAAATGGGAAAATTTCAGAAAAGCTTCCGAAGAATTATTTCTCACGCAGCCAGCTGTTACTAAACATATCAAACAGCTGGAAAGTCATCTGGATAGTAACTTGTTCGAACGGAGTGGAAAAACAGTAACATTAACTCCGGCAGGCTATCAATTTCTTCCTGTTGCAAAAGAATGGCTCTCCAAATATGAACAAGGAATGGACCGTTTTGAGTCATGGAAGCAAGGATATCAGCGTAAATTAACAATTGCAGTTGCTCCACAGATTGCTTCGTCTTTTTTACCATCGTTATTAAGGACGTTTATTAAAGAAAACAGTGATATAGAAGTATTAATCCATGTAAGTAGCTCTTTCGAAATCGGAAATGAAATTGCGGCAGGGAAGGCAGATCTAGGTTTGAGCCGATTGCAGCCTTCACAAGTGAATCTTAAGGTGGAGAAAATCCATGAAGAATCTGTTATCTTGGTAGGGCCCTGGGGTACACAAAACTGGAATGAACGGGAGGCGTTGTCTACTCACCGTCTCATTACCTATAACCATCCTGATTACTGGGATTCGTTATTGCATGAAGTGAAAAATCATTACCCAAAAGTTCGAACCATGACGGTTAATCAGATGGAAGTGACGAAAAAGTTTATTGCGCAGGCTTTAGGAGTTTCTTATCTACCTGTTTCCACGGTTAAAGAAGAGGTAATGAATCACACCTTATTAGAAATACTACCTGAGAGAGTGATGGCTCCCATGTCTGCTACTTATTTGCTTACAAGGATAGAGACTAGTGAGGTGAAGAGTTTTGTAGCTTTTTTCAAGGAGGCTTTATTGACCATTTAAAGCTTTTGTTTAAATAAGTTATGTTAAATCAAAGAACCTAGATATATAGGTTATTGCATGCAATAATGCTGGAAGAAGTGACATTTTACTTAACAAGACAAGTGTTATTGATCATTCAATCGTTAAAACAATGGATAATCAATTTCAGCAGTACATTCTTCATAAAATTAGTACATATTTTATCGTAGCTATTCCTACTAAAAACCAACTTATATATATGCCAGAGTGGTTCTTTGTCTAATAATTATGTTTTAATGAAAGTGGGAAATAATCGAAATATTATAAAGAACTACCTTTAGCAAAAAGGAGCAGCCAAAATGACACAAACAGATCAGGTAAAGAAATTGTGGGGGAACTTGGATAAGGAGCAACATCAGGAAACGATAGCCTATTTAACAAAAGAAGCAGCGTACTTTCTTTCTCAGCAATCCAGTTTGACTTCTTTTCAAACTTTTCGCCAGTTTCAAAGAGACGGTGAACGCAGTACATACGAGAAGGCTTATTTTGAGCGCAGAAAAAGGTTAACAACATTTGGATTATTAAGCTCTATAGAGCCAGAAAATAAGCAGTATCTGCAGGCGTTAGAAAATGAGATATGGCAAATTTGTCAGGAGTTTACGTGGTGTCTTCCTGCTCATATCGATCAACAGAAGGAGGAGCAAATCTATGTCTCGTATCAACAATCACAGACATTAGAATACACGATTGATTTGTTTGCAGCGGAAACCGCTTTTTCACTCGCAGAAATAATTTATTTACTAGAAGACCACTTGGACCCGTTTTTGATAGAGAAAATAAAAATAGAGATTGATCGCCGTGTACTAAGTAATTTTATCAATAATGGGCCATTCCATTGGGAGAGCGCCAGTCACAACTGGGCCTCTGTATGTGCTGGATCAGTGGGGGCGGCTGCTATTTATATGTTAGAAGACCAAGAGCAGCTGGCGAAGATAATAGATCGAGTTTTAGACAGTATGGAACACTATCTGAGTGGCTTTAAAGCAGATGGGGCGTGCACGGAGGGTTATACTTACTGGCAATATGGTTTTGGATATTTTGTTTATTTTATGGATTTGTTAGAACGAGTGACAGGTGAAAGGTATAAGCTATTTAATTCCAACAAGATACGCAAAATTGCGCAATTTCAGCAGCATATCTTTCTATCCGGAAACCATCTGATCAATTTCTCGGATGCGCCGTCATTTGCTCAGCCAATGCTAGGGTTCACCCACTATCTTCAGCAAAAATTCCCTGAGGTACATCTACCAGTTAAAGAAATTGGTCAAAAAGAGATTGTCGATCATTGTGGGAGATGGGCACCAGCTTTTCGTGAACTACAATGGTATGATGTAGGCAAACAAGGATCGAATTGGCGAGATGCTAATGTCTTATGGGAGCCATCCGCGATTTTGATGACGCGATTCCAGTGTAATGAGGAAACCTATGCGTTTGCTGCGAAGGGAGGACATAACGATGAACCCCATAACCATAATGATATCGGACACTTTCTATTATTCGGCGGAGAAGAAGTATTTTTGAAGGATTTAGGTGCGGGACAGTACAATCAGGCGTATTTCAGTGAGCAGCGCTATGATTTCATCTGTAATAGCAGTTATGGTCATTCAGTCCCCGTCATTAATGGACAGACTCAATTTGCTGGGAAAGAATATCAGGCAACAGTTCAACAGGCAGATCATTGTAGGAATCAAACGATATTTCAATTACATATGCATAAGGCTTACAACGATCCAACTTTATTACGTTTGAATAGAACGTTTATTTTTGATAGAGACCGACACCCTGCCTTAACGTTAACCGATCGATTTCGTTTCACTGATGAGCCATCCTCTCTGATAGAACATTTTATTTTGCTGGATATGCCTTATGTGATAGAAGATAGCCAAATTGTGTTAAAAGGGGCAAAACAATCTCTAAAGATTGTTTATGATTCGAATATGATACCGCAGATAAGGCGTAAGACCTTTACCAATCATCAAGGAAAAGAAGAGGCTTTTCTACAGTTGCAGTTATCTCTAGAGGATCTTAAAACGGAAATAGCTGCAACGATTGTGTTCCAATTTTGTTAGTGCAAGAGTCCATTTAGAAATGATTCACACATAAAGAAACGGGTAAATACCTCTCTTCAAGAATCGCTGCAGCAATCCTGGTAAATGGATAAGATTTTACAGGTGGAGAAGGGCCTTTTATCCTTCCGATAGCATCGGCAAATACTTATTTGATCAGTTAGCGCAACTGACAGAAAGGGGTGAGTTAGTTACTTGCTCTTTTTTTGTGCAAATTAGGTTTCACTATCAACGCAATACATGCCAACCTTGCCATTAGTGGAGACAGTGAATCCCACTAATGGCCTAAGAATACAGAGTCTTTGGTTGAACATGGGGAATCAAGCGCTGTCTTCTTTTCAATCCATCTCCGGATAATAAGGCTGATAAACAGGTCTAGTATAATATGGAGGTCTGATCATAATAGATGGCGTGCTCCATTCATCGTCCAAATAATGCATCTCCAGTTCCTGTCTGCTATTTTCTAATAAACGTACTACTTGCGGGTGAAATTCGATTTCCAATTTAGTTCCTCCTTATAATTGCTGAAAATGGCTTTTGTAATAGGAAACAGCATCACATATGCACTTGCCTAATCATAATCTATGAAAAGGAAGGGGAAATCGTTATGGAAAATCAAAATAATGATCATTATCGACAGGTATCGGCAGAAGTACTGCAACAAATTCGAGCCTATCAAAAATGGTTTGAAGATAATAAAATAGAAGATCCTTATCCATATTATCCGATATACGGAAAAATCACGCGTTATCAAGAGGTACCGCTGACTCAGCCTGAGCAAAGACAACTGGTTCAACCAGGGCTGGAAAGCTTGATGGTGCCCAAGCCGATCATTGAGAACCCGCATTATCAGGGTAGTGGAAAATTAAACGGTAAAGTGGCGCTAATTACTGGTGGTGATAGTGGAATGGGGGCAGCAGTGGCGATAGCTTTCGCCAAAGAGGGTGCCGACGTTGCGATTGCTTATTTAGATGAACACGAAGATGCCAATCGAACGAAAAGGCGAGTGGAGGAACTTGGCCAGGAATGCCTACTGTTGCCAGGAGATCTCCGCGAAAAAAGTCAGTGCGAACATATTGTGACTGAAACGTTAGCCGCATTTCAGAAACTGGATATTTTGTGCAACCATGTTGGTATCCAATTTCAACAGGATGAACTTACAGATATTACCGATGAACAATTTGATCAAACTTTTAAATTGAATGTATATTCTCACTTCTACACAACGAGAGCGGCACTGCCCCATTTAAAGGCAGGAAGCTCGATTATTGGAACCGCATCTGTGGTGGCATATGCCGGGGAACCATTATTAATGGACTATTCAGCTACAAAGGCAGCAATCGTTGGATGGACCCGTTCTCTAGCCAAAAGTATCGCCAAACGTCAGATTCGAGTGAATGCTATCGCTCCAGGAAGAGTCTGGACACCACTTACTCCATCCAGCCTATCTGCCGATCTCAATGCTTTGCATGGCGTGAATCTATTTCACAGGATGGCTCAGCCTTTTGAAGTAGCACCGACTTTTGTCTACTTGGCCTCTGATGATTCCAGGCATGTCACCGGGCAAGTGCTTCACGTAGATGGTGGGGAATCAACCAGTTCTTAACCGTTTGCTCGACATATCATATAAACCATCAGTTCCCATACTGGTGGTTTTAAAATGGAATTGTACTCCAAACAGGAAGGCAGAACAGCGCTACATTTTTTGTGCTTCATTTGCTAACTGTCCTTTTTCTCGTTCTATAGAATCACTAATGGTAATCCGATTTCAAGAAGATCAGCAGTGGATTTGTTCCTGATCTCTTTCAAGGTGGCAATATCCACATTTTTACGATGGTGTTGTCCATTGTATTATCGCTGGTGTTAATCTATATGGAATTTAGTAAAAGGAAAAATCAGTTACAATACAATCTCCAAGTGTTGCCGTTATGGGTTAGCATTGTGAAAATTGGTTTATTACTACTGGTGATTAACTGGTTTGCTTATCAGCTGGCCTTGAATAAAGGGATTCCTACCGTTTTAGTGATTGCCTTGGTTCTCATTATGGTGTATACCTTTATTATGAAAAAGACGGTAATGGGTCGCCATATCTATGCAACAGGTGGTAATAAAAAAGCGGCCGATTTGTCTGGCATCAAAACCAAACGAGTAGTGTTTTGGGTATTTGTCAACAATGGTGTACTGGCAGCACTTGCTGGTCTGATGTTTGCGGCACGTCTCAATTCTGCAACACCTGCAGCTGATAATATGCTAGAGTTGGACGCCATTGCTGCAGTATTTATTGGCGGTGCGTCCATGGCTGGTGGTGTTGGTACGGTGATTGGAGCGATTGTTGGCGGTCTTGTTATGGGGGTTATGAATAATGGTATGTCCCTGATTGGGATCGGTATTGACTGGCAGCAGGCGATTAAAGGTTTGGTACTGCTGATCGCTGTAGGATTTGATGTCTATAATAAAAATAAAGGATAAGTGAAAAATAGAGAGTGTGTTTGTTATCTAAGCACTATTTTATGATATAATAGACCTATCAATAGACTGGCTTCACATGAGGGGTTAGGGTGGCACTGTCGTCCTGTCGGTAGTCTTTAAGTTGGAGACTTCCAAGGGAGGAGGTGACGCCCATGGATTTAGAAGGCACATTGATGTTAATGGTATCCTTTGGGATGCTAATAGCATTTATAATGGCTGATAAGAACCATAAAAAATAATCCCTCATGCAACTGTAGCAGGTAAGTGAGGGATTATTTTCTCACGCCACCTAGCCCCTCTTGTTGGGGTTCGGCCTATTGTGACCGTTCATGTACCAGCATGAGCAGTCTTTTTAGTTATATGTCTTTCTTATAATGATTATACCCTATTTACAGGATTAAAAACAATGGAAAAATATTAGGAGTCGATTCCAAATCAATGTTAGTAGCACTTAGCTGTGAGGTATCTGAATGAATATTTTTGAAAGGAAGTTCTTTGTATGCAAATTGCGATGAGTTATTAGACCTATTTTATAATATAATAGACTTATCAATAGACTGACTTCACATGAGGGGTTAGGGTGGCACTGTCGTCCTGTCGGTAGTCTTAAGTTGGAGACTTCCAAGGGAGGAGGTGACGCCAATGGATTTAGAAGGCACATTGATGTTAATGGTATCCTTTGGGATGCTAATAGCATTTATAATGTCTGATAAGAACCATAAAAAATAATCCCTCATGACACTTTAGCAGGTAAGTGAGGGATTATTTTCACTCGCCACCTAGCCCCTCTTGTTGGGGTTCGGCCTATTGTGACCGTTCATGTGACTGCATGAGCGGTCTTTTTATTATATGTTTCTATATCGTTATTATACCCTATTTGCAGGGTTAAAAACAATGAAAATGTAAAAATCTGCTGTGGGACATATTTTTATCCTTGTGCTAACCGTCCGTAAATTCCGCTATTCATTAGTGGGAGGGGAAGAAAATCTCCCTTTATGAAAAGGCAAGAAATATTAGGATTATCGTAGCATGAGGTGAAAAAATAAGAGATAATAGCAAACAGATATCCATTTATGCCACACGAGAAAATAATGACGAGCTTAGCAACATACAAAAGATCTTAGGGGGAAACATAATGGCTATGGAAATTGAACAGATTTATCAAAAGTTAATTACGGCATGGAATAACCGTGAGGCCCAAGGAATGGCGGATTTATTTGCAGAACGCGGCGTTCAAATCGGCTTTGACGGCAGTAAAATAATTGGGCCAAAGAATATTTTGACGCATTTGCAGCCAATCTTTGCCCAACATCCTACCGCCCCTTTCGTAACAAAAATAAAGGAATGGCGGCCACTGGGAAAAGACTCTGCTATTTTATTTGCGATTGCAGGCATGGTCCCACCTGGAGAAGAAAAGCTTGATCCGGCGTTAAATGCCCATCAAACCATGGTCGTATCCAAGCAAGCCAACGATTGGAAAATTGAGCTTTTTCAAAATACACCTGCAGCTTATCATGGAAGACCTGAACTGGTGGAACTAATGACGGAAGAATTAAGGGAAATAAATGCATAAAAGAAGCTTACCTATTTAAAAACATCAGAAGCACCCCCTATGTTCCTTGATAACATGAAGTATAAGGAGTGCTTTTGTAAAGTGGCTCTCTATTCGGTACTGTTTGTTGTGTCTGTTTCTTTTGCACTCGAACGATAAACCATAAATGACATAATGACGGCAATGAGCGCGATGGCGAAGGCGATGAAATATACTAGCTCTACCCCAGCAACCATCGCCTGATTGATGGTTACTGGATTTTCTGGATTACTAGCATTTTGCAAAAAATGAAGCTGGCGGGCGTTCATAATACTGATGAACACCGAAACACCTATCGCACCAGCAACCGGTTGAAGGGTAGTCATCACAGCTGTCCCATGGGGGTATAATGCCTTGGGAAGTTGGTTCAACCCGTTCGTTTGTGCAGGCATCATAATGGCAGAGACACTCAACATTAATAAAATATATCCGATAATAATAACCCAGACGGGGGTGTCAGCCGTAAGCCTGCTCATCATAAACATCGTCCCGCTTAAAACGAAAGTAGCTGGTATCATCAAAACACGGGGGCCGAATTTATCAAATAGATGCCCCATAAATGGTGACATTGCACCATTAAGGATACTCCCAGGTAATAGTACCAATCCGGCAGCAGCGGCTGTTAATGCTAATGGTCCCTGCATAAAGATTGGTAATATTAGTTCAGAAGCGAACATCGCCATAATGATAATGAGAAACATCAAAACGGCATGTGTGTACATGGGATATTGGAATACCCTTAGATCCATCATCGGATTTTTTAGTTTTAATTGTCTCCATGAAAATAAAGCAATGCTAATTACACCAATAATGATCGTCGTATATACCGTAGGACTGAGAAAGCCTTCGTTACTTTCTCCTGCCGAACTAAAACCAAATATGATCGTTCCAAATCCAATGGAAGAAAATACAATCGAAAGAATATCAATTTTTGGCTTGGTTATTTCCCCTACGTTCACCAAATATTTAGAGGCAAACACGATCGAAAATAGGGCAAAGGGAATGACAGTAATAAACAAGTAGCGCCAGCCTAGGTATTCGACAATCACTCCGGATAGCGTTGGACCAATAGCAGGTGCAAACATAAATACCAGTCCAACGATCCCCATGATTTTCCCGCGTCGTTGTGGTGGATAAAGGAGCAGGAATACATTAAAGATGATCGGCATCAGCAAACCAGTGCCAATCGCCTGCATGAAACGACCAGCAATAAGCATGGTGAAGTTGGGTGCTATCGCACTTATCATTGTACCAATTGTAAAGATAGTCATCACACCGATAAATAATTGACGTGTAGAAAACCATTGTACCAAAATAGCCGATATCGGGATGACAATTCCCATCATCAACATAAAACCCGTTGCCATCCACTGTACGGTCGGTAGCGTAACATCAAACTCTTTCATTAAAGTGGTTAAGGCAATATTCAACAAGGTTTCATTCAGTACGGCAAAGAAAGCCCCTATGATGAGGGAAAGCATGATAGGCATTGTTTTAACGTTTGGATCATCAGCTAAGTATTCATATTTTTGCGATTGGATATTAGTCATATTAAAGTCTCCGTCCTATATTTTTTGTGAGTACTTTTGAAGAATTATTGAAGTAATCCCTCCTGTAATGCAATTTGTAAAAATGGGCTTGGTTTGCCTACTGTGTATAGCTGTAAACTATGCATAGCCCTGGTACAAACCGTGTAGAATAGCCTGCGGAGAGATTCGTCGCCGTATACTTCTGCTGAAGCGTTATACACTATAACGGCATCAAATTCAATCCCTTTTGACAAATAGGAAGGTATGATCACTACACCTTGCTCGTACTCCGTTGCGCCATCCTGTATCCATTTTATATCATCGATTATGCTGGATAAGACTTTATGTGCTTGCCTGCTTTCTTCGTCCGATTTGCAGATAAGCGCAATGCTGTGATAGCCCTGACCTTTCCAATCATCGACTTTATCGGCAATGCGCTTGTGCAATGTGATTTTATCTGCTACATAGGTTAAGATTGGTGTTTCTCCACTTCGTTCAAAAGGAATAATCTTATCTCCATTTGGTACAAGCTTGCGCGTGAATTCAATAATCGGTTTGGTAGATCGATAGCTGCGTGTGATATTGATGATGTCTGTCTTATCAGAACCATATAGTTGAGTAAGTGTGTTGAAATTCACACTTTCGTTAGCATGAGCGAATATGGCCTGATTAAAATCACCCAGTATGGTCATGTTTGCCACAGGAAACAAACGCTTTAAGAATTCGAATTGAAAAGGAGTATAATCTTGCGCTTCATCTACAACAATGTGTTTAATTAGGTTATTTGTCTGAAAGCCTTGGATGCATTCTTTTAAAAATAAGAAGGGGGTCGCATCCTCATAAAATAGCTGATTATCATCCAGTTTCTCAATGGTCATCTGGCAAATCGCTGTCCACTCTCTCAAAGTTATTCCCTCAAGCCAAGCCTCTAGTTGAACTGGGTTGACAAAAAGTTGTTTATAAAGGCCGGTTATATGAATGAACTGTAAGGCCTGTATTCTTTTTCGTAATGGCTTGATTTTTTGGTGGACGATTAATTTTGCTATTTCTTCTGGTTTCACTTCGTAGGCATCGACAGCTTCTCTGGCAAGACCGCGCTTTTCCGCTAGATACCGGCGTGCCTCATGATAGTCTTGATCACTTAGCAGTTCGACTTCGTCTTGTACCCACGACTTGGTTTGTTCGGTTCTTTGCTTTTCTTTTATTTTATCCATGAGCCAATCTCGTAATTTTTCCAATCGATTATAAAAACGCAGAGAAGTGTCGTGGTTATAGAATCTATCTGCTATTTCTTGTGCCGTTGCGATGGTCTCTCCTCTAAATCGAATATGTTTAAACAGCATACCTGATGATTCAAGGGACTTTCGATAGGTTTGGATGGCCTCCAAAAAACGAATAGAGGCTTTAAATGAAATCCCGTCTACCCTTGCTCGGTACGCAGGGGAATCTGTTGTTGTTAAAACATATTCCAGCTGATCATAGGCGTTCTCTACTTGAAACATTTTGCGCAGGCGATGCAGTAAATATTCTTGAAAGGTGACCTGCTGCATGTTTTCTTCGCCCAACTCCGGAAGCACATGGGATACATAACTGCTGAACATTGAGTTTGGTGAGAACAAAATAATCTGCTCGGCATTCAGCTGCTCACGATATTTATACAGCAAATAGGCGATGCGCTGCAGGGCTGCGGATGTCTTGCCACTGCCAGCTGCACCATGAACAATCAACAGTCTCCCGTGATCATGCCGGATAATCTGATTTTGCTCTTGTTGAATAGTGGCGACAATGCTATGCAATTGTTTATTAGTTCCCTTGCCCAGTACTTGTTGTAAAATCTCATCGCCAATGGTAAGACTCGTGTCGAACATCGATTGAAGCGCGCCGTCGCGGATTAAATACTGCCATTTCTTCTGTAAATCCCCATAGATGATAGTACCTTCTGGTGTTGTATACTGGACGGGGCCAGGCTGATGATCGTAATAAATGCTGGAAATAGGGGCTCTCCAGTCGTAAACCAAAAAATCATCGCCATTTGTCTCTGTCAGTGAAGAAATTCCGATATAAATTTGCTCTTGTCTAACCTCTCCTTCTTCTTCCTTAAAATCAATGCGGCCAAAATAAGGACTCTTCTTCATGCGATGAAGTGTGTCCATGCGTTCAGAAGCATATCTATGCTGGCTTTGACTCACAGATAGGGCTTGCGCCTCTTGGCGTAATCCGATAATTGTCTCCAAATAATCATCAAAGGTATCGGTATTCACCTTAATCTCATCCCAGAAATGTTTACGGGTGGCAACTACTTCATTTTTACGCTTGTTAGTTTCTTCTTCTAGCGTGTTAAGTTCCTTTCTGATGGTTTCCAACACAAGATTTAGTCGTTTTTGCTCCTGGACAAATAATGAATTCATAGCAACACTCCTAAATTTTTTGAAAAAGGGTTGACTAGTGCTAATCTTATGTTATATAATTATAGTAGATAAGTTCTGAGAAAAATTAATTATATAACATATAACTTTCTTAATTTACCACAAGATGACTTGATTTTCAATACATTTTTGTGTTTTATTTTTGTTGATTAAACAGTTTATTTATCATTGAAGGTTGAATTTCGCAGTTAAAACAAACAAAAACCTCCTTTATTCCTTCGTATCATGGGAATAGAGGGGGTTTTCTGTTTTGGATAGTTAATAAGAGCGAAAATGATTGATTATCGAATCGCTAAATGTTTAGAATAAATTAAGATGTTGTCCATTGTCCACCGTTAACATGCAGTGTCTGCCCCGTTACGAATCGTGAATCGTCAGAAGCGAGATAAACAAAAGTGGGAGCAATTTCAAATGGCTGTCCCTGACGTTGCATGGGGTTTCCGGCTAATGAAACGGCATCTGCGGAGAAACTGGAAGGAATCAATGGTGTCCATATTCGTCCTGGAGCAATGGCGTTCACTCGAATTCCCTGGCTTACAAGATTATTGGCCAAGGCTCGACTGAAGCTGACAATAGCTCCCTTTGTTGCTGAATAATCGATTAATTGATCATATCCTTCATAAGCGACGACAGAAGCCGTATTAATAATTGAACTGCCTGCTTTTAAATAAGGGAGTGCGGCACGTGTAGTATAAAAGTGGGAGTACACATTCACTTTAAATGTGTCATCAAATTGCTCATCTGTAATATCAAGCAGACTTAATTGTTGAAATTGAATGCCAACATGATTACAAAGCACATCTAATTTTCCAAAAGTGTCCACCGTTTTTTCTACAATATCTATACATTGTTGTTTATCCTTTAAATCGCCTGGAAGCTGTAAACACTGCTGTCCAAGCTCTTCAATTCGAGACTTCGTCCTATCTGCATCTTCTTGTTCATCCAAATAAGCGATGGCTACATCTGCACCTTCTTTGGCAAAGGCAATGGCAGCCGCTGCTCCCATACCGCTGTCCCCTCCAGTAATCAGTGCAATTTTTTCGGCTAGTTTATTACTTCCTTTATCATTCGGATTCTCGATAATGGGTCTGGGCACCATCCATTTTTCTAAACCTGGCTGACGAAATTGACGTTGTTCCGGAACTGTAACCGGCACATCTTGATATTGTGTGATCTGACCATAGTTTGGATACATTGGATAATGGGATCTTGTCGGTTCGTTTTGTTTTTTATGCGTCATGATAATCCTCCTTGAAATAACATGGATGCAATACTTTATGCAAAATAGGCGGATGTAGTGAAACACCATATCGATGGGATTTGAATAAAGTAGGAGGTAGAAGGAAACAAGGAGGTTAACACCATGCAATATTATTATAACCCCGAAGTGAAATTATTGTTAGTGAATCAACCAAATGAGAAAGTGGGAGTGCGATATGAGGCTGGTCAGCATACATTCCAATTGCCGAAAATAGGACCTAGGCCACCTTATTATACTAATCCTAGATATGGGCAGTATTTTCCTATTATTTAGGGGGAGAGGACACCTAGAACAAAGGAGATCGGTCCACAAATGATAAGCGCACAGCAAGCACAGATGTAGTTCAAGACAAGTTTTTAGAATGGGATGAAAAATGTATATATGTGTGGTTAAGGAGTAAAAATTATTGCAGAGGCAATGGCATCTTGTTAGTAAAAACGTATGAATAGAGATACCCAAGTCATACGTTTTTACTGGTAGTAAGTAATGATCAGAACTATACTTCCGGTGGAGATTATTTGCATTTAGGATTTAATTGTTATTTTTAAAAGGAAAGATTGAAATGACTTGTTCGGTTTCGTTTACCAGACGTAATGCCTCGACGTGGAAATCTAGTGCGGTTAATTGAAGGATATTCTTCCATTGCGTCTCCTCTTCTTCCATCCACTCAGATTCTTGCCCTTCTGCAATCGAGTAGCTTATCTCTGCTTGATTATCCTCATTAATCGTTGCGTGATGAATAGTAATCCAACCCGGGATAGCTGACTGCCTTGCCGCATTGTTTATCACATATAATACTATAAGTTATGGTTGATGTGATATAAGAATGAAGGTTAAACCTCGACAAATTGGTAATTACTGCAATATTAAATGAAAATATCTCTGCGAAAAATTAATAAGAAAACTTCACAATATTTGATTCGAATAACCAGGAATTTGCTGGTGGGTGACATAGCGTTGGGTGATGGACCTGCTTACGAATAATTCAGACTTCATTTATTTACAAAACATGAGACAACCAATAAGACTGTAAACGACGTATCGGAATGGGGCAGTGTTGTTTACAGTCTTTTTCTGTACGATAAAAAATGTAATGGTAAATATGTAGACGAAAGACTGATCAGATCTAAATAGTTAATGTGTTTTATTGGGGATCTGGAACATTTTTTATAAGGAAAATGGTAGATGAAGGACATCCTCTATCATGACCGAAACGACCATCAAAATGGCGTATGAAACAATGATTGCAAAATGAAAATGGAGTAGAGTTGAATTAAAGCGGGGCTGAATTACTTTAAAAGAAAGCGGTTACTTTAATTTCGAAAAAAATGACAACAAAGGATTAAGAGTTGTTATAAAGTACTGTGTTTCGAAAGGGTGAGAGAATAGTGGGAGTTAAAACTGCAACAGAGGTGAAAGCCACAATATCCGGTGCAACATCTAATAAAACATGGAAAAAAATGAAAAAGAAATGGCGAATGTATGTCATGATGGCACCAGCAATTATCTTTTTTGCCATTTTTAATTATTATCCAATGTATGGTGTGATTATCGCATTCAAAGAATATAGCGCTTCTGCTGGTATATTAGGAAGTCCATGGGTTGGTTTTTCTCATTTTGAGCGTTTTTTTAATGCCTATTACTTTTGGGAAATTCTAAGAAATACTCTTCTATTGAGTGCTTATCAATTAGCGATGTTCCCTGTTCCAATAATAGTAGCGTTATCAATGAATGAAATTAAAAATAATCTATTCAAAAGATTTACACAAACCATCACATATGCGCCGCATTTCATTTCCGTAGTAGTAATGACAGGTATGCTTGTTGCCTTTTTGAGTCCTTCTACGGGTATTGTGAATAATTTACTTGGCCTTTTTGGTATAGAACCTATTGCCTTTTTAGCAGAGCCGGGCTGGTTCAAAACAATTTTTGTTCAATCTGGTGTATGGCAAACAGCAGGGTGGGGGGCGATTATTTATTTGGCGGCATTGGCAGGTGTAAATCCCGAACTTCATGAAGCAGCTACCGTAGATGGAGCATCGCGTCTCCAAAGAATCCTACATATTAATATTCCAGCGATATTGCCGGTGATTGTTATATTGCTGATTTTAGAAGTTGGAAACCTAATGTCAATTGCCTTTGAAAAAGTTTATTTATTGCAAAATCCTTTAAATATGCAATCTTCTGATGTTATTCAAACATTTGTATATCGATCTGGACTGCTTGAAGGTCAATATAGTTTTTCAGCAGCAGTAGGCTTATTCAATTCAATAATTAGCTTGATCCTACTTGTAACAGTTAATTATATTGCCAGAAAAACAACCAATAACAGTCTCTGGTAGAAAGGGAGTGAAGGGATTTGAAACGAGAGAGTGCAACGGACAAAATTTTTATTATATGTAATACCATATTTATTTTATTTCTTATTGTGATTGTGATGTATCCATTAATTTATATTGTTAGTGCCTCTATAAGTAACCCAACTTTAGTAAATTCAGGTCAGGTATGGTTTTTTCCTAAGGATATTACATGGGAAGGATACGTAAGGGTATTTCAAAATGGAGATATATGGAATGGTTATAAAAATACAATTATATACACAATCGGTGGAGTTATCGTTCATTTGATTATCCTTTTACCCAGTGCATATGCAGTATCTAGAACGGATATTCCTTTTAAGAAAGCAATTATGTGGTTTTTTCTTTTTACTATGTTTTTTAATGGAGGTTTGATTCCGACTTATTTACTAATTAGGGATTTAGGGATGATAGACACTACTTGGGCAATGATTGTACCAAATGCTCTTGGAGTTTGGTCCGTTATTGTTGCTAGAGCTTTTTTTCAACAAAATGTTCCTAACGAATTGGTAGAAGCGGCTGAAATAGATGGCGCAACGGATTTTTATATTTTTTTCAAACTGGTATTACCACTCTCTGCACCTATTATTGCTGTAATGGCACTATTTCATGGGGTTGGGATTTGGAACCAATACTTTAATGCATTGATGTACTTGAATGATTCAAGTTTATATCCGTTACAGTTGATTTTGCGTGAGATTTTAATCCTTAATGAAATGAGTGCAGATATGATGATGTCTGGTCAAGATCTAGAGTCATTTGCGGAACAAGCTAGAATTGCGGATATCATTAAATATGCTGTGATGATTGTAGCAGCACTGCCATTACTAATTGTTTATCCTTTTCTGCAAAAGTACTTTGTTAAAGGCGTATTGGTAGGGTCTATTAAGGAATAGCGTCGTATGAAGATATTAAGCAAGGTTCAATCTATTTGAAATGATGCTATGCACATAAATGGTTTAGAAGATATTTAAATTATAATTAGGGAGTGGAAAAATGAAAAAGCATTATATTGTACTTTTAGTATTATTAGTTATCTTTTTATTAGTTGGATGTTCGAATTCAACAGAGGATAGTTCAGGGACCACGGATGATGAGCAAATTACTATTAATGAAACGGGTTTTCCAATCGTTAATGAGAAGATCAATATTCAAATGGTAGGGCAGAAAAATCCAGTTCAAGCTAATTGGGAAGATATGTCGATCATTCAAGAATATGAAGAAATGACCAATATTCACATTGATTGGGAAACGCCTTCGGGAGATGGATATGAGGAAAAATTCAATCTTTTACTTGCTAGTGGAGACTTATCCAGAGGCTTTTTTCGGAGGGAATATAAGCACTGCTGATCAAATGAAATATGGTTCTGAAGGAGTGTTTCTCCCGTTAGAAGATTTGATAGAAAAACACGCACCCAATTTTTCCAAATTGCTAGATGAAAATCCGGATATTCGTCGGAATATCACGACTCCAGATGGTCATATTTATGCTCTTCCGACGGTGATTGATGTGCCAAGAGACTTAACTGGTCCAAAACTTTGGATAAATCAACAATGGATAGATGAGGCTGGGCTGGATATGCCTGAAAGTGTAGATGATTTATACACTGTATTGAAAGCGTTTAAGGATCGTGACTCAGATGTTATTCCTGTTGGTTCATCAGAATTAAATGATATTAAGTATGGTCTGATGGGAGCATTCGGTTATCTAGGAGGAAACGATTTAAATGTAGTGGATGATCAAGTTGTTTTTGTGCCAGAGACGGATAATTACAAAGAGTTCTTAAAATATATGAATAAACTTTATACAGAAGGTTTATTAGATTCAGAAACCTTTACACAAGACGGTCAGCAATTAAATGCTAAGGGACAGAATATGCGTTTAGGATTATTTATGGACGCTGGGGCATTTCTCAAGGTTCCAGAAGAAGAAAGTTGGGATTACGTTGCCTTACCTCCTTTGACTAGTTCAATCAATGATGAATTAATGTGGCCATCTTCAACAGGATTATCTCAAGGAACTTTTGCTATAACGGACAAAATGCAGAATCCTGAAGCGGCGATAAGGTGGGTGGACTATTTTTACTCGGAAGAAGGCAGTATTTTCATCGGTACAGCTGGTGGTATGGAGGGGACTGATTGGGAATGGACCGATGATACGGAGACAACATGGCAGCAAATTGTACCGGAAGGAAAAAGTATGTCGGAAGCTGGAGCAGAACGAACACCAGCTGCAGGTACTTTTATTCCTCATCTTATGTCACAAGATTGGGTGCATAAAGAAGAGTCACCTCTTAACAACAATATTGATACAGAAGTGATGGAAAATTATGAAGAATATTTTAAAGTTCCTTTTCCTGATATATATCTAACTACAGAACAACGGAATGAAATAACTGCTCTCCAAAGTGATATTGAAAAATATGTAGAACAAATGCAAGCAAGTTTTGTAACAGGAGATGCCTCATTTGATGAATGGTCTTCGTATATAGATACCCTAAAGAAAATGAATGTAGATCGTTTAGTAGAAATAAATCAAGAAGCTTATGATACGTGGCTTGAAAATTAAATAGATTAGAAGAGATAGCATTATTGTGAGGGTTGATTCAATGTAGAAATTACCCAAGATCATTTGAACCAACCCTTTTTAAAATAAATACTATATGAGGAGTTTCAGATATGGAAAAAACGATGGAAAAAACAATACACTCACTATTTCTCAAGCCAACAAATGCTTACAGAGGAAAGCCATTTTGGTCCTGGAACGGCAAACTTGAGAAAAAGGAATTATTAAGGCAAATAGGGGTGCTTAAGGAGATGGGTTTTGGAGGCTTTTTTATGCATTCTCGTACAGGGCTGGTGACAGAATATTTAAGTGAGGAATGGTTTGACTTAATTAATACATGTGCAGAAGAGGCGGAGAAATTAGGAATGGAAGCTTGGCTCTATGATGAAGATCGCTGGCCAAGTGGAACGGCCGGAGGGTTGGTTACCCAAAATCCAGCCTATCGTTTGAAGTTTATACGACTAGAAATCATTTCTTCTGACCAGTTTAACTGGGGTGAGACATCGATAGCAGCTTTTAGTTGTAAATTAGAAGAGTTGTCTGTATTCGATGTAAAACAACTTATGCCAGATCAATCATATAACCTAACTAGTGATCAAATCATTTTACATTTTACGATCGAGGAGATGGAGAAAGAGAGCTTCTATAATGGTTATACATACCTCGACACATTGAATAAACAAGCTACAGAACAGTTTTTAGCACAAACTCATGAAAAGTATAAAAAATACGCAGGCAAACATCTTGGAAAAGCAATAAAAGGAATTTTTACGGACGAACCACATCGAGGATCTTTAATGGATGGATTTGCTATTCAAAATCAGGATAAAGCATGGCTGACGCCTTGGACGTATCGTTTGTTTGATGAATTTAAAAAAAAATACGGGTATGATTTGGTTGCGAAACTGCCAGAATTATTTTTGCATGTCGATGGACAAAAAATTTCACAAGTAAAGTTACATTATACGGAATTATTACAAGAGATGTTTATTGAGAATTTTGCCAAACCCATGCAAGACTGGTGTAGTAAAAATAACTTAATTTTAACTGGTCATGTCTTACATGAAGATAGTCTAACGGCTCAGACAGCCGTATCAGGGTCAGTTATGCGTTATTATGAGCACATGGATTACCCTGGAGTGGATGTCCTAACAGAAAAAAATCAGAACTATTGGATTGTAAAACAGCTTTCTTCAGTAGCGAGACAAGTCGGTAAAAAGTGGCTTTTGTCAGAATTATACGGTTGTACTGGATGGCAGATGTCATTTGAGAATCACAAAAGCGTTGGTGATTGGCAAGCTTTGTTTGGAATCAATTTGCGATGTCATCATCTGTCTTGGTACACCATGGAAGGGGAAGCAAAAAGGGATTATCCAGCGAGCATTTCCGATCAGTCGGCATGGTGGTGTGATTACGACTATGTGGAAACATATTTTTCTAGACTCGGTGTAGTGATGACACATGGTAAACCGGAGTGTGCTGTTCTGGTTATTAATCCAATTGAAAGTGTTTGGTGTCAAGTATACCCGGGATGGTCAGAGAATCTAACAGCGAAATCTCCAGAAGTGCAAAATTTAGAAGCGATGCAACAAGATCTATTTCATTGGTTATCAGGTGCTCAGATAGATTTCGATTATGGGGATGAGGAAATGATGGCAAGGCTATTTACAATCGATGAAGAAGAAAATGAGCCGATCTTACATGTTGGTGACGCTGCCTACAAAGTAGTAATTGTCTCTGGGATGACAACCATTAGAGCAACAACAGTGAATATATTAGAAAAGTTTATTGAAGTTGGAGGCAAGGTTATTTTTGCTGGGGATCCCCCGGAATATATTGAAGCGGTTAAGAATAATTGTACTCAAAGCATGACAGAGAACGCTATACAGATTCCTTTTCAGAAAGATGCATTAATTAAGACATGTTATCAATCTATTCATCCATACATTCAGGTGTTGGATGCAAAAACCAATAAACCGATAGAGAAAGTTTACAGTCAGATAAGAGTAAATGGAGAAGAGAAATTTATATTATTAATTAATATGGATCGCGAAAATAATTTTGATGATGTGCGCATTATTGTAAATGATGAAAACAAATTTATTGAGGAATGGGATGCTGTTACAGGTGAAAAATACTCTTCACCATATGAGGTTACTAATGCAGGACTAGAAATAGCGACAAATTTCGTATCCTCGGGTGAACACTTATATGTCATTACCCCGGAGAAAAATGAACAGCTCTCCACACTAGAAAAAAAGACAGAAGAAATAATCGGGGATATAGAAGGGGACTTTTCCTATGTGTTGAATGAGGAGAATGTTTGTGTATTAGACAGTGCCTCTTATCAGATAGAGGAATCCAATTGGCAGGATGAACAAGAAATATTAAAAATTGATCGTGAAATAAGAGAGAAACTTGGGATGAGGATGAGAAGTGGAGATATGATTCAACCTTGGTATATCAATAAATTCCATCATTCTACTACAGCTAAGAAACATCCATTAAAGTTGAAATTCCCTTTTTATATCCAAGATATACCGCAAGAACCCGTTCAATTAGTGATGGAGCGACCGGATTTATTCAAAATAATGATTAATGGAAAAAAGGTAGAAATAAGCGATAATTTGACGCCCTGGATCGATCATAGTTTTAAAAGGGTACCTTTTCCATTAAGGTATTTAACGGAGGGTGATAACTTTGTCGAGCTAGAAACAGAATTTCATGAAGCGATTAATTTAGAAGCAATTTATCTTATAGGGGAATTTGGTGTATCTATTCTTA
Organism: Gracilibacillus phocaeensis; assembly: GCF_900626275.1. NCBI lineage: Bacteria > Bacillati > Bacillota > Bacilli > Caryophanales > Bacillaceae > Gracilibacillus > Gracilibacillus phocaeensis. The sequence goes on along the minus strand of NZ_LR131145.1, from coordinate 825,386 downwards.
ATCAAAAAAATATGCTAACTAAATTACCTGGAAAAATAAAGATAGGAGACCTAACTAAACAGGGATTTCCATTTTACAGTGGTAGTGTGACCTATAAATTGGACTATCGCCAAATAGAAAAACCACTTAAACCGTATCATGATTTAGATTATCATAATATACTTCTCTCCTTTTCTGAGTTTGAAGCGGCGTGTATAAAGATACACTCGGAAGACAAGAAAACAGATATGATAGCTTGGCAGCCTTATAACGCAAATATTACGGACGAAGTTAGGGACAGAGATAATATTGATATCGAGGTGATTTTGACACGACGCAATACATTTGGCCCCTTGCATCTTAATCCAGTTCATTCCATAGCTTATGGTCCAGAACATTTTATTACAGAAGGAGAAGCATTTTCTGATGACTATATGCTGATACCATCGGGTTTACTAGCGAAACCACAACTAAAGAAACAATAACAAGATAAACTTCTGCCGTTTATCAAAGTTCCGCTGACTATTAAGAGAATTAAAATATGGTAAGGGGAGGAAAAACAAAATGAAAAGAGTTCATTTGTTTTTAGTGTTCATAATAAGTATTTTTATTGTTGTAGGGTGCACAGACTCAGAAGAAGAGGAGGTAAGTTTGAAATCTAATACAGACAATTTCAATAAGGAAGGCGATCCAATTGTTAATGATGAGATTCAATTAACGATGATGGGCCCTTCCTCACCACTTCAAACAGTGCCATGGAATGAAATGAAAGTATTTCAAGTTATGAAAGAGAAAACAAATATTGACTTTGAATTTAATAACCCTAGTGCTGAGAGTGCAGAAGAAAAGCTTAATCTGGCTTTTGCCAGTAATGAGCTGCCAGATATTTTATTAGGAATGGGCTTAACTATAGAACAAGAAGCGGAATTTGGTTCAGAAGGTCAATTAATACCGTTAGAAGATTTGATTGACGAGTATGCCCCTAATATCCAAAAGGTACTAGAAGAGAAACCAGAAATGCTTAAGTCTATTACTGCGGCAGATGGTCATATTTATTCCCTGCCATTTGTGGATTCAGAATTAGGTTTTCTTTCCTATCAAAAATTATGGATCAACCAAACTTGGTTAGATAATCTTGGATTGGACATGCCAGAAACGGTTGATGAATTTTATTCCGTTTTGAAGGCTTTTAAAGAAGAGGATCCTAATGGAAATGGAGAAGCAGATGAAATACCAATGGCTGGATCCCAGGATGCCAATGTATTAAGCGTTTTACTTGGATCGTTTGGATTCACAGACTACTTGGATGTTACAACAGGAAGTGTAAGATTTGCTCCGATAGAAGAAGAATATAAAGCGTATTTGACATATATGAATAAATTGTATGAGGAGGGGCTCTACGATTCAGAATCTTTTGTACAAGATAAGCAACAAGTGAATGCGAAAGGTGCTAATGAACAACTTGGTGTTTTTTATGATGGAGGACCATTTTTGACTGTGGGTGTTGATCAAAATGAAGACTACGTTGCCCTATCTCCGTTAACATCTGAGTTCCAAAGTGAAAAAATGGCAGCAAGAACGCCGCTCGTTAATACCGGGGTATTTGCTATAACGAGTGAAAATGAGTATCCAGAAGCAACTATTAGATGGGTGGACTATCTTTATAGTGATGAAGGATCCGTTTTATATAATTTTGGGGTGGAGGGCGAAGATTTTGAATATATAGATGATAAGCAGGGAGCAAGATATTTAACACCAGAAGGAATGGAGCGCAATGAATTTGTCAGTAAAATTAAGCCATTAGGAGTTGCCGAACCAAGGATACATGATTATATACAGGAATTATCATTGCATAAGCAAGAAGAGACAGATCCACAAGATGCACATATTATGCAGCAAACATTAGAGCATATTAAACCATTTGCCCAGCCAACTTTTCCAATTGTTCATTTTACGGAAGATGAACTTCAGACATTGAAGTCTGTTAGAACAGATATAGAAGATTATATAGAGCAAGCAGAGGCACAATTTATAACTGGTCGTACGTCTATAGAAAGTGACTGGGATGACTATTTAAATACTTTAGAGGCAATGAACGTGGAAGAGTATATACAGGTGAATTCGGCTGCTTATGAGCGTTGGAAAGAAGTAGAATAATATTTAGCCTGGATGGAACCAGTTTTACTAGCTAATATTACTCATAATCAATGGAATATTCCATTGATTATGAGTAAATGTATTGGAGGTATGTACATTGCTTGGTTATGAATATAAGAAGCGGAAATTAACAAATCTTTGGACAAATGAGCTATCACATAGATTAGAACATGATAATAGGGTACGGACATACCTAACGCCAAAACGAGTGATTTGGAAGACAGAAGGTGAGCAAGCCGATGTTAAGAATCCAGAATGTTTATTAGAAAAAAGAAGCGGACAGATTACTTTAGATACGGGTAATGCGTGTAGGCTAACAAATAACGGTGCAAAGGCAGGTGTTTTACTGGACTTTGGTATGGAACTCCAAGGAGGTGTTCAGATTCTTGCTTGGGGTGGTGATGGTAAAACGTCGAGACTAAGAGTTAGATTTGGTGAATCTGCGATGGAAGCGATGAGTGAATTAGGGGAAAAAAATGCAACTAATGACCATGCAATTCGCGATCAGGAACTAGAAGTAAGCTTTATGGGGATGAGTGAAATTGGTAATACCGGTTTTCGTTTTGTACGTATTGATCTTTTAGATGAAACAAATTTTGTAGATTTAAAATCGGTGCGAGCGATTTTTATCTATCAGGATATTGAGTATAAAGGAAGTTTCACATGTAATGATGAGTTATTAAATCAAATTTGGCAAACGGGTGCTTATACCGTTCATCTTAATATGCAAAATTATTTATGGGATGGAATTAAGCGTGATCGACTTGTGTGGGTGGGAGATATGCATCCAGAAACCTCAACGATACAAACAGTTTTCGGTTATGATGATTCGGTCCCAAGGAGTCTTGATTTAATACGAGATGAGACTAAAATCCCTGGATGGATGAATGGTATACCTGCCTATTCGATGTGGTGGATACTGATTCAAAAAGATTGGTACATGCATAATGGTGATATAGAGTATTTAAAAGAACAAAAAGCCTATTTGCTAACATTACTGTCTTATTTAGATGAATTTATTTTGGAAAATGGTCAAGATAGTATTCCTCATCGTTTCATTGATTGGCCATCATCAGATAATACGAAGGCAGTTGAGGCTGGTGTACATAGCCTATTTATTTTAGCTATGGAGGCAGGTGCTGAACTATGTAAAGAATTAAATGAAACCAAGCTATCAGAAAAGTATATGGAGTCGGTTATTATTCTTCGAAAGTATGTACCAGATTATAATCATAACAAACAGGCCGCCTCATTAATGGCACTCGCAGGAATTACTGACTATACAACGATTAACAATGAGATACTCTCTATAGATGGTGCGAAAAATATTTCTACGTTTTTGGGCTATTATGTACTAATAGCACGAGCACACGCAGGAGATATTATAGGAAGTCTGGAGAATATTCGTGAGTATTGGGGTGGTATGTTAAGCTTGGGTGCTACAACTTTTTGGGAAGATTTTGATGTGAAATGGTTGGATAATGCGGCAAAAATCGATGAAATTGTAGTAGATGGTGAAGACAAGATAGATGTCCATGGCTCTTATGGTGATCATTGTTATATTAAATATCGACATAGTCTCTGTCATGGCTGGGCTTCAGGACCTACGGCATGGCTTTCAGAATTTGTTTTAGGAATAAAGGTTGTCGAGGCAGGTTGTAAAATGATTGAGATTAAGCCCGGCCTTGGAGATTTAGAGTGGGCGGAGGGGAATTATCCTACGCCACAAGGAAACATATTTGTAAGACATGAGTTAAAGAATGATGGTACAGTTAAAAGTTACGTTGAGGTTCCGGATGGTATACAAGTAATTAGCTCATCAGATGTTGAAATAGTAGTGAGTAACCATTAGTTGTTTCAACAAATGTAAAATAACTTCAATGGTTGATTGAAGTTATTTTTTGTAAACTATTGAGGAAGGTGTTGAATCAAAAATTGATTTACGGGTGATAAAAAATAGGGTATGGTCAGTTTTGAGTTTTTACCACTAAAATGACGAAATTACTAAGTAATATGTACACGTTTATATAATCGTTCTATGAAGGTGTTCAAAGATTAATAATGAGAAAAAAATCAATTTCATTGGATTCTTACCACAAATAAAGTATACTTTATTTGTGGGAGGTGATTATGATGAATAAAAAGCCAATGTACGAAATAGTTTATGAATCATTAAAAGAAAAAATATTAAATGATGAATATCCTTTAGATAAGCCATTACCAACACAAATTGAGATTGCAAAGATGTTTCAGACAAGTGAAATAACATCAAGACGAGCATTAGTTGAGCTTGCAAATGATCATATTATTACAAGAATTAGAGGAAAAGGATCATTTGTAAACCCTTCCTTACTACATAAACTTGAAAATGAGCAAAATAAAATTACGAAAATTTATTTTGTGCATAATAAATTTTCTTTTCAACTACTGTCGCATCGATTTTTTGTTGATCTATTAGACGGTATTCACCATACTTGTGAGGATAAAAAAATTAAATTTGAGATGTGGAATTATCAACGCAAAGGTGAACCGCCCAATACCATTGGGGTTGGGCTTGTTATACTAAACGATGATAAAGGTGTGGGCATTAGCTTGGATGTATTAGATAGGTGGAGAAAAGAACAGCGTCCTATTATTACAGCACATTTCTACTATCCTCACTTGGAAATTCCTTATGTTGTAGTTAATAATGTAAACAGTGGATATCTTGCAACACAACACTTGATAGCTAGAGAGCATCGTAATATAGGTATTATTCTTACAGGTAATTCACTATTAGATATGAATCAAGAGTTTATGCTTAGGTTAGAAGGGTATAAACTAGCATTATCGCATCATCAAATACCTTTTCATTCTGATCGTATGGTGATTGTTGGTGGAGAGAGCGAATCAGAAGAAATGGGCTATGAGGGAATGAGGTCCCTGCTAGATTTAGATAACACCATTACTGCAGTAGTAGCTACAAGTGATATGAAAGCATTTGGCGCTATAGAAGCTATTAAAGATGCAGGACTAAGTGTTCCAGAGGATATTAGTGTGGTTGGCATAGATGATCTTCAATTAAGCAAGTATTATTCTCCATCCCTTACCACTATTAATCAAAATTCGTATACTTTAGGGAAAAGATCGGTTGAACTTTTAGAAGAATATGCGATGATAGGTGAAAACGAGCCTAAAAACTTATTAAAAGATGAGATTTACCCTAAATTAATAGTTCGAGATAGTACAAAGGTGCTATCCGATATAAAAAAGTCTGGAGGAATTTAATCCCCTCCAGACTTTTTTAATGAATTAAATATAATACTTTACAAAAATTAAAGTATACTTTATTATATAAACATATACTTAATTTAAGAAAGGCTACTCATGAATAGAAAAGTAAAAGGAGGTTCTGAGAACAAATGATAACGCTTACTTAATGTTGGTGCAAAGGGAAATTTCAATAAACCAGCGTATTTAATGAATGATTCACTAATTGTAATGGATCGTGTTTTTTCGCTATCAGACAATAAGGGACAATATTATAAAACAAATATGATATTTATATGGTTATTTATCTTAAGAAAGAACATTAGTGCCCGGAAGGTGATGAAAAGTATTGTTCATTTAAAACAAGACTGAATAGCTCATACCATAATGGGATAGAATCAAGTTTTTCAATAACTAATTATATAGGGGTAGTGATGAAGTGATTATTAGTAAAGAGAGGTACAATAAAAATATAACGGATCCGATATGGATGGAAAAAGTCATATATAAAGAGACTAATAAAACATCTGTTCAAAGTCAGGAGTTTTTTGAACTTTTGTTTGTGGAAAGTGGCCATATGAAACTGGAAACAAAAGAAAAGGAAAGTAGACTGCTATCTGCTAATGATCTATTTATTGTTTATCCAGGTGAACGGCACTCTTTATCTGTTAAGTCATCGGATCAATTAGAAATGATTAGGTGTAAATTTTCACTAGAGCAAATTCAACTAACCTATATTGCTAAATTTAACTTAACTAGTTTTATGAGTAGCTTAGATATTAAATCGCTATTAAATAATAAAAGTCAGATTAATCCCCATATAAAACTGGAAAAAGACAATGCTCAAAAAATAAAGCAGATATTGCTCAGCATGAAAGAAGAACTGGATGGCAATACTTCTGATTCACTTCCTATTATTTGGTTGCGTTTTGTTGAATTGTTAATGCTATTATCTAGGAATTTCATTAACAACGACAATGCAAAAGAAATAACTCCTTTTCAAACTAGCTACATGAATAATGAAAAGATATTACTCATAAAAGAAATTAACAATTATTTATTAAAGCATTACAATGAAAAGGTTTCTACTGTTGTTGTAGCTAATGTTTTTAATATAAGCGTTCGGCATTTAAATCGTATTTACAAACAGCATACAGGGCTAACTGTAACGGATATGATTCACCAAATAAGAATTGATAGAGCTAAAGATTACTTGATAGATTCAGATGATAAGGTGATAAACGTAGCATTGAAAGTGGGTTATGATGATCCAGCATTCTTTAGTCGTTTATTTCGTCGGAAAGTGGGTTGTTCTCCAGGTTACTACAAAAAGTATAATGCTGGATTTTAGTGTTTCTTTAATGTTGTTTTGGAATTCATAATGGTGACACCCCATCTTACTAAAGTGCAAAATGAATCTGAAAAGGAACAATAAGTGACACATGCACTCATTTACTGGTGGAATAAAAATATAGTATACCGCCAGTAAATGAGTGCATGAAAGCTTGGTTAACTATTTCAATAAGGAATCGTACATCGTCATTGTCGTTTTTGACGTATTTTCAATCTTCATCTCATCAATAATCTCAAAGGTGAATAAACCAGTATAACCCCATTCTAACATGGATTGTGGCCAATTTAATGAGTGTGGAACTGCTTGATCTAGTTCTACTTGAATTGTATCAAAGCCTTGGTTTCCACAAGGTCTGATATGACAATGACTAACCCATGGTAGTAATTTCTTCCAATCATCTGGCTGATAACCTTGTACGATATAGTGACTGGCATCTAATGTCAAACGAAGCCCAGGGAAACGATCAAGTAAACGCATTGTATCGTCTATGTTTTCGGTGAATTGAAAACAATGCGTTTCTACCATCAAATTGACTCCTTGCTCTTTAAATATTTTATAAGCTATCTTTAACTCATCTAATCCTTTATTCCATCCATCATTTGGGTTTCCAGAAGGGAATGTCACTCCTGCAGCACTGTTTAATCGTTTGGCAGCTTTGCATAACGCTAAACATTGGGCTTCTATTTCTGCATGGTTTTTGCCAAAATTAGAATTAATAGAGGCTACACATAGATTGGTTGCTTCTAATTCTTGTTCGATAGCAGTGAGATAGTGTTCAAAGTCTTTTGCAAGTAGTTCTGGAGTAATATCCGTCCAATTATTTAAGATCCCAAGGTCAATCCATTTAAAATTTAGTTCCTTAGCTTTGTTAATAGCAGTTAATACGGGTGTATGAGACCAGGTTAAGGTGCTAATTCCTAGCAGTTGTTTATTCATGAGCAGACTCTCCTAATGTATTTTCTAAATGCTTCTTTATTTCTAAAACGTTTATTTTTGTTTTTTGTAAACCGGATATATAGATGGCGTGATCGACTACCATGACATTCCAGCCATCGTCCCAAGTGGAAGGTGCTTGTTGCTTGTTAATAAAGTGCTTAGATACTTGATGAACAGATGCTCTAAAGCCAAGGGTGTTAGAAGTTACGGTAAAATCTTCTCTCTTTACAAGATTTTCTCCATTAGGTAACCAATGTACTTTACCAATCATGTCATTTTCCCAATCCAGTTCGGTAGTATGAAGTACCTTTCCTGAGTCAAATAAACAGAAATAAGAGAATGGGAGGCTGTTGAGACTTTGCTGCATGGAGGCGTTCACATGGATAGTCAATCCTGATTTAAATTCCATTTTTACAGAAAAAGAATTATTAGGAATATAAACTAAGTTTTCAGCTATCTTAAATTGATCCACTAAGAACTCAGGCCAATCTCTATTTGTATCTTCTGCATATACGGTGGCAGGCATTCCAAAAATCCATATTAACGTTTCCAGAACATGATGAAAGCAGAAAGAATGAGTTTGAACATACATTTCCTGTGCTGTCCCATTTTCTCCTTTTTTTACGATCTGTTTCAATATCGAAAAGCAAGGGAAGTAGTGATAATTGTAATTAATGGCTGTCCAGATGCCAGTTTCTCTTGCAGCAGTTACCATATCAAAGCCATCTTCAAGGCTGGCTGCCAGAATTTTTTCTGAAAATACTGGTATGTTATGTTCTATTGCCTTGAGCCCCATGAGTTTATGAATATGTTCTGGTGTGCATATGTCGACTAAATCTGGACGATCCCATTCAACCAATGCCTCTATTGTTTGAAAAACATTTGCTTTTATTTCCCATTTCTCAACTTTTGACTTTGCTTGTGCCTCATCGACATCAATGACAGCAATGATTTCTACATCATCACATCTTTTCCATCCATCGACATGGCTATCAGATACACCACCAGCACCAACAATTGCGATTTTTATTGGTTGATCCACTTAATGATCCCTCTCTTTTTCTTTTAAAAATTTTAATTGAAGTATAGATAATAACAATTATTCTTGGATTACGAAATGCAGGAGAAGTTCGAACACGATCGTAATTTCCTGCTTTCAGTAAAGGGTTAACCTTGAAAATAATCATTGATAACGATTGCAATGTATCATTGCTTCGATTACACTTGAGGCAGGTTTTAACCATTGTTCAAATGAATTACTCACGTCATCGAAAATCGCTATATGTGTAATACAGCTATTGGTGTCAATTACCCCCTTTTTCAATAGATTCTATAACATAGTGAAAATCTTCAAGCGTAGCATTCCGGCTCGCCATTAAAGTTAGTTCTTTAGAATGAAATAATGACTCAGAAAACGTGATGTCTGCTTTTACCAAACCAACATATGTTAACTTTCCTCGATGAGTAGTGTATTCAAAGGCCTCTATCATTGACGTACTGTTGCCCGAAGCTTCAAATACAACAGCTGGCATACATCTGGTTGTAATCCTTTTCATTTGTTCGATAGGGTGATCAAATAAATAGATAGTATGATCAAAATTTGCCCATTCCCTTGAAAATCGTAATCTCTTTTTGCTTAGCGGTTTGCATAATTCCTAATTCTATCGATTCAGCACCAATAACAAGAACATATTCTCCTTTCTCTAATTGAGAGCGCCTCACTGCGTGTGCACCAATACTCAGAGGTTATATAATAGCAATTTGATCTAACGTTAGTTGGTTAGTTTTAATCAGATGATCGATTGGAACGGATATTTGTTCAGTCATACCTTCATCAAAGTGGCCTCCCATCACCTTTAAATATTTACAACAATTATATAGTCCTTTCTGACAAGTACAACATTTGTAGCATTGCATATATGGAATGACAGCTATCTGATCTCCTTCCATCAACCGCACTAATAACCCCTGCCAATTCATACCCTGAAACTCTTGGATACTCCAAAAAAGGTTGATTCCCTATATAAGCGTGTAGGTCGGTTCCGCATACTCCAATTCGTTTTATGTTTATAATGGCATAACCTTTTTGGAGTATAGGTTTTCTTTTTTTAAAAAATAATTCTGGTTCATAACAAACAATAGTTTCCAAATTTGCTCCCATCCCATAGGGTTCTTTTCATAAAAATTCATAAGTGTGTGACTCTCATCATACGGATAACTACTTCAACCTTGCCTTTGTGTTATATAGTGTTTATTGAATCGTCTGGATAAGGCGCACTTACTTTTTATGATAATCAAAATCATTGCCAAAAGCATTGCTTATCTCGCCATTAATATAGCATATTACGCCATCATATATTCAGTAAAAATATAATTGCAGTTTTGCCTAGGTGTGTATATAATGGCTAACAATATAAGTGCTGTTAAGGAGGATATATGAAAAATAAATTCCATGCTCTTACCTTTAAAACAAAAATGTTCATTACTTTTGGTAGCGCTTTCTTTTTGATGGTAACTATTGTAGGACTTGTGAGCTTCTTATTCTATGTTCATGATATGCGAAAACAAACTAATTCATTATCCAATGAATTATCTACGCAGTTCTCCCAAACTATCGATTTATATTTTGAGGATGTAAACCGTCTCTCTTTGTCTATTTTCGCTGACTCTTACATACAAAATATGTTATGGAATTATAGTTACGATAATGAAATGAATGACGTAGAAGCAAAAGCGAATTTATATCCAATTATATTTAATCAGGTTTATCCGAATAGTCAAGTAGAAGGAGTTACATTATATAGTGCCTCAGGTTCCAAATTTGAATATCGAAAAAGTAGAGGATTAGTTATAAGTCATAATCAAAAGAGAGAGGAGTGGATGGATGAGTTAAACGAACAGGCTAATAATGATTTTATTTTACTGCCAACTCATGATGAAATGTTATCTAATAAGGAGCCAGAACCAGTTGTTTCATTGGTAAGGAATATTTATCAAATACCTAGAGGTCAACAAATAGGCTTTATAAAAATTGATATACATACAGCCGTATTTGATAAATTATTACAAATAGAAGATGTAGATATTATGGATGAATATAGAAATGTATTTATCATAGACTCAGATAATAAGGTTGTGCTAGATGACAAAGGTGAAAGGGAGGGAACGATAATAGATATTGATATACCAGATGAATCAAATGATTTATTGTTGGAATGGAAGAATCATTTCTACCTATTTGCTAATAATATATCTTCATTTACCAAGTGGAACACTGTCATCTTGATAGATAATGCTGTAATGGTTTCAGAACGCAATCGAGTGCTCGTTGTTATAGCTATTGCCGGTATCATCGTGATGTTTATTATTGCTATTATTTCTTACTCATTATCACATAATATTTCCAGACCATTAATTCTTCTTAGGGAAAGAATGGAAAGAGTGGAAAAAGGTGATTTGACTGACCGAATGGAGTTAACTAATAATCAGGAGTTGGATGTACTTATACGAGTGTATAACAATATGCTGGATAGCATTAATAAGTTAATTGTAGAAGTATATGAATCGAGTATTGCCGAGAAAAATGCGAAAATTTCTGCATTGCAATCACAAATCAACCCTCATTTTTTATATAACACATTAAATGTGATGAAATCAGCTAGTCGTGTGAAAGGAGTAGAAGAGGTAGCAGTAATAGCAGAGGCATTGGCAGATCTCTTTAAATATACAACTAAAGATCTAGAAGCAAAGGTACCGCTAGAAAATGAATTAGGACATATAAATAATTATATTAAAATTCAACAGTATCGGTTTGCTGGCAGGTTTAAGAATGTGGTAGTGCTGGATAAAGAGGCTAAGCACGCATTAATTCCCAAATTGTTAGTTCAGCCAATAGTGGAAAATGCTATTATTCATGGTTTGGAATACCGAAGAAAGGATGGAGTCATAAATATTCATGTACTTAGAAATGGGAATCTATTAATAATCAAGGTAAAAGATAATGGTACAGGTATATCACCAGCAAATCTAGCAGGGTTAAAAAAGAGTATACAAAATAGCATACTAAATCCACAGGGGAAAGGTGTGGGTTTAGTAAATGTAGTACAACGAATTAAGCTTCTTTATGGATATCAATATGGTATAGAGTTTGAATCTAATCATTTAGGTACAATAGTTACTTTAACATTACCATTTGAAACGAACGATAAATTATAGATGGGGGAGGTACCGGTGAATATATATGTCGTAGAAGATGAGTACTGGGCGCTGGAAGAATTGAAAATACTATTTGAACGATATAAAAGAGAGCATCAAATTTTCTTTTTTGAGGACGGAGAAGAAGCTTATCAGCACGCATTAATAAATGAAGTAGAATTAGTTATAACGGATATTACTATGCCTGTAATGGATGGGGTAGAACTTGTAAAGCGTATGAAATCAATTAAAGATGATACAAAATTTGTATTATTAACTGTCCATGATAGTTTTGACTATGCAAAGGAAGCAATACAACTAGGGGTGAAAGACTACTTATTAAAGCCGATAAAGAAGGAAGTTTTATATCGAACAATTGATAGCATAATTGATCAAATTTACACACATAAGCTTCAAATAACAGATCAACAATTGTGGACAATCAGTCAATTGTTGGCTAATCCAGAATCAATTAAAGATCATGAAAATTTAAGTCTATTTGAGGATAAGTCTTATTTACTAATATATATTTTACTAAGAAACTGGTCAGCTCCGATAAATAAAAACTCTGTTTGTAAAATTAAATCTGAAATGAGAAATCAATCAGGGTGGTTTTTGCAACTCGATGAACAAAGAATGTTATTGTTACAACCAGAAAATAGAGTACAACATAATTCTGTACTAGAGTGGTTTTACCAATGGAATATGACGGATCAAATTCATCTTTGTATTTACAAAAAGGATAAGAATCAACGATTGATTGATGCATTTCAACAAGCCCACCATCTTATGCAGAAAAATAAAAAATTTGGCACTAGTACTATCATTATTTACGAAGAGAAAGAATCACAGAAAGATTTAAGTAAATGGTGGGACAATATACGAGTGATTGAACAATACTTACAACGCCAAACATTTGCTTCTATTGCACCACAATTAGATATATTAATAGAGTGCATGGAGCTTTTGCAGGTTACACAACGACAATTAAATCAATTTTTGCTTGATATGTATTATGCAATTTGGTTTAAACTGCATCGAAACTTGAAAGAAACCTTTCAAAACGATGAAATAGACAGTTTTTTGTCGGAATTAGACAGACTAGTTACTTTTTCTGATTTACGTCACTGGTTGACTAAATTATTTGATCATCTTATTTTATCAGTAGCTGAGCCGCAAATAGCACCTAAACATTTAATTCCTAAAGTGAAAACATGGATTCATGAGTATTACTTTGATAATATTACTTTTCAGCAATTTGCAGAAGCCCATCATGTCAGTTTGAGTTATCTTTCAAGAGAATTCAAAGAACAAACGAATATGAATTTCACGGAATATCTTACCGCATATAGAATCCAAAAAGCACAGGAGTATTTTAAAAATGGAGTACTCAAAATTTCTGAAGTGAGTGAATTAGTAGGTTATAAAGATTCTAAACACTTCCGAAAAGTATTTCGAAAAATCATTGGTATAACGCCAAAGGAGTATATAAAGAAGCTTTTATGATATTTCTATATAAAAATAAAATAGTGAAAAATAACCCCTGAAATAGTTAAAATCAGCAGTTTTCTCTGGTTTATATTCACCATATAATTGGACTACGGTTTTAATACTTCATTTAGCAAGCTCGGAGGTGGTGCTGAAGAATCAGTAGAAGGTGCTGTTAAGTTAAAGCTGTGGGGGGAGATTGAAAAGTTGTTTCGCAAAAAATGAAAACGCTAACAAATAGCTTAGCTAGAAGGGGTTGCTTTTAATGAATAAGATTAAACAACAGGGTTTTCTATTATTTATTATTACTTTGTGTATGTTTTTGCTAGCAGCTTGCGGTGAAGATTCGACATCATCTAATTCAGAATCTGGGGAGAACACAGCCGATAATGATAGTGATGAGGTAGTCGAGCTAACGATGCTGGTTTCAGAAACTGTTTCTTCAGAACCAGGATTTGCAGCAGTTGTTGAAGCTATAGAAGAGGATTTAAATATAAAAACCAAAATAGAAGTTAGACCAGGAGGGCCAGAAGGTGAAAATGTTGTTAAAACTAGGTTAGCAACTGGCGAGATGACCGATTTAACGTTATTTAATTCAGGTTCTCTATTGATGAGTCTAAATCCGTCGGAATATTTTGTAGACATTAAAGATGAGCCATTCATGGATCGTGTTATGGATTCTTTTAAAGAAGTAACAATGGCAAACGATCAGCAATTCGCAGTTCCTGGTAAATCCAGTCAAGTGGGGGCATGGCTATATAACAAAAAGGTTTATGAAGAATTAGGGCTTGAAATTCCACAAACATGGGATGAGTTAATGGACAACAACAAAAAAATTAAAGAATCTGGCAAAACAGCTGTTATTACAACTTATGGTGAATCATGGACTTCTCAACTACCGATTTTAGCGGACTTTTATAATGTTCAAGCGGAAGTCCCTGATTTTGCTGAGAATTATACAGCAGGTAAAGCCAAATTCACTAATACTCCGGAAGCGTTAAGAGGATTTGAGCGAATTCAATCCCTTTATGAAGGCGGATTTATGAATGATGATTACAGTGTAGCAACCTATGATCAAGGGATGCAAATGCTGGCAGAAGGAACTGGTGCTCATTATCCAATGCTGACACAGGTTCTTCCAATTATTGAAGAGAATCATGGCGAACTTGTGAATGATATAGGAGTATTTCCGCAACCAAGTGACAGTCCAGAAGTTAATGGTTTAACCACATGGATGCCTGACGCTATTATGATTAATAAGGAAAGTGAACATATTGAAGTGGCTAAGCAATGGTTGGAGTATTATATTTCAGATGAAGGTATTGAGGCTTATGAATCTGAATCTAAAAGTATTGGTCCATACGTCTTGGAAGGTGTGGAATTACCAGAGGATGCCTTTCCAGCAGTGGAACAGATGCAGGAGTATTTTGATGAAGGAAATATAGCGCCTGCATTGGAATTTGTCTCACCAATTAAAGGTCCTAATCTTCCACAAATATGTACATCTGTGGGAAGTGGAACAATGGGCTCTCAAGAAGCAGCTGAAATGTACGATGATGATGTTGAGAAACAAGCGAAGCAGCTTGATTTGGGTTGGGATTAAAAGGTAAAGATATATCATGAAAATGAATATTTTTCTTTTTTTTAATCAGTAATAGTAAGCAATCACCAAATATGCATGCTTGGTTCTGTTATTTATGCTGAACCAGGCATGTTATAAGCAGCAAAGGACTTATAAGTTTATGCGTAATGTTCTTCACACTGAGCTCAGCCAATAATAAAAGACGATAAGGTGTTTAAAGGAGTTGAGAATGATTTTATGAATAGGTCAGTGAATAGCATGTACCCTTTTATCTTTCTTGTTCCAGCTTTGTTAATCTATGGAGTGTTTTTTCTGATTCCTACTGGATTGTCCTTTTTTTATAGTTTTACATGGTGGACATTGACAGATTGGGAGTTCATTGGATTGGATAATTTTATTCAGTTTTTTCAAGAACCCTCTTTACGAATTGGTTTTAGAAATACTTTAATTTTTGCTTTCACTACCATGGGAGGTAAAGTTGTTATAGGATTGTGTTTAGCGGTATTTCTAACTTCTAAAATTAGAAATAAAGATTTTCTAAGATCAATTGTTTTTTTTCCAGCACTATTAAGTACTATTGCGGTGGGTTTTACCTTTAGTTCCATGATGCATCCTACTAATGGAGTCATTAACACAGTATTATCTTTTCTTGGTATCACAGGCCCCAATTGGTTAGGTGACCCCAGTATTGCTTTATTGTCTGTTGCCATGACAGATATTTGGAAAGGCGTAGGGATTGCAACTGTTATTTTTATAGCAGGCTTAATGGCAATCCCTAAACATTATTACGAAGCATTGAGGATTGATGGAGGTAATTCATTTCAAGCATTTTGGCATATTACATTGCCATTGTCACGTCCTGCGATGAATACAGTTATTATTCTTGCTCTTATTGGTGGCCTTAAAACCTTCGATTTAGTTTGGGCCATGACAGGGGGAGGACCGGGATTTAGTACGGATCTTTTAGCTTCTATTGTCTATAAACAGTATGCAGCAGGTTTTTATGGTTTATCAACTGCAGGAAATGTTCTGTTGTTTTTATTTGTAGCTTTAATAGCGTTTCCAATCTTTAAATTGCTTAATCGAAATGAGGTGGATTTATGAGTTTGAACGAGATGAATCCAAAAGAATCATTCCAGCAAAATAATAATGAGGAGACATGGAAAAAAGAATTGCAAAATGCAAAGAAAAAGTCTAAACGTGGTTTACAGCTATATGAAGCACTAGCTATTCTGATAGCTTTAATCTTTTTTGGGGTACCTTTTTACTTTGTGATCATTAACTCTTTTAAGGATAGGGCCGGAGCTTCACAATTGAATTTGTCATTTCCAGAAAACTTTCAACTTTTGGAGAATTATAGAGAGGTATTGGCATTAAATGATGGAGTAGTTATTCGAGCTTTTTTTAATAGCACAATTATTACGATGTTTTCGCTGTCTATTATTATTATTATCTGCTCTATGGCTGCTTTTGTATTAGCGAGAAGAGCAGGTTTATCGAAAAAACTCAATTATGTTATTTTAATTGGTCTAATGATTCCGCCCTCTATTGTTCCAACTATTTGGTTATTGCAAAGCTTGGGATTATTCAAAACATTTCCAGGTATTATTGCATTAGAAGCAGGGATACACTTCTCATTTGCTTGTTTACTCTATACAGCTTTTGTAGCAACAATTCCTAAAGAGCTAGATGAAGCGGCTCTTATTGATGGTTGTGGTCCGTTCAATTTATTCTTTCGGATCATTTTTCCATTATTGAAACCTGTTACATCGACTGTTATTGTATTATCATCTATCCAGATTTATAATGATTTTGAGAATATGTTGTATTTTTTTCCAGGAGCTGATAATGCTACAGTACAGCTTACGTTATACAATTTTACTGGTATATATGGAACGGAGTATCATTTGTTATTTGCAGATGTTCTCTTAATTTCTATCCCACCTTTAATATTATTTATTTTCTTTAATAAGAAAATAGTGGATGGTATGACGGCAGGTGCGGTAAAGGGATAATAAAATCCATGTCCCGATCGACCACACCAGCGACTACATGCGCAATGCAGAAGGCAATGAATGTATCTTATAATGAAACCACTTACACAAACATGTGTGAAACAAAAAATGACAGTAGGGAGGAAATGAGATGAAATTAGGTGTGAATACCGTACTATTTGGTGGATTCGACTTAAAGACAGCGGTAAATAATATCAAATTTTGTGGATATGATGGTGTGGAACTTGCATCTATCGTTGGGATGGCAGAGCACCTAGCTGCCGATGCAAATGACCAGCAGTTAGAAGAGATTCGGAAATTAGTAACAGAAAAAGAGCTGGAATTGTATTGTGTAGAAGCTGCTACGAATATTTTAGAGCCAGAAAATCGCGAACGGACAAAACGAGTTTTTGAACGAGCGGCAAAATTAGGGATACCAATGGTTACAACAGGAAGTGCAGGCGAGTCCGATAATGCAGAACTGTTTGAACAATCTGTAAAAGCAGTGGAAGAGCTGACACAAGCGGCTCATGATGTTGGTATTAAGTATGCCTTAAAGCTACATTATGGTCAAAGTGTTTATAATACCTCGTCTGCTTTGCAGCTATTGAAAGCGTTTCAACACCCGTCTTTAGGACTGAATTTTGATGCGACCCATGTAGGACGTGTAGGCGATGATCCAGTTCAAGCTTTGGATGCATTGCAGGAACATATTATTCATACGCACATTCGTGATACATTTATGGAACAATTATCCATTTCTGCTCCGGAATTTCAGACAGCTGGGCGTGGAACTGTTCCCTTGGAGGGTGTAATAAACAAAATGGCAGACATCAATTATCAAGGTGCAACGGTTTTGGAGATCATTGGGGCTAATGAGTATCCATTAGAGCAAGTGACGGCTATTGCAGCGGAGAGTAAAGGTTATTTAACTAGATTAATGAGTGAGGCACAGAACAATAAGGGGGCATAAACAATGCAAAAAGTAGCAGTTGTTGGGCTAGGTAATATCGGAAAAACACATTGTAAGTACTATATGGAAGATCCAAATGTCGAGTTAGTAGCAGTGTGTGATGTTATGGAAGACAAAGTAGAAGAGTTATCCCGGCATTATGGCGTAAAAGGTTTTCTGGATTTAAAAGAAATGTTACGAGAAGCTGAGATTGATGTGGTCAGTATCGCGACGGCAGGATTGGAAAACGGGGGAGATCATTATGAGCCAGCTGTAATAGCCATTGAGGCAGGAAAAAATGTTTTAGTCGAAAAACCAATTTCCAATGACATTGAGAAAGCAAGGGAAATGGTGAAGTTGGCAAAAGAGAAGAATGTCCGCTTAGTAAGTAACTTAAATCATCGCTTTGTCCCTGCTGCTTATAAAGGTAGGGAATTAATTGATAATGATGAGCTGGGAGCACTTCTCTTTGTCAATATGAAATTAACGATTCAAAATCCTGCTGAAACAAGCCCATGGTTTCATTTAAGGGCATTACACCCACATTCGATTGATGTGATGCGCTATTTTGCTGGGGACATCAAGCGGGTGCAGGCATTTATGACAAAGGCGCCAGGAAGGGAAATCTGGTCCACAGCATCCATTAACCTAGAATTTGCTTCGGGTGCTGTTGGTCATTTAACGGGCAGTTATGACATGGCGGGGCGCCATCCAATCGAATATTGTGAAGTTGCGGGAAATAAGGGGAGATTTGTTATTGATAATGTGTATGAGAATTTTACCTTTTATCCTCATCAACAAGACGAATTGTTGGTGTTGCGCAATTCTATTATGACGGGTGTGGGCAGCTTCCAGGAAACATTCAAGAATCGGTTACAACATTTTATTCAGCAAATAGAAGACGGTGTATCACCTGAGGATATGGAGGCTTCTGGAGCGGATGCGTTGGCTGGGCAGGAGGTAATTGAGGCGGCGATTCGCTCGCAGCTGGAAGGCGGTGCAGTTATAGAGGTCCCATCCTTAGCATAAAAGAATCGGAAGGGCGGAATCAGATTGCGACTTACAAGTAGTCAGTATCTCAATAAGAAAGAATTCCCATTTTCTATTAATCGCATAGTACACACGATGCAAGATACTCCTCCGTTACATGGTCACGATTTTGTCGAGTTAGTATATGTGATTGAAGGACAGGGGGAGCATGTATGTGATGGCAGATCCTATCAGTTATTTGCTGGAGATGTATTCATTATCAATCCTGATGAAGAACATACTTATTATATAGCTCCTCAACAAAAAGTGGAGATATTTAATTGCTTGTTTACTCCTGCTTTATTTGATGAAAATTTATTAAGAGGTTTGGGTATTACTAATTCAATGGATTATTTTTATGTGCATCCATTTTTGGATAATTGCGAACGTTTTCATAGGTGCCTTAATTTAAGAGGTGAGGCAGCAGCAGAAATTCAATCTATGTTCGTGAAAATGGCGAATGAATATCAAACAAGACAGAATGGTTTTGAGCCGGTTATTCGCTTGCAATTGGTCCAGTTGCTTATTCAATTATCCCGAATGTATGTGCATGGAGATACTACTTTTCAGCTCAATAGAAAAGAGCTGGAAAGAAAGACACTGATTAAACGAATTGCTGGCTACTTGGAACGCCACTATGATCAAAAATTGACGCTTGCGAATTTATCGTCATTATTTAATCTTAGCTCCCGACACCTTAATCGTATTTTTAAAGAAGAAACCGGAAAAACGATTGTAGAGTACATGCATCATGTCCGTATCTATCGAGCGAAGAAGCTATTGGCCGAATCAGATGCAAAAATTATCTCAGTAGCGTTAGAGGTAGGATATGATGACCCAGCATTTTTTACGAGATTGTTTACTAGAAAGGTAGGCTGTTCTCCAGGTAAGTACCGTGAGAAAAGTGGGACACCGCAGCCAGTATTATCAATCCGGCAATCATAATACGATGAAAGGTCTACAAAACAATTAAAGGAGGAAATCAGTTTGGCAAAACCTAATGTCATACTTTTTGGAATTGATAGTTTGAGACGAGATTTTATGAGCAGTTATGGATACCGTAAGTTGACCACTCCGCATATGGATAAGGCAGCAAGCGAGGGAGTGTTATTTGAACAACATTTTAGCCCAAGTATTCCCACAACACCAGGCTATGCCTCCATGCTGACGGGGTTAGATTGTTTTGGTTCAGACGTCGTTGCGCTACGTCATCAAGGGAAGATAAGAGGAAAGACGCTTGCAGAAGTACTGAACGATGAAGGTTACAATACGACATGTATTGGATTTACAGATAATCCATCTGCGCGAGGATTTCAGCAGTATTTAGATTATGAAGCATGGCAGCCAGATGAAACAGGTAGGTGCCCGAAGGCTGAGAATTTGAATGCAGTAGCCATTCCAGAATTAAAAAGACTGCACCAGGAAGATCAGCCTTTCTTCTTATTTATGCGGCATATGGATCCTCATTCGCCGTATCTGCCACCAAGGCCATTTGAAAGAATGTTCTATGATGGAAATGAGAAGGATCCGAATGAACATTCTATGGAGGCAGTTTATCAGTTTAAGCCGCATGCTGATTTCTTTAAGTCATGGATTCCTGAAGGAGTAACCGATCAACGATATGTGACCGCACAATATGAAGGTGCTGTAGCATATATGGATGCTTGTATTCAAAACATTTTCGCAACTATTGAGGAATTAGGGATTGAAGAAGAGACTTTGGTGATTATTACCTCTGACCACGGAGAAACATTGTATGAACATGATTGTTATTTTGATCACCATGGAACCTATGATAATTGCTTGGTCGTGCCGCTAATTTTGAAGTTTCCTGGCAAACTCCCATCAGGCAAAAAGGTGACAGACGTTACGTTGATTAAAGATATTATGCCAACTATTCTTGATTTACTCGATATCGATGTCAGCCTACCAATGGATGGACAATGTTTATTGCCACTTATAAATGGTGGAGCATATGAGAAAATATCGGAATTTTATATCACGGAATGTACTTGGATGAGGAAGCATGGCTGGCGCACAGCTGAGTGGAAGCTGATTGAAGCTTTGGAACCAGATTTTCACTTTAAGCCTGCCACGGAGCTGTATAATTTGGTTCAGGATCCTGGAGAAAATCATAATCTGGCCGAACAAGAGCCAGAAATGGTTGAGTTATTGCGGCGAAGAATGAATGCCTATATTCAGCAAAGAGAGCAAGAAACAGGGAGAATCAATCCGATGGTAACCAATGATAATTATCACGGACTAGGAACGGGTCCTTTCAAGTCATCGCAGGAAGCTTATGATAAGTTATACCTTGGATCGATTACAAAGGCAAGGACGTTGCAAGCAAAGGATTAATGATTAATAAGTCATGACATTTATACTGGTGTCATGGCTTTCGTTTAGCTGTACGTGAAAAGTTGGCTATTGGTTTATGCTAGGGGAAAGGAGGGCATGAAAATGGCAGCATACGGTATACTGCGCATTCCAGAGTGGATATTAAAATTCGCTTATGTAACCTTACTCTGGATAGTTTCTTCCATATTGGGCTTATTCGTGCTAGGGTGTTTTCCTGCTACAGCTGCGGTATTTGCTATATCGCGGCAATGGTTATTAGGCAATATCGATATATCCATCACAAAGAAATTCTTCACCTATACAAAACGGGAATTTTGGCGGGCGAATCTGTTAGGTTATTTAGCATTACTGGTAGGTTTGACTTTGTATATATACTTTCAATTAATAGTGGGGGTGGATGGTTGGCTGTTTTCGGTTTTTGGGTATTTACTAGTTATCATCTCGTTGTTGGCTACATTGACTTGTATCTATTCTTTTGGATTAATGGTTCATATTGATTTAACCATCTTTACATTAATAAAGCATGCTTTTTTGTTAATGATTGTTTCCCCTTTAAGTAGTCTAATGATTATTAGTGGCTTGATTATTTTACAATTTATCTCGTCCTATTCGCCAGCCTTTTTGGTTATATTCGGCCCCGGTGCAGCTATTTTTCTGTTTATGTTTTCTGTTTATTTTGCCCTTTTGCATGTAGAGAAAAGAAGAGAAAAGCCACATGTGAATACTGATCGATGAGAAGCAAGATGTATAAGAGAGCGGGCAAATCACATTTACCCACTCTATCTATTAATCTTTATGCTGTAGCTTGGCATGTAGCAATTGATCGTATCTTTCCTTGGAAGGGTTCTTCTGCCATTCTTCCCAGGACAGTCCGACTTGTTGTAATACCTTTTCTATCCGTTTCTTGAAGGGAAGCCCTTCTTCTTTTAGCTGTTTTTCTAAAGGATCTTCTTGGCCGGTTAGTGTTTCTTCTATCCATACGTGTAGTTCTTTCTCGAATTGCTCTGCTGTATCTGGTTGTTCTTCTGCGAGATTATGCGTTTCATATGGATCGATTTTGATATCATAAAGCTCTCTGGGTGGTCTATCAAACAACCCACTATCCCATGTTTTAATGAATTTAAATTGGTCGGTCCGAATTCCTCTTGCGGCTTGCCAGGCACATTCACTTAAAAAGATAGTAGAATGCGTCCCATCTTCTTGTCCTGAAAGGGAGGGCCACAGACTTTTTCCGTCCATTTGGTAGTCGTTAAATTGTTTTTCTTTAGCTTGGGTCACGCCTTCCAAAATGGTTGGGAGCAAGTCGACATGTTGAACCATGCCCTTGACGCGTTTATTTTGCTGGATATGGTGCGGCCATCTCATAATAAGCGGGACGCGTACTGTTACATCATATAAGCCGCAATGATCCCAGTAGATTTGATGCTCTGTCAAACTCTCCCCATGGTCTCCGAATAAAATAAGCAGCGTATCCTCTTTTATTTGTAACTCTTCCAAGTACTGATCCAGTTCTTTGATCTTATCATCTAAATAACGCACCTCTGCATCATACAATGCATTGACATAACCAGCATCCCTTATATTTCCAATATGATCAAAATGGTGCTGCTTAAAGAATGGGTAAGCGGTATGATTGTATGCAGGATTCATGCTATTATTTGCTTTATCGTAGGAGTTTTTTTCGGCACCATAAAAGGGTTCAATATACTCTTTTGGCGGCAAATAAGGTGTGTGGGGATCCCAATAATGAAGAAAAAGGAAAAAATCTTCATCGGCGTGCTCTTTCAGCCAATCCTTAGCCAAACTGGTTACTAACTCACCATCAATCCACCTTTTGTCTCCCACACTATTAATATAATATCTGTATCCGCGTGCAAACCATTCTTTCAATTGGTACAAATTATCGACAGCAGCAGTGGTGAAGCCTGCTTGTTTTAGGATAGTAGGTAGCCATTGAGGTGTTTTATTTAAATGGGTAAGATTAGAACCATGAGACACAATTCCGTGGTTTAAACCAACCTTGCCAGTGAAAATAGACGTGTGTGCTGCTTCTGTAGGGATATCAGAAGCAAAAGCTTGTTCAAATAAGGCACCTTCTGACGCTATTTTATCTATATAAGGGCTGGTAGGTTTATGATAGCCATAACTTCCTAAACGATCGGCACGTAATGAATCTAAAGAAAGCATGATAATTTTCATAGGGGAATCCCTCCAAACTATTTATCATTAGTATAAGACACCTTACTGTGGAATGCGCTACTGATTCAGACATATTCATGGTCAATCAGGACAACATGTTTAAAGAACAACAGTCAGAAGAGGCTGGATGTATACATTTATCAAACGGCTTTACTTTTTAAGTCAATGGAGACCCCTGACTAGAACTTATCCGAGAAGGTCTCCACCATTCAAATGTTAAAGTTATGTTTGAACAGCCTCCAGAACGGCTTTTAAAATGAGCTCAGTTGCTTCTTCAATGGAATATTCACTTGTATCAATGGTTAAATGAGGTTGTACTGGGACCTCATAAGGGCTGGAGATGCCTGTGAAATTCGGGATCTCTCCGGCACGTGCTTTTTGATACAATCCTTTCACATCACGTTTTTCACATTCTTCTAGAGGTGTACTTACGTATATTTCAATATATTTACTGCCAATAATGTCGTTTGCTTGCTGCCGATCGTTTTGATAAGGCGAAATAAAGGAGGCAATCGTAATTAAACCTGCTTCATTCATAAGCTTGGCGACTTCAGCGATGCGGCGAATATTTTCCACCCGGTCGCCTTCCTTAAATCCCAAGTCTTTATTTAAACCATGCCGCACATTATCTCCATCTAAAAGCATGGTATGATGACCTAAAGTAACTAATCTTTTTTCTACCTCATTGGCAAGTGTGGATTTGCCAGAGCCAGATAAACCGGTAAACCAAATGGTTAGCGGTGTTTGCTGTTTCTGCTTAGCTCTTATTTCTTGTGATACATCCGTTTCTTGCCAAATGACATTTGTAGAACGGCGGAGTGGATATTTGATTATTCCACAAGCAGACGTCGTGTTGGAAACTCTATCTATTAAAATAAAACTTCCTAATGTTTTGTTATGTGCAAATGTATCAAAGACTGCTTTCTCTGCTAAGGAAATATCACATGTAATCAATTCATTTTTGAAAATTCGATCGGATGGAATTTCTTTTCCAGTATTAATATCTATTTTGTGTTTAATCGACATGACCGTTCCAGGCAAGGTGAGGGTTCCGAGTTTGATCAAATAATTTCTTCCTTCTATTAATTCTGTATCATCCATCCATAGGAGTGTCGCTGTAAACATATCTGTGACGTGTATCTGATCAGAAGTAGTTAATACACATCCACGAGATACGTCTACTTCTCGGTTTAATTGAATGGTGACTGGTTTACCATAATGGGCTCGTTCTGTCGTTTGATCTGTGGTAAGAATGGAAGTCACGTTTGCTTTTTCTTTACTAGGGAGAACCATTAACTCGTCACCTATGCGAATGCCTCCAGCTGCCACTTGTCCTTGGAAGCCACGAAAATCATGATTGGGGCGGCTGACTCTCTGAATGGGCAGTATAAATTCCTCTTGTGCTTCCTCTGTGTGTGTATCTATCTTTTCTAAATAAGGTAATAACGCCGGCCCTTTATACCATAATGTATTAGTGGAGTGAGTAGTAATATTGTCCCCGTTTGTAGCAGATACAGGAATCACTTGAATACCATCTAAGTTCATTTGGTAAGTCATTTGCAGGAATTCATCTTTAATTGCTTGAAATCTCTTTTGATCAAATCCAACTAGGTCCATTTTGTTGATGGCTAATATGAAATGTTTGATGCCCATCAAAGAACAAATTCTGGCATGTCTTTTAGTTTGAGGTACGATACCTTTGGTGGCGTCCGCTAGAATAATGGCTAAGTCAGCATAGGAGGCTCCAACTGCCATATTTCTTGTATACTCTTCATGACCAGGGGTATCGGCTACAATAAAAGAGCGCTTTTCTGTAGTGAAATAACGATAAGCTACATCGATCGTAATACCTTGTTCACGCTCAGCAGTTAAACCATCCAAAAGTAAAGAATAGTCGATTTCTCCAGCGCGGCTTCCTACTTTTGATTCTAATTCCAGAGCCTTTTCTTGATCAGCAAATAGAAGTTTGGCGTCATATAACATATGCCCGATGAGAGTGGATTTGCCATCATCTACACTGCCACATGTAATAAATTTCAATAATCCTTTCATTTTTAGAAATACCCCTCTCGTTTACGTCGTTCCATACTACCTGTCGCTTCCTGATCGATTACACGGCTGGTTCTCTCTGATGAAACAGCTCCCAATGTTTCTTCGACAATTTTATCAAGCGTGTCCGCTTCGGATTCTAGAGCTCCAGTTAACGGGTAACAACCTAGCGTACGGAAGCGGATTTTTTTGTTTACAATTTTTTCGTGTGGTGCTAACGGCATTCTATCGTCATCCACCATGATCATATTGTCATCACGATAAATGACTGGCCGTTCTTTCGCGAAATAGAGAGGAACAATATCTATTTTTTCCTGCAGAATATATTGCCAGATATCCCTTTCTGTCCAATTAGACAGAGGAAATACGCGCATGCTTTCTCCTTTATGCATTCGTGTATTATACAATTTCCACATTTCTGGCTTTTGATTTTTGGGATCCCAGGCATGATTCTTATTGCGAAAGGAAAAAATTCTTTCTTTGGCACGTGATTTTTCTTCGTCACGACGTCCGCCACCAAAGGCTGCATCAAACCCATATTTATCTAAACCTTGTTTCAAAGCCTGTGTCTTCATAATATCGGTATAGCTTGCACCATGATCAAATGGGTTGATACCTTGGTTCGCACCTTCTTGATTTGTATGAACAATCATTTCAATATTCAATTCGTGTGCCTTCCGATCACGAAAGGCTATCATTTCTTTGAATTTCCAGGTGGTATCAATATGCATAAAAGGAAAAGGTGGCTTCTCTGGGTAAAAAGCTTTCAATGCTAAATGCAGCATCACAGAGCTATCTTTTCCAATTGAATAAAGCATGACAGGATTAGCACATTCTGCTGCTACTTCTCTCATAATATATATAGCCTCTGCCTCTAATTGATCAAGATGGGGGTGTGTATTCATTATTTTTCCTCCTCCGTTGTATAAGGCTACCTTTATTAATACAACATGTGAAGTAGGAGGTCGAGGTCAAAAGGGACAAAGTTTGTTTGAAAATGTCTGGAATGTCTGTACAAAGAGGTACTGGCCTTCTCAAAGCAGAGGATAATAGTTCCCTTTTTGCAACGCTTTTTCATATAACAAAATAGTTGAATCAACTGTATTCCATTTACTTTCACACCTCCCTTGTTGTAAACTAAAAGCACCATTACGCTAAAACCATCATTAGGGGGAACAAACCATGTCAATGATCAACGAAACACAGCGCGAGGAATTATGGAAAACGCTACAAACCCGCTTTGAAACGAACATGCATCGTCATCAAGGGTTGGAATGGAACGCTATTCAAATAAGGTTAGAGGCTGACGACAACAAACTATGGTCGCTTCATGAGATGGAAAGAACAGGTGGTGAGCCGGATGTTGTTGGCTACGATGAACAAAAAGATGTCTATATGATTTATGATTGTGCCGCAGAAAGCCCTAAAGGCCGGAGAAGTGTTTGCTATGATCATGCAGCACTGGAATCAAGGAAAAAGCATAAACCAGAAAATAGTGCAGTAGGTATGGCGCAGGATATGGGAATTGTCTTGTTGACAGAAGCACAATATCGCCAGTTGCAAGAATTGGAAGAAGTCGATAAGAAGACTTCAAGCTGGGTGCAGACACCATCTGATATTCGAGAACGTGGTGGGGCGCTTTTCTGTGATTACCGTTTTGGACATGTGTTTTTATATCATAATGGGGCAGAATCTTACTATGGTGCCAGAGGATTTCGTGGGGGATTAGAGGTCTAATCGTGTTTTAAACAAGCGCACAACTTATGTCATTGTGCGCTTATGGGCGATAAATCACGTTTTAAAACGTTTGTCGATCCATTATTAACCATTCCTTAAAATGCGGTGTATCCACCATCAACGATAATATCGCTGCCGGTAACGTATTTACAGCTGTCACAGACTAAAAATAACAGTGGCGGAATCAGTTCTTCCGGTTTGGCCATTCGTTTCATTGGAATCAACTCGGACCAAGTGTCTCTTAATGCTTCTGGCGTATTCACCGACATGTTGGTTGCCACATAACCTGGGCTTAGGCTGTTCACCTTAATTCCGTATTCTGCCCATTCAACGGCTAAAGATTTGGTTAAATGAATCAGTGCCGCTTTGGAGGCATTATAGGCAGCCTGCATTTGCGGTATGTTGACAATGGAACCGGACATCGAGGCAATGTTGACGATGTTGCCTTCCGTTCCCTTGTCAACCATTGCTTGTGCCACATACTTGCTTATGACAAATTGTGCATTAACATTTAGATTCATCACCTTGCTGAATTTCTCTGAAGTGGATGCCAGTGATCTCTCGTGAATGCACATGGCAGCATTGTTCACCAATATATCAATTCCACCTGTCTGTGCGAGAATTTGCTGAATCGCCTGTTCTATCTGCTCCTCTTTTGTTATATCTGTCTCGATCCAATGGGCTTCTCCGTTTACCATGGAGATTTCTTCTACTACATGTGTTGCAGAGCTCCTTGAAAGAATAAACACCCTTGCCCCAGCTTGTGCTAAACCAATAGCAAGCACTTGACCAATTCCCATACTTCCGCCTGTAATTACCGCTGTTTTTCCTGACAGACCAAACAACTTTTCCAAATACATGCTCTCACTCCTTTTGTGAATGCGTTTCCAAAAGTGTCTAGTAATAGTATACTAGAATTCGCCTGTTTTGGGGATTTTCCAGCTTGGATCCATCCTTGTCTTGAGTCTGTCATGGAAATAATACTGGCTATTCTAAATGAAATACAAGTTTCAGGTTTGTGGTAACGGGGCTATTATCTGGATTAGTTTTCATAACAGGCTCCATGTATTCCCACCATTTTTGGTTAATGTCCGTTTTCGCTAATTGCTGCCATTTATCCTCGCTTTCTATCTCGATATAGCCGAAGAGTTGATGAGTAGTTTTTTCTAAAAAAATCGAATAATTACGTCCACCATGAGCTTGGATGGCTTCGACCATTTCTGGCCAAATTTCTTCATGTCTTTTTTGATATTCTTCATGCATATCCGGGTATACTTCCATTACAAAGCCTTTTTTGATCATGTTATCTCCTCCTGCTAGTGCTGTTTTCTTTAGAGAATACAGGAATAGGAGGATGATAGGAATAACGTTAATTGCCTATTTTGTGTCCTTTTTTGCGTGTGAAGGAAGAAAAATGGTGATAGTGGAAGGGAATCAGTGGAATGGTAAAAACAGCGCTTTTCCTATCCAAAAATAGTGTTATTGCTTGAAAAGATGGAGAGGGGCATCCTACAATAAACAGCAATTAGCTTGGAATGAATTTGTTTTTAGCATAATGGGAGGAATTTAAATGAGCAAACGTGTAACTCGATTTGTTTTTTTGGCTGTTATCGTTTGTGCAGTGGCATGGCTCACTATCCGATTTATAGGGAATGATCCTAATGAACAAGTAGGCGAGCTGCCTGGAAATACAGCTACAGATGAGGAAGGTCAAATGATGAGTAACCCCGAAGCGGCGCTTGAAGAGGTATTTCGTCAGGCAGAGCAGGGAAAAGTTGCGGATTATCCGTTTGTTGTTGGCGTATCCACTGGGGAGGAAGTGGAAGCCGCTTGGGGAGCTCCTGATCATACTTCGGATACCGATGTTGGGCGTTTTTTGGAGTATTCCGAGCAACAGGCAGATGTGGGAATGACAGAGGATACGGTGACGGATATACGTGCAGCAGGGGAGACGCTTTCTGCAATTGATTTGGAGATGATTCAGTCATATCAACAGCCAGATGATACACGTTATTATCAAGATGAGGATCATGATCAGGTTATTCTGGTTTACGAATTGGATAATGGTTATGTTTTAAAATGGGTGTTGCCAGAGCCGACTGATCAGGAAGCTAACCCGTCGGTAGATCATATTTCATTATCGAAAGAAATGGATGAAACGGAAGAGATGAGTCTAGATGAAAAAATCGGGCAAATGATTTTTAGTGGGGTAGATGGAACGGAAATTACAGAGGCAACCACTGATATGATTCAATCATATCATGTAGGGGGTATCATTCTATTTGGTCCTAATATCGAAAATAGGGAGCAAACGACCGATTTCTTAGATGATATAAAAGGTGCCAATGCAGAAAACGAGTATCCCTTATTGCTTGGGGTGGATGAAGAAGGCGGCAGTGTGACTCGTATGCCTGAAGGAATAAACAGTTTACCGGATAGCCGTTCGATAGGGGCATTGAATGATCCAGATCTATCTTACGAGGTAGGCACTATCCTTGCAGAGCAGATGCGGACATTGGGCTTTAACTTGGATTTTGCCCCCGTGCTTGATGTGGACAGTAATCCCAATAATCCAGTGATTGGTGACCGTTCATTTGGAGACAATCCTGATATCGTCTCGAATTTAGGGATTCAAACGATGAAGGGGATTCAAGAAAATGGAGTGATTTCGGTTGTCAAACATTTCCCTGGTCATGGTGATACAGGTGTGGATTCCCATTTGGAGTTGCCAAAAGTCGATAAAAACCAAGATGAACTAGCGGAATTGGAATTGATTCCGTTTCAGAACGCTATTGCACAAGGAGCAGATATGGTGATGATTGCGCATATCTTACTGCCTCAAATGAAATCCGAGTATCCTGCTTCGATGTCAAAATCAGTTATTACGGATATGCTGCGCGAAGACATAGGTTTTAATGGTGTCGTAGTGACCGATGATCTGACAATGGGGGCGATTACCGATCATTATAGTATAGCAGAAGCAGCGGTTCAGTCCGTCAAGGCAGGTGGAGACTTATTACTGGTTGCCCATCAGCCGGAGCAAATTGCTACTGTGGTGGAAGAGTTAAAGTCAGCAGTTGAAAATGGCGAAATCAGCGAAGAAAGAATCGATCAGAGTGTAGAGCGTATTATTCAGTTAAAAGAAAAGTATCAATTGTCTGACAGCCCCACACCAGAGCATGATATCGAATCGGTTAATGAGCATGTGGAGACAATTAGGGAAGTGATATCTTCCAAGTGACATCAATAGCTCCTAGGATTTTTTGTGTGTTCTGAAATAAGCCGCTTTTCACATAGCCCATTGTTTCGAGAGGTTACATTCGTTATAATAAAAGTTATGTGATAATGCTTGTTTGTAATGGTGCTGTATAGGAGATGGCTGTAGTGTTTAATCGGTTAAAGATGCTTTTTCATATTCCGTATTTTTGGCTTTTTATTATTTGTATGCTATTGGTGGGGACAAGTATATCGATCACTGCCCCATACCTTTCGATATATGGAACAACCGTGATTGGGATGAGTCCATCTGCTTTTGGAGTATTTATGGCCGTTAGTTCTTTCGCTGGAGTGATTGCGAATACGATTATCGCTAACTATTCGGACAATGGTATGAGTCGAAAGTGGTTGATTTTGGCAGCCTTACTCTCTTCCGCTTGTGGTTATACCTCGTATCTTATTTTTGAATCTTTTATCGGATTATTATTGTCTGTTAGTTTTTTTAATGGATTGGGAGCGGCAGCGATGCCGCAAATGTTTGCCTATGCAGATGAGTCGGCTAATGCTAGTAAGTCGCAAGATAAGACTTTTGCCAAATCTACTTTGCGATCTTTATTCTCGCTAGGCTTTCTCATTGGCCCGTTGTTTGGCACGCTACTTCTGGGGGCTTTTAACTATCAGGGGCTCTTTCTAGGAACTAGTTTTATTTTTCTTATCCTTGCTTG
Source organism: Gracilibacillus phocaeensis (assembly GCF_900626275.1). Taxonomy (NCBI): domain Bacteria; kingdom Bacillati; phylum Bacillota; class Bacilli; order Caryophanales; family Bacillaceae; genus Gracilibacillus; species Gracilibacillus phocaeensis. The sequence goes on along the minus strand of NZ_LR131145.1, from coordinate 794,188 downwards.
CATTGTCTTTCTATTTCTACCTAAACGGAAAGCCTCTGTAAAAAAATCAGTGCACAGTAAGCCAAACCTTTTCTTTTCATCAGAAATGAAAGGAATGATATGGCCATTTATAGCATTTACGCTGTTATTTGCTGTTAACTCTGTTAACGGTATCAATACACCGTTGCTTATTATCAATGAATTACAGGGTACACCTGCCAATGTCGGGGTAATGGTTGCTTTATGTGCTGGTTTGGAGATTCCTCTTATGCTGACATTTGGGGCACTAAGCACAAGAATCTCCAATCAATGGATTACGCTTATTGGCTGTGCTGCTGCTTTGCTGTACTACAGTATTTTGGCATTGTCTACTGATACATGGCAATTAATCGGAGCACAGATTTTTCAAGCCACCTTTGTCGCTGTGGTGATGGGGAATGGCTTAAGTTATTTTTCCAATCTATTACCCCATTCGGCTGGTGTTGCTGCGACAATGTATGCCAATGCTTCTACCTTAGGAAGATTGGGAGGCAACTTATTAGCAGGGTTTGGTGCTACATTGGTTGGCTTTCGTTACATAAATTGGTTTTGTCTGGTGGTATTAGTGACCTCTATCTTTCTTCTATTCAAAAAAGATAAACGTTAGAATATGGTCTGTTTAGAATACAGTGGTTACGGGAATTGCCTAATATAATGACACCTATTAACATAGAAAGGGAGATGTCCATTGAAAGAAATTACTGCTATTTTACAACGTTTAAATGAACGTGAGCCATTACCGCGACTTTTACCGGAGCAAGTATGGGATGATCAGTTGAGTGAAGAAATTAATACGTTAGCCGCAGAGGAGATTCGCCCGGAAGGAGAAGCACCACCTTCTCCGCAGACCGTGGAAGCGGTGCGCAGCAGTCTGCTGTTGTTAAATGATGACTTGTATAGCTCTCATACGATTTCACAAAGCCTGGATAATCCATTAGGCTCTTATTTGCATGGCGTTATGCATCGACGGGAAGGGGATTTCCCCAATGCAAAATACTGGTTTCGTAAGGCGGGAGAGCACCCGATCCATGCCCTGTTATATGACGAAGGACGGAAAATGGATGCAGATTTAGAGCAACGAGGGACATGGGATCCAGCTGCGATGGTTGATGAAGTAGAAGAAGTACATCGGAACGCTGCAGAAGATAGCGATAAAGGCATGGCATTGCGAAAACTGCAAATGTTAGAGATGCAAATGCTCATTGGTTTTAGTGTTGGCAGTGAGTAGGTAGGCATGGGATAGAGTACCTCTTTAGCTGGGATGGCTTAAAGAGGTTTTTTCTATTCGCGAATGAATACTGAAACCTTTCCCTGGTAGCTTGCGTATATGGTTAAGAGGTTATATGGAAGAAGGAGGAGAAAGCGATGTTGCACTTGTTTAAACGCTGGAGACGCCAGAAGTCGATCAAAAAAGTAAAGCAGGGGGATGGGCATGCGCTCAAACCGTACCGTTTTTATGAAGTTTTATATCGTTCATTATTCTACATAACGCTGCCTGAAGCGGATGGCAGCAGTCATACGTATACTATCGATATCAATTATTTCAGTGAAGAACCTTCGGCTGATCTGTATCGTGATGGTAAGCATCATGCTTTCTCTGCCCTTCCAGCCATTTTTCCTGTTCCAGGAGGTGTGATCGAAGTGGCGACGACCACCTATGGTGCGAAACGCATGCATTATGTGGCCGATGACGAGAGCGGGGAAGAGGTGTTAACCCCCGATCGTCGTTCAGCAGAAGGGCTAAGGTTAAGATTTGATGCCCGTTTTCCCAAGGTCAGTTCGCTGATTGGCTTAATGGCAGTTATCGTCTTGTTGCTATCCCTTGTCATTGGTTTGCCTCAGTTAATTTCCTTGATTTCGCATATCCCGTATATTGCTGAGCGCTGGGGCATTTTCGAAGCGCCTTTCTTCCTGCCAGATTGGCTGAATATAAGTCTGCTAGTTGCAGCGACCATCGCCGCATTGGAACGTGCCTTAATGTTGCGAAATCATTGGTTAATAGATATGGAGACTAATTGGTGGGATGAGTAGTTCCCATCATTTGTCTGTTTGCAGGGTATGGAATTTAATGTAACCTATTATATGAAATAAAAGCATAAGATTGCTTTTTTCAAAAAACCGCTTACGTATCATGGAGAAGTGAAATAATGGATGAATCGAAGGATATTCGTTGGAAACAAAAATTTGAAAACTTTGAGAGATCATTCAAACTCCTAGAAAAATACGCTGCTACTCCCATATCGACGGAATTGGAACGAGCAGGCATTATTCAATTTTTTGAAACAACTTTCGAATTAGCATGGAAGGTATTAAAGGATTATTTAGAAGCAGAGGGAATCATGGTTAAAAGCCCAAGAGAATCGATTAAGCAAGCGTTCCATGTTGAAATAATTGAAAACGGCTATCTGTGGATGGAAGCATTGTCCAAGCGATATTTAATCGCAAATACCTATGATCAAGAATTGACAGAAAAACTAGTGAGAGAAATACAAGAAAAATTTTTGCCTATGCTTAGAAAACTATATCTTACATTACTAAAGGAAGTATCATAATGTTTGGTTTATTGGAAAGTGATATTCGTGAAATAAATAATACATTGCAAAGTTTTAGTGAAATTGAGCATGGAATCATTTTTGGAAATCGAGCAATGGTTAACTACAAAAGAGGGTCTGAATAGATCTTGCCATTAAAGGAACAAGCATTAAGCCCAATACGCTATATGAATTATTTGATTTACTGAATGAGGGATGTTCTCTGCTCTATTTTTTGACTTGATTCACTATGAGGCGACCTCTAACCCAAACTTAAAAACTCATATTGATATAGAAGGTAAAATAATTTATAAGTGTGATGAAAAAAAGTTGATAAACGAAGTAGAGATATTATAGAGTATAATCACTGTGAAAAGTGATGAAAAGCATTAATCTTAATAGTTTTTTAAGCCTCCTTGATTGGCTTAACGCTTTTCGATATTACTGTTAAAATCAGAAAAAGATATGATTACCTAAATGTAATAGGAACCATATCTTTTTCTTGCGTGTTACTATTCCTTCATCAACAAAACATCAAAAGGCGCAAGCTCATGTTGGTCCTTAATTGTTTGATTCGTTAAGTAGTCTGTTTGGCCAGCAAACATTTCAGGAATTTGCACATCCTCGTTTGTAAAATTAATGATAAAGGTGAACGTAGACTCTTTTCCTTCCCGTGAGATGATTTCTAGTTTTGTATCGGGAACCTGCCTCTCGATCTCTGTATGACTCACCACTTCATTTAGCAGCGTTGCTAAAAGAGAATCATCCAATTCTGTTCCAAAGTAATACACCTTTCCGTCTTGATAGTCATTGACCGTTACAGCTGGTGTCCCTTTGTAAAAGTTGGAATCATAGTTGGCTAATGCTTCTGCGGTTTCCAAATGGATAATATCACTAACAAGTGTGCCAATACCGGTTTGACCGTCTTTCCATGCGATTTGATTACTCTGTTCAGGTGCTAAAGCGTCAATTTCTTCTACCCAAATGCCACAAAGCTCGCGGAGAGGGCCTGGATAGCCGCCAAGATAGACATTATCGGATTGGTCCACGAGTCCGCTCATAAAGCCGGTAACGAGAACACCGCCATTGGCGACATACTTCTCGATATTTTCTGCTACTCCCTCTTTTACCATATACAACACAGGTGCTAGTACCAATTGGTAATCCGAAAAATCGTCGTCAATGGAGACCAAATTAACAGGAATATTTTGGTAATAAAAATATTGATAGATGTGATGAATTTGGTCAACATACGTTAAGTCTTTGTTCGGACCACTAGTATATTCCAAGGCCCAGTAGTTATCCCAATCAAAGATTAGGGCTACTTTACTTTTGATATTAGTCGCAAGCAGCTCTTTTCCTATCGCTTCAAGTTCTTCACCGATTTGTTTAACCTCGCGGAATACACGGGTATTGGTGGTGCCGCTATGGGCAATTACTGCTCCGTGGAACTTCTCACAGGCCCCAATCGAACGACGCAATTGGAAATATTGAATCGTATTGGCGCCATGGGCAATTGTTTGATAGCTTTGTGCACGTAGTTGCCCAGGCTTCTTCAATGAATTATATGGCTGCCAATTTTGTTGACTCGGGGTTTGTTCCATCAACATAAAAGGTTGTTTCTTTAAGCCACGCATTAAATCATGACGTAGCGCTACTTCACTCCATGGTGTGTCATAAGCAGGATAGCTGTCCCAAGAAACAATATCCATTTCTTTGGCCCATTTAAAATAATCTAAGTAACGGTACGTACCCATTAAATTCGTTGTGATCGGTGTATCCTTATCCCATTCTCTAATGGCATCCCGCTCCATCTTGAAGTTCTCCAGCATACTATCTGAATTAAATCGGCGGTAATCAATCGAGATACCAGCAAAAGCGGTATTTTCATAAGAGATACCTTCGCTTAAGGCGTTAGGCAGGACGATCTCATCCCACTCATAGACCGTGTGTCCCCAAAATTCCAGGTTCCAGGCCTTGTTCAGTGCCTCAATCGTTCCATATTTATCTTTTAGCCAGACGCGAAAGGCCTTTTCACAATTTTCACAGAAACATTCTCCACCATATTCATTATTAATATGCCAATAGGCGAGCTGCGGATTATCACCATAACGCTCTGCCAGCTTGGAGGCTAGTCGCCTGGCGAATTTTTGATAAATCGGACTATTCGGACAAGCGTTATGACGTTGTCCAAATTTGTGATGTCGTCCTTCAAAATCGGTTCTGCCTACTTCGGGATATTTCTTGAACATCCAAGCGGGCAGTGCCGCAGTGGAGGTAGCTAACACAATTTGGTATTTTTCTCTTGTCAGCATATCCATGATATCATCTAACTCGGAAAAATCATATTCATGTTCGGAAGGTTGGATTTTTGCCCATGAGAATACATTGACCGTGGCGCTGTTAATTCGGGCGTCTTTAAAATAGACCATATCTTCTTTCCATGTGGCACGATCCCATTGATTAGGGTTGTAATCCCCACCATATAGGAAATGTTGTATTTCTTTCATTTATTATCACCCTATCTTTTGTTATGATAGTATTATTATAAAAGAGTGAAAGCGCTATTTGTATAAATAAATGAAAGAGTTTATATGAATTTAAGAAACCGAGGTGACAGTATGCCTATTTTTTTTCAAGTAACCAGCAGTTCCTTGCCGATTGCGATCGCTAGTATTGGGAATCAGTGGGAGCAAGAGAGCATTGTTCGGCCTGATGGCTACCCTCATTTTCACTGGCTGCAGACAGAAGCAGGCTATGGGGAAATCAGTATAGATGGAAAAATCATTCGATTGCCAAAAGGTAAAGGGGTGCTGATCCGCCCTTTTGTGTCTCATTATTATTATGCAAATCAAGGATGGCTAACTAAGTTTGTCACTTTCAATGGTACGTTGAGTGATCATTTGGTGAATATGGTAGGGAAGGGGCATTATATAACGGATGAGTATACGGGTGCTTTCCCTTTTGGAGCTTGGATTGACAGAGTGATTGCTCAGCATATGTCTGGCGATAAAAATCCATTAGAGTTATCCACTTCTGCTTATGCCTTTTTGTTGAACTTAAGTCAAAAAGATCGTATCACCGAGTATAGTGACGATCCTTTGTATCTTCACTATATTTCACCTACGCTTCGCACCATTGAGCATCAATTTGACGAACCATTGACCTTAGAGGGGTTGGCTGGTGATTTGTTTGTTAGCCCACAATACCTGTCAAGGATTTTCAAAAGGTTTACCGGAGATACGGTTATTTCCTATCTGCAAGCTTATCGAGTGAATAAGGCGAAGGAGCTGTTGATTAACCATTCTGCTTTAAAGATTCAAGAGATCGCTCATTTGACTGGATTTTCAGATGCCAGTTATTTTGTCGCTTTTTTTAAAAAGACAACGAAATACACCCCGTTACAGTTCAGAAGATTATATCTGAATCGACATTTGCAGTGAGGGGTGGTAGTGCAGCAGCATTCCATACTTTTAAGTGCTTGTAATGATCTACCGATTGACACGCTAAAAGAACAGTTAACAATAGAAGGGAGGAAACGACTCATGTCTATTGCTGAACAATTAAGAGAAGAAGGCGAGAAAAAAGGCGAAAAGAAAGGGAAATTAAAAGTAGCCAAAAAGTTATTACTATTAAATATGGATGAAACACAAATTATGGAAGCAACAGATTTGACCATGGAAGAAATCGAACAAATCAAAAAAGAAATAAAATAATAAAAGGCATTCACAGCTCCATGTGAATGCCTTTTTTGGTCTTAAGTATGTGAGAAAAGTAAGTTCGATGTCTCTTCTTTGGGATAACATTCCTCCAATATAAATGGTTGCACCGTCCCTAACGAAAAATTACAAACTCTCCTTACGATTAAACAAATAAACACTCCCCGCCAGCAGCAATATCGAAGTACCAACTAAAAGGACAAGATTGATGATCAGATCAGTGGAGATTTGTTCTTGGTAGAGCATTTCTTGAATTAGATTGGATAAATTATTGTAAAACCAAGGCATTTTATGTTGGAAAATGCTATTGATAATCGATAATATGATGAAGGTGATCACCGTTAAACCACAGCTCAAGACTTGCGAGCGCAGCAAGGAAGCGAATACCATCGTTACACTGATAACAAATACAAACCAAATCGTAAAAAAGCAAATCGCGAGTATGGTATAAGGGAGGCTTAGCGCTCCAAATAACAAGTCTACATAATACCAACTTATCAGTAATCCAATAACAGTGGCAATGGCAAATACGAATATTTTCGCCAGCCATTTTGCCCCTAAATAGTTGATGGTTTTTACTGGCTTCACCAATATAAGCTCGAGCACGCCGCTCTTTCGTTCCCCGCTTACGGTCGATAATGTTAACAAAATTGCAATCAGGACGCCGAACATACTGAGCTGACTAAGGCTCATCATAAAGGCATCAACGGGGAGGACATCTGGCATTTCAAAAGTCGCTCCTTCCGGCATTCCGCCAACTTTTTCTAGAATAATCGGCAAGTAATAGGTAGTGATCGGATCCATAATGCTCAGCACAATAAAAACAATAGGAATCCAAATTAGGCTGTAATTTCGCGTATGCATGAGTAGTTCTTTTTTAAAGACGGTTTTAAGTTGTCTCATGGCCGATCACCTCCATAAACATTTCTTCCAGTGACGTCTGATGGACAGAGAAATAATCCAATGACCAGCCTTGTTCGAGGGTGAGCTGAAGGATTGCTTTTTTTACTGTCTCAACATCGGTAACTTCAACAACAAGGTGACCCTTTTGTTCATGTACCTCCGTCACTTCACTAATCGACTTTATTTGGATTTGCAGTTCTTGCGAAGCCTCGGTAAAATGCAGATCAATGACCTGCCGCTGATATTTCTTACGTAAAGTTTCCAATGTCCCTTGTTCTACAACACGCCCTTGATTCATCACAATCAAGCTATCGCTGATCTCTTCTGCATCGGATAAAATATGGGTGGAAAAGAGAATGGTCGTCTCTGTTTTTAGTTCTTCTAATGAATTAAGCAGATCGCGTCTGCCAACAGGATCGAGTGAGGAGACTGGCTCATCAAGCAACAGGAATCTTGGCTGGTGAATCATTGCTTGGGCAATCCCTAAGCGTTGTCGCATCCCACCTGAATAGGTGTTAATCCGCTTATTGGCAGCTTCTGCAATGCCGGTTTTCTCCAGTAACCTGTCTGCTCGTGTGCCTGCCTCTTCTTTCGATAGATAACTTAGTTCACCTACATAAATCAGAAATTCGCGTCCAGACATCCATCCGTGGAAATGTGGATATTGTGGTAGGTATCCAATATAGCGGCGTAGGTCTTCATTTTCTCTAATCCCATCAAAGCGGATCGTGCCTGCAGTTGGTTTGATTAAGCCGCTAATCATACGTAGGGTAGTGGTTTTACCTGCGCCGTTTGGCCCCAATAGGGCGTAGGTCTGACCTGGTGCCAATTCTAGATTTAATCGATGGACAGCTTGTTTCTGTCCATATGTTTTGTTTAATTGGTCAATGATCAGTGTCATTTAATCCTGCCTCCTTCCGAAAATGAAGAATAGAATCGGTCCAATTACGTTTAATAGGATAATGACGATTAACCAGACCCATTCATTTCCTTTTAACATATTATTTTGCCTTGCCTTAAACCAAGCGAAAAGTGCAATAACCATCAAGATAAACTGGATAATGATAAATGGTGCTAATATCTGAATCAATTCTTGGATAGTTTGGTCGTTCATTGATAGTCCTCCTTCTGCTCCTGTTTATACACCACATAGGAATAAACGGTTAAGATAATGGCGATCAGCAGTGCTCCAGTGATAATAAAATATACAGCTAGGTTTAGATCAATAAACGGAATGATAAAGAAACTAAGTCCTGCTAATATAAACAAACGAGAGCCTAAACGGTTGGTTTTTTGCCACACCTTTTCGCTGGATAATGTCCAAGGTGTCCGTATTCCCATCAACCAATTGGATTTGACTGCTTGCATGTAGTTTCCCATGACGATAAAGAGGGCCCCTACAGCTAGTGGAACAATAATCTCCACATTCCAATCCATGCCTAAACTTTGCACAACTACTAATACATTGACGAAAACCAGTAGTAACATTGTGGCATAGATAACAACTCGATAAGCCCTGGACTGAAGTAAATATCCTTTTCGTTTGGGGTCTAGCTTAGGTATCCATACAAACATGATATAGATGAGGATGAGCAGTCCCATGTTTATAAGTACTCCAATCGATTTCGGTGCAGACCAGGTCACCGAACCATCTGTTCCCCAATGCATGGGAAGATCGTTCGGTAAGTATGGGTAACTAATAAACCACATTCCTAAAGTGGCGATTATGAGTGCAATAGCTCCTAAATGTTTATACATCGTGGGCATCTCCTTTGTGTGTAAATGTCATCGCCCAACTAATTAGCTCTTGAAAAACCGTAATGTTAAGATGGTAATAGATAAACTGTCCTTTTTTCTCATCATCGACCAAGCCGGCCTGTTTCAATAAGCGTAAATGTTGCGAAATACTCGGTTTGGACATGTCAAACTGGTCGGCAATTTCGCCAGCTGTTAAATCTCCTTTTTTGAGCAGGTCAAGAATTTCACGCCGAGTTGGGTCTGCTAAGGCTTTAAATGCTTCTTTCATAAGAAAGTGATTCCTTTCTTCATTTAAGTATTTAAGTAATTAACTAAATAATAAAATAAAAAAGAATGATTGTCAATGAGTTTAGCTTTTTCACATTAATCGTGTAAAAGTCAAGAGGTGGGAGGCTGTACGAGCGCATGTACGCCTCCTATCGCTTCGTTAGAAAAATGGAATAAGATAGAATGGGAGGATAAATAATAGAGCTAAACCAATTATCATTTTGCTCGTCTTTGAAGAAAATGGTTTGTGATGACGCCAACGATTAGACTGGATCTTATTACGAAAGAGCCATAGCGTGATAAGAAAAACCCCTGCCACTTGCAACCCCATAAGGACAAAGTAAGCTTTCTGATGAGTAATTTCTATGATTTCTTTACCCGTCAAGTTTGATATGACTGTTTCGTTTATGCTACCAAGCAAGAAGAGCAGGATGGCAAATAGTAAAATAGCAGCAAAAAATTCAACGATTCCGAGTAATAACTTTGACATACATTCATCTCCTTTAACGTTCTAGTGTATCATATTTTTCCATGCTAAAGAACAGTATACGAAATAGTGTATATAAGATACAATGGAGCACATAAGGAAGGAGAGAGCGTATGCATATTCATTATCCAGATGGATTGGTTAAGAAAGATAAGATCGGCGTAACAGCGCTATCGAGTGGCGTTGAGGAACCATTGCATCTCTTGTTACAGCAGGCTAAAAAACAGGTAGAGCTATTAGGGTATCAGGTTGTATTTGGTGATACAATCTGGCAGGAGAGACAGGCTCGAAGTGCTCCCAAAGAGAAACGAGCACAAGAATTTATGGCATTTTATCAAGATCCTCAGATAAAGGCGATTATTCCCCCATGGGGTGGAGACTTTGTAATGGAGGTATTGCCTCTAATAAACTGGCATGCCTTAAGAGATATGCCGCCGAAATGGTTATTGGGATACTCTGATATCAGTACGTTTAATTTTGTTTACACTATGTTGACAGGCAACGCTTCTGCTCATGGTATCAACTTTAATGAAATGTCTGCTCCTCAATTAGATAAAACAAGCCTTGGCTGGCATCATGTATTAACTGCTAAAGAGGGTGATACCATTCATCAAGTCTCCTCTGAACAGTTTCAATCATCGTGGGAAGAGGTCTTTCGCCACCCAGCTACAGGTTTTTACCCAGACACCAAAACAGAATGGAAAAGTAATAAGGGAAATGTTAGGTTCTCTGGCAGATTATTAGGTGGTACATTAAACACTATTCAACTGCTTCATGGTACACCTTTTGATCAGTTGCATACTTTTATGGAGGATTTCGCCTCTGAGGATGGGATCGTTTGGTATTTTGAAAGTGTGGGAATGAGTGCAGCGGACATGTATCGAGCATTTTGGCAAATGAAGGTGAATGGATGGTTTGCCCATACAAACGGAGTGCTCATCGGCAGGCTCAATGGTTATCAAGCAACCAAAGACTATCAGTTATTAGATGTGTTACAAGATATCTTTTCTGACATACACATTCCCTTTATATATGATGTGGATGTAGGGCATATGCCACCTCAAGTAACGCTGGTGAATGGAGCATTAGCAACGATTACGTATCAGGACGGAGCAGGAGAGATCGAATTGTCGTTTGTTTAAGTGATGAAGGGAAGAGGCACCTGTATAACTAATTTTGCTCTTGAAGGGGAGGCTTACGGTTAGTTGCATGGTGGTAAAAAAAAGAATAAAAAAGCATTAGATAACGATGAAAAGGGAGCTGAATCGTAAGGACTCGCAAATGTGTGATGACTATTGATATGCATAACCATCCTTTTTAAAGGAAGAGTGGAGACGAGGAAATGACATTCATGGATATGCTGTTCTTTGGGACGGCTGTTATATACAACAAGTTTTATGTCGTATATAACGATATTTCGTAAACTGACAGACAAGATACCAAAACAAGTTGAATAAAGAGATCTCTGTTGTGCTGCTTGCAGTAGTAGATATCTTTGCTTTTTCATCAAAACTCACGCTTGCAATCCATTATTTTTCATGATATTATCTTTTTAGTAAACGTTTACGTTGGAAAAGGGGTATGTATAATGACTGTGACGATTAAGGATGTAGCTAAAAAAGCGAATGTATCCATTGCAACCGTTTCAAGAATCCTCAATCATAAGCCTGGATTTTCGAAGGAAACGGAAGATAAGGTATTGCAGGTTATTGAAGAATTAGGATACTACCCCAATGGCGTAGCGCGTGGGTTAATTAGTAAGCGAACTCATACTATCGGTGTGTTAGTACCGGAAATATCCAGTATGTTGATGTCCGATTTTATTAGTGGCATGGAACAGGTCACTCATGCCTATGGATCAAGTGTCATCGTCTGTCACACAGAGCAACAAGGACAGAAAACGACCCAATATTTGCAGTTACTACAAGAGAAGCAAGTAGATGGGATTGTATTTACCAGTGAAGTGTTATTGCAAGAACATTATCAATTAATGAAGGATATGGGAAAGCCAATTGTCCTTTTGTCAACAGAATCTTATGACTATCCTGTACCATATGTAAAAGTGGATGATCGTCGTGCTGCTTATAGTGCAACGGAATACTTGATTCAAAATGGGCACAAAAAAATAGGTATGGTAAGTGGTAGCAGGGAAGATAGTATTGCAGGTCAGCCGAGGATAGATGGTTTTACTGCAGCGATGCAGGCCCATGATCTACCAGTGACAGAGACATCTATCGTTCCCACTGGTTTTACGTTTGAAGAAGGTGTAAAAGGATTCACTAAGTTAATCGGTCAGTTCCCGGATATCACTGCTGTTTTTGCGGCTAGTGATGAGGCTGCTTTAGGTGTGCTCTCTGTCGCTTATCAGATGAATATCAAGGTTCCTGAACAGCTTTCGGTGATTGGTTATGATAATCTTAGAATGGCTGAAATGAGTACACCGCCATTAACAACAGTAGCACAGCCTTCTGTGGAAATGGGGAAAAAGGCAGTGGAGATGATTTTTCAAATGTTGGGCACGCATAAGACGGTAGAGAGTCGAATTTTTCCACATACCGTCATTGAGAGACAAAGTGTACAATCATTAACCACATAACTATGGGTGTGCTGGTTGCGTAAACGTTTACTCACATAGTAAACGTTTACGCTAAAAAGGAATGAAAAAGCGTGTGTTAAATGCTTGAGATCTTCACAGCACTTTTGAGGTATCTTTTAATCGGATAGTGAGGATGATAGGAATAATAACATCGAATAAATGAGATAGGATGGAGGATTTTAGATGAAAAGGATAACGAAAGGAATAGCGTCTGCAGGAGTCATCACCGCTTTATTGTTAACAGGTTGCAGTAGCGGAGGCGATGATGGACAAGTAACAATTGAATTATTCTCCAATAAATCGGAGAATTTTGACACGTACAATGGTTTAATTGAAGAGTTCGAGCGTCAGCACCCTGATATTAATGTAGAACTAGAAGCCCCACCAGAAGCTGAGACCGTACTGAAAACCAGATTAGTAAAAGAAGATGTGCCAGATGTGATGTCGATAGGTGGAAATGCGACATATGGTGAACTGGCTCGTGCAGGGATTTTTCATGACTTTTCGGAGTCGGATGTGTTGGATAAGGTGCAGCCTTCTTACTTAGAAATGCTTGGGTTGTTAGTAGGATCAGAGGATGATGGTATATACGGTGTTCCCTACGCAACTAATGCAAATACCGTTATCTATAATAAGCAAAAAGTAGAGGAATTGGATATAGAGATTCCTCAAACATGGGATGAGTTTATTGCGGCATTAGAGACAGCTGACGAAGCAGGCGAACTGCCGATTAATTTTACCTTGCAGGAGGCCTGGACTGCTATGCCGATCTGGAATGGTATTGCAGGTAACGATGTATCAGAGGAATTTCCTGAGCTTAAGAATGAGGGACAGGCCACCTTTGTCGAAGCATATGACAGTGTCGCTGATAAAATGTTGCAGCTGTTAGATTATGGGCGTGCCGATAATTTTGGTATTGGTTATAACGATGGCAACAACAGCTTTGCCAATGGTGAAGGGGTCTTTTATATTCAAGGTAACTGGGCAATTCCGGATGTTTTAAGCGCCAACCCTGATGTGGAACTCGGTACCTTTGCGTTGCCATCTAGTAATCAAGCGGAAGAAAATGATTTAGTTTCAGGTGTGGACGTTGCCTTGACGGTTAGTGAAGATACAGATCATAAAGAAGAGGCTTTAACGTTTATCAATTTTATGGCTGAACAGGAAATCGCTCAACGTTATATCGATGAACAGAGTGCCTTTTCTGCCTTTCAGGGAGTGTTGCAGGAAGATCCAATATTTGATGGGATCAGAGGGAACTTTGAGGAAGATCGTTTGACTGGCTTTCCGGATCACTTTTATCCTGCAGGGTTATCTGCCGAAAATTTAATTCAAGGCTTTTTGATTGATAAAGATAAACAAAGTGCATTGCAAACATTAGATAATGAATGGGACAAGGTCATTAATCGTTAAATGAGCAAGTTATTTAAACAAATTTCAAATCAATATACAAAGGAGAGGTTATCGTGGCGAAAAAAAATCGCACCTATCTATTGATGGTTATTCCAGCCCTCGTCATCTTTTTCACCTTTCATACGTATCCCGTCTTAATGGGTATATTTTATAGTTTTACCGACTATGCAGGATATGGAGAGTGGGATTTTACAGGATTTAGCAACTATTTGAATGTGTTTCAGGACGGACGGGCTTTAAGCTCCTATGGCTTTACCTTTCAGTTTGCCATCGCGTCTACCATTCTTGTCAACATTGTCAGTTTACTTATTGCATTAGGGTTGAACGCTAATATTAAATTTCGTAAGACCTTACGTGCAACTTACTTTATCCCTTTTATATTAAGTGTGTTAATTGTAGGTTATATCTTTAAGTTTATGTTTACGCATTTACTGCCAGACTTGGGAGAAGCACTGGGGATTGGATTCCTATCCTCTAATATTCTTGGTAATCCAGATTTGGCATGGCTTGGCGTTGTTGCTCTAGCGGTATGGCAGTCAGCTGCGTTTAACACATTGCTTTATTTAGCAGGTTTGTCAACGATTGATAATGAATTATATGAAGCGGCTAACATTGATGGAGCAGGACCATGGGCTAAGTTTTGGAAGATCACTTTTCCATTAATCGCGCCATTTTTCACGATTAATATGGTGGTAGCGATGAAGAACTTCCTCATGGCATTTGATCAAGTAGTGGCCTTAACGAATGGTGGTCCTGGACAAGCGACAGAATCGATATCCTTATTGATTTATCGTGGTGGTTTTGAAGGCGGCGAGTTTGCCTATCAATCAGCCAATGCCGTGATCTACTTTATCGTGATCGTTGTCATTTCAATCTTTCAACTACGAGTACTTGAACGAAGAGAGGTGAAGTAACATGATGGGAAAAACAAATTGGAAGGTAACCACTTTATTAATACTTGGTTCGATTTTTATCTTCTTTCCATTGTATTTAACGATAACCATCGCATTTAAAACACCCGAAGAAATGTCAGGCAACTTGTTAGCTTTGCCGCAATCTTGGTCGTTTGATAATTTTGCAACAGCGATTGAGATGACCAATTTCTTTCGTGCATTAGGAAACAGTTTGACCGTTACCGTAATTACCGTGGTGCTTGTGTTGTTAACACATTCCTTGGTCGCTTATGCGATTGCACGAAATATGCACAAGAAGTTTTATAAGTTTCTCTATTTCTATTTTATCAGTGCCATGTTTATTCCGTTTCCGATTATCATGTTACCGATTGTGAAACAAACCAGTATACTGGGGCTCGATAATTTGCTCGGATTGGCATTTCTTAATGTAGTAATGCAGCTTGCCTTCAACGTGTTTGTTTATGTTGGCTTTCTTAAGACAATACCAACGCAGCTAGAGGAAGCAGCAACCATCGATGGGGCAAGTACTTGGCAGACTTTCTGGAGAATCATTTTTCCGCTAATGAAACCGATGCATGCGACAGTCGCCATTCTGACAGCTTTATTTGCTTGGAATGACTTTATGCTTCCGTTGGTTATCTTAAGTGATACGAGTCAGCATACATTACCGTTAGTACAATATGCTTTCCAAGGGCAGTTCAGTACCGATTATAACTTGGCTTTTGCTTCATACTTGATGGCGATGCTGCCAATGATTATTGTCTATATCTTTGCGCAAAAATGGATTATCGGTGGTGTAATGAGGGGATCACTTAAATAAAGCATGAAGATTTTTAAAGCATCTTCCGCACTTTTATTTGGAAGTGCCAGCACCTATAATAGAAATAGATAGCTTACAAATGGAGGAAGATGTTAGATGGACATGACGGAACTATTTTCATTAGAAGCAAAACTACAACGTTATTTAGAGGTAGAAGCTGCCTTAGCTTCGACACAAGCTGAACTAAAACTTATTCCTGAGACCGCAGCACAAAAAATCAGGCAATCCGCTGATGTGTCGTTGCTGGATTTGGAGAAAATCAAAGACGGTCAAGAAAGAACCAGCCATTTTATGGTGCCAGTGATCGAGGAATTCGCTCGTGTGGTTGGCGATCCTGAGGGAGGTTATGTCCATTGGGGAGCCACCACGCAAAACATCGAACAAACTGGTGATGTATTAGGCATGAAATATGCTGTGCACCAATTAGTGAAGCAATTAGTTGCTGTTGCGGGAGACATGGCGCAGCTGGCAGACAAGCATGCCGATACGATCATGGCAGGCAGAACACATCAGCAGCAAGCCGTACCGATTACGTTTGGCTTTAAGGTGGCGACATGGATAGATCCTTTATTGCGGCATATGGAACGCTTGGAACAATTACAGCCAAGGTTATTTCAATCGATGACTGGTGGAGCAGTAGGAAATTTTGCCAGCTTAGGAGAGATAGGACCTGCCGTTCAATCTGGTGTTGCCGAAAAATTGGGACTTTCACCGATGGCAGTGCCAGCTAGAAATATTGTTGATCATTTTACCGAATATATGCTGTTGCTAGGCATGGTATCATCGACTTTTGCTTCGATCGCTGAGGAGATTTCACGGTTAATGGCAAATGAGTTTGGCGAAGTCAGTGAGAGCTTACCAGCAGGAGATGTGGGAAGCTCGACGATGCCTCAGAAACGCAATGCTAAGCGTTGTATGGATATTGTCACAAAAGCAGCACAAGTAAGGGCGCTAGTACCTACATCATTGGAGGCGATGATCCAATCTCATGAAGTCGATGGTACACGTTCGGCAATGCTGAATCAGGCGATCGAGCAATCAACTATTTTATCAAGTGAGATTTATCAAGCCATGCATGTAGTGCTTCAAGACTTGGAGGTTTATCCAAAGCGAATGAGAACCAATCTGGATCTTACCAAAGGGTTAATTAATGCAGAGGCGGTTATGATGGAACTGGCGGAAACGATGGGGCGTCAACATGCCCATGCGATTGTTCATGACGCGGCCCATCAAGTTGCTGCTAGTGAAGGCGAGCTCACTTTTTATCAAGTATTGCTGGCGAATTCACAAATTGACTATTATTTTAGCAAAGAGGAATTAAAGACATTGCTTGATCCAGCTACCCATACGGGTTTGAGTACACAATTAGCTAGAGAAGCAAGTAAACGTGCCAGCAGTATAGCGAATAATAAGTAAAAAATGGAGGAGATAGAGATGAAACAAGCATGGTGGAAAGAAAGCGTCGTATATCAGATTTATCCTCGCAGTTTTAATGACAGCAACGGTGATGGCATTGGAGATATTCCCGGTATTACGGAAAAACTGGATTATCTCCAAGACTTAGGAGTGGACGTGATTTGGCTGTCCCCTGTCTACCAATCACCAAATGATGATAATGGTTATGATATTGCGGATTATCAAGCGATTATGGACGAATTTGGCACAATGGCCGATTGGGAAGAAATGTTGGCAGGGATTCATCAGCGAGATATGAAATTAATGATGGATCTAGTGGTTAATCATTCTTCTGATGAGCACCGCTGGTTTCAGGAAGCAAAGAAAGCAAAGGATAATCCATATCGAGATTATTATATCTGGCGTTCTGGCAAAGATGGTGGAGCACCGAACAATTGGGAATCCTTTTTTAGTGGTTCCACATGGGAATACGATGAAGCAAGCGAAGAATATTTTTTACACCTATTTAGTAAAAAACAGCCCGATCTGAACTGGGAAAATCCACGCCTTCGCGAAGAAATATATCAGATGATGCGCTGGTGGATGGATAAAGGGGTAGACGGCTTCCGCATGGACGTCATTAATCTGATTTCGAAGGTGCCAGGATTGCCTGATGGTGCTAAACCGGAGGGACATAAGTATGGAGATGGTTCACCGTACTATATGAACGGTCCGCGCGTACATGAATTTTTACATGAAATGAATCAAGAGGCCTTGTCTAAATATGATGTGATGACAGTTGGGGAAACACCGGGTGTTAATGTAGAAGAAGCCAAAAAATACACCAATCCAGAACGGGAAGAACTGCAAATGGTCTTTCAATTCGAACATATGGATCTCGATTCTGGTCCAGAAGGGAAATGGGATTTGCGTCCCTTGCAGTTACGTGACCTGAAGGACAGTATTTCAAAATGGCAAAATGGTCTTCATGGTGTTGGCTGGAATAGTCTCTACTTAAATAATCATGATCAGCCTCGCGTCGTTTCACGCTGGGGAGATGATCAGATATACCGCGTCGAATCCGCGAAGATGCTCGGAACCTTTTTGCATATGCTGCAAGGGACACCTTATATTTATCAAGGGGAAGAAATCGGGATGACCAATGTCCGCTTTGATTCGATTGACGACTATCAGGATATCGAAATCTTGAACATGTACAAGGATAAAGTAATCGAAGGGGATGCAGACCCTGATCAGGTGATGGAATCGATTTATGTTAAAGGGAGAGATAATGCTCGAACCCCTTTCCAGTGGGATGATTCCGCAAATGCTGGTTTTACAGATGGCACACCATGGCTGAAGGTGAACGGTAATTATCCAGAAATTAATGCCAAGCAAGCAGTCGACGATGAACAATCTATTTACCATTATTACCGTCAGTTGATCCAATTACGCAAGACGCACCCGATTATTGTTTATGGAGAGTATCAGCTGATTTTGGATGATCATGAGCAGATCTATGCTTATCTGCGTCATGATGAGGGGGAAAAACTGCTGGTAATCACCAACTTTAGTGATCAATCCGTTGATTTCCAATTACCAAGTGATGTGTCCTTTCAAGCAGAGGAGCTGCTGATTAGTAATTATGATCAGACAGCCGCTGATTCATTGCCAGCCTTTACATTAAAACCGTATGAGGCAAGGGTTTATAAAGGGGTTTAATGGAAACGGCAGGAGGTGGCGAGGCCATCTTTTGCCGTTTTATTACATGTTTTGTGTTGGTATATAAGGATACTCTAATTCTTTTTTTATTGTGAAGTCGTGTCAGTCAGGTCAAGCAATTAAATTTTGTTTAGACGCATGTGAGATGGTTAATAAAAATGAAAGCGAATTCTCTTTAAAAAAGCAATAAATTAAAGTCTATAGCATGACAAGAAAATTAGAATTACTTAACTGGATTTTAATCAATAACAGTCAAAGGCGTGAAACATAAGAATGGTGAACTTAAGCTTAGGAGAAGAGAGTGAGAATGATGTATCAAATTTTAATTGTAGATGATGAAAAAGCTGAAAGAGATGTCATTCACTTCTTGTTAAATAAATATAACTTTCCATTTCAAATTAAAGAGGCAGCAAATGGCAAAGAGGCATTGGATGTTTTAAAAAAAAGTTCTGTAGATTTATTGATTACAGATGTTAAAATGCCTTTTATAGATGGAATAGAGTTAGTCACATGCGTGAGAAAGCTATTTCCTAAGATAGAAATAATTTTTTTTAGTGGACATGATGATTTTAGTTATGTAAAGAAAGCGCTTATATTAGGGGCAGATAATTATATTTTGAAACCAGTAAAACCTAGTGAATTCAAAGAAACAATGGAGAAAGTATCTGAAAATCTTCAAACTTATAAGACAGAACAAGAAGATAAAAAGTTCAATGAAGAGTTTATTAAAAAACATATTTTGTATCGGATAATCAATCAAACACCGATTGAAATGTTAGAGAAGGAGCATGCTTATTTGAATTTTTCTTTTTTAAATGATTATAATCGAATGCTTCTTATTCATTCAGATCAATCTTTCTGGAATACATTATCTGAAAGAGAAAATTTGCAATTTGATGAGGAAATAAGCAAAATCATACCTAATACTACTTATGATTTGATCCATTTAAATCCCAGTCAAGTGATCTTACTTTTTAAAGATAATCCGAATAAACTAATTTCTTACAGGCAATTGGGTGAAAATATCCATCAGCAATTATATAAAGTATATGGAATTAATTGCTTTTTTTCTGTTAGTGAAGAGATGAAAACAAAAGATAGTATCTTTCAAACATATAACCAACTGGATCAATATCTAGATGACCGTTTCTTTCACCCGCATACGTATGTTTATCCAATCGATTCGATTACTACAACCACTCGATCATTTATGGCAGAAGATGAGGCGCTAATAATCAATATAGAAAATGCCATCCAGCAAATGGATACCAATAAATTAAAGGAGCAAATTAATCAATTGATACACAAACACGAGAAGCATATGGGAACTTCCCACGTCTATATTCGGTTTTTATTTTCGAAGCTATTTCAAAACTTGGCCAAGGTATTACCGTCCTATCAAAGTGAAAAAATAAACAAAGAAATTGAATGTTTGTATACTTATACACATTTTAAAGATATTAAACACTCGATAACAAAAATTACTCAACAAGTGGTCCAAAAACTAAATGAAGAAAAAAATTCTTCCAATAATAATATTCGTATCGTTCAACAATATATTCATGATCATATTGATGTCGACCTCAGTTTGGAGTTGTTAGCAGAAAAAGTATATTTATCTCCTGGTTATTTAAGTGATAGATTTAGACAAGAAACAGGTTTTGGAATTAACAAGTATATAAAAAATGTCCGGATGGCCAAAACAAAAGAATTATTACGTGATACAAATAGAAAGGTTAATGATATAAGTAAGGCAGTTGGTTATAATAGTGTTTCTTATTTTATCAAGAATTTCCGTGAACATTATGGTGTAAGTCCAAAAAAATATCGTGAAATGAATAAAACAGAGGATGGAATGGAATAAATGAGCAAAATAAAACAAGGCTTTATTAATTTAAAATTCAGAAAAAAGATACTCACCATTTGCGTGATCGCCTGCGGATTGCCCATGATTATGTTAGGAAGTATTTGGTATAAACAGGTGCAAGAACTGCTTGTCACACGAGAAAAAGAGAATTTAGATGAGACTCTTAATCAATCGATGCAGAATATAGATTACAAAATTAACAACTATTTTGGTTTGATTAATCAAATCGCTTGGAATGATGAAATACGGACAGGACTTACAGCAGATTATAACAATAACTATCAGATGTATCAGTTTTATGCAGATACCCTTCATCCACAGTTATTTACTACTTTATCGTTACAATCAGATATTCAGTCATTGACGATTTACACAGATAACCAAATGAATCCATACGGTCGTTTCCTTCGACCACTATCAGATATTAGGGATGAAAAATGGTTTGATGAAATGGTAGAGTCAAGGGAAGTTGATATGACGGTTCCTACTGATAAGAATTTCCTGAAAATATTTTATCGTATATTTGATAACAGCAACAGACCATTTCATAACATTATTGAAATGAATATTGACTACGAGCAGTTTTTTTCACCATTCGCTGATCTATTCGATGAAGATTATGGTGTAGTCATTTTAGACAGCAGCGACAAGCCTGTATATGTGTATAATGATTTCTCTGATGAATCTTTCTTAAATTCGGATAAGATAAGTGAGATAATTAATGGCGAATTGGATAAGGAATTTGTCGGTGAACAAGCAACTCTGTCCTCTTATCAGTGGACCGTTCACTTATATCGTCCCATGTCTAATATCTCTGCTGCTACATTCCCAATGAGGCTAACTGTTATTATGGTGATATTATTTGCTGTAGTGATCATGTTACTGTCTATTTTTTTATTAGCCAAAGTAGTGGTACGTCCATTGGAGAAATTGTCGAAGAATATGGAACAAGTCGAAAAAGGCGATTTATCCGTTACATTCCATAATCAAGGGACAGATGAGATAGGGAGTCTTATTCATCAATTTGGTCAGATGGTTTATAAAGTAAATGATATGATTAACCAAGTGTATAAGAGTAAAATTGCTGAACAGAAATATGAAATGAAGGCATTACAGGCTCAAATCAATCCACATTTCTTTTATAATAGCCTTTCATTGATTAATAGCAAAGCAATCATGGCCGATCAAGAAGAGATAAGTCAAATGGCGCAACATTTATCGACTTTTTACCGGACGACATTGAATAAAGGGAAGAGTATAATCCAAGTAAAAAATGAAATAGATAATGTAAGATCATACATTGATATCCAACGATTAATGCACTCGGATTCCTTTGAGGTAAATTATGATATTGACTCAAATATTCTTGATTACTCGATGTTAAACTTGCTCTTGCAGCCCTTAGTGGAAAATGCAATTATGCATGGACTTGATCATAAAATTATAGAAGGGAAAAGAGTCTTAGAAATCAAAGCTACACAACAAAACAATCAATTATTTTTTGAGATAATGGATAACGGTAAAGGGATTAATCAGAAAACATTAGATACGATTCTCACAAAAAAAACAACAGGCTACGGCGTGAAGAATGTTCATGATCGGATCCGGCTTTATTATGGTGAGACTTATGGTTTAAGTTACCAAAGTGAATTAAATAAATATACTAAAGTATTAATGAAGATACCAATTATTCAGAATAAGTAATGTATGTACTTATATATGGGCATAATTGTATTTAAAGTAACTGTGTTCCACAAGTCACTGCTTGTGGAGTTTTATTGTTTCAAGATAAAAATTCATGATCGAAATATTCCGGAAAAAGTTATATGAAAACGGATTATTTTATATTTTAGATTGGGCACCTATCCATTAAAATAAACGTATCTAAACTCCATGGCCATGATTTAGAGAAGAACAATACTAGGGAGGCACGAAAATGATAGCGAATTCACTAAGGAAGTTTGGTTTACTGTTTTTATTATTTATTTTATTTGGAACGTTAATAGGCTGCGTGCAAAGTTCTTCTGATGGAGAGGAAACTACCACAGAAGACGGTAAAACCGTAATTAATATTGGACGAACGACAACAGCGAATCCAAAGTTTCCTGAAGGTGACACCTATGAAGACAATGCATATACACGTCTAGTTGAAGAAGAGTTAAATGTAGAAATCCGCAACTCTTTTGAGGCAGAAGGAGAAGATTACGACAGACAAGTTGCTTTAGCTATTTCAGGTGGGGATCTGCCAGATATGATGGTAGTTAGTACACGGGACGAGCTACAAGATTTAGTTGATAATGACTTGGTAGAAGATTTAACAGATGTATATGAAAATAATGCAAGTGACTATATAAAAGATATTTATAGTTCTTATGATAATCGACCATTATCTGATGCTACATTCGACGACCAATTAATGGCAATTCCAGGAACGATTGGATCTACTGCACCACAAATCGTTTGGATTCGATCCGATTGGCTAGATGAATTGAATATAGAATTAGATGCGGATGGGGATAGTGTTATCACCTTAGATGAGTTGGAAGAAACGGCAGCAACTTTTGTCGAAAATGATCCTGGAGATTCTGGCAATCCAGTAGGTATACCATTGGCACCTTATTTGAATGCTGGAGATTATGGAGGAGCAGCATTTACCATGAACTCGATTGCTGGCGTTTTTGATGGGCATCCGCGAAAACATATAGTCGGTGAAGAGGGAAATGTAACACATGGGAGCACATCGGAAGGGACAAAAGAAGGACTGGCTGTATTACACGATTGGTTTGAACAAGGAATCCTTGATCCACAATTTGGAACAAGATCGTTCGATGATATTCTTACATTACTCACCAACGGGCAAGCAGGTATTGCAACTGGTCCATGGCATTTGCCAGATTGGGCATTATCAACAGTTAAAGAGATGGACGATAATGCAGAATTTGAAGCATATGCATTAGGTGATGAGAATGGGAATGTAAATGTATTCAGAGAGGATCCGACTGGTTCTTTTGTAGTTATTCGTAAGGGATATGAACATCCTGAACTGGCAATAGAGATGTTAAATCTTTTCTATGATGATTTAAAAAATGAAGCAGACATGGAAACAAATTACCCCGAAGTTGCTGATTACCTTGAACAAGGAGTCGATGGCTCTGCAAGACCATTAAATATTGAAGTGAATTTTTCGGATAGTTCGTTATCCGACTATCAAGATGTTAAAGCAGTAATCAATGGAGAAATGTCCATTGATGAAATTGTTAACCCAGCAGTAAGATCCAATGCGGAAGCAGTTGAAGCCTATCTGGAGGACCCTGAAAACGCAACAACATCCAGTTGGTCTCAATATCATTCTCGTATGTTAGGCTGGGGCTTAATGAATAAGTTAACAGAAGAAGATCGATTTAATTGGGTGGAACCTGCTTATGTGGGTACAACGCCAACTATGGAGCAAAAAGGAGCTAATTTATTAAAAATGGAAGAAGAAGATTTTATTAAGATAGTAACAGGAGCAGAACCAGTGGATTATTTTGATACCTTCGTAGAGAAATGGCACAACCAAGGTGGAGATGAAGAATTAGCAGAAGTGGAAGAGGAATTAGCTAAACAGGAATAAGCAATGGAAGAAGGGCTGTGTACACAGTCCTTCTGATTGGGAGGTATGTAAGGTGAAGGTACATAATCAGCAGATACGAGAACGTAAAAAAGATGTGAAAAAGGAAAGACTTACTTATCACGCTATGTTAATTCCCGGTATGATATTTCTGCTTATTTTCAATTTTACACCAATGTTTGGTATCATTATGGCTTTTCAAGATTTCGTACCGGCAAGAGGCTTTTTTGGCTCAGAGTTCCTAGGATTGGATCATTTTCAGTATATGTTCAATCTTCCTGACATAGGAAAGGTCTTTCGTAACACCATTGTGATTGCATTAGGAAAAATAATTTTCAGTTCATTATTAGCTATTATTTTTGCGATTTTATTAAATGAAATTCGATTGAAATTCCTAAAAAAATCAGTGCAGACGATTGTATATTTACCACACTTTTTATCATGGGTTGTTTTGGCAACAGTAGTTGTTAATTTATTTAATCTCGATGGAACGGTAAATCAGATTATGAGTTTTATAGGGTTAGAGAAAATTAATTTCCTAGGAAGTAATACATGGTTTCAACCATTATTAATAGGCTCCGATGTTTGGAAAGAATTTGGCTTTAACTCAGTCATTTATTTAGCGGCTATTGCTTCAGTTGATCCAGGGTTGCACGAGGCGGCCAGTATGGATGGGGCTAATTGGTGGAAACGTGTTTGGCATATCACCCTGCCAGGTATGCTTCCCATTATCTTACTATTGGCGATCTTAAGTCTGCCTAGTGTATTAGATGGCGGGTTTGATCAGGTATATAATCTCTATTCACCAGTAGTTTACGAGACGGGAGATACGATTGATACTTATGTCTATCGGGTGGGCTTAATTGGACGTGATTACAGCTTTGGAGCGGCTGTTGGTCTGTTTAAATCAGTGATTGGATTGATTCTTATTCTATCTGCCAACAATATAGCCAAGAAATACACCGATAGAAAATTGTTCTAAGGAGGGTCTAAGATGGTGGAAGGGAATACACTTTCCAGTAAAATTGGGAAATTAATCATCTATTTTATCGTAATATTTTTAGGTTTAATATGTCTGTTGCCTCTGTGGAATATCGTTGCAATTTCTTTTAGTAGCGGGGAAGCAGTAGCAGCTAATTTAGTAGGACTGAAGCCGATTAACTTTTCAACGAGGGCTTATGAAATGATTATGGAGGATGCGCAGTTTTGGCGTTCTTTTGCAATATCTGTCCAACGAGTGGTATTAGCCCTCATCATTAATCTGATATTGATTGTGTTAATGGCTTATCCATTATCTAAGACGAAACAAAAGTTTAAGGGAAGAAATATTTATATGAATATAATTATTTTTGCAATGCTGTTTAATGGTGGTTTAATCCCAACTTATATTGTGATTCGTAATCTCAATCTTTTGGATACGATTTGGGTATTAGTCTTACCGGGAGCTGTGCCAATTTTTAGTGTTATTTTGATTATGAACTTTTTTGTTGGCGTGCCAAAATCACTGGAAGAGGCAGCCATTATTGATGGAGCCAGTCCACTACAAATTTTGCTCAGAGTTTATATACCAGTCTCTTTACCAGCTCTGGCCACTGTAGCATTATTTAGTATTGTAGGCGGGTGGAATGACTTTATGACAGGGTTAATTTACATGACTCAGGTTAGCAATTACCCGATTATGACTTATATTCAGTCACTTACCATTGATATCGCTGAGTTAGTAAGGTCAGGAACAAATAGCGATGCCCTACAAAATATTGCAGAAGTTTCTAATCGAAACCTAAATGCTGCTAAAATTGTTGTTTCCACCATTCCTTTATTAGTTATTTATCCTTTTCTGCAAAAATATTTTGTAACAGGTATTGTGGTAGGGTCAGTGAAAGAGTAATCGAGGAGATGATTAAATGGAAGGCATATTAAGATTAGATGGGCCAGTTTATCGCTTTTTAATGAGAGGGGTAGAACTAGCTCTATTGAATGTACTATTTGTTTTGTGCAGTGTCCCACTGTTGACAATGGGGGCATCTATGAGTGCACTTTATGCTGTCACGTTAAAAATGGTTCGAGGAGAAGAGGGGCGAATAGTACATGGATTTTGGCAAGCGTTTAAATCTAATTTTAAACAGAGTACCATAGTATGGGCGACGTTAGTTATCACAAGTATAATTTTAGCGTTAAATTATATACTCTTCCCTCTATATACAGGTGATTTTTCTGTGTTTATCTTAATGGGATTAATCTTGTTTTCCCTCATTTGCTCTATTTATTTTGTGTTTATCTTTCCTTATATAGCTCGATATACATGTACGCTAAAAGAAGCCTATGTAAGCATATTAAAGCTATGTCTAGCTAATTCTTATGTAACTTTGTTAACTTGCTGTCTAGTATTGGGACCAGCTATTTTGGCACTTTTTTCGCCTGCCTTTTTAGTGATATTTTTTTATCTATATATATTTATCGGCTTTGCTTTTGTAGCTTATATCTCTTCCTTTATGATGCGAAATTTATTTGAGAAATATGAAGTTAAATGAATCTAATTTCTATGCCTTTTCATGCTGATATAATCAATCCTTTCATTCAAAAATAAAATATAATTGTATGGAGGTCATAATGTTAAATCACAAAATCAAACGCATTATGTTGTTTATTGTCTATATAGTAGCTAGTTTTATTATCTTATTAGGGTGTACTTCTAAAGAAGAAAGTAGGGAAGAAATGAAGAAACCTCAAATTAATGCTGTTCAAACAGATAAAGCTATGTATGATCCTGGTTCTGCGGTTCACTTAGAAATAACGGTGGAAAATTTTGAAGATTATGCAATTCAGAATCTCAGTCTGGAATTAACCTCATCACATTTAGAAACAACCGTTGATGACGACATAAGTACTACTTTTGACTTAGAACCAAATGAAGAGAAGGTAATTCAAGTTGACTGGCATTCTCCAGGAGAGGATTTCAAGGGTTATCTTTTAGATTTAGAATTGGTAGATCAGGAAAATGAAGTGATAGATACAGATACAAAAGCTGTAGATGTGTCGTCAACTTGGACGAAATTTCCTCGATATGGGTACGTATGGGATTTTACCGAGGGAGTTAAGACAACAGACAAGATAGACATATTAAAGAATAGAAATATTAATGCATTGGAATATTATGATTGGAAGTACAAGCATCATAAGCCGATTCCAGATGATCGGGAGCAAGAGTCTTGGCTTGATTGGTCAGGTAGACCGATTTTTGCCGAATCTATACGTAATTATATTCAAGATGCTCAGGCAGCTAATATGGTAAACCTGCCATACAACATGGCTTATGCTGCAGTAGATGGATATGAGGAAGATGGAGTTGAGCAAGATTGGGCTTTATACTATTCTAATGATAACGATAGTGGAGAAGGTCATTTTAAATTTAATATGTCTGGTTCGGCTTATTTATATTTTTTTGATATGAGTAATGAGGACTGGCAAAATTATATATTTTCTAGAACAAATGAAGTGTTTGAGATGTTTGATTTCGATGGCTGGCACTCTGATACGGTTGGTGAATGGGGAGAAATGCAAACAGAGGATGGGCGTACGTTATATGTGAAAGATACGTATACGGATTTTTTAAACCGAGCAAAAGCATCTTTACCAGAAGATAAATATTTAGTCTTTAATCCGGTCGGTGCACAAGGGATAGAAAATGTGAATATTAGTGATGTAGATGTGCTTTATACCGAAATTTGGCCATGGGATCGCGATCTTGATGGTGAGCTATATGATGATTATTATTCATTAAAAAAGGTGATTGATCTTTCTAGAGAACAAAGTGATGGCAAGTCTTTAGTTGTCCCAGCTTACATGAACTATGATTATGGGGAGTTAAACTCAGGAGCTACTTTCAACACTGCCTCTGTGATGCTAACAAGTATTTCCGCATATGCTGCAGGAGGATCACGTATGGAATTAGGGGACGGGAACCATATGTTAAGTAACGAATATTTTCCAGCTCAGCATCTTTCTATGGATGAAGAACTTCAAAATAGAATAGAACAATTATATGATTTTGTAGTGATTTATGAAAATTTATTGAGGGATGGCCAAAAAAATATAGATAATCGTATTGATATAATGGATTATGATAATTCAATAAATGGAGATCCAGATAGCGTTTGGACATATGCGAAAGAGGATGATGATTATGAAATCGTGCATATGATCAATCTTTTGGGTGTAAATAATAATGATTGGCGAGCTAACGAAGGAGTAAAGGAAACCCCAACTTTAATTGATAATTATCAGGTTAAATATTATATAAACGAGGAAGTTGAATCAGTTTGGCTTGCCTCCCCTGATATGAATCAGAATCGTAGTGTTGAGCTTTCTATGGGGACAGGTACAGATGAAGATGGAGATTATGTACTTGTTGAGATTCCGTCTCTTGAATATTGGAATATGCTGTATATGAAAAAGAAATAAAGGTCATCGTCCAAATTTAGCGTTGATTTCTTTTGGAACTGCAGGTAGATGAGTAATCATCGCCTGCAATTTTATGATTTGTTTTTTTATGTTAGTATATAAGAGAATCGAATGGAAGCAATTGATTTTTGCATGAAGCGAAGTTTTATTTCTCGGGGAGGAATCATTGCATGAAACGAGTGTTTCTACTTGTTGTTCCTTTTCTGTTAGGTGTTTCACTGGCAGGATGTGAGGCTGGTGACCAACAGAATCATACAGATGTCGATAATTTGGAAGAGCAAGAAGGTGTTGTTGTAAGTATCAGGGATCCTGAGGAACCGAACGATGATGATGCTTACGCTGAATGGTATTACATGTTAGTGATACCTGATATTGAAGGTGTTGATATTGCCGAAAAAACAAAAGATGAATTAGAAGATTTAGCTCGGGAAAATGACGGTGCCTATTATAATGTTCCACCAGATTTGTATAAGGAGAATGATTTTGATACAGGAGCAAAGGTAAAGATGTATTGGAATGGAAATCAAGGAGAATCTAGTCCACCGGTCCGAGAAGCTGAAAAAATGAAGTTTATGCAAAAATAATACCAATTAAAGAATTTACATGCAGTGATCCAATTATTTTGGTTTTTTATATGTGAACAAAAGGCAGACAATCAGTTATAGGAACGAGGGGCTCATTGAAACGGAATTTCAGGAGGTGGCAAGGCCATCACCTGCCGTTTTATGTTTAGCGCGATTCCTTTTTCTTGAGTAAACCATTAAGAGTAAAGAAAGTAAGTAATAGGACTGCTAATAGCAATACGCTGATATAATAAGACATAGAAGTGAAGTAGGGTAAAGCTAAGCATAATATCATCATGATAGTAATGCTCATTTTGAGGATAAGGAATTTCCCTTTATAATCTTGTCGCATCATTCATCTGTTCCTTTCTGGTAATAAATAGATGGATTCACACATGCTAATTTTATGGTGATATAATTAGCAGTACGAGATGACTAGAGATTTATCGAGGAGCATTCCTGTAATGAAGAAATTTGAGGATTGAACAAAGAAGAGCCCTCTTGGTATAGTACAGGATGTTATGATCATGACTCCGAAATGAGATAAATACCAAGGAGGACTCTCCAATGAATTATAATCAAAATCACAAAATTTCGCAAACCACACCATCTACCCTGGTGGTAGGCATTGACATTGCCAAAGACAAACATGTAGCACGAGCGCAGGACGATAGAGGCTATGAATTTGGAAAGCGGCTGCTCTTTGAGAATCGCATACACGGCTTTGAACAATTACTAGACTGGATGTTCAAGCTCCAGAAGAAACATGAAAAAAGCCACGTCATCATCGGGGCAGAGCCAACAGGCCACTATTGGATGAGCCTAGGCTATTACCTCATGAGTCAGCACTATGATTTTGTATTGGTGAATCCAATGCATGTCAAGAAATCGAAAGAACTGGATGATAATTCCCCAACGAAAAATGATACCAAGGATGCCCGTGTGATTGCAAAGCTGGTGAAGGATGGACGATACTCTATACCCAATCTTCTCGATGGTAGGTATACCGAACTAAGAGAAGCTGTTAAATGACGAGATCAACTCATCCAACAACGGACGATCACAGAAGGACGCAGTCAAAACAATATCCAGCGCTACTTCCCAGAGTTTAACGATGTGTTCAAAGACTGGGATGGAAAAAACGGCTCTCTACACGTTAAGGAATTTCCCATTCCCATGTGATATTCGGGATCGAACACCAGAAGAAGTACTGGCAGAATGGAAAACGGTCGTTAAGCGTGGTGTTGGTATCCAACGTGCCGAAAAGCTAGTAGACAAAGCAAAGAAAAGCATTGGGATCGAAATAGGCTTACGTTTTTCCAAAAAATAACTGCACCGCTTGTTAGATCACTATGAGCTGTATATGGAGCAGTTAACAGAACTGACCCAAGAGATAGAGGCTCTTTTAGAAGAGATCCCAGGAACAAAGGAAATCTTGGCCATCAAAAGACTAGGTGTCACTACGGTAGCCGCCTTTTTCGCGGAAGTAGGTGATGTATCGAAGTATCATCATTCGCAACAATTGGTGAATATGGTTGGTTTATCCTTGCGAGAGCTTAGTTCCTGGAAATTCAAAGGGGAAACCAAGATAACGAAACAGGGACGGAAAAAGCTGCGAAGGGCGATCTATTTAGCTGTTCACCCGCTCGTAGCCAACCATCCGACGTTTCAAGCCTTGCATACGTATTATACGACCCGCCCTGACAACCCTTTAAAGAAACAACAATCGCTCATTGCGCTGTGTGGCAAGTTATTACGTGTCTTATTTGTCATTGGTCAAAAGCAGTGTGCATTTGACGGAAGTAAATTATTGAAAGGTTTACCTCAGGTAAAGGCATTACAGGCAGCTTAAGCTGTAGAAAAAGAAAATCGAAACAGATGTCCTTGGAAACTTAGAACTTACAAACACCAACAATGCAGAGTCGGAGCTTATTTTTTCCATTCGGGCCCAAGACCCAGCCAAGGAGCTTATTCCGACCTCCGCCTTGTGGATATGGAGGACGAGGGAATGTATGGATACCAATCCCGAGATACATGGGAGGGTGAGCGACCATAAGAAGCGTGGAGTTATCAAGCATGGTTATTCCTTTTTTAACCAAATAATTCCTGTTTGGTCGTTAGGATACCTCGTAGTCAGAATATTCTGACTACGAGGTATCACTATCCCCAAACTATTCTACACCCAAATGGATGTTTATGAAATTCCAAGAAAACAAGAGCATTTTAAAGATATTTTAATTATATAGAGGGAGGGATAAACCTTGTTATTAACGCTCATAGTTATTTTAATTGTGCTTTTCTTAGCCACTAGTATTATTGAAAAAAGACTGCAAACGATGGAAAAACAAAATGCTCAAATAATTGAATTATTAAAAGAATTAAATGATAAGGACAGTTAGAATGGAAATAAAAGTTTAGTTTCCTCGTGTTTTCCATTGTGATAGCAATCTCTTTTTGTTTTCCTTCAACAAAATATTTTTATCAATGCCAATCCGCAAATTAACTTACATATTTAGTTTATACTGGTTATTCTGTTAAAATGAGTACCTACCTTTAATTTCGGATAGTGGGCATTGTAATAGAGAGGTTTCAAATACAACACAACATAGTAAAGATGTCTAAATGTAGAAAACAGCAAAACACTAAAGTAAAGAATATTTTAAAACATGTTTTTATATAGTCCTTTTTGGTGATTTGTGGTTATATATTGTGCTATACTATATATTATTGAGTTTAAGAAAAAATTTTGGTAAACAAAGTGAAGTATTGCGGAGAATGAGAAACATTATAATATTAAGTTTTTGAAAGCATTTATGTCATCCCGTTTCAGTTGTGAATTCATATAATAATGAGATGGTTTTTTAGGTGAGTTAATCATGAATTTGATGTATATATATTTGTCTATTTTAATTTTGATTATCAGGTTATAGTAATTAAGGAAGTGTGCATATGAAACCAAAGATAAGAGATGTCGCTAAGGTTGCTGGTGTTTCACCAGCAACCGTGTCAAGAGTCCTCAATGATAGAGGTTACATTAGTGAGAAGACTAGAGAGAAAGTCTACAAGGCCATGAAGGATATAAACTACTTTCCAAACGACTTAGCGCGATCCTTGTTTAGTAAGCGAACTAATTTAATAGGAGTAATAATTCCAACCATAAACAA
Organism: Gracilibacillus phocaeensis; assembly: GCF_900626275.1. NCBI lineage: Bacteria > Bacillati > Bacillota > Bacilli > Caryophanales > Bacillaceae > Gracilibacillus > Gracilibacillus phocaeensis. The sequence continues at coordinate 761,980 of NZ_LR131145.1, read as the reverse complement.
TCCATATTTTGGTGAGTTAGTTTTTCATATTGAAAATATTTGTGCAGATTTAGGTTATAAGGTTCTATTATGCAATAGCTTAAATAGAAAAGATAAGGAAAAAAAATATTGGGAGATGCTAATGCGTAATCAAGTTGATGGAGTAATCGTAGCTACACATAACAGAGGGCTTATGGATAACCAGGAACAATATAATTTACCGATTGTTGCTATTGACCAATATCTCTCTGATAAAATCCCTATAGTTGGCTCCGATAACTATGGTGGTGGTGAGTTAGCAACCAATTATTTGATTGAAAAAGATTGTAAAAAAGTCGTACACCTTAGTGGACCTTTAGATTTGAAAACGCCAGCTAATTTAAGAAGAAAGGCATACGAAGATGTGATGAAAAAAGCAGAAAAAACTCCTATCACATATGAAATTAAAGATGTTTTCAACCAAAAGATTCAATTAGATATTATCGAAAAACTTTTGACAGAACACCCTGATGTCGATGGAGTGTTTACAAGTGATGATTTAATGGCTTCGACATTATTAGAAGCAGCAAATAAAAGGGAGAAGAATATTTTGATAGTTGGTTATGATGGTGCAACAACTACTCGTTTGTTAGTACCAAATTTAATAACTATTCAACAACCTGTTCAATTAGTGGCTGAAACCTCTATAAAAGCGCTTGTAGAAATAATTGAAGAAGGTGAATTGAAGTCACTTCCTTTTAGAACAAAATTACCTGTGAATTTAATTTTCTGAAATTAACTATCTGAGCGAAATAGAAAGTTTTATACCATAATAAATTAAAAAAATTGAAACAATAAATACTAATTAAGAGATATAGGTACTTCTATAAACGAAAGAAATAGAAAATAGAAGATAATCAGAAATAGGATACTGTTGTATGACTAATTAAGCCGTCATACGAACGACTTTGGAACTCTTTTTGAAGTTTTAAAAGAGATTTTGTTGTTTTGAAAAAAACTTCAATGTCCATCTCATCCCCCATAAATTCGAATAATTTCTTGATCACTAAGAGTACAATCAGTGCTTAGAATAGCTAACCATTCGCTCTATTTATTTCGATTTCGAACAAAGACCACTTTAATAGGCACGCCATTCGCTTGTGTGGTATGAATGGAACGAAGACCGCTTTTCTTTCCACCTGTTGGTTTCGCCAAACGATAAAGTTCCTTTAAGCTTACACGTTGGCCATTGATAAGGTAACGCTGTTTCAAGTTCTTTACCATGCCAATGACGTCCAACCCTTGCTCTTTTATTTCCTTAACGAGCGGCTGATACGTGAACCAAGAGTCCACCAGCGCATAGGAAGCCTCCATACCACTTTCATTGCTCGTTCAATCATACTTGGTATTTGCTCAGGTGCGGTTTATGCCATTAATCTGGCTTTTCTTCGAGCTCAATAAAGAAAAGCCCACTGGAATGAACGTTGCACCATCTGACCAACCAAGCGTGAGCATACGGAACCCTTTATAAAAGCGCAGCTTTTGAGATTCATGGTCAAAACAGCAAGCTAATAATTCCACTGATTTACTGCGATTACGATCATACGAAGAATCGTCGACAATCAATACTCTCGAGCGATCATGTCTCGTTAAATTCGTTACTTTTTAATGGTATGAGCGCTTAAAAATAGTAGAAACCTTCTCCAAACAAAGGTAGAGATAAGCGCAGGTAAAGCCGATAGACTTTGAAACACCAGCCTTCCTAAGATGTTTAAACACGCCTAATTCTTTAAATGTGGAAGAAAGTTCATTTGGTAGTTGATTATTTTGGACATTATTCGCTATCATATAGGAGACACCTCTTCTGTATTGGTAGTGTTTTCTAGTCCATTCACTATACCAAAAGTTGAGGTGTTTTTTATACCTATCTTGATTGTCAATGAGCATATTTGAACAGTAATAAGCTTTACAGCTAGTTATATTAAATGTTTTTTCTAGCTGCGAAAGTTGAGTGAATTAAATAAAGATTAAGCTGGTTTAATTAAAATAATTATACCAGCTTAATCTTTTTGAGGTTTTTAACCTTTTGTAGATCCAAGTGCCATTCCTTCAATTACAGATCTATTCAAAATAAAGTAGATAATCAAAACAGGTAATGTAGCAATTACCATTGAAGCAAAAGTCGATCCCCAATCTGTTGCACCATATTGACCAATAAAGTCTTGTAGTCCTACAGGAAGAGTCTTCATAGTTGCCTCGTTAATAAAAGTGTGTGCAAACACAAATTCGTTCCAGATAAATATACTATTAAATGCAACAACTGTAACAATTGTGTTTTTTGATAATGGTAATATTATTTTACGAAAAATAGTATATATATTACAACCATCTATTGTTGCGGCCTCGATCATTTCGTTAGGGATATACTTATAGAAACCAACAAATAAATAAATTGAAATTGGTAATGCAAATCCTACTTGAGGTAGAATGAGTGAAATATGTGTATTAAGCAAACCTAAAGTATTGTATAGTGTGAATAGAGGAATAAGAGTTGCTTGAACTGGAATCATAATACCAAAAAGGAAAAACAGTAAAAGTAAATTACTAGATTTAAATTTCATTTTTTCAATTGCAAATCCTGCTGAAGAACTCAACAAGACTATCAGTATAATAGTTATTACCGTTACAATTGAACTGTTAATAAAGTATGTCCCTATCTGACTCGTTTCCCAAACTTGTATATAATTATTAAAATTAAAAAAATCTTCAGGCAATGTAAAAGGATTTCCATTTTGGATTTCAGTCTCATTTTTGAGACTCGATAGAAAAATCCATACTATTGGATATACTTGTATGATCAAGAACCCTATTACCAGAAATGCAAAAAAAGAAATAGATGTTTTTTTCATAGTTATCCCCTCGCTTATTTTAATTGGGTCATTGTTGACCAATATATTTGCGTAATAATCCAACTATAATTAGGCTTTGTAAAACAATGAAAACTGCAATTGCACTTCCATAACCGTATTGCATTGTTGAAAATGCTTGATTATACATGTAAGTGGTTAAAAGCTCAGAGTTATAACCTGGTCCCCCTCCAGTGAGGATAAACGGAATATCAAACCCTTTTAGTGCACCAGTTATTGACATGACTAGAGCAATTAGAACAATAGGTTTTATCAATGGGAATTTGATGTAGCGAAAGATTTTAAATTCATTTGCTCCATCAATTTCAGCTGCCTCGATAACCTCTTTAGGAATCGATAGTAAAGCAGCATATAGTATAACCATATATAATCCGATAAACCTCCAAGCTTCAGGTAATGAAACAGCTACAAGAACTGTTTCAATTTCAGATAGCCAGGCAGTTTGTAGTGTTTCTAAACCTAAAAATCCTAATAAATAATTAATCATACCCATTGGGTTAAGCGAATACATAGTACGAAATAATTCTGCAATTGCAACTGAACTAACAATTGCAGGTATAAAGTATAAAGTTTTAAGTAGATTTCTAAATTTATTTATTTTAGTTAGAGCAAATGCTGCAACTAAACCTAAAGCAATTTGTATAGAAACTACTATAAACAAAAATATTATATTATTTAGATATGCTTTCCAAAAGGCATTATCACTTAGGAACATTTTTTTATAGTTGTCCAATCCAATAAATATTTTATCGAATATACCATCCCAAGAAAAAAGGCTCAAATACATTGACCAAATGATTGGAACAAAAACGGTTAATAGGTAAACCAGAAGTGCAGGAAGGATGAAAATTAGAATAGCTGTTTTGTTTTTCAATACTCTGTCCATAAAAATACACCTTTCCAAAATAGTTTAGAGGAGATTACTTATGAGAACTTCAAATAAGCAATCTCCTTATTCTTAATTTTGTATGTTTTCTTGGAGAATTTGATCCATATTATTAACGAACTCTTCTGGCGAAATGGTACCGTCAGCTAAAAGAATAATCTCATTACCAAATGCTTCATTTGAAGCTGGATCGAGCCGTGTATCCCATGGAAAGGCAATATCTTCTCCATAAGATTGCATATCTTTGTTTATTTTCTCATGTAAGCTCGTTTTAAAATTTTCATTATCATGTGCAATTGGTGAGAACTGTCCAGTTTCAGAATAAATTTCGGGATAACGTTCAATTAAATACTTCAAAAATTCTTCACTTGTTTCATTGAAGGTATTTTTGTTAAAGGCAAGCCCTATACCAGAATGAGTAAAATATTCATTTTGAGCTGTTGCTGCTTCAGTTGAAGAAATCATTGGTAACGTAAAGTAATCAAGATTTTCTTCATTCATTCCATCGTTTAAAATATTCATTGTTTCCCAAGACCCCATATAATACATAGCAGTTTGTCCGCTACTAAAAAGTTGTCTAGCAGTTGTATAATCTGTAGAAGAGAACCCTTCTTGAAAATATTGTCCAATTTCCTGAACGAATTCTGCTGCTTCTAAACCAACTGAATCAGACATGGAAGCTTCACCTGATGTAAGTTGATTGAGAAAGTCATTTCCAGTCTCTCTAAAAGGAATGAATGCAAGGTAACGAAGCACAGGCCATTTATCTACACCCCCCATTGCTATAGGGGTTACATCATTTTCTTTTAGTTCCTCAGAAACCGTAAGTAACTCTTCAAATGTAGTTGGAGGTGACAGAGAGTACTCCTCGAATATTTCTTTATTGTAGAAAAACATTTCCATATTATATTCAATTGGAAGTGTATAAATATTTCCATCATCAAACTGTTGATAAGCAAGTGCTTCCGGAATAAAATCGTCATATAACTCTTCTTCCTCCAAAAACTCACCTATGTTAACGAGATCATCATTTTCTACAAGTCTTTTAGCAAACGCATCTGGATCGGTGTCAAACATATCTGGCATTTTATTTCCAGCTATTAATGTTCTAAGTTGTTGAAGGTAAGCGGGCCTATCACCAGTTCCATCGATCTCTAATTCAAAATCTGGATGGTCTTTTTGAAATTCTACGGCAATTTCTTCAATGCTACCTAGAATATCATCATTTCCTGAACGGGCTTGTAGCCAAAAGAGACTTTCTTCATTACTTTGATTGCTTTGCTGGGTAGATTCATTGTCTGAGTCTGAATTGCATGCACTTAATACAAAAGTAACTAATATAACCATCGATAAAGTTATAATGAGCCTAAGTTTACTCATTTTCATTGCACCTCTCTTTTATATAATGTAAAGTCTTCAAATTTCACATTTCCCTCGTTGACGAAAACACCCCAATTTGGTTTTGTTAAGTCATACATCCTAAAATTCATCGCAACTTGGTTATTAATATAGATAACTCCCATTGTCCCTTCCACTAATATTTTAATTGAATAAGACGTATTTAACTTGAAATGGAAAGGACGTTCAAGTTCAATCGCATGTGGTATATCTCCCCCAACTTGCCATTGCTCTGTTCCCCAGTCTTTTCTAGGCCACTGATCAAAAACTAATCGATTTCTTTGTGGTTCTATTCGCAAGTAATAAGCTTCATTTAAGTCATCACTAGTTTTTAGCATAATACCGCAACCTCGTGTTTGTTCTAACAATGTAATATTTCCTGTAAGAAAAAAATTATCAGATGTATCTTGACCTGCCGCACAAATAAATGAATCCAATCCTTCCAATTCAATTCCATTGCTCATGCTTGAAGTTTTGCCAAGGACTTTAGGATAATCTGCTTTTTTTGGCTGAGTAAATGATTTCTCGATGGAAGTTGGAAGTTTGACATCAAGGGTGCCATCTCCATTTTGAACTAATTCATGGATGACCATAGAGCCAGCCCATTCCCAATCCCCGTTGTCATACTCTCCTTTTTTTGTAGGATTCCAAGCACAGGCAAAACGTTTATTTCCATCAGAAACGGTCTTCGCTGCATAAAATGCTCGTCCATCAAATGTATCTCGTTCTGGAGCTATCCAAGGACCTTCCAAATTTTTGCTCATACGGTAATGTGTGGTGAATTGTTCAGAAAAAGTAGAATAAACTAAATACCACCAATCTCCTATTTTAAATAAATCAGGACATTCATGTGTCATATATAGATTTGGAGCCCAAAAAGGGTCGTCTACTTCCCAACTCGATAAATCTTTTGATTTACATAACGCAATACAGCCTCTCCTACGGTGTGGTCCTGTTTTTAATCGTGCTGCCAGTAACATCCAATATTCTTCTTTTTCTTCATTCCAAAAAACAAATGGATCTCTCCAGTCATGTAATTCATAGATTCCTCCTGGTGAAAAAAACGTGTCATCTTTGATTTTCTTCCAAGTCTTTAAATCTTTACTTATTGCATGCATAACTGCTTGAACTGTCCTTCCATCGCTACAAAATTCCGTATTAGGATTTACACCTGTATAAAACATATGAAAAATTCCGTTGACTTCAATAATATCTCCAGTATAGGCGTAAAAATCCTGGTCTTTATTGTTGCCTCTAGGAATCGTTTCAATTGCTTCTGAGTAATGAACGAAATCTTTTGTGTGAGTTTCATACCAAGTAGTATCTCCGTATACTCCATTTCTTCGCTCATCATGAAGATAGTATAAATAAAAAGTATCTTCATGATAGTATGGTATAAGGTCTCCTACCCATGCCCCACTAGGCCTATAAAATAAATTATTCATAAAAATCCCTCAGCTTTCTAATTTTTAGTAAAACGTTTTCAATTTGAGAAAATTCAGTATTGATCTAGTGTCTAGCAATTAATTCTTTGATCAAATAGAATCCCTCCCTTCGATTTTCAGTATGTTGAATTAAAAAGGGAACCATTATGTACCATGATTAAAAATTTAAGATAAATAAATTAATACAATGCAAGAAATGATATATATCATCCGGTTTCATAAATAATTTTATATCATCCGGTTTCATGTGTCAACCGGTTTCATATTTTTATTCTCCAAATTGTTATTTGAATACTTAAGTTTCGCACCCTGAAAAATCAATAAAAAAACCGATTCCCAAAAGCGAAAAAAAAACCGCATGAACACGGTGTTTTTGGTATAATTTAGCTATCAACCAAAATAACCAAAAAGGACGTGTTATCACGCGGAAAAAGTTAAAGAAATCGAAAATGTATTTGAAAGTCACGGATTTTCGATTGATTCTATTACACAATAAGCGATGAAGAAATTCAACTTCCGCTCGCTTATTCATGAAGCTGGATTCAAAAAAGAACAAGGTTTTTCCATCACAGATATTTTGTTGTTAATGCTCTTGCTTCCGCTTATGCTCATTCATAGTGTGAACAATCTTTACGAAAGCAATTTCCATACGATGAAAAAATGAAAAAGCACGTATTCTATCGTGTGAAAAATAATGAGCGTTTGCCTTGGCGCAAGCTGTTGTTTGGTGTGTCCAAGCAATTCCAAAAACTGGTCAACCCAAACAAATATGTTTATTTTATTGTTTTGGAATTTCATTGGCTTGCATTTATCCTTTTCTTATTAACGCCTGATTTGTCTATGCTCGGGTATATGAAAAATAACAAGATTGGCTCTATCATCTATAACCTCTTTCATACCTACACGATACCAATGCTCTTGATTATCTTGAGTGTAGCGATTCATCACACGGTTTTGTTGTTGATTAGCTTGATTTGGGTAGCTCATATTGGGATGGATCGATTGTTTGGTTATGGGCTAAAATATCCGACAAAGTTTCAGGATACCCATTTAGAGCGCATCTAAAACATGAGAAGGGACTTTGGCTTTGTGCAAAGCTAAAATCCCTCTATCACAAGGAATCTTGGTCGATAACACGAAAATCATCGACCATACGATGAGAATTTTCTTCTGTGACAAGATCAAAGTAATAATTAGAATTTGGCACGGAGAAGCTTCCCTCCTTTGCATCGGAAGTCACGGTGAGCATGTAGTTTTGATCTTCTGTAGGAACCTCAAATGTTGCACCAGTCGTATTATTTAATGCGATATTAGCCGTTAGTTTGCGAGGAACAAATCCACCTTCTCGCTCTTTAATGTCACCCACAAAAAAATTCTCCTTATTTTCAGCTAAAAAAAGCTGCTGATTATCGGTTGTATCGATCAGTACGAAGAAACCATTTATATGATATTGATTAAAAATATCATGAATGGCTGCTTGTTGCGTTTGATAGATCTGTTCGCTGCTTTCCTCTTTTGTACAGCCACTTAAAAATAGGGTCCAAACGAGTAAAAACAAAATAGCCTTTTTCATATCGTCACCTACTTTTTTCCTTTTTATCAATGTTCCCTTACCTTCATGATAACATAAACAATGATGCCAACATCGGTTTAAATTTCGTTTAAAAAAAGAGAAAGTCTATCGCTTTTTCCCTTTTTCTTGATATGATGACAGGGATGGAGTATGAGAAATGGAGGGTGACATAGATGGCACAGATATTATATATTGAAGATGAACAGGAAATTGGCCGATGGGTGAGCGATGAATTAACAATAAGAGGTCATGAGGTATGTTGGCTGCTATCAGGGGAAGGAATGGATGCCCATTTGCCTCATATGGATCTTGCCATTTTGGATATTATGTTGCCAGGATTAGACGGATTCTCCATCGGTAAGCGAATCAAAAATGTCAATGACGATATCCCGATTATTATGTTATCGGCACGTTCGACTGTAGAAGATAAAATCGAAGGATTAAGCTTTGCTGATGATTATCTGACCAAGCCTTTTTATCCGGAAGAATTGGCAGCCAGAGTGGAAGCGTTACTGCGCCGTTTTCAAAAGCAGCAGGATGTTCTAAAAATTGGTCATTTGGAAATCGATACGCAGTCTATGATGGTTATCGACACACATACAAAACAAGAGATCATCCTAACGGGCAAGCAATTTTATCTGTTTCAATATTTTATTCGTCATTTAAATCAAATATTAACGAAAGAACAGCTATATGAAGGGGTATGGAAAGAGCGATATATTGAAGGGGATAAGACATTAATGGTGCATATTCGTCATTTGCGCGAAAAATTGGAAGAGAATCCCGCCAAGCCAGTGATTATCGAGACCATACGTGGCATTGGCTATCGGGTGAAGCGATGAAACGATTTCTGCGATCCTTGTTTGCTAAGTATCTACTGTTTATTTTTATCGCCCTGTTTTTGGTGTATGCGGCGTATCTTGTGATTGTCTGTTCTTTCCTTTTGCTAACGGAAGATGAAAAATTAGCCCAAGAGGAAAGCTTCGAGCAGTTGGAAGAGGAGTGGCATCAAGCAGCTAGCCAAGTGGAGGAGACTTCAGCGGAGAGCATCCAACAAATTTTTGCAGATTGGCAAAAGGAATACCCGGAGGCTGCTATGTTTTGGATTAATGGGGATGGTGTGCTGACAGCGGAGCATAATCTTAACGAAGATATCCCTTTAGAATGGGACGCTGGCTATACGGTCCGATTTATTAAAGATCATTATGACAACGACCCATTTACGGTGGTTGCGTTCTTGGGAGAAGGAGAGAGTGACGGTTTTGTTGTCTTTCAGCTGCCGCGTCAAGTTTTGCACTCACCCGCTCAAACGGTGACAGAGCGATATGGTTGGGCGAGTATCTTTCTGACATTTGGCGTAGTCATTCTCTTTTTGATCCTGTTCTTTTGGTTTTTCAGGGGCATAAGAAAGCGATTGGTGCAGTTGGAGGAAGCGATGGCCATTCGTGATACCGACGGCTTGCCCATTTTAATTGAAGTTAAAAAACAGGATGAGATCGGTGATTTAGAAAAATCCTTTAATCAGATGGTAAAAGAATTGCGCGAAAGCAAGCAGCGTGAACAAGAAGAAGAGCAGCTACGCAGAGAGTTGATTGCCAATTTATCGCATGATTTACGGACGCCATTAACCAAAATCAATGCCCAAGCCTTTACTTTGGAAAAACAGAACCTGCCAGCAGAAGCCCAGCGGTCGATACAATTAGTGGAGAAATCAATCCGCGATATTGATAAACTAATTGAAAACCTAATGTCTTATACCCTATTAATGGCGAGTAAATATCAAAAGGAAGTAGAAGAAGTAGATATTATTCGCCATGTGCGCCAATGCTTAGCGACGTGGTATTCGGTATTTGAGCGGAAAGGCTTTACCATCGATATGGAAATTGAGCCATTTTCACAAAAAAAGTGGGAGATAGATCCCCTTTGGTTTAGCCGCATTCTGGATAATCTATTACAAAATGTGCTGCGTCATGCCGGTGATGGTAAATATGTATCGGTGAGTACGGAGTCAACAGTGGCGTATGATGCCTTTGTTATCTCGGACAGAGGAAAAGGGATGCAGATGAATAGCAATCAGCAAGGAGCCGGTATTGGTTTGTCGATTGTTGATATGATGGTGAAAGGCATGGGGCTTGATTGGAAGATAGATTCAAGTGAACGAGGCACAACGATTAGGATTATTAAGTATCGCTGAATGACCGAATTCACGTATTGACAAAATCTCTTAACCTCTTAATAATAGAAAGAGTATTAAAACAGAGGGGAGATCATGTGCATGAATAAATTCATCAAAGATTTAGTGATGGTTATTATTGGTTGTTTAGTCTATGCCCTTGCGTTGACACTGCTTGCGATACCAAACCAATTGGCAGAAGGTGGAGTGCCAGGTGCCTCGCTTATTTTACATTATGCTTTTGGCTGGTCTCCAGGGATAGTGACCTTTATATTAACCGCAATTGTGACGACGATTGGTTTCCGTTATTTACCGAAACGATCGATCTTTTTATCCATATTGACGGTTCCTTTGATTTCCTTTTTTATATACAGTACAGAGAATCTAGTTGGAAATTTGGGTGATCCTCTTATTTCCGCCATTTTCGCAGGGGTATTTATCGGTTTTGGTACAGGTCTTATTTTCCGGACGGGAAGTGCCATGGGAGGAACGAGTTTAATCGCCAGGATGTGTCAAGATAGGCTTGGCTGGAATTTAGTACGGACTAATTTTGTATTCGATATTGTGATTGTGCTTTCTGGCTTGCTTGTTATAGGTCCGCTAAATACGATGTATACGATTGTGGCCTTGTTTGTAGCTAAAAAAGTTACCGATATAGTGATGGAAGGGTTAGATCCACGGAAAGCAGTCAGTATTATTTCGGGAAGGGCGCCCCAGATTGCCGATGAAATCATTGCCCAAATGAACATTAGTGTGACGGTATTTAAAGGTTATGGTGGTTATCTAAAACAAGACGCCGATATGACCTATGTGATTATTAATAAGTACCAATTGATGCGTTTGAAAAGAATCATTTCTACTGTTGATGAGAACGCATTTGTTGTTATTCATGATGTGCGTGACGTATTAGGCGGCAGTTTTGCCTGGGATGAGACGAGAAAAGGTGGAGTTAGATAAATGGATTGTGAGCGAACTTTTTTTGATAAGGGTTCGTTTTTTTTCATCGGGAAATGCAAGCGGTGAAACGATGCCAATCCAGCTTTGGAGTCTGCACGTGCAAAATCTAACGGACAAAAAACGGCTGACCCGCAAAGTTTTGTCCGTAAGAATGGATCTAACGGACAAAAAACAGCGGAATCGCAAAGTTTTGTCCGTAAGAATGAATCTAACGGACAAAAAACGGCCAACCTGCAAAGTTTTGTCCATAAGAATGAATCTCGCGGACTGAGGAGAGCAAATCGCGTGCCACAGTCCATAAGAACGAATCTCGCGGACTGTGGAAAGCAAATCTCATTCCACAGTCCATAAGAATACTCAGCTTTGCACTCCGTTCACTGCTGAAATGCAGATAATCCCCATTTTTTAAACAAACCTTAAACAAAATGCCACCTCCATTTTAACCTTGAACCTCTATCATAAGAATAGAGGTGATAAACATGGAATATATCGTAGAGACCAAACGATTAACTAAAAAATTCGGGAAAGAAATGGCGGTAGCGGATCTGGAAATGAACATACCAAAGGGAGAGATATATGGTTTCCTTGGGCCGAATGGAGCAGGGAAAACGACGACAATTCGTATGTTATTAGGCTTAATGCGTCCAACGTATGGTTCCATTCAACTTTTCGGTAAAGATTTGAAAAAGGAGCGAATTGATATATTAAAACGGGTCGGCTCCTTAGTGGAAAACCCGTCTTATTATCCCCATTTGACAGCCCGTGAAAATTTAGAAGCCATTCGAAAAATCCTTGATGTGCCTAAAAAACGGATTGATGACGTATTAGATTTGGTTCGACTCCAAGGTGCAGCCAATAAAAAGGTGAAAGGTTTTTCATTAGGGATGAAGCAACGCCTAGGAATTGCGGCTTCGATGCTGCATAAACCAGAGCTATTAATCTTAGATGAACCCACGAATGGCTTAGATCCATCTGGTATTATAGAAATGCGCCAGCTGATCAAAAGTCTGCCACAGCAATATGGTATGACGGTGGTGATCTCTAGTCATCTATTATCGGAAATCGATCAGATGGCTACGACAGTTGGTGTTGTCTCCCGGGGCAAGATGATTTTTCAGGATTCGATTGAGGCAATGCGCACATTCGCGAAGCCTTTGATCCAATTGAAAACAAATGACAATGAAGCAGCATGGCGAGCACTGCTGGCAAACGGCCAGCAAGCAGACTTAACGGAAAATAGTGTCGCCATCCATATGCAAGGAGATGAACGTGTTGCGGCAACGGTCAAATATTTGATCGAACAAGGCCTGTCTATCTATCGCGTGGAAGAAGAGAAACGATCGCTAGAGCATATTTTCCTTGAGATGACAAAGGAGGAGCAGGCAGGATGATCCTTCGATTACTAAAAACGGATTTTCTGAAAATTAAATATAAAGGACTTTGGTTTCTGAGTATACTTGGACCGATTGGTGTGGTTGCCCTGCAAATGGTCAATTATGGATTCCGTAAAGATTATCTATTTCAGCAAACCGATGATCACTGGCAGCAGTATATATCACTTGTCAGTTCTTTTACACCACTTGCCATCATATTAGGGATTGTTATTTTGACCTCTTTTATGGCGAGTATTGAAGATGAAACCAATGCATGGAAACAATTAATCGCCTTACCGATATCTAAGCGAGAAGTATATTTATCAAAGTTCACGGTGATAAGTTGTTTACTGCTTATTTCCTCACTGGTATTGCTGTTTTTGACGTATCTATATGGATTAACCTTAGGCTTAGGCGAGGATATTCCCTATTTGCAAATCATTCAGCATAGCCTATTGCCATTCTTTGCGTCTTTACCTGTGCTTGGCTTGCAGCTGTGGCTTGCCCTCGTTTGTAAAAATCAGGCGATTCCGACAACGATTGGTGTGATTAGTGTGATTCTTGCCTATGCTTCGATGAGTTTACCGGATTGGGTGATTTGGAAATGGCCAACCTTGGATAATGAGTGGGGTGAGCCCTATATCAATGGTTTATTAGGTATTGCGGTAGGGATTGCTATCTATGTGGTTGGCATGACAGATTTCAAAAGAAGGGACGTTAAATAGATGTTGGCTACGATGAGTTCGGAATGGTATAAATTACGCAAATCAAAGATTATGTTGCTGGTACTAACTGCCCCATTGATTGTATTAATGATCGGTATGTCCGTCACCTATGATCTGGGAGGAGCTAACCAATGGCAAAGTAAACTGGTTACCATCAATGTTAACTATGGCAGTTTGTTTCTTCCATTGATTACAGCAGTATTTGCCGGCATCATTTGTCGTTATGAACATCAAGCAGGAGGTTGGAAACAATTATTGGCCTTGCCTGTCACAAGAGGGCGCGTTTTTCTGGTGAAATATCTGCTGTTAGTATGGATTGTATTGCTGCTGCAGCTCTTATATCTGGGGGCCGTTTATCTGGTAGGCATGATCGATGGGATTACCGACCCTTTTCCTAGTGAGATTGTTTGGAAAGCAGTCTTAGGCGGCTGGGTCGCTGCTTTTCCCTTGCTCGCCTTACAACTATGGATGTCCTTGTTATTTAAAAGCTTCGCTGCTCCATTTGCAGTCAATGTGATCTTCACCCTGCCAACACTTTTAATTGTTAATTCGGAACGATTTGGTCCCTTTTACCCTTGGGCACAACCGTTTTTAATGATGAATATTGGTGGAGAGGCAGAAAACGTCTTTTTCATACCATGGGGTCAATTATTCATCGTGGTTGGCGGCAGCTTTGTCTTATTTTTTATTGGCGGTTATCTGTATTTTCAACGTAAAGCTGTATCATGAGAATAAAAAAGGCTTGCAATCAATCCCGATATTTGCCATAATACAGGTATTAACTTAAGGAGGGATTTTACCGAATGATCTTAATATTCCGTGTTTTGAACTGGTAAATGAATAGTTCATTAGCTCTGTAGTGATCAGAGCAATACGGGATACGTTTGTCCATTTTTATAATCTCTCTTCGGTATATGTAAAAGGGAAAGGTGGATGTACTGCCTTTCTCTTTTTGTATGTCCTTTTTTTGAAAAGGTTTATTAATGTAGGTGTAGACCCCTTTTTTCTGATCATATATGGGCTAGAACTGTGTCTTGATTTAGAAAAAAGGAGATGAAAAAATATGAGGAAACAAAAGAAGCATAAGAGGATCAATAGAAATATGAGTAAGGGAGGTAAAGATGGCAATATACAAAGAGGCGAGCCACCCAATTTTCCAGGGCAGCACTTATTGCACAACAAAGGAATTATCAAAGATATCGTGAAGCAAGCTTCGATACAGCGAGAGGAAACCGTGATTGATTTTGGTGCAGGTAAAGGTGTGATGATAGAAGCGATTGCCCAGAAATCTAATCAAGTGCTGGCAGTGGAGAAGGATGTAAATTTCTTGACCGTTTTAGAACGGAAATTTGCTGAAAATCATTGTGTCAAAGTGATCGATCAGGATATTTTAAGGTTTGCCTTACCGAAAAAAGCGTTTGTGGTGGTATCTAATATTCCTTATGCTATTACGACACCGATTATGAAGACATTGCTAGGTAATCCGTATAATCATCTGTCCCGAGCCTTGATCGTGATGGAAAAGGGTGCAGCCAAACGCTTCACATCTCAGCGGATAAAGGATGACTATGTATTGCAATGGAGAATGTATTTTGATATAAGAATAGCAAGGTATATATCCAAATCCAACTTCGCCCCGCCACCTAAGGTTGATTCTGCATTGGTAATCATTACGAGGAAAAAACAACCATGTATTGCTTGCCAGCATGCAAATGCATTTAGAAAAGTAGTAAAGCCGTTGTTAAAAAAGCCGGATATGCCTATTGGAATCGCCCTTGCTCAGCTATTTACACACAAACAATTAAAAATAGTCAGGAAAAAATTAGGAGTTGATAATCAGTTCCCGATAGGTTATCTTTCAGAGAGACAGTGGGGAATGATTTTTGAGACTATTGTTCATCATGTTCCTAGGTATATAAAGAACAACAGCAGAAGGTAAGAAAGGACATCTCCATCATGCGCGAACCATTTGTTGCTATGAATTTGGCAAGGCTGATGAGGTCTTGCAGCTAGAATATCAGGATATTGAGCCGCCAAAGGCTTCGGAGGTGCTGGTCCGTATGATCGCACGGCCCATCAATCCATCCGACATTCTTCCCGTAAATGGTAGCTATGCCAATCGGATTTCATTGCCTTACACCCCTGGCTATGAAGGAGTTGGCATAGTGGAGGATGTTGGATCATCAGTGAGACAATCGATACTAGGAAAACGAGTACTGTCATTACGCGGGGAAGGTACGTGGCAGGATTTTGTCAAAGTCCCGGCACCCTTTGCGATACCTGTTCCTAATTCGATTTCGGATGCTACTGCCGCTCAGCTCTATATCAATCCGGTGACGGCTTTGGTAACGATCATGGAAAAATTGCAGTTAAATGCAGGTCAGACACTGCTGGTGAATGCCTGTGGCTCAATGATTGGTCATCTGTACGCCCAACTAGCGAATGTTGTGGGTTTTCGCCTCATTGCTGTGACGAGAAATCTGAAACATTCACAAGACTTGTTGGAACTTGGTGCAACAGCGGTAATCGACACCTCTAGATATCCGCTGTATGAAACGGTAATGGATCTCACCAATGGTTTGAGAGCAGACGCCGCTATCGATTCGATTGGTGGACAGGAGGCAGTGGACTTAGCAGGCTGCTTACAATCGAATGGTTCTTTTATTAGTATCGGTTTATTATCGGGCATACCAATTGATTGGCAAGCATTACGGCGAGACATACGGGCTGACCTTTTCCATCTGAGACATTGGAATCAGCAGGTAACGGATCATAGGTGGCACGATACACTGCAGCAAATCGTACAATTAACAGCGAAAAAACGGCTGCAATTATTGCCAGTGAAGGCTTCCTTTCCTTTGAAATCTATCGATAAAGCCCTTCTCGCTGCCTTGGATGGTCGAAAAGGAAAAGTCTTACTAACAAGTTAAAAATCCGATAAAAGTCGTTACATTTTTGTCGGGTGACGATTGTCTCTTTTCGCTATACTAGAAAGCAATGGAAGGGAGGGAAAAGGTATGTTGAAAAGCATGAATCAGGCTATGCAATATATCGAAGAGCACTTGGATCAGACCATAGACGAACAGGAAATCGAGAGGATCGCGGGCACATCGATTTATCATTTCCGTCGAATGTTCGCTTATTTAGCTGGAATGTCATTAACAGCTTATATCCGTCAACGTAGGCTATCCGATGCAACATTTGATTTATTAAGAAAAGACGTCCGGGTGACTGATCTGGCGTTTAAATATGGCTATGATTCGGTGGATGGCTTTTCGCGAGCCTTTCGTGAGTGGGCAGGTTTTAGTCCTTCTGAGATAAGCAAGCAACACAGGCAATCATTAAAAACATTCCCGAAGCTCTCCTTCCAATTAACCATTCAAGGAGGAGTAAATATGGATTATAAAATCGTTGAGAAAGAGGCATTTAACGTGATTGGTGTTCAACGCCGTGTTCCGATGCAGTTTGAAGGTGTGAACCGCGAAATCGAGCAATTGGCTAGCAGTATTACCGATAAACAGCGAAAAACGATGCACCAATATGCAAATATGGAGCCAAAAAAGGTGATGAATGCTTCCTATCATTTTGATGAAGGTAGGATGAAGGAGGAAGGGTTTCTGGATCATATGATAGGAATGCTTACAACAGAGACTGGTCATTTTGAAGGCTTGGACGTATTAGAGGTCCCAAGTCTTACATGGGCCATCTTCTCTTCTAAGGGTGCATTTCCTAAAGTAATGCAGGATACCTGGGCTAAAATCGTCTCCGAATGGTTGCCATCTTCCGATTATGAGCTGGTCGAGGCGCCAGAGCTTTCATTTGTAGAAGATTATACCAATCTGGATGATGTATATAGTGAGATCTGGATAGCGGTGAAGAGAAAAGAACAGAACTAGGAGGAGTATACAAACAATAGAAGAGAGGCCTGCTAATGGAGTGAAATGCAGGTTTCTTTCTAATTTAGTGACTGTTTGTTACTACAGCGTTAAGTACCCCAATGACAATTTCACTTTATTTTGATAATAATTTTCCCTTTGGCCCTGCCAGATTCAGAATATTCCATTGCTTGTTGGGTGTCTTCAAACGGAATGCCCGGGGTTACCAATAGTGTGCTCTTTTTCGTCTCCATTAGTTTTCCGTTTTTTCTACAAACTAGGAAGCCATCTAGTAATATTTAACAGCTTAGCAGTAGCAATAACAAGTGTAGAAATGTTAGTATATGATTAGTGGGCAATTGCCATGGGATAGGGGAAAGTCATGTTTCAAAAGATGATCCAAATGGTAAATGATAAGCACAATCGATAGAAGGGAAACGATAACATGGATATGCAGGAGTTTATTGACTATTGTAAGGCAGGAAATCCAATTAGCGGAGAAGATAAAGAACTGCACTCTATGCTTACCCAGTGTAGTTATGAGGCGCAAAGAATAACGATGGAATTGAATACATCCTATCACTCGAAGGCAGAAATTGTTGAGATTTTTCGAAGATTAACGGATAGTGATGTCGATGATTCGTTTATGTGTTTTCCTCCATTTTATACGGATTTTGGGAAGAACATTGATATTGGTAAGAATGTATTTTTTAATACGGGTTGTTCTTTTCAAGATCGAGGAGGCATTTATATTGGGGATGGAGCCTTAATTGGTATGAATGTCAATATCGCAACGTTAAATCATGGCTTTACTCCGGAAACAAGAAGTACGACCTATGCTGCCCCAGTGCATATTGGGCAACATGCTTGGATTGGAACGGCAGCAACTATTCTGCCGGGTGTGACGATTGGTGATCACGCAGTAGTTGGAGCTGGTGCGGTGGTTACGAAGGATGTCCCTGAAAACACCGTAGTTGCAGGTGTACCGGCAAAAGTCGTTAAAGAAATCAATGAAGATTCGTAAAATAGAAGTCGACAGCATAGCGAAACGCTCATCAATGGAACACTCCAGGATGGGTATTTCGCTATTTTTTGACCGAAACTAGATTTAATAATCCTCGATCGAATGTCTAACGGATGCCATCATTTTTTCAAATGCCTCTACCGCTTTTTGAGGTTGATGGGCTTTAATCGCTTCCAGCATGTCTTCATGATAAGGATAGCTTTGATCAAAAATGTCCTTTACTCCAAAAGGCTCGTTCCAAAACTGGTGAAAGGTATCCCAAACTGAGTCGATAATACTGTTTAATAGGTCATTGTCCGCCACTTCATAAATGGCTTGATGAAATAAAAAGTCAGACTGATTGGCCTTGTCTCGTTCCTGTTCATGGATACAGCGGACATATTCCTTTAAATGGGATGTCATTTTATCTGTATCTGCTGATGTTGCTTTTTGGGCAGCTAATTCAACCGCTTTTCCTTCCAGAGCAAGTCGCACCTCCAACGCTTCTAGCAAAAAATCCCGTTCATTTTCTACTTCAAAAGCGGTTTGGATGTGAAAAGGCTTTGTATTTTTTACGAACGTGCCTTTCCCGTTTAAGACTTCTAGATATCCTTGTGATTCTAGTAATTGCAGTCCTTCTCGCAATGTTGATCTACCAATGTCCAAGGATTCCATTAGTGTGACAAGCGAGGGGAGTCGATCCCCTTCCTGCAGCATTTCCGATTTTATGTAGCTTTTTATCTCTTCTGCAACTAATTCAGATAGCCGTTGTTTCTTTAATATCTTCATTTGATTCACCTCAAAAAGCATGATGTTCTGCGTGTAGTATATCTTTTATTATAACCTAACTATTGGTTACAGATAAACAGACAGGTGCAAGGATCATCAAAAGGTTTAATAAACTGGTTATGAAGGTTGTCATATTCCATCAAGTAAAATAGTTAATCGGAGGGTTTACCACTTAACAGGTAGCCTGTTAGACAAATGATAAATAAGATAAACAAGATGAGAATATCAACATGGTGGAGGTTAAACAGCGCTTCCTTATTAGTAATAGTACCAATAACTCGAATGACTATCCCCACAGTACAACTAATAAATATTATTAAGAAATAGTTTCTCCTCACTTTTAGATTTTGGATATCATCACTCCTCTATTGGCAGTATAACAGAGGAGTAAGAGAATGAATAGAGCGGGTAGTTTTTACTCGGGATGTCCATACATCAAATAGTCTGAATAATCAAACCTTTCATACAGGTTGAAAGTATGATAGAATAATAAACAAATTTTCAAGTTTCATCATAAAAGAAAGAAGGATAGCTCGTATGACATATACAGATGAAGAAATATGCACACAGTTTGGGGAAAATCCATCCCAATATGAAGGGGCAGTTTCCCCTCCGATTTATCAAACCAGTTTGTTTACGTTTAACAGCTTTAGGGAATTTACGGAAGCACAGAAGCTGGAAAGGGAAAATTATGTATACTCAAGAGGGGTAAACCCAACCGTCAACATACTGGAAAGAAAACTGGCAGCCCTGGAAAGAGGAGAAACATGTAAATGCTTTAGCTCAGGCATGGGGGCAATAAGTGCCACACTACACACCTTATTACAGAACGGTGATCATGTGCTGTTGATTAATAACATTTATGGGCCAACCATTCAATTGGCTGAGTATTTAACGAAATTTGGTATTTCCTATAGCTTTGCAGAGGAGTCGTTCGCGAATTGGGAGGATCAGATACAAGATAATACCAAGCTGATTTATGCCGAAAGCCCGGGAACGATGTTAATGAAAACGATCGATCTTCAGGCTATCGCAGAAACAGCAAAGGCAAAAGGTATTACTACGGTAATCGATAATACGTGGTCCACACCGATTTTTCAAAAACCATTGACGCTGGGATTTGACCTGTCTATTCACTCCCTTACCAAATATATTGGTGGTCATAGCGATGTAGTTGGGGGAGCGGTAATAGGTGATCATGCCCTAGTTGATGCAATTTTCCAATATGGTTATCAGCTGAATGGTGCTGTTTTAGGGGCACATGACGCCTACTTAATTAATCGCGGCTTGCGTACCTTGCCCATTCGGCTCCGACAACATCAAGAGAATGCATTGCAGGTGATCGAGTATTTACAAACAAAAGAGGAAGTTGTTGCCATCCACCATCCGAGTTTAGAAACAGCCGATAAGCCATATATTAAAAAACAAATGAGTGGATTTTCGGGATTATTGAGCTTTGAGATCAAGCATGACGATTTTGCTATTATTTCTCGATTTATCGATGCCCTTTCTTTATTTAAAATTGGAGTAAGCTGGGGTGGTTATGAAAGTCTGGTCAGCTCGCCGTTAAAAGATGATAATAAGCAGCAACTACTTGAACAGGGTATTTCTCCTGGCTTGATCCGTCTATCGATCGGTTTAGAAGGTGCCACGTTGCAGATTAATGACTTGGAAAAGGCATTTCAACAGTTATCATGATACTTTTTAGAGAAAGGAAGAACTAATTTATGAGCGAGAAAAATGTTCGACGTCCTTCATTTGTGATGAGTTTGATTCCCATTGCACTTGCCTTAATTGTTTTTATTGGTGGAATTGGAATCCTCCAATACCCAGCTGAATTGATGTTGTTGTTTGCTGGGGTGATCTTTGCCATTTTTGCTGTTTTGTATGGGAATAAGTGGGACACGATTATTGAGACGATGGGGTCCAAAATCAAAAAGGCGTTACCAGCCATTCTCATCTTGTTTTGTATCGGGTTATTGATTGGAACGTGGATGATTTCTGGTACGATTCCATTGTTTGTATACTATGGGCTTGAATTGATAAACCCTAACTACTTGTACGTATTGGCCTTCCTAGTAACCGCGATTATTTCGACCTGTGTGGGTACCTCATGGGGAGCTGCCGGTACGATTGGGGTAGCCATCATGAGTATTGCGCAGACCATGGATTTATCGTTAGCTATTACAGCGGGTGCCGTTGTATCCGGTGCTTATTTTGGGGATAAGCTATCTCCATTGTCGGATACAACGAATATGAGTGCCATTGCTGCTGGGTCTAATTTATATGATCATATTAAGCATATGCTCTATACCGCCGTGCCATCTTCTATCTTGGCTATTATTGTCTTCTATTTTGCAGGTACTGGTACGGAGACGGATGAAGCAAGACTTTCCAGTATTCAAGAAATGGTAACGGGATTAGATGAGTTATTTCATTTGAATCTGTTACTTTTAATTCCAGCGCTTATTGTTATTACGGGATCATTAATGAAAAAGCCGCCGATTATTGTATTATTTTCTTCATCTGTGATTGCGATGATCTTAGCCTTATTTTTCCAAGGTGCTTCTTTTGCGAATATATTCAGTTCTGCGGTTTCGGGGTTTAACGCCGATATGCTGGAAGCTGGTGCAGCAGGAATCAGCGAGGACTTACAGGAGCTACTAAACCGCGGTGGACTCTATTCGATGTATAATGCGACGTTTTTTATTTTTGTTGCCTTTTTCTTTGCGTCGGCATTGGAAGTTTCACAAGCCTTAAACACGATTTTAGAAGGCATTATCAAGCATTTACGAACCATCGGAAGTTTAACGTTTTCTGCCCTTGTTACAGGGTTTGCGGTGATCAATTGTACATCCAATGCGCTTGTGTCTTATTTCTTGATTCAAGATATCTATGGCAAGGCATACAGGGAAAAGAACATGCACCCTGTCAATTTGTCCCGTAATATGGAGGATTCCATTACGATTACAGAGGTGTTAATGCCTTGGACCGTTTCCGGGGTGTTTATGGCGACAACCTTAGGGGTAGACAATTTCGAGTTTTTACCTTGGGCAATTTTTAATCTGGGTGGCTTTGTATTCTCTGCCCTTTATGGCTTTTTAGCACCGATTACCGGAGGATTTGGTATTCGGAAATTGGATGTTGATCAGACAAGTAGCACGGATAAATAAGGGTCATAAAGTTTCAAAGACCTGGTGAAAATGGTGCGACGAGGGTCTGGTGTTTATGGCATAAGAAATCCCCATCTGTTATCAGGTGGGGAGGCTATGCTGGCATTTTATCTACCAAAAAATACGTATCTTTAAGCATTTTTTCGTTGTTGTTTTTCTTCTTGCTCTTGTTTCAATTCTTTTACTTCGTCCAGGGTTAATCCTGTTTTTTTAGCGATCAGTTCTAACGATAGAACATCAAGTAGAGACTGGGCAATTTCGATTTTTAGTTCCTTGCTAGCCTTTTCAACAGCTTCCTGTTTCTCTTCTTCAAAAGCTCTGCCAACCTTTGTCATTCTCAACCACTCCTTTACTTGTTTGGCATACGTATCGTCGATAAATTTGTCTGTCGCCGTAAGGATTCCCGCAATAACTTGCACTTGATTCTGCTCATTGTCCATTCTCTTAGCTAGTTCTACGGACGCCTGGATTAATTCATTGCGTTTTCTGACACTGTGCATCAAAGGAACGAGGCTAAACTGGAATAATTCTTCGTGCGTTAACGGTTTTCCTGCTTCCATTTTTTCTCCGATCTGTTCCATAATAGTGTCTCCATTATAGTCGGATAAGAGGATCGGTGTGGAGGAAATGGAGACATCGCCAATATCTAAGCCATCGCTAACTTTTTCCACATCGCTCGTATAAACAACGACAACATGTAAATGCCGGATCTGTTTTTCTTTTTGTAGAAATCTTTGCGACATCCTGTGTGCATATCGCATGTACTTCAAATGATTCTCTACAAAACGAGTGTTGCTTTCGTATTCCAACATGAGGATAGAACTGTCGTCTAGCTCAAAAAAAGTATCCGATCGTGCATCGTCTGCTGTAATCTCTGGGAAGTCATTGGGCAGCAGCCCCTTAATTTTTGGCATATCTTCTAGACCGAAAACATCAAGCGTCACATCTTTATAAAAATCACTTAAGAACCTCAGTAGAATATCTTTATTCTGATAAGCTATTCCCTCTCCCATTATTGCACTCTCCCTGTATATATTTAGTATACCACATTCCTACCTTTTGATAAATTTGCACTTTCTAGCCTCAGCTACGGAACGATCTCCATTTCCGTATGGTAAAAAGATTGATCAAAACCAAAAACTTGGTGAATTTGCTCCTTTTTCATTATGGCTAAGTTAACAGCATCTGTATAAGACAAACGCTGGTCCGCCAAATCCAACAAAATCTGTTCAGCTAATTCACGCGTGTCTGTATCTACATCTATGACATCCAAGGCTCTGTTTGCTTTAGAGTGGTTAATGATGTCAAGAAAGCGCTGGGCATAGATAGCCCCTTCTCGATACCGAAGCCATGTATAAGTCTCTGCAATGACGCAACTTGAAGTGATGCGAGTAATGGAAAAATCAAGCTGCTCAAAAAAATGACGTGCTTTTTTGTGATGTTGGTCAGACGTTGACATTAAAGCAATCCATGCCCCTGTATCAATGAATAATTTACTCCTTTTCATTGGTTTCACGCTCCTCGCTTAGATAAACAGTAGAATCATGGTGAGTGGAGCCTTTGCTGTCACCATCTTTTACCATGCCAATAAGCTGGGCTAAGGGATCTTTACTTGTCTCCCTCTTCACCAGATAATCATCCACAGCCTCTCTAATTATCTCGGCTTCCGTTTTTCGTTCGCGTGCAGAGAGTTGTTTAATTTGTTTGTTTTGACTAGGTTCTAGGTAAACTTGTTTTCTGACTTTATGTGTATCATCGTTCATTGTTTATCACCTCATATACATTATATAATGTATAGATGATGTATACAATTGAAAAGGCTTACCTAATTACGGCGGGTTTGCATTGACAACATATATTATTAAGTAAATAATGAAGGCAGTAAGACAAATTGCAACGTTAGGGGAGATGTTAATGGCTGGAAGAGTATGGATTGGTCTATGCTTTCTTTTGTTTGGTATTGGTTTTCTTTTACATCAAGTGGATATCATTAACTTCGGACAATTACTATCTACCTGGTGGCCGCTTATTTTAATCATGATTGGTATTATTCAGTTATTCTATCGTCATCAGGCTTCTAAAGTATCTGGTTTCATGTTTTTATTTGTTGGGGTCTTCTTTTTGGTAAATCAAGTGTTTAACTTAAATGTGGGTCCTTATTTGGTGCCTTTTCTTCTGATCATTATCGGTATTATCATTATCTTCCATCGATTTAATCGTGGAAAAAGAGCGCATACGGACACAGATTTAAACACATTTGCACTATTTTCGGGTGCAGAGATCCAGAGTCAATCGCAGAATTTTCGTGGTGGTAGTGTCACAACGATCGTGGGAGGAGCGGAAATTGATCTTCGCGACGCACATATTGTTGATGGAGCTATGCTTTATGTAACGTCTGTATTAGGTGGGGCTAGCGTTATGGTTCCAGAAAACGTTCAAGTCGAAGTGACGGGTATTCCCATATTAGGAGGATGGGAAGATAGCACAAGACGGTCTAATGGAGAGGGAGAAGTTATTCGACTAAAGCTTCACTGTCTGACCATTCTTGGCGGGGCAGAGATTAAGAATTAATCATCATTTGTAATCCTCGCTGTTAAACATCTTAGTGATATAAAATCATCAACCCACACACATCGAGTAGTGTGGGTTTTTGAGTTGCATGAATAAAGGATATTGTGAGCACGCTCTTGTCTAATGGCCTTTTTTCGGTAACCAATTCTCTACTTTTATCAAAAAATCCTCAGCATACATTGGTTCATTTCCATAAAAAATCACAACTCCTCCAATTTAATTCAAAAACAGATTGCAAAAATAACGACCTTCCTCTATAATGAAAATGATTCTCATTATCATTTAAGAAAAGTGAGGAGGTGAATATTTGCGTAGTGAACAAGTAAGCAATGCAGGACTCAAGCAAACCTATTATCTGTTTGCCATGGTCTTCCTTATTTGCGCAATTGCAATTACTGCTGTTTATTCCGTCTCTATCGGTCAGGTCCCTATCCCGTTTCAACAGTCGATGCAAGTGGTGCTACATACCATCACCAGTGGTCACCTTGGATCCTTAGATCAGATAGAGAGTGATTCATATACCAATATTATCATGCAAGTTCGTATGCCGCGTGTCCTATTTGCTTTATTGATAGGTATGGGCCTTGCGCTATGTGGTGTAGTGATGCAGGCCATCGTACAAAATCCACTAGCCGACCCATACATACTTGGTATTTCGTCAGGTGGTTCATTAGGGGCTACCTTTGCTATTCTTGTGGGATTTGGCAGTGGAACGGTATTGGCCCAGTTTGGAGTCGCATTTGGTGCATTCATGGGTGCAATGATTACCTCCGTTCTCGTTCTTGGTATATCAAGCATTGGGGGAAAGGTAACGTCGATTAAATTGGTGTTGTCTGGTGTCGTGATCGGCGCCTTATGCAGTTCATTATCTAGTCTGGTCATTTTCTTTGCGAATGATGCGGAGGGAATCAAGAGTGTCACTTTTTGGACCATGGGAAGTTTGGCGTCAGCGAGTTGGAGCAAATTACCTATTATGACTATTATTGTACTGGCAGGATGTTTTCTCTTTCTTTTTCAGCATCGCGTGTTAAATACCATGTTATTAGGCGATGAATCGGCCATCACCTTAGGCATTAATCTCAGTGTGTTCCGAAAACTATACATGATCATCGCGGCATTGATTACCGGCACCATGGTTGCTTATTCAGGAATGATTGGCTTTGTTGGTCTGATTATCCCACACATATGCAGGGGGTTAGTTGGTTCCGATCATAAACGATTAATGCCAACATCCTTGCTCTTAGGAGGCCTCTTCTTGATGTGGGCAGACGTGTTGTCGCGGATACTGGTAGAGAACGTGGAGCTTCCGATCGGTATTCTTACTTCTGTGATCGGCTCTCCATTGTTCATCTATATGATTGTGAAAAAAGGCTATAATTTTGGAGGGTAAGCGATGCAGCTAGTAGTGGATCAATTGAAGACAAAATTGGGAAAAAAGGAAATTGTGAAGAATATTTCATTGCAAGTCAACAATCAAAAGTTTGTCGGCGTGATCGGACCGAATGGCTGTGGAAAATCCACGTTATTAAAGAGTATTTATAAAAGCATTCCTCCACATAACGGTAAGGTTGTTTTGGGGGATATCGATGTCCTAAACACATCACAAAAGAAGATTTCACAGCAATTAGGCGTCGTCGGGCAGTTTAATGAAATGCATTTTGATTTAACGGTGGAACAAATGGTGCTGTTAGGCAGAACGCCGCATAAGAAGTTGTTAGAAGTAGATAATCAAGAGGATATTGATATCGTGGAAGAGGCATTAAGACAAACGAATTTATTAGATTACAAGAACAGAAGTTATTTATCCCTATCAGGTGGTGAGAAACAACGGACCATTTTGGCACGAACCATTGCGCAACAGCCGCAATTTATGATTTTAGATGAGCCAACCAATCATTTAGACATTCGTTATCAACTGGAAATTTTACAATGTGTCAGAGATTTAAAGATTGGTGTCTTGGCGGCACTACATGATTTAGAGATGGCTGCTCATTATTGTGACTATCTTTATGCAATGCAGAATGGGAAGGTATATGCGTCCGGGACACCGGAAGAGGTGTTAACCCCGGATATTATTGGTGAATTATATCAAATCAAATGTGAAACATACACAAATCCAGTAACGAATCAACTAGGATTTGTTTACAACATATAACAGGAGGATGAATATGAAAAAATATTTATATATATGTATGGTTGTTACGATGATAAGCCTACTAGCAGCTTGTGGAAATGAAACAGAGAGTAATGCAACAGCAGAAGAGGGGACAGCCGAAGAATATCCCGTAACGATTACCAACTATACCAAAGCAGAGGGTGGCGCGGAATGGGAAGAAAAGGATCAAGAGTTTGATCAAGCTCCTGAACGAATCATGGCTAATACAAGACCAGCTGCCGAATTATTATTGCATTTAGACTTGAAAGATAAGATTGCGGGTGTTGGAGCTAGTTTCGGTGCTCCAGATTCAACCGTTGAAACGGACTATAATGATTTAAACATCCTAAGTGATTCTTATGTAGGCAAAGAAGTAGCTTTAGGCACTGATCCCGATTTAATCTTTGGCAGAGGCGGCTTATTTACGAATGATGAGTGGGGTGTCGGGACAGTAGACTCCTTAAATGAGATGGATGTGAATACTTACGTGCTGGAATCCTCGATACCTGGTGCAACCTATGAATCGATCTACAAAGATATCGAACAGGTTGGTGCTATTTTTAACGTGCAAGATAAAGCAGAAGCGTTTATTTCACAATTAAAAGAGCAAGAACAAGCCATTATCGATAATTTATCAAGTATTGAGGAGAATAAGACATTTGTCTATTTACACATGACCGATCCGAATGAGGTATCAGTGTACGCTTCTGGAGAGGAAAGCTTTTTTAATGATGTATTTAGTAAAGTGAAACTCACCAATGCTTTTGAAGGGGAAACAGGCGAGGTAAGCTTAGAAACGTTAATCGAAACAGACCCGGATGTACTAATTATTCCGACTTGGATAGATAATGATCCTGAGAATGCAGAAAAGGTAAAAGAAGGCTTATACAGTAATCCAAAGTTATCTAGTATGAAGGCGATTCAGAACGAGCAAGTGTATGCGGTGGATTACAATTACATGTTTGGCTACAGCTACAATGCCTTAGATGGTATGGAAATCTTGGCGAAAGAAATGTATCCAGAATTATTCGAGTAAACTAGAAGGAGGAGTTCCTTCTCCTTCTCTTGTTTGCTGATCACAGAAGTTGTTATAAAAAACCGAGGAGGTTATCAAATGAGAAATCCAGAGATTTACGATGTGACCATTATTGGAGCAGGGCCGGCGGGTCTTTTCTCTGCCTTTTATAGTGGATTGCGTGAAATGAAAACAAAGGTGATTGAGTACCAAGACCGCTTGGGTGGTAAGGTACATGTCTATCCGGAAAAAATGATTTGGGATATTGGCGCTTTAACACCGGTGTCTGGTGAACAGTTGATTGAACAAATGATAGAACAGGCAAAAACCTTCGACCCAACAATTGTCTGTAAGGAAAAGGTAACCACGATTGCTCAGGATGAACAAGGGATATTTATTCTTCATACAGCCTCAGGTGAAAAGCATTATTCTAGGACAATTATTCTGGCAATCGGCGGTGGTATTCTCAACCCGCAAAAGCTGGAAATAGACGGGGCAGAAAAATATGAGGTTGCTAACCTTAGCTATACGATTAAGTCACTCCAACGATTTAAAGATAAAACCGTGCTTATTTCTGGTGGTGGTCATACCGCAGTCGATTGGGCGAATGAATTAGAGCCGATCGCGCGAAAAGTCTATTTGGTTTATCGTAAAGATGCACTTAATGCTCATGAAGCGCAGGTAACCCAGTTGATGAATAGTTCCGTCGAATGTCACTTTGATACCGATATAAAACGTTTGATTGCTAACGATTCAGGAGAATATATCGAGCAAGTTGAGCTAAGTCATTGCCAAACAAACCAAAAATCCCATATAATGATTGATGAATTAGTGGTAAACCATGGTTTTGTTCGCGAGAAGAAATTATTGGAAGAAAGTGACCTGCCCATTGAGATGGCAAACGAGTATTTTATTGCAAGCAGCCCATTTAGTGAGACATCGGTGGCGGGCTTATATGGAGCTGGAGATGTGATTAAATACGATGGCAAGGTTCATTTAATTGCTGGTGCTTTTCAAGATGCAGTGAATGCTGTCAATAAAGCGAAGCAGTTTATTGAGCCCGACGCATTGGCCTCTGGAATGGTATCTTCCCACAATGACCTCTTCAAAAAACGCAATAAAAAATTGGTTGCCCAGCTCGTGAATTAAGTAAAAAAAGGTCATAAATAGGGGGGTATCTCATGGATTACTTGAAGCGTTTCTTTTCTTATTATAGTCCTTACAAGGGGCTTTTTCTTTTAGATTTCATCTGTGCTATTTTTGTAGGAATCTTAGAATTAGCCTTTCCGCTTGCGGTTAATCAGGTGATTGATCGTCTCTTGCCACAAGGAAATTGGACACTGATCATTTGGGCGTGTGTCGCCTTATTGTTGATCTATGCTTTGAATACCTTACTGCAATATATCGTCACTTACTGGGGGCATAGATTAGGTATCAATATCGAGACAGATATGCGTCAAAAGTTGTTTACTCATATGCAGAAGCTATCGTTTGGCCATTATGATAATAACAAAACCGGTCACTCCATCTCGAGGTTAACCAAAGATTTGGAAGAGATCGGGGAAATGGCACATCATGGCCCAGAAGACGCCTTTGTTGCCTTGATGACGCTAGCTGGTGCCTTTGCGATTATGCTTGGCATCAATTGGCCACTTGCCGTGATTTCTTTTATCGTCATTCCTTTGCTAATGGTCTTTGCCATTTACTTTAACAAGCTGATGACTAGAACCTTTCGCAGGATGTTCCATGATATTGCCGATATCAATTCTAGAGTTGAGGACAGTATTGGTGGTATTCGTGTTGTACAGGCATTTGCTAATGAAAAATATGAACAGGATAAATTTGCTGAGAATAATGAACGGTATCGTCAAACCAAACTGGCCTCGTACAAGATCATGGCAAAAAATATTATGTCCAATTATTTTTTGATGCGCATTGTTACTTTGTTCACCCTATTTTTCGGAACTTGGTTTGTGATCAACGGTTCCATGACTTATGGTGAATTTGTTGCCTTTTTGCTTTTGTCGAATATTTTGCTGGCACCTATTCAGAAAATCAATGCGATTATCGAGAGTTATCCAAAAGGAATTGCTGGGTTTAAGCGGTATACAGAGGTGCTGGATACTAATCCTGATATTGCTGACAGTCCGCAAGCACGGGATATTCCGATTCACGGAGAAATACGTTATCAGGATGTCTCCTTTGGTTACAGCCCAACAGAGAGTATTCTTGAACAGCTTAGTTTCGAGGTTAATGCAGGAGAAACTGTCGCATTCGTTGGTCCTTCCGGTGCTGGGAAAACAACTGTATGTAGTCTGCTGCCTCGTTTTTACGAGACGATGTCAGGTGATATTTATATCGATGGTCATTCCATTCAGGATTTCACGCTTCGTTCATTGCGGAATCAGATTGGCATCGTGCAGCAGGATGTGTTTTTATTCTCAGGTACAATTCGAGAAAATGTAGCCTACGGTAAATTGGAGGCCTCCGATGAAGAGATTATGGAAGCTGCTGAAAAAGCCCAACTGAAGACATTTATTGAGGCGCAACCAGATGGTCTGGATACCGTAATTGGCGAACGTGGCGTTAAGCTTTCTGGTGGTCAAAAACAACGCTTGTCAATCGCTCGTATGTTTTTGAAAAACCCGCCTATTTTAATCTTAGACGAGGCCACTTCAGCTTTAGATACAGAAACTGAGTTGGCCATACAACAGTCACTTGCTGAGCTATCAAAAGGTCGAACGACATTAGTGATTGCTCACCGCTTGGCGACGATTAAGAATGCGGATCGAATTATTGTATTAACCAAGGATGGCATCGCCGAACAAGGATCTCATCAAGAATTGCTGCAACGGACGGGAACTTATAGTCGTCTGCATCAGGCACAATTTGGCTAAATCAAATAACTGGACGGAAGAGATGGAATCGATGGCAGATTCCGTCTTTTCTTATGATGATAACCATACAAATCAAGCTGGAAGGAACAAGCCTTTATATGATAAAATAGACTTATAAGGTTTACTGACGAGAATCCTTATTATGGACTCCTTTAATCAGAAAGGAACGATTCCCATGCGAAACTTTATGAAAATGTTAAAACCCTTTGATATTGTCATTATTGTTGTACTTATATTTATATCCCTTATTCCGCTTACTTATTTTTCTATTATGCAGGCACAACAAAAGGGAGATACCGTTGTGGCTGAGATTTCCCGAGATGGTGAAGTGTTACGCGAGATTACCTTGACAGGAAATGAAGGAAATGAAGAATTTACGATTGAAGGAGAAGGCGACCAATATAACCGCATCGAAGTAGATGGAGAGAGAATTAGGATCAAAGAAGACAACAGTCCAGATCAAGTGGGAGTACGAATGGGCTGGAAAGATAAACCTGGCGAGACCATTGTCTGCCTGCCGCATAAGTTACTGATTGAATTATCCTCGGAAAACGAAGATAACGGCGGGGAAGAAGATGTAATTATTTCTCACTAGGAACTAGAGGCGATACCAATTAGTGCTAATCGTCTCATAACAAGTAAAAGAGCTTATTAATAAAATGTATACAGACTGAATCCACAACGGGTTCAGTCTTATTTTGCGTCGAAGGAAAGTAACCTTTTTTCTTGTTGTTTTAATAGATCACAAAAAAGGGAATAATTCGTTCAAGAAGCTTTTTTATCAAGGAGGTATGGAAGATGACGGATACACATATGCCGAGGGATAAAGGATTGGACCACACATTACAGCTGTTGCATGAGGGATATCATTACGTAATGAATCGTTCAGATAAATTCGATTCCCGGCTATTTGAAACGAAGCTGTTAGGGGAAAAGGTCATCTGTATGGTCGGTCAAGAAGAGGCAGCACTCTTTTACGATAATGCGAAATTTTCTCGGAAGGACGCCTCTCCGAGCAGAATTCAGAAAACGTTATTTGGCGAAGGTGGCGTGCAAGGTTTAGATGGGCAGGAGCATCACCATCGCAAGGAGATGTTTATGTCGTTAATGTCGCAGGATGGCTTGGCAAGAATGGCGTCTTTCATTCAAGAAGAGTGGGAGCAAGAAATGGATCAATACCAAGACGAAAAGGTGATTATCTATTCATTAGCCAAGCGGGTTTTAACCAGAGCTGCTTTAAGATGGACAGGGGTTCCTTATCAAGAGGATCAGATAGAAACGTGGAGCGATCACTTAGGTGATATGTTTGAAGACGCTGGAGCAGTTGGACTGAAACATTGGCAGGCAAGAAGGTCCAGAAACAAGGCAGAGGATTGGATCAAGGAATTAGTCGGTAAAGTACGTGAAAAAGAGATTGAAGTCGGCGAAGACAGCCCACTTTACCATTTTGTCTGGCATCGCGATTGGAATGGAGAATTGCTGGACAAGTCGATTGTGGCCGTCGAATTATTGAATTTATTACGTCCGATTGTGGCGATTGCTGTCTATATTGATTTTCTTGCCTTAGCGATCCATGATTATCCAGAAGCGGTTCGTCAATTGGAAACGGAACAGGAAAGGGAGCATTTCATTCAAGAAGTAAGACGGTTTTATCCGTTCTTTCCCGTAGCTCCTGCACGTGTAAAAATGGATTTTGAATGGGAAGGATATCGTTTTAAAGAAGGAACATTAGTCCTGTTAGATTTATATGGCACCAACCATGACCCAGCTATTTGGGATCACCCGGATACTTTTCAGCCAGAGAGGTTTAAGGAATGGAGCGGTTCTCCATTTGATTTTATTCCTCAAGGAGGAGGCGAATTTGATATTGGTCATCGCTGCGCCGGTGAATGGCTTACGCTCGAAGTGTTGAAAGTGACGTTAGATTTTTTCGTTAACCAAATCACGTATACCTTTCCAGAGCAGGACCTGACGTATAAAATGAATGATATTCCACCATTGCCGAAAAGTCGTGTGGTTATGGAGCAGGTACACATGAAGTAAACAAGGAGAAGGGAGGGGCAAATGATGAACGATGAAATAAACAGGAAAGAAAGGGAAAAGAACAAGCGGAAAACCATTCATGAGGAAAAACGTAGCAAATTGGATCAATTCAAAGAACAACAGTTTGTCGATGAAACGCCATTAGAAGATCAGAAAATTGACAGACAGAATGAGAAGGATAAGAAAAACAGTCAAAGCACTTCTCAATCAGAGAAAAAGTATAAAGAGAATTAAGAACCATAAAGGCTGTGCATTTTATGACTGCACAGTCTTTATTTGTAGGATAGGGGATCTAGTCAACAACTAACGATTCTGGTAAAATGATGGGGATTACTCAAGAAAACGATCGACATTGGAAATGTTCGTGTCCCCCATTATCCATGTCAAGTTTTCGCCATCGTTATGGAAATGAGCTTGAGGAGAGAAAATATGGCTTTTATTCTCAGTTTAGTCTTATATCTGCTTATTCTGTTAGTATTATCGCTCGGCTTGTTTGTGCTAATGGTGTCCATTTTTTGGACAAATGAACCAGCTATTCTTTTCTTAGTATCCGTGATCACCGTGCACTTGCTTTTACAAACGGCGGGAAGTATCCGAAAGCGCAAACGTTGGACAGATATTTATAAGCAAAAAGGTAGTGCGGAAGAATGACTCTCTGCACTACCTTTTTTAAACATGGATAAGGACTCACTGTTATCCAAACTCATATCTGTGCCGGTCGCTGACGACGCAAGAAAAATAAATAAATATATAACAAGATCGATAAGCTAACAGAGATGGCGGCAGTTAGATAAATATAGCTGTAGCCAAAACTATTCGCTATTTGACCAAATACCATTGCGCCCGTGCCGACTCCTAAGTCAAAAAAGGAGAAGAAGGTAGCATTGGCCATTCCTTTCCGGTGATTGGCTGCACTATTGACTGCCCATGCCTGTAATGCCGGCTGTACAGAGCCAAAACCAAGCCCGTATAAAGAGGCCGCGATAAATAAGACAACGGCGTTAGGCATCCAAACCAGTAAACACATGGCAATGATAATCGAAGCGGCGCCGGGTAGAAAGACAGCGACATGCCCGTATCTATCATATAAACGACCAGAGAATGTTCGAGAAACCATCAAAAATAAGGCATAAAGCAAGAAATAGATTTCAATGCCTGCAATATTCTCTTCTGCTGTATACAATGGCAAGAAGGAGGCAATCCCTCCAAAAGTCGTTGTAATAAAGAACAGTAATATCGCTGGTGTAAGTGCCGATTTTTCCACCACATCAAATCTCGATGTTTTTTCCTCAGAAAGAGGGGGTTCTACCTTTTTATAAGTGATCTGAGTAGCCAGAATAAAGGCCATCAAACCAAGGCTGGCGGCGATAATAAATAACCACGTAAATGACAGATAACCATATAGAGTCAAGCCCAATGTTGGTCCAAAAGCCAGCGCTAAGTTACCTGACAGGCCGAAGTAGCCCATTCCTTCACCACGTCTGCTTTGTGGAATCAAGTCCGTGGCGATGGTACCGGTAGCGGTTGTAGAGTAGCCCCAGCCAAGCCCCTGCACGACACGCATAAGCAAGAGGAAGACAATACTCGTTATAAAAGCAAATGACCCAACTGAAATAACAAAAATAGACAATCCGATTAAATAAACAAATTGTCTACCCTTTGATTCTAAGGCGTGTCCGGCATTAGGCCGAATAAGTAAAGCCGAAAAGGTGAAAATACCAGTAATAATTCCGATCATTTGATTACTGCCACCTAATTCCTGCACTAGTAAAGGAACGGTAGGCAGTGTCATTTGAAAGCCAAGAAAAATAAAGAAGTTGGCGACACAAATAGAAATAAAATCCTTCGTCCAAATCCTTTCTTTTGTTTGTTGCATATATACTAACTCCTTTAATTATTTCGGTAATCGAAATTTAATTATACCGCAGTTTCCTATGACAAAAAAGAAAAGTGTCTTGATTAAGTAAAAAGTAAGAAAAAAATATTTCAATTTGAAACATATTTGACATCATAATGTAAGTTTATAATGGTCAAGAAAAAGGAATAATGAGTTAACAACTATAAGTATGCGTTTAAAAAGAACCAAGCGTCATTTTTATTGGGCTTTTTGAACAACCTCTATAATAAGTACTAAAAAATGTGAAATTATAATATGGGAAGGTGTGTGAAAAGGATGAAGGGTGTTATTCTTGCCGGAGGAAGCGGCACACGGTTATCACCAAGTACGGATAGCTTAAATAAGCACCTATTACCTGTTTTTGATAAACCGATGATCTATTACCCGCTGTCTGTCTTAATGTTAGGTGGACTGAAAGAGATCATGATTATCAGTACACCAGAAGATACTGAACGATTTGAACGATTATTAGGAGATGGTTCCTCGCTGGGCCTTAGCCTAACGTATCGTGTACAAGAAGAGCCAAAAGGAATCCCAGAGGCCCTCGTGATTGCAGAAGGCTTTATTGGAAAAGATGATGTGACCTTAATTCTTGCTGACAATATCTTCTTTGGGCAGGGCTTTACTACACTATTAAGGAAAGCGATCAAAGAGCATAAGCATGCAACGATCTTTGGTTATCGTGTCAAGGATCCTGAACGATTTGGAGTAGTTGAATTTGATCATCAACAACGCGCTATTTCACTCGAAGAAAAACCAGAAGATCCCAAATCTGATTTTGCGGTTACCGGCCTATATATGTATGACCATCGCGCTGTCCAACTAGCAAAAAAATTAAAGCCATCCGATCGTGGTGAATTGGAGATTACCGACTTGAATAAGGAGTATTTAAAATTTGGGCAGTTACATGTGGAACTGTTAGGCCGCGGCTTTGCCTGGATGGATGCCGGCACACAGGAATCATTATTTGAAGCAGGTGAGTTTATCAAGACCACCCAGCAGCGTCAAGGCTTCAAGATTGCTTGTTTAGAAGAGATCGCCTTCTATATGGGCTATATTTCTAAAGACGCATTATACGAAAAAGGAAAGGCGATGGAGAAAAACGACTATGGACAATATTTAATGGAAATAGCAGGTCGCAAACACCATCAACAATATTGGGATTCCATTGATCATCATCCCATGTTAGGACTGGTGGAAAATGAATAAAACCATACTAATTACAGGTGGGGCCGGTTTTATCGGCTCCAATTTCATCCATTATTATCGGCAGCAACACCCAGAAGACAGAATTATCAATATGGATAAGTTGACGTATGCTGGCTCTCTTCAAAATCTCAGCAGTATCACAGAGGATTCCTATTATACTTTTGTGGAAGGAGATATCGCTGATCTGAAGCTTATCGAGGACATTTTTAATCAAGAGGATATTGATGGGGTGATTCATTTTGCTGCAGAATCCCATGTGGATCGTTCAATTGCCGACTCCATTCCTTTTATTCATACCAATGTGGTAGGGACCATGAATATCCTGCAAACGGCGTATAAGAATTGGGAAGAAAAAGGGGAACTAAAATCCCGTCGTTTTCACCAGATATCCACGGACGAAATCTATGGCTCATTAGGTGAAGAAGGTCAATTTACCGAAGACACCCCGTATGACCCGCGAAATCCTTATAGTGCCTCCAAGGCTAGTGCCAATCTGTTGGTAAAGAGCTTTGGCTATACCTATGGGATGAATATTGTGATTTCCTCTTGTTCGAATAATTATGGTCCGAGACAACATGAAGAAAAGCTGCTTCCTACTATTATTCGGCATGCGCTTGCCAATGAGTCCATTCCTATTTACGGAGATGGTCAAAATATTCGAGATTGGCTCTATGTTCATGATCATTGTGAGGCGATTGATTTGATCTATCATCAAGGTAGACCAATGGAAACTTATAATGTTGGCGGGGAAAATGAGCAGACCAATATCACGATAACCAAACAAGTTTGTCAGCTTTTAGATCAAGTGTGTCCCGAACTTCTGCGGCAATATCGCTTAGAACGTTTTGAACAGCTGATGACCTTTGTGGAAGATCGAAAGGGGCATGATCGCCGTTATGCCGTAAATGCAAGTAAAACAAAGAGAGAGTTAGGCTGGCAACCAGTGACATCATTGACGAATGGACTGAAACAAACGGTAGATTGGTACGTGGAGAAATGGAAAAGAACAACCAACCGCTGATCTCTGTCGTTGTCCCGGTTTATGGCTGTAAGACTTGCTTAGCAGAATTATGTGATCGCGTCAAACAAACGATTCAGTCCATTCCAGCTCGCTACGAAATTCTGCTTGTTAATGATGCAAGTCCTGATCATGCTTGGGAAGTAATTACAAATCTGCATACCCAAGATCCACAGGTGAAGGGGATTGATTTAACGCGTAATTTTGGTCAGCATCATGCCATTACTGCTGGACTTGATTTTACTGCCGGAGATTGGGTGGTGGTGATGGACTGTGACTTGCAGGATCGACCAGAGGAAATCATATCCTTATACTACAAGGCGTTGGAAGGTTACGATGTTGTATTTGCTCAGCGCATGGTACGACAGGATCGATCGATGAAAAAACTATCCTCGAAATTATTTTACAGAATATATGACTACTTCAGTGGTCAAAAAAGTGATGCAACGATTGCCAATTACAGTATTGTATCCCGCAAAGTTGTTGAAAGTTATCGCGAATTACGAGAACAGAATCGCTATTTTCCGCTTTTTATCAAGTGGATTGGTTATAAGCAAACCAAGCTTCCCGTTCAGCATGATGCAAGGAAAGAAGGTAAATCCTCGTACCATTTTCGCAAACTAGTGGTACTTGCTACGGACGCTATCGTATCACAGTCTAATAAGCCACTACGGCTTTCGATTACCGTCGGCTTCTTGATGGCTACACTTTCGTTTATCTATGCACTATATTTATTTACTCGCTACTTTTTTTTGGCAGAACCTGTGCAAGGATGGACCAGTGTGATGGTCTCGCTTTTCTTTATTGGCGGGCTGATTTTTTTTCAGTTTGGCATTATTGGCTTGTATTTGGGGAAAATTTTCAACGAAACGAAAAATCGGCCCATCTACTTAATTAGGGATGTGACCGATGCTAATGCGGAAAAGAAAGGAGATAGGCAATGAGCAACAATACCTTTTTAGAAGCAACACCATGGGACCGGCGTAATTTTGCTATCGCTACTTATCAACTAACGGAATATAGGGAGGAAGCCTTGCAAGAAACCAACAAAGTCGAAGGTCATTTTACAATAAAGGTGGATCCGTTTGCTGATAAGTCCATATTGCAGCAATATGGCTTCTACTATGTGGATACCTTATCAGAACCCTTTTGCAAGCGAGAGCACTTCTTGGCTGATCGTGCTGGTGATATCACCTTTACCAAAGATTATGACAACGATCAGGTGCTGACTATTGCAGAAGGAGCGTTTCAAGGCGGACGCTATCATCGTGATTTTAATGTCCCTAATGATTTAGCCGATTTACGTTATCGTAATTGGGTGAAAGATTTAATCGATCAAGATTTGATTCTTGCTTATGTACAGCAAGGAAATGTGGATGGTTTTTTTGCCTATCAAGAGGAACATGTTCTCCTGATGGCGATGCACAAAAGGGTTCGGGGCAAGGGCTTTGCCACACCGTTTGCAGCGGCTTGTTTACAGGAACAATGGGAACGAACCGATGCTGACAAACTGATTACATCGATTTCTCCCAGTAACCCTGCCTCGTTGAATGTGTTCCTTGGCGTAGGCTTTCGGATGGGTCCTTGTAAGGATATTTATCATAAAGTAAATGGCTCGGTTGGGGGAGATTAAATTGGGATATTTATATATTGCAGCAACGATTATCTTTACCGTATATGGACAGTTAATTATTAAATGGACGATGGATCGCCAAGGGGAATTACCGGAAGGGCTTTTCGATAAATTTATTTTCTTAGTGCAA
Source organism: Gracilibacillus phocaeensis (assembly GCF_900626275.1). Lineage (NCBI taxonomy): Bacteria > Bacillati > Bacillota > Bacilli > Caryophanales > Bacillaceae > Gracilibacillus > Gracilibacillus phocaeensis. The sequence continues at coordinate 723,157 of NZ_LR131145.1, read as the reverse complement.
ATGATTGGGAATCCATGGATATTGTCTGGTTTTTTTGCTGCCTTTCTAGCGGCTTTAAGCTGGATGGCTGCCATGACGAAATTCGATATTAGCTATGCCTATCCATTTATGAGTCTTTCCTTTGTCTTAGTATTTATCCTGTCAGCGATTCTATTTGCCGAGCCAGTCAATCCACAAAAAATGATTGGCTTTGCCTTAATTATCATTGGGATTATCGTAATGAGGTGAGCAGATGATACCTTTTAACAAACCATGTTATATCGGAGAAGAAGAGCAAGCAATCGCTCAAGCTATTGCCAATCGGAAAATGTCCGGCAATGGTGTTTTCGGTAAGCAGTGTGCGGCATGGTTAGAGCAACAATTACATACCAAAAAAGCACTGCTGACCCCTTCTTGTACAGCGGCATTGGAGATGTGTGCCTTGCTGATTGATATTCAGTCGGGAGACGAGGTGATTATGCCTTCTTACACCTTTGTCTCAACTGCCAATGCATTTGCCTTAAGGGGAGCGCAAATCGTGTTTGTCGATGTAGATCCAGCCACGATGAATATCGATCCGGAACAAGTGAGAGCAGCAGTAACCGAACGAACAAAGGCCATTATGGTAGTACATTACGCAGGTGTGGCCTGTGATATGGACCGTATAATGGCGATTGCAAATCAGCATAAGTTATGGGTGATGGAAGACGCTGCACAAGCATTGATGAGCCAGTACAATGGACAGCCGCTTGGTACGATTGGTCACTTAGGAACCATTAGTTTTCATGAAACGAAGAATTATGGTTGTGGAGAGGGTGGTGCCTTGCTGGTCAACGACAAAACCCTGATCACCCGTGCAGAAATCATCCAGGAAAAAGGAACAGACCGCTCCCAGTTTATTAGAGGAGAGGTTGATAAATACAGCTGGCGTGATATTGGCTCTTCTTATCTATTGAGCGAGCTGAATGCTGCCTATTTATCGGTTCAGCTGGACCATGCTGAAGCCATTAATCAGGATCGATTGTCAAGCTGGTATGCTTATGAAGAAGGATTACGTGCTTTGGCGACAAGCGGTATGCTAGAGGTTCCATATATCCCCGCGTATGCCAAGCATAATGCCCATCTCTTTTTCATCAAAACGGTCCATCCAACGAGTAGACCACGATTGATGGAATGGCTAACAGCGCAAGATATTATGACCGTTACCCATTATGTGCCATTGCACACTTCAACCGCTGGTAAGAAATATGGCAGATTTCACGGGATTGATCGTTATACGACCAATGAAAGCAATAAATTACTGCGTTTACCACTTTATTATGGAATGAGTAAAAGGGATGTAGCTTATGTGGTGGAAAAGATTCAACAATTTTATGAAGGCTAAATGGATTTGGATAGGGTGTCTGGTTATCCTGGCTTACCTATCCCCTTATCTAATATTCGGTGAAGCTACTCATATTCGTGTCCATGACAATATGGATTCCAATATTGTCTGGTATAAGGTGTTAGCTGAAAGTGGTCATATTTTCACCTTGCAAGATATTCAGCTTCCATATGCCGTGAATGGGTTACCACGAAGTGCTCTACCGTCAGCTTTCGATGCCGTGGTTTGGTTATATGTCCTTTTTGAACCGATGGCCGCCTATACGATTAGTGAAACAGTGATGCGCTTTGCCGCTTTCTTTGGGATGTATTTATTATTAACGAGGTTTATATTAAAAGAAGAAACCAGTCCGTGGATAAAAGTAGGCGTACCGTTGGCGTTTGCCTTGCTTCCCTACTGGCCTTCGGGTGCTTTATCGATTGCAGGGATACCGCTGGCTTTGTATGGCTTTTTAATGATACGTAAATACCGTAAACAGGCGCCAAGGCACGTATGGCTGCTCTTATTTTTGATCCCGTTTTTCTCGAATTTTATCTTGAGCTTTGTATTCTTTTTGGCAATTATGGGGATATGGTGGTTCGTTGATCGTATCCGTTTTGGTAATTGGAACTGGGCGTTTTTTACTGCTATAGCAGGAATGACGAGTATCTATCTGCTGAAAAATTATTTGCTGATTACCTCGATGTTTTTTAGTTCTGATTTCACTTCCCATCGAGCAGAACTGGAGTTAGGAGAAAATACCTTTCAACGAAGTTATGAATTGGGATGGGAGAATTTTCTGTATGGACATACCCATGACGAGGCCCATCAAGCCTATATTATTGTTCCTTTTATGCTTCTTGCTCTTTTGACAGCCATTCTGAAAAATCGTCAGCCTAAATTATTAATGATCTTATTCTTAGCCAATCTGGTATTGTCGTTCTGGTATGCCTTCTGGTATTGGGAAGGCTGGCGTCTGATTAAGGATCATATCTCGATTGTTAATGAGTTTAATTTTGCTCGGATCCACTTTTTAGACCCGCCAATTTGGTATATTATTTTTGCGCTTGCCCTGCTGATTATGTGGAAACACCTTAAATTCGGAAAGTATTTAGCGATGTTGGCTGTCGTTGGGCAGTGCATGTTTTTATTTGTTTTAACAGAGGATATAAAATATAGGGAAGTTGGTACGCCAAGCTTTGAAGAATTTTATTCGGAAGATCTATTTGCAGATATTCAGGAGTATATTGGCGAAGATCCCAGCAGTTACCGCGTAGTTAGTATTGGAATGCACCCGACAATTGCCCAATTCAATGGTTTTTACACCCTGGATACGTATAATAATAGTTTTTCTTTAGCGTATAAGCATGCGTTTCGTGAGATTATTTCCGGAGAATTGGAAAAAAATCCTCACTTGAAAAATTATTTCGATAACTGGGGGGGCAGATTGTATATGTATGTAGCCGAACATGGGGAAAATTATATGTATACCAAGGATAAAAACGAGCCGATCGAACAATTGGATATTAACACAGACGCCCTTCAAGCGCTTGGGGGCGAGTATATCTTGTCTGCAATGGAGATTGGCAATGCCGAATCGTTAAGTTTAGATTTGGAGGAAGTTTTTACGGATAAAGAATCTCCATGGGAAATTTATTTGTATAGGGCGAATGGATAGTCTGGCATTCATTCCATAGATGAAAGTAAAGACAGAACCTGTACCCGTGAGAAGGTGCAGGCTTGTTTTATCACAATGCGAGGAACCTGTTAGCTAACCTCATTCATCCATGTTAAAATGAGAAGATAAAGATGTTCGGTTATCTAAGGAGAGATATTATTTTTCATAAAATCAATGGCTTTAAGGATACGCCTCTACCCATTCTGAGTGTAAAGCTGATGTTGATGGCAGGAGTGGTTGTATTTGCTTTTCTTTCTATTGGCTTGGAGGAAGTTTGGCTAGGGTATGGAATGATTGGCATGGGCTTATTGATGATGACGCTGGGAGTGGAAAAGAAGCTCGTGGATCAGGAACATATCACGTTAACCTTCAGTATCGTGGTAGCGATTGTCTTTTTTGCTATTTCTAGTTATATTTTTAGCAATCATTAGTGTGGAGCACGTGGTGCATGACCAAATCGAATCGGATGAAAGGGAAAGGGGCGTGGACATTATTGGGCTTTCTTTGCTATTTATGCTGCTGATGGGCTTTATCTTGATGGTGACTTGTCTCGTTTCTATTTTTCTGGTGGTGGAGATATACAAACAAAAGAAAGCTCCCCGAAAGATTTCCTATGGTGTCTTAGGGTTGCTGCTTACTCATTGGGTCTTTTTCCTTGTTGGTGGTTATGCCCTATTTCCAGTAAATATTGCTGATGCTATTTTTCTGCCTGTCTGGCTGATAATATCTCTAGCAGGTGCATGTATTACGATTTATGAAATGAAAAATTTTCGACTTTTTGCCATCACAATGGCTGGTTTAACGGTGATAAGCTTATTATTTAGTCTTTTTATTAATGGGATTGGGAAAATGTAGATGGAGCTTACCAGCGAATCAAAAACTGTAAAAAGGTAGTTAATGCAAACAAAAACGCAAAAGTTCATCCCTTGCGTTTTCCTATATTACTCAGCTGTATAGCTGCTGTTTTCAATGCCCCTATCATCGACAATCACGTCTTTTTCCTGGAGAAGTGGTTTAAAATATCTTTGACACCGTCCTCAATACGTGCCTGTGCTTCCAAGGTCATCCCAGAGCTACAATCTTCATTTGCATTCTCTCCCTTATTGAGGCTTGAGAATATCCTCTATTTTAGAAAAAAGTGTACAAAAAAACCCGTTGCTATCACATATATCACTCTTTTTAATTATTCCTAAAAAGTGATTTGTAACAGCAACGGGTATACTACAACATTCATCCAACGATTAATTTAATCAATAATTAATTAATCGGAACTACCATCAGACAAGTGTGACTCTAAGAACCAGAGATCTTTATCAAGCTGACGGGATACTTCGGTAAATAAATCTGCTGTATTCGCGTCAATTCCTTCAGCAACATCAATTGCTTCGCGGAGACTGTTAGCAACAATAGCCCAGCGTTCAGTTAATGCCTCTATCACCACGATGTCTTTACTGTCTTCTAATCGCCATGCTGGAACGGATGTCTCCTGTGCCATGAATTGAATTGGTTTACCAGCTGTTCCTCCCAAGGTACCGACTTGTTCTGCGAGCATGTCAATGGCTTCTGGCAGGCGTCCTGCTAAGTCATCAAAGAACTCGTGATAAGCAATAAACCGAGGACCGCGTACATTCCAATGTGCTAGTTTTGTCTGAATAAAGAGATCCGTTAAATTAGTTACATGTTTATTCAGTAACTCCATTAATTCTTTTCTGCCTTGTTCGGATTTTGTTTCTCTAAATTGCATCATATTGATTACCTCCTGAAGAAAAATCATTAATTATCTCATCATTATTGTTATTCCCATGCCTTGTCCAAATGAAACGCAATTTATTGAAAAAAAGCCAGTTTATATCGTTTTCTAAAAATAAAGGTTGCATTTTTAGAAAATGGTGTTATTATTTAGTTAGTTAGATTTTAAAACAAACTAACATTGCCATAAAAATTTATGTTAGGAGTTTATCCCATGCATCAGACAGAGGCGAGCAAATTCGATATTATCAAACGAATCAATCGATCCATGGTACTGGATAAGATCAAGTCAAGTGAAGAAATAAGCAGGACAGAGATTGCCAAAGATTTAAAGTTAAGTAAGGCAACGGTTTCTTCCATTATTGAAGAATTAGTAAGCAGAAAGTTAGTGGAGGAAATGGGGAAGGGTAAGTCCACCGAACGAGGTGGTCGAAAAAGATCGATGCTACGATTTAATCCTAGTTCTAAAATAGGAATTGGCGTGGATATTGGTGGAACCAAGATTCAAATGATTATGACAGATTTAATTGGGAACAAGGTGTATGAACGACGTATTGCATCGACCAATAAAATGAGCGAATTGATTGATTTTATTGAGGAGGCAATCAATGACTCCCAAGTAGCAAGAGACAGTATTGTTTCATTAGGAGTAGGAGTTCCTGGTTTTACCAATCCAGAAACAGGGATGGTATTTGAATCACCAGCGCTGCAATGGAGAGATGTTCCTTTAAGAGAACAGTTGCAAGAAGCCTTTTCATTCCCTGTGTTTATTAATAACGATGTGAACTGTGCAGCTCTTGGGGAGAGGTGGCTTGGTTCTGGGGATAATCGTGATCATATTTTCTTTATTGCGATTGGGACGGGAATTGGTAGCGCTATTATTTCAGAAGGTAAACTTATCTATGGTGCAGATTTTATGAGTGGAGAAATTGGCTATCAGATTTCGCGTGAAGATATTAGAAATAAGCGATTTAATCAATTAAAGAAATTTGGTGTATTTGAAAGTAAAGCCTCCGGTGAAGGGATCAGAACCGAACAGTATTCTGCCGAAGAAGTATTCGAACAATATCGTCAAGGCAAGGAAGAAGCTGTCCTGATTATTAATGAATTTATGGAAGAGTTAGCGGTGGTTATTGTAAATAGTATTAATTTGCTTAATCCGGAAAAAGTCGTAATAGGTGGAGGGGTTTCAGAATCTATGGCTGTTGTACTTCCAAAGCTTCAAGCCAGAGTGGATGAATTAACACCGATCAAAACAGAGATTGAATTAGCGACTTTAAGCAGTATGGCTGGAGCGATTGGAGCGGTCAATTATTCCTTTCAAGAAGTAGAAGAAAACAATTTGTTGTGAAAGATGAAATCATCTCCTGTCAGTAAACAGGAGTATGTTTTGCAGGGTAATGAAAGCGATTCATTATAAAACGAAGCAAACGTTATGTTTGTTTTGACATATAAAACATTCCTAAAAGGGGAGGAAGTTATAATGAAAAAGTTATTTGCTATAAGTGTCTTGTTGTTGTCTTTTAGTTTATTACTCGCCGGCTGTTCCGATAATGGGGAGGAATCTTCTGGAGAGGAAAATGCAGATCAGATAACACTTGATGTCATTTGGTTTAGTGATGGTAATGAAGGAGACGTGTTTAAAGAAATAACCGATCAATATACAGAAGAGAATCCAGACGTTACTTTTAATATTATTGATACACCCTATGATGATTTACTAACTCGAATTAGAACGCGGGTGTCTGGCGGAGATGCGCCAGACTTGGCCAGAATATCAGGGATTAATCACGTTCAGGATGCCCTTTTAGATTTAACCCCGTATCTAGATGACAAAGATGCGTTTCTCGATCAATTTTCAGATGTTGCCATTCCAACTGTTGTAAGGGACGATGCCGTTTATGGCATACCGACTGACTTAACAGCACATGGATTATTTTATAATAAAGAATATTTTGAGCAAGCCGGTGTGGAGGTGCCTGCCTCACCAGATGATGTCTGGGATTGGGCCGAATTTGAAGCTGCCCTGCAACAAGTAAGTGATAATAGTGATGCCAGATTTGGCTTGGCGTATGATCTATCACCATCCAGATATTCTACTTTGATTTATCAAAATGGAGGAAGCATATTTAGTGAAGATCAAACATCATTAACCGTAAATGAACCAGCATCCGTTGAGGCCTTAGAATACTTTCAAGAATTACATGAGAAAGAGTTAATTCCTAGCTCGATTTGGTTAGGTGGAGAAAATCCGAACTCGTTATTCAGGTCTGGCCAAGCCGCTATGCATCTATCAGGTAATTGGAATGTGCAAAATTATGAAGAAAATGCGGACTTTGATTGGGGTGTCACGTATATGCCAGAAGGAACACAGCGATCCTCAGTGGCAGGTGGCAAGCAAATGGTAGGCTTTGAAGATTCTGAGCATAAAGAGGCGGTAGCGGACTTCTTACTTTATTTTGCTTCTCAAGAGGTGAATGAGCAATTTGTTTCCGAATCATCCTTTTTAAGTACACGAAAAGATAACGCAGAGATTGAATATGATGTAAGAAGCGAAGAAATGCAGGTATTTGCCGACGAACTTAGTGTAACATCACAGATTCCGACATTGGATTGGGAGAATCCAAATATGCCAGCTGTGGAAACGCTTTTAACAGAAAATGTTCAAAAGACGTTATCAGGTGAATTAAATGCGCAAGAGGCAATGGATCAAATTGTCGAAAACGCAGAGATCGAATAATCTAAGAAAATTTGTACCTGTCCTTCGGCAAAAGGGAGGGCAGGTATTACAAAACAGTAAAAGTAGGTAACAGGGAGGACAACATAGATGAGAACTCGTTCATGGGTGCCGTATGCATTTTTATTGCCAAACATGATTATTTTTGGTGTGTTTGTGGGACTGCCGGCGATTTTTGGTGTATATTACGCCTTTACAGAGTGGAATGGAATTTCTGATCCGATATTTGTAGGACTAGATAATTTTATCAAGATATTCTCAGATGAAGGTTTTTGGGATATGCTGACAAGGACGTTTATCTATGTCATCGTCGTTGTACCTTGTACGGTGATTAGCGCCTTGGGGCTAGCTTGGTTGTTAACGAGAAAATTAAGGTTTGCCAACATGTTTCGCACTATCTTTTATTTACCGGTAATGATTTCGTTTATTGTCGCGGGTTTAATGTGGAATTGGATTCTGCAAAAAGATACAGGGCTGCTTAACTATATACTGACTTCCCTATCACTGGATGCAGTGGATTGGCTGCTTGATCCAATTATGGCCAATATATCGGTGATTATGGTAACGATCTGGGCCAGAGTTGGCTTTTTTATGGTGATCTTTATCGCCGGATTACAGGGTATTTCACCATCATTATATGAGGCTGCTGATATAGATGGGGCAACAGGGTGGACGAAATTTACAAAAATTACCCTTCCGATGTTAAAGCCGATTACTCTATTGGTAGTTATTCTAAGTTTTATTGAGTTTTTCAAGACATTCGCCTTAGTCGTTTCGTTAACAGGCGGTGGACCTATTGATGCAACGAAATATTATGTTCAATATACCTATGAAACAGGTTTTGATCAAGGTAACTTAGGAATGGGAAGTGCCCTTTCTCTTGTCTTATTCATCATCATGGCGATTATCACCTTTGTTCAATGGAAAGTAAGCGATGGGGGGCGTGTGTAATATGGAGACAGCAAAAAAATATCAATGGGTGTACTATGTAATTCTGATTTTATTGTCCGTGATCATGTTGTTTCCAATCTTATGGGTAGTCAGTTCTTCTTTGAAGACAGGTTCTGAATTATTTGCCTGGCCGCCGACGATTTTTCCTGCGGAGGTGACGTTTGAAAATTATTTTAGTGCATTTCGTGAAGCCAATTTTGGTCGGTATTTCTTTAATACTGTGTTTGTTACGGTCATTGCCACATTGATCACCCTGCTAATCAATACGATGGCAGGTTATGCACTGGCGAAGTTCAAGTTCCGTGGCAGTACGATTATTTTAATTCTATTCTTATCGACGTTAATGATTCCACTAGAGGCATTAATGATTCCTATGTTTCTGGTATTGAAGACATTAGGTTTATATAATTCCATTTGGGGCATTATTATTCCGCCAGCTGCTACACCAACAGGGGTGTTTTTAATCAGGCAGTATATTTTGTCTCTACCAGATGAAATGATTGAAGCGGCAAAAATAGATGGAGCAAATGAATGGCAGATTTTCACACGAATTATTATACCTTTGGCCAAGCCAGTTATAGCCACATTGACGATTTTCTCTGTGATGTGGCGGTGGCAGGATTATATCTGGCCATTGATTGCTATTTCAGATACCAGGCTGTATACCTTGGAACTAGCGTTAGCCAATTTTGTCGGAGAATATTCGGTTGACTGGGGACCACTTTTGGCGATGGCGGTAGTTACGATGGTACCAATGATTATCATATTCCTATTTTTCCAACGATTCTTTGTACAAGGAATTATGGTCGCAGGGCTAAAGGATTAAGAAAGGGTGAATAAGGGTGCAAAAACTCCATTACACAATTCAACAGGGAGAAGCCGTTAATAGATGGCTGACTTTAGGCGTATTTCAGACACCCAAAATATTTGAGGAATTTGTCCAAGAGGGCGGGATCAATGATTGGCTGTTGGAAGGCTTCGCTATCCATGAGTACCCTGGCAGAAAACAATTTTTAAAAGAAAGAAAACCAGCTAGTCCGTTGATCCTGTTTCCACAGGACGAAGTATATGCGGGTTTATCTCAACTGGAGCAATCATGGCAACTGCACACTCCCTTTGGCAATCCATTAGTAGAAAAGGAAGGATTTTGGGATACCCCTACGCACATAGAAGCCAGGGCCTATGCAGAATGGTATGCAGAAAAGGAAAAGGATTATTCTTTCCAAGTGTATACGTGTGGCGGGATCCAGATATGGGTGAATGGTGAGCTATCGACTAGTTTTGCACCGTTTACTAGAAATGAACTTTCTTCCACGACCATGACGTGCCGACTTCAGAAAGGGCGGAACAGAGTGGAGATCTATTATGATGATTTGGCAGAGAGAGATACAAAATTTTCTTTTCGTTTGGACTATCAAGACAAAACACCGCTTCAAGTGGTACTGCCTATAGGGGAACATCATGCAGATGAAATGAAACACATCGAAGCGTTACTGACGCAGGCTTATTTCCCAAGAGATACTTTTACAAGTGAAGATATCTATCTGCAATGGGATTCGGAAGCAGAGACGTCTTTTACTATGTCTATAGCAATGCAAGTAGAAAGATGTCAGCAGCAATATCGAAGTTATTTGATTAACCAAGGAGATACGGAGGTCAGGCTTGGTAAAGTAGAAGACTTCCAGATGGGATATACAGCCATTGAAGTAAGGGCAGTCAAGGGAGCTATTGCAATTAGCAAGCCGTTTGGTATAGAAATATTCCCTATTCATCTTTCCCCATCTCCGGCTGATTCGGTGCAGGAGCGGAAAAAGCAAGCCTTGGCATTCACATCCAAGTATGGTGAACCTAATATTCACAAACTCGCTGCTATGCTAAGTCAAACGCCAGAGGAACAGCAGCAGGATCTATTGGAATCGATCATGCAATTAGAAATGGACCTCATTAATAATAGAGGAGATTGCAGTGATTTTAGCTTGGTGATGTTCTTAAAGATGTTATACCATTATCCAGATCACCCAATGATGACGGAAGAACGGAAGGCAAACATAAAACAAATGGTACTTAACTTTCGATACTGGATGGATGAACCTGGGAATGATGTGATGTGGTTTTATAGTGAAAATCATGCCCTGATGTTTCACACCTGCGAGCTATTGGCGGGACAGTTATGGGGAAATGAGTGGTTCGTTAATGCTGGTATTCAAGGGGAGGAACATTATAACAGAGCGGAAGAACGTTTGAATAAGTGGTTTGATCGTTTTTTCAGTGAAGGGTTATTAGAATGGAATTCTGCACCGTATATGCCGATTAATGTCATCGGTTTGATCACGTTGTATGATTTGGCTGCAGCTAGTCATATACGAGTAAAGGCCAAAACGGCTTTGGATAGAATCTTTAGATGGCTGGCATTGAATAGCTATCATGGTTTTCTTACCTGTTCACAAGGAAGGGTATATGAAAAAGAGCTTAAAGGCAATTACAATACCCAAACCACCAATCTATCATGGATTGCCTGGGGACAAGGAGTGTTGAATTACGCAACATTTGGCTCGGTATCTCTATCTTTATCCTCTTACAGACCACCTGAAACTTTTGCTGCATATATGAGACTGCCGGCTGGTCAGTCCCTCTTGTACAGGAATAGCCAAGGACAGGATGGTTATGTGAATTTATATACGTATAAAGAGGCGACTGGTATGCTGTCTTCAGCTCTCCAGTTTAAAGAGGGAGAGGCAGGATATCAAGAGCATGTAATACAAGCAAGCATGGGGCCGGAGGCGAATGTATGGATCAATCATCCCGGCGAAATAAGTGTACAAGGTAACGGCAGGCCGAGCTATTGGGCAGGTAACGGGGTGCTGCCCAAAGTAGCACAGCATGAATCCTTGGCGATTGTTCTTTTTAACATCGACCATCATGAGGTGGATTTCACCCATGCTTATGTCCCGACATTTGCTTTTGATGAAGTGGTGCAAGAGAATAGCTGGTTTTTCTTGAGAAAAGAGAATCATTTTCTGGCTGTATATGCTAATAACGGCTTCACGTTAACGAAGGAAGGTATTAATAGACAACGAGAGCTTATTTCCCCAGGGCGTAAGAATGTCTGGATTTTAAGAATGGGATCCGCGGCAACATTTGCAAGCTTTGCAGAATTTCAGACATATATACAGTCGGCAAGGGTACAGGTCAATCAACATAACTTGGAAATAAGCTATCAAGAAGATCATATCGGGAATTGCCGCTTTGGCTGGTCCGACCCGTTAACGATTCAATGTATCCAGTCCGACCAAGAATTAATGACAATAGATGGAGAAATAACGATAAAAAATAGAGGAGAATGCATGTGATATCCAAACAAACACTGCTGAATGTAGTGGCAGATTATGAGGCATTATCCAGTCTTGCTGCAGCTGAAGTGATTCGTCAAGTGAAACAAAAACCAAATGCTTGTTTTTGTCTGGCAGCTGGTGACACGCCAAAAGGAATGATGCGTTATTTGGTGGAGGCACAAAGGAGAAACGAAGCCGATTTTAGTCAGTCCCATTTTGTCCTGTTAGATGAATGGGTGGGGCTGGATAAGCAGGATGAAGGAAGTTGTCAACATTTTTTATATACCAATTTGTTTGAACCATTACAGATCGCTGAAAGTCAGATTCATGGGTTTGATGCAAAAGCGGATGATGTAGAGGAGGAATGCCGTCAAATTAATACAACGATTAAAGAACTGGGAGGGATTGATCTGACGGTTTTGGGCATTGGTGTTAATGGACATATTGGTTTTAATGAACCAGGAGTAGATTTCACCAAAGAGGCCCATGTAGTGCACTTAGAGGAAACCACCACGTCGGTTGGCGCTAAGTACTTTGCAGATCAACAGCAAGCGCCTGAACAGGGATTGACTTTGGGAGTGTCTCAGATCATGGAGGCAGACAAGGCGGTCATTATTGCATCAGGAGCGAATAAACGCCCCGCTGTCTACGCTTTGCTTTATGAACAAGTTTCTTCTCAATGTCCAGCTAGCATCTTGCGTACGCATCACCATTTTCAGCTATTATGTACAGAAGATAGCTATCCTAACTATGAAGCAATGTAGTCAACCTTTCGCATTCAGCATTTATCCCGAGGTGAATTTCTGGATTTGAAGAGAAGCATCCGGGATAAATGTGGATGGCGGGGATATTACGATATATTATTTGTTTTCTCCTCAACTATTTCCTTCCTTTATTTTTCACCTATTATATAACATAATGTTAATCAACACTGCTTCTTTGACAATACCACAAACTACTGTTTTCCGTTATAATAGGAAGCATGAAACAATATAACGGTTTAGCATGGTAGTTGTCCAAATGAGTATGTACAAAAAGGAGCTGAATCAAATGGCATATGAACTAAAAACAAAAGAAACCGACAACAGTGTGATTGAATTTATTGAAAAAGTAGAGAGCGAGCGCAAACGTGAGGATGCCTATCGTTTATTAGATATTTTTACAGAGACAACCGGAAAGGAAGCAAAAATGTGGGGGACTAGTATTATCGGATTTGGTCGTTATCATTATAAATATGATACTGGTCATGAAGGAGACGCTCCACTTGTTGGCTTTTCGCCTCGTAAGGCAAAGTTCAGCCTTTATATTGCAACTGGAGATGACAGTCGCGCGCCATTACTGGAGAAGTTCGGTAAGCATAAGGCGGGTAAAGGCTGTGTTTATGTGAATAAGCTGGCTGATATAGATGAAGATGTATTGCGGGAATTAATCATGCAATCCGTTCAGTTTCTGCAAGCTCACTATCCCGACGAATAAGGAGGTATACAGCATGTTTGAAATCAGAGCCTATACCGGAACGAAGGCGGATTATGACTTTTTAACCGATATGTTATACGAATCGATCTACATCTCGGAGAATAAGCCTGCAAAACATGTACTGCTTCAATCAGAGCATCTGCGCAAATATCATCAAGATTGGGGAAGGCAGGGGGATACGGCATTTATTGCGTACCAGCAAGAGGATAAGGCCATCGGTGCCGCATGGTATCGTTTGTTTGATGAGCGGAATCCGGGCTATGGCTTTGTTCGTCATGATATTCCAGAGCTAGGCATTGCGATTACTTCTGGTGCAAGAGGGAGAGGACTGGGACGAGAGCTGATGAACAAATTGTTGCAGGTGGCTAAGACATCCCCTTATCCGGGTTTGTCGTTAAGTGTAGATCCTGAGAATACCAGTGCGGTAAAGCTTTATCAATCATTAGGTTTTGTCAAAGTGGGGGAAGAAGGAACGTCGATTACGATGCTTATTTTGTTTGCGGAGTGAAAAGGAACATGAAGCTGCTACACGATTTATTCCCTGTGCAGCAAGCTTTATGTATTGTTTATCACAGCGTTAAGAGTCCGTAAGTTTTCCTGCAATAAAAAGAGCTAACCTAACCCATGACAGGAATGGAAAACAACGGTCTCTAAACCTCCTGATAAGTCTCACTATCGTTCAGGGGTAATAATGCTGCCCACTGAACGAATTCTCGCTTTATCACTGTCTGCAGTATCATATTATTGGTTTAGTTGCTTTTCTTTAATAATATAATTAATAAAATCAATGATTAGTCTAGCCGAGATTTGCGATGTCACATGTGTTGGGTCATATAGCGGATTGACTTCTACTAAGTCAAAACCAATCACATTCCCTTTTTTTGCAATAGCTTCTAATATATCGCTGACTTCTTCATAAAATAAACCGCCAGGAGAAGGAGAGCCTGCACCTGGAGCGATGGAGGCATCTAAACCATCAATATCAATCGTTACATAATATTTTTCACCTTCAGGCATATGTTCTAGCGCTTGAGCAATCCCTTGTTTTCTTAACTGTCTAGGTGAGATGATCTTACTTCCGTAGTTTCTTGCATCATCAAAATCTTCCTTTTGACTGCTGCCAACACCTCTAATACCAATCTGAGCCATTTTATGGATATGATTCATTTCAGACATCCTGCGCATCGGGTTGCTTAAGGTAAAGCGCTGCCCTGAGGCTTCTTTTAACCAGTCCAAATGAGCATCAATTTGTACCACATTCACTTTTTCATGACTTTCTAAAGCGAAAGCAACAGGATTGGTGACGGAATGATCTCCACCTAACACAATGGGAATGGCTCCTTTTGCAATAATCTTTCTGACTGCTTCTTCTGTATTTTCATGGCTTTGTTCCACATCACCATTAATGATCGATACATCTCCACAATCAAAGATCTTCACATCTTTCTCATCATAGATAATATCTTTTTCGTGGTCATAGCTTGCTCCAAATGCATAAAGGGAAGATTGCTCGCGAATGGATCGTGGTCCCATCCGAGCTCCTGAACGCCAAGCAGTGGTCATATCGTTTGGTACACCAATAATGGCAAAATCAGCATCTAGGTCGTCTAGATTTGTACAAATAGGATATTTCTTAAAAGAAGTAATCCCTGTAAAAGGCATATCTAATTTCTCTCTGATATAATTTTCTTTTTTTTCATATTTACTCATGATTAAATTCCCTCTTTTCCTAATGAACCTTTGTTAATAAATTGGCGATAAAGCATGCAAGCCATTAAAATTAAGCCAATGTATCCTACAATGGGATAGACAAGATCAATAATTGTAGCAAATGGTAAGGCTCCACCGAAGAATCCAATGATAGTTAAGGCAATGGTAATGATTTTATAAATAGTAGGATTCCCTCCTGAAAATTGAAGTGATACGGTCCAAAGCATTCCCACAGCAGTTGTATAAATAGCAATTAAAAGAATAATAGAGAAACACAAGGCTAATATAGAACTGATTTGATCGGCTAGAAAAAGCGTAGGAATCCCTTTGTCTTGTACATCGTCAATATGGGAAAGAATGCCTGTATAAATAGCAAAAACACCTAACAGCATAATAAAACCGCCTACTATTCCAGCAAATATAACGGTGCGTCTATTTGTTTCATTTTTCCCTAGGTTAGCAAGAAAAGGTACAGCAATTAAAAGAACAAATGATGAATAGATAAACCCTGATTGCCACCAACTGTTGGTAGCCTGCAGTAGTTGTAGTTCGCTAATTAGTTCATTAGAATGGCGAATGCCTTCACTATCGAAGTTCCCAATCCCAACAATGACAGCAAATAGTATAATAATAGGGCCGGCAATACCTAATATCTTTATAATAGTGTTTAATCGAGCTAAGGCAGTGATTAAAACTGCAGCAGCCATAATGATTCGTCCTAGGATGTCTCCTGTACCAAAATGTTCGCTGACTGTGGCGCCAGCTCCTGAAATCATGACAACAAAAACGACTAACATAAATAATTGGGCAAACCAATAAAAAAAGAACCCTAGATATTTTCCGCAAAAATAGTTAAAAACATCTTTGGCATCCGTTGCTTGCAAACGTGAGCCTACATCCATCGTATAAGCACCAAACCACATATGCAAAATAGCTGCTATCACAATAGCTCCGGTCCCAATATAACCAAATGGAACAAAGAATTGCATAATCTCTTGCCCTGTTGCAGTTCCAGCACCTAGTATAAAAGATACAAACGCACCTGCCAAAATAATGATCTTGGATAAATGGCTCATGATGGTTCCCTCCTTTTTAAAATGACGAAGAAGCGCTGCGATGTACAGTATGCACTAACCTCATTCCTTCATTTTTTATTTTGTGAATTTTCAAATAATTGAAGATTGGTTATAATGTTAGTACAAATAAATTGCAATGTATATACGAAAACGAAGCAGTTTGTGGCTTTTTCTTGGCAATCTGCAGTTATTTAAGCGAAATAGTTAACATTATGAAAATATAACCTGGAGTGAGTGACATGGATCAATTGGATATTGAAATAATTAAGTTGTTACAGCAGGATGGTCGAATGTCAATCAGTGAATTATCAAAACATTTGGCATTGAGCAGACCGAGTGTGACGGAACGATTGAAAAGGTTGCAAGAAAATGGTGTAATTGGACGATTCTCTGCGATCGTTTCTCCTCTTTCAGTAGGGAAAAAGTTATTGATTATGATCGAATTAAGTGAATTGTCTATTTCTCACAATGAGTTTGAAAAGGTAATCCAGAAGGAGAAAAGTATTATCGAATGTTACCGAGCCACTGGACATGTCCACTACTATATGAAAGCAGCATTAAAGGAAATGGATGAGTTAACACAATTGATTGAGAAATTAATTCCATATGGCAATACAAAAACATCGATTTTATGGGATAAACCGGTTGTCAACCGTATCATTTTACCTGATTAGATTTGTGGTTTTGACACAATGACTAGTCAGCAGTATTTTTTTCAATTCATCTTATTGCTCTGCTTTGGATATTCCAATCAGTTGGATGATATATTCTGATAGCAGTTCCCCCCTTTTTTCTAGTATAATAAACAACAAGTACATAAGCTGATGAGGGGGAAGGGATATGACACGCATTTGTATTGTCAGACATGGAGAAACCGATTGGAATAAGACAGGTCAAATACAAGG
Organism: Gracilibacillus phocaeensis; assembly: GCF_900626275.1. NCBI lineage: Bacteria > Bacillati > Bacillota > Bacilli > Caryophanales > Bacillaceae > Gracilibacillus > Gracilibacillus phocaeensis. Next base: position 706,201 of record NZ_LR131145.1, on the reverse strand, counting down.
AAAAACGGATATTGAACTCAATCAAACCGGTATACAGCAAGCCCGGGAATGCAGGGATTATTTAAGTCAATACGATTGGGATGTCATGGTCACTAGTCCGTTGTCCCGCGCGGCCCGCACGGCAGAGATAATGAATGAGAGGCTGGATATTCCATTGATAAAAATGGAAGAATTTGTAGAAAGAGATTTTGGTATGGCGGAAGGTTTATCCAAAGAGGAGCGCATGTCCCGATATCCCGATAAAATTTATCCAGATCAGGAAACAAGGGAAAGTGTTGTACATAGGGTTTCTCATGGGTTGGAGCGGATTTTAACTGATTATCCCCAACAGCGTGTCCTTTTGGTGGCCCATGGAGCGGTGATTAATGTCATTCTGTCGCTCTTCTCTAATCATGAATTAGGAACGGGAAAAACAAGATTAGTCAATGCCGGTTTGTCGGAGCTGGAACATATCGATGGCAAATGGCAGATTAATTATGCCAATGAATCGAGTCACCTATCCCAATTTAGTGAGAAAGGGAAGATGTAGATGGCTGTTTATCTGGTGCGTCATGGTCGAGATGAGGAAGGGTATCGCGGTGGATGGAGTCAGAAAGGATTGATAGAAGAGGGCAGACAGCAGGCTAAGCAATTGGCTGCTTATTTGGTACAGCATCAAGATCAATTTTCTATTGTGAAGATTATCTCCAGTGATTTGAACAGGGCCTCGCAAACTGCGTCTTACATAAGTGAGGCGCTTGATCTACCAATGATAACATCCACGGATTGGCGGGAAACGAATAACGGTGTATTAGCAGGGATGCCTAATGAAGAAGCAAACAGGCGATATCCTGGTCTATACTTCAATCGCTTGAAGATGGAAGAAAGATATCCGGGCGGAGAAAGCCCTCAGGAATTTTTTACAAGGATTAAAAAAGCATTTCAAAAGATCTGTCAAACGCCGTTAGCGAAGAGCAATCAGGAGAATGTGCTGATTGTCACCCATGGCGGGGTGATTAATATCATTTATCATTTGTTAAAGGGAAAAGAATGGAGTAATCACCAAGCTGTTTTCCCGGTTGGTTATACAAGCTTGCATGGTATGACCTATCAGAACGGGAACTGGGCATTGACGCAGGAGAATGGGATGGAGTATTGGACAAAAGAGTAGTAGAACGAAAAGCGCAGGAGCGCCCTCTTAAAAACGTAGAGACTTGCGCGTTGCAGCTGAGATAAAGGAAACACGGCGACGTGAGGAGTCGATGTTGACTTTCACCCGCAGGGCATAAGTGCGACTTTAGCTCTGTCTGCGCCTGTTGGCTTGCCAGTCGCTAAGTCTTCTTTATCGTAGGGCGTGTCGTGAAATCTCTAAAGTTTGGCGCTTGGAGCTGGACACGGCTGTTCCTGAATAAGAATTTATTCATGCAAAATGATATACGCTTATCTTACAAAAAAAGGATTCCACCCCACACAAGCAGGAATCCTTTTTTAAATTATGCAAAATGAAGCTGTGGTTCCTCTCGCAAGTCTTTTAATAAGGTATAATCCGGTGCGGTACGTTCACCGTCATTGTCGAAAAAGAAGACATCCTCTTTTTTGAAAGAAAGCTTTATCTTATTATCCACAGCCTCCCATTGACTTGGCGTTTTAACATGGAGTTTACCGTATGCCGTCTTGACACGGTAGATCGTTTCCCCGCCAAGTTGTTCGGTCGAAAGAAGTTCACCTTCAAGCCGGTAATCACCTGCTGCTGTATCAAAAGGTGTGATAAGCTGCATTTTTTCAGGTCGTATCCCGATCGAATAATCGCCTTGCTCGATAATATTAACGGCCGGAGAACCAATGAATTGGGCCACAAACAGGTTCTCGGGATTTGTATAAATCTCCTTAGGTGTACCTTGCTGCATGACCTTTCCTTGATTCAGGATAATGATATGGGTTCCCATCGACATCGCCTCGACCTGATCGTGGGTGACATACAAAAACGTGGTTTGGAGTTGCTGCTGCAGTTCGATTAATTCCTGGCGCATATGATTTCGTAATTTGGCGTCCAGATTGGATAATGGTTCATCCATAAAGAAAGCACCAGGTCGTTTGACAATGGCACGAGCCAAGGCCACGCGTTGACGCTGCCCGCCTGACAGTTTATTCGGTCTTTTTTGGGCATGATCGGTTAATTCGACCATTTCCAGTACATCCGCTACCATTCGTTTCCGTTCATCTTTTGGAATTTTCTTGATTTTTAGACCATACTCGATATTTTGATAGACGGTCATATGCGGGTATAAGGCATAATTCTGGAACACCATCGCGACATCGCGATCTTTTGGTTCGTTATAGGTAATCTCTTTTGTGTCCATATAGATATGACCTGCACTTTCCTCCTCTAAACCTGCTAGAATCCTTAGTAAGGTTGATTTACCACAACCAGAAGGACCAAGCAATATGGTGAAAGATCCATCTTGAATCTCTAGGTTAATATCCTTTAAGACATCCGCTTTACCGAACGATTTTTTGACATGTTGTAAGGTGATTTGTGCCATTTGATACTCCTCCTTTATTTAATTCCATAACGTACAAAGGATTCGATAATGTGTTTTCGCAGTAGTAAATAAATAATCAAGATAGGCAGACAAGATATTGTTGTTGCCGCCATCAGCGATCCCCACATGTTCACATCCGAATTCACAAAGGAACGCAAGCCGATTTGAATCGGGGCATTCTCCATTTCTGTCGTAATCAACATGGGCCAAAGGTATTCATTCCAGCCATTGATAAATAATAGAATACCAAGCGAAGCAATCGTTGACTTCAAATTGGGTAAGATGATCTTGACGAGGATAAAGAAATCCTTTTCGCCGTCTAGTCTGGCTGAATCGATCAAAGCCTTAGGGAAGGAACGAAAGCCTTGATAGAGCGATAAAATCGCAAAGGTAGAAACAGATAAGGGAACGACAATCCCCAAGATCGTCTCATTTAACCCGATTTGATTGACTAATACATAGTTAGGGATCATGATCACTTGCATCGGAATTAGCCAAGATAGGCTGATAATCGTATAAATAAAAAGACTTCCCCTCACTTGCCAGCGCACCAGAGCATAGCTTGTGAGAATGCTCGTAATCAGTTGAATAGCCGTTAATAGGATTGCCATCACAAATGAGTTGAGCATCATGCGTAAAATCGGCATTTCTTGAAAGGCATAGACATAATTAGAAAATGTTGCGTTCCATGGTATAAAACTGGAACTAAAAATATCAGCTTCATTTTTTAACGATGAGATCACCATCCAATATAAAGGGAATATAGCGATCAGGCTTAGTAAAATCAATAGTGTATGCTGTATAATGGTGCTTGCGGAAAGTTTTCGTTGTCTCATAGCTGCACTCCCTCCCTAATTATCATAAAAGGCATATTTTTTGGTGATCGTATTTAACACAAAGGCAATGATGCCAAAGACAATAAAGAACAACATGGCGGCGGCTGCACTTAATCCGACATCCATATTCGAGAAGCCGTATTTATACATTTCATAATAAATATTCGTCGATGTACCAAACGGACCACCCTGGGTTAGGATATCGATATAGGCAAACGTCCATTGACTAGAGAATAACAAGCTCATCATTAAGACAAGGAAAATCATTGGTGACAACAAAGGAAGTGTTAAATCACGAAACTGCTGAAAACGGTTGGCTCCTTCCAAGGAAATTGCCTCATAATAATCTTTGCTAATCCCGGTTAAGGCGGCCGAGAACAAAATCGTTCCAAACCCGATCATTTTCCAGCCGGTAATCAAAAGAATCAGCCATTTGGCAAAGACAGGGTCTGAGAAAAAAGCAATCGGTGCATCGATCAAGCTAAATCGCAGTAACAGATCATTCACCAATCCATTGGTAGGGTGAAACAACCAGCGCCAAATGGCCCCCACCGATACTGGCGCCAAAATCAGTGGTATAAAGAACATGGCGCGATAGACATTTTTCATTTTCCCTTCCATTTTGTGAGTGGCTACAGCCAGAAATAAGGGAATCACAATCGAGAATGGAAGCAGGCCCACGGTATAGAAGATCGTATTAATAATGGAAATACCAAAGTCTTTACTGGCCAATAAACGTACAAAGTTATCCAGGCCTGCGGGAGAAGGTGACGTTCCCGGCACCATTCCCCAGTTCTGAAAGGCAAGTATGAACGTGGATAACATCGGATAATACATCCAAATCCATAATAAAACGAGAGCTGGAGCCAGGTACATATATGGTTTTGTAAGTAAGCGCCACTTTCTGGCACGCTTTGACTTTGCTGATACAGGCTCCAGTGTGGAAATATCAATCGAATGGCTCTGGTTAGACATATACCTCATCCTTTACTCCAAATGGTATGGTTGCTTTCACGCTCAAAAGCAATCATACCAAGTGATCATTCTAGCGCGTTATTAATCGCTTTTTCGGCGTTTTTTAACGATTCTGCTACGTCTGCATCGGTGGAAATAGATTCCACAATGGTATCACTAAAGATGGCGCTGGTTTCGGTGGCACTGTCTCCAGGCCAGATGGTTGCCGGCCGAATATGTTCCAGTTGTTTCAAGTTAATCTTATATAGAGGATTCTCAGCCACAAAATCTTTTAAATAATCTGGGTCCTCCGCTAAGCCGGTACGAAGAGGTAAATAGCCGATTTGTTCGGTGATCGTTGTGTACCCCTCAGGTCCTGTTACATATTTGATGAATTCCCATGTCGCTGCTTTCTTTTCAGGCGATTCCGGGCGTACAGCAAGGACACTACCGGAGTTAACCGGTATGCTAGGTTTGTCACCAAACTGTGGCAGGGCAGCGCCATATAAATCCCAACCGCCAGCCTCAGAAGCTGCTTTAAATCCGCTGTGCATAGCAGTTGAGGTGATATACATTCCTAAGTTACCTGCCATGAATTGCTCGGGCACATCGGAGGTAGAGCCGATGGCATGAGCACCACTATTGTAGATATCCTTCCATGTTTCCATCGCTTCCATGCCTTCTTCGCTAGCAAAAACGGCTTCAGAACGATCTTCTGTTAAGATGTCCGCCCCATTACTGAAAAAGACGCTATCGGTAACCCAGCCATTGTCTGGTTCCAATCCAAATCCGTCCTTCCCGGTTGCTTCTTTGATTTGCAGGGCATAGTCTTTGATATCTGCCCAGGTTTCCGGCGGATCATTGGGATCTAATCCGGCTTCTTCAAACAGTCCGCCATTTATAAAGACAATCGGTGTACTAAAGGTAAAGGCCAACCCGTACATTTTTTCATCGATTACCCCTAGTTGTAAGGCATTTTCCGAGATACCTTCTAAGTGAGCGTTTAACTCTTCTTCTGGAAATACATCTTCATAAGCCTCGAAGCCCAAATTCATTCTGGAGGCGTCTAAGGTGCCAAACACGTGCTGGACAACATCCACCTCTTTCCCAGCCGTGATATCCGCTTGGTATTGTTGAAAATTAGGGTCGGCTACTGCTTCGACAATGACGCCTTTCTCTTTACCAACCGTATCATTAAAGTCTTGAATTAATTGCTCCATCCCATCCTTCATGCTGGGGATTGCCAAACTATAGGTATAAAAGTTGATTGGTGTAGGATTGTCTGGATCAAGTTCGACCAAATCGGTTGACGTGCTTTCGCTAGCAGTTGATGTCTGCTGTCCCCAAATGCCGCAGCCAGCCAGAAATAACAACAGTAAACCAAATGTTAGAAATATACTTATTTTTTTCATCGTTTTGATAGCTCCTCTTTTAAAAAATAGCTAAACTACGGTCTCTTTAAGCAAGATTTAATTCATAGCTAAAGAGTACTTGATTGTTTTCTGGTACACGAGTCACTTCAATCTGCAGCTGGCCATTTTCAATGGTGCAAATATTAAACGCACTGTTATCAGTGAAATCCGCCTTTTCGCCATCAAATTCTACACCGAAGCAGGTCCCTTCTGCCGCTGATAACAGAAAATGAGGGTAGCTTTTAATCCAGTTTTTATGGATATGTCCGCTTAAAACGGCAATGATTTCTTCATTATCTAGTACTTTCAACAATTCTTCAGAATTAACCAGGCTATGATCACCAAAAGACATATCTTCATCAATCGGATGGTGAACCGTAACCAGGCTTCCAAATTGGGAAGGAACAGCTAGGACATCTTTCAACCATGCTAGCTGTTCTTCGCTGACCCGCCCAGTTCCGCTCTTATCATAACTGGAGTCTAAAACGATGAGACGGAAACCATCGATATCAACGGTATAAAATAATTCGTCTTCACAATTTAACTTCTGATGGAAGGCTTCCCAATAAGCAGGGGTGACATCGTGATTGCCAAGGTTTAGATGGATAGGAAGGCTGGTATGTTCCTCTAGCAGGGATTTTAAGTGCTGATAGTCCTCCACATCCCCTTCATGCACTAAATCACCGGTAACAAGCAAGAAGTCAAGCTTATTCTTGCGGGCTTCGGCAAACTGAAGGATTTTGATTAATTGATCACTAGGATTAGAACTGTTCTTGTCCAGTCCTTCTAGGAAACTTCCTTGATAGTCTTTCAACACATGTGTATCGGTTAAATGGATAAATGATAGTTTGTTCATTGGAACACTCCTCTTTAATAAAATGAATGATTTATTCTAGACAATAGTCTTGTAAGGTCATGCGAATGTCTGCTGTGATACCATATTCTTGGGTTAAAAATTCTTCTATGGTGGCATAATGTGCGAGAATGGCTTGATAAGATAAGGTTAAGTATTGTTCTTGCAACAGGAATCCCTTTTTGAATGGCTCCAACTGTGACGGCGGTATCTTGTCTTCTAGTTGTGTAAAGATTTGCTGGTGATAGTCTTCTAACAAAACATTAGAGTAGAGAAAGTCTTCGACAATATCCTCCCAAGCAACCCCTAAAGCTAATAAAATAATCATCGTACCAATCCCCGTACGATCTCGACCTCCTGCACAGTGTTGAATCAAAGGCAGGTTGTCCGCTGGCTGTTTGACATGTGCCATTAGCTGCTGGAAGGAATAGTTTCCAATTGGTAAGTTGTGATATAATGCCACTAAGAGGTCCGTACCGAAGCTATCTGGCTGTTCTTTAGCAAATAAATCTTCAAGCGATTGACAGCTTGCTTCACCCGTTTCCTTATTGACCGCAACGCGATGATAGTTCACGTTAGGGAGTTGTGGGTCTGGACGATCATTTGCCTCTTGCGCTGTACGATAATCAAAAATGGTGCGAATGCCAAGATCTTGGAATAATTGCTTATCTTCCGTCGTAGCGTCTGTCAGGTCAGCCGAACGAAAGAGTAATCCATGCTTGATCGTGCGACCATTTGTTGTCTTCATACCGCCAAGATCACGGAAGTTGTGCACACCGGCAAGGTTCAAAGCTTGACTTGTTTGCATTACGTTGCTCACGCTCAATTCACATTCTCCTTTACTTTTTGAATAAGGTCAGAGGGGAGGTCCCTACAGTTATCAATCATAGCAGTCGATTGTTAAAGATAGATAAAGCTACTGTAAAATAAACATCAAGATATGGTTAAGTTGTATAAATAGAAGATAGCGTTCATAATGAAATTATATGCATGCCGTTAGATGAGGAGCTATATGAAAGTTTAGGCAAAGCAAAAGCCGAGAAAACAAAGCCAAGAATGGAGGGAAATGATGGGGCCATTTGAAAAATTGGAAGTATATCAGCATTGTATTAATGAACTAAGGCCATTTGAAGGGGAAATGTTAAAGCAGATAAGAGATTTTTATCGGGTCGGATTAACCTGGACATCTAATGCGCTAGAGGGTAATTCCTTAACGGAGAGCGAAACAAAAGTCATCATAGAAGATGGACTAACTGTTGGAGGAAGACCTCTGAGAGATATGTATGAAGCCGTCGACCATGCGAAGGCATATAACCAGATGTTTACACTACTTGATCATAAAGAGATCGTAGAAAACGATATCCTCTATCTGCATCAATTATTTTATCAAAATATTGATATGGATTTTGCAGGTAAATATCGAAATATTCCCGTGTTTATATCGGGTTCTGATTATCCAGTTAGTAAGGTTGAGGAGATACCTTATGAAATAGAAGCTCTATGTAAATGGATCAAAACAGAACGAAATAAGTATCATCCAGTAGAATTCGCAGCCATTCTTCACAAGAAGTTTGTGTTTATACATCCTTTCAAAGATGGCAATGGCAGGGTTGCCAGACTATTAATGAATACCGCCCTTATTCAGGATGGCTATCTTCCTGCACTGATCCCTCCCATTTTGCGAGCGGAATATATTGCTTTACTTGAAAAGGCACATCGAGATGATGAAGCGTTTATTGACTTTATTGCGTCTAGAGAATTGGAATCGCAAAAGGATTTTTTAAGACTGTTACAAGTTCCTTTGCCAAAGGTATAGTGCATGGACTGGCGTAGTATGAATATATCATGATAGAAAGAAAAATCAGTAATATACGAGGAGAATCGACAATGAAACAAAATAAATATGATAACCAAGCATTTTTTGAAGCATACAAAGAGATGCCTAGATCGGTCAAAGGGTTAGAGGCTGCTGGGGAGTGGCATATTGTCAAAGAAATGCTTCCAGATTTGCAAGGAAAGGCCGTATTGGATTTAGGCTGTGGATTTGGCTGGCACTGCCGTTATGTCAAAGAACAGGGAGCTCAATCTGTGATTGGCGTTGACATATCAGAAAATATGATCATCCAGGCCCAAGCAATGACCGATGATCCGGAAATCTTTTATATCAAGGCACCGTTGGAAGAGGTGAGTTTTGATGACGAGCAATTTGACGTGGTATTCAGCTCCTTAGCTTTTCACTATGTCGAAGATTTTTCTGCTATATGTCGGCAAGTATATCCGTATCTAAAGCCAGGTGGTATGTTTGTCTTTTCCGTAGAACATCCCATTTTTACAGCAAGGGCGGAACAGGATTGGCATAATGATAAGGAAGGCAATCACCTGCATTGGCCGGTTGACCATTATCACACAGAGGGATTACGGGAAACGAGCTTTTTAGCGGATAATGTGCAGAAGTATCATCGTACCGTAGCAAGTTATATGAACGATGTCATCCAAGCCGGGTTCAGGATTCAAGAAGTAGAAGAATCCACACCATCGGCAGAAGCACTCGAGGAAATCCCTGAAATGAAAGATGAATTACGAAGACCGATGTTTTTAATGATCGCAGCGGATAAGAGATAAGTGCTGATATCTATACACACGTGTGAGCGCTGTGCTGCAGATAATGCATGAACCCTGGGAGATCCGCCGGTAAAAGGAATAGAAGGATGAGAGATTTAGTACCAACTCGTCATTCCGAAAATGACGTCCAAAATCTCGGTAGAAGCAGTAAAAATGGCCGTCATTCCAAAAATGACGTCCAAAATCTCGGTAGAAGCGTCAAAAATGGCCGTCATTCCGAAAATGACGTCCAAAATCTTGGTAGAAGCAGTAAAAATGGGCGTCATTCCGAAAATGACGTCCAAAATCTTAGTAGAAGCAGTAAAAATGGCCGTCATTCCAAAAATGACGTCCAAAATCTCGGTAGAAGCGTCAAAAATGGCCGTCATTCCGAAAATGACGTCCAAAATCTTAGTAGAAGCAGCAAAAATAGGCGTCATTCCGAAAATGACGTCCAAAATCTCGGTAGAAGCAGCAAAAATGGGCGTCATTCTAAAAATGACGTCCAAAATCTCGGTAGAAGCAATAAAAACGGCCGTCATCATTGGCCAACGAAGACTTGAATAAAAGCTACAATCTCAGATCGTGACGGAGCTCAAATACCGGTGATATGGTTCTAATGAGTATGGCGACTGATGAAAAAACTTTAGCAAAATTGGAGTTATACGAGAAATTAGCCCAAGCAGAAAAACAAAGGAAAGAAGGAGAAAGTTTTTTAGAAGCTGAACAGGTATTTGAAAAGTTGAAAGAGAAGTATGGAGAATAATTTATAAGCACCATTACTATTTATCCTTATCATCATCCTGCCGCTCATCTTCCTTTTGTACGTACTCTTCACGTTCTTCATGGAATTCGCTATGTTCCTGACCTGTAATAGCATCAAATGGAGTATAAGAGTTAGTGGGTCTTTTTTTCTTTACCAATACCTTAATGATCACTACTATTATAAGAATAAAAATAATTCCTGCTATGATAAAAGCAATCAAGATATACAATCCTCCTTATTATACTCATGACTAACACACCACTTCATCGAAACAAATGATAAAACAACCGCCCCCTATCCTCAAAAAACTGTTTCATCACTGTATAGTGACTCGTCTCTTCCAGCGCTTTCTCCTGTAGCCCGTCCTCTGATAGTTCAAGAATCCTGGCATGAGGATAGGCCATTAACATGGGAGAATGGGTAGCAATCACAAATTGAGAGCCCTGGTGCACCAGCTCATCCAGCCGGCTTAACAGTGATAATTGGCGCAGTGGGGACAGAGCAGCTTCGGGCTCATCAAGGACATACAAGCCATTACCGCGAAATCGTTCATTAAAGGCGGCGAAGAACGATTCACCGTGCGATTGTTGGTGCAAGGAAGTACCTCCAAACGAGTCGACTACTCTGCCCCCGCCTGATGGATCTTGATCAATATCTTCCACATACGTGGCTACATTATAGAAGCTTTCCGCCCGTAAAAAGAAATGGTCTTTCGGACGATAGGGTCCCTTGGCGATGCGCAAGTACGCATCCAAATTGGTGTGGGAATCATAGCTGGAGAAGTTAAAATTTTTCGACCCGCCTTCTGGATTGAAGCCTAGTGACACAGCAATTCCCTCTAACAATGTCGATTTTCCCATACCGTTTTCTCCGATAATCATCGTGACATTCGGATGGAAAACGATATCCTGAAAATGTTGTATGACAGGCAGGGTGAAAGGGAACACTTCGAAAGACTCGATAAGCTCCCTTTTCAACTGCATAAATTTGAGGTACTGTGTATCTGTGTTTAATTTCTTCAATTTGATTTCTCCTTACTTAGCACTAAGGATTTTAACGCCTTGTACGATATTCCAGATAAAATAGAAAACACTGACTAAGAAGCAGACAAATCCTGCAACCATCATTGTAATAATGAAAGCAGTTCCCTGATCATATTGAATAAATTGAGTGAATCCAACGGCACTCACCACAAAAAAAGCGAGAATGACAGTCAGTACGGGGATAATATGCGACCAAAACGCTTTTTGGGCATGTCGTTTGCTTTCTTCATCACCAACAATCCAGACCACAATCGGTAAGATGATCGGCGCAAAGAAGATGCTGAAATAACAAAGCGCTGACAATATTTTATTCGTTTCCACTCCAAACACCTCCTTCAGGTTAATAAACAAAGAACCAGTTAATAATCGATAAGCAAATCGAAATAAAAAGAATACTGCCTACCACAGCAAGATGTCGCTTGCGTTGCAGAACAACGATTGCGATATATTCTCTTACCATGGCATTAGGCCAATAGTAAAAGGCTGTTTTGGCACCAATGCCTTGACTGTTCAGTCCTGCCTTACGGGCATAAATACCAGCACGAAACAGATGAAAATTATTGGTGGTAAAAATGCTGTGATAATCTCCGTCTGGTTTGCGATCATCCAGGATTTTTTTAGAGAAAACCATGTTCTCATAAGTATTAACGGATTGATTTTCTTGGATCGTATCCTCGGCAGGAATCCCTTGCTGAATGGCGTACTCCTGCATCGCCTCTGCTTCCGGCCGTTCCTCGTCCGGTCCCTGTCCACCAGAAAGGATAATTTTAGGCGGGGCAGTGACCTTTTTCTGTTTCTGATAAAAGGCGACTGCCTTATTGATCCGATTGGCTAGGAGCGGAGGGACCTTGTTATTAATCAATCCGCTACCTAGTACGATCACAAAATTTTGATCTCTTTTGGGCCGGTTAAATTGATACAATGTATATGCAGTTAAGAAGTTGAACATGTGCAAAAAGAAATACATCGTGATCAGCCCCGCCCCTCCAAATAATGGCTGCAGGTTGTTGGATACCAATTGGGACAGATCCAACATTCTTACCACCAAGAGAAACAACATGCCAAGCCCCAGTAACAGCGTGAGCGAATTGGCTAGTTTTCTTCCTTCCCTGCGCATTAAGGTTCTTGCATTGAGAAACAACCCAACAATCAGGACAACGAAGGCAAATGGAATAAGAATAAGTATGGCTACAATAGGGAATATAATCCAAGCACTCCATTGTGTCGTATCTGTTTGAAAGGTATACATCAGACAAGTAACCAAAAAAGCGAGAATAAAGCTATTAAATAAAAATCCATTAATAATTTTTCGCGGGTCTCGTAGATAAGAAATCAAAAAGATTACAAATAAGCTCAAGGTTAAAAGGGCGATCCAAAGCAATAGATAGTCACCTCTAAACAAATAGGATATGTACAACCTGCATTGTATCATATTTCTCTAAGAGCGCATAGGAAAGGCTTGCCGCTGTTGACAAGAATCAAAGAAATTTATATAATGAAGTGGAAACATACGAGAAGGAGGATTATTAAAAAATGACACACGCGATGCGACTTCGTTTCCCCACTTTGAACTAAGTAATTGAATAGGTCCAAAGGCTCTGTTTGGATAACAGAGTGAACGGGATAAGTCTGTCCTTTTTTAATAATCTTCTTGAACAAGATATGGTACTGGAGAAGAAAGGTGGATACGTCTATCTTTCTTTATTTGTGTAGTCATCGAATGCTGCAGCATAGCTGTATGCTTATTTCGGTATGTTTGATGGATCGGATAGGCACAAAACTCCCTTCACTTGTTATCACAGACAGACCGTCTGTGATTTTTTGTATTTTAAAAAAAGTGGAGGTATGCAATATGGAATTATTATCCTATGAATTAAATAACGTACGAATGACGTATTTAGATAAAGATATTTTGACGATAGAAAGACTGGCAGTGCACCAGTTTGATCGGATTGGGATTGTCGGTAAGAATGGGGAAGGCAAGTCTACCTTATTAAAAATACTGGCAGGTCAAATCGAGCCAACTTATGGTAAAGTTCATCGTCATGTGACAAGTGGTTACTTTGAACAAATAGAGGCTCCAAGCAATGATCCAGCAGATCCAGCCTTATTAGGGAAACTGGCCGTTCCGGAGTCGGACGATCGACTTAGTGGCGGTGAGCAAACGAGGAAAAAGCTGGCGCAATTGTTTAGTGATTATTATGAGGCATTATTGATCGATGAGCCAACCACTCATTTAGATCAAGATGGAATTACCTTTTTATTAGATCAATTGCGCTATTATTATGGAGCGCTTGTCCTGATTAGTCATGATCGAGCCGTTTTGGATGAATTGGTGACTACGATCTGGGAAGTGGACCAAGGTCAGATACGCGTATATGCCGGGAATTACAGTCAATATATCGAACAGAAGCAACAGGAAATCGAACAGCAACAGCAGGCCCATGAACAATTTGTAAAGGAAAAACAACGATTAGAACAAGCGGCGGCAGAAAAAATGAAGAAGGCACAAAAGGTGGCTCAAGCAGGTCGTATGTCGAAAAAAGAGGCCAATGCCAAACCGGATAAATCGTTTATGACGAAATCAAAAGGGTCGAGTCAGAAGGCGATGCAAAAGGCATCCAAGGCGATCGAACAACGAATGAATCAATTGGAAGAAGTCCAGGCAGTGACCGACAAACGACCGATTGTGTTCCATCAGGCGAAGTCCTTAGAACTGCACAATAAATTTCCAATAATGGCCGAGCGCTACACCCTTGATGGCCCGGATCATGTATTGCTTGATCAAACTAGTTTTCAATTGCCACTGGGTGAGGTAATTGCTCTTACAGGGGCAAATGGCAGTGGTAAAAGTACCTTGCTGCAGCAAATAGCGGCACACAACCCGGAGCTAACCATCTCTCCCAAAGCTGAGATTGGTTACTTTCGGCAAATGAGCTATCAGTTTACTAGTGAATCTAGCCTGTTAGATTATGTAAAGGCTCGTTCCGATTTTAAAGAATCGTTCTTACGAAGTGTTTTGCACGCGATGCGGTTTGAGGGCACGGATCTGGCCAAGAATGTTCAATTTTTAAGCGGTGGGGAAGCCGTTCGTCTCCAGTTAAGCTTACTGTTTTTAGGAAGGTACAATATCTTGCTTTTAGATGAACCAACCAATTTCTTGGATATCGATGCCATAGAAGCGCTGGAACGTTTTATTGTTGGTTATCAAGGCACGATCGTGCTGGTTTCTCATGATCAACGTTTTATCGAGCAAACCGCCGATTCTGTTTACCGAATCGAGGATCAGCAGTTAATTAGGCAGGAGGGCAAAAACAGCGTGTATTGAATATTAATACTCCATACAAGCATTAGATGTTTTCTTTTTTACGCAAAAAGGGTATACTAATGTTAGAAACTGAATAAATTAAAAAAGACTAAAGGTGCGCTAACACCTTCAGTCCTACACAATAGCCTAGTTCCCTACAAGGGGGCTGGCACTGTTAAGAGTATTTCCACCCTATTAATGAGCCACTAACTCAAGGGTGGATTTTATTTATGGTTTTTATCTGACATAATCGCAACTATTAACGCTCCGAAACTAATCATTAGCTGCAATATGTGGTAGTGCTGGAGTAATAGGTTGTTTCGCTTCAGTATAAGGAGAGGGAGGTGATGGAATGAATAACGTTTTAGCATTTTGTATTTTAGGGATGGGATTAACTGGTGCCGTTCTAATCTTTTCGGTTGCTCTGTTATTCAACCCTCCGATAGGAAATGTATTGATAATGGTTACTTCTGGTGCATTAACAGCCTTCGTTATATTCGCTATTTCGGCTCTAAAGCTTCGTCGGCGATTAGACGTGTAAGCAAAGAAGAGTATTTAATGAAATGCATAAAGCTAGCATGAAGGGGGTGTTGCATATCAATTATTTAGTTGTGCAACAGTCCCATTTTATTACTCTACCGTTAACAAATGCAATTGCTGGCAGTATGGTTACAGGAAGGTGTGTAGCGATATCAATAAAAAAACAATCAGCTCCACATTATTAATAATAGGTTATATTATCTTAATACTAGTTTATTGGACCATTTATACCGATATACAAGAACCAAATGAAGAGGGGGTTGATCCAGTCGGATTTTTGTTTCGATTTGGTATAGAACTCAAAGAAGCTGTTTTTGCAGGCACTTTCCTGTATGCCGTCGTAATTTTTTTGAGTCGAAAAAATTTCTTAGTGTTAACATAATTTTTGCTATAGTGGGCTTAATCATTTTATTATTTCCCGTCTTATTACATGAATATCTAGAATTTCTCCGTCTTTTTAGAAGAATGAGAGGAGAATATGCCTAAATAGAGAACCGATTTCATTTTAGTTGGTTCTCTATTTTTGTAATTAATTATTCATTATCTACTGATTCTAAGACAATATCTCTAAATGCTGCAGCTATCTGTTCTCCTTGCTCTTGTGTCCGTCCAGGTACATCTTATGTAGTTACAAGAGATCTTCTCAATGCTACAATTGCCGTGTTATTTCCGTTGATATATTCTACAGCCTGTGGATATAGAAAATCTTCATCAGAACCGAATCTATTACCATAAAACTTGGTCTTACACATTTATCGTAACGTGGTTAAGCCATCTAAAAATGAAGGAAATATCCACAAAAATCCTTAAATTCTTCTTTATAACTTGATCTTAAAAAATTCCAGCAAAGGTTGTTTTTTAGTTATCTTTTTATTCTTTATCAAACTCCGACAGAAGACTCCCACCTCAAGGAATGTGAAGGGCATAGCCCAATGAGTAGGTGGGAGATGAATGTCGGTAGTATCCTAAATAGTTGAAAACAGCGAACATTTGTGCTATAATATAATTGTAAGTTGCTCTTTGAAAACTGAAGATAGGAGGTTGTTGCAGGAAAATCGTCTGCAACGTAAAATCTTCAACGTTCAGTCGCCCCACACGACCCGAAGTTGCGAAAATCAAGCTAAAGTAGGACGTGTGGCGAGTCGGGCGTACAAGATATAAAGCACGAACCGTTGGGATGACGGGGTTAGCCTGCTAAAAAACTGGTGGATGCACCGGTGTTCGCAGGAATCTCCCACTTCAAATTTTCATTAGAAAATGAAGTGGGGGTAGTTCAATGCATGGAATCTCAAGATATTATTTGTTCGAATATAGCAAGGTTGTTAGAATTGATTTCACTGGCTTAGAATATGCAGTGGTGTATGCCCACAATAAAGTGAGGGAGATATCATGACCTTTTTCATTTTATTAGCAGGATTGTTTATATTGATTCATATGAAGAAACCTGTAATGTTCAGTAAAACAATATATGAGCCTATTTTTTTACTTGCTTATCTGACAATTCTAACTGTTTATATTATTAATGATACATTTTATTATATGGTACCCGAGAAGGTATTATTATTTGTGACAGTCATTGTTATGCTACCAACTTTCATTAGATTTGTGAGTTATAAAAAAGATGGTAATAAGAAAGTAAATTAAAATATTAAGCGAGCATTTTTATTCATATTTTACCAGAAAATATTTTAGAGTATAGAAACTAAGTCATTTACAGTAGATGAGAACTACAGGAGTGCTATTTAACCTCTAAATGTAGTTTCGCATCGTATACTTCTTCATTGTTAGCTCCATACTGAAGCTGTAAGTGAACAATATATGAATTAATACCCAATGTTATTGAAGGCGCTATCTTAATTGGGATACAATAATAGGGAGAGGAGGAATGTCGAAATGGTAGAGATTGAAACGCCTGTCATCAACAGGAAGCAACCAATGATTTCCGGTGTGATGTGGAAGACGGTGTCAGGGGCTTGTAATCTTGCTTGTGATTATTGCTATTATAGTCGTTGTGGCGGCAGAGCAGGGCATATCGAACGAATTAAGGACGAGGTGTTAGAAAAGTTTATTAAGGAATATATGGCAGCATCTAATGGTGTCGTCAGCTTTGCCTGGCAAGGGGGAGAACCGCTGCTTGCAGGGTTGCCTTTTTTTGAAAAGGTTGTGGCATTGCAGGCCAAGCATGCCCCAAAACGGACAATGATCAGTAACAGTATTCAGACCAATGGAACCATGATTAATGAGAAATGGGCGGCGTTTTTCAAGAAATATAACTTTTTGGTCGGGGTAAGTATCGATGGCCCGGAGGAAATCAATGACCAACGTCGCGTAACCAGTACCGGTAAAGGTAGCTATCAGGCGATTATGAAGGGGATCCAGCATCTACGAGATTACGAAGTGGATTTTAATGTATTGACCGTTATTCATGAAAATAATGTCCACCATGCCAAGGCATTAATGGATTTTTATCAACGGGAACAGTTTGACTTTGTCCAATTTATTCCGTGCATGGACTTTCAATCACAGCATGTGGATCAGCCCGGTGTATTTCACATCACGCCGAGGGAATATGGCGACTTTTTATGTGAATCATTTCACTATTGGTACAATGACGGCGATCCGAAGCTATCGATTCGCTTCTTTGATAACATCTTAGCGGTATTACTGCATCAGCAGGCCGAACTGTGTGTGCACCAAGAAATGTGTCCTAAGATGCTGGTATTGGAACAAAATGGGGATGCATATCCCTGTGATTTTTTTATTCACGAAGATTATCGTTTAGGCAACGTGGGACAAGATACCTTGTCGGAAATAGCCCACCATGAAAAATGGGATGACTTTCTTGCCATGAAACCAAATCTCCCTGACCAATGCAAACAGTGTGAATTTCTCTCCTTGTGTCATGGTGGATGTCCAAGAAACCGAGTAAGCGATCAGACGACGACCGGCGTTGATTATTTTTGTGAAAGCTATCAGCAGGTCTATCGTTATGCCAACAAAAAAATAACAAAGGTTGCCCAGAAAATCAGGAAGACGAATATTAATCACTATTATCGGTCAGGAGAACCCTTGCCAGGGCGAAATGAGTTATGCCTCTGCGGCAGTAATAAGAAATTCAAGAAATGTTGTGAGCCTTTATTAGATAGAGTTTAGTCTTTTTAGCGGATAGCGGGATGGGAACTGCTTTATCGTTTGGAGTGGAAGGTTGACTATTGCGAGAAGTGCATTTCATGACCCTGTATACTTCATAGAATATATATAGTCTTTTGCTGTTGTTTACACTCATCATGGAACATGGTAGGATAAAAACAGAAAACGAAATGAGGGGGGAAAGGATGCTAAAAAAACGATTCTTGATTACATTGGTGATAGCGCTTGCTTTAAGTATAGGCGTTTTTGCTTTGTTTCAAGGGAATGACCAAACAGTTAAGGCAAACGGAAACGATGCGCAACATAGAGAAATGGACAGGAAAACGAAGGAAGAGGAACAAGCGGAGCAACCAAATAGCGAAGCCAGAGAAAAATTAGATGAAATGACAGACGAGGAAATCAAGGACTTATTACATAAAGGTGATCAAGCAAACAAGGGTGAGGCCGAAGTAACAGATGAAGAAGTGGATATGTTGAAATCCATTACACCGGATAAATATTACAATCTAATGGGTATGACGGATGACGAGGTGTTAAATTATATTGATGGCTATCACGCATATATTAATACAACGATCATGCTTTTTCATGAAGAAGCGGAAGAGTATAGCGAGGAATTCTTGCCGGGTAGAGCTGAATTTGAATGGATAAAGGAAAATTATCCGTTCGAAAAGGAATATGACAAAGAATTAATCAATGAAATATTGAATTTAAGAGATGAATTTATGGAAGGTAACCAAGATGCACTGTTCTCATTGAAATATGCCCTTTATGAATTAAATGCTGCAATTAATCCGGAATCTATAGAAGAATCTAGAGCGTACGATCTTTCATTATCCAATGCCGTTAGAATACAAAACGGACGAGAGCCTATAGATGAAGATGAATAAAGAGCGTGGGAATGCCACTTTCTTCTATTCTGACAAGGAAATTAATATCGCTTTCCTACGTAAATCGGGAAAACGAATGAAAAGAGTCAATCCCAAAAAGGGTTGGTTCTTTTTTATGGCTAGCATTAGAAAGTAAGACAATTTGCGTAAATGTCTATGAGAAAAACAATCTAATATATTCTCCTTAACCTATGGTATGTTACTTCCGTTAATGGTACAATTTAACCACACATTTAATCTGGAGGGATATTTCATGAAGCATATCTATATAGTAGGGATTAGTTCTTTGCTAGTTCTTGCTGCTTGTAGTGAACAGCCCACCGAACAAGACGTTCATGTTTCAGGTGAGAGTCAAGAGGAAGATAGCAATAATAACCAAGAAGGGATCACGATTGGATATGAATACAACTGGGAGGATAAACAAAGAGATTTATCTAGTCTAGATTCTCAACTTAATGAAGAAGATTACGAAAACATAAAAACGTTTTTCAGTACATTTTCGCTTCCAGAGGAAGGCCGCTTAAGTCCAGAGGAAGCAGAGAATTATTTTTCAGAAGATGCTGAACTAGACTCGTCAGTTAGCTTTTCAGAAGATAAAATATATTACAAGAATTACTTAATTTTTGATGCCGATACGAATATGACCGTGAGTACAAATATTTGGGGATATGATCCTAATACCTACGACCCGATAGAGCCTTTTGAGACACAGGCTATTGGTTTTTTTATGAGTAAGATTGAAGAAATATATAACAGGGGTTACCTGTCACCAACAGGTGAGAGTGTTCAAGAGTATACACAGCTGTCTGAGGAAGAACAAGAATATCTAGAAGATGAATCGTTTCATGATATCGATCAAGGAGATAACACAAGACCACCTAAAGGTTGGGGTGCATTTCAAAGTGTAATTAACAGTATTCAATCGGAACTAGAATATATCGAACCGTATTTGAAAGAGTACCAAGAATTACACACTTGGTCAGCTGAAACTCGGCAATATTTACAGGTTGCAGATGCTATTGGTTATGATGACTATGAAGAGGCTTATCAATACATTGTAGCAGCAACCATTAATATGGAACGTATGTATCAAATACTTCCGGAGAAGTGAACTGATTTTTTAAATACACTCTTTATTATTCAGAAAGAAATAGCTCTTCTGATAATTTGTATTTTTGTTTATGAATATGGTCTGCTTTAAAGGATCCAGCATTCAAAAAGGTAACCACTCCTTTTTCTTCAGGATGGTAATAAACCGTTTACATAAAAAGGGAAGGCGTAATCTACAAACCGATTGAAAATGAGAAAGTTGCGAAGTTCATAGCGGAATAATTAGATAGTTTTTCGGAACCATCCCTCGATCCAAGGTTAAAAGAAACAAACAATTCTATCATGAGTTAGCCCTTTTACAGTTGGAAAACTTACGATCCCTTAGCGCTGTGGTAAAGAGTAACGAGGAAGGACTACAATTATGTTATTACAAAAAATATCAGAAATAGGTTGGAAGAAATTACTGCTATATATAGTGATTACTATCTTTTTGCTTTGTGCGCTAAGTCTAATTGCTATATTAGGTTCATTACTTTTAATGGATAAATACGATGATCGGTATCAAGAACCAGAAGCACTTGGCATGTATCATGATGAGATTGTAACAAAAAATATAGATTTTGATAGATGAAGCGCTGCAATCATAGTAAATAATCATTCTACACACAAAAAAAGCAGCCACCTTATGTGACAGCTTTTTTGTTAAATTATGCCTGTTTACGTCGTTTCCAAACAATAAGTACCATCCCACCAGCTACTAAAGCGAGAGTTCCTGCTAGAAGTAGATGAGGGGCAGAGGTGGCTGTGTCAGGTAATCGTTCGCCGGCTTCTTCTCCATTGGCGGCTAGTTTATCTTGAAAATCCGCTTTGTTTATCATTCCATGAATCCCCTTTGTCTGATCGACGACCTGGGAGACCTCATAATCTGTGGATGCGCTAAGGTAGGCCAATGCGTTGGCACGATCCATTCCTAATTGATCGGAAAGAAAATCGATCGAATGGCGAGTCGCTTCTTTCATGGCTTCATCCAAATCTTCATTTAAACCTATGGGAATCCAGTAATCCTCTGTTTCCCCAAATAGATGATCAAAATTCATTGGATCACCTGGAATCGCTTCGTCTCCTTGTTTTAAGACGGTAAGTCGGAAGGTTGCTCGGAGGGAACCTTCTAAAGCAGATAAGGCTACTTCACCATCTCCTTGACTAAAGTGAGGATCTCCCGTATAGAATAATCCGCCATCCACTTCAATAGGCAGATAAAGCGTAGATCCTTCCCCCAAATCATTAATATCAATATTACCTCCTGTATGTGTTGGAGGAACAGAATGAATTTCTTCGTCTGTATCCGTAGCAACACCCATCATCCCGACAAAAGGTTGGATGGGAAAGAAGACATCTTCTCCAGGAATTTCACCATACCATTGGTCGCCTCTTTTTTCGATCGGAGTAAAAACAGAAACATTGTTGTAAAGTTCGGGTTGCTCTGTGCTTGCGCCTTCTTGTGGTCCTTCATTCTCTGGAAACTCTCCAGGTAGGGCTCCTTTACCATGTCTGTTGGAGATGACTCCATAAGGAACGCGCGGGATAAGAGAAAGCACTTCTACTTTTAATACATCACCAGGTTCTGCCCCTTCGATTGCAACAGGACCGGTTACGATGTGCGGCCCATCCTCCGCGAAGTCGTGTTCGGTATCTGAACCAGCCAGCTCTTTGGCGTCTTCCAGTACCCCGTCTGGTGCTACGTCAAATGAACCGAAATATGTCTCAGGATCTCTTCCTTGGTCTTCCAGGATCCCCTCGGCGGAAATCGTGTCAAACGTGACGGTATCACCGGAGATAATCTGTAAAACGGCTTCACTGTTCCGATTAGGAATATTCCCCCATTCGATATTTTCAAGTGAGGAAGGAACATAATGATTGCCATCCTTGCCCCATTCCTCATCGGCGTTTAATGGGAATGGCGGAGTTGATGAAGTAGCCTGTAAATCGGTTCCTAGCATGGTACTAGCTAGAGTGATAACACCTACTAAAGACAGTATAATTGTAGTTTTTAATTTTTGCATATGACTCCTCCTGTAAATGGTTATGTATGTATGCTTTCACCATCATAACAAGTACAGCAGGGAAGTTCCTTTCTTGTGTTAGGTTTTCTGACAAACATTTTTTGGTTGTTTACAAGGGAAGGATGTTATTATTGGAAAGTTTGAAAAAAGGCATGATAAGGATAGATTGTAATAAAAGTATCAATAGATGAATTTTATATGAGGGAGGCGCACCTTTTTTTACCTTCTTTGGATCTTCCAACAGAAGGGAGGTGAGCCTATGGACACTAATGATCGCTTTCGGAGCTCTAGTGGCTTTGATCATGTCCGGTAAAAATGCCAAAAAATAACCCCTCATATGCTTGCAGGCGATTGGGGGTTATTTTACTCTAAACAGCGCCACCCCTCTAATGGGGTTACGTTTATTGTGACCGTTCCATGTGATAGTGTGGGCGGTCTTTATTATGATATGTGTTTGTATCGTTTTATACCCTATTTTTCGATCTGAAAACAATCATCAATGATTTGTTATCTATACATCTAAATCGAAATAAATTTGGTAAGGGTAGTGGAAGAAAGTTACTTCCTCCTTTTTATCAGGCTTCAACTTCTCTATTGATAGCAACTCACTATATAGTGGCAAGTGTAGCAAAGTTGAAATTATGTTAAAATAAAAAGTAACAATTTCTATTCACATGAGGTGTTGTATGATAAATAATGATCTATCGCAACCAGATTTGGTATCAACTGATCGTGAGGACATATTGAATTATTTGAAATTTATGGTTAAGGACGTTTTAAAAGAAAGTCCATGTAAAGTCTATCTGTTCGGATCGTGGGCACTTAATGAAGAGAAACATTCATCAGATATTGATATCGCAATGGATGCTCCTGCCGATCTCTCAGAAAAATCATGGGTTGCATTACGTGAACGAATAGAAGAATCTCAACTTCCATATCGCGTAGATCTCATCGATTTACCAAAAGCAAGCATAGAGATAAAAAATAAAATTCGAAAAGAGGGTATATTATGGAAAGACTAATTGAAAGAGTTCAGATGGCTAAAAAGGCATTAGCTTCACTCCAAGAGATTATCTCTCATCATGAAGTGACCGACATAATAAAGGATGCAGCCATTCAAAGGTTTGAATTTACGTTTGAAGCTACTTGGAAAGCTGCTAAGCAATATTTATATGATGTAGAAGGGCTAGATATCGGATCACCAAAGGGAGTTATTCGCAGCTGTCGTGAGGTAGGTCTATTTACGGATCTTCCGAACGAGAAAGCCCACTCCTTTAGGCGTGGGATGAGAGTGAGGTCGGGTACGGGATGTCAATGAAATCAGAATTTTTGTGGCACTTCAAGTATCCAAAAGTTTCTTTCTTTTAAATGATATATTTGTTGAATTTTATAACGGAAATTGATACAATTTGGATAAGAGCGAATATATGTTCCTGATTTTTGTCCTCCGTAGTAAATAGAAGGAGTGAAACCTATGCCAAGAAAGCGTACACCGACTTATACCATCGAATTTCCTCTGCATATCCCTATTTGGCAACAACACCGACTGGAAAAGAAATTCCATATCGCCCGCATGGTCTACAATGCTTGTCTGGGTGAAGCACTCAAAAGGCATAAAACGGTGAAGGCGGATAAACGGTACCGCACATTGCTGCATGAACCCAAATCTAAAGAACGTAGCAAGGAGTTAATGGCTATTCGAACCAATCACGGCTTTTCCGAATATGGAATCCATCAGTTTGTCAAGGCAGTCCAACACAAATTCAAAGAACATATTGGCAGTTTTGAAGCTCAAAAACTGGCAACAAGGGCTTTTCAAACCGTGGAAAAGCTGCATTATGGAAAATCAAAAAGAGTACATTTCAAAAAATACAATGATGATATATCCGTAGAAAACAAATCAAATAAAACGGGCTTGAGATACATAGAAGGGACTATTATTTGGGGTGATAAACCAACCAAGAAAAATCCTAAACCGAAAAATCGGTTGTGCATGCCGATATCTCCTAAACCCGATGATGAATATGCACATGTGGCTTTATTGGACAAGACAAAATATGTACGCATTTTAAAACGGGAGATTAGAGGGAAAATCCGTTATTTTGTTCAACTTATTCAGGAAGGCTATCCGCCTGAAAAAAGAAATCGCAACGTTGCTGATGAAGAAACAAAACGTATCGGATTAGACATAGGTACATCGACGATTGCGATCAGCAGTGAAAGTAAAGTGGAACTTCGTGAACTTGCCCCGGCGTGTCACCATGATGAAAAGGAAATAAGAAGCATTCAACGCAAAATGAACAGGTCTAAACGAAGTACCAACCCTACCAACTTTAAATCAAATGGAACCATCAAAAAAGGAAGATTAACTTGGAAATACTCCAAAAGATATGAAAGGCTGCGTCAAAAACGTAAAGAGCTCTACCGCAAAGTTGCTGTCGGGAGGAAAATGGCACATGAGAAACTAGCCAATGATATTCTTGCCCTGGGTTCCGATATACGAGTGGAAACGATGCGATTTCAATCGCTGCAAAAACGTGCAAAAAATACGAACCGAAACCATACCAACGGTAAAATCAATCGGAAAAAACGGTTTGGAAAATCAATCGCCAATCGAGCTCCCGCAATACTACTCACAATTATAGAGCGAAAACTGAATTATCAAGGCAAATCGATAAAGAAGATAGATACCTATGCCACAAAAGCTAGTCAGTTTAACCATATAACAGGAAAATACCATAAGAAACAGCTTTCAGAACGGTGGAATGATTTTGGGGAGTTTCGTATCCAACGTGATTTATATAGTGCCTTTTTAATAGCGAACACCAATGAAACCCTTAATTCTGTTGATATAGATTTATGCCATGCGAAATGGAATGACTTTATAGAACTGCACCATTGTGAAATTGCACGATTGAAACAGTCAACAAGTAAAACATTGCGTTGGTTTGTCGCGTGAAAACAAACCTGATTGGTCTTGATAACGCCCAAGAGAAGCGGAACGACAAGCACACAAGAGGTTCTTCAAGGGCTGGCTTGGAGAAGTGCCTTGCGATACGCAATACGTCCGTTAATGTTTTAAGAGAATATACACCAGTGTTTCAGTGGAAACTCTTTCTTCATAGAAAGATAAGGGCACTGTTAAGAAGTGTATGAGTACCTTGGAACCCCATTGCTTTAGCTGTGGGAGTTGTCAGGGATCAAGAAGCGGTGCACGCACTTAAAATGGTAGATGCTCGGAATTTAACTGTTCACACTTACAATGAAGCTTTGTCACTCGAAATATTTAAAAATATCCCCAATTATTATAGACTTATGGAAAGATGGCTAGATCGAATTAACGAAGGAATAATTAGTGTGTGAACTACTTGCTGCTTAATTTTTTTGTAAAATTAGAAGTGAGGGTATTAATATTTCCATGGCAAAGTAACTTTTCAAATTACTTTGCGAAACTCCTGGCTTAGAGGTCCAATGTTATGGTTTTTTTTCCGTATCTTGAATATCCTACGTATGTAATGATTGAGCTGGATTTTTGCATGATTTATTTCTCTGTACAACTAATATCCAATAATTAGAGAATATTTTATAACAAATCGGAACTCACATTCGATACATTTGTATGTCTAAAAAGCACATTTATCTTAATTATTAGGCTAAATCTCTTTGATGGGTGGTTGCTGGGGTGCGATTTGTTAAAAAAGTAAACTCCATTTCTTTAGCCATACTATTCCTCATCCTTCCCTATTTTTCAACACCTCCACCAACCGAAACAGATAATGCGCCCCTCGTAACTGCTGTTCAATCTGATAATCCATATACGTCAACGCCTCTTTCACCATTTTTCGTGCGTCGGTTAAATCTCTGTGGTGAAGCTTGTCAAGAATATCTCGAACGATATCTAACAAATAAACCGAAGATTGCACGGTGCGAATGATTAATAGACGCTGCATGTCTTGCCGGGTATATAAACGATAGCCATTCTCGGGATTTCGTTGGGGAGTGATGAGTTCTTCCTTTTCCCAATGTCGTAAAGTGGTGGCTGGTATATCTAACTCTGCTTCCACTTCTCCAATTGTATAATGGGCCTGTTTTTTGCTAGCCATAAACTGCTGCATCTGATCAGGACGGAGGATACGAAGTGCTTCATCAGCCCGTTGTTTGCGTTCGAACAACTCGGCTTGGACGGCATTCACATCCCATAGGGCCTCGATATACTTTTCTTCTTGTAATAAACGCATGACGCGACGAACAGTGGACATTCCATAGCCGGGATACATTGCTCGTATACATTGGAAATAGGCTTCATGTACCTCGCTGTAGACGCGATACCCATTTTCCTTGCGATGTGCCTTGGGGACAATGCCCCAGTTTTCATAGTGTCTCAGTGCGCTCGTTCCTACATCTAATTTCTTGGCAATATCAATAGGTCTAAGTTCCATCCTCTACCTCCTAAAGATTCCATTAAAACATTCTAGTACCATGACGAAATTTTCTCTATTATTCCTTTATTTATCCTATCATCTTTTCGCAAAGTTTGCACTTGCATGAATGTTATATGATGAACTAGGAAGATAAAAAGGAGGAATGCGACAATGAGGGATGTCATGAACGTACAAGGAGCGCGGGAACATAATTTGCAGTCGCTTTCGGTAACCATTCCGAAGAATCAACTGATCGTTATTACCGGGCCATCTGGCTCTGGTAAGTCTTCGCTGGCATTGGACACCTTGTTTAATGAATGTCAACGGCAATACCTAGAATCGATGGGGATGCAAGGAATTAATAAGCCTAAAGTAGACAGTATCAGCGGGCTGTCACCGGCGATAAGTATTAATCAGCATATTACCAATCGAAATCCACGCTCCACGGTTGGAACGATGACGGATATGTATACGAGCTTGCGCATGGTGTTTGAGAAACTGGGTAAGCGGCCATGTCCGCATTGTCGGTATACCATCGATCCTGCTACTTATGATGGAAAAGTAGAGCGGGAAGAAGGCGGATTTACGGAATATATTTTCTGTCCGCATTGTCAGGAGCGGATGGAGAATCTTACTCGCACTCACTTTTCCTATAATACGACGGAAGGGGCTTGTCCTACCTGTAAAGGACTGGGGAAAACGATGGATATCCACTTGCCGACAGTTTTTCATGAGGAACGGTCTTTACAAGAAGGAGCAGTCGATATTTTTAAAGGAAGATATGGGGAATACCAGATAGCGGTACTGCTGGAGGCTTTTCGTTATTATCAGCTGCCGGCAGATGGTAATGTGCCGCTCCACACATTGAATGACGCTCAACGGACGATCCTTTATTATGGGGTGGAAAGTGAACAGGTCAAGGCGATATTTCCTGATATCAAACCACCTAAAACCGTGGAAAAAGGAAAATTTCCAGGTGTGTTGACAGCGATGTGGCGCAGATTCGCCGAAAATGCCGGTTCATCGGCAGAGGCGGAGACCTACTTTTATTCGCAAGTTTGCCCGGATTGTCATGGCGAACGCTTGAATCAAGAGAGCAGAGCAGTGACGGTAGGAGGGAGAACGATTCCGCAGCTAGTCGTGGATTCATTAGAAGAAATGACACAATGGATCGATCAAGTAGAACAATCTTTGCCAGCCGATCATTATTCATTAGTGGAAACCTTTCTGCGCGATATTCAGACTAAATTGGCACGGATTAGCAAGATAGGTTTGGGTTATTTAACACTGGATCGGCAAGTGGTCACGTTGTCAGGAGGGGAGGCCCAGCGGATTCGCCTCTCTGCCTTGTTGGACTCTGCACTGACGGGTGTATTATATATCATGGACGAGCCGACGGTTGGATTGCACCCGAAGGATACGATGGGATTATTAGATGTGTTAAAGCGACTGCGGGACCTTGGCAATACCGTTTTGTTAATTGAGCATGATGTCGAAGTGATGAAGCAGGCGGACCATATTATTGACATTGGGCCAGGAGCGGGTAAGCTGGGTGGAACCGTTGTGGGTCAAGGGAAGCTGCCAGAGCTGGTCAAGCAGCCAAATTCCGTAACAGGGAACTATTTGCGACAAGAGCAGTCAGACCGTACCACTTATCGAAAAGGGTCCGGCGCAGGTATTACGGTTCAGCATGCCACCGTCCATAACCTGAAGGACGTGACAGTTACCTTTCCAATCGGTTGTTTAACGGCAGTGACCGGTGTCTCGGGATCAGGTAAATCCTCTCTGTTGTTTGAAGTCGTAGCGAAGGCCAATGAAGTCTTTTCCGAAGGTTTTGAAAAGGTGACCGGATTGGAAGACTTTGATCAAGTGATCTCTGTTGGGCAGTCTCCGCTTAGTCGTATGAAACGATCCAATATCGCCACATACATCGATCTATTCACACCGATTCGGACTCTTTTTGCCAATTTGTCGGAAGCGAAAGAACGAAAATTCACCGCCAAGCATTTTTCCTTTAATACGGCAGGTGGTCGTTGTGAGCATTGCCAAGGGCTTGGCTATGTCACCACCAATATGCTTTTCTTTCCTGATTTAGAAGTGGTCTGTCCTGAATGCCAGGGCAGAAGGTTTAAGCAAGAGATCCTAGCGGTGAATTTTCAAGGCTATTCGATCAATGATATTTTAGAGTGTTCGATAGATGAGTGCTTGTCGCTGTTTGTTGGGGAGAGAAAGGTCATCAAGTCCCTCGCGCTTCTGGTAGAAATTGGTCTGGGTTATCTCAAAATGGGTCAAACGTTAACCACGCTATCAGGGGGAGAGGGACAACGACTTAAACTGGCTAAGGAACTGCTCAAGCAAGGTAATAAACGATCACTTTATTTGTTGGACGAGCCGACCACAGGATTGCACCCCAATGATACCACGCAATTGTTGAAGCTGTTGCATCGTTTAGTGGACGCTGGCCATACCGTGATGATGGTCGAGCATAATAGCCAGGTCATTCGAGAGGCGGACTGGGTGGTCGATCTTGGCCCTGAAGGCGGAGATAAGGGAGGTCAAGTGATCGCAGCAGGTACGCCGCGAGATATTCGCAAGTCACCCATTTCCTATACGGCAAATTATTTGTAAAAAAGAAGCGGCCTTTTCCTTGTGATTCTCAGGAAAAGGCCGCTTCTTTTTATTGCTTTCTTAATTGCTTCGTTTTTTCATCATCTATCGTCAGGTCTTCTGCAGAGATGGCGACACCATAAGTTTTAGCGGCAGCGGTAATGGATACCAGACCATTTTTTACATCTTCTAGTACCAGCTCTGGATCCCGCTCCAATGGGTCACCCCAGCCTCCGCCGCCTGCGCGGTGAAATTGAATAATCCCGCCCGGTGGCATTTTCAGAGCAAAGGCCGTTTCTTCTACATCCTGTGCCTCGTCAGTTCCATAGTTGACAATCACGTGGTTGCTAGGTGCGTCTTGACCAGAGGCAAAGCCTTTTGTCGTGTTGCGTACTCCTGCCATCATCACGCTAGTAGAACTATCAGCGAGGTGTTGGATTTGAACGTCTAAACCAGGGGTTCCACGCCATTTTCCAGCACCAGTGAAATCTGCCACATATTCATGACGCAATACCCTGCTTGGATATTGAATCTCGTTCATCTCAATCGAAGGCAGGGTCACCCCTGTCATCACGGCCGGGTATAAACCCCAGCCGTCCGTTTCATAAGCGGCTCCGGCCCCGCCGGTATAGCCGAAGAAATTAAGATTCACCCATTGATTGCCGTCCTCGTCTGTCCCATTGGTATAGGCTAACGGTAATTTATGGGCATTGACGCCAACCCGTTTGGGAGCACATTCGGAAATGGCTAACAAAACGGCCTCAGCAATCTCCGCCCCCACACAAGCCGTGGCATGTCCACATGGTGCAGGCAATTCAGGATTAACAACTGTGCCAAGCGGTGCCGTCACCTTGACAGGATTCATATAGCCCTCATTAATCGGAATATCCTCGTCACAACAAGTAGAAATGCCGACAAAGGCAAAAGATGTTGTGTTGGATAAGGGACTGTTAATAAAGCCTTCTGCTTGTGGTGATGAATCGCTGAAATCAATATGCAAATCACTGCCCGACACAGTAACCGAGGCCTTCACCTTGATGTCTCTATTTCCTTGGAAGTCATGGTCGGCAAAGGTTTCTGCGCTGTAGGTACCATCCGGCCAGCTGGCGATCTCATCACGCACCCTGCGTTCGGTATAGGTAATGCGTTCATCCATGGCACCAACCATTTCTTCCGCACCATATTGGTCTAACATATTTTGAATACGGCTGGCGGCAAGCTTACAGGCACCAATCATCGCATCCAAATCGCCTTCCAACCAGTGGGATAAACGATTGTTAGCCACGATTAAATCAAATACATCTTGTCGTTTTTCACCACGTTCGTAAATTTTGAGTGGGGGGATACGCAGTCCGTCTTGCCAAATATCCTTTGAATTGGGGTTATATCCCCCGGCAACCGGTCCGCCATTGTCTCCCATATGACTCCTTACCGCTGGCAGCAGAATCGGCTTGCGATTGTAAAAGACTGGCATAACAATCGTCCAATCTAGGCTGTGCGAACCACCATGGTAAGGATCGTTAACCAGCAGGATGTCACCAGGATGGAGATCATATCGAAAGGTGTCGATCAGGTGATCTACTGCCCCTACAATCGCATAAAGGTGTAAGGTACAACCAGGTGCTTGCGCTACCAAACGGGATTTTCGGCCTGATAAATCAAAAATCCCAGTGGTAAAATCATGGGCTTCATTAAATAACGGGGATCTAGCCGTCCGCGTAACGGTGGCGCTCATTTCCCGTGCAACGGCGTCCAGCGACCCACCAATCACTTGAGATGCAATCATTTTTTGATCCATTATTCTTGACCTCCTTGCTCATAGACAAAGGTAATTTTATCCCCGTGATTCAGTTGTGTCCCAACGGTGCTTTGCGAAAATGTCTGACTTGCTTCCTTCGTATTTAGCTTAATTCCGCCATAGGATCTGCCTTCTTTTTCCGGAATAATCGTAATGACATCATAGCTTGCTCCTTCATTGATGATGGTAATCACCATTTGTCTCTCCTGTTTTTCGCGCTCGACCATTTTAAATTGGTAGTTAAATTCTAATTCTTCGGCTGATACTAGCTTGCGATTGCCAAATAAAGCCGATGGTCCCCAGCCTTGCTGTGACTCTGGGAAACCAGGCGTTAAGAAAAGCGGTTCGGTTTCTTTTGCTTTTCCAAATGGCGGGAACAAAATCGCCTGTGGTCCTGGGCCGTAAATGTCTTGGTAAAGTTCTTCCGATGTCTGCTGATTCTTTAATGCTTTGCTGATCACTTCTGCAATATAGTGTCCGGTAATATCTGTGCTTAATCCTACGGCCGCTGGAAAACGCGGATGAAGCACACTTCCTGAAGGTACTGCAATATCGAATGCCCGCAGCAACCCTTCATTGACCGCAACTTCATCGGCTATCGGTGCGAGAATCGGCCATGCCGCATAAGCTTTGCTTGTCGATAGGGCGGCATTGACAGGAGAAGCTACTTGATCGGTTGTTCCTACAAAATCAATTTTCAACCGGTCTTCCATCGCAGTAATCGCCGTATGCAGACGGATCACATCGGTATTACTGTTAAAGGTAAGTTCAGCTTTCATTTCTTGTCTTGGTAATTGCTTCATTTGCTCCATGACACGGCGATGACTGTAATCAGACATCGTCGAAATGGCATGATCAAGCCGTTGTTTATGTTGCTTGATTAAGGATAACAGTTCGGTTTGGGCTGCACGCAAACAGGCATATATCGCATTCAATTCTGCTTCATACAGGCTTTTTACCCGGCTGTTTGCCAATAAGAATTGCAGGACATCACGCTGCAGCAGCCCTTGTTTATAAAGTTTGATCGGTGTAATACGCATACTTTCCTGCCATACTTCAAAAGCGTTTGGGTTGAATCCTCCGGGGAACTCACCGGCAAGATCGGTCATTTGGACCCGGATTACCGGAAAGAGCACAAGCTCCCCTTGGTGAAACAATGGAGCTGCCATAGTTAACGATTGTCCTTTTGTTCCACCGTTATAGGAATCTGCCACAAGCAACATATCGCCATCAGAAATATCAAAGGAGAAATAATCAAACAGTTGTGTGACACTTTCTTTGATCGCAAAAAGATGTTCTGGTTCATATTGGTGCTGAACGGCAAGCTCTAATTCATCGGTGAATATCGCCGTCGCAAATGCTCGATCCTGAGAGACCAGTGGAGAACGAGAAATTCGTTGGAGGCTTTCTCCCATTTGCTGGCTGATGGCCTGAAGTTTGGAATACTGAATTTGTTCTTCAATCATTGTAGACCACCTCTAGCTTGCTGTACCTCAATGACACAATTGCCATTCGCATCGATTAGTGCCTCTTGTCGTGGATAAACCACGATCGTTGTTCCCCATTGCTCGATAATCGCTGGTCCGCCGATTAAATTACCTGAAGTGAGCAGATCGCCATTATAAACGGGAACAGTGACCGGATCTTGTTCAAAGTGAACGACTCTTTCCTCTGTTTTTGCATCGATCGGATCTTCTTTACCAAAAGGTTCATCGACCATCTTTAGTTTTTCACGAACGCCGATCAAATCTAAGCGCAGGTTCAATATTTCAATGGTTTGCTCTGTATCTTGATGGGCATAAAGACGCTCGTGCATTTCATGGAAATCCTTTACGGTCGCTTCCAAGTTTAATCTGGTTATTCTTTTGGTGCGTGAACGAACGGGAACCGTGACCTCATGGACTTCTCCTTTATAGCGCATATCAATATAACGCTGCGTGGTAAAATGGTCCACGATGTTTTCTCCGCCTAGCTTTTCTCGAGCAGTAGCTTCCATTTGTTCGAAATCCTGGTTCATTTCATCTAAGTTTAAGGAATGAAGATCCTCAAATCGTGTTTTCAGTTCGGTTACTTTTAAATTGGCAGCAACATCACCAAAGGCAGAGAATACAGGTGCTAAGGCAGGTACGATTACGGTGTTAATACCTAAGTCCTCTGCTTGTCTGCCGGCATGAATCGCCCCGGCGCCTCCGACAGCCATTAGGGCAAATTCACGCGGATCATAGCCTCGCTGGGAGGATACATATTGCACGGCATTCGACATATCACTGTTGACAATTTGAGAAATAGCTAGTGCCGCCTCGATGGTTGTCATGCCTAATGGTTCAGCGATATGCTGTTGTACGGCCTGTTCGGCTAAGGCACGATCTAACTTCATTTCTCCACCAAGGAAGTTATCGGGGTTAATATATCCTAATAGCACATTCACATCGGTGATTGTCGGCTCTGTTCCGCCTCTGCCATAACAGGCTGGTCCTGGGAAGGATCCCGCACTTTTGGGTCCGACACGTAAGGCACCGCCACTGTCAATCCAAGCAATACTTCCACCGCCGGAGCCGATTGTATGGATATCCATCATCGGTAAGGCAACCCGGTACCTGCTGATCCAGCTTTCGGTCGTGATCGTTGGCTCAAGCTGTTCGATAACAGAGACATCATAGCTTGTTCCGCCCATATCCACTGTAATAATATTTTCATTACCCGATTTTTCTCCGATAAAAGCACCTGCAGAAACGCCGCCTGCTGGTCCTGATAAGAGACTGCCAGCTGCGAGCTTCCCGGTTTGTTCGACATTCTGCACCCCGCCGTTCGATTGCATTACAAATAATTCACCGAGGAATCCCTTTTGCTGTAGTTTCTCTTCTAAATGGTTTAAATAGGATTGTAGGCTTGGCCCGGTATAGGCATTTACAATCGTTGTCGAGACACGCTCGAACTCTCGTATTTGCGGCAATATCTCATTGGATAAAGAGACGAACATATCCGGTGCTTCTTCTGCAATAATTTCTTTCACCCTTATCTCATGGCTTGGGTTCACAAAGCTAAATAAGAAACAAACGGCGATGGCTTCTATTCCTTCGTCTTTTAATTGGCGGACTGCATTTCTAACTGCTTGCTCGTTTAGTGCTTCAATGACTGATCCTTCTTTATCTAACCTTTCTGGTATACCGATCCGATACCTTCTCGGGACAATTTGATGTGGAGCCTGTAATCGAACAGAGAATACACTTTCTTTATAAGCACGACGAAACTCGATCTCATCACGGAATCCTTCGGTGGTGAGTAAACCAACCTTGGCACCGTCATACTCCAACAAGGTATTGGTAGCTGCCGTTGTCCCATGAACGATTAAAGGACAATTCGCTAAAAAGGTCTCGAGTTCTACTCCCAGTATGCCGGCGACTTTTTCAATGCCGTTCATGACGCCTTCCGATTGATCGGGAGTAGATGGTGTTTTGGTGGAAAGTAGTCTCCCTTGTTCGGTCGT
This sequence comes from Gracilibacillus phocaeensis, assembly GCF_900626275.1. NCBI lineage: Bacteria > Bacillati > Bacillota > Bacilli > Caryophanales > Bacillaceae > Gracilibacillus > Gracilibacillus phocaeensis. The sequence continues at coordinate 671,901 of NZ_LR131145.1, read as the reverse complement.
GACGACTAAGTCGGTGAAAGTCCCACCAACATCGACCCCCAATACCCAATTATTTGTGTGGATTGCTTGTTCCATCTGTAGTCCTCCTTATTGACAATGGGATGGTATTAAAAACCATCCGCTTCTTCTGATTTTCTTCCCCATTCAAAGGATATGTTTAATTTTGTTAAGACAAACGCCAGCACGATATATAGAGCAAAACTCAAGATAACCGCATTAATGGCGGTAATACCCCAAGCGATTTGAGAACTGATCCAACCCGCAAGTACAGCGGAAAGAATCGCTGCAATGTTCCATTTCGCATAGGTGGTGCCAGAACCGAATTGATAGGATTTTTGTAAGATCTTAGGTTTTACCAGCCAATGATCGGCAATCATTACACCAGCAATTGGCGGCACATAGGTACCTAATGCGTTTAGGAATGGAACAAAGAAGTCTTCAATCCCGATTAAGGCAATCACCAATCCAAGTACCCCCAACACCATAACAATAACCGATTTCGGTGCATTGACCACATTTCGGAGGCCAAGTGAACCAGTATATAGATTATTATCATTGGTCGTCCACTGCGCAAATACCAAGATTAAAAAGGCAAAAAAGCCTAATCCGATTTGACTCATAGCGGCTGGAATATTTGGTGTGGAACCAACTGATGGAACCTGAGCGGCTAATGCCATCGAAGCGCCGGCTATAATACAAAATGAACCGCCTAGAAAATAACCAATCGCTGCACCAAATCCACCTTTTTTAGCTGTTTTACCATAACGTGTCACATCGGCAAAAACGATCGCCCCTGCTGCGGCATTACCCACTACAATTGTAATCCCAGCAAATAAGGAAATTGGATCTCCAGTCGGTTCGGCGGTAAATAAAGTGTCCCAGCTGCCTAAATGATCAATCGCAGCAATTAGCCCCCAAATGGATAAAATGGCAACTAGTGGAACCGCAATCATACTCAATGCTGCCAAACCACGATAGCCAATTAACGCTGTTAATATCATTAAAATGCCACCCCAAATCATAGCGATTTTTGGCTCGGCAAACCATTGACCTGGAAACATTTCAGAGATGGTCATGCCAAAGAAGGCAATCTGCCAGCCAAACCAGCCAACTCCCATCGTTAATGCCAATAAAATCCCAAACAAATTGGCGCCATATCGCCCAAAGGCCTGACGGGTAAGCATAGTGGTGGATACACCATACTTAGCACCCATAAAGCCTTGAAAGAAACCGATCACGGCAAGGATAAGCATGCCAAAAATTCCGGCAAGTACCGCCGTTTGAAAATTCATACCAGCTACTAATGCCCCTCCAGTAAAAATCGTGGATAATGAGATAATCCAGGCACAACTGGTAATGGAAACATTAAACGTGTTTTTCCTTTTATCAGCTGGTACAGGGCTAATCGAATAATCCTCTAAATTAGTTGGTTTTGTTGTCATTTGTCATCTCCTCCATCATGGTAGGTGATTTCTGCTCCAGACTTTAAGGTATTACCAATCGTGCAAGCCCGCTGCGCAGATTTAATCAGTCTTTTGCGGTATTTTTCATCAAGGTCAAGCGCAAGTTGAATATCCACTGTAAATCGTTCGACCCTGGATGGACCTTTTTCTGCCTTATGTGCTTGTACAGTGACTTGTAAATCCTTTTCTTCGAATGATACATCATCCCTTTTTAATAATCGGGAAAGGGAGATGACGATACACTCACCCAAGGAGCTAGTCAACAGTTCAATGGGGGTGAATCCCTGATCATCAGCATTTTCCGTACCAACAATCTGTCCTCCTGTAGTATTCCTTATTTCCAAATCGTTATTAGACCATGTTACTATTGTTTTCATATTTTACCTCCTGAACCAATTAGTCCAAAGAATTCGTAACGGACAATTTCTTCGGCGATGTCGTCTATAGAAGTATTTGGAGTATGATCTAATTTATTCAATGGTCCAAATAACCATCTAGACAATATCCCAGTAAAAAAGCTCGTGAGAATCTGCGCCTGTAGATCGACACTATCCCGATTGGCGAGCATGTTCAAATCAATTGCCCGTTGGATATTGTTGGCGAATTCGGCTTCGATCGCCATGATCGTCTCCGAGACAGCCTTTCGCAGTGGCTCATCACCGCCATGCCCTTTTTGAAAAAGCAGTATCATTAAATACCGGTTGTGATTCGCATAGGTAAAGAGATGCCGGACTAAATTTTTGGATGATTGCAACATATCAGAAACATTCCCGATGTCTCTACGATATCCTTCGCGAATCACATCTAGCAGTTTCGCTTTCCCGTCTTCCATAATGGTAACGGCAATTTCACTCTTCGATTGGAAGTGCCAATAAAAGGTCCCTTGTGCCACGCCAGCCTGTTTCACAATATTGGAAACTTTGGTCGCGTGGTAACCTTTGGTGGCGAATAACTCTAGAGCCACCTCCAACAGAAGCTCTCTTGTATCATTTCGCAAAGCATTACTCCTTTCCCACTTGATTGACAAGTCAGTCAGTTTAATCCGATAAGTTTACTATAGATTCAATGCGCAAAAATGTCAATTAACTAAATCGAAGGCTGCCATCAAGCCTTGTTCTGTCGCTTATGTTTGAAGGGGAGGATGCTGTAACTTTACGGACTGTATAGGAGGGAGGGGGGCGAACTTTGTTTGTAAGAAAAATCTTACGGACAAAAAAAGAGTGAATCGCAAAATGTTGTCCGTAAGAACGAATCTAACAGACAAAAAATTGATGAATCGCTGAACTTTGTCCGTAAGAACGAATCTAACAGACAAAAAAACGATGAATCGCAAAATGTTGTCCGTAAGAACGAATCTAACAGACAAAAAATTGATGAATCGCTGAACTTTGTCCGTAAGAACGAATCTAACAGACAAAAAATTGATGAATCGCTGAACTTTGTCCGTAAGAACGAATCTAACAGACAAAAAATTGATGAATCGCTGAACTTTGTCCGTAAGAATGAATCTAACAGACAAAAAATTGATGAATCGTTGAACTTTGTCCGTAAGAATCTCGCGGACTGGAGAACGCCAACCTCGCTCCCCAGCCCGCAAGAATAACCAACTCTAACCAACGGAAGAAAGAGCACACCACAACCACACCACACCACACCATATCCCGACCTCTACAACAGCTTCACTATCACAAAATCGCACACCTCACCCCTTCATTAACAGCTAAAACCAACCGATAATATAAAAAGGAATCTAGTTCGCTTGGCAAGAACCAATCTTCCCCAGCTAAATGACTTGTACCATCGATTCCATCTATCATATACTTAACAAAAGGAGGAATTCATGTGGCTACACATTTATTAGGTGAAGATGCATTAATTCGTGATATCGGCGAGGTAATAACCAATAATCCATCCTTTCTTATTAATATTTTTGGAGAAGAAGGAACGGGTAAAACGGCTCTATTAGACGATTTAATGCAAGGGAACTGGTTAGATATCCCAGTTGAAAAAGTGAATATGGATCAAATAGATGAAACATTATTTGATATAACTGATGAGAAGATTTTGCTGTTAGATAATGCTGATCAACATTATGCGAGGGAACCACTGAAATCATTGTTAGAAAAAAGCTTTTCTCAGCATGCCAATAAAAAGATTCTGATCACAAGCAGGTCCAAATTCTTTTTAGAAGCATTGCCTGGCATTAATCATTTTCAATTTGAAATTGGTAATCGTTTTTTTGATGTGGAAGATTTTAAACAGGCGTTGCGCTCCCCTTCCTTAAAAGAGTGGATTGGTGAGCAGTCTGCTCCAGATATTATAATCAAAAACCTATTCTTATTTACTACATATTGCCGTAACTTTAACTATGTCCATGAGGTATTAGATGAAGTTCGGCTTCACATGGAAAGAAACAAAGAAATTAGTCCAAGTGATTTGATTAATATGCTGACAGAATCAGCCTTATTTAAGAAAATTAAGCAAGATATGGTGATTGATACGAAAAATGTCGAAACGAATGATTTCTTATTTTATGTTCGTCCGAAAGATAAAATTGAAAAGCTGGCTGATCTCATTCTCAAATATTACCCAGATGAACATGTATTAATCGAGGTGATTAGCAATCAATTCAACTCATCGTTTATTGAAGACAACTTTAGCCGAGCCGTTACATATGAAGAAAAAGTACTTAACTTTTGCCTGACCCATGATCCAGTCGAGCTGCTGGTCAAAATCCTGGGTCCGCGGGATATTATCATGGAGCTTCATCATAAAAACATTGCAGAATCGGTTTTTACCTATTCAATGGAGGCAAAAGCTAAGCTGCTGTTAAAACAAATCGGCATGAATATCGTGGAAAAACCAAAAGGATTAGACTATTTCATCAATCAATTCCAAACAAATAAGCAAAAGTTGAAAAGTGATGTGTACAATAAAACGAATAAAGAGTACATGATGGGCTTAGGTATCTCCTGTTTTCAAGACTTGGAGCATGTATTTTATGAGATGCTCAATTTCTACGCCACCTATCTATTCGGTTCGCTGGATTCCTTTATGAAACGGTACAATGAAGATAATCCTTCGAATAGGATTATTGATAATCGCATTACCTTTGGACAGTATATCGGGCTGTTTTCCTATCTGAATAAATTGGCGAAGTTAGATCAATATCAGTTGAAAATGGTGAATTTGAATATTCAAACAATGTTACCGAAACAAATCGTCCAAAAACTAGAACATATTGCTTCGATGCGGACGTTCTTTTCCCATTTTCAGAAGGTGCAGAATGTCCAAGTTCCTTATCATACCTATCAAAAGAAGACGATTGCTCTGTTTGACGCGTCAATAGAGGCCTTGCAAGAGTTAAAATCATTTAACGTTTTTCCGGAGATTATTAAGATTAAAGAAATCAAGTTTGATGAATTTGGCCGAAAATTGTTTACGGCAATTGATTGGGACAACAATGAATTACGGTTCAGCTTGTCTGATAATTTTAAAAATATTGATATCTATTCGCATTATTACATTTTGCGCCATAACCAAAAATTTATGATTAACCCGATCTTAACACCGAGAATGATTGAAAAATCGCAACAGCAATTCAGTGGGGAGCATTATCAACAATCATCGCAAACGCAATCAAAACAAGGAAATGCCCTGATTAGAGAGTTAGCGGTTGAAGATGGAGCGAAGGTTTTAGATATTGGCTGTGGAAATGGCTCTACCACCATTGAACTATGGGAAAAAGGTAAGGATCTCGCTGTCGATGCCTTTGATTTATCGGATAGCATGATTGAAACAGCGATCGCCAATCGTGATCAGGCAGGTATATCGAAACAGCAGCTGCATTTCTTTGTGATGACTGCCTTGGATCTGAACAGCCAGCAAGCGTACGATCTGGTCTTTAGTAATGCCGCCTTGCACTGGGTTACCGACTATGAAACGATGTATAAAAAAATCTATGATTCTCTCAAACCAAATGGCAGAATCGCCATCCATCAGGGAGGCTATGATTCGTATAAAGGATTACATGAAAAAGTGCAAACAGCTATTTCTAGGTTGGATTTAGAAATGTACTATCAAAACTGGACATATCCGATTTATTATCCGACAAAAGAAAGCTACGAAGATGTATTGACGAGTATTGGCTTTAAAGATATATCGATCAAAAGCGTTGAATCCGATGGGAAGGAATATCCGAATTTGGCGGAGAACTTCGCCAATGCCAGTTTGATTCCTTATTATGCGCCATTACCGGATGAGAAGTTACACAAAAAACTGAAGCGGGAATTTCTGCATTTATGTAAAACAGAGGGCTATGATGGTTATTCGCACCGATTATATGCCTTTGCTAGCAAAGGAAGTGAATAAATGTCTATTACATACAAATTCTCGGATTCTATCGAGCAAGACCATTACACAGAAGCTGTTTGGCAGATACTTTGTGAATGTGATCAAGAGTTTATACCTGCGTTGTCTTCGCGGGAAAGCTCGTATCAAGCCGATTTAGGCGGGGCGGTTTCATCACAGCATGTCCAGCCCCATGCCTATTTTGACGAGATGAAAAAACAGGTATTTCTTGTAGCGATAGATCAAGATTCGGATCAGGTGGTAGGGTTTATGACATTTAAACATGGTTATCAAAGTGATCCATTGAAGAATTTTTCGCCAAGTAATTATATTACAACGATTTGTATCACGAAGCAGGCTCGCAATCAGGGGATTACTAAGGGTTTCTATCAAGCTCTGATCCAACAGCAAATTCCGTCCGCATATCAGCTGAACTTTATTTCTACAAGGACCTGGTCAACCAATGCTGCCCATATTCATGTGTTGCAGAAGCTAGGATTTGTTGAGAGTGCGGTATTACCGGATCATCGCGGTGCAGGGATTGACACTATTTATTTTGCCAAGCAGGTGGATGACAATGGCTGATCTTTCACCTGCGCAAACACCTATCTTAAGCTCCAAAAGTAAGACATCCTTGGTGATCCCGTTTGTTTTTTCGCAAAAAAGTGTGGACACATCCATCTGGGAAAATGTGCAACTGCAATGGAGCAGTTCATTATTAGATCATATTAATCAACTATTTGCTACAGAAGAACACCCAGCAGGCAATGGTATCATTTGTGATGTGTACCGTTTACACAAGCAGAAGCGTGATTCGTTCGGTCTGCCGAAAAATGAATCGAATACGTTTCACCTGCTGAATGATAAAGGAATGGAATGGACGTTTAAGGTAGAGGATATTCAATTGTTTTTGTTTGAAAGCTATGTAGGTTTTTTGGTTTATGATATAATCCATACCCAGTCTCAGATGGAAGAGATCGTTACATTGAATTATCAGTTGAAGCACCTGCAACATTTTGATAAGGGCCGGCTAATCACGCAAAAGGAAAAATTTACGGGTGCAGAAGCAGAACCGCGAAACTTTGCTTCTATCACCGTTCAATTATTAACAGATTTTGCGGTAGAGCATTACTTCTCTTCCTTGCAGCATGAGCCAAAGGTTGCGACGGTATTTAATTTTGTGTTAATCGATAAGGGCTTTAAACAGGAAGCAGATCATCACCAAAAATTACACTACCATTTATTCCAATTAACGCATTCCTATAAGACATCCTATCGACCTGCTGCAGATAAACTCAATGCCGATCGGAACGACAGTCATATCGAGCTGTTTGAAAATTCCTATTGGGGTGTCTCCTTTGAGGGTATGACGAATCTTGCCTTTTTGACAGAGGATAAACAGAATAATGCCTTTTTTCTTGGAAACTATCGTCATAATATGAAAACGTATTTTCATTTATATATATTAGCCCTGCATCAACGGTTTGGCTTGCTCCATTTTAACTCATTAGCAAGTCAATTGCCTTATTCCGATGAAATATTATTAGACGGGGAACATGATCGTAAGGTGACGATTCCGAAATTGCGTAAACGGATCAACTTTTTTATTTTGAGGTGCTACTTTTTGCATGTCTCTAATATCACGCATCAACAGCAGTTATATAATAAACTGGCAACGACCTTGAATATTCCAGAATTAAAGAGTGACTTGGCAGTTGAATTAGACGCTTTATTTTCGATTGCCGAGATTGAAAAGCAGTTTGTCCAAGAAAAAGAAAAGGAGCAGGAGCAAAAACGAGAGAAACAGGAGCAGCTGCGCCGAGAAAAGAATGCCGATACGGTATTGCTTTATTCTACGGTTTTTGTTATTATTTCCGGGATATCTGGGGCATGGGCGATTATTGCTGATCTCTTTATTTGGAACAATGAGCCGGTTGTCCAGTTTCCAGCTGTGTATGTACTGGTAATTTTATCGGTTATCAGTATTATTCTCGGGATGGCGACTTACTATTTTATTAAAAATAAATGGCGTTAACTTGATCAACTCCTGCATAACCTATACTTTTTCACCAAAATGTGGTATAATGCAACACACTTCTACATGGACGTGAGGAGGAGAAAGGTTTGAGACGAAATCGTGATTCGAAAGCGATCTATATCACCATCGCCTTTGGTTTAACCGTTCTGGTTGGTGGGGCGTGGATCGGTAAAAGTTACTTAGATGGCAATACTATTTTTAATAATACCTCTATTCGTTTACTTAACGCTGACTTACACCAATCTCGGACGGTAGTCAGCCACTTGGATATGGTGGCAAACGTAAATCAGGATTGGTTTGCAGACGATTTGGAACTGGAGAAAGAAGAGGAGGAAACAGAGCCGATCGAGGAAGAGATCGAAGAAGAACCTGTTTTGACAGAGACGGAACCGGTGTATGAGGAAGAAACAGAGCAAGTGCAGGAATCGACAGGCGGACAAGGATGGCAGCCGTCGCCCGAACGAGAAACCACTACCAGTTCTTCGCCAAGTTCCACGATACCTGAGGGATCCAGTGGAAAGCAGCCATCCACTCCATCGTCAGAAGAACCTTCGGATGAAGAGCCAGCTTCGTCAGAGGAACCCGAAGGTGATGAGGCAACAGGCGATGGTGAGGAAACAGATGCTAATGAAGAAAATTCTCAGCCAAGTGATCCGGAAACAGAGCCGGATGAACCTGTTGAATCACCAAAAGAACCAGAAAATCCGGAAGAACCAAAAGACCCTGAAAACCCTAAAGAACCACAAGAACCACAAGAACCAAATGAAGAGGAAGAATCAACAGATAAAGAACCAACAAACAATCAACAATAATAAAAAAGCTTCCAATTAGGCTTAAAGCCACGAACACTGCGGCCAAATTGGAGGCTTTTTTTCATGGAGCGATATTTTGGGATAAATATCAAGGCGAACAGCACTAGCAAATATAGTGCTGTTTTTTATTGCTCATTTGAACGGAAACAATAAATCGATATTCAGAAAAACCATGTCACATAATCTAACATCATCCTAGCAACTGCCTCTTTTAACGATTAAGATAAGATACATCGTCAGATTTGTGATCACAAATCAATGGAGTTATGAGGGGTTATGTATATGGACAATCAAACGATACAAGTATCTACAGTCAGTGAAGAAGTGTATAAGCAGTTAAAAGAACGAATCATTACAGGTGTTTTGGCACCTGGGCAACGTGTAACGGTAAGAGATTTGGCACAATCCATGGGAGTAAGCACCATGCCAGTCAGGGAATCGCTAAGAAAACTGGAAGTAGAAGGCTTTATTATCTATCAAAGGCGGAGCGTTTCCGTTGCTCGACTATCCGCACAAGAGGTCGCAGAAATATTTGAAATTAGAAAACAGTTAGAAGGTACGGCTATCCGCTGGTCAATTGGCCATGTAACCAAGGAACGAATCAATAAATTGGAGATCATTCTGGAGCAAATGGATGACTGTTTAGCAGATGAGACAGCTTGGGAACGACTGAATAAATTATTCCATTTAACACTATATGGTTACGCCGATTCGCAGCCTTTACATGATACATTACGTCAAATATGGCAGCGCGTAGAGCCATATATGCACTTATACGCCTTGACGACTCGAGAATACTCTCTGGAAAAGGCACAAGAAGATCACTATCAAATGATTCATTTATGGAAAAATAAAGAGGAAGCAGCGTTAGTCGCATTAATAGAAGAACATTTGGCAAAGACCTGTAAGGATATTTTGCTACAGTTCAACTAAAGGAGGACAAAAATGAGTTCAGAACATACAAAATCAGATTTAATGCAAGAAGAATATGAAACAACCCCGGTACCAAAGAATAAACGAAAATCATTGTTTTCCGTCACGATGGTATGGGCAGGTTTCCCAATGATCATCACTTCTGCCGTTACGGGAGCTACACTCGTTCATTCGATGGGCTTTGTGCAAGGAATGTTAGCTGTATTATTAGGAAATCTATTATTGTTCGGTTATGTCGGGTTATTAAGTATTTTAGGAGCAAAATATGGTATGAATTTTGGGATGTTAGCTTCCCGGACGTTTGGAAGAAAAGGTTATATGATCGCAACAGGGTTGCTGTCTACACTTGTGATCGGCTGGTTTGCCGTACAGACTAGTTTAACGGGAGAAAGTATGGCAGCGGCATATGATGTGAATCTTTTTGTAGTTACGTTGATTGCTGGTGTCCTGTTCCTTGCAGCCACTTTGATTGGGATCAAGGCCCTTACCATTGTAGGTGCTATTTCCGTACCGTTGTTTTTACTGATGGGTATATACTCTGTGGTGGATGTATGGCAGTCGGGAAGTAATATCTGGTCTTACCAGGGTACAACAGAAGTAGTCATTCCAATGGGAGTTGCCGTCACGATGGTTTTTGCCTTGTTTGTCGATTCAGGAACGATGACGGCTGACTTTACGCGTTGGGCGAAAAACAGAAAGCATGCCGTGCTTGCGACCTTATCTGCTTTTCCAATTGGAAATATGATTGCAATGGCAATCGGCGGGATTATCGCTGCATCAGTAGCCGGAAGCTCAGGAGATGTCTTTGGGATTGTGGCTAATAAAGGTGGACTGCTCACCTTGCTGGCAGTTATCTTTCTATTTGCAAACCTAGGATCAGTATGTATGCATTGTCTATATAATGGTGCTGTAGGATGGTCCTTTATTACAGGCAAAAAGATGAGAACATTGACGCTTATTTTAGGGCTGGTTGGTATTGTTCTTGCTGTAGCAGGTGCTTACAATTACTTTATCAATTGGCTCGAATTATTAGGTGTGATTGTACCGCCAATTGGTGCGATTCTTATCGTGGATCAGCTTATCATTCGCCGTCAAATGAGTCAGCAAGTCGAATCATTACGATATACGCCATTTATTGCTTGGGGAGTAGGTTCATTAACGGCATTGATTGCACACTATCAGTTTACTAGTCTATCAACAGCGGTAGTCGGCATTGTGTTTGCCGCAGCATCTTATTTGGTGGTCAGTGTCCTTTTTAAAAATCATAAAAAAATTGGCGAGATGAACGAAGCAGCCTAAAAAATAATAAACAAGAGAGGAGAACAGTCATGAGAGTAGAAGCAAACCCATATCAATGGCCATATAATGGAGATTTGGATCCGAAGAAAACCGCATTGGTAATCATTGATATGCAGACAGATTTTTGTGGGGAAGGTGGCTATGTAGCGCAAATGGGGTATGATATTTCATTAACGGCTCGAGCGATTCAGCCTATCAAACACTTATTGGAATATGTGCGAGGTATCGAAGGGTTTCATGTAATTCATACAAGAGAAGGGCACACGCCGGATTTAGCTGATCTTCCAGAGAATAAGCGTTGGCGAAGTAAGCAAATCGGAGCTGAGATTGGAATGGCAGGTCCATCTGGCAGCAGAATATTAGTACAAGGAGAGCCTGGCTGGGATATTATCGAAGAATTAAAGCCGCAACAAGGTGAGATTATTATTGACAAACCGGGTAAGGGTAGCTTTTACGCTACTAATTTAGATCTTATTTTGCGAAATAAAGGAATTACTAATTTGATTTTAGCAGGTATTACAACAGATGTTTGTGTGAGTACAACGATGCGTGAGGCGAATGATCGTGGATACGAATGTTTAATTTTAGAGGACTGCACTGGTGCAACCGATGAAAATAATCATAAGGCAGCCTTGAATATGGTGAAAATGCAAGGTGGGGTATTCGGAAGTGTTTCTGATTCTGAACAAGTCATCACGGCATTAGAAGCAATGAAAACAAAGGTGTAGGAGAGGAGCGAGCAGATGAAGTCATGGACGATCACTGCCTTGCAGAAGGGCTATCAAACAGGTGAATCTCACCCAAGGCAGGTAATGGAAGCAATTATTAAACAAGCAGAAGCAGAAAAGGATAAGAATATCTGGATTACTGCACCAGACATATCCTTCATTGAGCCATACCTGAGTAATTTAGAGAACATCGATCAAGACACAGCTCCATTATGGGGTATTCCATTTTCCGTAAAGGATAATATCGATGTAGCTGGTTTGCCGACAACCGCGGGTTGCCAGGGATATGCGTACACACCCGAAACGCATGCGACCGTTGTGCAAAGACTGGTCGATGCAGGTGCCGTCCCAGTTGGTAAAACCAATTTAGATCAATTCGCTACCGGATTAGTAGGAACAAGAAGCCCTTATGGTGCTACACATAATGGTCTGAAATCAGAACTTATCAGTGGTGGTTCTAGTTCTGGTTCAGCGGTTTCTGTAGCACGGGGACAGGCGGTCTTTTCCTTAGGGACAGACACAGCGGGTTCGGGCCGAGTTCCTGCTGCATTAAATGGAGTGATTGGGTTTAAGCCTAGTCTCGGAGCCTGGCCAGTCAAGGGAGTAGTTCCCGCATGTGTCAGCTTGGACTGTGTAGCCGTTTTTGCCCATCAGCTTAGTGATGTTCAGTTGATTCATGAGATCATCCAAGGTGAAGACAAACAGGACCCATGGTCGAAGTCTTATGCTAAAAAAGCATCAGGTTTACCGAAAAAAATAGTGCTACCTAAACAGCCGTTCACCTTTTATGGTCCATATCAAGAAGAGTATCAAACGGCATGGGAGAAAAACGTCAGACAATGGGAAGCGCTCCCGTTTGCTAAGGAATATGTAGAGTTGGATCTGTTTCTTGAAGCTGCTGCTATTTTATACGATGGTCCTTGGATTGCGGAGAGGTGGGCGGCGGTTGGTGATTTTGTCACCAATCATACGGAGGAAGTCTTACCAGAAACGAAACAAGTATTGACTAATGGTAAACCTGAAAACTATTCAGCAGCTGCCTTGTTTCAAGCAATGCATCGATTAAAAGAGCTGCAATTAGAAGTGCGAAAAATATTGAAGGATGCCGTTCTTGTATTGCCTACTTGTGGTGGGACGTGGACAAGAGAGCAAGTAGCCAAGGATCCAATCGAAACGAATAGTAAGATGGGACTCTACACCAATCATTGTAATCTATTGGATTTATGTGCGATTGCCGTCCCAGCAGGTGAAGCAGCGGATACTGTCCCGTTTGGTTTAACGATATTTGGATTAGCGGGGCAGGATGCCGTTATCCAGGGAGCGGCTGATTTATTCCAGCAACAACAGTCCGAATTTGTGGAGGTTGCTGTTTGTGGGTTGCATATGAGAGGCTTTCCTTTTGAAAAACAAATGAAGGAGCACCTAGCTATTTTTTCTGAAGAAGCAACGACTGCTCCTGTCTATCGAATGGTCAGATTATCAGGAAATGTAGAGAAACCTGGCTTAATAAGAGTCCGTGAGAATGGAGAATCGATCGAATTGGAAGTATGGAAAATGCCTGTGGATCAGCTAGGCGCTTTTGCTAATTCGATTCCAGCTCCATTAGGACTTGGCAAAGTCGAATTAGCGGATGGAAGAGAAGTCTTAGGCTTCTTGTGTGAGGCATATGTACAGGAGCTTTCTGATGTGGAAGATATTACTCAATATAAAAGCTGGCGAAGTATAAGCTGATAAGTCCATCTGATTGATGCAGGAAGCTAAAGGACAACGAGGGATACACGGTTAAAAGGCGATAGGCAAAAGCCTTCTAACAGGTGTGTCCCTTTTTACCTTTTCTAGTTGCGCAAACCTCAACAAAGTGGTACGGTTAAGGCACTTAATACACTTGTTAGAAAAAAGGGGGGAGTCTTATGAATAGCCAGCATTCCAATGGATTTCAGTATTTTTTTGAGTGGGCGGCAAAGTTAGCCTATCTGAATATATTGTGGATTTTGTATTCCTTGGCCGGTTTATTTGTTCTCGGGATAGGGCCAGCAACCGCTAGTTTGTTTACTATTATGAGAGATAAGCTAAAAGGAAATGATGATTACATTATTTGGAGGCGTTTTCATGATGTGTACCGCCAATCTTTTTGGCGGTTGAACCAATTAATGATTCCTATTTATGTAGTAGGGGCTTTTATTTATTTGGATTTTTTATTTGTTCAGGCATTACCGTCTAGTTTTGTTATCGATTACGTCGTATTCCCGGCTTTACTGTTGTTGACTACCTTGTTTATATTAGGGTCAAGTTATGTATTTGCACTATATGTGTATGTTGAATATCCTTATGGCCGCCACATCAAAAATGCTTTCCTGATGGTTGGACTATATCCACTATCATCCATCTTCATTTTTGCAGGGCTCAGTGTGTTCAGTGTCATTTTGTTTATTTTTCCTGCTATTTTCCCTTTTTACGGGATAAGTATTCCGGCACTTATCGTTATAAGCTGTGCCAATCGGGCGTTTGACGCATTCACTGCTGCGAAAAATTTACAATTAGAAAAAGAAGCTATTGACAAACCGAATAACCCTGTCTAAAATAAAAGTGTAAAGCGCTTTCGATAGGAGTATGACATGGCTACGATATACGATATTGCAAAAAAATCAGGTTATTCTATTACAACCGTTTCTAAAGTACTCAATGAATCTGCCAATGTAAGTGAGAAGGCAAAACGCAAAGTATTAGCCGCTGTGGAAGAACTCAAGTATACACCCAATTCTTCCGCCCGGACACTTGCTACCAATAAGTCATGGATGATTGGAGTGGTGTTTGCCGAGCATTTAGGAGTGGGCTTGGCTCATCCTTTTTTCAGTGAAGTAATTGAGAGTTTCAAGAAGCAAATTGAGTTGTACAACTATGACTTATTATTTATTTCTCGGAAAATGGGCTTGAAAGAGGAGACCTATAAACACTTGAGACATCGTGGTGTGGATGGAGTGGTGGTTATCCAATCACTAGGTGATGATGCGTTGGATTTCACGGAATTCAATATGCCGACTGTTTTTATTGATATGCCGGAAAAAGGGGCAAAGGCGGTTTATAGTGATAATCGTCAAGGTAGCAAGCTCGCGGTCGATTATTTATATGAGCTGGGGCACCGCAAAATTGCCCATATTACTGGTACTCAAAGCATGTATACGGCAATCGAGCGTACTGAAGCTTATAAAGCTGCGATGGAGAGTCGCGGACTTGTTGTACCAGATAGTTATATTGTAAATGGCGGCTATTATTCTTATGAAGGCGGACGAGAGGCGATGCTAAAGTTATTGTTATTACGCAATAGACCAACGGCCGTCTATGTTTCAGGAGATGTCATGGCCTTGGGCGCCATCAAAGTGATTAGAGAGGCGGGATTGCGCGTTCCAGAAGATATTTCTGTGATAGGTTTTGATGATATTCCCGTCACCGGCCACATTGATCCACCATTAACGACGATTAGACAAAATACCGAAGTCATTGGCAAACAGTCGGCGATTGTTCTCTTAGACGAGATTAATCACTTAAGTAAAGGCCGGGAAAATCATGTAATCCCCGTCCAATTAGTAAAAAGAGGCACATGTCAGGTAGTGGATGCGAAAAAATAGGTATTGCTTATTTTTTCTATCATAATGTAAAGCGCTTTACTAATTATATTAGATAAAAAAAAGGCTTCTATTCTATTTATTGTATAAAAAAGCGCTTATTTTATGACTAAAATTTAAATTTACAGCTATTTTAAGTAATATTTTCATATTATTAGTCATATTTATTTTATAAAGCGCTTTACTATATGGATTGAAGTTCTGAGGTTCCTTTATCACGATAAAAGATTTCCAGGAGGGAAAGAAAATGAAGAGATTACTGTACTTAGCAGCAGTTGCAATGGTTCTCGTATTATTAGGGGCTTGCTCATCAGGAAGTAATGCAGATTTGGTTGTGACATCCTTTACCGATGAATTACAAGAACCGATTGATCGATTTGAAGAGTTACATGACGTCACGGTAGATTTGCAGATTATACCGACAGAAAACTATACGACCACGTTACGACCAGCACTAGAGAGTGGAAAAGGAGCGCCAGATGTATTTACGGGTGAAATAGTTTACTTGAAAGATTGGATTGAACAAGATTATTGGGCAAACCTCTCTGCCGATCCCTACAATGTTGACGAGTGGGAAGATGATTATATGGAATATGTCTGGGATTTAGGTAAGAACGATGCGGGCGAAGTAAGAGCGGTTTCGTGGCAAACTACACCAGGGGGGATTTACTACCGACGCAGTATTGCTGAAGAGGTGCTTGGAACCGATGATCCAGATGAGGTAGGAGAAATGTTTGCTACAATGGATGGCTTAATGGATGTCGGAGAGCAAATGAAAGAACACAATTATCGTTTATTCCCAGATGAAGGTTCGATTCAGCCGTTTACCAACGGGCAAGATCCACAGCCATGGGTCAATGAAAATAACGAGTTGGTAATGACCGATGCCCGTTTATCCTATTTCGACTATGCAAAAGAGTTGCGCGATAAACAATATACGGCATTAGCACCTGCATGGTCTCCAGCATGGTATGAATCATTTGTCGGACCGATTAGCTATAACGTTGGTTGGGATGAGTTGGAAGATGTAGAAGACGACAGTGATCAGACCGAGGTATTTGCCGTATCCCTGCCAACTTGGGCTTTGAATTCTGTACTAAAGACAGAGGCGGAGGAAACAGCAGGAGATTGGGCGGTTACTAGTGGTCCTACACCATATTTTTCAGGTGGAACGTGGATTGGAATGTATAAAGACTCCGAAAATAAAGATCTGGCGTGGGAGTTTATCCAAATGCTAGTGCATGATGAGGAGTTTTTAACCGAATGGGTAACGGAAACAACAGGTGATGTTTTGTCTTATCTTCCAGTCACGAACAAAATCGGTGAGGACTACTCAGAAGAATATTTAGGCGGACAGAATCATTATAAGTTCTTCCTGGAAGAAGCCCAAAAGATTGATTCCAGCACGATCACGAAGTATGACCAGCAGATAGGCGATCTATTTGGCACCGAAGTTGGTAATTATGTAGAGGGCAATGTTACCAAGGAAGAGGCTTTACAAGAATTCTATAATCAAGTTGAAAATGCCTATCCTGATCTCATTGTTCCAGAGTAAAATGTGGGGGATGCATCCGTTCGTGTGTCCCCTTTCCATAGAAGATTTTAGGAGGGGAGGAAGCAGCATTGTCCAAAACAAACAAAAAAGCTTACCTATTCATTGCGCCGTTTGTCATTGTTTTTTTGGTATTTAACATCTATCCGATTTTTCTTACCTTTTATTATAGCTTAACAAATTACAGCGGAATGGGCGGAATAGCCAATGCAGAATTTATCGGCTTGAGCAATTATCTTCGTTTGATCACCGATACTTATTTTTATGAGGCCTTTCTGAATACGATTAAGATCTGGGGTTTTAACTTTATTGTTCAGATGTTAATTGCGCTTGGACTAGCTTTGTTATTTTCGGATATTCGTTTGAAGTTAAAAGGGGTAGGCGTATTCCGGGCATTATTTTACCTGCCAAATATTATTACGATTGCCTCTGTAGCTATTTTGTTCAATATTTTATTAGATTGGAATCATGGGGCTTTGAACCAGCTATTACTTAGCCTAGGTATGATTGATAGTCCGATTAATTGGCTGAACAGCCCGACCTATGCGCAGTCAGCTGTGGCGTTGATTGGAGCCTGGATGTGGTTTGGAAATTCTTTTATTATTTTATTAGCTGGCATAGGAGGTATATCAAGGGATTATTATGAGGCGGCGCTGATCGATGGTGCAAATTGGTGGAAGTCCTTTACGAATATCACCTTGCCGCAATTAAAACCAATTTTATTGTATGTGTTAATTACCTCAATTATCGGTGGTCTGCAGTTGTTTGATCTGCCGATGTTATTAACGGATACACGCGGAGCACCGCAAGGCTCGTTAAATACGATGGTGCTATATCTCTATAATCAAGCGTTCAAATACAACAACTTCGGATACGGTGCAACTTTGGCATACGGCCTGTTTATTATTACCGTGTTATTCTCGGCCATTACCTTCCGTACCATGTACCGAAAAGAAGTAAGATAGGAGGTAGCGTGCATATGAAAAAAATTCAATTAGCCAAATTGTTTATTTATATTGCGTTGATTGTGCTGGTGATTATCTGTTTTATCCCTTTTTACATGATGATTATTAATGCGACCAGATCCAATTCAGAGATATTACAAGGCTTTTCCTTAATTCCCGGAGCGGCGATTATGGAGAATTACACTACATTAATCAGTTATATGGATGTTTGGCGTGGCTTCTTAAATAGTTCGATCGTTTCCGTTTCTGTCACCATATTGAATGCCTATTTTTCCGCGCTGACGGCATTTGCTCTGGTAGTTTATCATTTTAAATGGAAAAACGTGATCTTTGTCACTTTTATTGTGATGATGATGGTGCCTGGTCAATTAGGATTAATAGGACTCTATGATTTAAGCGAGGCGTTAGGGATGTTGGATACGTACTGGCCGTTAATTATCCCGGCAGTGGCTGCTCCTTTTACCGTGTTTTTCTTTCGGCAGTATTTAATTACGACGATGCCGATGTCTTTACTGGAGGCAGGGCGTATCGATGGGGCTTCTGAAATGCATATGTTTCATCGCATTGTCATTCCGATATTAATGCCAGCCATTGCGACAATGGGAATATTCACCTTTATTGGCTCATGGAATAACTATATTACACCATTGGTCATCTTGCGTACACCAGAACTCTTCACATTGCCGGTAATGATGGGGGCTTTACGAGGTTCGCCGGTTGCTACGAATTTAGGGGCAATGTATTTAGGAATTGCCATTTCTGTCGTACCAATCATGATTGCATTCTTATTTTTATCCAAGTATATCATCAATAGTATTTCTGCTGGAGCAGTGAAGGGTTGACCGAGAGGAGGAAACAGACAGTGAAGAAATTTGATACAGCATTTACGTTTGGTACGGCAACATCCTCTTACCAAATCGAGGGTGGAGCTGACAAAGGCGGGAGAAGTGATTCGATTTGGGATACCTTTGCGACGATTCCTGGTAAGGTGTTTCAAGGAGATGATGGTAAGGTAGCGTGCGACCACTATCATCGCTATAAGGAAGATGTTCAGACGATTAAGCAGCTTGGTGTAGAGAGCTATCGCTTTTCCATTGCTTGGCCACGGATTTTTCCGCAAGAGGGTGTTTATAATGAAGAGGGCATGGCGTTCTATAAGGCATTAATGGAGGAGCTAAGGACAAATGATATCAAACCAGTCGTGACCTTATATCACTGGGATCTACCGCAATGGGCGCAGGATCAAGGGGGCTGGGTTTCTCGTAAATCAATACAATGGTTTGCGGAGTATGCAGGAAAGGTATTTGAAGAGCTCGATGGTTTAGTCGATAGCTGGATTACACAAAATGAACCGTGGTGTGCAGCCTTTCTTGGGTATCACCAAGGGATTCATGCCCCAGGACATCGCAATATGGAAGAGGCCTTAAAGGCGGCCCATCATATCTTATTGTCGCACGGACAAACGGTGAAGCTGTTGAAAGAGACCTTTCAGTCGGATACGCCAATCGGAATAACCTTGAATTTGAGTCCGATTTATGCAGCGAGTAATCGTTTGAATGACCAAATTGCTCGAAATAATGCAGACGGCTATAGCAATCGCTGGTTTTTGGATCCGATTTTCAAAGGCAGCTATCCACTTGATATGATTAACCTGTTTTCGAAGTATGTGCATGACTTTTCTTTTGTTCAGGATGGTGATCTAGAGGTGATTGCTGCATCATGTGATTTCTTTGGTATTAATTATTACAGCAGGGGAATCGTTGAGTTTAACGGCGCAAATGATTTTATGCAGGCACCTGCTTATTCTGACTATGAGAAGACAGGGATGGGCTGGGATATCTCACCAAGGGAGTTTCAAGATCTGATTCGACGTTTACGTGAGGAATATACCGATTTGCCGATTATTATAACAGAAAATGGCGCCTCCTATCCCGATCAATTGACCGAAGATAAACAGGTCCATGATGTGGAAAGAACCGAATATATAGAACAGCATTTACAAGCCATCGCTGAACTAAATGAAGAAGGAATGAACATTTCCGCCTATTTCCTCTGGTCTCTGTTTGATAATTTTGAATGGGCCTTTGGTTACGATAAACGATTCGGCATTGTTTATGTCGACTTTGAGACGCAGGAACGTTATTGGAAGGATAGTGCCCATTACTATCGGGGCGTGGTCAGGGAGCGACAAGTATAATAGTGCACGATCAGCCATCACTATTGCCTCCATGGATGGAGCAAGGTGGTGGCTTTTTTTGATGCTGGTTTGATAGAAGCAGGTCGATCAAAAAAAGAACGCCGGTATTCTTGAAAAAGGGGATCTTGCGGACTGAAGAGAGGAAATCTCGTTCTACAGTCCATAAGAATGAATCTCGTGAACTGAATAGAGGAAGCCGAGTTCCTGAGTCCATAAGAATCAATCTAACGGATCAAAATAGAACAAAACTTTCATTTTCGCATGCTTATCTCAAACCTAGATAATTACATGACTGAAATATTTACAGAAAAACGATCTCAACTCCATGTCACCCCATTTTCTATCTTGGAGCTTATCCCTAACAACAAATAATTACTTATTTAGATAGAGTAATATTCAATGATTTTACTCTAATAAACAAAAAAATTATGTAATTTAATAAATAAACCTTTATAATGTATAGGTTAAAACAATTTTTAAATTACTTTGACAGACAGAGTAATAAGTGCTAATATTACTCTATCAGATAGAATTAATAAAAAGCGAGGTCGGGTCATGATGATTAGAAGTGATATTATTCGTGGTCATCTGGAGTCGATTATCTTGCGATTGATTTATGAAAAGGATCAATATGGTTACGAAATATCGAAACAAATTAGCCTGCGCACCGATAATCGATTTCAGATCAAAGAAGCAACCTTATATGCCGTTTTTCAGCGCCTAGAAAAAAAAGATTTAATTGAATCCTATTATGGCAATGTTACACATGGAAGAAAACGGAAGTATTATCGTATCACCACGTTAGGAAAGGCATATTTAAAAGAAACGGCCGAAGAATGGAAAGAAACCAAGGAAATTATTGATTTGTTTATGGAGGGATTACATTGATAAAGATAAAAGATCATGTAGAGGAATTGTTCAAAAATGTGCCAGATAGCGAAGAGAAAAATACACTTAAACAAGAAATTTTTCAAAACCTGGAGGAGAAAGTCTACGATCTAATGGAACAAGGCAAGGAAGAAGAAGATGCTATCAATAAGGCGATTGTCGAATTTGGAAACATCGAGGAATTAACCAGTGAATTGGGTATTAGTAAGCCGAAAAATAAAGACAAGAAAAAGGCCAAAGCAAAAAATAATTTAAGTTTTTCGATATGGGGAAGCTTGTTAATCATTGGATTGATGATTTTTATTAATTTTTATCATTCACCGTCTACGATTTGGTTTGTATATCCGACGTTTGCTGTTTTATGGTGGCCGTTAGCACTGTTTTATCAATGGCTAAAATGGAAATAGGAGGTGATGAATATGAAACAGCATCATGTGGTTTTCGCAGCAATTGGAAGTGTAATGACCATACTATTTCTTATCTTGGTCAACTATTTAACCAGTCCTAGTTATATTTGGTTTATCTATCCCGCTTTTCCGCTTTTACTATGGCTTGTCAGTGTATATTTATTAAGCAAAGGTCGCTATAAAATCTTCGTGCTTGTGGCTAGTTTGTTAACACTTTTGTACTTATCAGCTATTAATTATATCCACACCCCGGAACATCCGTGGATTTTATATGCTCTATGGCCGATTATGTTGTTAGTAGTTCTCACGTTTTTAGGTAAGTACAGCTGGAAATTATCGATGGCATGGATTGGGACAGTGCTCACTATTGTGTATTACAGTGGCTTGAATTATTATCTGTCACCAGGTTACCCGTGGGCGATCTATCCAACCTATGTCGTATTGTGGTGGCCAATGCTTGTTTATTGTATAAAAGCAAAGAAATATTTTGGCTTGTCTGTCCTTGCTACCTTAGTAACTGCCATCTTTTTTGTGATGGTTAGAGTGGTCTCCTCGCCACATGTCATCTGGGATATTTATCCAATATTCGCCATGATCTGGTGGCCATTGAGTATGTATTTTTATGGATCTGGCAGGAGAAAGCATAGTACGATAAAATAGGGAGTAAGACGCTAATGTGCTTCGATTATACGCCGTTTTAATCTCAACAGGGGATGGGGATAATTTCCGTCCCCTTTTTATAGCCTGTTCATTTACAAAGAGAACGAAAATGATAGTTTAACGTCTGCATCATGCTTTCATGTGAAAATTGTTCTGGATTTAATAAGTGGTGCATAGCCATTCCATCCACGATGGCATGGAGTCTGTTTACTTCCATATCCAGATCAAGTTCATCTTTAGCCATGTCTAATAACTGCAATGCCATAACCACATTTTTTAAACCATCGTGCATATCAAGATAGACCTTATTGCTCAGCTCCCGAAGCGTTTGATCGACAAGCACTTTGGCAGAAAAAGCTAACCATACCTCCATTTCTATTTTTCGCTCGTCATCGATGGGGAGCACTTCACAGACCCCTTCTGTCACAAATTCTAGTGGCTCCTGATTTTCTTTCATTTTCCTTGTCATGGCTCGTTGCATGACCCGATCGGATACAAGCTCCATTGAAAAGTGCAGCAATTCGGACTGTGAGGCAAAATAGTGCCTTACCGCACCAACTGAGAATCCAGCAACTTGAGCGATTTTCCTAACGCTTGCTTGTTCTATTCCCTCTTCCACAATCACTTTCCATTTATATAGCAGTAAGTATTGTTTTTGGACATCAAATGATTCAATAGGCAGATGGGCATTTTCGTTATCGATTCGGAGATGGCGAGAAGTCAGTCAAAATCAAATACGGAAAAGCACGTGCAAGAAAAGAACGGAAAAAGTGGTATCGTCATTTACTGTCCTGGTTCATTGGCGGAGGAATATTAGGAAGTATGATACGTTATATGAACCATTATTCACAGACCGAGGCATTAGTGCAGATATTATTTCTTTGGTCTTTCATTCTGGTAATCGATTTTGTGGTAAGCTTTAGTTATACCCTTTTTCCGAAAAAAGCGTGAGGAGTGAGCCAAATGCAATCAGGGAAGCGGACGTTTACTGTGGTAAAAGCAGATCAAGTAGATATGGATGTACGCATGCAGATGTCAATTATTTTTGCGGAAGGATTTTCACAATGGTTGGGCTATTTTTCCAAGGATCAACATAAAATCGCACAAGCTTTTGCCCATATGTTTATTTTAGAGCAATTTTATCTAGTGATAGCAAATGACAAAGTTGCTGGTATGACAGCATGCACGGATGGAAAAACATTATCCGTCAGATTAAACAAAAAAGAGTTGCGAAAACACTTAGGATTTTTCAAAGGAAGCATGGCGGGACTCTTTTTGAAAAAAGAATTTGAAACCCTTGATGAGAGCTTTCCCGATAACACCGGTTCCATTGAATTTGTTGGCACAGCTTCCGAATTCAGAGGGCAAGGGGCAGCTTCTCAAATGATTCAGTATATCTTGGAGAACACATCCTATCATGATTATGTCATTGAAGAAGTGGCTGATACCAATGTTCCTGCGATGAAATTATATAAGAAGTTAGGCTTTGAAGAATATAAAAGAAAGCCTTTTTCGGACAAGATGGCGAAGAAGAATGGTATTAACAACCTGTTGTCTTTAAGATATATGAAAAAATAAGGGGACGGGGAATCCGTGTGAACGGGGGATATTTCAAAATGGTTACGTCATAGCTGTATCATTGGCGAAAAAAGTTGCACTAATCTATCCCTTTGTCTATCATTAGCGAAAGGGATATTTTTTATTTTACAAAGAACAGTTGGCTATCAGGTTCGCCATATAAGTCACTGTCAAATGGGAGGCCCAATAATGAACGATAAATTCCTATTTTTTTGTATCTATTTTGTATCTGTTGCGATTATAAGTCTAACGATTCTCTACTTTGCTGGATATCTTTCTGTTGTGACTGGATTTGTAGATCTTCTCTTAACGGCTATTGCAGGATTAGGTATTATCAAATTATTGGAATTAGAAGCAGAGGCCAAAAAGAGAAATCATTAAAAAGCAAGTTTATTCGTTGATTATTTTTGTCTGCACGAAAAGAATATGTTTAAAATTTGAAGATACATCTATATTCAAACGATCATTTCTTATCTTAGTTCTTACTTTATGAAAGAGTCTTGGATAAAATAGATTACAGTAACTATTTTTGGCAAGATGATAAAATTAGATTGTGAGCCATAGAACGTGAAGATGGGGAAACGGATTATATTAGTAAATTTGATACTTCTTTACGTAGACTGTTGGAGTGCTCTACTGAATTACCACCTACAATGACAAATTCCAAAGATTCTGCAGTGGGAAATGCTAATTCTTCTCAGATAAATGGAAGAATCATGTTTATTATTGAAAATTTAAAAGGAATAAGTGTCGGGGGGTATCAATTTAAATAGTATTGATGAAAGAAATGGTACCTTCAGTATTGGAATTGTGATTAATAAGTACTATCAATATGGGTTATGGTACAAGAGCAATGAGAATTCTCTTGAAGTATGCATTTCTGGAACGTAGACTTAATAAATTCAATGACTATGTTCTCATAGGAAATGAAGCTTCTGCTAAGATGATGAAAAAATTTGGTTGTGTGCAAGAAAGAATACGAAGACAAGTAGTTTATATAAATGGTAAATATATGGATTGCATATTGTTTGGATTAACGAAAGATGAATTCATTGAAAATTGAATTCCCATAAGTCAAGTATGGGTTTTGAGGGAATGAAGGGATTACATCAATTTAAATGGAGGGATTTTATTGAAAAAAAGAGTCATTAGACCATTGGTTATTTGTTTATTTAGTAACAATGATTCTATTTTAGTAGCTGAAGGTTACGACACCGTAATGAAAGAATACTATTATCGCCCAATCGGCGGTGGGATTGAATATGGAGAATTAAGTTCTGAAGCATTAAAAAGAGAGGTTCAAGAAGAGATAAAAGCAAGCATAACTAATATGGAATATTTGGGTGCGATTGAGAACATTTTCACTTACAACGGTGAGATAGGGCATGAAATAGTAATGGTATACGATGCAATATTTAATGACTCTTCATTATATATAACCAGTTGCTTTAATGGTGAAGAAGATGACGGAACTACATTTAAGTTATTATGGAAGCCTATAAGTGAATTTCAAAGTGGTAATCTACAGTTAGTTCCAGAAAAATTATTAGAAATTATTCGAGAGAGAAGATAGAGAAAATAACTAGCTAAACAGTGATTTGATTTAATTGATCATCATAAAAGAATTGGTCCAATTGTCTTTTTTTAATGCTTGTGAGTAGTTTAACCTTTTTCTAACGAATGACCAGTACGCCTTCTGCAAGATATAGATCACAAACCAATAATGATATCATCAGCGTAGTTGCACAATTAGCTCATTAATTGTGCAACAGTCCTTATACATCAATGTTCCAGCGATTTTCGCAGCTTCGTTACTTCTTTAAGCTCAAGGCCGGTTAGTTCTGATATTTCTTTATCAGAACTAACCCCGGTCTAACAGCTTTTTTGCAACATTACGTTCTGCTTTTTCCATCCCACGCTCCATCCCTTGTTCCAATCCTTGTTTTGTAGCTGCTTCTTCAATCTCTCTAATCAGTCGGCCAAACGTCGGGGTGTCTCTTAATTTTTCCATTCCCATAATGTTTTTGCCCTCCTTCTCGTTTTGGATGATGGGTAATGATTCGTAAAATTGTTCCTGTAATTCGTCTGGTAGCTTCATGATGTAATCAATAAAATACAATAAGGCAGAAAGATACTTGGGGCGGTGTCGATATTTTTCGTAGACTAAGTCGACCAGTATCTTCTTATGATCAAACTTGGTTTCCTCGCGCTTTTGCTTCTTTTGTTCCTCACTCATTCTTTTATCATCTTTCCCAGTGGTTTTTTTACTGGCATAGATACCGGCAAGCACCACTAAGGCGAAGGGGTTCGGCGATTGTTTCAGTGCTTCTTCGTCTTTCCCGTAAAAGTGATAGGTGTTGTAACGATACGTGATTTCCGTGCCATAAAAGGCATCATGAAACTGATCTTCATAGTTTGCTTCGCTGGCATCCGTTAACAGCGCGATCGCATAAATCGGTTCTGTATGGTTTTCGTAGAGGCGGTAAAAATATGGAAACATGCACCGGGCAAATTTTTTATTCCCAACTGCCTGCACTTCAATATGGATATGGACGTATTGATTTTCCCCGTTTTTTAGTGTTACTTTGGCTAGTTTGTCACAGCGTTAAGAGACCGTAAGTTTTCTGACTGTATGAGAGGTACCTCAAAGTGGTAATGGAAAACAACGGTCTCTAAACCTCCTGATAAGTCTCGCTTTATCCGTATATCTTTTCCCTTTTGCCTGTCTCAAAATATGCGGGAGAAGCTCTGTACCTTCAAAGTCGATGCCTTTGTCAAAATCAATGTCCGGGTACAAATCGGGCGCAAAAAGGCCATAAATTCTTGAATAATGTTTTTCCATAGGCCATCATAATCGGGAGGTGCCGAGCGATAATCATGCGTATCTTCTTTTACTGCGGTTAACATTAGTATACCACATCCTTTCGTTAGAATGAATTTGTGTTCATCTTATCGCTTTTGTACGATAAAGGCAAAGCCGTAAAAGTGAATTTTCATAGGGTGCAGAGGAGAGATAATCGGAATAGTGCTTAGTTATTTGATGATTTTTGATAAGGAAAATACCTTCAAAATGGAAAATTAATGTTTTTCAATGAAACGAATCAGTAGAAAAATATTATAGTCGTAAACATTTTTTTGAATCTGTTGTAACAAACTCTTCCCTAATGCGTCTATTAAGTAACGTATAGAAAAAAGTCAGATATAAAAAGAGGAGTTTTCACAGATGTGTGGTTTTATAGGAGTAATCGATAGGCAAGATTACTCGTTTTCAGAAAAAGAAATGACAGCTTGGCAGGAGAAAACAGACCTGATCAGGCATCGTGGTCCAGACGATGAGGGGTACTATGCCGAAAATGGTATATTCCTAGGTTTTCGCAGACTGAGTATTATTGACATAGAATCAGGGGAGCAGCCATTAAGCTATCAGGAAAATCGAATATGGATGGTTTTTAATGGGGAAATTTATAATTATAGAGAACTTCGAGCGGAACTGATGGAAGAGGGATATTCTTTCCAAACGGAATCAGATACAGAAGTAATTGCCGCTCTGTTCGCTAAGTATAAGCAAGATGCTTTTTCTTACTTACGTGGTATGTTTGCCATCATGATTTGGGATAAGCAGGAGGAAACGTTGTATGGTGCGCGCGATCCATTTGGCATCAAGCCTTTCTATTATGAAGAAACAGAGGATCGGTTGATCTGCGCTTCCGAACGAAAAAGCATTAGCCTGTTTCAAAATAAGTCTGAATTAGATGAGCCTGCCTTGCAGCAATATTTTAGTTTTCAATTTGTACCAGAGCCAGACACGCTTATACCAGGCATTAAAAAATTGACACCTGGACATTACTTTGTCAAGAAAAGGAGGATATGATGCAGACTACTTGTTATTGGAAGCCAGCATTTCATCCCGTTCCAAGAGAAAAAGATCAATGGGTAAAGCGGATACAGCAGGCCTTATTTGATTCAGTGGAAAAACATATGCGCAGTGATGTCCCAGTTGGTTCGTTTCTTTCGGGTGGGATCGATTCTTCGATCATCGTATCAATCGCCAAGCAAGTGAATCCAGCGATTCAAACTTTTTCAGTAGGATTTGACCGGACAGGTTATTCGGAAATAGATGTTGCTCAAGAAACGGCCGAGAAACTGGATGTGAACAATACCTCCTATCTCGTAACACCAGAGGAATATATTGAAAAATTGCCAAAAATCATTTGGCACATGGATGACCCATTAGCCGATCCATCCTGTGTGCCACTTTATTTTGTAGCTAGAGAGGCAAGAAAGCAAGTGAAAGTAGTGTTATCAGGAGAAGGAGCAGATGAGCTTTTTGGTGGCTATAATATTTACGGTGAACCGGAATCATTGAAGATCTTTCAATCCATACCTGGCCCAGCTCAGCAATTGCTCAAGAAGGTGGCCCATGTCTTACCGGAAGGGGTAAAAGGGAAAAGTTTCTTAGAGCGGGGTACCACACCATTAGCGGAACGGTATATCGGCAATGCCAAAATGTTTGAGGGCGAAGAATTACAGCAACTTCTGCAAAACTATGATTCTACCCTTTCCTATCAGGATGTTACTCGGCCGTTGTTTAGAGATGCTGCCAGTTATTCACTTGTCAATCAAATGCAGTATGTCGATATGTATACCTGGCTGCGCGGAGATATTTTATTAAAGGCAGATCGGATGACCATGGCTCATTCCCTTGAATTACGGGTCCCCTTTTTGGATAAAGAAGTGTTTCGCGTGGCCAGTGAATTGCCAGAAGAGTGGAAAGTGACAAATGGCACAACGAAATATATCCTGCGAGAGGCAGTAAGAGGGATTGTGCCTGATCACGTCTTACAGCGAAAGAAGCTAGGATTTCCGGTGCCCATCCGACATTGGCTAAGACAAGAGTTGTACGATTGGGCTGTACGTGTGATCAAGGAAAGTCCAATTGAGCAATGGATAAAAAAAGAATATGTGCTTGAATTGTTGGACAAACATGCTCAAGGCAAAGTCGATTACAGTCGGAAGATTTGGACAGTACTTGTTTTTGCGATATGGTATCAAGTGCATAGAGGAAATGAATAGGTTATTATCAGCGCAAAAAGCCTGCCATCACTAGCGATGGAGGGCTTTTTAGGCAACTGTTTACAAAAAATGACTTGTGCTACGATCATCTGATATGTTTGATTAATACCATCATCCGATCGAACCATTTTTTAAAGGACGTTCTGTTATCTGGTAAAAGCCTTACATCACTTCTAGCTGCGATTTCTTCCACAATCTCGTCAATACGTTGGTTATCGGTTATGATTTTTTCTTCCGTAATGTCGGTATTAAACGCATGGATACAATGGTCAACTTGCGCCTTTGTCCAGGTATCACCCCGTTCCAGCCGCTTATTCAACCGTTTTAACAGCGTATTTTTATCAGCATACAAGATATAATGCCGTAACGGAATACCTTCATCGATCAGCTTTTGAACGATTTCTTCATAATATTGGCGATTAAAAAGGGTCATCGGTACAATAATGGTTCCTTCATAGGTATTCGAAAGATACGTTAACATGTCATAATTAAAGGTTCTCCATTGCTCATGGTCTTGAAAATTGGATTCATGCAATTGCTTTGGGATATTCTCACGAATGAAATATCCGATATTTTCCGGATCATAAATAAACGAGTTGGGCAGTCTTCGTTTTAATTCGAATGCACTCGTTGTTTTACCAGATCCAAATGCACCGTTCAACCAAATAATCATATCGAGCCTCCCCGCACCATTGTTGATTACTGCATATAGAGTTTATCAATAATATTTATAACCTCTTCATCGTTACCTGGATCAATTTCGACTAACTCTGTATTTTCAATGATCTCTTCTCTTTCTTGCTGGATATCATCCGCTGTTACATTATCAGGACGGTAAAGCCCACCGTACCAACGATATGGAATGTTATAGACATTGATGGTACCATCTCCATTGCTGCTATAGGTTATCATGCCATCTACTATTCGAGAACCTCGCAGTTGAATCACATCTTCCGGATAGCTGACATCAATATCTTCTTCGCCAGGATTCAATGAAGTACCAGCTGGAATGTGTGTCACATCCACAGCTTCTATATCTTGATTGTCTCCAAGTTGTAGCCAAACACGGGCATATTCGATTTCCTCTGAAGAATAGTTGCTCAATGCGTTATCGTCTGTGCTTTCATTTGTGTTGTTCGGTTCTTCATTTTCCGTATTATTGTCGGGTGTGGATTCTGTAGCAGTATCCGTTCTATCATTTTCGGAACGATCGGCTGTAGATGATTCGTCATTCTGTTCGTCTTGTGGATCTGTCTCTTCTTCAAGAGCGGGCTCCTCTTCTGGATTAGAATTGGTCTCGTCTGGATCACTAGTACATCCAACTAGCAATAGAGTAAAGATAAATAGAGATAGAAACGTTGTGATTTTTTTCAAGATTCCTTACTTCCTTTCGTTGATTGTAGGAATGATAACTATGAACATAACAACCATTGATTAGTGAGTAGACAGCTTATCAATGATAGGTATAATTTCTTCCTCGTTACCTGTATCGATGGAAATGAGTTCTGTATTATTAATGATATTCTCTGTATATTCCTCCATCGATTCATCTATCTGTTCATCACTAGGCCAGTGCGAGGGAACATCGTATAAGTTAATGGATCCATCTCCATTACCGCTATAGGTAACTATGCCCTCAGCCATGAATTCCCCATATAGTGTAATAATATCTTCTGGATAATTTACACTATTATCATCATAAGGATTCACTGGTTCTCCAGCCGAAGTGCGAGAAACGTTCAATTCTGTTACATCTTGATTACCTATAATTTGCAACCAAACACGGGCATATTCGATTTCTTCTGAAGAATAGGCAGATAATGCGTTATCCTCAGCGTTGTTTGGTTCTTCATTTTTCGTAGCTTCAGTAGGCGTGGATTCTTCCGTAGTATCGATGTCATCCCCAGCATCATTTTCGGAAAGATCGGCTGTAGGTGATTCGTCATTCTGCTCTTCTTGAGGAGTTGTTTCTTTTTCAAGAGCGGGCTCCTCTTCTGGAGCGGCATCGGATTCTTCTGGATCGTTAGCACACCCAACAAACAATATAGTAAAGATTAATAGAGATAGAAACGTTGTGATTTTTTTCAAGATTCCATACTTCCTTTTCGATAAGAGTAAAAACCATATAGATTTAAATATACTAGAAAACGCTAGTCAACACAATATCTCGAAGCGTTTTAAACAGATGATGATAGCCGATAGTTTTCATTTTATGGCAACAGCAAATACACTGGTGAAAACTAAATCTTCAGCTTAAACAACAAATTAAATTTGACATATGGTAGCACATTCGTAGCCAGAAAAGAGGGGTTTTATGAAAGTAATTGCATATGAACAAAAAAATAACCACCAGAGCCTATACGGTGATTATTCTTCATGGACATTAAAAGTCTCTTTAAAAAATTACCGATTCAACTGCATCAAAGCACCCTCAGGCACCGCCTCTTGCGGAACCTCCACCCATCCCTTGCCAAAACGGCCAGCTGTATAGATTTCTAAATAGGCGTTTGGCTGTAGTTCTCTATCCATCACCCTTACAATACGCTGCTTATTTCCTTCCTGATCAAATCCAGTAAACTCGTAACGATAGTTGCCATTCCACAACTCCTCATAGTCTGTTGTCGTTTCCACGTAATAAAGACTTTCTTCATTATTGTGCAACATCCAGTCGCTTAAAGGGATAATACCAGCAGTTGTTTGCTGGATGCCTACGAACAAGATAGCGAGAAATGCCAGTAAGCCAACACAGGTAATCGCGATTTTCTTCATATGATTCTGCTCCTTTCTGTGAATGGTTATCTGAATCCGATGATATCAAGGACGTGATAGCTTAGAAATGTATTTTCCTTTCAACAACCTTACAGTGTTGTAAGCTTGTATGGCTTTTCTGCATGCCTATAAAATCAAAACAAACTAATCCATAATATAAGTTTTTATATCTTTTCTATAAGTTTACTTTACTTTTGTAATAAAATAGTTTACACTCTTTTGTAAGAGGTGATGGTGATGAAAAAGAAGTCTGATGATTCGATATCTAATAAGGTCTATGAATACCGCGTACTTGCCAGGCTGTCGCAAAAAGAATTAGCAGAGAAAGTCGGGGTTTCCAAACAAACTATCTTCGTAATGGAAAAAGGAAATTATGTGCCGACATTGCTATTGGCTTATCGCATTGCTGATTTTTTTAATGTCGATGTAAACGAAATTTTTACTTATGAGAAAGGAAATGATACAAATGAACACAACTGATGAAATAACAGATACCATCTTTAAACCATTAAATGACTGGGCCCAGGCCGCGCCTGGCAACTGGAATACGCTTCTTGGCAGTGGTTTTGTAGTGCTCTTAGCTGGATTAATTCTGCTGTTCGGATTATTAAGAAAAATCGGTAAACCCGATGAACGAACTAATCAAATACATTTAAAAAGTGCCTACATCGTATTATTGGGAGTCGTTGTATGTGACATCATTTTCCCAAAGGAATACATGTGGGAAATTTTCTTCTTATTTAAATATGGTCTTGCGTTCGTCGCTGCAGGAATCTATCTAGCAGTTCGATATAAAAAAGATTTTACGTAATGAAAGGGGAAGAGAGAATGTTTATCGATTCCGTAACCAAGAAGTACCATGGATCAGCCGTCTTAAAAGACCTTTCGTTTGATTTCAAACAAGGAGAAATCATTGGTTTAATTGGAAGCAATGGTGCTGGAAAAAGCACGTTGATGAAGATTATCACTCAAACCATTCCAACCTATGACGGATCGGTTGAAGGCAATCATCAAGTCGGATACTTGATTGAGGAACCCAAACTGTTCCAACATAAGACAGGGTTAGCCCATTTGGTTTATTTTTCGAAAATTTTTGGGCATACTTTTCAACTTAGTGAATTTGAGCAGCTTTTAAAAAACCTGCAATTATATGATGTATTGCATAAAAAAGTGAAGCAATACTCGTTGGGAATGCGGCAAAAATTGGCGATTGTGATCAGTTTATTGAATAAGCCCAGCTATGTTGTATTAGATGAACCAACCAACAGTATGGATATTGAGACTTCCCTTGAAGTGTTGCAACAATTGAAGAAAATGGCCCATGAGTGGCAGGTGGGTATCTTGATTTCTAGTCATAAATTGGAAGATATTGAAACGATCTGTGACCGCGTCTTGTTTTTGGAGAAAGGCACTATATTCGAAGATCAACGATTTAATCGAGGAGATCAGTATAGGCTAAAGCTGGTTTTTAAGCATCCAGCTGATGTAGCGATATTCAGTGATCATCAAGAGCTCGGAACGATCATCTATTCAAGCGAAAGAACCATTGAAATGGAAACAACAGCAGAGAATGCGGAGGTTTTTCGGCTTGTAAATCAATTGGGGATCCAGTTAATTGATTTTACTGCTGAGGAGAAGACGCTTCGTCATGTTTATATGGACAAATTTAGAGGTGAACACCATGATATTTAGTATTAAAGATTATGCAAGTTACAATCTAAAAGAATTATTAAGGAACGGTCACTTGATGGCGGGATTGCTGGGAGCCCTGGTGCCAGCGTTACTGGTAACGTACTATATTTTAACAAATAGTACGCCATTTTACATAAAATATATCTCCAATTTTTATTGTATGTTGGGGATGCTCGCGGCGGTATTGCACCCACTCTACCTTGTCAACCGAGACTATTCCTTTAAGACGATTTCATTGATTAATAACTCCAGACAAAATCGAAAAAACTATGTATTCGCGAATATTGTTGTGGCGCTATATGTCAGTTTATTTTATGCAGCACTGGGTGTCGGCTTGCTTCTAGTCACCCATCAACTGGGAGTGCCTGGAGAATTGAAGGCTTCTTTCCTGTTAGGATTTTCAGCGAATGTCTTTCTGCTAGTGTTAACCTTTTTCTTATTCGGCTATGTTTTATTATTATACGGTCTTCGGAGTGGGGCTGTTTATGGGATTTTGACGGCATTACTGCTTTTTGTTCATAATATTTTAGCCAATGTATTGGAGAGTATCAACAACGGCTTGCTTTCAAGCTTCATCGAGCATTTTCCTTTTTATTTCTATCCAGTGATGGTGGGATCCAATCCACTTTCGCCATTGCAATATGCTATTGGCTGCCTGACCCTTATTGTTTTGTTGGTGATGACCCTCAAAAAGAGTGAAAAAATGGAAGTGTAGGAGGGAGGTGAGTGAAGAATATTAGTTAGTTTATTAGATGAAAAAGTCGCCAATCGCCATGTTTGACTGTTGATCGGGGCTTTTTGTATCTTTTTATTAAATTTTCGTCTACAAGAAAGAATCTTACGGACTGTAGAACGAGAATCGCTCTTTTTCAGTCCGCGAGATTCGTTCTTATGGACGGAGGAACGAGAATCGCTCCCCTCATTCTGCGATAACAAACTCTCGTGACTCGGGCCTGCTAAGTACCAACCATTCTTACAAACTCAAGACCGGCGACCAGAGACGACACCTTTCGCTAACCTTACAAAGTTGTAAGAAAACGCACTTGCCCTTTGTAGTCTCCCATCATCTATGCCATAATAATGGAAAATAAGGAGTGAACAGCATGCAAACGATGATGATTGTCGAGGATGACCCCAAGATTGCCGAGCATTTACAAACCTATATTGAAAAATATGGCTATCACGTGGAGAAGGTGGAAGTTTTTGATCAGGTTATGGATGTATTTCAAAAAATCGAGCCGGATTTGGTGTTACTGGATATCAACCTGCCCAGCTATGATGGGTATTATTGGTGTCGGCAAATTCGGCAAGTATCGACCTGTCCAGTGATCTTTATCTCGGCACGGGTCGGGGAAATGGATCAGGTGATGGCTCTGGAAAATGGTGGTGATGATTTTATCACCAAACCGTTCAGTGCCGAAATTGTCATGGCCAAAATACGCAGTCAGCTGCGCCGGGCATATGGTGCGTACGCTCAGGATGTGAAAGAACGTTTCTTGGAAATAGAAGGTTTGAAACTTTTGCCGGAACGCCTGGAATTAACCTTTAATGGGCAAGAAATCTATTTATCGAAAAAGGAAGCAGATATCATCGAAACGTTAATGAATCGTTATCCGCGAGTTGCCGGCAGGGAGGACTTATTAGAAAAATTGTGGGATGACCAAACCTATGTCGATGAAAATACCTTAAATGTCAATATCACAAGAGTGCGGAAAAAGTTGCAGTCTGTCGGGATAGATAATGGTGTGGAAACGGTTCGAGGCGTTGGTTACCGGCTGCACGCACCCTTGGCACAAGGAGAAGACAAATGAAGTTATTTTGGAAAGAACACAGCTTATTAATTGCTCTTAATATCGTGCAATTTGTGGCTATTCTGCTAATCTATTGGCTAGACGGTTACCGAAATCTGCTGCCAGCATTCTACGCGATTTTTATCGGATTCTTTTTTCTTACCTGTTATCTTTTTTATCAATATGTCAGTCGCCGTGCGTTTTATCAACGTTTGAGTGAGCCGCTGAAGTCACTGGATGAATCATTGCAAAAAAGCAGTCAACATCCTGTTTCCGAGGCATTAAATGAACTGTTGCGCAGCCAGTATAAACATTATCAAGAGCAGATACATACCATCGACAAAGAGAAGGAAGAACATCTGAAGCTGATGGATCAATGGGTACATCAGATGAAAACACCAATCTCGGTCATCGAACTCACCGCACAGAACTTGGATGAACCAGATTCGTCGAGTATTCGAGAAGAAACGGAGCGCATGAAATCGGGCCTAAACACGATTCTTTATATGGCCAGATTGCGGACAATAGAGCAGGATTTTCATATCAAACCGATCCAGCTGGCCTCATTGGTACATGAGGTGAATGGGGAAAATAAACGATTCTACATACGTAATAAAGTTTATCCAAAAGTGGAAGAATTAACGGCAAGAGTGACCGTACAGACCGATGAAAAGTGGTTATTCTTTATACTGACGCAGCTTGTTTTAAATGCCGTGAAGTATTCTGCTGGAAAAAGCCAATCGATCATCATCTCGATTTATGAAAGGGAGAGAGAAGCCATATTGGAAGTGAAAGATTTTGGAGTAGGCATTCCCGAAACGGATAAAAAGCGGATTTTTGATGCATTTTACACCGGAGAAAACGGCAGGGAATTTCGAGAATCCACCGGGATGGGGCTGTATCTAGTGAAAGAGGCAGCAGAATACCTGCAACATCAGATCGAATGGGAGTCACAAGTCGGTGAAGGCTCCACCTTTCGGATTATCTTCTCGGAAACGCAAAAGGTTTTTTAGGAATTAGAAGATGGAGTATGTGCAAAAAAAGATGAGAGAAACGTATGGAACAGGGCATTGATTTGATAATTTACTTGTAAGTAAAATGACCTTTTGTGAATAACTGTTAATAATAAGAGTGCTTTAAAAGCTCTACAACTATATGGTCAATGTATTGTCATATCTCTTGTTTTTGTGTATAATTTTGTTATAAGCAACATATACTATTACTATTTCTTTGATGAGAGAGGTGGTAACTGTATGTGTTATGAGGATGGTGAAGAAGAAATGTCTGTAGAAACGCCTCTTAAAACACCAGCAGAATCGTTAGAAAAGTCTATCCAAGAAGTGAAAGACATGAGAGATGGGAAATTAAGAAAAAAACATGGGACGAACTTTACAATGAAATAAAAGAAGATAATGATTGAGGTTAAAACATGTATTCTGTCATTCCTACACCAGAATTTGAAAAAAGAATAAAGTATTTAATAAGGAAAAAACGCTATAAAAAAGTGGGGAATGACGTACATAAGATTGACTAGAAACAGGGAATTTTATAGGTGATGAAATCCCTAATGTAGGTTTGAAAATGCAACAGTCTATTTACAAAGTGAGGGCTGTAAATACAAGTGCAAATGTGGGCAAGTCAGGTGGATTTAGAATAATATATTTGGTAACTGAAGACCACTTTGAAATATACTTGTTAGATATATATTCTAAAAAAGACAAAGAAAATATAACGAATGAACAAATAAAGCTAATTTTAAAAAACAATCAACTATAAAAAATGTGTAGGAGAGGGGATTATTTCTTCTCTTTTTTTATGGGCATTTTTAACCATGATTAGGTCTTTCATGTTTGTGTTATAACAAACCTTACATTAATGTAAGACAAATGAAATAAAAATCAATCGTCCGTTACCACCATCAGCGATATACTAGGCATTAATCAAGTACAAGAAAGGAAGTATACGCATGTTAAATGTAAACCAAGTAAGCAAGATATATGAAGGGAAAGTCGCCTATCGTGCGCTGACGGATATTGATTTAAACGTGGAGGACAATGAATTTGTGGGAATCATGGGTCCGTCCGGGAGTGGCAAAACGACGCTGTTAAATATTATTGCCACGATCGATGAACCAACCACAGGAAATATTACCATCAATGGCGACAATCCACATCTTTTGAAAAAAGACAAGCTGGCCAAGTTCCGCCGCCGAGAATTAGGGTTTGTTTTTCAAGATTTTAATTTATTGCATACCCTCACTGTAGAGGAAAACATGGTACTGCCGCTCACGCTGGATGGCAAGAAGGTCAAAGAGATGAAGGAGAAGGCCCACCAGTTTGCGGAGAAGCTGGGGATTAGCGAGATTATGAAAAAAAGAATCTATGAAATCTCTGGTGGGCAAGCGCAACGAGCAGCTGTAGCAAGGGCGATGATCCACTCGCCTAAATTGCTTTTGGCTGATGAACCAACCGGTAATCTGGATTCTCGTTCTTCGAAGGACGTAATGGAAATGCTGTCTACGTTGAACCAAAAGGAACAAACAACGATGCTTTTGGTTACCCATGATCCGCAGGCAGCAAGCTATTGTAATCGGGTTGTTTTTATTCGAGATGGCCGATTTTATTCGGAAATTCATCGTGGCGATAACCGTCAAGCCTTTTTCCAAAAAATTATCGATACACTCTCGTTAATGGGAGGGGATGCTAATGACTTTTCGTCAGTTCGCGTTTAATAATGTCATTCGCAATAAAAGGCTGTATGCCGCCTATTTCTTAACAAGTCTGTTTACAGTGATGGTCTTTTTTACCTTTGCGATTTTTGCCTTTCACCCGTCCTTATCAGGGGGGAGCATGAATCAATATGTGTCGATCGGGATGAATGTGGCTTCGGGAATTATCTACGTGTTCTCTTTTTTCTTTGTCTTGTATTCCATGAGCTCTTTTTTGCAATCTCGTAAGAAAGAGTTTGGCTTGTTAATGATGCAAGGAATGAGCATGAGACAGATTCGGCTGATGGTTTTTCTTGAAAATATGTTGATTGGGTTTGTTGCTACGATTGGTGGTATTGGTGGAGGGTTAGTATTCGCCAAGGCGATTCTGTTGATTGCGGAAAATGTCTTGATTATTGAGGATGAATTGCCTTTCTATCTTCCTACACAAGCCATTTTGTTAACGTTTGTCTGTTTTATTGTGCTGTTTTTCTTCATTTCCTTGTTTGTTTCTTATATATTGAGAAGCCGGAAATTAATTGATTTGATCAAAGGGGATCAGCAGTCAAAAGGGGAGCCCAAGGCCAATCTGTGGCTAACGTTACTGGCGGTGCTCTTACTTGGTACAGGGTATTCCATTGCCTTAATGGTAGAGGGTCTCGAGGTAGTTGCAGCACTACTGCCAGTTGTTCTGCTTGTTATCTTAGGAACCTATTTATTGTTTACCCAGTTAAGTGTCTTTCTGATCCGACGTTTGAAAAAGCAGAAGCGTTTCTTCTGGCATAAGACCAATATGATTTTATTATCGGACCTTTCTTTTCGTATGAAGGATAATGCCAGAACCTTTTTCTTAGTGGCGATTATTTCAACGGTTGCCTTTTCGGCGATCGGTACATTGTATGGTTTTCAGTCGTTTTTATCCGCCGGAACGCAGCAGCAAGGTCCCTATACGATCAGCTATAGAGCGGATGACACCGGCGGGGAAGAAGCTGCTGCCGTGATTGAGGAAAGTTTGCAAGCAGATCAGTTAGAGACAGATGGCGAACGTCTTCAACTGCGGTATTATGAAGCGGGTGAACAATCGGTTGTTATCGTGAAAGCATCTGACTATAATCGCTTTGCGAGTTTATTAGACGAAGAAACACTAAACATTTCAGATGGCTCCCCTGGGCTGGTGCGGAAGGAAATACCTTTATTAATGATCGGAACTCCTGGAGATACAGAGGAAGAAGTGTTGGCGAATGCCGGACTCGAGCTGGAAAATGGTTCTACAATAGAGCCGAAACAGCTGATCGAATCGGAGGTGTTGCCTGCCACTGCGGGGAATGAGTATTATGTGGTATCTGATCATGACTTTGAAAGTTTACCAGAACCTTCTTCTGAGCAAAGTTATTTTGCTTGGCAGGAACGCAATGGTGAGGATATCTCAATCGCAGTATCCGAGCAATTGGATCAAGAGATAAGCGATGGATTTATTAGTAATCCGACTTATGAAGAATATCTTTTGAATAAGGTGTATGGCCCCATCCTCTTTGTTGGTTTATTTATTGGTATTGTCTTTTTTGTCTCGGCAGGTAGTTTCCTTTATTTCCGTTTGTATGCAGACGTTGATGCAGATAAGCGCAAGTTTCAGGCAATTACCAAGATGGGGCTGACCGATAAGGAATTGAAACAGGTACTGAACAGGCAGACGCTGATCCTCTTTTTTGCACCGATTGTAGTGGCCTTGATCCATGGTGCAGTAGCATTAACGGCATTGTCAAATTTGTTCTTCTATAATTTGGTTCAAGAGGCAGCCAGTGTGTTAGGTCTGTTCTTGACGATTCAGATTCTTTATTTCTTTATCGTGAGGTTTTATTATACTCGGCAGATAAAGGCATCGCTTCGATAATGCTTGGTTGTTTGGAGTATAGTAAAATTCATCGATCCATTGCTCCAAGTTAGTTTTGGGTGTATAGGAGAATCCCCGATAATGACGGCCAAAATCTGAGGGAAAAGCGCTGAAATGGCCGTCATCTTGAAAATGACGGCCAAAATCCGAGGTAAAAGCGCTGAAATGGCCGTCATCCCTCTGTCTTTCTAATAGAAACGATGGTGTCGAACAGCCATCACATTTCTTTTTTCAAAAAAACGTTTGTATTTCCTCTTCTAATCACGTTATCCATCAAGAATCGAGAGTCATATGTTTATATTATACCTCCATAGGGTATAATATAATCGAAAGAGAGGAGTGAATGACAAATGAATCACAATCACCATAATCATGAATCGGATGAACACCATCATGACCGCCAGCACAATCACCATCATGACCATGGTTCACATGATGATCACGACCACGGTTCGCATGATCATCAACACCACCATGAGCACATGATAGAAGATTTCAAAAAGAGGTTTTATATCTCTATTATACTGGCAATACCCGTGATCATACTCTCGGACATGATTCAGTCGTTTTTTAATTATTCCCTATCCTTTCCGGGAGATCAATGGCTCAGCTTGCTTATTGCTACGATCATCTTTTTTTATGGAGGTTGGCCATTTCTGAGCGGGGCAATTGATGAAATCAAACAGAAGTCACCTGGAATGATGACATTAATTGGCTTTGCCATTGCGGTTGCCTACTTTTACAGCGCAGCTACGGTATTTGGTCTGGCGGGGCACGACTTGTTTTGGGAATTAGCCACGCTGATTGTCATCATGCTGCTAGGGCATTGGATCGAAATGAAATCTGTCAGCAAGGCGTCCGATTCGATGGAATCTCTGGTAGCCTTAATGCCAAATGAGGCGACGAAAATCGATGAAGAAGGTCAGACAGAAGTTGTTAAGGTAGGAGATTTAGTCAAAGGAGACCATCTCTTGATTAAACCAGGCGAAAAAATACCAGCAGACGGTATTATTATCAAAGGGCAATCTTCGGTTGACGAGTCGATGCTTACCGGTGAATCTGTGCCAGTTGAGAAACAAGTCGACGAAGAAGTGATCGGTGGGTCGATGAATACCTCTGGCTCCTTAACGATAGAGGTATCGAAAACAAGTGAAGAAGGCTATCTATCGCAAGTCGTCCAATTGGTAAAAGAGGCACAGGAAAGCAAATCCAAAACACAAATGTTATCCGATCGAGCCGCCAAATGGTTGTTTTACATTGCGATTGCAGCTGGGCTTATCACGTTTGTGGTTTGGCTGTTGTTAGGATATGGAATCGAAGAGGCAATGACGAGAATGGTAACTGTTTTAGTTATTTCTTGTCCCCATGCGCTTGGATTAGCAATTCCGTTAGTCGTAGCGCGTTCGACGTATTTATCTGCACAAAAAGGCTTATTTATTCGTAATCGGATTGGCTTTGAGGATGCTCGGAAGGTAACTACGGTTGTCTATGATAAGACAGGTACCTTAACGAAGGGAGAATTTGCCGTCACCGATATCCTGC
Source organism: Gracilibacillus phocaeensis (assembly GCF_900626275.1). Lineage (NCBI taxonomy): Bacteria > Bacillati > Bacillota > Bacilli > Caryophanales > Bacillaceae > Gracilibacillus > Gracilibacillus phocaeensis. Next base: position 630,944 of record NZ_LR131145.1, on the reverse strand, counting down.
CGCAAGGAAATATACCGGAAGAGACGCTGCTGCAAAAGGCGGCTTCGATTGAATCACAATCTGAGCATCCTATTGCTGCGGGAATTGTTGACTCGGCAAAAGAACGAAACCTGCAGATTACACAACCAGATCGTTTTGATTCGATTACAGGTGCCGGTATTACGGCCAAAATTGGTGAAGATCACTTGTTGGCGGTTAGTCCAGGCTATGTCCAAAAACAACGTATTGCTTATGATCAAGCAACCTTTAATCAATTATCGGAAGCAGGTAAAACCGTGATATTTGTGATCGAAAATGAACAGCTGCTGGGAATGATTGCACTAGCCGATCAAGTGAAGGATTCCTCGAAAGAAGCGGTTCAACGTCTGCATGAGCTAGGCATCGAAGCGCAAATGCTGACTGGTGATAATCAAAAAGTGGCCAATGGTGTCGCAAAAGAGGTAGGTATCGATCAAGTCATGGCAGAGGTGCTTCCTGATCAAAAGGCCGACCAGATCAAACAATTAAAAGCTAATCAGAAAAAAGTGGCCATGACAGGAGATGGGATTAACGATTCCCCTGCCTTAGCCACGGCCGATTTAGGTGTGGCAATTGGTGCAGGTACAGATGTGGCGATGGAAACAGCCGATGTTGTATTGGTCAATAGTAATCCAAAAGACGTTGTATCCATTATCGATCTGTCGCGACTTACTTATCGTAAAATGGTGCAAAATCTGTGGTGGGCGGCTGGTTATAATATCCTTGCGATTCCACTAGCGGCAGGGGTGTTGGCTCCATGGGGTATTGTCCTTGATCCAGCAGTCGGTGCCGTGTTGATGTCACTAAGTACGGTAATTGTCGCCTTTAACGCCCGATTGTTGAAAGCATAAGCAAGGAGGGGGGAATTATCCCCCCTTTGCTTACTGCTGATCGGGGCGTAAGCCATCATAGATTAATTGGATCAACTGGTTTATTTCCTGTTCAGTGATGTCTCGGTTGACTAATAATGCAGGCAGGGCGGTGCTAAAGATATTGGTGAAAATAAAATACATGATTCGCGTTGCGGCCATATCTTTTATTTCGCCTCGCTGCATATACATAGCTAATACTGGCTGGAACACACTTCCGACCTGTTTCGGTATAAAATCCTTAATCATCGTTTTAAACTCTTCGCGAAAGACAATCTCTCTTGCGAATATAATAATCGCTTCCTTATTTTGCTGAGCAAAGGCAAGGCGATTGCGTACTACCTTTTCTAAAAAATGATAAAAGGGCTTTGCTTCCTCGGATTGAACTGCTTGATATAACTCATGTAAGACAACTGGAAAAACAAATTCTTTATATAAAGGTAGTATCACACTGAATAATAAATTCTCTTTGTTTTGAAAATGTTTATAGACCGTCCCCTCTGACACTTGTGCATGATGGGCGATATCCTTGGTCGATGTCTGGTGGAACCCCTTCTCACTAAACAGGCTTAGGGCAGACTTGGCGACGGCTTGTTGTTTGTCGGATAACTCATCAATATTAGGTAATGTTTCTTCCAGCATTTCAAAAATAGATTTCATTTCTCTCACCTAAACCTTTCGATATCTTCTCATACCAAGGATATTAAGCAGTGTGAACAAGATAATCAATGCTGCTAAGAAGGATAAAGGCCAGATCAAATCGGTTAGCCCCACCCCTTTTAACACAATATCAATCATTGCATTACCTGCATGATATAACGGCATGATAGGTGCAATCCACTGCAGCCAAGGCTCCATCGTCTCTACCTTCAACATCCCGGAGAAAAAGATTTGCGGGATGATAATCAATGGGATAAACTGCATCATTTGAAATTCACTTTTGACAAAGGTGGATAGCAGTAAGCCAAGTCCTAAGGCGACCAAACTAAGTAAAATATTAATAATAAACATGTTGACTAGCGATCCAGCGATATCCATATCCAGAATATAGACGGAAAAGAGGATAATCACGGCGGTCTGAAGCACAGCAAAAATACCATAGCCGAATAGATAACCAAAGACAATTTCGGATTTCTTAATCGGGGTGGATAATAACTTTTCCAACGTACCGCTGCTTCTTTCCTTTAACATCGCCATTCCTGAAATAAGAAAGACGAAAAAGAAGACAAAGAAACTTACCAATACAGGATTAATAATATCAAAAAACGTTTGGTCTTCATCACCGTAAATATAGTTCACAGTCAAAGCTTCCTCATCCATATCAATGTCTGTATCGATTTCCGTATCCGGTGTTATCTCCGAATCGATGTTTTGCTGAATTTCTGGTGGCATTTGTTCGAGAGCTTGGGTCATTTCCTCCATATTACTAACTAATTCTTCGATATTGTCAGCCAGATTTGTGATATTTCGTTCCATGACAGCCTGTGAACTCTGTTGAATCGCTGGACCTTCATCGATTGGATTATCATTGAGAATGGTTAATGTCCATTCCTCGTCCGTTTCTTCAAGCACTCCGTTGGCATGGCCGTTTTGTAAATAGGATTTCGGATCGATATCCTGTTCTTCTTTCACATGGACATCTTCCTCTTCTAGTATATCGATAATCTCCGTATCCACGTTGATAGTTGCAATCGTAATTTCATCATCCGGATCGGGAAAAATATAGTTGAGTAACGAAATAACTAGGATCGGTGCAATAAATAATAAGGCCAGGGTGCGTTTGTCACGAAGGACTTGTTTGCAAATGCGTTTGATCAAGGATAATATTTTCATTCTTTTTCCTCCAATCTTAGGAAGACTTGATCGATATTATCGACGTTAAATTTGCTTAAAATCTCCTGCGGTGTGCCACTGGCGGAAATACCTTTATTTTTCATTAATAACAGCTGATCACATTTCATCGCTTCGTCCATGATATGGGTGGTGATCAAGATCGTACTTTCTTCCTTTAATGCGTGTAGCCGGTCCCAAATGTCCAGCTTTAGAACAGGATCAATTCCTACAGTAGGTTCATCCAGTATGAGAAATTCTGGTCGATTGATCAGGGCGATAGCAAGAGAAAGCCGACGTTTCATCCCACCCGAATAATGTTCCACTAGTTTGTGCTGTTCTTTATCGAGCTGCACGAGGTTTAACATTTCCCTTAAACGCCTTTTGGCAATTTTCTTCCCATACATATTAGCAAAAAATTGAATATTCTCTAGCCCGGTCAAATCATGATAAAGGGAGTCGCTTTGGGCCATATAGCCGATGCGATTCAACAGCTTGCGGTTAGGCACTTGGATATTATTCATCGAGATGGAGCCAGAATCCGACCGCTCCATGCCCATTAAGCATTTAATCAGTGTGGTCTTCCCGGCACCAGAAGGACCGATTAATCCAGTAATTTGCCGATTATAGATCGGAACAGAGATATTGTGTAATACGGACTGTTTGCCGTAATTTTTGGAGATATTCTGAATTTGTATCATGTCAATCCACCTCTTTTTTTAATGAGTGAGTGCTTACTCATTTATTGTAATTGATTTCTTTGGATAATGCAAGGGGATGGATAGAATCAGCAAGAAAGGCTTGTATTTGCGGGGGTTTTTCCCTATACTAAATAAAATAAGCTTGATTGTAGTTGATTGAAGGAGAGATCGTATGGAACATATGGGATGGCTTTCTATTATCCCGCCGATTTTAGCAGTAGTGTTAGCTATTATAACGAAAAATGTCATCATATCCCTGTTTCTAGGTGTGTATGCAGGCGTGTTGATTATGGTGGGGGGAAACCCTTTAACAGCAACGACAGAAACAATTGGGAGTTTTCTTTTCCCGCAAGTAGCGGACAGTTATAATGCTGCCGTACTTGTGCTGTTATTTTTTATTGGAGGTTTTGTCGCATTAATGGAAAAATCGGGAGGCGGTGCTGCCTTGGCTAATCGCACAGCTCGGTTTATTAATACGCGGGTCAAAGCACAGTTATCGGCATGGTTTGGCGGTATTATCATTTTCTTCTCGGACATAGGAACACCATTAATTGTTGGTCCTGTATTTGAAAAAATTTTTGATAAGGCTAAGTTATCGCGCGAAAAACTGGCGTGGGTGATTGATTCAACCTCCTCACCGGTGGCGGTCTTGATTCCGTTTATTGGCTGGGGTGTATATATCATGGGGTTGATCAAGAGTGAATTTGATACATTAAATATTCAGGCCTCGGAGTTTGATACCCTGATTCAAGTGATTCCTTTTCAATTCTATCCGATTTTAGCGATTTTGATGGTGCCTTTCGTTGCACTGTCGAGATTGGATTTTGGGCCAATGGCGAAGGCGGAAAGAAGGGTAAGGGAAACCGGTCAATTATATTGGAAGGATGCAAAGCCCTTAAGGAGAACAGAACAACAATCAGAGGCAACGACAACAGAGAGCCGAGCAATTTTGGTCTGGCTGCCTTTGTTAGTCTTATTTATTACTTTATTTGGCTTATTGTTAACCCATGGCTTTCCTTTTGAACCGGTCGATGGTAATGATTTTCGTATCGCATTGACAACAGCTTATTTGTTTGCGGCTCTGTCGATTATTATTTTGTTAATCAGCTATCGGCTGAAAAAGTTTGCGGAAATATTTGAAATCTATACATCTGGTATGCAGAAAATGGCCTATGTGAGCGTGACGCTTGTGTTGGCGTGGGCGCTCGGTACGGTGATTGGTGAAATGGGAACGGCTAATTATATCGTCGAAGTGATGCAAGGCAGGGTGCCGGCCTTTATTATCCCGGCGATTCTCTTTGTCGTTGGGGCCATTGTTTCGATAGCTTCCGGCTCCTCATGGGGTACCTTTGCTATTATGTTGCCACTGGCAATCCCGATGGCCGTTTCCTTAGACGCCCCGTTGTTGGTATGTATTGCTGCGGTGTTATCTGGCGGAATCTTTGGTGATCACTGTTCCCCCATTTCCGATACAACGATCCTATCTTCCACTGGTGCAGGGGCGGATCATATCGACCACGTCAAGACACAAATCTCGTATGCGCTGGTGAACGGAGTGATCGCCTTTATCGGTTTTATCGTGGCCGGTGTGACTGGCAGTGCGTTCACGGTTGTTTTAACGATTGTATTGCTGGTGCTGGCGGTGTTTGTGCTGTCGAAAGTGCGTCGTAGTGGGGAGGCAGCTAGTCATTAGCGAGTGCAAGCAGAAATCTTACGGACAAAAAATTCCGTGATCGCAGAATGTTGTCCGTAAGAACGAATCTAACAGACAAAAAATCGGTAAATCGTAAAATGTTGTCCGTAAGAATGAATCTAACAGACAAAAAATCGATGAATCGTAAAATGTTGTCCGTAAGAATGAATCTAACAGACAAAAAATTCCGTGATCGCGAAATGTTGTCCGTAAGAACGAATCTAACAGACAAAAAATCGGTAAATCGTAAAATGTTGTCCGTAAGAACGAATCTAACAGACAAAAAATCGGTAAATCGTAAAATGTTGTCCGTAAGAATGAATCTAACAGACAAAAAATCGGTAAATCGTAAAATGTTGTCCGTAAGAATGAATCTAACAGACAAAAAATTCCGTAAATCGTAAAATATTGTCCGTAAGAATGAATCTAACAGACAAAAAATCGGTAAATCGTAAAATGTTGTCCGTAAGAACGAATCTAACAGACAAAAAATCGATGAATCACAAAATGTTGTCCGTAAGAACGAATCTAACAGACAAAAAATTCCGTGATCGCGAAATGTTGTCCGTAAGAACGAATCTAACAGACAAAAAATTCCGTGATCGCGAAATGTTGTCCGTAAGAACGAATCTAACAGACAAAAAATCGATGAATCGCAAAATGTTGTCCGTAAGAATGAATCTAACAGACAAAAAATTGATGAATCGCGAAATGTTGTCCGTAAGAATCTCGCGGACTGAAGAGCACCAATCTCGTTCTACAGTCCATAAGAGAAAATCTCGCAAACTAGAGAGCGCCCACCCCACCACCTAATCAAAATAAGCCGGCCGTTCAGGATCTCGCCAATAGTCAAATATCATCCGTAATTGCGATTCCGTATTACGCCCAACCGACAAAGGCGGCAGCTGTTCTTCCGCGAAAAAGCCGACATCGCTGGTTTCTAATCCTTGTTTGGTTTCGCCCCCAACCACGTCACATTGAATTAGTATCTTGTAGGTGTGAAAGGCAGATGGCGGGTGGGGGTGGCATTTTTTATCGATAACTCCTAACAACCTCGTCGCCTTCACTTCTAATCCCGCTTCTTCTTCTACCTCTTTTACTGCCACTTCTGCCGGAGTAAGCCCAATGTCGCCCCAGCCGCCTGGCAATGCCCAGTTCCCGTCTGCCTTTTCTTGCACCATCAACAACTGATCATCTTGGAAAACAATCGCTCGTACATCGACTTTAGGTGTGGCATACCCCGTTTCACTAGCGAATAAATCGTGGATCGTTGTTTGATCCAAGTCAGCGGTATGCTGCGTGAGCATCTCCACACTAATCGCTCGAATCCGCTCAAATCGTTCAATGTCATAATCATCTTGGCTGTAGGCTAGTCCTGATTGTGCCAATGCCTGAAGCTCTTTTGCCCATGTCAGCCATGTTGGTTCTGTCATCTATATCACCTCTAGTACCATTGTATCGATTATTTCGTTTTTTGTATAATGAAGAAAAATGCCCGTTTCCAAACAAGGAAACAGGCATTAATCAAACATTATTCAATCGAATTCAACAATACTTCCCAAGCTGCTGCCATGCCGTCTGCTGCTGCAATGCCATATTCGTATTGAATCACAAGCACATTATCATCGATTTGATACAAGTAATAACCTTGTGGTGGATCCGAAATAGACTGTGTCACGCCCTCATAAGGATTATCATCGGTTGTTGCCTCAGGCTCTTCGGCATTATCAAACGTCTCACCAAACCTTTGCTGCACTTCTGGTATCATCTCATCAATCGTAGTAGATTCAGCGACCCATAAACGTATGTCTACTGACACATAATCTACATCATTGGAAAAGACCACTTCCTCACCCTCCACAGTATAGTTCGCCAAAAACTCTCTCATTTGAAAATCAATACCATATGGCTCAATCGTATAATTATACAGGGTTTCTTCTTGCTCGGAACCTTCTAACATAATAGTACCAATCTCCGTTCCTTGTTCCTCTATCGAAAAAGCAGCCTCATTTTCGTCCGTAGTCTCTTCCTCTTCTGGCATAGTCAAGTCTTCTTGGTACATTTCATTTTCCCTGCTTGATTCCTGGTCATTACTCGGCATGGGGAGTTGATCATTACTGACAAAATAGTATACAAATACACCAAAAATCAGAATAGCAGCCGCCGTCGAAAATCGCATAAAAGTTTGTTTGACCTTGACTTTGCGCCTTTGCTGCTTTTGCTTTTTCGCCGCATGTTCCTGTAACGCCATTCTCATGCCTTCTTTTTTCTCAGTATCTAGTGAACGATTCGTTTTCAATGTCTTTAACTCCTTTATCAAATCATCTTCATGGCGACTCATAATAACCCCCCTTTATTTGTGTCTTCAAGGCCTTTAGTGCCCTGTGAAAGGTGACCCGCACCTTAGCCTCCGTCCACGTTAGTGCTTGTGCCGTTTCCGTAACGGATAATTCTTCAATCCCTCGTAGAATGACGACAGAACGGTAATCATCTTTCAATTTTTCAATGGCTTGATGTAAGGCAAGTTTTCTTTCCTCTGTGATTTGAAGATCCTCCGGAGATAGCTCTGTTTGATGTTCATAGGTTTTAATCAGCTTGCGCCAGTCTTTGCGTTTTTTGCGGCGCGCCTCATCAATGGCTAAATTTCGTGCAATGGAGATAAGCCAAGTCTTTGGGCTGGAATCTCCTTTAAAAGATGGATAGCGGTCGATTGCTCTCATAAATACTTCCTGGACGAGGTCTTCTACATCGGGCGTTGACATATAATAAATCAAAAAACGATACACATCATCGGCATAATGATCAAACCAGTCCGAAATCAATTCTTTATCCATCCGTTAACCTCCTCCATACTCTGACATTGATTTACCTATTAGACGATACGAATACAAAAATGTTACAGTAAAAAATCTGTATCCATTTTCCATTTGTATCTAGCTTCTACCTGTCTGTATAATAGCAATAGATGATTCGCACGAAAAAAAGGTGGAGGTTCTTTCCATGCAATTATTAATCGTAGAAGATGATCATACCATCGCCTCTGGATTAGAGTATTCCTTAATCCAAGAAGGCTATCAAGTGATCTTATGTCATAGTGTACAAGAAGCAAACCAACAAATCGAGCAACAACTGGATTCGATTGCCTTATGTTTATTTGATTTATCCCTACCAGACGGCAGCGGCTATGATCTATGTCGTCGTGTCAAAAAGGAGGCCGATCTGCCGGTTATTTTCCTAACCGTCGTTGATGACGAGGGGAATGTGGTCATGGGACTGGAAATGGGAGCGGATGACTATATTACCAAGCCGTTTCGTATCCGTGAATTGAGCGCCCGGATTAAGACGGTATTAAGGCGTTATCAAAAGGATAAGCCTCATGCGAGTGATGAAATCACCATTGGCTCGATAACGGTGCACCCATTAGCAGGTAAAGTATATAAACAGCAAGAAGAGCTTGCCTTGACCGCCCTGGAATATCGTTTGTTGATGATATTTATCAATCACCGCGGACAGGTTCTTTCTCGGGAACAGCTGCTGGAAATGATCTGGGACGTAGCGGGTGATTTTGTGAATGATAATACGTTGACGGTGTATATTAAACGCCTCCGTCAGAAGATCGAAGACAACCCGCAACAGCCTGACATCATTGAGACGGTACGGGGATTAGGCTACAGGATGGCTGGCAATCATGCTTAGGAATAAGGAAATCTATTTATTTATCGTGACTTCGGTGTTGATTGTCGTTATCGGGATCTTGATAGGCTGGCGTATCTCTCCGGCAACAGCAATGCTGGTAGCGGGCACGGGAATACTGCTAGCCGTCAGTTATTTGTTGCTGCTGTTTTGGCGTTACCACAGGCTGCAACAGCTGACCCAATACCTGCGCCGCATTATGGCAGGAGATACATCCCTAGATGTGCGTGATAATAGAGAAGGCGATCTTAGTATTGTCAAAAATGAACTATATAAAATGACACGTATGCTTTCGGAGCAGCAAGAGATGTTGCAAGAGGATAAAGACCAGTTGACAGACGCCATTTCAGACATTTCCCATCAATTGAAGACCCCATTAACATCTATGACGGTGATGGCAGATTTATTAAGTGATGCCACACTGCCTGATCCGAAACGACAAGAATTCACTCGCCATTTGCAAAAACAGCTGGAGCGGATGGAATGGCTGGTGTCTTCTCTGTTAACATTATCCAAACTGGACGCAGGTACGGTGCAGTTTGCTAAGGAAAAAGTGCAGGTGCAAGACCTGATCGCAGAAGTGATAGCGCCCATGGAAATACCGATGGAACTGAAGGAATTACACTGGAACATTCAAGGAGACGAACAAACTTCTTTTACCGGGGATAAAAACTGGACCAAAGAGGCCTGTATCAACCTCCTGAAAAATGCGATCGAGCATACTCCAACAGCAGGAAAGATCGATATCCATTTTAAAGAAAACACCCTTTATACAGAAATCATTATTCAAGATACGGGAAAAGGCATCAGTAAAGAGGATCTGCCCCATATTTTTAAACGGTTCTACAAAGGAAGTCATGCGGCCAATGGCAGTGTAGGCATCGGATTGGCGATGGCGCATTCGATTATTACCAGTCAACAGGGCGATATTGAGGTGATGAGTCGGCTGGGAGAGGGAACGTCCTTCATAGTGAAGTTTTATAAACAGATTATTTAAATCTACATGACAAAATTGTCACCTTCATGGTCACGGAAGCGTCATATTAGATAGGTATGCTAAAAGTAACGGACCAAAGAAGGAGGACGATGTCATGGACATATTAAAGATTGAACATTTATCAAAAATCTATGGAAAAGGCGATACGTCAGTTAAGGCATTGGACGAGGTATCCTTTTCGATTAAGCAAGGGGAGTTTGTGGCGATTATCGGACCATCAGGATCGGGGAAATCCACGTTGTTACACTTGTTAGGCGGGGTAGACCGACCTTCTGATGGAAAAGTATATGTCGAGAATACCGACATATACGATCTTAACGAGACACAGCTTGCCATTTTTCGGCGCCGGCAAATTGGTTTGATTTATCAATTTTATAATCTGCTTCCGATTTTAACGGTAGAGGAAAATATGACGCTGCCAGTGTTATTGGATGCGCACAAAGTGGATCAAAAGCATTTAGATGAGGTAGTGAATATTCTTGGTTTGCAGGAACGATTATCCTATTTACCCAACCAATTATCAGGCGGACAGCAACAGCGAGTGTCGATTGGCCGAGCATTAATTAACAATCCATCGATTATTTTAGCAGATGAGCCAACCGGTAATCTCGATAGTAAAAACAGTAAAGAAATCATTGATCTATTGAAATTATTTAATAAAACGTATAATCAAACGTTAGTGGTAATCACCCACGATGATCGTATTGCCCTGCAGGCGGATCGGGTGATCTCGATTGAGGATGGCAGAATCGCCAAAGACGAGGTGGTTCGGCCATGAATATCGTCAATAAAGTTACGATCAGGCACTTAAAAGAGAATAAACGTCGCACACTAGTGACGATTTTTGGTGTGATTATCTCGGTAGCGATGATTACCGCCGTGGCTGCCTTAGGCATGTCGTTTATCGATATGCAGCAGCGTGATGTCATTTCTGATCAAGGGGACTGGCATTACAGTATGGCGGGCCCACTTGATCAAGACCAGCTCGAGGCAATTCAGTCAGACGACAATACCGATACCATTGGACTAACCAACGAGATCGGTTTCGCGCCACAAAACGATGATGCGGTGCAGTCGTATATTCATGTGAGCGCCATGAATGAGACGGCGATGGAACAAATGCAGGTCGAACTGATCGATGGCCAGCTCCCGGCTAACGAGAACGAGGTTGTGATGTCTGAAGCTTTAGAAAGCCAATATCAGGTTGGCGATACGATTGAATTAGAGCTAGGGGAACGTTATGCATTGGATGAAGAAAGGTATGGCGGTCAGTCGCTATCGCAAGATCACGCCTTGCAAATGGAAGATGATGAGGTAGCAGAAGAGCTGCGAAATCAACAAACACAGACCTATACCATTGTTGGAGAAATCGAAGAACCATTCTGGGATCGTCCATGGTCACCAGGTGTCAGTCTCGTATCGTATACCGATGATCAATCCTTAGCTGCGGTTGATACGGCGACTATCAAAGTAAAAAATGTTAAGCAGTCGATTTTTGAGGATGTGGATGCTTTAGCGAATGAAAATGGTCTTACGGCGGGATTTAATACTAGTTTATTAGACGCCCATTTAGTGTCTATAAATGCCGGCATGGTCGCCTTTTTGACAGGTGTGATCTCGATTATTATGGCCATCGTTATGATTGGTGCTGTCGCGCTCATCTATAATGCCTTTGCCATCTCGGTATCTGAGCGGTCCCGTTATTTAGGAATGCTCTCCAGTATTGGCGCCACCAAAAGTCAAAAGAGAAATTCCGTTCTGTTTGAGGGTGTGATTATAGCCGTAATTAGTATTCCGATCGGCATAGCAGCAGGCTTGTTAGGTATTGGCATTACGATTCATTACGTCAGCCCCATGTTAGAAGCGTCCGGCATGGAAGAAGGGCTGCGTTTAGTAGTAACACTGCCATCGATGGCCATCGCCGTGGTGCTTTCGTTTCTAACGATTATGATCTCTGCTTTTATCCCAGCTTTGCGCGCTTCGCGAATAACAGCAATTGACGCAATCCGCCAAGCTAAAGACGTGAAACTGACTAAGAAAAAGATTAAAACCAATCGCTTGGTGCAAAAGCTATTTGGCTATGAAGCAGATATCGCTTTGAAAAATTTAAAACGCAACAAAAAACGTTATCAGATCACCGTCTTTTCCTTAATGATCAGCATCATTCTGTTCTTATCGGTCGGCTTTTTTACCAATACCTTATTGAAGTCATTTGAACTGCAATCCGACCAGCAAAATTATGATATTTCGATTCGTTCCCAAGGTACGGAAACCGGGACACTGCAACAGCTAAAGGATGATCTGGCGGATATCGATGATGTCACAGATTCCGTTATGTATAACCAGCGCTATGTGCAGGTTCGTCTGCCTGAATCGATAGCGGGGGATACGATGGGAGAAGACTGGGCCAATGAGATAAATGAAGATGGTTATCCCTATATGATTCAGATGATTGGGATGGAAGCATCTGATTGGCAAAATTATCTCAGCGAGCATGATATTCCCAACCCAGCAGATGGGGAAATAGAAGGAGTACTCGTGAATACCGTTACCTTTATGAATAGCGACAATAAATATGAAGAGACCGCCATGTTGGACGTGGAAGTAGGGGATCAACTGCCACTTCAGGTCGAGCAATATCAAGAAGATACCGAAGCATTTGAAGTGCACGATGCCGGTGAGGTGGGGCTGATTGGCCTAACAGATGATTTTCCGATGGGAGATTTTTATCCTTCACCCAATACATTGTTTCTTTTATTCGATCAATCCACATTGGAGCAGCTGGATGAATCCTTAGCAGATGGTCGCGAATTTGATTCGCAAATCTATCTTTCTTCTGAAGACCCTGAGCAGACGGTAACCGATATCGAATCACTTGAGGGCGGAGATCAAGTAGACATTACCAATCTTCAACAATATCAACAACAGGATCAACAGCTTGCTTTGGCATTATCTGTCTTTATTTACGGGTTTATCACGCTGATAACCTTGATATCGATTGCCAATATTTTTAATACGATTTCTACCAGTGTGGCCTTGCGAAAACGGGAATTTGCCACGATGAAATCAATTGGTATGACCCCAAAGGCCTTTCGCAAGATGATTCGCTTTGAAAGTATTTTCTATGGGGTGAAATCGCTGCTCTACGGGCTGCCGGTTAGTGTGGCAATAATGTACCTGATTCACATGCAGACACAGAATGCTTACGATTACGGCTTCCGCTTGCCGTGGCTATATATTGGCATTGTGATACTAGCTGTCTTTTTGATTGTTGCTGCGGCCATGCTTTACTCTATTTCCAAAATCAAAGATGATAATGTGATAGAGACGTTGAGACAAGAGAATATTTAAAGTGAAAGGCAGGTTAGCTTGATACAAGGCATCCTGCTTTTCCTTTGACAAAAGAACAAGAGTTCGCTAAGATAGAGGTAAAGGAGTTCCATGATATGATCACATTAATAGAAAATGGAGAAGACCTACCCATGCATTTATTGCTGTTAGCCGATCCATCCGAGCGTTTAGTCGATCAATACGTTAGACGGGGCGAATGCTATGTGCTGGAAGAAAACCGTCAAACGATAGGTGTCTACATCCTGCTGCCTACCCGCCCCGATACCGTAGAAATTGTTAATGTGGCGGTAGATCCAGCTTATCAAGGACAAGGCCGAGGTAAAAAATTGGTCCTGCACGCCATCGAAACAGCGCGACAACAGGGTTACCATACGGTGGAGATAGGAACGGGAAATTCAGGTGTGCAGCAGCTAGCTCTTTATCAAAAATGTGGTTTTCGAATGACGTCAATTGACCGAGACTTTTTCTTGCGCCATTACGATGAACCGATTATGGAAAATGGCATTCAAGTAGTAGATATGGTACGGCTTTCTCTGGATTTATCGCAAACAAGTAAAGAAGGTGAAAAATGACACCCCCTTATCCGCTGATTTACCACCGATTATTGGACGCTTATGGACCGCAGCATTGGTGGCCGGCAGAAAGCCGATTCGAAATGATGATGGGGGCCATTCTCGTTCAAAATACCAACTGGCTCAACGTAGAAAAGGCCTTACATACCTTCCGACCAAAAATGACGCCGGAAGTGATTGATCAAATGACCGCAGAAGAGCTGGCGCCGTTGATCAAATCCAGTGGTTTTTATAATCTGAAAGCGAAACGAATCAAGGCGTTCATCGACTGGTTTCAAACATACCATTTTTCGATTGATTTGCTAAAAAAGCAGAAGAAAAACAGATTGCGCAGTGAATTAATCGAGGTTTATGGTATTGGCCGGGAGACGGCCGATTCGATCTTGCTCTATGCTTTAGAAAAGCCAGTGTTTGTGGTCGACGCCTACACCCGTCGGATTTTCGAGCGAATGGGTTATGATATGCCCAAAGCTTACGATCTCTTCCAACAAGAAGTGGAGCAATCGTTTACTGACGATGTGTCTACCTATAATGAATTCCACGCCCTATTAGTGGAACACGCAAAACGCCATTGCCGCGCGAAACCATTATGCAGCGGCTGTCCCCTCTCCGACATCTGCCAGCAAAGAATCAGTTAAACAAGGAGTACTAGCACTTACATCACATATGTGCTAGGCTTTTTTTGTCTGCAAACGGTGACTGATGAAAATGACGGCCAAAGTCCGCGGGGAAAGCGTCGAAATGGCCGTCATTCCGAAAATGACGGCCAAAATCCGTGAGGAAAGCGCCGAAATGGCCGTCATTCCGGAAATGACGGCCAAAATCCACGGGGAAAGCGCCAAAATGGCCGTCATTCTGGAAATGACGGCCAAAATCCGCGGGGAAAGCACCAAAATGGCCGTCATTCTGGAAATGACGGCCAAAATCCACGGGGAAAGCACCGAAATGGCCGTCATTCCGAAAATGACGGCCAAAATCCGTGAGGAAAGCGCCGAAATGGCCGTCATTCCGAAAATGACGGCCAAAATCCACGGGGAAAGCGCCGAAATGGTCGTCATTCCCCATAACGAGCCCGCCTACCATCCATCCACCCACCAGATAGATCTATCAACCTCCAAAACATTGACAAAAACAAAAAAATCATGTATGGTTACCTAGAGTAATAGTTAACCAAGATAACAAAAGAAGGTGAAGAAAAGTGGAAGGGTTCTTTCGTACGTTTATGCAGGTGTATCGCCCGATGGTGACACAGTTAAATGATGTATTAGCCGATTATCAGCTCTCGTATTCTTTATGGCAGGTAATCGTTTATTTGCACAGAGAAGGACATTCGACATTGGTGGAGATTTCTTCTCATTACCATGTGGAAAAACCGTCGATTACGAGGCGGGTGCATCGCTTAGAGGAGTTAAATCTGATTCAAGTCATGCCTAGCGAGAATCGCCGGGAAAAGGTGATTCAGCTGACAGACCATGGTGCAGCGATTTATCAGGAATGTCGGACGAAGATAACTGAGCTGGAACATCACGTCTTAACAGGATTAACCGAGCAAGAAAAAAAGGTTATTTTTCAAGCATTGAACAAGATTCAAAAGAATATGATCAGCAAAGAAGGGAACGTACGTGAGTAAAGAAAAATTATGGACAAAAGATTTTCTAATCGTATCAACGATTAACTTTTTCCTAACATTGGTATTTTATTTATTAGTCGTTATTATCGGTGTGTTTGCAGTAGAGGAATATGGAGCAACACCCAGTCAATCAGGCCTGGTGGTTGGGTTATTTATCGTAGGCGCCTTAATTGGCCGTTTATTTACAGGGCGCAGTATTGATTCGATGGGACGCAGGCGAACCTTGTTTATTGGAGTCATTGCCTTTATTTTGGCAACAACGCTTTATTTCGTGGATATTGGTTTGCCGTTTTTATATATAAATCGCCTCTTGCATGGATTGGCATATGGTATCGCAAGTACGGCAACTGGAACGATTGTTGCACAGGTGATTCCAGTCTCCAGAAAAGGCGAAGGGATTGGTTATTATAGTATGAGCGCCACCTTGGCAACGGCGATTGGACCATTTGTTGGGTTATACCTCAGCCAGCATACGGGCATGAATGTGATTTTTAGTATCTGTCTGGCCTTAGGTATTTTAAGCCTGATAACTGCTTTTGCGGTCAAACTGCCTTCATTACCAGCAGAGGAAGAGACAGCTGAGAAAAAAGGCTTTCACATCTCCCATTTTGTCGAACCAAGGGCGATACCGATTGCTATTATTACGTTAGTAGCGGCCTTGTGTTATTCTAGTGTGTTATCCTATATCAATTTTTACGCGATTGAACTAAACCTAGTCAGTGTCGCCAGCTTTTTCTTTTTGGTATATTCGATAGCTGTGCTCGTGTCGCGTCCTTTCACCGGACGATTAATGGATGCCAGAGGGGCCAATTATGTGATGTATCCAGCGTTCCTTTTATTTATGATCGGAATGTTATTGCTAGGTACGACTCATAATGGTTTTATCTTCTTATTTGCCGGTGTGTTAATTGGACTAGGCTTTGGTAACATCCAATCCTGTACACAGGCAATCGCGGTCAAGTTAACGCCGCCGCACCGAATGGGGTTGGCAACGTCTACTTTCTTCATTTTTCTAGATGGCGGGCTTGGTTTCGGACCTTATTTGTTAGGCTTGATTGTTCCGATTACTGGATACAGTATGCTCTATACCATTTTAGGATTGGTGGTTATTGTGGCTGCCGGTCTCTACTTCTTATTACATGGTAAAAAAGGTAAAGTGGTGACTGCTCAAAGTTTCGCTCATGAATAGACAGAAAGAAGGATTTCTCCAAAAAAAGGGAAATCCTTCTTTTCTTATAAAAAGTATAACATTCTAGATTTCATAGGGTGTGGAACAGTGATGATATAGACGTTATCGTGATCTTCCTGGCTGTTTTTTATCGTATGCTTAATCCCACTGCCTGTGTATGAAGAAATTTCTTGTATTGCCGAACAATGACCATCAAAAGACGATTTATCGAGATAACAGCTGCCTATCAAGTAACGAGTGACGATCATGCTACAAAATAAGCGAGACTGGCAGCGAATGATTAACCAGTCGTGAAGGTGGGTATTAAAACCAGTATACTCTCGTTTTTCTACACGAGTGCCAACATGTCGTATCAGAAGATTATAGGACAACTAAAAGAGGCTGGCAGGATCCGTTTCCTTTTTTATTAACAGGTGTGTACTTTGGAGTGCGTACCGTCGCAGTAGAAAACAACAGATATCTTTAATGGAAGCAACAACATTCGATATAGAATGGAATGGTGAAAATAGATGATAAACATTGTGGTAACAGGAGCAACAGGGTTTCTTGGCAAGCGAGTAGTTCGTCAATTGTATGAAAATGGCTATCAGGTGACCGCCACTGGTCGGAATATAGCGATTGGCGAACAACTGAAAGCGTTAGGTATTCCTTTTCATCCAGTTGATTTATTACATAAAGAACAGGTAACTGCTATCTGTAAAGGGCAAGATCTGGTCATCCATTGTGCAGCTCTTTCTAGCAGTTGGGGGCGGCGGCAAGATTTTTATCAGCATAATGTCACAGCGACTCACCATGTTGTGCAAGCTTGTATCGAACAGCAGGTGGAGCGTTTGCTTTTTGTTTCAACACCGAGTGTCTATAGTAATGGGCAGGATCAGTTACTCGTACCAGAAAGTCAACTTCTTCCCACGAGCTATACCAATCATTTCGCAGCAACGAAACGGCAGGCAGAAGAAATAGTTACCCAGGCATTCCATCAAGGATTGGCAACGATTACGCTTCGTCCGCGTGCCATTTTTGGTCCAGGTGATCCGAACATTATGCCGCGAATCATTGAGGCAAATCGCCAAGGCAGACTACCGTTTATTGATGGAGGGCAGGCCTGTATCGATTTAACCTATGTCGATAATGTGATTCAAGCGATTATGCAGGCTATTCATGCAGACGCTGCTAGTTTTGGAAAAATATACAATATCTCCAATGGGGAACAGAAGACATTACGAGAATTAGTCACACCTTTTTTCGCCAAGCTTGATCAGCCGGTGCGTTCGAAAGAAGTGTCTTATTCACTAGCGTATAAATTGGCAACCGCGATGGAGTGGAAGGCACGGCTGCTTCATCCTAAGAAAGAGCCATTGTTGACCCGTATGACGGTAGAAATGTTAGGGAGAAGTCTGACATTGGATATTACAGCGGCGCAACAAGAGTTGCATTATCAGCCCTTAGTCAGCGTGGAGGAGGGAATGGACCGCTATGTCGATTGGTACCAAACACAATCAGCCCGTTAGGACCAAGGTAAAAAAGAATATCCAGGCTTTTATAGTGCGTATTCTGATAAAAAGACTACTTATAGCGAGGGGGAAGGCGGATGCAGAGATCTGTAGCTTTAGTAACCGGCGCTTCGAGCGGTTTTGGCCTGCTGACCGTTGTTGAATTAGCGAAAGCGGGCTATCACGTGATTGCCACTATGCGCGATAGCCGTAAACAGGGAGCCTTATTAACGTTAGCCGCAAAGCAGCAAGTGAGTGAGCAGATCGAGGTTTGGTCCTTAGATGTTACGAATCGAACAGAAATCATCGAAGTTTCCGCAAAGCTCACAGAAACATACCAGCGCCTCGATCTCCTCATCCATAATGCAGGGATATCGATTGGCGGTTTTAATGAGGAAATCAGCGAACAAGACTGGCGCCGAAGTATGGAAACCAATTTTTTTGGCGTGGTTTTTTTGACACAGGCACTCCTGCCACTCATGCGTCAGCAACAAAGCGGAAAGATTATTAATGTGAGTAGTGTGGGCGGGCGCATAGCCTTTCCAGGATATGGTCCGTATTCCGCTTCCAAATTTGCCTTAGAGGGTTTTAGTGAATCCTTACGGCTGGAGCTTTCCCTGTATGGTATAGATGTAATTTTGGTCGAGCCCGGAGCCTACCAAACCGATATCTGGGCGAAAGGTTTTACCCATATCGAGGACACAAGTTCCACCCATTCCTCTTATCAACAACCGATGAAACAAGTATTGTCGGTTGGGAAACGGTTAACGAAACATGCCGGACAGCCAATGGATGTGGCCAAAAAAATCGTCAACATCGCCGCCAAACGTAAGCCGCGGCTGCGTTATGCCATGGGCAGAGGTTCTACTTTAGCAGTTATGGCAAAAGGTTTGCTTCCCTGGCGATGGTTGGAAGCATTGATTAAGTGGCAATTGAGAAAAAAATAGGGATTCAAAAAAAGGATTCGTTTTAAGGTATTGGTGGCCAATTTTATATTCTTCAAGAAAAACGAGCAAATCACCACGCCCGTTCTTTTATCATTATACAAGTTGAACGTATAAATATAACAAAAACGTGTGGCAGCAAGGATTTACTCGCATAGCTTCTAATATAAAAATATACGATGACGGCAGTTTTCCAGTATCTAGAACACCTCATCCTTGCAGTGATAACCATTTCTCATCACTCAAGAAAGTAAACTACTTAACATCTTATCCAGGATTTTATGCTTTCCTATCATAAAAAAAGAGATACTGCAGTTACGCAATATCTCTTTTGGATACATGTTAATGGAATCTGGCAATTAGCTTAATAGGCAAGCAACTGCTTATTCAACAAGTTGGTATCCTTGATTTAGCAGCATTTCAACGGATCTCTGCAGGCTGATACCATTTTCTACATTTCCTTCAAAGCTTGAACCAGTCAATTGAGCAAGCTGTTCGAAATCAACGGCTTGATAATCAACGGTTACCTCTTCAATAAGCTTATCGTCTTGGTACTCAATTTCGTGAGTCACACCTTCTGTTGACTGATAAGCTTCTACATCAGCTTGTAATGCCGCTTCTGCTTCTTCTTTGTCCGCTACACCCAACGCACTATAAGGTGTTTCGTTATATGCGGTTTGTTCGGTTACCATGTCACCATCTGCTAAATAAGTAACAGTAGATACAGCGCCACCTTGCTCCATTTCAATTGTTACCTCATTTTGCCCATTCGGATCAATATCTAATTCAGAAGAAGCAGGCTCTTCATTAGCATCAGCCGCCGGTTCCTCGTCTGTTGCAGGCTCCTCTTCTGTAGTAGTATCATCAGCTGCTTCGTCTGTGTCACCAGCTGCATCCTCTTCGTTATTCGCCGCGTCTTCTGTTGTCTCATTATCACTACCGGTATCCGCATCGCTATCTGCGTCGTCAGAACCACAAGCAACTAACGCAACACTAAGCAATAATGTTAGACAAAACATTAACCATTTGTTCATGTGTGATCTCCCTCTCTATTGAAGTTTAAGTAGTATGGTTTTTCATACAAACATATCAATAACAATAAATAAAGATGCCATATTTAGCAATAGGCTGAAGGATGGGATTTTATTTGCTTATTTATGTAGTTAATTTCTGATATTGCGAAGATAATTAAGCCTATTAATCTATTTTTTATTTGGAATGGCGCATGCGTGTCTATATGTTCAGGACTAATTGAATGAATAGCTTTTCCTAATGGTTTTTGGAAAATGTCAAACAGCGATCATTAGCCCCCTTTTTTCACAATAAATGATAGAATTCTTGGTATGATAAGAAAAGGAATGATTTTAACCTGGAATGAACCGGGCTGACATTAGAGTAGTTTGATCAGCACAGAAAAAAATGGAGCAGTTTTGCATCATCCCCCATATCGCCCTTGTGTCGGTATGTGTCGATTTGCAACTTGACAATTAGGACGGAAATTGATAAGTTTACTATTATCAAATTCGAATAAAAAACAATTAAAATAGAAAAATGTTCGTATTTTTCATTAAAAAAAGAGGAGCAATGAAAATGAAGGGAAAATGGACGGAAAGATTATTTCGATTGAAGTCCAATCATACCAATGTACAAACAGAGCTCATCGCCGGTTTAACGATTTTTATGACGATGTTGTATGTCTTAATTGTAGTGCCAGGCATGCTGGAGGAAGCGGGTATGCCAAAAGGACCGGTAACCGTCGCTGTGATTCTTATGACCGCGGTTGTTACGATTGTGATGGGGCTGTATAGTAATCGTCCCTTCGCTCTAGCGCCCGGGCTTGGTTCTGTTGGTTTTTTGGCGATCACATTGGTCGTCTCAGAAGGTATCCCATGGCAAGTAGGTATGGGGATGGTCTTTATTTCAGGGGTCTTGTTTATTTTATTTACCGTGCTTGGTCTGCGTCAGCTGATTGTCAAGCTAATGCCTCCAGCGATCAAGCTTTCCATTGGCGCCGGTGTCGGGTTGTTTATTGCCCTGATCGGCTTTCGAAATGCGGGATTAGTGGTAGCTAGCGAAGACTCCAATTCGCTGCAATTAGGTGATATTGGTTCACCTAATGCCGTGCTGGCCTTGATTGGCTTTTTCATTATGAGTATATTATTGGCAAGAAATGTGCGAGGGCATTTATTAATTGGCATTATCATTGTTACGATCATTGGTATACCAATGGGAATCACCACTCTCCCAGATAAGATATTTTCGGTGCCACAAAGTATTGCACCAGTTGCTTTTGAGTTAGATATTATCGAAGCTTTAAAAATCACGTATTTTCCTTTCTTACTAGCCTTTTTCATCCCGGATTTCTTTTCCAGTTTGGGAACGATGTTGGGTGTGGCAGGTAAAGGGAATATGCTGGATAAAGACGGAAACCTGCCGAAAATCGATAAGCCGTTTTCCGTCGATGCAGGTGGAACAATACTTGGTTCTTTTTTCTCGGTGCCAGTCATGACGACCTATGTAGAGTCTGCGGCAGGTGTAGAGGCTGGTGGGCGAACAGGGTTAACAGCAGTATCTGCAGGTATTCTATTTTTACTAACTTTGTTTATTACACCGTTAATTTTTATTATCCCTACCGAGGCCACAGCGCCAGCGTTGATATTAGTAGGGCTAACCATGCTCTCTGCCGTTCGGAATATCAATTTTAATGATGTGACAGAATCTCTGCCAGCATTTATGACGATCGTGATCACGATTTTTACCTTTAACTTTGGGAATGGGATCGCAGCAGGTATCATTATTTATGTCGTCGTTAAATTATTTTCCGGTAGATATAAGGAACTGCACTGGGGCTTATATGTGTTATTGATTCCATTAATTATTTATTTTGTGTCATTAGCTCATTAATGAAAAGGGGGAAGTAAAACGATGTACTCACGAAAGCATATGGTAGCCGCTGCACGTGGCGACGAGCCGATGGATTGGCTGATCCGTGGTGTTAATCTGGTCAATGTCTTTACCGCAGAGGTATACAAGGCTGACATTGGGGTGAAAGATGATCGCTTTGCGGCGGTTGCCGCCTATCGAGATGGCGCTCCTACTTTTTCCATGTCAGGAAAGCAAGAGATCAACGGGGAAGGGAAATATGCCGTGCCAGGTCTGATCGACTGCCATGTTCATATTGAAAGCACGATGATTCCCCCGGATATGTTTGCAAGGGCGGTGCTTCGTCATGGTACAACGGTCGCAGTGATCGATCCCCATGAAATCGGCAATGTCATGGGGACAGAGGGTGTCGAATACATGGTACGTGCCAGCGAGGATTTACCAGTGGAGATATTAACCACCATCCCCTCTTGTGTACCGGCCGTACCAGGTATGGAAACAGCGGGAGCGGAATTCCATCCAGAAGATATCGAGAAAATGTTAAAACTCCCGAACGTAGTAGGGATTGCAGAAGTCATGGATTATGTCGGTGTGATTAAGCAAAACCCGCGAATGGCAGGCATTGTGGAGAAGGGACTGCAAGCTGGAGTCAGAAATGAAGGGCACTTACCAAGAGTATATGGCTCGGATTTGGCTGCCTATTTAACAGCAGGCGTGGATACCGATCATGAAAGCCGCAGCACGGATGAGATTTTAGAAAAATTACGTGCCGGCATGCTGGTTTATATTCGTGAATCCAGCATCAGTCAATTCGCCGATATTGCAGCCGAGGCTTGGCAAGAGGTGCCGCATGCCACGAATATTGCGATGTGTACCGATGATGTAGAACCAAGTGATATGCTGAAAAATGGTCAGATGAATCGCGTCGTGCGTCGTTGTATTGAAGAGGGGATACCAGCACCTTTGGCGATTCGTTATGCCTCGCTTAATGGAGCAATACGCTTTGGATTGCGTGATCGCGGTGCCATTGCAGCCGGATTCCGTGCTGACTTTTCATTAGTCGATTCATTAGAAACGATGGAAGTGCAGGATGTGTTTGTTGCGGGTAAACAACAAGTCAAAAGTGGCATCCTGCAAGCAGACATCACCAGCAACGTACCACCATTATTGAGAAATACAGTAGATATTCCAGCGTTAACGGAGACGGATATGATTATTCAGGCGCCTGTTCCAACTGGGCAAGTGAAACTGCAAACAATGGAGTTCCTCAAAAATGGCACAACCGCAAAAGGGGAATTAACAGTCGAGGTCGAAAATGGGCAGATTGCCTCTCTGCCGGATGATTACGCCTTTACTTCGGTTATCGGCAGGCATGGCCAAGGCAGACAACCTTTTGTCGGTGTATTGAAGAATTCAGGACTTCGTAAAGGGGCATACGCAACCACGGTGGCCCATGATAGCCACAACTTGGTAGTGACAGGAACCAATACGACAGATATGCTGCTCGCCGTGGAACAAATACAGCAAGCAGGCGGCGGTCTCTGCTTAGTGGAAAACGGAGAGGTTCGCGAACTATTGGAATTACCGCTAGCCGGGCTGATGTCCCCCGAACCAATAGAATCAATGGCAAAAAAAGTGGAGCAATACAGCACAACCGCCAGATCCATGGGAGTGCAAGTAGGTAGGCGTTCACCAGCCATGGCCTTTTCCTCCTTAACCTTAACCGTCATCCCAGAAATACGCATTTCAGATCTCGGCCTAGTGGATGTAGCCACCCAAGCGTTTCTGCCGTTATTTATCGAAGCTTAAAAAAGATTCATCCGTAGCGCTTGTTACAGCGTCGCGGATGAATCTTTTTTCAAGCTTAGGCTCTTACGGAAAAAAACGCCGAATCGCAAAATTCTGTCCGTAAGAATGAATCTAACAGACAGAAAATCGCTCACAGGTAAAATTTTGTCCGTAAGAACGAATCTAACAGACAAAAAATCGCTCACAGGCGAAATTCTGTCCGTAAGAATGAATCTAACAGACAGAAAATCGCTCACAGGCGAAATTTTGTCCGTAAGAACGAATCTAACAGACAAAAAATCGCTCACAGGCGAAATTTTGTCCGTAAGAATGAATCTAACAGACAGAAAATCGCTCACAGGTAAAATTTTGTCCGTAAGAATGAATCTAACAGACAGAAAATCGCTCACAGGTAAAATTTTGTCCGTAAGAACGAATCTAACAGACAAAAAATCGCTCACAGGCGAAATTTTGTCCGTAAGAATGAATCTAACAGACAGAAAATCGCTCACAGGCGAAATTTTGTCCGTAAGAATGAATCTAACAGACAAAAAATCGCTCACAGGCGAAATTCTGTCCGTAACAATGAATCTAACAGACAGAAAATCGCTCACAGGCGAAATTTTGTCCGTAAGAACCCTCCAACAGCCGAAACTCATCCCCCAAAAACATCATTTAACAAAACCTATCTACAAAACCCACCATTTTACCTCCAAGCTATTACCATTAATCTATATAGTAGGTCCACTTATGCTTCCCAACTGGTGTGAAGTGTTTTTCTAATAATCTCTTTATACTTTTCATCGAATAAATACCCTCGCTCCACCCATAAACCAACTGCGACGTCAACTTCTCCCCAGGAAACAACAAGCGCAATTCCCCGATATGACGCAGCAAGCCTTCCTCCATGCTTTCCACCGCACCGCAGCGGGAGCAGGTCAACTTCCTACCGGTTGAAACGACCGTCAATCGCGCGCAAGATCTACAGCGAATCCCCTTCCGCAACCTATCATAGGAATAGGCGGGTAACGATGGATGTGGATAAGCGCCCAAATCCGCGTCTATCAGTTGTTGAGCGATACGTTGTTCCTTCATTTCTGCTGGTGCTTGTTGATTAATCGAACGGATAAATCGCAATAATTGCGTGGAAAATACGAAATGCTTGCTAACAGGGGCTTGATAGAGAAAAAATTGATCATGGGTAAACAGTATGCGAGCTTCAAGCGGAGTAGTTACGTGGTGGGCATGCAGCCATCTGCGTAATAAGGATTCGCTGCGTTGTAATTGCAGCATCGGATTGCTGATTTCATGATCAGGGATTTTATACCATATCTTGTTATCATACTTGTAATCCCCGGTATAATGCTTCACTTCGAGCAAATAAATGGTTGCACCCGTAAAAATAAGGGCGTCGATTTGGAAGGTGGTTGTGCCAATCTGGAGGCGAAGGTCATGCACGATCAAAAAGGATTCCATAACGCTTTCTGACAATAACGTTGCTAATCGTGATTCCCCGAGGTAGCCTTGCTGGAGGTTTTGGAAGGCCAGCTTTTCTTCAGAGGAAAACGGCTGTCGTTCATGCAGTGCTTGGTACACACTTAATTCATCTGGTTTCTGTAATGTTTTCATTATCATTCATATATCCAACTCCTTTCCATCCCATCATATAACAACCGCACCACAATCGCAATCCTAAACCTGAGTATAGCCCCAACCCCATCTGGAGAACCTATTACAAACACGTAAACGAATATGAAGCCCGTGTAAAGATTATGTAAATAATTCCAAAACCTATAGAAGTAGAAAAAAAGCTTTGTTATAGTGAAAAAAATGAGAGATATAGAGAGGTTATCATGTGAGAAAAAAAATCGGCATCTCCGCGATGATTATGTTCATCAGCACCATATTATTGAAAATATCTGGCTTAGCTCGCGATATCTTGATTGCCAACTATTTTGGTGATAGTTATCTAGCCGAGGCCTACCTAGCCGCCTTTATTATTCCCAATATGATGATTCTATTCATGCAAAACGGGATGAAAGAGGTATTTGTACCCCAGTATTTTCAATATAAAAAAAAGCAAGCGGAAGTCGCCTTTTTGAGCCATATCTTCCAATCAAGCTTTGTCATCGGCATACTGTTAGCCATTCTTGGGATGATCCTGGCACCCTTTTTAATAGATTTGCTTTATCCCGCTTTTAACGAAGAAACAGCGACAGTTGCCACTCGAATAATGCGGATTCTGATGATCGCCGTATGTATCGTCTGTATCAATGCCGTCCTGGAAAGCTATCTGGACGCGACCTATCGTTACCATCTCTCGGCTCTCTCCCAGATGTTTGTCTGGGTTACCATGATAGGTTTTACGATACTCTTTGTCACACAATTAGGCGTCTATGTCCTGGCATGGGGCTATTTACTAGGAAGCCTCATTTCCTTTCTGTTTAAAAAGTTGTTCATCAGACGGCTCCAGCTGACGAAACATAAGCTCCATATTCGCTTAGCCGGCCGTTATTACCTGGAGTTACTTCCAGTGGGTATCACCATCATGATTGGGCAGTTGAATCTGATGGTAGACAACGTCTATGCCAGTTACTTTCGAGAAGGGGTGATCACCTATGTTAATTACGCCAAGAATCTTGTGCATCTGCCGCAGACGGTTATTGCGGCGGTGGTCGGAGCGGTCCTTTTCGCTCATATCTCGGAAAGCTATGCCAAACAGAACCTAACCGCCTTTCAACAATCCTTGTCACGGGCGAGCCAGGTTACCTTTTTCTTAACATTACCGGCAGTAGCAGGCCTAACACTAATCCTGCCCGCCGTTATCGAGATGTTGTTTGAACGAGGAGCATTCAGCGCAAACGCCACACTGGAAACGGCGAGGGTAGGTTATTTCTATGCCGGATCCGCCTTTTTCTTCAGCATCAACGTCGTTTGGAACAAGGCGCTTTACACCATGGGAAAAGGCACGGCGATATTCAAGATCGGTCTGATTTCCATCGGGCTTAACATACTCTTAAATCAGCTGCTGACAGGTTGGATCAGCTATTACGGCATTCCACTTGCCTCGTCCTTAGTAGGTGCTTATTACTCGATTAGCACCTATCTGGTTTACCTGAAAATCAATCAGGCAAAAACGCCGACAAAGGCAGAAAGGCAGTATTCTGAATTTATCAAAATCGTCTTAGCTGCCATTGCCATGGCTTCCGTTATCTTATGGATGCAGCAAGCCATCGAGCCATTACACACCATCGTGCAGGTCGTCTTATTGGTAGCAGCAGGGGTCATCATTTATTTTGGCTGCTGTCAGTTATTCCGCGTCAAAGCCTTGACCTTTTTAATAAGACGATTACGAGATTAACGGAGGATTTATATGAATACGTACCAGAAAAAAATAGAGCAGCTTTTTATTTATTATATTCTACTGCAACCAATACTAGATCTGATCGCCTACACCGGCATACCGCTGTCAGAACCAGTTAGAGGCTTGGCCCTTCTGCTTGGCGGCTGTTATATCTTGATGGCTAGTAAGCATCGAATCTATTTTCTAACCATCGCCGCCTTCTTGTTCGGTAATCTGGTGATGAATTATTTTCTGAAACCAAGCTTCGATCTCGTCACAGAAGTGAATTTTCTGATCAAAACCGCATACTTTTTCGTCATGCTAGGCGTATATGGCGAGATATTAAGCCAATCGAAATGGCGAAAAAAAGTGAGCAGCTTCTTCGTCATCAATCTCGGAATCATTGCCGTAGTGATGATCCTGGCCGAACTTACCTCCAGCGGACAACGAAGCTACGGTATGCTGGCCAAAGAAGGGCACACCGGCTGGTTTTTCTCTGGGAATGAACTAAGCGCCATTACCGCCATGGGAATCGTCTTTTTATTCCTTGGTTTTATCCAACAAACCAAATGGCAGCTCCAGCTCTTTTACCTAGTCTTGATTGCTGCCACTGGCTGGTCGATGATGACGATTGGAACGAAAGTCAGCTTTGGTGCGCTCATCCTTGCCTGTGTAGCGATGATCACCTGGTTGTTCATTGAATCCTTCAAGAAGAAGAGTTATCAGAAAAAAATCACGCCATTGCTGTTATTGCTTGTAGGTATGGTACTATTCACGCCGCTGTCAGCCATTGGTCATAACCTGAATATCAGTTATCCAACGTTAGAAAGCAAAAGGAATCCGTCCATCGGTCAAGAGGAGGAACCACCCGATCGTGTCCCGGTCCAGGCGCTCAACGGAAGAGAAGCCTTCTTCCAGGAAAGCCTGCAGCAATACCAAGAAGCACCCCTGTTGCAACAGCTATTTGGTCTTGGTTACGCCGGCAATTATCAGGACGAACCGAAGTTGATTGAGATGGACTTTATCGACTGGTTTATTGCCTATGGAATCATTGGTTTTCTCATCCTGCTGATCCCAATCATCTATAGCTTCTACCGGATCCTAAGCATAGATATTTTGCGCAAGGTACAGCCGTTTATGCTGTTTATCGCCATCGGACTGGGATTAGGAAGTGCCGCATTAGCTGGCCATGTGCTTTCCTCCCCAGCAGCAAGCATTTATCTCGCCGCATTATTCGGACTTGCGGCAACGAGAGGAGGGAGGCGATGAAAAAACGCATTCTCATTATCAGCACCATGTATCCATCCCAAAAATATCCGTCTTTCGGCATTTTTGTCGAAAATCAGGTGAAAAGAATCCGTCAAAACGGTTATTCCGTTGATTTATTAGTCATAAAAAACCCGAAGATGGGAAAAGCTAACCTTATTATCAAATACGGCGTCTGGTTTTTGAAATGGCTTGACCTCGTCGTCAGAAAGCGACAGCGATACGACGTGATCCATGCCCACTATGCGTTTCCCAGCGGCTTATTAGGACTCTGGCTCAAACGCATGATCAAGGTACCACTGATTATCACCGTGCATGGCGGCGATCTCGATAAGATGGCCAACATTAACCAGCGCATCAAGCGTTATACGACAGACATCCTGCAAGCAGCTGATCACGTCATCGCAGTCGGCAGCCGATTAGAGAAACAGCTCATGCAGGAGTACCAAATCGACGCAGCCAAGATTTCCCTACTCAACATGGGGGTAAATCGCTCGATTTTCTATCCGATGTCCAAAACCGACCTGAGAAAAGGGCAACAGCTTAACGAAGAGAGGCCGATTATCCTATTTGTCGGCAATATTATCGAGAACAAAGGCGTACGTGAACTGTTGCAAGCCTTTGAACAGCTTGAGATGTCGCAAGCAGCTTTATATATCATTGGTGCCATAAAAGAGCCCGCATATTACCAAGTATTACAGCAATATATTGCCGACCATGCGATTGAAAATGTTCACTTCCTGCCGGCAGCCGATCAACAGACGGTGGCCCGCTGGATGAATATCGCCGACGTCCAGGTGGTTCCCTCTTATATCGAAGGCTTCGGTTTGGTTGCATTAGAGGCGATGTCTTGTCACACGCCGGTGGTAGGCTCTCATGTGGGTGGGCTGCAATATTTATTGGCAGATCAAGCCGGTCTCAGCGTCGAACCAAAAGATCCGTCCGCTCTCAAGCAAGCGATCGAGCAGGTGCTCCACGATCCAGAGCTAAGAGAAAACATGATTTTAAATGGAGAGGCAAAGGCAGACAACAATGATCAAGAAAAATTAATCCAATCATTATTTACAATCTATGATCGATAGGAGAATAGCTGATGAAACAAAAGAAATTACTTCTCATTTCGTCTATTGGCGGTCATTTAACCCAGTTACTCCAGTTAGAATCGTTATTTAAAAATTATCAGTACCATATCGTCACCGAGAAGTCTGAAATCACCGAGGAGCTGAAAAAGAAATACCCAGTATCCTTCTTGATGTACGGTGGGAGAAACTATCCGTTCCGGTATATCTTTAAATTTTCATTTAACGTGATCAAATCACTCTACCTTTTTCTAAGATACCGACCCGACGTGATTATCTCAACCGGCGCTCATACCGCCGTACCGATGTGCTATCTGGCCAAATTATTCCGACGTAAGGTCGTCTTTATTGAAAGCTTTTCGAAATCGACGAGCCCGACCTTATCAGGAAGATTGGTCTATCCGATCTCTGATTTGTTTATTGTCCAATGGGAAAGCATGAAAAAGATTTATCCAAAAGCGGTATACGGGGGGTCTATCTATTGATTTTCGTTACCTTAGGCACACATGAATTACCTTTTACAAGATTGTTACAAGAGGTAGAACGATGTAAAAGAACCGTTATACCAGACGAAGAGATCATTGTCCAGGCAGGGCACACCGCGTATCACAGTAATGATATGCACATGCATCGCTTTTTCCAATTTGAAGAGATGGAGGCGTTGTATGAACAGGCCGATCTGTTAATCACCCATGCAGGTACCGGTTCTGTCATATCCGGATTGCGGAAGAACAAGGTCGTTATCGCCGCACCAAGATTAAGTAAATTTGGCGAGCACAATGACGACCACCAGCTCCAGCTCGTTGACGTATTTGAAGCAGCAGGGCATATCCTAGCGCTAAGAGAAGGAGATAGGTTGGAGAATGTCCTTGAGCAAGCTTATCAGTTTCAGCCAACCGTGTTCCATTCCGGAAGAGAGAAGATGTTTGGGTTACTTCATGAATTTATTAATGAGGCATAGGAGATGATTAGATGGGGATAAGACGATATCAAATAGCAGATGAACCCTATATTAATCAATTGTTCTATAAAGTCGTTCCACGTAAAAAAAGAAAACCAAGAGTCATGGGGGAAGAATGGCGTTCCTGTACCTTCGTTTATGAAAAAGACGGGCAGATTATCGGCCATATGTCGCTATCCATCAGACGGACCTATATCCATGGCGAAGAACAGCTAATCGGTGTGATCAGCGACAAAATGATCGATCCCGACGCGAGTCAGACAACGATATACCAGCAACTCAAAGAGCACCTGGCCGAGGAAGCCCAGCAATTTGGCGTTACCTGTATCGTTGATATCTATACAGACCCTAAACAGGCGACAGACTCTGACAAGGAAGTGATCAAACCATTACAGCGATATATGAAGATCAATCGCCCGATGTCGATTTGCAAGCATTTATGTTATCACTCACCCTTGTCCCAAGACGATTATATTAAGGATCTCCGTCAGGTCGTCACCAAAAAGAATCGAAGTTTGCCTAAAGGTTGGCAGCTCGAAGAATGGGAGGACACCAATCCAGAACTTGTTCGCTTTATTGCAATGAAATCACATGGCAAGGCTGTACACACCAATCAAAGAGAACAAGAAGCTCTGTATCTTACGTTAGTTTTAACCTATTATGGGGAAATAAAAGGTTATGTCGTTTTTCAATTGTCGATGAAGGGCAGGCTAACAAAGGCTTGTATCGTGGATTTGCTTGCTATTGACGAGCCGTTCACATGGAAATTGCTATTACAAGCAGTCAAACAAATCATTAAAAAAATGCACATTGTCGAGTTATCCATGCTTCCTGACGCAACGATTGATCACTACCTAAGGGGAATCGGTATGAGGCGGTGGTTTAAACCACTATCCATTTCTGTTCATCCATTACAGGATTCCTACCGTCATATACCGAAGAAGAGATGGTGGCTGATTTGGGCTGACATGTATAAGTAAAAAAAATTACACACTTTTGTTATGTTCATTTGCCTGAAAAAGTGGTATAGTAGCCTAAGTGGGAAAATGGATAAGCGTCTAATCGGCGTGTGTGCATGATTTCATTCCAGGAGGAACCAATTATGATGTTAATTTCCTTTTTTATATGCTTGATTATCGCGTTAATTGCAACACCATATATTAAAAAACTTGCCTTGAAATTAAATGTAACCGATCAACCCAATTACCGAAAAGTTCATGATAAGGTCATGCCCAGATTAGGTGGATTAGCTATTATTATTAGTTTTTTCGCCGGTTTTATTATCTTCAATCCGGACAGCCCTTATTTTTGGCCGATCTTTATTGGCGCATTAGTGATCACGATCACCGGTATTTTGGATGATATGTATGAACTTTCTGCAAAAATTAAATTACTGAACCAATTCATCGCAGCAAGTATTGTCGTATTAGGTGGAGCACAGATTACGGTCGTTAACTTGCCATTTGATTATACTGTGGAGTTTGCTTATTTGAGTATTCCAGTCACGATTCTTTGGATTGTTGGGGTAACCAATGCCATTAATTTAATTGATGGGCTAGATGGTCTGGCAGCAGGTGTGTCATCTATCGCATTAATTACTATTTCTGGTTTGGCGATCACACTCGGCGATACCTTCGCCGCCTTTATTGGCTTTATGTTACTAGGCAGTACACTCGGGTTTTTATTCTACAACTTTTACCCGGCCAAGATATTTATGGGGGATACCGGCGCCTTATTCTTAGGCTACATGATCGGGGTTGTGTCGGTATTAGGCTTCAAGAATGCGACATTATTCACCTTGATTATCCCAATTGTCATCCTAGGGGTGCCATTACTAGATACGGGCCTTGCGATTATTAGAAGAATCCGCAACAAGCAGCCTTGGCATAAACCGGATAAGCTCCATTTACATCACTGCTTAATCAATTTTGGTTTTAGCCACCGGCAAGCGGTAATTATGATTTATATGCTTAGCGCCTTGTTTAGCTTAGCAGCAATCATCTTTACCAAGTCGACCATGTGGGGCAGTATGATCACTTTAATCGCCATGATCCTCTTGATCGAAATAGTCGTGGAGATAACCGGGATTATCGGCAAGAACTACCGCCCGATCTTGAACTTGATTGAAGCGAGTAACCAGAAGGATAAGAAATAAAAAAAGCGCCAATTACGGCGCTTTTTCTATGGAATCAGTTAATCTGTCCGCAGCCATCCCATCGGTATATGGATTCCACTCCTGGCAAAAACGACGAACCTGTTCTAAATCAAAGTCCTGTTCTTGAATCACTTGCATCAGTTCATCGCTCGTAAACACCACTGGCCCAGGCATCTGCTCGATATATGGCTCCCAAAACCCCCGCTCTCGCTCATAAGTTTCCAAGTCATAAGGAAAGAAAATCATCGGGCGTTCCAGTAAGGCAAATTCAAACGGAATCGAAGAATAATCCGTAATCAGAATATCCGTGACCGTCAGTAAATGATTCACATTAGGATACGCTGAGACATCCAACACAAAATCTCCGGCCGAAATAGCTGTTTGCTGGGAAACAGCTGGATGAAGCCGTACAAGCAAGACGTATTCCTCGCTAAGCGTCTTCGCCATTCTATCAACATCCAATGCCAGATCCGGCGCGTGCAATTGGTCTTCACGAAAGGTAGGGGCATATAAGATAACCTTCCGGCCATTTATCATCGGATACTGCCGCAGTAACTCCGCTTGTCGCTGGTCGATTTCCTGTTGATCAAAGAAAAAATCCGTCCGCGGAATCCCTGTTTTCAAAAAATGGGACGACTCCAAACCAAAGCTTTCTTGAAAAATTGCCATCATTTTATCGGAACCAACCACAACCTGATCAAATCGATCATAGACACGCTGAAATCTTTTTCGCGCCTTGGAGCTACGTCGTGCAATCGCAGGATCCTGCAACCCAAACTTCTTAATCGCACCATTCGCATGCCATAGCTGTACCACCCGCGCACCTGCTTTAAAATTTGTCACAGACAAAAACCCAAAGTAATTATCGATTATAATGACTTTGGATGTCGCCAAATGATATAACGATTGAATAAATTGCAACGGTCGCTTCGGCTGCAATCGAAATAAATGAAAGCCTGTCTCCTCGCGTGGATAATCAATCGGCCGTTCATTTTCAATGATAATCTTGGTGTAACGCTCATCCAGCTTGTCCCAAACCCGATCCGCCGTATCATTAAAGGAGAGCACAAAGCAAACCTTCTCCGCACGCAATGGCCATAAGCGGAAGAGGTGAAACAGACACCAGATTCCCGCTAAATAGCAGGAAATAAGAAACTCCCTAGCCATCCTTCGCCGTACCTAGATCCTTTTTGATTTGCGTGGTAGAGATCCCAACGGTTCTAGGCAAATAAATCACATCACAATAGTCCTTTAAGAAGTCAAACTTGCCTTCCCAGTCATCCCCCATCACAAATACATCGATATCATGCTTTTGCACGTCGTCAATCTTTTGTTCCCACTCATGCTCTGGAATCACCTCATCCACGTAGCGGATCGCCTCCAAGATCAATTTGCGATGTTCAAAATCATGGTAAGCCTTTTTCCCCTTAATCGCATTAAATTCATCTGAAGAAATAGCGACTGTCAAATGGTCCCCATATTCCTTTGCGCGTTTTAATATATTGATATGACCCCGATGGATCAAGTCGAATGTTCCATAAGTAATTACTTTTTTCATGATAAACCTCCCGGGAGTGTTAAGTTTTTGTAAAATATAATCATTATATCATATTTTGTAGGTGAGTGAAGGATGATTTTGTTAAAAAAGATGA
Organism: Gracilibacillus phocaeensis; assembly: GCF_900626275.1. Classification (NCBI taxonomy): domain Bacteria; kingdom Bacillati; phylum Bacillota; class Bacilli; order Caryophanales; family Bacillaceae; genus Gracilibacillus; species Gracilibacillus phocaeensis. The sequence continues at coordinate 596,840 of NZ_LR131145.1, read as the reverse complement.
GAATATTAGTGTTAATATTTGGATCGATTTTTTAAATGGTGTATAATGTCATTACCTAATTAAAGGTAGTAAGAGTTCCGCTCTTTGAATTTTGAAGATTTTTTAACAGCCAGAGTAAACATACTTGATAGTAATGAAGGAGAGCTAAGATTGAACAAAAAAAATGTCGTATATGTATTTAAATCATTGGATGTAGTTAGAGGTGGGTTAACAAGAGCAGTGATGGATAGAGCTAACATGTTGGTTAATTCCAATATTGATGTCACTATTCTTACCGTTGCGTTTCAACCTCAATTCAAAACTATCGTAAATAAACTATACGAAATTGGAAGTTTGGATAAAAAAGTTAAGGTGATGAATTTTTTTCATGATATGCTTGAAATAGGATCAAGTGAAAGAGAAAAAGTAAATGATGAAATATACGAAGAAGATTTTTATGTGTTTAAAGATAAAAGAAAGAATGTTACTGCTTATAGATATTATAAGGACGGTTTTTATGTTAAGTACAAAAAGTATAGTGAATCGGATAAGTTGTTGTTTATTGATTATATGAGTGAAGCTAGACATCGTTATCAGAAGGATGAATATAATGAAGAAGGCGAAGTTGTTCGATCTCGTCAAATGGATCAAGTAACAAATACTCCGCGCTTAGATAGGTATTATAATACGACTGGACATTGTGCGATTTCTGTCTGGTTGGACGCAAATGGAGATCAAAAAAGGACGCTCTTTTTTGATAGAGAACATCCTAAGGAATATTCTCAATTAGAGGATTTTTATAAAGTGTGGGTGGAGCAGAAACTTTCTGTATTATCGTCTCCTATTGTCATGTCTGATGGTAGGTATATGGATAGTCTGGTTGCGAGAGTGAAAGCTGATAATATTAGAAAAGTTGCTGTATTACACAATAATCACTATAAGAGTCCCTATGATAATACCGCCGAGGTTAGAGAAGGATGGTTACCATTTTTGAATAATCTTGATAAATTTGATCGGATTGTCTTTTTAACGAAGGAACAAAAAGAAGATATTGAACAAAGATTTGGAATACTAGAAAAAGCATTGGTCATTCCCCATGCTGTGCCACAAATCGATAAGAATAAATATGAGAATATAGACAAAAATCCACATCTCGCTGTAACCATAGCGAGATATAAAAAACAAAAGAAAATAAATGAAGCTATTAAAGCGTTTAGTTATGTAGTGAAAGAAATACCAGATGCTCAATATCACATTTATGGATTCGGAGACTTACAGAAAGATTTAGAGGCATTGATAAAAAAATTGAAACTAACTAATAATGTAAAACTTCTTGGCTTTACTAGTGATCCTATTAAAAATTATAGAGAGGCAGCTTGCTCAATCTTAACATCAGATTGTGAAGGTTTTGGTTTAGTGTTAACAGAAAGTCTGGCAATAGGCACACCGACTATTTCCTATGATTGTAAATACGGACCAAAAGATATCATCAGAGATGGAGTAGATGGTTATATAGTTCCAAAAGGTAATAAAAAAGAATTGGCAGAGAAAATTATTTCTGTAATGAAAGATAACGAACTAAGAGAGAAATTGTCCAAAAATGCATTGCAAGCTTCAGAACGATTTAGTATTGACAGATATGAAAAAAATTGGTTGGATTTAATTGAAACCATATAATGTAAGTATATGGATTTGACACAATAATTCGTTGAAATTAGGAAATCTCTTGTTGAAAAAATAAGAGATTTCTTTTAGTACCTTTAATCCATGTTTAGTCCTATATCTTCTTCACTCGCAATTAGTAAATTGAAAGTAAATTCTATGTTAAGAAACCGTAAAAACTCTTGGATAAGCTTTCCTCATCCCATAAAATAGTTCATGTCTTAACCATATCCTGATGAAGGAGTAAGCCATGAATAAATACTATGATGAAATTCCCTATATTCGTGCTATAGCTTGTATGATGGTCGTTTTAGTGCATGTATCAGGTAATTCCTATGAAGGGCCGTATTTTGCTGATAATTGGAGTTTGTATATCAATCAATTCAGTCGATTGGGCACCCCGGTGTTTGCGGTTGTCAGTGGTTTTTTACTGTTCCATTCGGTAAACGGCAGGTTCTTCCAGTTCGGCAGGTTTCTTCGTTCCAGAACGACGAAGATTGTGATTCCATTTGTGATCTGGTCGTTTGTCTATCTCGGAGTAAGAGCCTATCTTGGTGAAGATGTATTTCCTAATGTCAGGCAATCGATGAAGTACTTTCTGTTAGGAACGGCACAATATCATTTATATTTTATCGTAACCGTGATCCAGTTCTATCTCCTTTTTCCGCTGCTGCAGTTAATCAAAAACAGGCGAATCATGTTAGGTGTACTTGTTGTCAGTCTGTCGATTAATTATTGGTGGTTTCAAAAAGGGGATATCTCACTCTTTTCTGATCCTGTGAACACCATCTTTAATCATCAATCCTTTATCTTCTATTGGATTGCTTATTTCATGATGGGGTCGGTGTTACAACTTTATTATCCTGAAATTAAAGCGGTCTGTTCCAAGTATAAGTATTGGATTGCGATTGCTTTTATAGGTATGATCACTTTAGCTTTTTATGAAATCGAACAGGGCAAGCTCTTTGCCTCCTCCAGAGTAGAAAATTTGCTGTATATTCCAATTTGGCTGTTATTTTTACTTATGGTCTTTCCTTTTGTTAATAAGAATACCACAGTAACTACGACCTTGCGTGTTATTGGCAACTATTCCATGGGAATCTATTTAGTGCACCCGCTTGTCATTACCATTATTGATCAATGGTATACCTTGCGTCCGCTGGTGTCTTATCAACTCGTCGTTGTCTTCTTGTTGGTGATGATACTGTCTATGCTACTGATTCGCGTTATTTTATGGCTGCCTTTTTCCTCGTATATGATTCCTGTAGGTAAAAATAAATCGAAGGGAGGGTGATTGGAAAAATCATCCTCGTTTTGGTTTATCCTCTTACAAAAAAGTGAACAATAAAGGTAGAATCAAAATTATTCTACAAACCACCGTCAGATAATCCGCAATGAATATAAATTCTATTTATAGGGAAGTTAACAATAATAAAACCCACTCACCAAAAAGTAGGAGAATGGTTCGCTTGTAGCATCCAAGATATATCTTTTTGCAGGAATTTGATATATAATAAAAGGTGGGTTTTATTGAATGATCATTCATTAACTAGGAGAGATGATGATGGGTTTCAATAAAGCAATATTAATAAAAAAAGTAAAGAAATACATTGTCAAAAGAACAATGGTTGTTGGTTCTTATTTAAACGAAGACAACGAATTAAAAATAGAAGTGCAAGCTAAGAACTTCTTAACCTATAACCACATACGGGCAACCATTAGTGATGGGACACATGCTGAAGAGTTGGAATGGCAGCGAGAGAAAAATCTTATCACGATCACGGTTCCTCTTCAGCTATTATCTGATACGAATAATAACGTGATCCGTTTAATGAATCATAACCAAACCTTTTGGCTGAAAATGGATGAAGAAGCGGAAGGTAGTCAGCAGTTTCAAATGTATCAAGGCAAATACTATCGATTATCCGTTCATAAAACCATTTCAATCAAGCGTTTGCTCCCGGAAATTAATTTTTCGGAGGAGAGATGGAGCTTAACAAATATTCAAACCGACTTTAATCATTTTTCTGGTGAATTAGCAATGGAACATCCCATTCAAGGCCATACATGGAAGGTGTTTGCTGTAAAAAATGGTGCGATCAAGCCCTTGGAGGCAGAAATATACAAAGAGGACTCTAGACTAGAGATTAGTGATCTACAAGACTTATCCAATGGCAGGTGGCAGCTGCTACTCTCCATTGATGAGAAAGCCTATTTCCTTAAAACAGACGGGGAACAGCTGTCTTCGTTTGATACGCCGAATCATCAAGTGACACTTTTCACCAGCGAAGAGTTATTACAACTGGAGTTGCAAAGTCACCGTTTACCGGTACAAAATGTGGATGTGGAGGAAGAAGGTCAGACGGTTCAGTTGAATCTAACAATGGACAATCTTTCGAAAGGGCGATCCTACACCTTTATTGTAGAAGATACTAGGTTTTTTAGGGAGAGTCATTATGATGTTCACCCAACCAGCACAGGGCTGGTTATTTCTATCAACCATGAAGATTTGCTCGAAGGTGGGACGTTCAAGCGCTTTTTTCTTATGTCTCAGGGAGAGAAATCCTATAAATATCAATTCTTCATCGATAGTGCCAAAGTATTTAAAAAACGCAGTCTAAAAGTAGACTATCATTCCCAAGAATTTCTGCTACGTATTTATCGCAGAAAGGATCGGTCGATTGGCAGTATGATCGTGCGTCGCCCGAAATTAAAAAGGTTAATCAAGCAAGTGGAAAATTTTAATTTTTCCGGTTATATTGGTAACTTGCGTGTCTTTAAGGAGTGCACGTTTTATTTGACGGTAGAAGACCGCAATACCTTTGATATCAAAGAGTATCCTATTGCAGAAGATTTTGATATTCCATTAAGAGCCAACGACTTAATCTCTGTAAAAGGAAAAGAAAAGAGTGTGCTGGACTTTTTTATTGTCGTGAAAGATGTGGATGGAAATCAGGTCAGAAAAGAAAAAATCAAGTATGAGTTAGCCGACTATCGCAAGGATAATTATTATGAATCACTGCAAGGCGAGGATGAATCTGGCAACCAACATTATTTTCTTGTGACGACCACTCCATTTGGAAACTTGAAAATAGAGACGTTTATGGTCCCGTTTGACGTGGAGATGCAACAGAATACATCAGAAAAGGACGATAATATTTGGTTGATCGGAGAACGCTATAATACAGCGCAAGATAATGGGATTGCCTTATTTCGCTGGTTGCGGGCGAATACCAATATCCAGGCCTATTATGTTATCGAAGCGGACGCAGAAGACTATCAGGCATTACCCGATAAAGAACACGTGCTGACCTTTGGCAGTAAGGTGCATTTTGAGATAGCCAGCCGTGCCAAGGTTTTGCTTGGTACCCATGATTTAGAAAATTTACTACCATATAAACCTGCCAAAGGCTTTTTTGGTTATGAAGATACCGTAAAGGTCTTTCTGCAGCATGGTGTCTTAGGCAGAAAACCGGTGGAATATGATAAAAAAAACTATGAATTACCATTTGATCTGTTTATTGTCAGCAGTGATCCGGAGAAATATGATGTAGTAATGGACAAGATGGGCTATGAGGAAGAAGAGGTGGCAGTGACTGGTTTGGCACGATTCGATCATTTGACGACTACCAACCAACCGCGAGATATCCTGTTGATGCCAACATGGCGTGATTGGATTCATACCGATGAACAATTTCTCAAAAGCCAGTATTATAACTATTATTACAGTCTGATTCACAACGAAAAATTATTGGAGCTACTAGAGGAATATGATGTGAACCTGCATTTTTATCCGCATTACCGGGCGCAGGATTTCTTTGCGCAAGATATTGCCGAGGCGAATAGCCGTGTGAAGTTTATCCGCTTAGGATCGAAGACGGTTCAGCAGTTGTTAATTGATCATGCCTTGTTGGTGACGGATTACAGTAGTGTCAGCTTTGACTTCACCTTGATGAACAAGCCAGTGATCTATTATCATTTTGACGTGCAGCGATTTTTCAAGAGAGGCATACTAAGGCCAGTGGAAGAAACGTTCTTGGGCAAAATCGCCAAAAACGAGACCGAGATGGTCGATCTGTTAACAGAAAGTATCGAAAATCATTTCAAGAATTTTGACATCGAGCTAGATAATATTATCAAGTATCAGGATCATCGGAACTGTGAAAGAACGTATCAAGCAGTAATGCGCAAGCTTAGCAAGGAGTTGGATCATGAACAAACTGAAAGCATTGATTATAAAGATAAGGCGGAGTAAACTTCTGTTGCTCGTATATAAATTGGCCTTTCTTGTGATTTCACTACTTCCAAAAGCAAAAAAAACCGTAGTATTTGAAAGTTTTTATGGCAAACAATATAGTGATAACCCTCGCGCTATTTATGAGTATATGGAAAAACATTATCCTTCCTATCGATTATATTGGAGCGTAGATAAACGATTTTATTCAATGTTTCAAGGGAAACAACTTGAGGTATTACCACGTTTTTCGTGGAAATGGCTGTGGATATTACCGAGAACAGAGTATTTAGTGAATAATAGCCGCCTGCCTAATTGGATTCCTAAGTCAGTAAAAACAAAGTATCTGCAAACTTGGCATGGCACGCCTTTGAAGAAATTAGGAATGGACTTAGAAGATATCCATATGCCTGGAACTAACCTCAAACAATATAAGCTTAATTTTAAACAAGAGTCACTGAAATGGGATTACTTAATATCACCTAATCGTTATTCAAGCGATATTTTTACTAGGGCATTTGGTTTCGAAGGAAAGATGTTGGAAACTGGTTATCCCAGAAATGATTTCATTATAAACTACCAGCATGACAATAAGATGAGGAATAACATTAAACAGAGCTTAAGTATTCCTTTAAATAAAAAGGTGATACTATATGCACCTACATGGCGGGATAATCAGTATTTTAACAAAGGCAAATATAAATATCAGGAAGAATTAGACATGGAAATGCTTCAAAAGGAACTTGGTGAAGATTACGTAATTATTTTACGAATGCACTATTTAGTAGCCGACCATATTGATTTAACAGGGCTGGAAGATTTCGTGGTGGATGCGTCCAAGTATGAGGATATCCGAGAACTATATCTTATTTCCGATATTTTGATCACGGATTATTCGTCAGTATTCTTTGATTATGCCAATCTTAAACGACCGATTATTTTCTTTGTCTATGATTTGGAGGAATATCGGGATATGTTAAGAGGATTTTATTTTGATTTTGAAAATGAAGCACCGGGCCCTTTGGTAAAAACTAATCAACAGTTGTTGACGGAAATCAAAAAACTAGAACAAAGAGAATGGCAGCCATCTCAAAAAGAATTGGCATTTTACCAGAAGTTCTGTTATTTAGAAGATGGAGAGGCTTCGAAGAAAGTAATCGAGGATGTATTTCGTTAGCTAGAAATAGTGTTCACAAGAAGAAATGTATAGTATAATTTCTTAGGTACAATCATGCCTAAGAAACAGGAAGGTAATCTATAGATGAAATCTGTTATAACCGTAATTCAAGAACAAATTCAATATTTTTATTTAGTCAGACGGCTTTCTTTATATGAATTAAAGAGTAAGAATAAGAATAACTACTTAGGAATGCTCTGGGAGATTCTAACTCCCTCGATCCAGATATTGATTTACTGGTTTGTCTTTGGGACATTATTGCGTCGCGATCCAATCACGATAGGTGGAGAGGTAGTGCCATTTGTTTTTTGGCTGATGCCTGCATTCTTCCTATGGACATTCTTTTATCAATCAATGATTCAAGGGTCCAAGTCGATTTATTCACGACTGAAAATGTTGTCCAAAATGAATTTTCCGATGAGTGTAATTCCGAGTTACGTGATTTTTTCGCAGTTATATGTCCACTTTGTAATGCTGGCGATTACGATCGTTATCTTTCAATTCGGTGGATATTATGCTAATATTTATTACTTGCAAATTTTTTATTTTCTATTTGCTACTATAGCCTTGGTTTTTGCGATATCACTCGTTACTTCAACCTTGTCTACAATTATCAGAGATGTTCATATGTTGTTGAATTCGATACTACGTATGTTCTTATATCTATCAGGGGTATTATGGCCGATTTCCAAACTGGCTGATTTCCCCACAATTATGAATATCATGAAACTAAATCCACTGTATTATTTAATGTCTGGGTACCGAGCGTCTATTTTTGGGTCGGAATGGTATATAGTGACACAGTGGCAGTATACTTTATGGTTTTGGGCAATTGTATTAATTTTATTAATTATTGGCTCTACCATTCATGTTCGGTTTAGAAGACACTTTATCGATTATTTATAAAGGCATGTGAATAAAATGCAAAAATCTATTGTAGTGAGAAATATAACTAAAAAATACAAGCTATATAGCGGCACAAAAGAACGATTTCTAGATTTATTAACACCAAAAAGCTTTGGTGAAGATTTTTATGCCTTGCGAAACGTTTCCTTTGACGTAGAGAAAGGTGACATACTTGGATTGATAGGAACTAATGGATCTGGGAAATCTACTTTGTCCAGTATTATGGCGGGTATCGTTCCAGAAACATCTGGAACGATAGAGATCAATGGTCAAACCTCCTTGATTGCTATATCGTCTGGCTTAAAAAATGATTTAACAGGTAGAGATAATATTGAGCTGAAGTTATTAATGCTAGGGTTTGATAAATACGAAATCGACGAATTAGAACCGGAAATCATTGAATTCTCGGAGTTGGATAAATTTATTGATCAGCCGGTGAAATCCTATTCGAGTGGGATGAAATCAAGGTTAGGCTTTGCCATTTCCGTCAATATTGACCCGGATATTTTGATTATTGATGAAGCTCTATCTGTTGGGGATCGGGCTTTCGCCGAGAAAAGTTTAAATAAGATGATGGAATTTAAAGAGAAAGGGAAGACGATGATTTTTGTCAGCCACTCACTTGGTCAAATGCGCAAGTTTTGTGAGAAAATTCTCTGGCTTGAGTTCGGTACAGTGAGGGAACATGGATCTGTTAATGAAGTAATTGACAACTATGAGAATTATTTAAACGACTGGAAAAAGATGAGTAAGCGTGAGAAAGAAGCTTATAAGCAGCAGGTTATAGCGAACAGTATTTCAGAAAATTAATAGAAAAGGTCGTGAAGCCATGCAAATAAAAAAAGCAATCATTCCAGCAGCTGGCCTAGGCACTAGATTTTTACCGGCGACCAAGGCGATGCCGAAAGAAATGCTTCCAATTGTCGATCGCCCGACGATTGAATATATCGTCAAAGAAGCCGTCGATTCAGGTATTGAAGACATCATTATTGTGACCGGAAAAGGGAAACGGGCGATTGAAGATCATTTTGACTATTCGTTTGAGCTAGAGGAAAATCTGAAACGCAAAGGGAAATATGACCTGTTAGACGAAATTCATAAATCATCAAATGTGGATATCCATTATATTAGACAGAAAGAAGCAAAAGGGTTAGGGCATGCCATTTGGTCGGCTCGGAAATTTATTGGTAATGAACCATTCGCCGTGCTGTTAGGTGATGATATCATTAAGAATGAAACACCTTGCCTCAGACAATTGATGGATCGTTTCGATGAAGTGGAGCAGTCAGTCATTGGTGTGCAGCAGGTTCCAGAGTCTGAAACGCATCGCTATGGTGTAATCTCTCCATTAACAGAGGAGAATAAATTATATCAAGTAGAACGTTTTGTTGAGAAACCACCACAAGGTACAGCACCTTCTAACCTGGCTATTATCGGAAGATATTTATTAACTCCGCAAATCTTTGACTTTTTGGCAGAACAGCAAATCGGTGCGGGTGGGGAAATCCAGCTAACCGATGCCATCGAGAAATTAAACAAAGTCCAAAAGGTATATGCCTTTGAATTTGAAGGAAAACGATATGATGTAGGGGAGAAATTCGATTTTATTAAAACCACGGTCGAATTTGCCTTGCAAAGAGATGATTTACGAGATCAGTTAATGGATTATTTAGTAGAACTTCATCAAAAAGATTATCGCCTTTAAGGCAGGGAAGTGCTGTCCAGCCAGCACCATATTGGAGAGGTTACCGTGAAAGATACAGTAAAAATTATGGGGATTGACTTCCTAAATACAAATAAAAAAGCCTTGCTCGAGGAAATAATAACAAGGACCGAGCAGGGCAAGAAGTCGTTTATTGTCACGGCTAATCCGGAAATCGTGATGCTTGCACGGGAAAATAAGGCATATGGAAAGGCGATTCACAAGGCTGATTATATGATTGCAGACGGAAGCGGCGTCGTATTAGCTTCTAAAATGCAAAAGGAGCCATTGGAAGAACGCATCCCCGGTTTTGAAGTAATGACAGATTTAATTGATTATGCAGCAGGTCATCAATTAAGCTGTTATTTTCTTGGAGCAAGTAAAGATGTGAACGATAGAATGATAGATAAATTAAAAGAATTACATCCCGAATTACGAATTGCCGGTCATCATCATGGCTTCTTCGATCTGGAGGATCAGGAAATCGTAGCAGACGTCATCCAATCAAAAGCAGATTTTGTCTTTGTTGCTTTAGGTGTACCCAGACAGGAGTTTTGGATTACCAAGTATTTATCGTCATTTGATAAAGGTATGTTTATTGGTATTGGAGGCAGTTTTGATATTATTGCTGGAGAAGTGAAACGGGCCCCTGATATCTGGATCAAACTAAATTTAGAATGGCTCTATCGTCTTATTAAGCAGCCATTTCGCTGGAAGAGAATTCTGAAGGTGTTTGAGTTTATTTTGCGTATCATAAGTAAAAGGTATTAAGTTAAACGATATAGTGTGATAATGCTACTTTTTTTATAATCCAAGCTTAGGAGAATACTTCCACCCGTGTTGAGGGATATTACGGATACGTGAATAATTCCAAAGATATCACTGATTAGTTCAAATGATTTATCAAAAAGGCTTTAAATATCGTATGGATTAGGATAAAATATAGTAATAGATTGTAAACAAAGTACAATAAAAATGACAAGACAAATGGCATCTTTAATAATAATGGTGCTTTTTGTGCTTATTTTCACATTGCAATTTATCTACTACATGATTTCCATATTATACTTATAGCTATAAGATTAAAACAGAGAAGCGAGGAGCGTTTAATGTTATTTAGTATTGTCATACCATTCAAAGAAACAAATATCGAATATACAAAAAATTGTTTAAAAAGTTTGGAAGAGCAGCATTTTAAAGACTTTGAGGTTTTATTTGTCTATCATGATCCAACTCAAATAAACTACTTGTTTGAGGAGACCATTTTGAATTATCAATTGATTCAAATCGACACAGCTTCGAATGTCAGTGTATTTAGGAATAAAGGATTAGCTGAAGCGAGAGGAGAATATGTATTATTCCTAGATTCTGATGATTTTTTACATCCTAACACCTTAATATATACAAAGAAGATGATTGATAATGAGTATTCAGAGGTCATTAGGTTAAAAGTAAAAGGAACACGCTTTGACAAAAAAACTACCTTAAATAAAAACAATCAAGCATTTTATAAAGATGATACATCAGCAAAGTTAGATCGAATATTTGATAGATTAGATATTAATATAGAAGGTGAAAAACAAACCAAACTAATAAATGAATTATTCGAAGAGGACCTTTTAAATGCTAATTATAAATTAAAAACGCAAAATAAATTTATGAGAACCCTTAGTCGGTCGCTAAAAGTACACGGTTTTATTTTTCAGCGTCAATTTTTAGTGGAAAATGAGCTGTTATTTGACGAATCTAACGACCTTTACGGAGAAATCCCTTTTTTACTTCAGACTTATAATGAAGTATTGTCGATTCAAGAGACAACAGTAAGTTTGTACTATAAATTACTACACAATGATTCTATTAATTATCCTTCACTATCTCAAGAAATACGTGAGGATCGTTTTTTGCAATTTTATAGAGCTTTAAAAGTTGGACTGTTGGCAGTAGATAATTTAACCATCGCTAAGCAAGTAAAGAGAAAAGCAATTAATTATTATCTTTATACGATAGCGAAAAGTAACTCGTTTTCTGCTGAGTTTAATAAATTAATTCCATTGTATCAGGAATTGCAGGAGATTTTGAACATCGATTCAGAACCAATTAAGCTGGCAAGACGCCACAATGTAGAAATTGCGTCTATTAAACGAGGTAAGTTTAAGAGAGCGTACTTTTTCAGTAAAGCTAGAGTAACCCTTTATCAAATAGCTCGTTTTTTGAAGCCTAAAAACAAAAAATCAAGACGAAGAGCAGTTCAACGATTTATAATTTCAAAATTACCAATTCGTCAAAATACAGTTTTATACGAGAGTTTTCTAGGTAAGAATTATTCAGACAGTCCTAAGGCAATTTTTAAGTACTTATTAGCTAATCAATCAGGTGAATGGAGGCATATTTGGGTAATAAATGATAAAGATTTGATCAATGAAGAGAAAGAGTTTCAACAAGGGGAGCATGTGAAAGTAATTAAGCGTTTTAGCTGGAAGTATTTCTATTATGTGACCGTTTCTAAGTATTTTGTGTTGAACATGAGGCAGCCCCCTACACTTTATAAGAAAGATGAACAAATTATTTTATCAACATGGCATGGTACGCCATTAAAAAGACTAGTGTTCGATATGGAAAATGTTGCTTCGGCAAATCCTAAATATAAATCAGATTTTTATCAACAGTCACGAGATTGGGATTATTTAATTGCTGCCAACAAATATTCTGAATCAATATTTGAAAGTGCATTTATGTATCCTCGCGAACAAATATTAACATATGGATATCCTCGTAATGATGTATTGATGAACTTTTCGGATACGTATAAGGAGCAAATAAAAACAACATTAGGCATTCCTTTGGAAAAGAAAGTTATTTTATATGCACCAACCTGGAGAGATGATGAATATCATAAGGTGGGAAAATATAAGTTTAATTTAACATTAGACTTAAATAGGCTAGAAGAAGAATTAGGAGACGAATATGTAATTATTTTGCGGATGCATTATTTTATCTCTGACAATATTGATTTAAGTGAATTTGAAGGATTTGCTTATGACTATTCAAAATATAATGATATCAACGATTTATATATTGCAAGTGACTTATTGATCACTGATTATTCCTCTGTATTTTTTGACTTTGCTAATCTGAGGAAACCTATTTTATTCTTTACTTATGATATTGATAAATATCGAGATATGTTAAGAGGTTTTTATATAGACATGGAAAAAGATTTACCTGGTCCATTACTATATACATCAGAAGAAGTAGTTAACTCCATTAAGAATATTGATCAATTGGAACAGGAATATGCCGATAAATATAATGATTTCTATAATATTTACTGTTCGTTAGACGATGGCTATGCTACGGAAAGAGTAGTGAAACAAGTTTTTGATAGTAGTAAGAGTGGAAAATAAATAATTTGAAAGTATAGAAAATCCTCAACGCTTCATAGACCTTTTTTAAAGGATAAATAGAATCGTTGGGGATTTTTAATCGTTATTTCTTATTATGTGTTTTTGGTATTACTTTTTTTGTCCATGTGATTGTGCGATGTAATGCCAAGATAAATGACATTCGTATAGGTTAAGAATGCAAGTTTCTTTCCCCATTCTAATTCCCGTTAATAGTATAGGCTATTCTGATGACTTCTCACAATACTAAAAATTTTTCATCATACAGAAGCCACCAGCATAACATGCGTATCTACTTTTGGCAGTAGTTATACAATCTCTACCCCTTCACCGACCCAGCCAAAAGCCCACGCACAAAATATTTCCCCAACAAAATATACACCAACAAAGTCGGCAGCGCCGCAAGGAGGGCTCCGGCCATTTGCACATTCCACTGGACGATTTGACTGCCGGAGAGGTTCTGCAGGGCAACCATCACTGGTTGGGCATTGTTATTGGTAATCGTCACAGCAAAAAGAAATTCATTCCAGATATTGGTGAATTGCCAAATCGCCACGACAACAAATCCAGTGATCGACAATGGAATGATAATCCGCCGAAAAATCCCTAAAAAGCTAGCGCCATCTACTTGGGCTGCTTCGATCATGGTATCCGGAATATTGGCATAAAAATTACGGAACATTAGCGTCGTAATCGGCAAACCATAGACAACATGAGTAAAGATAAGACCGCCAATCGAATTATATAACCCGATTTCATTAAGAAATTGGATTAACGGGATCAGAATACTCTGATAAGGAATAAACATTCCAAAAAGAATCATGGTAAAAACGATTTCCGATCCTTTAAAACGCCACTTCGACAATACATAACCATTCATTGCTCCGAGAATGGCTGATAGGAATGTGGCCGGGATCACCAAGTAAAAGCTGTTCATTAAATTCGGTGCCAATTCGGAAAAGGCATGGGTATAGCTGGATATATCTATCGCGGTGGGCAAGGTCCACATCTGAGCAAGGGATACTTCATCCAATGGTTTCACACTGGTAATCAACATAACATACACCGGTGTGAGAAAGAATAGGGCAACTAGTGTTAAGACAATGTATTTGATACTTCTTCTGATTACCATTAGGATGCCCCCCTTCGACTATTAATGAGATAAGGTACAATAAAGATGGCGACAAGCAGCAGCATAATAATGGCAATCGCTGCACCGTTGGCATAATAATTGCCGCGGAAGGTCGTTTCAAACATATACACCCCAGGCACATCGGTGACAAAATTGGCACCCGGGCCTGTCATCGCATAGATAAGATCAAATATTTTCAATGAAATATGAGCCATGATAATGACCACACTCATCGTAATCGGCGTCAGTATTGGTAAAATCACCTTGCGATAGATCTGCCATTCCGATGCCCCATCTATTCGAGCCGCTTCCCTTAATTCATCTGGTATCCCTGTCAAACCAGCTACATACATTGCCAGCGAAAAACCAGTCATCTGCCAGACAGCCGCAATGACGACGGCAATAATCGCCACTGGCAAACCGAATTCAATACTACCCCATTGGAAACCGGCTAAGATATTGGTGTCGGTATACCATTTTGGCTCGATTCCAAAAATACCAAGAAATTGGTTGAAGCCTGTAGACGGGTTCAGTAACCATTGCCAGACTACCCCGGTGACAACAAACGATAACGCCATCGGAAATAAGAAGATATTCCGGAAAAAGGCATTGGCCCTTTTCGTTTGGTCGAGTAAAATGGCGAGGCTGAGACCAAGCACAATCACACCACCAATAAAGAAAATCGTGAAAAAGATAGTGTTGCGCAAGTCAGATTGAAATCGATAATCGGCGAATAAGTACAGATAATTCTTTAATCCGGCAAAGGACATATCGGGAACCAGAGAGTTCCAGTTACTCATGGAAACCCAGCCAGTCCAACCAATAAATCCATAAACAAAGATAATGATTAACAAGAAAGAAGGGGCCAGAAATAAACCAGCCATTAGTCTATCTTTCGTTATTTTCACGATGGGGTCCTCCTCTCTTTTTTTCTTTATTATCCTTCTTAGCAGAATGACCCGCACAACGCGGGCCATTCTTTATTATTTACAGCTCGCCTTCTGCTTGTTTTAATTTCTCAATAAATTGGTCCACGTCTTGCTGGGTGACAAAAATATTCACCTCTTGGTTTATTTTGGTCAGGAAACCTTCCGATGCTGCTGAGCCATGGGCAAGACTTGGCGTCAGGTTACTATTCTGGAAATCTTCCATCGTATCCGTGCCATACTCATCATATTTGGAAGTGTCGGCGTCTACGCGTGCCGGTATCGACCCTTTTAGTGGATTAAAGGCGTCTTGACCCTCCACAGAGGCAAGTACGGATAAGAATTCCTTGACCGTATCAGGATTCTCTACGCCGTCCGGCAAACCAAACGTATCGGTAATGACCATAAAGTCTTCCGTTGTACCTGGAAAGGCAAAATAACCGAAGTCTTGATTGGTTTCCAGGCTTAAGTCATTGGAGAAATAACCTTTGGCCCAATCCCCCATATTAGTCATGGCTGCTTCCTTGCCACCAACCAATTGGGCAGCATCTTGCCAGTTTCTGGAGGCATGATCCTCGTTTACATAGCCGATGATCGTTTGGAAATGTTCTGCTGCTTCTACCACACGAGGATCATCAAAGCTAACATCTCCCGCCCATAAGCCTCGATAATCATCCGGTCCTAGTGTCGCCAATAGCAGATTCTCAAAGATTTGTGTTGCTGGCCATGATTCTTTATCACCTAAGGCCAATGGCACCACACCAGCACTATCCAACTGTTCCAATACATTGACAAACTCATCTAACGTCGTAGGTACCTCGATATCATTTTCTTCGAATAGTTCCATGTTATAAAACAAGACATTACCACGGTGAATATTGACTGGAACGGAGTAAATATCGCCATCCTTACTGACCATGTCAAGCAATTCTTCTGGGAATTTATCTGTCAGTTCATTTTCTTCATAGAAATCGTTCAATGGCGTCATTTTATCGGCTGCTACCCAACTTTCATTTAATTCTGCCCCACCATGTACCTGGAAGGTAGAAGGTGGATCATTCCCTTGCATCCGTGTGGCAAGAACGGCCTTGGCATTCGTACCTGCTCCACCGGCTACCGCTGCATTCTCCACCGTAATATCAGGGTGCTTTTCCTCGAAGAGATCAATCAGTGCCAGCAAACCATCTTCTTCCCCAGCACCAGTCCACCAGCTAAAGATTTCAACGGTATCTTCTCCACCACCGTCTGAATCGCCTCCATCATCGCTTTTTCCGCCTGTATCTTGATCATCTCCACCACATGCCGCTAACAGTAACAACATGAATAAAAAGAGAAGTGCCAGACTTTTTTTCCACATTCCTAATACCCCCTATATAAATAATATGAGCGCTTTCATTTATGATTATATAAGGAAAGCGCTCTCTTGATCGGTCTTGTTTTCTGTATATTTTTACGAAAATCTTCACTATTTTACGATCTGCTGCTGATATTGCTTAGGTGACATGCCGACATGCTTTTTAAAGACACGACTGAAATAATTGGGATCTTTATAACCGATATCAATACTGATTTCCTTCAAACTGGCGGAATGTTTCTGTAGTCGTTCCTTTGCTTGTTGAATGCGGATTTCGGTCAGATAATCAATAAAGGTGTGTCCGGTCACCTCATGAAACAAATTGGAAAAATAATTGGTGCTTAGTTCGGCATAAACTGCCATATCCACTAGGCTGAGTGACTGATGGTAATGTCCGTCGATATACTGCCTTGCTTTCTCGATTTTTTCCTGTGATTGAAAATAAGATTTCATCTCTTGAACGACCCACTGGATAAAGTCTCGCCAATCCGCTTCAGTAAGCAGATCTTCTCGCCTAATAGGCAGCTGGATACCTTTTGCTTCAGTAATTTGTTTGACCTGTACGAAGAGTTCGACATCGGCAACTGGAAGAATAGCCTCAATCTGCAATTGCATCCGCTGTTCGTCCCCATCGCGTATGGCCTCTAAAAAAGCAGGCACGGGCGACGTCTCTTCTGCTATTCTGCTAGCAAAACCATAATGTCTTGCCCCTGCAGTGATCAGTTGTCGCAGGGCTTGCTTCGCTTGATGATATGATTGTGTTAATGAAGAAAGTACGTGATACTGCTTGCCAATTCCAATATAATAACGATCTCCCAAGCTTAATTGCAGCTGTCGTACCTGTGTTAAGATAGCCGCATTGGTTATCTCCTGATGGCCGATATATAATCCGACCTGACCTTGTATGACATAACCAGATAGTGGCGGTAAGGGATGATTAGATTGGATGAAATAACCCATTGCCATCTGTGGAAATAGTTCTCGTTGCAAGGCTGTTGCGTCTTCGCCTTTGATAGCTTTAGCAAGGAATAATTCTTGTTGGCTTTGCCTAATATGGCGGGCTTGTGCTATTTCCTCTTTTACATGTTGAATGGCTTGAAGTATCTCTTTCTTTTGGCCAGGCTTTAAGATGTACTCCCGCACCCCGAACTTCATCGCCTGTTTGGCATAGTCAAAGGTATCATAGGCCGTCACCATAATAAACTTTGTCTGCGGTAGTTCATGGTGTATGGCTGCAATGGCCTCCAGTCCATTGATACCAGGCATCTTGATATCCATCAGAATTAAATCTGGTTCTAGCTGCTGAGCTAATTCAATCGCCATTCGACCGTTTGGCGCTTCCTCGATCGGATGCATATCAGGAAAATGATCTTCCAAAAACTTTCTCATCGCCTTTCTTTCGAGATATTCATCTTCTGCAATAAGCACCTTCATGCTAATGCCCCTTTCTGGTCTGCCGCTTGCAAGTACAAACGAATCACGGTTCCTTTATTTATCGCTGTATCAATCTCTAAGACATGATCGGTTTGATAGAAATAGCGCAGTCGTTTAATCACATTGACTAAGCCAATCCCTGTCAGGTGCCCGACATGCTCATCGCTTTCTTCTGTTGATTGGATAATTTGCTGCTGTAGCTCCTGTGACATACCTATTCCATTATCGGTTATTTCTACCATCATTCCATGGGAAAAAGGCTTGAGATAGATCGCCATTTCTCCGTTTTCTTCCAGTGATTCCAAGCCATGAATAAAGGCATTTTCCACTAATGGCTGTAAAATCAATCGCGGCATGGATAGATTAAACTTGTCTGGTAACGGATCCACATGAAAATCGATTCGATCCATAAAACGAGTTTGCTGAATCGCGATATAATTCTCCGCCATTCTAAGTTCCTCTTTTAAGGTCGTCACTTTACTTAAGTCACCCAAGCTGTGACGCAACATAGCTGCCAAGGCATCGATTAATTGCGAAGTGGAACGCGCTTCTTCTAAATAAGCCATCTTAGAAACAGTATTGAGCGTGTTAAACAAAAAGTGTGGTTGGATCTGATTTTGCAAATGTTTTAATTCTAATTCCCTCATTAACTTCTCCTGTT
Source organism: Gracilibacillus phocaeensis (assembly GCF_900626275.1). Classification (NCBI taxonomy): domain Bacteria; kingdom Bacillati; phylum Bacillota; class Bacilli; order Caryophanales; family Bacillaceae; genus Gracilibacillus; species Gracilibacillus phocaeensis. The sequence goes on along the minus strand of NZ_LR131145.1, from coordinate 578,272 downwards.
CCGACTGATCCTTGATTTCCTTGATAAGATGACGAATATTGCCACGCATTTGATTAAAGGAATCTCCCAGTAATTTCAGTTCATCCGGCGACTGGATAGCAACTGGCTGACCGTCTAAATCGCCAGCCGCTACCTCCTTGGCAGCCTCAGAAAGTTTCTGCACTGGACGATGAATCCCGCGGGAAAAACGAATCGTAATATAGGCCCCAAGTATAACGGAGGTAATTAACAAATAGATGGTAAAATATTTAAATGCCTCATTACGCTCTCTAATATCGGTATATAAGGTTTGATATTCACTTAAGGAACTATCCAATAATTCCAGAGTTGCTTCTTGAATATAGGAGGTGGTTTGCTGTACTTCTTTAAGGTGCATCGTATAATATTCCATATCGTCACGTAAGACAAACCCTGCCGTCATATCGGTTTGATAGTTTAGTGTTTCAATCAAGTTAATATAATTTTTGTACCGTATGGCATGCTTTTCTTCTAGAATGGGTGCTGTTTCTTGTTTGAAATGGGTTCTAGCTTGATAAAAGGCATTCAAATCTTGTTCTTCACCACTCAAAACATAGGTCTTGGTCTGATCCGACAATTGCTGAGCCGCTTGAGAAATCGAATTAAGGCTTAACAGGTTTTCAAATTCCTGATGGTATTCCTCCATTAATTTGGTTGAACTAACATAAATCGATATCGTAACTACATTAAAGAGAATAATAATTCCAGTAAAAAGCAGCGTCAATTTGGAGGGAATTGTCTGACCTTTCAATAAATGCTTGATCCGTTTCATCTACTGCTCCTCCTTTGGAATAATTTCCCCATTCAGGATATCTTCCTGCTTGATAATGCCTGTCTCGGTATGTTGAATGCTGTCTGGCTGTTGATTTTGATACCATTGGACCATTTGTTCAACAGCTTGCTGGCCCATTTCTTGTGGATACTGGGCAACGGTTGCCTGAATCTTATCATTCTCTATAAGGGAAAGTGTTTCTGGCAGGAGGTCAAAGGCTAACACATACGGTCGACTGGTCGGATTTATCTCTTCAATGGCTTGCACAATGCCAATACCATCTAATGCACTAACCCCAAAGAAGACGGTAATATTCCCATGATTTTTTAAAAGCTGATACGTGCCGTCCGCAGCACCTACTTCGGTAATGCGAGATTCCGATACACCGATTAATTCCATTCGATCCACATCCTCGATGGCCTTCTCAAATCCGGCCAAGCGATCTAGCTGATTCTGCGCCTCTTTCAGTCCAATAATAACGGCAATCTTCTGCTTTCCTTCTGTCTCCTTGATTAATGTCCGACCAGCTAAATAACCGGCTTGGAAATTATCGGTGCCCACGTAGAAGTCACGATTGCTGGTTGGATTGTCCGTATCAATCGTCGCAACGGGAATCTTGCGGTCCTTTGCTTTCTTGACCAGTTGAGGAAAGCGTTCATCATTCATCCCTTTGACAATAATACCGTCCACATCAGCAGCGATCATACGGTCGAAAGTCTCCAGCCTTTCTTCATCGTCAGCAAGCTTAGGGCCAACATACTCTAAATAAACATCGTTCTCCTCTGCTGCTTGCTTTGCCCCTTTTTCAATCAAGCGCCAATATTCATTGCCCACTTCTTCGGTAATTAATGCAAAATGATAATCATGACTCATCTCTGTAGAAGCCTTTTGATCAATATAAAACGTTTCTTTACCATAATAGATCATGAAACTAAATGATATTATAAATAAAACGAGAAAGCCTATTTTACGCAACATCATAGCACCCCTCTTCATTTGAGTTGTTTATCCATTTTGATTGTAAGCGTTAACTTTTGATTTGTCTATGGGGGAGGAGGGAGTGATAGATGTCTATTTTTGCGAGAAGTAATAAAAGAAGAGGGAAATCATTGCAAACAAAAAGAAACCTAGGGAATCCCCTAAGTTTCTCCTCTTACCCTCTATATTCTCCTTCAAAAACTGTTTCTGCTAATGGACGACGTGGAGAAGGTGCTTCACGTTGTTGCAGCTTCTCTGCTAATTTTTCTTTGGCATCCTGATAACCAATCGCAATCACGGCATGAGGTTGGAACTGCTCTGGAATATTTAAGGCTTCACGAGCTTTGTCTTTATAGAATCCACCCATCGCATGGGTTACTAAGCCTTTTTGCATCGCTTGCAGGGCTAAATATCCCCAAGAAGTACCTGCGTCAAAGGCATGAGAACCATTTGCCTCAGCGTCTGAAACGATTAAGGCTAAGACCGGCGCCTTCTTACACCAAGCAAGATTGGTATCCTTAATAAAAGAATAAAATTTCTCTTTATCCACTTCTGAACGGGCAATAATATAACGCCAAGGCTGCTTATTGCTACCTGATGGCGCCCATCGTGCTGCCTCAAATAAACTCATTAAGTCCGACTCTTCTATCTGTTTATCCGAAAACGAACGCGGCGACCAACGCTTCAAGAAAAGCTCATCTATCGGATGATCCGCTATTCGATAATCCTTGATATTAACATCTACCATACGTATCTTCCTCCTTTGTTTCCTTCATCATTATAGAACAAAATCCTCTCCTTCTCAAAAATCACGCTTGAACGGCGTCGGCATATCTTATAAAGAGATGGGCGAACGAATCAGAGGCATGTCTCCAAACACCATGCTTGCATTCCATGAAGGTAAAACCATCGATTCGGATTCCAAACGACGAAAAGAGGAAATCTAATGAAGACATTTGTGTATTTTCAGCTTTTTATGATCTTTGCTTTTCTCTTATTTATTCCTATTTTATTGTTAGTTATTCCACTAATAGGGATAAAAACATTTGTCATTATTATACTTATCCTCATCATCGGATATCTAATTGAGCTATTTTTGTGTAAATAATTTGCTTAATCATCATTTTCTATAGTATTATATACTTAGTTACAAATAATCATATAAAGGAAGTGTGAGGAATTAATGTATGAAGTAGGAAAAATTATTAAGATACACCGTAATAAAAAGAAATGGTCACAGAAGCAATTGGCCCACTTAGCTAAGTGCAGTATTTCCACTATAAGCAAGTTGGAACAAGGAAAACAAGAACCTTCTCCTGAATTGCTGTTGCGGATTTTTCAAGCGTTAGAATTGGAAGCGCTAGCAAAAGAAAATAAACCGATTCGTTTTCAACAATTGAGTAATTGGCTGAAAAGTATCGCACATCGCCAATATGAATCTGCTGATAGCCATTATCAACACTTAAAGGATTTTCCGATTGCTTGCTTTGGTAATCAAAAAGAACAACGTCATTTATGTCATTTTCGCTATGCTTTGCTATATTGTGATCTGGAAAAGGCAGAAAGATACTTACCCCACGTGATTAGCTATACAGAAGTATTAGCTTCCCCCGTTAGCTACCCTTATTTAAAAGCGGTTGGTTACTATTTCATGTTAAAGCGACATTTCATCCATGCCCTTACCTACTTAAATAAAGCCGCTGAATCATACCCAAAACAATTAGAACATGATGGGGAACTTCATTTGTACTATGCAAATACATATTATCACATGAAAAAACATGCCCGTACTCATGAACATGCTGCAAAAGCGTTTCAATTATTTCAAAATTCATGGAATACCGCCAATATGGTATTATCACGCCTATTGCTGATGATCAATTCCTTTGTAGATCGCACGCTGGCTCATCATCATTTGACCAGTGAATTACAAACTATGCTAGACAATGACGGGAAGTCGAATCATTATTTTATTTATTATGTATTAGGTATGGTGCACGCTGACAAGAAAGATTATGAGAGTGCACTGAAATATAGCAAATTAAATCTGCGTCAATCAGCACAGGGATTGACACTTAAACTGAATGCCATGTTGTTCGCTGCCTATATTTATCTGCTTCGAAAAGAAAGGGATAAGGCCATTCACGTCATTCAAACAGCGGAGAAGTCCAAGCTTTCGAAGGCTTTTGAATATCAATTTTTCATTTTAAAAGGGATCGCCAAGCGTACCTATCATTCGGAATTATTTCTGCAGCGCTTAAAGGACAAAGTCTTGCCTTTTTTTGAGAGGACGGGAGATTGGATGTCGATTGATTATTGTCATGATATCTTGGGATATGTTACTTACCATAAGCATAATTACAAAGCAGCAGCCAATCATTATTTTGTTCACCGACGTGATGTTGTTATCAATCATTTGTTGACGTGAGATGTTTGAAAGATAGTGCAGTGGATTGGGGGGCTGCGCGTTTGGGTCTTAGCGCCTAGGAACGGGAATGGCTACTACCAGTCCGCGTGATTCTTATGGACTTAGGAACGCGATTTGTTTTCCTCAGTCCGCGAGATTCATTCTTACGGACAAAACTTTGCGGGTTGGCGTTTTTTTGTCCGTGAGATCCATTCTTACGGACAAAACTTTGCGGTTCGACGGTTTTTTGTCCGTTAGATTCATTCTTACGGACAAAACTTCGGGATTCGGCGGTTTTTTGTCCGTGAGATCCATTCTTACGGACAAAGCTTTGCGGGTTGGCGGTTTTTTGTCCGTTAGATTCATTCTTACGGACAAAACTTCGGGATTCGGCGGTTTTTTGTCCGTGAGATCCATTCTTACGGACAAAACTTTGCGGTTCGACGGTTTTTTGTCTGTGAGATCAAATTCTCACGATAAAATTTTACAATCCAGTCAGCTTCCTAAGGCAAAGGAAAAATTACCATGCATGATTAGCGGACAGCTCTGCAAACTATCACTAGGAGGTGTGCCAGATGGCGAAGGATGTTAAATGTGAAGTGAACAATTGTATGTTTTGGACGGAAGGCAACAAATGTAATGCAGACGTCATTTATGTAGTAAGTCACACGGGCCACAGTGCGGCTTCGAAAAAAGAAACCGATTGTACAACATTTCAGCCTAGCATCTAATTCCCTTCTCGGTTGGAACATGTCACCCCTAGCATCAATGAAAGAACCTCTGCCTGTTCAACAAGCGGAGGTTCTTTCGATTCACTACATCTTATCGGGCAGGGCGACAATGGATTCGATCAGCATATTGAGTTTTGTTTCAATGCGATGCAACAAGTAGAATGTCACAATAACTGGAAAACCAACGTCTGTTAGCATGGAAATCCATGTATCTTCCATTTTATATTCCCCCTTTTTTCGTATGATAAAAAATAGAAAAGGAGAGCACGGTGGCCCTCCTTTTTTCTGCTTAAACGCCGATGTCAATCTCTTCCACATTTCGTTCCACAACGCGGGCGCTTTTTTTAGCAATCAAGTCCCCGCCGGAAGAAAAAATCGCATTCTCTGCAATAATCGTGTCCATTGCTGCTGAAACCGCTGATTCATCCACTGGCTCGACAGGTTGATCCAAAGAGATCGTCGTTGTTTTACCCTCTTCGTTTTCGAATTTGAGTTCCAATTTTTTCATTGCTTTCACCTCCTTTTTTTCTAACGTGGGTGTTCGTTACTCTGCCATCAACAATTCGGTGTCATTACGTTTCACAGATGATAAGGTTAACTGCTGTAATGGCGCAAGTGCTGAGGCGATTGCAAATAACTGATCCGCTGTTGCCGCCGTCTTTACATTGTTGAAAGACTTGGTCTTATACAACTCCCTTCCAGAGATCGGGTCAAGTCCGTTCTGGAAGGTTAACTTCAGTCTTGAATCGAGATGTTCTGCTACTGCCATGTCGCTCACCTCCTTTCACTTCTATAATCAATCGGCAGGAGAAAAAGGTGTCAAACCGATTTAATTTTTTCGTGAAAAGGGTGAAAGTATAGCTTTTGCGCATTTTCTGGATACTTTTGTAAGCTGTCAGCTAATAGTAACCAAACAAAAACCAGTATCTCCGTAGAAATACTGGCTCGTTTATATCTTTTGATTTTTTCCAAATAGCTTGCGGATACTGCTAATCAAAGGTTGCTGCCCGTTGAAAACAATGCCAGACAATTCGGCGATTAACTGGATCGCTAAAGTGATAATCCCTAAAATAATAAGTGATGTCAGCATAGTGGCGCTGTTAAAGATAATCGCCATCAGGCCAAAGAAAAAGCTAAACGCATAGATGATCAATACCGCCGTTTGATGGCTGTAGCCCATCTCAATCAATTGATAATGGACATGTTTGCGATCGGCTGCACCTATACTCTGCTTATTGATAAGACGGCGGATAATCGCAAAAATGGTATCAAATATCGGCACCGCAATAATAATGATCGGAATAATAAAACTAAATAAAGCGACGTTTTTAAACAAACCGAGCATGGAAATAACCGAGATCGAATAACCTAAGAACATCGCTCCCGTGTCGCCCATAAAGACTTTGGCTGGATAGAAATTGTGATATAAAAAACCCAAACAACTGCCCACCAATACCATTCCTAAATAAACAACCACCACTTGATAATCCATAATCGCAATAATCAAGATACTGGTTAAACCAATGGCCGAGACACCAGCAGCCAGTCCATCTAGCCCATCGATTAAATTAATCGCGTTGGTGACACCAACCACCCAGAATACCGTTAAGATCAATCCGGCTTGTGATATGTCCACCGTTCCCAAAAAAGGCATCGTTACTTTATCAATAATAAGGCCAGATGAAACAAGCACCAGTGCTGCAGAAACTTGTCCAATTAATTTTTGGTAAGGCTTGAGTCCAATAATATCGTCTAATATACCAGTAATAACGATGATAATACCGCCAATAATTATTTCCATCATATGCGGATGTTCTGGGTGCTCATACAAGAGACCAGCCACAACCCCAAGCACAATGGCCAATCCACCTAGCCTTGCTTTAACTCCTTCATGCTTTTTACGACCCGTCGGATAATCTACTGCACCGATCTTGATCGCCAGCTTCTTAATGAAAGGAGTCGAGGCAAAAGCTACCGCGGCAGAAATCAAAAAGGCCACAATTAACTCCATAATATTATACATACACACACCTACTTGTTTTAGTTACCGTTTCTCGCTTTGCCTCATTATAGCACGAGTGTTGTGGAAGAATACAGCACTGTCTAGCATTTTATAAAAAAAGAATGTGAACTGTAACTTTTTACGCTTTTTATCGTCCATTACAGTAACAGATTTTTTAGGAAGGAGGAGTCGATTGATACGAGCAATACAGTGTTATAGTATTGGAATTTATAAAAATAGAAGCAAACGGATTAAAAACCTTGAATATCATGACGAACGATTATGGCTATACCTTATCAACGTATCAATTATCAGAAGAGCAGCTGCTCCAACTGGGTGCTTCTATTGATTTTGCAGGATAGCGGTAGCGCGTTGTATCAAGCCCTAGCAGGGGTGAAACGGCTTTAAATTCTTGTGTTTTGATCGATTTTACAGTAAGATGATAGAACAAGTATCTGTTGTGAAGGTTTTTGAACGAGTGTAACAAAAATTTAATCTATTTGACATGGAATGACTAGTGACTATTTACCCTATCCATTGTACAATGAAGGTTGATGTTTTTTATAAATGATCGATCATGCACATATAATAATGATGACTTAACAATCAAGGGAGATCTCATACAATGAAAAATAAAAACAAGAAGTCAAGAGTGGTAAGACGAAAAACGAAAAAAAGAAATAAATGGGCCCTTATTTTAATCCCTTTACTAGTGATTGCGGTAGGGATCGGTATTTATGCCATGCAGATTATTAATCAAGCCGAAGAAATTATGGATTCTTCTTATGAAGATGACGGCCGAGAAAAATCGGATCTACGTGAAGAGCGAGTAGACCCCAATGTGGATGATGTTTCGATTCTTTTTATTGGTGTGGATGAAAGCGAGAAACGAGGCACCGACACCAACGGACGCTCTGATGCCCTGATCCTTGCAACATTAAACAAGGATGAGAATAGTGTCGACCTGTTAAGTATCCCGCGTGATTCTTATGTGTTTGTCCCTGAGATAGCGACAGAAGATGGCTATAAGGGCGGTTATGAAACAAAGATTAATCACGCACATGCCTTAGGAGGTCCTCAAGCAAGCATTCAAACCGTCGAGAACCTATTTGATATTCCGGTCGATTATTTTGTGAAAGTGAACTTTGACGCCTTTGTTGATGTCGTCGATACATTGAATGGTATCGATGTAGAAGTTCCTTATGAAATGACCGAACAGGATTCCGATGATCAGGCAGGCGCGATTCACCTTATGCCTGGTGAACAAACACTGGATGGCGAAGAAGCATTGGCACTTGCCCGAACCAGAAAACAAGACAATGATATTGAGCGTGGTAAACGACAGCAAGAAATCATTAAGGCGATTGTAAATAAGGCAGTATCCTTTAACTCTGTCTTAAAAGTAGATGACTTAATGACAGCCGTTGGTGACAATATGAGTACAAACATGTCCTTCGATGAACTAAAAAGTTTTATCTCTTATGGATCGACCGGGAATTTAGATCTCGAATCGCATAACCTAGCAGGAGTGGACCGCTGGGGAGAGGCTTATTATTATGATATTGACCCAACCGACTTAGAAGAGAAACAACAAATGCTGAAAGAACAATTGGGTTTATCCTCCTCTGACAGTAGTGAGGAAAGCAACACAGATGAGCCAACGCAGGAAGAACAAGGCGAATCAGAATCGGATGTAACAGAAGAAGATTCTTGGGAAACCAACCCTGAAGAAAATGGACAAAGTGAGACTTGGACCCCGGAAGAGGACAGGAATTCAGCTTATTAAATTTAAAAAGAAGCACAGATCGGTTTTGTGCTTCTTTTTTGTGGTTGCCTCCTCTTTATTAAGGTAATGACAACAATTACATAGTTTTGAAACAAAGCAACAAGATTAAAATGCAAGGTAGGTGTTAACCATTCGTTCCCGATTAGAAAAAAAGCAGAAAAGTAAGAAAAAACGTATTATTCTATACTCCCTGTTATTTATCGTACTAGTCCTTTTAGCAGGTGTTGCTTATATTGTTAAACAATCAGCCGACGCCTTTGATAGTTCTTACCATGAGTTAGAAAGACCAGATGACAAATCTCCATTTCGAGAAGAGGGCGTAACGATTAGTGATGACCCTATATCGGTACTATTGCTTGGATTGGAGGATTATGCTACGAACGGAGAAGGTGGTCGAACAGATACGATGATCTTGGTAACTTTAAATCCAAAGACTGAGCAACTAACAACCACCCTTATCCCTCGTGATACAAGAGTAGATTATACCGCAGAAGAAGCAGGAAGCTATGCAGGCACGCACAAGATAAATGGCGCTTATAACTATGGATCACTATCGGGATACGGGGCAACAGAGTTGACAGTGAGTAAGGTGGAAGAATTTTTGGATGTTCCCATTGATGAATATGTCACTGTTAATTTTACAGGATTCCGTGATATTGTCGATGTATTAGGCGGAGTAGAAATTGATGTCAAAGAAGGTTTTTGGGAAGATAATATCTTCAACAACGAAAGAATTGACTTTACAGAAGGGGTTCAGGAGTTAGACGGTGAAGAGGCATTGGCATTTGTGCGCATGCGTAAACGTGAAGTGAATAATATCTATTCCAGAGAAGAAAGACAGGTACAGTTTATTCAAGCGTCCATGAAGGAAATACTATCGGCTTCAACTTTGTTTAAGGCAAATGAAATTAGTGATGTGATCGGTGAGAATGTCATGACTAGCCTTAATGCTACGGAGATCTATAATCTTCAGCGAGCTTATTCCGATATGGATTCTTCAAAGATTGAAAAATTAAACGTAGCTGGCGAAGATCAACAAGTTGATGGGGTCTGGTATTTCACTCCAGATGAACAGCAGCTAGTAGAAACGATTGATGAAATTAAGGCTAATTTAGAAATCTGAAGAAGAATGATTAGTTTATAGCAGCAAAGACATATCAATGTTACAGAAACTATCTGTGGGATTCATTCTTATGGATGGTTTCCGTTTGTTGTTTGTAGAAAAGGGCTTGTTCTTCGCCTGCCTCTTTCAGTTACATAACACGCGTGCATATACTCCGGACAGTTGATCCCCCACTGTTTCTAGGATAGCCCCTAGATAGCCCCTAGATTTTTCAATATTATTACAAACAGAATGCAATCACAACCTGGCAAAACCAAGTGTTTTTAGGAGTTTTGAGTAATATTATTCACTTTAAATGACATTAAGTAAGTATAAATACCTAAAAAATGTTGCGAAATTTAAAAGAATTGCAAAACTCTATAACAAATTCGTCGAAAATTATGTTATACTTCATGGAGATAAACGGTAAAAAAACAGTTCATTTTATAGTAAATCAACTAATTTTGCTTGGAACATCAAGGAACAGCTCATGAGAAATAAATAAAAAAATAAAATAGTAACTATGAAGAGAAGTCTTGAATGAAACAATAATCGACGAATGAAGTTGCAAATAAGTTGTAACAGATTTGTAGCAATTTACGCTATTTCCTTTTTAGGAAGATCAGAGAGATTATCATGTTACTTCTCTTGTTTTAATGTGCGCTTGTTTTTGAGGGTCACCAACACCCATCCTCTTGTTCTAAAATTATAATAGTTTTACTTAATAAATGTCTATACGCGCCATGGTATGCTATAAATACTTATGGGAACTAGCTAGGATATAAAATGAACTAAATACTTTTGTTAGGAAGTTAATGGAATGAAGAAAATATTGATGATTTCGCAAAACTTCTATCCGGAAATAGGCAGTGCGGGGAATAGAATGAAAAATATTTATCTGCTATTAAAGGAACGGGGCTTTGATATTAATGTTCTTACGACAGATCCCACATACCCTAATAGGAATATTTATAGTGAAGACTCTTTTTGGGATCATGAAGAACTAAATGAAGACCATAATATTCATCGCGTAAGGATCACGAATAAAAAATACTCTAGAAATATTTTCAACCGATTATTATACTATTTAGAGATGGCCTGGAACATGGTTTTTTTTGTTCTTTTTAATCGAAGTAAATATGATACGGTTATCGTAACTTCCCCGCCTATATTTGTTGCGATAGTAGGAGTAATCGCAAAGTTTCGTTTTCGAGCAAAATTAATTTTAGATATACGGGACTTGTGGCCAGAATCTCTAAGGGGTGTTGGCGTCTTTAACTATCCGTTTATCATCAATCTTTTTAAAAAAGTAGAGAAGATCATCTACAGTAAAGCAGATCATATTGTTGTAAATAGTAAGGGATTTATCGATTATATTATTGCTAATTCTAAAAGAGGTGAGGATAAACTCGTTTATCTTCCGAATGGAGCAAGAAACAATGAAATTATTGCCCCTGAAACCACCAGTGACCATTTTAAAGTGATTTATGCTGGAAATATCGGCTTAGCTCAAGATTATAAAGTAATCATGAATCTAGCCAGAGAATTAAATCAAAAAAATATCGAGCTAACGATTATTGGTTATGGAATGCGCCGTCATAGTTTAATAGATTATATCGAAGAAAATGATTTGGATAATGTGACCTTTATTAATCCTACGACGAGAGAGGAGTGTTTAAAGCTTATCTCGGACCATCAAGTAGGCATTGTTACGTTGGAAAAAGAAGACGTCTTTAAAACGGTATTACCAGGTAAGATCATTGACTATATGACGCGTGGTGTCCCAATGGTAGCTTCGGTATCTGGTTACTCAAAAGAAATACTAGTTAAGGAAGAGACAGGCTTTGTTTCCCAAAATCTCAATGAATTAGTAGCGTATATCGAAGAACTGAAGTCAAATAAGGATCTTTATGATAGAATAAGTAAAAAAGGTCGTCAATATGTAAATGATCATTTCCTTTGGGAGAACAATATTGAAACATTGGTTAGAATTATCAATTAATCAGTGTGATAGAATGTAAGGTGAATAAATGATGAATAAGACTATTTGTATGTTTGTATGGAATCACTTTACAAATGATGCAAGGGTTCTTCGTGAGTGTACAGCTCTATCAGAAGAAGGATATCAGGTAGACTTGGTATGTATACATGACCCAGACGAGAAAGGTCTGCCTAAGTTTGAACAGCGTAATACAAACTTTGCGGTGTATCGTGTCCGCAGATACCCATTGCTTTTAGAGATGATGCAGATTTTATATAGAAAATGCACCCAAAATAAATGGATAGGATTACTTGTACTGATACTATGGTTAGGTGCAATGTACCTTCAGCCATGGATTATGGGGCTATTAACTGTACTAGCCTTTGTTTTCCTGAAGACAAAGGTCAAAGTTGTTTGGGTGCGTGGAAGCATTATATTAAGGATGATAGCTAAGGGAATACGGGACGATTATGACATATATCATGCTAACGATCTTAACACATTGCCACAAGCCTACATAAGTTCCAAGCTTCGATTCAAAAAAAGAAAATTAGTATACGACTCGCATGAAGTCCAGACAAGCAGAACTGGTTATGATAGTAAGGCTTATAACAAATCGGAACTTTTTTTTATAAATAAGATAGATACCATGATTGTCGAAAACCATACCAGAGCAAAATATAATGAAGAACTTTACGGTTTTTATCCGAATGTGGTATACAACTACCCTTTCAAACAAAAAAATAAACTTAAAAAAAACATTTCATTTCGAGACATGTTGGACATTTCACCCGATGAAAAAATTTTACTGTATCAAGGCGGAATACAGGAAGGCAGAGGATTAGATAAATTGATTCAAGCTGTGCCATTGTTTAATGAGGGAATACTCGTATTGATTGGGGATGGCAGAATAAAACCTGAACTGGAAAAAACGGTTAACAAAATGGAGTTGCAGCACAAGGTGAAGTTTTTATCTAAAGTTCCCGTTGAAGACCTCCCAGCCTATACCAAAAACGGGTATTTAGGTTTTCAAGTGTTAAATAATATTAATTATAATCATTATTCTGCTTCTTCTAATAAACTGTTTGAATATATCATGAGTAATGTACCAGTTATTGCATGCAGCTTCCCGGAGATTCAAAAAGTAGTGGAAGGTGAGCGAGTAGGGGTTTGTGTTGATTCACATGATTATAAATCCATCGCTACCGGGGTGAATCATCTATTAGAAAACCCGGAAATAAGAGAAGAAATGGCTGAGAACTGTAATAAAGCCAAAGAGAAATATAATTGGGAAGAAGAAAAGAAAAACTTTTTAGCTGTATACGAGGCTATGTAAATACGAAATATGAGGTGTTTGTCAGTGAAAAAACCAATAGACCGGGTAGCGGAAGCCTATTATGACCAGGTTGGTGCGAATTTTGGTGAAAAAGTGAGAAAAAGAATTCATTGGATTTGTGGACAGGCAAAAGGAGAAAAAATCCTTGATGTAGGCTGTTCTCAAGGGATTACATCTATTTTGCTAGGAAGAGAGAGTAAGCAAGTCCTAGCTATAGACTTGTGGCAGGAAACAATTGATTATGCTAAGGACATGTTAAGCATTGAAGCTGAAGATACAAAGCAATCGGTGGAATTTAAAGTTGCTAATTTTATTGCCTATGACTTCGGCGATCAAAAATTTGACAGTATTATTTTTGGAGAAGTTCTAGAGCATGTTGCGGATCCAGAACGTTTTATTAATAAAGCTACTGAGCTGTTATCAGACGACGGGCAGATGATTGTTACGGTGCCTTTTGGAATTAATGACTATTTTGACCATAAAAAAACGTACTATATGCAAGGGTTACTAGATTTGCAGAATAGCGACATTCATATAGATTCAATGGAAATAATGGGGAAATGGATAGGAGCTGTGTTTGTTAAAGGTCAAATTAATACAACCACCCCAGACAAAGCACTTAGTGTAAAATTGGAAGATGGTTTGTATGAACTGGAAAGAGACCTGTTGAATCAGTTGGCTAGTAGCAAAAAGCAACGAGCTAAATGGGAGCAGGCCAACAGTGACACACAAGAAGAATTAGCAAACACAATAAATAAACTAAAGCATACGGAAGAGCTAAACAATCATTTAAAATTATCCCTTAACCGAACAGAAGATGACTTTAACGAAGTCAAAGCCGAACTGAGGAAAGAAAAAGAATATAGAGAAGACCAAGAGCGCTTAGTAAGAGATTTAACAGATAAAATGCAAAGATTAGAACAGCAACATGAAAATCTTAAGCAAAACAATGCAGAAATAAGCCAAAGAAACAATTTTTTAGAAAAAAAAGTGACAGACTTAAGAGAATCAGAAAGGCAAATTAAAAAGAAAAGCCAGACACAAAATAATAACCAAGCTCAAATTGACGAGTTGCAACGAGAAGTATTAAGAGAAAAGAAAAAGAAACTTCAATCCGATGAATTATTATTAGAGGCGTATAATAAAGAAGAAAGATTATTAAAAAAACATGCACAAATATTAAAACGATACGACAATTTAAAAAGTTCCAAATTAGGCAGGGTGACAACTAGCTATTGGAGATGGCGCAAGAATCGATTTGGAGGTAAATCAAGTGGATCAAAAAGCAATTAAACAGCGACTAGAAACCCTAAGCAAATTAAAGGCTAAATTGGAAAGTAACATAAACGATGATATCAAAGAGATTAATAAAAAACAGCGAGAGTTGGGGATAAACTCCACTATTCAATCTAATACTCCATCCGTAAGCGGCGAAGAAGTGCAGAAAGGTGATGTAGAGAAAAAACTTGCATATTTGGCATATAGAGATAAACATGCCGATGTAAATTACCTTTCTACCATCAAACCACTTATCGACCAAATTCCAGAAAGCAATGGAAGCAGGTTTTATAAGAAGCTCGATATTAATATTGGGATTGTGGCAGATGAATTTCTTTATAATTCCTTTGATGGCGTAGCAAACTTTCATTACATTACGAGAGAGAACTATAAGGAATATGCCGATAAGATGGATATCTTTCTTTTGGTTACCACCTGGAAAGGTCTTGATATGGGGTGGAAAGGTCTAGGCAATCCAAAGATTAGAAAGCATAGAAGAGATATGTTTAATATTCTCTCTTACTACCAGTCAAAAGGAATAAAAACAATCTTCTATTCTAAGGAAGATCCTGTGAATTATGATATTTTCTTAGAATTAGCGCAAAAGTGTGATTATGTCTTCACGACAGCAGAAGAAATGGTTCCAAACTATAAGCGTGATTGTAATAGTGATAAGGTGGATGTGTTAAATTTCGGGATTAATCCTTTATATCATAATCCTATAGGAATGAGGAAGTTTGACAAGAAAAAAGAGATTTTGTTTTCTGGTTCCTGGTATGTGAAATATCCACATCGAATCGATGACACGCAAAGAATTTTTGATGGTGTAATAGATAATCATGATAAATTGAAAATAATTGACCGTAATTATGAATTAAAATTAGAAAGACACTTCTTTCCTAAAAAATACGTGCAATACACATCACCAGCTGTTGATCATGGTACCTTGCAGAAGTTGCATAAACTTTATGATTGGGCAATTAACTTAAACTCCGTAAAGTATAGCAATACGATGTTTGCTAATCGGATTTATGAACTGCAGGCATTAGGCAATATTCTACTTTCTAACTACAGTTTAGGGGTCAATAATAAATTCCCTAATGTTTTCCTGATCAACAATAGAAGTGAAGTAATGGATATTCTAAATGGATTTACTGAAGAAGAGAAATATCAGCATCAAGTGTATGGAATTCGCAGAGTAATGTCTCATGAAACTACTTATAAGCGAATTATTGAAATTTTAGAGGCTACGAATACTCCGTATCCAAAGGAGAGGAAATCAGTTGCTGTATTGGTTCCTCATAAATCGAAAGCTGTTCAAGCTATGTTTGATAAGCAATCCTATCCACATAAAGAATTGTTTGAAGTAGGAAAATTCACGGAAGAACTGAAAGAACAATTTGATATGATCACATTCTTTGATGAAGGCAAAGAGTACAAAGAATTTTACTTAGAGGATATGATTAACGGGTTTAAATTTACAGATAGTGATTATATAACTAAGGATGCTTATTATGATGGTGATGAATTAATTTCGGGTATTGAACATGATTATGTGGATGTTATCGGTGATAAAACAAGGACCATTTTTTGGAGTGAGTCATTTACACTAGATGAACTGCTTAACATGAATGAATCCCAGCAAAGATCAAATGGTTACAGTATTGATCATTTTGAATTTAATAATAAGTCTCTGGAAAAGGAAACGGTGAAGACTGATTACAAGCTGTCTGTGATTATCCCAACATATAACAATGGGGATCACTTGTTGAATAAGTGCTTTAACAGCCTAAAGAGAAGCAGTATTTTCGATCAAATGGAACTAATTATTGTTGATGATGGTTCAACGGATGAACATACACCAACTATTATTGATCATCTTTCTGATCAATATGCTAATATTAAAACATATTTTTATCATGATAGTGGAAGCGGAAGTGCTTCGCGTCCAAGAAATAAAGGGATTGAAATCGCAAGTGCTCCATACATTACCTACCTTGATCCAGATAACGAAGCAATTAATGATGGATACCGCTACCTGTTAGAAGAAATAGATAATGGAAACCATGATTTTGTGGTAGGGAATATGTTGAAAGTGGCTGATGAAGTTTTAAACTTTAACTATTACAAGACAGCCATGCAATATAATAATGGAGATGTTATTCGTAAGAAAAATGTTAAACAGTATATGCTCAACACATCATTTAAAGCGATGAGTATTCAAGCATTAGTTTTAAAAAAAGAGCTAGTCACGGATAACAATTTAAGAATGGTTGAAGGTGCTATCGGACAAGATACATTGTTTTTTCAAGAGCTGCTGATGAATGCCAAGCAAGTTAAAGCAATTGATTTAGATATTCATATCTATTATGCTGCAGTATCCGGTTCTGTCACAAATGTTATCACTAAGAAATTCTTTGAGAGGTATTTGTTAATGGAACAAGCAAGAAACCAGTTTTTGCGGAAGCAAGACCTCTTAGCCGGTTACATGGAAGAGAAATTCTACACTTACTTTAAAAATTGGTACCTGAAACGGTTAAGTAAAGTAAAAGATGATGATTTAGCTCCTGCTATTGACACTTTATATAAAATTTATGAATTATATAAAGACCATATAAAATCAGAAGAGAATGATTTAGCACTATTTGAACAACTATACCAACAGCACGACTACCGCAAAATAGTAAATACTTTTAAATAAATACAATCAAGGAGGAATTAGTAATGAAAATAAACACCATGGGATTAGGGTATATCGGACTACCGACATCTATTATGTTTGCCAAGCATGACGTAGAGGTTGTGGGTGTAGATGTGAAGAAAGAGGTCATTGATTCACTAAATGCAGGACAAATTCATATTGAAGAACCAGGGTTGCAGGAAGCTTTGGAAGAAGTGGTTGAGAAGGGAACATTTAGGGCTTCTTTAACTCCAGAAAAGGCGGATGCCTTTATCGTGTCTGTACCAACTCCAAATAATGATGATGAACATAAATCAATGGATCCAGCTTATGTATTAAGTGCTGTAAATACCATTTTGCCATATATCGAAAAAGGTAATGTTGTTATTGTAGAATCTACCATTGCTCCAAGAACAACGGAAGATTTGGTGAAGCCATTAATAGAAGAGGCAGGATTTACTATTGGACAGGATATATTCTTAGTGCACTGTCCGGAACGAGTATTGCCGGGGCAAATCATGCATGAACTAATCTATAATAACCGTATTGTAGGCGGTGTAACACCTGAATGTACAGAAGAAGGTGCAAAGGTGTATGGTGCATTTGTTCAAGGCGAAATTATTAAAACCAATGCGAAAACCGCAGAAATGTCCAAATTAATGGAGAATACATTTAGAGATGTAAACATTGCACTGGCTAACGAACTAACAAAAGTATGTACAGAGTTGGATATTAACGCCTTAGATGTAATCGATATGGCAAATAAGCATCCAAGGGTAAATCTGCATACACCAGGGCCTGGAGTGGGTGGACATTGTTTAGCTGTGGATCCATATTTCATTATTTCAAAAGCTCCAGAAACAGCTAAATTGATTGAGTTATCCAGAACAATTAATACGTCCATGCCGGAATATGTAGTGGACCACGTTAATAAGCTAATGCAACAAGTAGATGGTAAAACATTAACTGTATTCGGTTTGGCTTATAAAGGAAATGTAGACGATATTCGTGAAAGCCCTGCGATGGATATATTCGAAATGCTTAGAGCACAAGGGAATTTTAATGTAAAAGCTTTTGATCCTCATGTTGATAATGAGATGGTAGAAAAAGATATGGAAAGAGCGGTTGTGGAATCTGATTTAGTGGTTATTCTAACTGATCACCAAGAATTTAAAGTATTAGACAGTGATGTACTTCAGTTAATGAAAACAAAAAGGGTTCTTGATACTAAAAATATTGTGACAAATACCAATGACAGTTTTGAGTATATTAACTTTGGCAATTTATATCAGTTTATTAATAAAGAGAAAGTTTTCGGATGAGATCGATTGTAACTATTTTGCGAGATCTGGTATTACACTTACCATTAATCTTCCGGCTTGCTGTATATGAGGTAAAAAGCAAGTATCAAATGCACTATTTGGGGATCTTCTGGCAGTTTTTAAGTCCTGCTATTCAAGTATTCGTCTATTGGTTTGTATTTGGTGTAGGATTACGGAGTGGTGCACCAGTTGGCGATACGCCTTTCTTACTCTATTTATTAATGGGATTGATACCATGGATGTTTATCAGTCCTACGATTACTCAAGGATCTAATAGTATTTATCAAAAAGTGAATTTGGTATCAAAAATGAAATTCCCAGTAAGTATATTGCCGTCGATAACGATCGTCAGTAATTCGTTTAATTTTTTAATCATGATGATCTTACTTTTTATTGTTTCTTTATTCTATCGAATTGATTTCAGTATTTCGATTATTCAATTACCTTATTATTTATTTTGTATGTATGCGTTGCTGTTTTCTATCACGATACTGTTTGCGACCATTTCTGCATTAGTACGTGACTTTCAATTGATACTTCAGTCTAGCATCCGGTTGTTTTTCTTTTTAACACCAATATTCTGGAGTGTTGATAACTTTTCCGAACAATATCGTTCATTCATTAATTTGAATCCTTTTGCCTATATTGTGACAGGGATAAGAAACTCTTTTTTATCAGGAGAATGGTTTTATGAAGATTGGCGACTAATGTTTTATTTTTGGTCATTAACCTTATTCATCTTGTTTATAGGTTGTGTCGTTCATAGTAATTTTAAGAACAAGTTTGTCGATTATTTGTAATAATGGAGGCTTTGCATGGACAAGCCAGTAGTTAAGTTTACTAATGTAACAAAGACGTATAGTATGTTTAAGAAAAAATCGGATAAATTATTAGAATTATTTTCGCTAAAACAAGGAGAAAAAAACTTTGCCGCTTTATCCGATGTTTCATTTGAAGTATACAAGGGTGAAACAATTGGAATTATTGGCATTAATGGATCGGGAAAATCGACTCTTTCCAGTCTGCTTGCGCAAGTTACCCCACCAACTTCAGGGGATGTAACCATTGAAGGAGAAACATCCTTAGTTGCGATTTCAGCGGGGTTAAATAACCATCTCTCTGGTAGAGAAAATATCGAATTAAAATGTATGATGCACGGTCTGGTAAAAGAAGAAATTAAAGAAATAACTCCTGATATTATTGAATTCGCAGATATAGGTGAGTTTATCGATCAACCCATTAAGAGCTATTCCAGCGGGATGAAATCGAGATTGGGTTTTGCCATTTCAGCGCATATCCAACCTGATATACTAGTAATTGATGAGGCATTGTCAGTAGGGGATTCGACATTTTATAAAAAATGTTTAGATAAATTTGATGAGTATAAAGAACAGGGGAAGACTATCTTTTTTATAAGTCATTCCCTTTCCCAAGTTAAAACAATCTCTGATCGGATTTTGTGGCTGAATTTCGGACGAATTAAAATGTTTGGAGATGAAGACGAGGTTTCAAAAGAATATAATAATTTTATAAAATGGTTTAATAATCTGAATAAGAACGAACAAAAGCAATATCGAAAAGAAATGCTTACGTCGCAGAAGGATGTAGATCATTCAAATGATTTTCCAACAAGAACAAGAACCAGAGCTACATCAAGGCAGCAAGAGAAGAATAAGAATCGCCCAATTTTCACCCAATTTGGTCTTTTATGTACCATGCTTGTTGTTAGTATAGTACTTCTTTTTGTAGATAGTCCAATTGCAGCGATAAACAACACACCAGAAGAATCTCAAGAAGTAGCAGGTGATGACGAAAATGATCATTCGCCCTTTGAATCGAATGAATCTACGACGATCGAAATCAATGAAAATGGCTTGGTAACCGAGAGAGAGATACCAATATATCAAGAACCAGAATTAGAAAATACAGAGATCGAACTCTCTTTTGCTACAGAAGTGTTGGTTGAAGAAGAGTTGAATGGTTCGATTTATAAAATCAGCATAGATGGTGAAGTGGAAGGGTACACCGAGTCAGATTATGTAGAAATAGGAGCAAAAGAAGAGATATCAGCTTCGTCATTCACAATAGAAGATTTTCTTCCGGTTCTGCCAGAAAGAATTAGTGAATCCTATGCTTTCTTCTTTGTATTTTTGAATTCAGATATCGAAAATGTTAGAAGCAAATTGCAAGGATTAACCGATGAATACACAGATCCACTTGGTAATACGGTGCTTGAGTATGAGAATGGTACGTATTCGTATCACTTTAATGAGGAGAATATCGCTGAGGCTATTGAGATGACTGAATTAGATTTAGATGAGTCATTTAGAACAAATATATTGGCAGAAGCTGCATTGGTTTCAGGTCAAGAGAATATGGCTTATTTGGTTGGAGATATGTATAATATAGTGGTGGATTTTGAAGGTTCACAGGTTGTGTTTAAGTTGAGGGGATGAGGATTAATAAAACCTGGACTATTCATGATTTTAAGCAGGGGATATTAGTAGTCCAGGTTATTTATATTGTAATAAAATATAATTTCGATTATCTTATTTAAGAAGTTTTAAATTGTTCTTTATTACTTTAACAGTCTCTCTTGTGTTAAGGAGACTTTGTCCTTTCTCGTGATTCATATACATTAACGTTCTAAGACGCCTATTTCCTATATAGTTCGGTTTTATTTTACTTAGTTCATCAATAAATGGTGTAAAATGGGCAACCATATCATGTTCAGAAGCCATATTTTGTATGTACATGATAGCAGGTACATAATTATTTTTTTCAAAATAATTAGTAACAACAGATCTTTCTGGATCAAGTGAATCTCCTCTTAAACAATTTAGAAGGTTTCTTACACTGCTCACATAATAATTACCTATTATTGTTTGTGGATTATTAACTACCACCAAACCTTTTAATTTTGATCCAAGCATTAAACTTTGAAATCCGCCAGCTGATGATCCGAAATATAAAACGTGCTTAGGATGCACATTAATTCTTTTATATAGTATCTCTAATATATCTGCGATTTCTTCAATATAATGCTTTTTATTTGTTCCATACCCCCAGCCAATAGTTAATTCTTCACTCAAGTATAGAGTTGGATCATTATAGTATATACACGTTTCATCAAAGTAATCACACCATGAGAGTCTATTAAATATTGGAGGAGCAACTTTTTCGGGATTATATGCTCCTGAACCAAAGACAACCGCTTTTTTACTATTTTCTCTTATGTGCAACAAAAACTCATAGGTGATATTATCTTTGACAACATTTAAGGCAATTTTTTTATTTTTCTCAAATGTAATTGTTTTTAAGGCGTTAAAGTCAGCAGTTATGTTTTCATAATCCTTTAGTATTAAGTTTTTCTGGGGGGTATTTGTTATATTCAATACCGCTTTTTGTAATATATTAGGAAAAAATTTTGCTAATTCATTATGAGTATCATAAGTTCCTAAATCAGTAGTAATGTTTTTTAACTGTAATGATTTAACTTTATCTAAGAAAGGGAGAACATGTTTTTTATAATGAGGTTCGCCCTCTCCAACATGAATAAAGACATTTGGATCACAATTACTCTGTTCAATTAAATCTAAAAGTATGTTGTCTAGCCTCTTTATTTTTTTATCCGTTACTTTACCAACAAGGTATTCAAGTATTTTAGGCATAAATGAATTTTCATCAAGATTATCTGCATTTTTCCCATGCGATAAATATGTCCCCAACTTAATTTGGGGACCGCCAACAATAGCATGTCCATATTGTCCTCTATAAGAAAAGTACAGAGCTGCGAATCCACCTTTGCTTGAACCAATACAAATAACATTTTCTCGGGCGATGCCAAATTTATTACGAATGTATTCGATTAATTCGTATGTAGCATCTGCAATAATCGTCGTCTCTTCTGGTCCTAAATAGTAAGAAGAATTTGTATCATCAGTCCCATAATCATCTTTAATATAAAGTTGTACTGCTCTAGCTGATTTTAAAGACCTCACATAGTTATAACTAGGAGTTTTACTTATACCTTGGAAACCAACGATTAAAAAATCACTTTGCTGCTCTGGATATAAAATATATTTAATTCCTTTATCCGTTATTTTTTCAAATCTTAATGCTTTGAAACTAGTTTTGTCGACCCAGTTATCGTTTTCTATTATTTGATATTTGTAGATGTACTTCAAATGCTCATCTAAAGTAGATTCATCAATGGAGTATGTATCGCCTTGTTCAATTTCTTTTTCTAAAAATACTTTTTTGTATTTTTCATCATAGATAATTAACTTTGCTCTTTCTTGAATATCTACTTTTTTAGGGTCTAATTTAATTTTTTGTCTTTGCATATACTCGCCTCCATTAAGATATTACTAATAAAATATTACTACTTCTTGTTAGCATCATACAAATAGTTTACAATATAAATTAAGTTAGGGGGAGAATATTTTGATATTTAAAAATAAAAGTAGTAAAAAATCTATAGAACAAGCGAAACAAATTGTTAATGATCAACTAATTGTTCATCCATTATGGGAAGCTGTGTCGACTAAACATGAGATTGATTGGAATCAAGATCCCTTTAATAATCGAACTTGGTGTTATTATTTACACAGTTTATCTCCTGTTAACTATTTAATGAATGCGTATGAATATGAAAAACAAACGATATATATAGACAAAGCAAAAGAGATTATTAATAGTTGGGAAGAAAATAATTCCATTAACTCCCAATTTGTGAGTGAATATGCTTGGAAAGATCATAGTACTGCAAATCGAGTTGTTGCAATAATCTATTTTTGGTCTAATTATATCCATACAAATCTATACGAGAAGAAATTTGAGAAACGGTTGATGTCATTATTAGAGAGACATGGAGAATTTCTTTATGATAATGATAATTATAATTTTAGAAATAATCATGGTGTATACCAAGATCGTGCCCTAATTGAATTAGCAACAATTTTTCCAGAATTACATAATAGTAAGTTATGGTATGAAAGAGCGATAGATAGACTTATGAATTATGTTGAAAAATTTGTATCTAATGAAGGAGTACATAAAGAACATAGTGCCGCGTACCATATTCTAATGTTGAGATTACTAGGAGAAATTGATGAATTTCTTTCATATTATAATAGGGGAGTGCCTGAGTTACATAAGATTATACATAAAATGGAAGAATATCTTGCTTATGTTGTAAAACCAAATGGGATTATCCCAATGACAGGAGACTCAGGCCCTGATTCTATCTTTTCTATTAAAGGTTTTAATTTTAATAATCCTAAATTACTTTATGTTAGATCAAATGGTTCTAAAGGTGAAAAAACAGAAAATGAAATTGTGTATAGAGAAGATGGAGTTGCAATTTTCAGAAATGAATGGGGGAAAAACATTCCATTATATATCAATTTCACAGCAGCTTTTCATTCCTTAGCTCATAAACATGCTGATGATTTATCTGTTTTACTTACTATAGGTAAGACTGATTTTTTTGTTGATTCAGGTAAATATAATTATCAAGAAAAAGATGAGTTTCGTAAGTATTTTAGAAGTACGCTTGCGCATAATGTTGTTACTATGAATAGAAAATCATATGAGCTTAAACCTAGTCAAGCAGGAAAATCAAGAATCACTAAATATGGTATAAAAAATGAATATAGCTTTGTTGTAGGAACTCATGAATTATATCCTGGAGTGAAAATGAAAAGAACACTAATTCATTTGAAAAACTTTTCTTCAGTCCTGGTTCATGATGAATTAGAATCACCAAAAATGCACACGTATAGCCAAATATTTAACATCGGCAAGGACGTTGAAGTGACCCCAGTTACTAAGAAGAAAATATTACTGAAGAGCACCATTGAAAATAATCAAATAGAGTTGTTACAGGTTAACCATGTAACAGAATTTAAAAACTATAAAGGTGAAACGGATCCAATTGCAGGATGGCAGTCAACTGCTTTTAATGAGAAACATGCTATTACTCAGTTACAATTTTCAAATAAAGGCGATAATATAGAGTATAAGTCAATAATTAATTTGGATACCAGTTCTAATAATGGTGTTAAGAATTATACTCTCAAAAGAGCACAAAATGATGAATATACTATTATATGTAAAGATAATAGTCGCTTTTCTTTTAAGCTCAAAGATAATTAATATGTAAAAATGGTATGGGTTATTTCCTTTTTCTATTACCACTACAAAGTTCAGAAGGATTGAAGGAGAATTTTCAAATTAAAAAAATGGAGATAATCTGTGTTCATTTCAGTATGGTAAAATATTTGCTGAATAATGACTGAAAAAATCAAATTCATAAAATTATCGATTGTTTCTTTAAATTGAAAGTACTATAATAGATCTATCATCCTAATTAAAATAGGTGATAGATCTATTATTTTTTAACAAGATAGGAGGGAATGGATGATAAAAAAACGTAATTTATTTTACTTGTCTGTACTATCATTCTTATTGCTAATAGTTTCACAAATTGTTACACCTCTGGAATCAAATGCAGAAGTACTACAAAAAGTAGAAGAGAACAGCGTTACAGAGTTACATAGTAACAAGGAAGGATCAGCAGAAGAGATCGAGTCCGGGGAACCTGCAAAGAAGGATGAATCGGTTCAAGGTGAATCAGAATCTGAAGAATCAATAGAGGAAGAAAAAACCACTCAAGGTGACTCCAAATCTGAGGAATCATTAAAAGGAGAGGAACTTACTCAAGAAGAATCCGAATCCGAGGAACCTGCAAAGAAGGATGAATCGGTTCAAGGTGAATCAGAATCTGAAGAATCAATAGAGGAAGAAAAAACCACTCAAGGTGACTCCAAATCTGAGGAATCATTAAAAGGAGAGGAACTTACTCAAGAAGAATCCGAATCCGAGGAATCTGCAAAGAAGGATGAATCGGCTCAAGGTGAATCAGAATCTGAAGAATCAATAGAGGAAGAAAAAACCACTCAAGGTGACTCCAAATCTGAGGAATCATTAAAAGGAGAGGAATCTACTCAAGAAGAATCCGAGGAATCTGCAAAGAAGGATGAATCGGCTCAAGATGAACCAGAATCTGAAGAATCAACAGAGAAAGAAAAAACCACTCAAGGTGACTCCAAATCTGAGGAATCATTAAAAGGAGAGGAATCTACTCAAGAAGAATCCGAGGAATCTGCAAAGAAAGATGAATCGACTCAAGATGAAGCAGAATCTGAAGAATCAACAGAGAAAGAAGAATCTACTCAGTACGAAGAGCGTTGTGAAAAATCAACAGCGGAAGAGGAATCTACTCTAGATCAAATAGACTCTGATCAATCATTAGAGAAGGAAGAATCAATTGAAGAGGAAACAGATTGTGGGAATTCATCGGAAGAAGAATCCGTTTACGAGGAAACAGAGTCTGAGGAATCAACTATTCAAGAAGAAGAGCAACGTGCTGTTCAAGCATTTCAAGAAACTCAGTCTTTAACTAGTTCTTCACCCAAACATTTTAAAGCAAAAACCAATATAGCAGTATATGACAATCGCGGTGATGGACCTCTAAAACCAGTAGGAAAACTTAAGAAAGATCAAGTATACTCCATCGTCAGAGATTATGGTAACTGGTGGCGGGTGCAATTTGGCGATATTTATGGTTATGTAAGAAAATCTGATACAACCTTAGGAAATAAATCAGAAGTTAAAAATTGGAATAAATCCCATTCGAATACAGAGCATAAATATAAAGCGAATCAAAATGTAACGATATACGATAACACATCAGGTAGTCTTGTTTCTTTTGGGGAGCTAGATGAAAATACGATTTTTCCTATAGCTAGTGATTATGGTGATTGGTGGCGTGTTATTTATTTAGATCGCGTTGGTTATATTCACAAAAGTGAAGGCGATATTAAATATGCAACATTCGGAGATTATTTTAAGGCAGAAAAGAATCTAGCAATTTATGATAACCGTGGTAATGGCCCTTTAAAGAAAATAGGCGAAGTGAAACAGGGTCAAACATACAAAAGAGTTAGCGACTATGGTAACTGGCATCGCATTCAATTCGGAGATATTTATGGTTATATAAGAAAATTTGATACTTCTACAAGCAATGGGAAGTCTATCAAAAATGAAAACAAAAACTATCAGTCTACTGATCGAGAAATGAAAGCACAGAAAAAAACAACAGTATACGACAATTCATCAGGAAATCTGGTGCCATTTGCAAGTATTGAAAAAGACGCAACAATCTCAATGGCCACCGACTACGGCAACTGGTGGCGTATAGTATTGGCTGATCGCGTAGGTTATGTTAATAAAGACGATATGCAAGCAGAGTTCAAAAACGGAGATGACCATTTCCGAGTACACCAGAATAACCTGCCAGTCTATGATAATCGGGGTTCAGGAGCCCTAGAGAAAGTAGGGTCTTTACAAAAAGGACAAGCCTATTCGATAGTAAGTGATTATGGTAACTGGTGGAGAGTGCAATTCGGTGATTTTTACGGATACGTTAGGAAATCGGGAACAGGTTATGCAACAGCGAGTGAAATACCGAATCCAAACAAGTCTTATAGAAACACTGATCAGAAATTAGTTCCTACAAAGAATGTAGCAGTATATGATAATACTTCTGGTAGTTTAGTTTCGATGGGGAACATAGATGAAGGAGTTACTTATTCCATTGCATCTGATTATGGAAATTGGTGGCGTGTTATCTATTTAGATCGTGTAGGTTATGTAAATAAGGCGGATGTGGATATTTCCGGAGTTGTTAATACACTTTACAATTTAACCTTAGACGAAGCATTAAATATGCAAATGAACGCTTCCCCACAAACTGATCAGGCCTATGCCTACGTTTCTAAGACATATATTGAGAATAATCGTGTAACTGCAAGTGCCTTAAACGTGCGCGGTGGTCCATCTGCTGCAAACAAAATGGTTGGTCAGTTACAAAATGGTGCACGGGTTAATATACTAGGAGAAACAAATGGCTGGTATCAAATCGAGTTTAATCACAGAACATGGGTTAATGCGGTCGAGGAAGATGTACGATACTACTTAGATCCAAACAATTTTATTAATGATTCGAGACAAAGATTTCAATTCTTGGATCTTTCTAAATCAAGTAATGCTGCTACCACCGCATTAAACCAATATCTTTCTGGAAAAGGAACACTTTCTGGACAAGGAAAGGCATTTATTGACGCGGGTAAAAAACATGGAGTGAACGACGTTTATTTAATGTCGCATGCTATTCTAGAAACCGGTCATGGCACGTCGACTTTAGCTGACGGTGTTATGTATAATGGTGTAAAAGTGTATAATATGTTTGGTGTAGGAGCCTATGATGAATGTCCAGTCGAATGTGGAGCTAAATTCGCCTATGAGCAAGGATGGACAACACCATATGATGCCATTGTAGGTGGAGCAACATTTATCGGTAATAATTATGTAAAACCTGGACAAAACACATTGTATAAAATGCGTTGGAACCCAGAAGGTATGGATGATTATGGTTATGCAACTCACCAATATGCAACTGATATTGGCTGGGCATCAAAACAAGTATCGACCATGTATAATCTTTATCAATCTTTAAACTTGCTTCATTTACAGTTAGACATACCAAACTTTAAGAGATAAGAGATAAGAGATAAGAGATAAGAGATAAGAGATAAGAGGCCTATTCTATCTAAAATGGGTCTCTTTTTCTGTACAATAGACAGTGTTTGTTTTCAATTTCACAAATAAAGTGCTTTTAGATATTTAATATTACGTAAAAGATTGCTATAATCATATAAAGACATTCTTGAGCACGAAAGAATAAGAATATCAAATTTGGAGTGATAGACTTGGCAAAACGGATTAAAGTAATGACCATTTTTGGAACAAGACCAGAAGCGATAAAGATGGCACCACTTGTCTTAGAATTAAATAAACGTACAGAAGAGTTTGAATCGATTGTTACAGTAACAGCCCAACATAGAGAAATGCTGGATCAGGTTATGAACATATTTGGAGTAACACCAGATTATGATTTAAACATTATGAAAAAACAGCAATCCCTTACGCAAATTACAACACGTGTTCTAGAAGGTTTGGACGAGGTGATGAAAGAAACACAGCCGGATATTGTTTTAGTCCACGGTGATACGACAACAACCTTCGCTGCATCCATTGCTGCTTATTACAATCAGATTGCAGTGGGTCATGTCGAAGCAGGATTGCGTACTTGGGATAAATACTCACCATTCCCTGAGGAAATGAACCGCCAGCTTACGGGTACCATAGCGGATTTGCATTTTACGCCAACTGAAAAATCCAAGCAAAACTTATTGAATGAGAACAAACCTGATGAACGTATTTTTGTTACAGGGAACACAGCGATCGATGCATTGAAAACAACGGTTGATGATACTTATTCTAGTGCGATACTTGACGAAATTGGTAATAAAAGACTTGTTTTGATGACAGCACATCGAAGGGAGAACTTAGGTAACAATATGCAGCAAATGTTCCGCGCCATTAAACGTTTAGTGGAAAAGCATGATGATATTCACGTTATATATCCAGTGCATTTAAATCCTGTTGTACAGGAAACGGCTAATGAAATCTTAGGAAATGATGATCGTATTCAGTTAATCGAGCCATTGGGGGTAGTTGATTTTCATAATTTCGCCTCTCGCGCTCACTTAATATTAACGGACTCAGGTGGTGTTCAAGAAGAAGCCCCATCTTTAGGAGTTCCAGTATTGGTACTAAGAAATACCACAGAACGACCTGAAGGAATTGATGCGGGTACATTGAAGTTAGCTGGAACAGATGAGGAAAATATTTTTAACATGGCTGATGAAATATTAAGCGACCAGCATAAACACGAACAAATGGCAAAAGCCTCGAATCCTTATGGCGATGGGGAAGCTTCTAGTAGAATAGCAAACGCCATTGTCCATTTTTTTAATAATAAATAATAAATTCCAAATTATTCTGTAGATATTACCCGAAATTAACAAATATAAACGTAATTCCCGTAAAAAATTCTAAAATCTACAAAATTGGCTAACAATTCGAAAAATAGTGTGTTATAATATTTGGCATGGTATGGACAATTCCCATATCATGCTATTTTTTATGATTACAAATATGCGGAGGTAACTATAGAATGGAAGAAACGATATCACTGAAAGAGATCTTCGAGGTTATCAAAAAGCGATTTCTATTAATTCTATTATTAGTCGTTGGTGCTGCTGCGATTAGCGCCATTATTAGTATCTTTATCTTAACACCAACCTATGAATCTAGCACACAATTTATTGTCAGCCAAGAAACGAATGAAGAAAACAACAACATTGAATTAAATGATATTCGATCCAATGTGGAGATTATCAATACATACAATGATGTTATTACGAGTAATCGTATTCTAAACCAAGTAATTGAGGAAATGAATCTAACCATCTCACCAGGAGCATTGGCAGAGAAATTATCAGTTTCTAGCTCTGAAAATTCACAAGTGGTTACCTTAACGGTCACCGACTATGATCCGCAAGTTGCTACCGATATTGCCAATTCAACGGTGAATATCTTCCAAGAAGAATTGCCAGGCCTAATGAATGTGAATAATGTCAATGTCTTGACAGAGGCCGAAGTGGGCGAGAACCCATCGCCTGTAAGTCCGAATGTCATGTTGAATATCGCTATTGCCATCGTGCTTGGTGGTATGATAGGTGTAGGGTTAGCCTTCTTACTAGAATATTTAGATAATACCGTTAAGACGGAACAAGATGTGGAAAACAAGCTTGGTTTACCGATCCTTGGTGCTGTATCTCATATAGAAGAAAAAGATGTATTGATGGGCCAAGCGGCCAACCAGAACAGACAGCAGAAGGGAGGAGCATCTCATGCGCAGAGGAAAAAAACAGCTCAATAATAAGAATGTACGGCATTTGATTACGAAACTGAACCCGCGTTCTCCGATTTCGGAACAGTTCAAGACGATTCGAACCAATTTGCAGTTCTCGTCGGTGGATACCGAATTGAAAAGCATGTTAGTCACTTCCTCCGGTCCGTCTGAGGGGAAATCGTCAACCACTGCCAACTTGGCGATTGTGTTTGCCCAACAAGGAAAGAAAGTGCTGCTGGTCGACGCCGATATGCGTAAGCCTACTTTACATTACACTTTCCGTGCTGATAACCGCCGTGGGTTAAGTAGCGTGTTAGTGGCGGAAACGAGTTTAAAGGATGCCGTTACCAGCAGTGACGTGGGTGGTTTAGATTTATTAACGTGTGGTCCAATTCCTCCTAATCCGTCTGAGTTATTAGGATCCAAGGCAATGGAAACAATGATTGCCAATGCTCAGCTGGAATATGACATTGTCCTATTCGACACCCCGCCAGTATTAGCCGTGACCGATGCGCAAATCCTTGCCAATATGTGTGATGGTGCGATTATGGTGGTGCGCAGTAAACAAACCGAGTACGACGCTGCACAAAAGGCAAAGGAATTATTAGAAGTGGGTAACGCTAAGTTATTAGGTGTAGTCTTGAATGATCGCGAACAGAAAAAGGGACATTATTATTATTATGGTACGTAGTCAGTCGAAAAAAAGTCTTTTGGTGATAAGTAATTGGAGCTAAAAGGCTTTTTTCTGCATGTAGGCTAAATCACACAGGAAATATAGACGAATTGGTTACTGAAGACACAGGTGGTTGTACACCTATGACCTATTGTTGTCAACACTTTGCCTTGTTATAATTAGTTTTAATAGACGGTCTAAAAGCAGCAAG
This sequence comes from Gracilibacillus phocaeensis, assembly GCF_900626275.1. Taxonomy (NCBI): domain Bacteria; kingdom Bacillati; phylum Bacillota; class Bacilli; order Caryophanales; family Bacillaceae; genus Gracilibacillus; species Gracilibacillus phocaeensis. Next base: position 547,108 of record NZ_LR131145.1, on the reverse strand, counting down.
ATAAACAGAACAGTCTATATAGAAAGGAAGGTGTCGCAGTATGATTGATATTCATTGTCACATTCTACCAGGTATCGATGATGGAGCTAAGCATATGGCTGATAGCATAAGCATGGCCCAGAGTGCGGTGGCGCAAGGTATTAATACCATTATTGCTACACCACATCATATGAATGGTGCCTATAATAATTATAAAACCGATATTATCGCAGGGGTACAGCAGTTAAATGATACCTTACAAGCAGAAAATATTCCCCTCACCATTCTTCCCGGGCAAGAGACGCGTATTTATGGAGACATGGTAACCGACTTAGAAAATGGTGACCTTCTGCCTTTGAATGAAACAAGTGGTTATTTATTCGTGGAGCTTCCATCCGGCCAGGTACCGCGTTATACCGAGCAACTACTATTTGATTTACAAATGAAGGATATTAAGCCGATTATTGTACATCCCGAGCGTAACCGCGAATTAATCGAAAATCCGAATATTTTGTATGATTTAGTCAGTAATGGCACCTTGACACAGGTGACGGCTGCAAGCGTAAATGGAAACTTCGGTAAAAAAATTAAGAAATTCAGCCTTCAGCTTATTGAGGCAAATCTTACCCATTTTATTGCTTCTGATGCCCATAATATTACATCAAGAGGTTTTGTGATGCAGGAAGCTTACAGTGTAATTAAGCATAAATATGGCGCCTCCGCCGTATATTGGTTTATGGAGAATGCCCAGTATATGATGGATGGAGATCTTGTGATCGGCGAACCGCCTGAACGAATCAGAACAAAGAAGAAATTCGGTATCTTCTAGTTATAAAGAACTACGTCTGTTGATACAATATATTGTTGGATTGGAAATGTAAATAAAACATGTAGCAAATAACCCTTTTTTAATAAAAAGGGATTTGCGCATGTGGTATATATTTGGAATAAAAACATCATGTGAAGATTGGAGTTTTACGATGAAACGAGTAAGGAAGGCCATCATACCTGCTGCTGGATTGGGAACGAGGTTTTTACCCGTAACCAAGGCGATGCCAAAGGAAATGCTTCCGATTGTCGATAAGCCGACTATTCAATATATCGTCGAAGAAGCCATCGATTCAGGTATTGAGGACATTATTATTGTTACTGGTAAAGGGAAACGAGCAATAGAGGATCATTTCGATCACAATTTTGAATTAGAAGACAATCTAATGAAAAAAGGTAAATTTGAGCTGTTAGAGAAGACGAAGCAATCGTCAAAGGTAACCCTTCATTACATACGTCAGAAAGAACCACTCGGATTAGGTCACGCTGTTTGGTGTGCCCGCAAATTTATTGGAGAAGAGCCGTTCGCTGTTCTTTTGGGAGACGACATTGTCCAAGCGGAAAAACCGTGTCTCAAGCAATTAATCGATCATTATGAAGAGACAGGTGGTTCCGTAATTGGTGTTCAACAGGTTCCTTACGACCAAACCCATCGTTACGGTATTGTCGATCCAGATGAGCAGAATGGTAACAGCTATTCTGTGAAGCAATTTGTTGAAAAACCAGAAGCTGGTACAGCGCCATCTAACTTAGCTATTATGGGTCGTTATGTCTTATCACCAAAGATATTTCCTTATTTAGAGGACCAAGAGTTAGGCGCTGGTGGTGAAATTCAATTAACGGATGCGATTCAACGTTTAAATGAAACACAAAGCGTATTTGCTTATGACTTTGAAGGCAAACGATACGATGTTGGCGAGAAAATTGGCTTTATACAGACAACGATTGAATTCGCCTTAGAAAATGAAGAAATCGGCCCAGACGTGCAAGCGATTATCACAAAACTGGCAGAAGACTTGAAACAAAGACAACAATAAGAGAGGGATGGCCCAGATGGGATATAAACAACGAATAGGCTTGCTAGTATTACTAGATTCAGTGATCGTGAGTACAGCCATCTTTATCGCTACTTGGATCGTCTATCCCAATTATGATAGTGATTCGGTGATGATCATCACAGCGATTGCCCTGCTCCTGTTTCATCATCTCTTTGCCTTTATTTATAGGCTGTATCACAAAGTATGGTCCTATGCAAGCATTGGGGAACTGATGGCGATTGTCAAGGCGATTACACTGACGATTATTGCTACCGCCGTCGTGCAATTCTTTGTTAATGACTTTTCCTTATTACGGCGTGCGTTACTAGTGACTTGGCTTTTACATATTATTTTAATCGGCGGATCTCGCTTTGTCTGGCGAATTTATCGTGATCAATATATGCATGATAACCAAGAGAAAAAACGCACTTTAATCGTAGGTGCAGGAGCGGCAGGTGCCATGATTGCCCGCCAACTAAAAAATGAACACAGCCAGACGGATTTACTTCCTGTAGCTTTCGCCGATGATGATATGGCTAAACATAAAATGCAGTTATATGATTTACCTGTAGCCGGAAATATTAAACATATACCCGAATTGGTCAAGGATATGGAAATTGAACATATTGTAATAGCGATTCCGTCCTTATCCAACAGCGAACTATCTGAAATCGTTGCGATCTGCAATAGCACCAATGTCAAAGTACAGATGGTGCCAAAGATTGAGGATATTGTCTCCGGAAAAATATCCGTGAGTAACTTGAAAAATGTAGATGTAGAGGACGTGCTAGGACGTGATCCAGTTGAATTAGACATCAACTCTATTTCTGAGTATGTCACTGGCAACGCCGTTATGGTAACTGGAGCAGGTGGATCAATAGGTTCGGAAATTTGCCGTCAGTTAATGAGATTTACGCCGTCTAAGATTCTCTTAGTTGGACATGGGGAATTTAGCATTTATTCGATTGATATGGAATTACGAAAGATTGTGGATTCAGAAACAGAAATTATCCCGATTATCGCCGATGTGCAGGATCGAGAACGAATATTTGAAATTGTTCAGCAGCACCAGCCAAGAATTATCTATCATGCAGCAGCTCATAAACATGTACCATTGATGGAATATAACCCACATGAAGCAGTGAAGAACAACGTTATTGGCACCCGTAACGTAGCTGAAGCAGCCGATGCATATGGCATTCATACCTTTGTCTTAGTTTCTACTGATAAGGCTGTGAACCCTACGAACGTTATGGGAGCAACCAAACGAATTGCTGAGATGGTGATTCAAGATTTGGCAAAACAAAGCAAAACAAAATTTGTAGCTGTACGCTTTGGCAATGTGCTAGGAAGCCGTGGGAGTGTGATTCCATTATTTCGAAAACAAATTGAAGATGGTGGTCCAGTCACGGTTACTCATCCGGATATGACCAGATATTTTATGACGATTCCGGAGGCTTCCCGATTGGTTATTCAAGCTGGAACGCTAGCAAGAGGCGGCGAAATCTTTGTCTTGGACATGGGAGAACCCGTGAGAATTGTCGATTTAGCAAGAAACCTAATCAAACTATCCGGTTTCACTGAAGAAGAAATCCCGATTGAATTTTCCGGTATCCGACCTGGGGAAAAGATGTATGAAGAATTGCTTGGGGAGGATGAGGTACACCCGGAAGCTATTTTTGAGAAGATTTATATTGGGAAGACGGTGGATGTGGATCGATTAGCTTTCGTAGATTTAATTGATCATTTCCATGATTACGATGTCGATGAACTAAAGAGCAATGTGATGGAGATTGTCTTTAAAGAACGTAGAATGGACAGACAGCCATCCTAGATTACTTCAACAAGAGGTGGTAAGACAAAATGATCTATATAAAATGTAAAAGAGTGATAGACTTCTTCTTATCGTTGATAGGTTTGATTGTCTTATCACCTATTATATTAATCTTAATTATTGCGATTAAAGTAGATTCTAAAGGCCCTATTTTATTTAAACAAAAGCGAGTAGGTATTGATAAAAAACATTTTCATATATTGAAGTTCCGAACCATGCGTATTGATACACCCAAGGATACACCAACCCATCTGCTGGATAACCCCGCTGCGTATATTACTAGAGTAGGTAAATTTTTAAGAAAAACCAGCTTGGATGAATTGCCGCAGATTTTTAATATTCTGGCAGGCCAAATGGCAATTATCGGTCCTCGCCCAGCCTTATGGAATCAATATGATTTAATTGAAGAAAGAGATAAATACGGGGCAAATGATATTTTACCAGGACTAACTGGTTGGGCTCAGATTAATGGCAGAGATGAGCTACCAATTGATGTGAAGGCAAATCTGGATGGTGAATATGTAGATCGTCTAGGTCCTGCTATGGATATAAAGTGTTTCTTTGGCACATTAGTCAGTGTCGTTAAAAGTGATGGGGTTGTGGAAGGTAAGTCCTCACAAAGTAATAGTGGACAGAATGATAAGGAGTACATGTCAAAATGAAGCGAGTATTAATCACTGGTCAGAATAGTTATGTTGGCAATTCTTTTGCAGAATGGGTGAAAGATGACGAAAACTTTGATATAACGAAGATTAGTTTGCGTGATGACTCGTGGGAAGGCATGGATTTTTCTCAGTTTGATGTGGTGTTACATGTGGCAGGGATAGCACATGTTTCTACAGATACTAAACAAGAGGAATTATATTATCGTGTGAATAGAGATTTAACAATTGGAGTTGCTGAGAAGGCTAAACAAGATGGTATAAGCCAGTTTGTCTTTATGAGTAGTATTATTGTGTATGGTGATAAAATTGAGGGTGGGGTAATAACAAGAGGTACAGTTCCTAACCCGGCTAATTTTTATGGAAAAAGTAAACTAGAAGCAGAAAAAGGAATTTTGCCACTTCAAAACGATCCATTCAATATAGCAATTGTTCGGCCGCCTATGATTTATGGGAAGAATTCGAAAGGGAATTATCCGAAGCTTGCGAAGTTAGCTAAGATATCTCCTGTTTTTCCTGATATAGAGAATAAAAGAAGTATGTTGCATATAGATAATTTATCCGAATTTATTAAGCTTTTAATTAATAATGATGATAGAGGGTTATTCTTTCCGCAAAATGAAGAATATGTAAAGACCAGTGAAATGGTAAGACTGATTGGTGAAGTACACGGGAAGAGAATTAGATTAACTAAAGCTGGTAACCTTCCCCTCAATTACTTGGTTAATAAAGTAAATATTATAAATAAAGTATTTGGGGATTTATTTTATAGTAAGAACTTAAGTAATTATAAAAGCAAATATCAATTAAAAAGCTTAAAAGAGTCAATTATTTCTACTGAAAGTTCTTGAATTCCCTTTTATATAATAACAAAAAGTGCACACTTATGTTTTTTGGAGGATCTTATGACATTAAAAAAAATTGTTAATAATTCTTTGATTAAAGGAATAATGAATTTTATTTTTAAGTTTTTATCAGATAAGCAAATAATAAAAATTCAATATATTGCTACTTTAAAAAGAAAGCCCAATCTAAAAGAACCAAAAAGATTTACAGAAAAAATTCAGTGGTATAAATTAAACTATAGAAATAGTCTGATGACTATTTGCGCTGACAAACATCTAGTTAAAGATTATATGAAAAGAAAAGGCTATGAAAATATTCTAGTTAAATCATACCAAGTTTGTGACTCTTTTAACGAAATAGATTTCGATAAATTACCAGATAGCTTTGTTGTTAAATCAAATAAAGGTTCTGGAACTAATATGTTTGTCAAGGACAAACATAAAGTGAATAAACAAATCTTGAAAAAAGAAGTGGAAAAATGGAACAACGTAAATACGGTATTAATGGGAAGAGAGTGGGCATATAAAAATATTAAGCCTAAAATAGTTGTAGAAGAGCTATTAGTGGATAACACAAATAAAACAGGGGAACTCAATGATTATAAATTCATGTGTTTTAATGGGAAAGTTAAAGTGGTTTGGTGTGATGTAGATAGATATTCAGGACATAGGCGTAATTTCTATGATTCAAATTGGGAACTGTTGGAGGTTCGGGCGGATTGTCCGAATATGGATATGAAAATACCAAAGCCAAAAGAATTTAAATATATGAAAGAAGTAGCTGAAGCGATTGCTGCTGATTTTCCATTTGTAAGAGTGGATTTTTATGAAATCGAAGGTAAGGTGTATTTTGGAGAAATAACTTTCTACCCATGGAGTGGTTGCATGCAGTTTACTCCAGATGGTTTTGATTATGACTTAGGTGGAATGCTAATTCTTCCAGACACAGTGAATAATTAAAATTAATCTACAGTGTTTGTTTGACTTTATAGTAACGCAGCAACTAAATTTTAACATAGAAAAGGTAATAAACTCATGAGGAGAATTAGCAATGTCCCAAAACATAACAGTATTAATGAGTGTATATAATGATGAGAAATACCTAGCTGAGAGTATAGAAAGTGTTTTAAATCAAACTTTCGAAGACTTTGAATTTTTAATTATTGATGATGCCTCTACGGATAATACCAGTAAAATAATAGCAGATTATGAAAAACGAGATAGTCGTATCAGAGTAATATCAAACAAAGAAAATAAAGGATTAAGCTATAATTTAGCAGAAGGTATAAATATTGCTAAAACTGAATTGATTGCACGAATGGACGCAGACGATATATCAAAAGTTAATCGGTTAGAGAAACAGTATAATTATATAAAAGAAAATACAGACACTGATATTGTTGGGTCTTTTGTAACTGATATAAATGAAGATGGACAAGAATTAGAATTAAGAAAGGTTCCCGTTACACATGAGGAAATAGCAAAACTTATCTGGACTTGTCCATTTATACACCCAACAGTCTTGTTTAAAAAAGAAGCAATACAAAAAGCAGGATCATACGATAGAAAATTAAGGCGACGTCAAGATTATGATTTATGGTTTCGATGCCAAGAAATAGGTTTGAGATTTGCTAATCTTTCCGAATCACTGTTACTTTATAGAGTTACTGATGAATATTTCAAAAAAAATAATATTAAAGTTCAATTTCAACAGGCGAAAATGGGTTTTAAAGGTGCTAAAAAAATTAACGCCTCCTTGATCGCATATATAGGAATTATTATTGCTTTTTTAAAAGGCATATTGCCATATAGGATTCGAAAGCCAATAAATAATTTATTAAAAAATGTTGACCCTAGAAGAAGTTAACTACAATTTATATTTTTAATAGCTATACGTAATTCTATTTGATTTTTTTATTGTTAATAATTGATCGAGCGAAAAAATGAAAAATGAGGAATTGATATGAATACACAAAGTAAAGGTTTAGTGAGTGTAGTAACTCCAACGTATAGAAGAGCAGAGAAGTTAAAAGATGCTATTGACAGTGTGTTAGCTCAAACTTATAAAAAAATAGAGCTGTTAGTAGTTAACGATAATGAACCAAATGATGAGTATTCTAAAGAACTAGCAAAATTAATATCGACCTATGATGACAACCGCTTACACTTAATAAATCAAAAAAAACATATAAATGGTAATGTTGCAAGGAACTTCGGAATTAAAAATGCCAAAGGAGAGTATGTTGCTTTTTTAGATGATGATGATCAGTGGTTAGAAGAAAAAATCGAATTACAAATGGAAGAATTCAACAAAAATAAGGATGTTGGGTTAGTTTATACAGGTGCGGAAATTATATATATTGATAAGAACATTGTCTATAATACGAATGCGAATAAATCAGGTGATCTATCACAAGAAATATTGGTTTCCAATTGTATTGGATCTACTTCAAGTGTAATGGTAAAGAAAAACATACTAAATTTAAGTGGATATTTTGACGAGACTTTACGTGCTCAACAAGATTATGATTTGTGGATACGGATTTGCCAACAAACTAAAATAGGTGTTGTTTCAAAGCCACTATTAAAATATTTTAACTTTAGTTCAACTAACCAAATTTCAGATGATATTAATAAATATATTGAAGCAGTTAAACATATCAATGAAAAGTATAGTGAATTATACAAATTGTCCGGAGATAGTATAAGATTCAAACATCGTCAATCAAATATAATGTTTCTCGCAAACCAAAGTTTACGTAATGGAAATTCTAAGCAGGCAAGAGTTTATTTGAAACAGCATTGGGAAAATAAAGCAACAATGCGTGCCTTGATAACTTATTTCCTTTCTTTTTTAAATTATGACATGATGCTGAAACTCAGGTCACTAAAAAAGTAATATTAATAAATTTGACGCATAAGGAGTATTTTAGTGAAAAAAAATATCGTGATTATTTGTTATAAGTATCCTCCACAATATTCTGGATATGGTAAGCAGTTAAAGTCAATTTTAGATAAAATAGATGCTAAGAGTTTACATATAACTCTTTTAACGATGCACCCATCATCAATTGTAGAAAAACAGGAAAATTTAGATATAATACCGTTGAACAAAAATCATAAAGGCATTTCTATTTATCTTTTTAGTTTAAGAGTATGCTTTTGGTTACTGAAGAATAAAAAAAAATATTCAATAATTCATTGTATTAAAGCAGGCCCTGAAGCAATATCAGCAAATATTGTAAGTAAAATTTTCTCAAAAAAATTAATTGTAAAAGTAGCTCAAGATGAACTGAGTAAAAGAGAGTTAGGAAATTCAAAAGGGTTAATCAGACTAAATAGAAAACTCCGACATCTATTACTTTCTAATGTAGACAACTTTGTAGCAATAAGTGAAGAAATTTCAAATAATTTAAAGAAAATAGCATCTAAAAAAACAAAAATATTACGAATTCCTAATGGAGTCGATACAGAGAAGTTCAAACCACTTGTTGAACACAGTAAAGCAAGCTTAAAATTGCAATTAGGTATAGAAACTGATAACAAACCTATTTTATTATTTGCTGGAGCAATTAATAAAAGAAAAGGTATTCACAACTTATTGGAGGCCTTAGAAAATTCAAGTGACAATGACAATATGAGTTACACATTTATTTTTTGTGGACCAATTTTAGAAAATATTAATTTTGAAGAAAGAATTGAACAATTGAATATGAACCCTAATATTGATATATACTTTATGGGGAATGTAGAAAATATTAATGAATATATGAAAATATCGAATATATTTGTATTACCTTCATATTCTGAAGGTTTGCCTAATGTACTATTAGAGGCAGCAGCATCTGGTTTAGCATTAATTTCTACAGATATTGGTGGTTCAAGAGATATCGTGGATGATAACAAGAATGGGTTCTTGGTACAAAAAAATAACCCTCATGAATTAGCTGAAAAAATTCATTTATTAGTTAACGACTTTAACAAAATAAATAAATTCGCGAATCATTCTCGAAGAGTTGCTGTTGAGAAATTCGCGTTGAATGCTATCGCTAAAGAATATAATGATCTTTACGAGGATTTGTAATAGAGAAGGTGTTGCTATGAAAAAAAGTAGTTTTTTATCAAGGATAAGTAATATGGTAATTAGTTTATATTTATTTACCATTCCTTTAGATTTTATCACTGGAAGATATTTAATGGGGCTAGGTCTTTCTACAATATTATCAGTGATAATTGTTATTTTATTCCTATTTGTGCTGTTATTAAAAAAAGAGCTCTTTATACCTAAAGAAATTATGCTGCTTGTATTACTATGTTTAATTGGGCTACTTCCTTTGATATTTACATATCAAATACCAATAAATCGTATAATTACATTCGTGTATTATATTTTAGTGATATTGTCACTAATTAACATTTTGAAGTTTTGTGATTTGAAAGTATCTTTTTTCATTAAAGCTTCCTATTTTGGTATTGCAATAATGTGTTTATATTTACTGTTTAATGGAACTATGGGATATGGAGGTACAAGATTAACTACTATTGAGAGAGATATGAATCCGAATGTTATAGGCGGTTTTTTTTTTGTAGGGATTGCATTTACCTTCTCTTTGTTTAACGAGAAAAAGGGAAGAATAATTTATACTGTTATCTCTAGTTTATTTTTTGTTACTTTGCTATTAATTCAAAGTAAAACAGCGTTTATTTGTGTTTTTGTTGCTTTAGTGGCTGTTTTAATATTTGGTATAAAGACTAATAAAGTTTCAATTATTGAGAAAACCAAGAAAACTTTAAAATTAAGTTCAATTGCTTTGTTGTTGGCTATTATCGTATTTTTTAGTTTGAAGATTTTTTTAGATGATTTTAATGTTGATTTTGCCGATATTAGTAGGTTGGATCAATTGTTAGATGATAATATAAACGATGTAACGACGGGACGAATGGATATTTGGATTGAAGGTATAGAAAGTGCACCGATGTTGTGGGGAACAGGATTCATGACTTATCGAGATATAGTTGGAAGACCGGCACACAATACATATGTAGCCAGCTTTGTAGAGGGTGGTATTTTAGGATTAGTTGTATTATTATTATTTTTTATTTATTTATTTATTAGGGTTAAAAAAATTATTAATATAAATTATTTTTATACTGGTATTTTTCTGGCGATTTGTATTTTGTTATTTAGCGGAGGCAATGACATAATGGAATATAAATTTTTCTGGCTAGGACTTATAATGATATTCACCATATATATTGGTTCTGATAAAACCCAATTAAAGAAGACCGATAGTTTATTATTATGAGAGCAAAAAATATCGAATTATATAGTTTCGAGGAGTTTTGTTAAGTAATGCTAAAAAATATATTACATTTATTTGTTAGTAATTTTGGTTTGAAAATTAATGCTCTCTTATTTTCTTTTATTATTGCTCATTGGCAGGGAGCTAGTTTCCTTGGAGCAATGTATCTTTTTATCTCCATACAAGCTTTTGGTTTAGTGTTAGCTAAATTAGGTTTGTTTTTCACATTAGAGAAAAAGTTGAGTGAAAAAGGAATCAATAAAGGTGTTTACTTATCTTCTGCGCTGATAATAAATCTTGGGTTATTAACTATTGTTATATTAATTTTGGTAATATTCTCAGAATGGATAAATGATTACATAGGGATAGATCATTCAAATAGTGCTTTGATTTTTTCAATAGCTTTTGGAAATTTAATAAATTTCACTTACCCAATAATAAAGTCAAATTTGAATTTTAGCCTTTTTTCAAAATTACAATTTCAAAGAGATTTTTTATTTAGAATTTTAACAATTATTTTATTGTTTTTTGTTGACTCTATAGAAGTAGTCTTAGTAGCTAAAGTGGTAGTGGAACTACTGATTGCAGTAGTTAGTTTGAAAAAAGTATTGAATATAAAAATTGTTTGGTGTAAACCTTCGATGGTTATAACTAAAGAACTTATAAGGTTGCTACGTTATAATAGTATTTTAGAGTTAAGAGCAATAACTTTTAGCTATATCGATATATGGATGATTAATTATTTCTTAGGTGATTATTTTGTTGGTTTGTATCAATTAGCATGGCAAATTTCTACAGCTCTTCTGATGATTGGTAAATCAATAATCAATGTTTTGTTTCCTTATTTTAGCAAATGGGCTTCGATTAAAGACTTTAATAAAATAGAAAAATTCAGTAATATAACCATTGCAGTTTCGTTGCTAATTCCGATTCCAGCCTTTGTTTTAACTTTAATGTATTCAGAGTATATATTATCCTTTTTTGGAGAAGAATTTCAAGAGGCTTCTTATGTTCTAGTAATTCTATTAGCAGGGTCAATATTCAGACCCTTACAAGAAATCACAAGTAAATTATTGGTCTCGATAAGTATGGAAAATATATCATATTGGATTTCAGTCTTTTCAGGGTTTTTAAATATAGTATTGAACTTTATTTGTATACCTCAATATGGAATAGAAGGTGCAGCATTTGCCACAACTCTAAGTAATGTAGTTATTGCTTTAGTAGGGATTATATATATTCAAACAAAAAGTAAATTGAAGCTGAGTATAATAAAATCTATAAAATCCAATATAATTGCTACAATAATAATGTTATTAGTTATAAGTATTATACCGGATATAATACCGATATACGGTTTGATGTTATCTATTTTTATTTGGATCGTGATAATTACATTCATAGAATATAAGGAAAGGCGTGTGTTAATTAGTGATTTCATTACACGGAGCTTACGAAAATGAAAATTTTGGAGATGAACTACTAATAGCAATTCAAGCAAAATGGTTACAAAATGAGGGTTTTGAAGTTGCTTTACCCTTTGCTGTAAATGTTTATAGAGAGCAGATTAACTCTTCGTCTGATAAGGGTATTAACGCTTTACAAAATAGTGAAAAACTCATTTATACTGGCGGCGGGTATTTTGGAGAGCCAAACCATAAAACGATAAAATGGGGTATTAATTTTTTTCGAAAAAAACATCATATACCTGCTAAAATATTCAATAAAAAAGGAAAAGAATATTTAATATGTGGTATAGGGGCAGGACCTATTACAAATCTTTTTACAAGAATAAAAGTTGTTCAAATTTGTAATACTGCTAAAAAAACAATTGTAAGAGATATAGAGTCATATAATTATTTACTTAAGTATGGAGTTAAGGAGGAAAAGTTAAGTATAGCTGCAGATGTAGTATTAAGCTTAAGGAACGATGATTTAAATGAAGATGTTATAAAAAAAGTAAAAAAATATATTAATCGAGATGAAAATAAATTTTATTTAGGTATTCATGTAGGTGTTTCACCAAATGATAGTAATTATTCTACTCAAATCAATTGTATTATTGAATCTTTGGCAAAAATCGTCAATAAAAAATCAGTAATACCTGTTCTTATAGCTGATAAACGAAATTCAAAGGTACAAGAAGAAGCTTTAAATAAACTAGTTAGTCTATTTAAAGAGAGTCCCTTGATTTATCGTCACAAAAATATTTGGGAAACAAGTGCGTTATTAAGTATGCTAGATGCTGTAATAACAACAAAATTGCATGTTGGTATTACAGCATATACTATGGGCACAAAAGCTTTTGGGATTGCAGCTCACCAAAAAACAAAAAGGTTTTATAAACAAATCAACAAAGAGGAATTTTTTTGTGAGTTAAGTGAAGTGGATAATACAATTGAAGCTCGAATTGAAAAGTTTATTAAAGATGAATACTGGGATGAGGATACACTAACTATAAAAGAAAAACTTAATCAAGAAGCTTTAAAATGTAAAGAGGAAATTTTAAATTTTATAAATTAAAATAATTACAATTGTTATTTTTAATATCAATTATATTTGAGAGGAGAATATCAAATGAAAAAAATATCAGTAGCCGGCACAGGCTACGTCGGCCTAGTCACCGGCGTATGTATGGCAGAAAACGGACATGATGTTACATGTGTAGACATAGATGAAGCCAAAGTAGAAACTATGCGCAAAGGCATTTCACCCATCTATGAAGCAGGTTTAGAAGAATTAATGCAAAAAAATATCGCTGCAGGGAGGTTGCATTTCACTACTGATTATCAAGCAGCTTACAAAAATGCAGAAGCGGTATTTATCGGTGTTGGGACACCAGAACGAGCGGATGGCTCAGCAGATATGTCTTTTATCGCTACGGTAGCAAGGCAAGTAGCAGAATCCATTGAACAGGATTGTCTAGTGGTCGTTAAATCAACTGTTCCAGTGGGGACAAATGATAAAGTAGAGCAATTTATCAATGACTTTCTGATTAATGCGGTAAGAGTAGAAGTAGCGTCTAATCCAGAATTTCTTGCTCAGGGGTCAGCGGTGAAGAATACATTGGAAGCAGACCGTATTGTAATTGGAACAGAAAGCGAATGGGCAGAAAAGGTACTAACAGAAATCTATCAGCCATTTGGTATTCCGATTGTCTCTGTTAATCGCAGATCGGCAGAAATGATCAAATATGCCTCTAATGATTTTCTAGCCTTAAAGATTTCCTATATGAATGATATTGCGAATCTATGTGAAAAAGTAGGAGCAGATATTCAAGATGTCGCAGAGGGTATGAGTTATGATGATCGAATTGGCAGTAAGTTCTTAAATGCAGGTATCGGCTATGGTGGATCTTGTTTTCCAAAGGACACCAAGGCATTAGAATATATTGCTAAGCAAAATGGTTATGAATTACGTACTGTAAAAGCTGCTATTGACGTCAATAATGCACAGAAAACACGATTGTTTCATAAAGCGAGCGACCGCCTAATCACTTTTAACGGACTGAAAGTGGCAGTGCTTGGATTAACCTTCAAACCAGGTACAGATGATTTACGTGAAGCTCCTTCTTTAGAAAATATCCCATTACTGCTTGACGAAGGTGCCGATATTTATGCCTACGACCCAGTAGGAGCAGATAACTTTGCTAAATTGCATCCTAAAGGAGCACATGGACAAGGGAACATTACCTATGTATCTAAACCTGAAGAGGCGTTACAAGATGCCAATGTATGCTTTGTCTTTACCGAATGGGGAGAGATAAAAGCTATTTCACCGAAGCAATTTACAGAACTTATGCGTACACCATTAGTTTATGATGGTCGGAATCTATATGATGTAGATACGATGACGAATGAACGAGTGGAGTACTACTCTGTAGGGCGGTCAGTAAGTGCCGGGACGAAAAAAGGAGTGGAAAGTGTTTGAGTAATCAAGAGCAAGTACATCTAATCACCGGCGCAGCAGGATTTATCGGATACTATCTTTCTAAGAAACTGTTGGATCAAGGCAAAACCGTTATAGGTCTTGATAATATGAATGATTATTATGATGTCAAACTAAAAGAAACTCGTTTAGAATTACTAGAGCCATATGAACAATTTACTTTTATAAAGGCCGATTTAGCAGACAAAGAAAAGATCTTTGACCTATTTGAGACATATAAGCCAACAGTTGTCGTAAATCTTGCTGCACAGGCTGGTGTACGGTATTCCATTGAGAACCCAGACGTCTACATCCAAAGCAACATAAACGGTTTCTACAACATCTTAGAAGCATGCCGACATTATCCAGTAGAGCACCTAATTTATGCCTCTTCCAGCTCAGTGTATGGGGCTAATAAGAAGGTACCATTTGAAGAAACGGATTTTGTGGACAACCCAGTATCCTTATATGCGTCCACCAAGAAATCGAATGAATTAATGGCCCATACCTATAGCCATCTATATGATATTCCGGCAACCGGCTTGCGTTTTTTCACCGTCTATGGTCCAATGGGTAGACCAGACATGGCCTATTATGGTTTCACCAATAAATTTGTGAATAATGAGCCAATCCAAATCTATAATAATGGTGACTTCGATAATGATCTCTATCGTGATTTCACCTATATTGACGATATCGTTGAAGGAATCGAGCGTTTAATCTCGCATCTCCCAACCGGAAATGTGAAACACGAGGTATACAACATCGGCAATAACCAACCAGAGAAATTAATGACCTTTATCGAAACATTAGAGAAATGCATGAGTAACTCATTAGGAAAAGAAATGACCTTCGAAAAACAATTCGAACCCATTAAACCAGGTGATGTACCGGCAACCTATGCTTCTACTGATAAGCTGCAGGCAGCTATTGGCTTTAAGCCGCAGACTTCGATTCAGGAAGGATTGCAGCGGTTTACGGATTGGTATGTGAGGTATTATGGGGTGGAGGAGTAGAAAAGGAAGCAGTCGAATATTTGGGTTCGGCTGCTTTTTCAGAAACCAACATGAATACATGATCATGTGTATTTTTAATAGAGATGGTTAAATGATTTTTATTTTGAATCAACCTACAATAGACGGTATATTTCGTGTCATTAGGTAGTAAATAATATGTTGTTAGAGGTGTTGATTATTTCTCATAAAGAAGTAGTCTGAATACGGCATTAAATACGCACCAGCCTTACAATTTTTTTACCACTAAATGCGGAGAGTTTTACCACCTGTTGCGGAAGCCTTTACCACTGAAGAATAAGCACTTACCAACCACAGTGTTAACTGCTTGCCCTTGATCGTCGTGCTACTTCTTAGTGATCACTGAACTCTGTCAGCGGAACTTAGAAGTGATTGTCCGTGGTACGCTATTTGAGCGGATGAAGCCCTAAAGGCTGCTTTTTTTCCATCCGGCATTAAATCACTACCACGGACACAAACAAGGTCAAGGGTGGTGGAATCGCTGCTATATCATGAATGAACAGCTGGTTCTACTGTATTGGCTTGTCTCTTTATATATGGTAAAGAACTTTGCAATAAGTGGTAAAAAAGATTGCACAAGTGGTAAAAATCGTCCGCCGTACTCAGTAGTCATTGTAGAACAAAGAGAAAAGCAAAGAATTAGAGAAATTATATAGCTAATCAATTCAATGAAAATAAAGACGATATATTCAAAATTGAAGAGTGAGTTCAGTCTTATTTTGAATATGCTTCAGCTTAATGACTTTGAGCAGGACTTCGGCCTGAAAAGCGATTTTAGTCACCGACATTTATGTCCAAACCCACCTGCTTTAGCAGGTGTTCGTTTAAGTCTGTTAATGAATTATAAAAATACCTTCCTGTATAATAAATGCTATGCAATAGGCGTGCTTGATTAATTATACAGAAGGTAATAATGCTAAGTGGTACATTTTAGTGACCGTAATCATCTTCCGCCGTACTCACAGAATCAATAGCTCAATCATTTCATTTAGACTACTAACTAGCTCTTATTAAGAAAATTCAAAAATTCAAGTAAGGCTCCAATTTCCCTTGTTTTAGTTTTTACTGCATTCTTAGGAATAATTCTGCTACTTCCATGAGTACTTAAATTTAAAAATGCTAAGAAGCTATCTATTTCTTCATTTGAAGAAATAGAATTATAAATGTTTCTTATAACTTGTTGTTCTTGTTTATCAGTTATATGTTCTATAAAACTATCATAAAAATTTAAAACTAGTTTATAATTTTGAGCTAATGACTCCTTCTTCTCTTTTTCTTTAAGGTTTAAGATATCTATAACACAAAGTTCTATAAGAGTTCTAACTGAGGAAACAAATGTATAAGTATAACGTTCATCCTCAGAAAGTTTGTTAAGCTCTATAATAAAAGCTTTAATATCTTGAGGTAGGTGATTAGCTATAGAAACGGGCATTCGGATAAAAGTCTCTTGGGAATAATCGTGACTAATTTCTTTAGAAGGATCTAATACTCTAAAGTATGCTTCTATCTCATGAGACAAACTAGTTTTTTTATCTGTAACTTTTACTTTGATAGTTACTTCTTTAACTTTACCAAAGCTTATTTTTCCATCTCTTTTTTGATTATTTATATCAGGTTGATTATCCGTAAATAAGTCAAATCTTATTCCTTGATCTTCTTTACCAAAACTATTTACTACTGAAAACAGTTCATCGTAACCATAAGTGCGATGTAACTGGATATCTTGAATTTTAACAGAAATTTTAGGCTGTTCAGGCTGTAAAACAATGATATTTGTTATATTTATTTGATTATCATCTTCGTTTCTAATAGTCCACTCACCAGGTATTTTTTGATTAAAATAATCTTTTTTTTCAGAATCTAAACTTATATATTGAGGATTTTTAATGATATTATTAAATTCAACTATTACATCGTCAATATTTTGACCTATATAATAAGTCCATGTGTTTTTCGATTCTTTCTTTTGTTTAGGTATAATTTGTATAAAGCTGCTGTTATCAAACAGTTTATAAATTATCTTATCTTTAGTTAATTCAATATTAATTAAGTCTGACAGTATAAGTCCTTTTTTTATAAAATTTTTAGGGTTGAAATTAGAAGTTAACCTCATTTCTTCTGCATTAATAATTTTACGAATAAGAAATTCTTCCTTAAGTTCTTGTTTTATTTTGGATCCAGTTTTTTGAATCGTTTTATTTAATTTTTCAATAAATGAAACGATTTCATCTGTTAGTTCATTTTGAGCAAATTGTGTTCTATCAGAATTAAATCTAACATGTTCATCAGAACTTTTTACAGAGACATAACCAATCATTTGAGATAATACTTGTGTATTTTTAATAGGTTTCATTACCCCAGTATTAAAAATACTATAATTATTAAAAAGATTATTATTTATAAACAATAAGGGAGTTAGCTCCTCATTACTTGGATTATAAAAAAGCGAGTTGACATTCTCTTTTCCACGTGGTTTTAAAATATAAGATTGAATATCTAAATTTAATGAGAATTTTGTTGAATTGAATTCAAATTTTTTACTGTAAGCTAGATGTTTTTTATAGAAAAATTTTATCATTTCCTCCTTAGAATTATACTGTATTCTTAAGAATTGTGCTTCTTTATGTATGTCCTCCAGGTCTAAATTTGTATCTGTAGAATAGTTAGCTCCATCAATAGTTAGGTTGATGGTGAATTGTATATCAGTTTTTATTATCGTTTTACCTTTCTCATCATATTCATTTATAAAAGAATTAAGAACCTTTTTTAAATTTTTCTTGTCTGAAAAATAATCTTTCAAAGAAGACATATTATACTCATCTACGCTAATTCGAATCTCTGTACCTTGCTCCTTATCTTTTGACTCATTATGTGTTACATCTAAAACGTGATCAGTAATATTATATTCTGACTTTATATTATCAAAATTCACTTCGAATTTTAGAGTCTCAGTTTTTGTTGTTCTCCAACATACTACTTTACCAAATTTAAAAACTGATAAAAAACCTAGCCCTTTAGAACCTTGTACTATTCTTTCAAAGTTGTTTACTTTGACTTTTTTTCCGTACTTTTTTTCGCTTGCAGATATATGAAAGAGTTTATTGATATCTTTAATATCCATTCCTGTTCCATAATCACGAATTATTAATAGATTCTTAGAAGAATCCAAAATAATGTTGACTGAAGAAGAACCAGCATCATAGGCATTCTTTATTAATTCATTTAAAGCAACGATATTATTGGGGATTTTCTCCGATAATTCACTAATTATATTACCACTTACAGATATTTTAGATTTTGTTGTAACCAAATCAATTCCTCTCCTTTTTAAAAATTAATATATACTCAGTATTCATTGAATTTACTGATTGATTATTTACATTGGAGACCTTTCTTGGCATTTTTTTCAAAGGAATATTTCTAGACAATTCTATTTCTAAAATAAAATTGTGCTCTAATAAAAATTCTTTGGTAATTTCTGTTAGAGGAAGTATGTGATTATCCACTCTTCTATTACCCAGTGTAAAAATCATATACTTATTTGGTTTTAACACCTCCTTCATCTGGTTTAAAATTACTAGATAATCAGTAATAAATTTATTTATTTTCTTTTGCTTATTTAAATTTATATGAATTAAGTATTGATTAAGTATAGTAGATTCAAAATTAAATTTTGAAGTTCCACTTTTAGATCCGCCCAAACTGGCAGAATCTATACTTGAATAATTATCTAATAAACTATTGTCAAATCTTCCTATATCCTGTTTATCAATCCAATATAACGGCAACATTGAATACTGTCCGTATGTAACGGTTGTAGCATTATCACCATATGGAGGGGAAGTACAAATGAAATCAACATTTTCTCTTAATTCATGTGTTAACAATTCTCTAGTGTTACCTATTGATAATTTGAATTCACTGCTTTCTGAATATTCAGGTAAATACATGTAATTAATATCGATATTATGAAAGAAATCATTTATTGCATTATTTTTAAACGCATTAATCTCATGATCTTCTTTAATATGTAGTTTAAAGGTAGAACTTCTTGTATTACTATATTTCTTAATAATATTGATTAAACATACCCAATAGTATTGGCGTATATGTTTATATTTTTCTGTTTGAATAGCAGATCTTATTTTACTTAAAGTAGCGATCATATCTTTTCTAAACCATTTATTTATCTTATTAAAATTATGAATTTCATATTGATGATTTTCATTTGAAATTATATTTTTTATTCTTTTATTTGATATTATCACTCTTTTTTTGTTAACGCCTTGTAACTTCACTTTAGTAATAAGGTGAGCCATTGGGTTTATATCAAATCCTTTTGGTATTAAACCTAAGCTAGCGCCTTCTACAAGTGTTACTCCAGAACCGTGAAAAGGATCTAACATATTCTTTACAGATCTATCTTCTTCCATAATTGTTTTAATTAACTCTTTTTGCATATCAGGAACCATTGTTGCTGGATAAGAACTAATTTTATGGATACCACTACTTTTAGAACTAGAAAAATCCCAATACCCTATTGATTTTTCTTCCAATTTTTCTTTGATAGACACTCTATCACCTTCTTCTCATAGAAATACATAGTTCTAATTATAACATATGTATATTTACCTAACTACAAATTCGTGTATACATAACTTATTTATTATAACTTCGAAAATATATTATGTAATTCTATTGAATTGTATAAGGTGCAGAAATGAGGATTAAGGATAGAAATAGGTTGACTAAATTAATACTGATTTAATATCTATAGATATTATAGAAAATGAGATTGTCAAGCACTATTGACTTATTCCATGTGCGACGGGTTTCAACCCAACACCATTCTACAAGCTCCAGCCTTCCTCATCTGCTCCTCCAACACATACCTCGACACATCACTAACCAGCCGCTCCCCATTAACCAACCGAACCACCACCTCATTATCCACCACTTCCACCGCAATAATCGCATGCAAAAACAACCAACAACACCCCTCTGCCGTAGCTGATTTTGTCGGAAAAGCATAGATCCCACGCTCTGGGCTAATCGGAATAGGTACCTTTTGCTTATAGCCCAGTCGATAGGTCACAGCCTCTTTTCTCCCTTGATAACTTGCTCCATAATGCAGGCAATTCTCTTTGATAATATCCAGTGGCTTCTCTTGTCGGTCAACATGCCCATTTTGTTCAATGATCGTCGTCGAATACTCCATATCATACTTTGGTTTGATAGCCAATGTTTCCTTGGTAATTCGATAATTTCGCTTTGTCATGTTCCTTTCACGCTCCGTTTCAAAAAATAGATGTAAACTTCTTTCAGGTAGGTCTATTTTCTGATTTTCTAAGGAACAAAAGCAAAAAAATTGAACCGAAAATCTTGTTTTCATGGGCGTGCCACGAAATACGGCGATGTGCGGAGGCTGCATGAATGATCTATGCTGTAATCACCGCGGAATAATCGATAAGCGCTTATCTTCAGGAGCTAGGCAACATGCAATATGAAGAAGCATTAATAGAACATGGACGTATCATTCACCACTTGATTCACAAGTACCAGATTCGGGATGTGGAAGGGGAGTTTTATCAGGAAGGACTAATTGCTCTCTGGCATGCCGTCCAAAGTTATGACGAAACCAAATCCAAATTTTCCACCTATGCCTATAGCTGTGTGTCCCGTCGGCTGATCAATAAGATGAAAAAAGAAAACCGGGAGCGGGAGCAGCTGGAAAATTGGCAGCAGCAAACAACCATGGCAGACGTGACGACGCAAGATGATGAGCCATTGGATCAGGCGCTACTTAGGGAGGCCCGCCGACGTTTATCTGAAAAGCAATGGTGGTGGTTTGTCGGCTATATTTGTCAAGATCGCTCCGTCAAGGATATTGCCGAGGAGCACCAAGTCAGTGAGAATGCTGTCAAGAATTGGGGCAAGAATGCACGACCGAAACTGCAGCAGCTCTGGCAGGAAGCTGTAATCGAAGGAGGACGATAACATGAATTTATCATTACAAACATTGCTCAAGCAGGCGAAGGAAAAAATGGGAAGTCGCACACATCCTATGGTGAGGGGTCAGGCGTTAGAGACGATTCGCCGGGCGTATGCAGAAGGAATTTTTGTACGAATCACTGAGGGATACCGCAGTCATGCCCGACAAAATGAATTGTATGCGCAAGGGAGGACCAAACCGGGTAAGATCGTTACCAATGCCAAGGGTGGTCAATCCTATCATAATTATGGACTGGCCGTGGATTATGTGTTGTTGAGTCCAGATGGTAAGAAGGCGTTATGGCAAGTTAACAGCGATTGGCGGCGTGTCGCAGCGATCGCGAAATCACTTGGTTTTGAATGGGGTGGCGACTGGCAGACCTTTAAGGATTATCCTCATCTGCAAATGACAGACGGATTAAGCTTGGCACAACTGCAAAATGGAGCGAAGCCTAATTTGGGTGGAAGTGCTGCCAGTAAGAAAGGTCCTATTGCGGACATTCAATCCACACTGGTGAGCCGCTATGGGTTTTCGCTGAAAGTAGATGATTTGTTTGGTCCGGAGACGAAACAGGCGCTGCTGAAAGCTTATCAAACGGAATTGAACAAGCAATTTGGTGCAAACCTTGTCGTAGATGGTGTGTGGGGATCGAAGACCAGTGCTGCTTCTGTTACCTTACATCCTGGTGCCAAAGGGAACCTAACATGGATTTTGCAGGCGCTGCTTTATTGTAGCGGGTTTGATCCTCAAGGTATGGATGGAATATTGGGGGAGAAGACAGTGACTGCTTTGCGGAGTTTTCAGCGGGAGAGTGGTTTGAAAGTGGATGGTTTGGCTGGTGTGGCGACATTTCGGGAGTTGTTTAAATGAAGAGCAATAGCAGGTGAAAATATCATAGATGCGAAAAACGAGATGGAATTATTTTCATCTCGTTTTCATTATGCTTCGATGTTAATTTAATTGTTCTTTGGTCTTAATGAACTCAATCATCCCCATGCTGTGCCGTATCCGTAATATATTTAAAGTAATGCTCAAGCTCTTTCCATTCTTTCTCGCCCATTCTTTTCCATCGTTCTATATCTAGTAAACTTGATTGCGTCAAACCATATTGCTTCAATCGTTTGTTCATTTCGGTAGTAAGGTCTGCATTTTCCTGTTGGAATGAATCTCTCCCTAATAACCAATCAATCGATACCTCATATAACTCAGCAAGTTCAAATAAAGTCTGTGTATCAGGATCTCTATAGTTCCTTTCATATCCAGATATAGTACCGTTGGCTAAACCTACTACGTCACCAGCTTGTTCTTGCGATAGTCCAGTCGATTTTCTCGCTTGTTTTAATCTTTTAGCTAATGTTTCCATCTATGCACCTCTGATGTGATTCCTCGACAGGTATTTGCAGACGAAACTTAGTTCATCTTTCTCTCGATTTCGCATTATCGACCATCCATTCAAAATGACTTTCCAGTGTTTGAATCTCTTGGTTATTTAATATAGCCCATTTGTCAGGTTGAAGAATATAAGGATTACTAATTTCCTTTTCGGTAAAGACTTGGATAACCTCACGTAAGATTTCTTCATTTGCCTGCTCTTGATTATTGGAATGGAATGCTTCGCCGCGTAAAAGGTAATCGAGTGAAACATGATAGATATCTGATAGTTTAATCATTGTTTCTAGCGAAGGTCTTCTAGTTCCCCTCTCATAAGATCCGTAAACATTTTCTGTAAAGCCAAGCATGATACTTAATTCCCTTTTAGTATAGCCATGTTTATCTCTTAGGTTTTCTAGACGTAATCCAAAACCTTGCATAGTCAACACCTCTTCTCAGTTGGGTAAAAAATAACACAAAGTGAGTGTTATTTTATAAAAACAAACAAATCGTGTTGACAATTGTAATTCAATTGGTTATGATGGACTACAAACACACGAATTGTGTGTTTAAAACTAAAAGAGTCTGTTTATCTAAAAGCTGGATGAGTACTTCTAAGGATGAAGTAATTAAACATGTAAGGGCAGCTGAAGTGAAATTAACAATGGATTCAAACAGGCTAAATATCGGGAAAAAGGGGGGGGGCATATAAGTAAGGAATGTTAGAAATACATTAGATAGAAGCGTGTGATGTGTGAAATAAAGTAAGGAAATGGTGATCACAATGAAGGCGTCGCTGAATTAAAAAAAATAGAGTTCTTAGTGATACGATGAGTGTTCATTATCTATAGTTCATCTATTTTATTTTTAAAAGAATAGATGGGGAGGATAGTCCGTCGGTAAAGGATCCAATAAGTCAAATATTAGCACAAATATCTGATTAACTGTTGGGATCAAAGAATGGAGTAATGTATAGGGGTTATATAACATCAAGAACAAGCCGATAGAGTTTTTTGCTAATCGACTTATTCCTTATCCTTCAAATCAATAATCTCGCGAATATCTGATATGTCAAAAGCTTCGGCGATTCTGATAATATGACCAAAGTTAATATTCTGACGTTTGCGGTTGGCCAGTTCGCTAAGAGCAGCATGACGAATATCAGTTAAGCGTGATAACTCTCGTAAAGAAATATTATGTTGATCGATCAGGTCATTGATTTTTACTTCGATATATTTATCCATAGGTCACCTTTAAAATGGGTTTGACTTTAAGGGAAATATATCATATACTATTTTCATTAGTGGTACGTAATTACGTACCAAGAAAAGGAGGATAGACGCATACATAATCAGACCTTAGAAAGGAAGATGTGATGTAGTAACCATTTCCTATCAAATGGAAGAAAGAGAAGCAATCTCTATGATTATTCTTTGAAAACGGCATACCGATTGAAATGAATGCTCTGAAGAGAATAGTGATGGAGGTGTTTATTCAAAAACGTGACACAACAAAGCGACTCAGTAGAAGAAAAGGGGGTAATAAGCATGACTGTTCACAAAGTAATTAAGACAAAAGGACTTATAGATGGGACGGGAGCCCCAAAAAAAGAATATATGGCAATCGTCATTCAAGATCATACCATTATCGAAATCGGAACATTAACAAGTGTCCATATACCAGATCATGCAGAAATCATTGATTTAGGAGATAAAACAGTCCTTCCGGGATTAGTAGATGCGCATATGCATTTCTTTGCCATACCTAGTCATGAATTATATAAAATGCATACCGAATCTACAGAATATCGAGCGATTCGAGGAGCGGAAGAAGCAGGAAAGATGTTGCAGGCAGGGATTACAGCGGCAAGATGCCTTGGTTCTAATGTCACACCAACCATACGGAGAGCTATTAATGAAGGATTGATTCCCGGTCCGCGAATGGTGGCAGCTGGAAATTTTATTATTTCCACTAGTGGGACGTGGGATGATATTACACCGGCGCATGAATTTGCTGATGGAAAAGAAGAAGTACGAAAACGAGTGAGACAACGAATCAGCCAAGGAGCAGATGTGATAAAGATAGGATTATCCAAAGGAGCTTTAGGTGACCTGAATGTCTCATGGGGAGATGATCCTTATACAAACTTACCAGCATATAGTTTGGAGGAGACAAAGGCTATAACGGAGGAAGCGCATTTTAATCACGTGAAGGTAAGTGCACATTGTATTGGAGAAGACGCAGTGAACTTAGCGATAGATGGAAATGTAGATGTTATTGAACACGGATACGCTATCAGTCAAGAGACTAGAATGCGATTAGTAGAAACGCAAATCCCTGTTGTTACCACCATGTCTCAATTGTATTTCCATGAGCAAGCTTTTGAGCCTTTTCATTATTCGCAACAAGAAAAGGAGTTATTCACCAAACATTATCAAGCCATGAAAGAAAGTTTTTGTAAAGGATTGGAAGCAGGCGTTCATTTTGTGTTAGGAACGGATTTAATTGGTTATCCTACGCATCCGCAAGATCAAGCGGCGAAGGAATGGGAGTTGGTTGTAGAACTGGGTATGACACCTGAGCAGGCCATTGTAGCAGGAACGAAATTAGCTGCTGATGTGATTGGTTTAGGAGATAAGGTAGGAACCATTGAAAAAGGAAAATATGCGGATATTATTGCTGTGGAAGGAGATCCCATCGAAGATATTTCAAGGTTACAGTTTGTTGATTTTGTGATGAAAGATGGTGAAGTAGTTAAAAAAGATAGGGGGAATAAGCGTGCAATCTATTCAAGCGATAACGAATCACAATCTTGAAGAAAGCTTGGAAACACTGATTTCACTAGAGGATGTTTCCCTTGAATTTCATACGAAAATGAAAACGGTTAAAGCATTGCATGAAGTGAATTTAGAGGTGGAAAAAAATGAATTTCTTTGTGTCATGGGGCCATCAGGGTGTGGAAAAACGACACTGCTGAATGCAATTGCTGGTATGCTGCACCCAACATCAGGAAAGATAGAAGTAGAAGGAAAGGTCATAAATAAACCAAGTCCAGAACGAGCGGTAGTGTTTCAAGATGACGCTGTCTTTCCTTGGATGACGGTGGAAGATAACATTGGCTTTAGTCTGGCCATGCAAAATAAATCAAAACAGGAGATTAAGCAAAAAGCAGAATACTATATGGATCTAGTAGGCTTAACAGATTTTCGTCATGCCTGGCCAAAACAACTTTCAGGCGGTATGAAAAAAAGAGTCGATATCGCTCGCGCTTATGCCGCTAACCCAAAAGTATTATTGTTAGATGAACCATTTGGGCCTTTAGATATTATGACGAAGGAATACTTACAAGAAGAACTGAGGAAGTTGTGGTTGAAAGCACCACGAACGATCATTTTTATTACGCATGATTTAGAAGAGGCGCTGTATTTAGGTGATCGAGTAGTAGTGATGACACCTAGACCAGGTAAAATTCACTCTGTATACACACCTGATTTTGCAAAAGATCGAGATTTATCTATTAAAACTTCTCCTTCCTTTATCGAATACCGAAAACAAATTCGAGCCATTTTAAAACAAGAAGCATAGAAAGCAGGTGTAAGCAGTGTCAAAAAAGCTAGAAGATAAGAGGTTAGTATTTTCTCAAGGTGGTTATTTAAGTATTTTGTCTGTATTGCTAGTATTCATTGCCTGGTTTACGGTGACAGAGGATGGTTTGGGACTCGTTCGACCAGTGATTTTTCCATCACCAAGTATGGTTTTTGAGGCAGCTTTATCGACAAGTGCATTAATAGGAAATGATGTACTTTATACGATGTTTCGTGTGGTGACGGGGTTAGTGACAGGTGTTGTCTTAGGGATAGTTGTAGGAGTGCTGGTTTGTTTCAGCGAGAAGATTTATTACTTTCTCAACCCATTAATTGAAAGTGGGCGCCCCGTTCCAGTCATTGCGATGATTCCTTTCTTCTTAATGTGGTTTGGAATCGGTGAATTGGGCAAATTTCTTTTAGTAACACTAGGCGTTTTCTTTATTATCGTGATTAATACGATAGAATCCATTCGTAATGTTCCACCTATTTACGTGAAGGCAGGGCAAACGCTTGGGGCAAATAAGGCAAATATTTTCCGAAAAATTATTTTGCCTAGTATTATCCCATCGTTAATAGGACCTATTCGGGTGTGTATTGCGATTTCATTTACATTGGTAGTGGCAGCAGAGTTTATGGGAGCTCAGGCTGGAATGGGGTATCGAATATTGCAGGCTCGTAAGATGTTTAACACCGATGTGATATTTCTTGGAGTCGTCATGTTTGGGTTGTTATCTGCATTAGTAGATGCTGCGATTCGAAAGTCTTTAAATTATATTACACGCTGGACGGAAAGAGCTTAAGAGGGAGGAGAGCATGTAATGAATAAAATGAAAATAGTGGAAATGTTAATGGTGCCAATTTTGTTAATTATATTAGCAGCATGTGGGAGTGAAGCTAATAATGACGATACAGGTGGACAAGCGACGACAGAGAATGGAGGGAAACAATCAGATGAGTTAGAAACAATTAGTGTAGCATTAAGTCCTTTCCAGGATGTTTATTCGATTCATGTGGGCATAGAGCAGGGATTTTTTGAAGAAGAAGGTATTGAGCTTGAGATTCAAGAAACAGATTGGGCAGGAGGAAATGATTTATTAGTAGGGGAGCAAGTAGATGTTGCTACAGCAGGTGATTCCGATGTAGTGTTACAGAATTCTAATGGAGTAGAAACGACGCTTGCTTTTCCGATATTCTATTTTGCAGGTGCAGGGCTCATGTACGATGATGATAGGTACGATTGGCAGACGTATGATCAATTCCTTGAGGAAGGGCTAGATCAAGAGGAAGCGATGCGAGAGACTTTAGAGCAAGTGAAAGGAATGAGGATTGGATTAAACACAAGTGTAAGCGAATACACCAGTTTCATATCCATGTTAGATTATGTTGGATTAGAGTCAGATGATTATGAAATTATTGATATGTCGCAAGAAGATTTGCCACCAGCATTATTATCTGAATCTATTGATGTCATGATTAGCGGTATTCCACAACGTTTAGCTGTGCAAAAAGAGGGATATGCTACTTTAATTGACCAGACTACGTTACCATATACCATTTCTCATAATGGCTTTGCCGCCCACCAATCATGGGTAGAAAATAATCATGATTTATCACTGCGTTTTCTTCAGGCCATTTTTAAGACCTTTCACTATATTGAGGAAAATCCGAATGAGGCCTTTCCAATTATTGTAGAGCGTATGAAGGATGTTGGTACAGAGATAACGGTGGAAGAACTAAAGGATGTTTGGAATAACATGGAGTATTTTCCAAGCAGCAAAGAGTTTTATCAAAACGAAGTCCTAGATGAAAATGGTGATTTTTATTGGCGAGATCGTTTTGAACGAGTTGTAGGTATTATGGAAGCGGAAGGAAGAGTAGAGGAAGGAAGTATCACGAATTTAGAATCATTGCATTATACGGTCGAGTTACTATCAGAATAAAATTAATAGAAAGGGAGACAAACATATGCAAATAGAGTTAAAAGAAGTGAATCTACCTGAATTTGGTTTAGAAGAGGTATTACCAGATGTACCATCAGAAATCTATGAGACGAGATGTCGCGAATTTTACACTAAGGCAGGATGTGATTGGCTTGTAGTTTATGCAGATCGAGAACATTTCGCCAATATTCATTATTTATCTGCCTTTGATCCAAGGTTTGAAGAAGCTTTACTATTATTAGGTCCGAACCAAAAGAAATATTTATTATTAGGAAATGAATGTGTAGATTACGCACCTGTAAATAAAATAAACGCCGAGGTAGTGTTGTACCAATCCTTTGGGCTGTTGGGACAAGATCGTACGCAAGCGCCACGATTGGATCATATCTTAAAAGATATTGGTATGACAGCTGCGGATAAAGTAGGAGTTTGTGGTTGGAAGTATTTCGAGGAAAATGAAAAGATTCCGTCATCTTCAAATCTATTTATCCCGGCTTTCATAGTTGATTGTCTGCAAAATCTTGTGAATACAGTATTAGTCGATGTAACAGAATTACTATTGCATCCTACGAAAGGTATGCGTGTTTATAATGAAGCAGAGAATCTAGCGTACTTTGAATGGGGAGCTGCCCGATCTTCTAATGCAGTCGATCAAATAGTGCGAAACGTAGAAGTTGGTATGACAGAACATGAAGCTGTATCCAATATGCAATTTGCAGGAGAAATATTAACTGCTCACGTGATGTTTTCAGCCGACAAGGAAAAAATTATTGGCTTATCTAGTCCTTCCTCCAAAGCAATCGAGTTTGGTGATGGAGTCACAACAGGAGTTGGTTACTGGGGAGGATTAAGCTGTCGAGCAGGGGTTATCGATAAGCAAAATGATAAGTATTTAAATGATTTAGCGAAGCCTTATTTTAAAGCAATTGCTGCTTGGTATCAAAAGGCAACTATTGGTGCAACGGGTGGAGAAATTTGGAATGAGATAGTCTCTATCCTTGATCAAGCAGGGTTGAAGTCAGCTTTAAACCCAGGACATCAAGTAAGTACAGATGAATGGATGAATACCATTATGAAGCCTGGTTCAAAAGAGAAAATTGCCTCTGGTATGGCTTTCCAGTGTGATATTATCCCAACTCCTTTGCCAGATGGCATTGGCTTGAATTGTGAGGACAGTGTATTCTTCGCGGACGAGGAGTTGCGTGCAGAAATCAAACAAAAGTATCCTTCTTTATGGGAGCGCATTCAAAGAAGGCAACAGTTTATTAGAGAGGAAATTGGCATTCTAATCCATGATGATTTACTGCCATTATCTAATAACTGCGCATACTTTAGTCCGTTTTGGTTAACACCGGATAAGGTTTTGGTGGTGGTGTAAAGGGTGTTTAATTAAATAAATATGATAAATAACGACTTAACACTTTTGTTGAGTCGTTATTAAGTTAGAAATGAGAAATAGACGGATCAGAAAAAAAGAAGTAAGAAATCAAAAAAAAGTTTTCAAAAAAGGTTCTTGAATTTTTTTTATAATTCAAGTATTATATAAATAACTTATTTCATTCAATGAAAAAATAAAGTTATGTAATGGAGTGTTCAGTTTGAAAACTTTAAGAAATGGTAGTAAAGAACTGATTAAAGAAATAAATCGTTTTAAGGTGCTAAATATGATTAGGAAGAGACATCCAATCAGACGTTCGGATATATCAAATGAATATAACTTAGGCGCTTCAACATTAAAATATATCATTGAAGACTTAATGAATGTAGGTTATGTAGTCGAAATTGGAGAATCATCGTCAACAGGAGGAAGACGGGCGAAGCTTTTAGAATTCAACAAAGAATATGGCTATACCGCTAGTGTGAAAATTGAAGAACATCAACTATTGTTTGCTTTAACAAACATGGAAGCGGAAATTATTGATTCAGGTTCTGTTAATTTTGAAAAAAAAATTTTGCCTGAAACGATTGTTGGAATAATTGAGAAAAAAATAAATAGCTTGCTTGAAAATAACGGGATTAACCAGAAGAAACTTTTAGGAATTGGTATTCTTTCTTCAGGGCTGGTGAATCGTAAACATGGCATCATTATTCGATCCTCAATGTTGGGTTGGAAGAACGTACCTATCACAAAAATGGTGAAAGAACGGTTTGAAGCAGTTCGTGTATATGTGGATAATAACATAAATGGTTATACTCTTGCAGAGCTTTGGAATGGTTCAGGCAAAGGCTATACTAATTTTCTAGTAGTTTCAATAGGTGCTGGAATTGGTTTGTCAGTAGTTATAGATAGAAAAATATATTATGGCACTGTTGGAGGGGCTGGAGAATTTGGTCATACGACATTAGTAGTTGATGGCTATCAATGTCACTGTGGTCAAAAAGGATGTATCGAAATGTATGCTTCTGAATTTTACTTTAAAAACAAAGGAAATACGTTATTGTCTGATTTTCCTGATTCAAAATTAAAAAACTTCTCGTTTGATGAAGTGGCACAAAAAGCAATGGAAGACGATCGTTTAGCAATCCAACTTTTTAAAGAAATGAGTAATTATCTAGGACATGGGTTAAGAAATTTAATTAATACCTTTAATCCAGAACAAATTATATTAGCTGGTGAAGGAATGCGCTATAGTGATTTATTTTTCAATGATGTGAAACATATTGCGAATAGTAATTTCTTTTCTAAAGTGGAAATTGAAACTAAGATTGTTAAATCTAATTTAGATGATACCTCATGGCTAATTGGCGGGGCCCTCTTGGCAATTGACCAAATTTTTCAAGAACCCATATATGAAAAAGAGCGAGTCTCAAAGTGAAAAAGGAAGGAGTTTATATCTCATGGTCGGAATGAAAAAAAGAAATACATATCTTTGGTTAATAGTTTTTTTGCTACCTAATTTACTAGGTTTTCTTTTATTTATTGGTTTTCCTATTATTTCCTCATTGGGGCTGAGTTTTACACAGTGGGATTTACTAGGAACAATAAACTTTGCTGGATTTGATAATTATATTCGCATGGTACAAGATCCTGAATTTTGGAGAGCTTTTCGAAATACTTTTTTATTTATTTTTGGATATTTGCCTTTAGTAATGGTGTTTGGGCTCGCTTGTGCCTTGTTGTTAAATAAACAAATGAAATTAAGGGCTTTTTTTAGAGCCTCTTACTTTCTTCCGGTAGTAACAAGCTGGGTAGCTGTATCATTAGTTTGGAAATGGCTGTATAACCCTAATTATGGTTTGATAAATTATTTTCTATCCTTAATTGGAATTGAGGGGCCACAATGGCTTCACGATCCATCAACTGCGATGATTGGTATTATCATTGCAAGTGCGTGGAAAGATATAGGCTTTGTTATGGTGTTATTTTTGGGAGGGTTACAGAACATATCTCCTTCTTATTATGAGGCAGCTTCCATAGATGGTGCTGGTAAATTTAGAATGCTTTTAAGAATTACTATTCCTTTATTAGGACCAACAACTTTTTTTGTAACCGTTATTTCTTTAATCAATTCATTTCAGGTGTTTGATCAAGTGATGATTATGACTGAAGGTGGACCGAGCGGTTCTACTACGGTAATGGTTCAAAATATTTACAACTACGCCTTTAAATACTATGAAATGGGTTATGCGTCAGCAATGAGTTGGGCCTTATTTATAGTCATCTTTATCTTCACATGGATTCAGATGAAATTTCAAGATAAGGGGGCAAATTAACTTATGAAATCTAAGAAAAAAGGGTTATTCAAAAAACTATTATTTTATTTCTTATTAGTAACTGGAGCACTTATCATGCTAGGTCCTTTTCTTTGGATGATTTCTACCTCTTTAAAAGGGGATGGGGCAGTTATGGTGTTTCCTCCAGAGTTTATTCCAAAGAACGTGACATTATCAAATTATCAAGAAGTAATCGAAAAGTTTCCAATGATGAAATTTTTGTGGAATTCATTGGTTGTGGCATTTTTAACTACGATAGGTCAGATTATTTTTAGTTCGATGGCAGGGTATGCTTTTGGTCGTATGCACTTTAAAGGCAGAGACAAATTATTCTTACTCTATTTAGCTACAATGATGGTGCCGACACAAGTTACCATGATACCACAATTTATTTTAATTAGGGAGTTAGGGTGGTTAGATTCTTATCAAGGTTTAATTATACCTACCATGTTTGGTGTGTTTGGTACTTTCCTAATGAGACAAGCGATGCTATCAATTCCAAGGGAATTAGAAGAAGCGGCCTTTATGGATGGAGCAAATCATTTGAGAGTTTTTTGGCATGTATGTATGCCATTGCTAAAACCAATGATAGCAACACTAGGTATATTTTCGTTTATGCAGTCTTGGAATAATTTTTTATGGCCATTAATCGTAATTAGTTCTAATGAATTAGCAACACTTCCATTGGGGTTATCTTTATTACAAGGTCGTTGGAGTACTGACTGGGGTCTTATGATGTCAGGAGTGGTTATAAGTGTTGTTCCTATACTAATCGTTTATCTTTTTGCTCAAAAGTACTTTATACAAGGAATGACTATGAGTGGAATGAAAGAATAAAACATATTAAAAGAGGAGAGGTTAAGATGATTAAAAAAAGAATAGGATTATTATTTTTGTTCATGTTTTTGTTTCTATCATTGATAGCATGCTCATCATCAGATGAAGGAGAACAAGCGTCTAGTAATGATCAAGCAGGAGAAGTAGAAATTAGTTATTATAGCTTTTCTGCATCACCAGAGTATGAGGAAGAACTAGATCAAATTATAGAGGCTTTTGAAGAAGAAAATCCAGACATTACTGTAGACAAGGAGTTAGCAGCATATGATGATTATTTTACAAAGTTACAAACACAAATAGCTGGTGGAAATGCACCTGATGTATTTGAATTAAATTATGAAAACTTTGTTCAATATGCGTCTAGAGGTACTTTAGCAGACTTAACATCATTTATAGGAGAAGATAATGCATTTGACCCAAGTCAGTTAAATCAACAAGCGTTTGAAGCCTATCAATATGATGGGAAGCAGTATGGGATGGTAGAAAGTTTTTCTAACGTGCTTACATTTTATAACAAAGATTTGTTTGATGAAGCTGGAGTAGATTATCCTACTGCTGATTGGACGTGGAAAGATGAGTTAGAAGCAGCTAAGAAGTTAACCAATCCAAACGAAAATGTATGGGGAACTTATTCGCCGACTACTATGAATGAATTTTATAAAGTTGCTGCTCAAAACGGCGGGGAAATCTTCAATGATGACGGATCTGTAGCTATCAACTCAGAAGAAAATGAAGAAGCACTAGCATATATGGTGGATAAAGTAACAGAGTATGATGTTACTCCATCTCCAGCTGATATGTCGGGACAATTGCCTGAAGATCTATTCGTAAATGGTCAACTTGCTATTCTTCATACAGGAATTTGGATGTTTGGCACATTTGCAGATGCGCCTTTTGAATGGGATGTAGAATTGGAAGCTGGTAATACTCAGAAAGCCCATCATTTCTTTGCAAATGGCTTGGCGGTTTCAGCTGATTCTGATAAGCAAGAGGCTGCTTACAAATTTGCAGCATTTATGAGCGCAAGTGAAGAAGTAGCAAACATTCGCCTGGATTCTTCTTGGGAACTTCCTGCTATATCGGACGAGGAAGTGTTAGCTCCTTATCTAGAGCAGACATCTCCAGAGAATAGACAAGCAGTATTTGATGCACTAGATACACTTGTAATGCCCCCAGTTGTTGAAAATTGGAGTAGAATTAGTGATGTAACAGATGAGGAACTTGAAAAAGCATTGTTTGGAGAACAAACACCGAAGGAAGTATTAGAAATTTTAGAAAATGAGTATAACAATATTTTAAATTAACAAAACAAAGGATATATGGTCACTTAGGTGCATATATCCTTTCCTTTAAAAAAGTATTTTTTATAAAGGTGAAATTAACTTCACCATATATTAGATGAAAAAGGAGTTATGCTACAAAATGAAATCTTGCCAATCATTCTCATCATTATTATATATATATTTATTGCAACTTAAGAATGGATCAAAGCATGAAATTAATTTATTACTACAGGAATCGCGACCAACATTAATAGAAGATTCTTTTTACAATATTGCGACTTGGTTATGGCTGTATCAGAGAGAAAAAAATTATGGTTCATTAAGTGATGATATAGAGAACATAGATATTGAAAATTACATAACCTATATAGAAGATAATTGGGACAAAGAACATGAAAATGTGCTTGCATTAAGCAGTAAAGATGTTTTTCTGACGAATTTGTCCATGGCGTATGCTGCTTTGTTAGAAAGTAAAAACACTGGCGAACATTCAAAAGTTCAGAGAGTGATGACTAAAATTCGTGATTATGTATTTGAACACTTATTAAGTGGAGGGCTTGTTTTAAATGGTAATCAATCCAGAAGAGTATCAGTTGATCAAACATTAGCTGTATTGCCTTTTGGTTTGTTCTCTCCAGAAGATTTAGTTATAGTAGAAGCTACTAATAAAATGACATCAGAATTATCTCGAGAAACAGGTTTTGTTACTTATACAGGATCATCTGATGCAACTGCAGAGGCTACGATTCTAATGGCGCTTTACCATTTGGAAAAATCAGAAAAAGAAATTGCTAAAAAATACTATGAAAAGGCGTTATTACTACCAAAGAACGATTTATCAGAAGTGTTAACAAAGATATATGAACATTTCGAAAAATCAAATTCGAAAGAAAAAGAGATATTTCTTCATGAGCCATTTGGAAATGAGAATGTATATCAAAAGAAACCCACTGAACGAACACCTCATTATCCTAGCTTAGATGACCCTATAATTATGATTTGCGAAGTGAATATAGAAGAAGTACAGGAAGTAAATGTTCATATCAGTAAGGTTTCTGATGATTGGGAAAAAACTTATCCTATGAAGAAAAAGAATGATCTATATAAATGCTGGGTACAGAAGTTGCCTAGCTTCACTGATTACTATTATTATTTTTCCGCAAAAACCCATAATGGTGATATTGTATTTTCTAAAAATTATCCTTTGAAAATGGTAAACCAATATGTTATCGATTCATTTTATGTAGTGGAAAAATTAGGGGATAAGTTAATATGTGAATCTGACCAAGATAATCATGTATTCACTTTTGAGTTATGTTTAAACGATTTAGGCGCGGAGATTAAATTATTACCAGCAATTAAAACTTATAATTCCTCTAATAGAAAATATGAAAATATTCATTTAGAGTATAAGTTGAATCGTATAGAGATTGCTAGTGAACATGGGAAAATTAAAATAACTAATGGAGACAATAGTATTATCGCTTCACATCCATTACTGCCTTTTATGGAGTATTCCTTAGATACTGAAAGAGTAATAAGGGATGTTAAAGTAAATTGGTATTCTCCTAATTCAGAATCATTTTTTGGATTTGGCGAAAGATATAATTCGACGAACCAAAAAGGAAATGTCATCGACTGTTATGTATATAACCAGTATCGAGATCAGCAAACGAAAACGTATATGCCGATCCCGTTCTATCTAACTAATCAATCTTATGGTTGTTTTGTAAATACTAATGCTTACACATCTTTTGATTTAGGATCCGAATTATATGATAAACACTCTATGCTAATTGACTTTACCAATA
Organism: Gracilibacillus phocaeensis; assembly: GCF_900626275.1. Classification (NCBI taxonomy): domain Bacteria; kingdom Bacillati; phylum Bacillota; class Bacilli; order Caryophanales; family Bacillaceae; genus Gracilibacillus; species Gracilibacillus phocaeensis. The sequence continues at coordinate 511,124 of NZ_LR131145.1, read as the reverse complement.
TAACGGAAGAAATAAGTATCCATTTGTTCATTGGTAATTTAAAAAAACAAATACAAAAATATATGGAGGTTACTGGAAAACCAAAGATGCTTCCTTCCTGGGCTTTAGGCCCATGGATGTCTAGTAATAATTGGGATAGGCAATCTATTGTTGAGAAAGAAGTTAAGTTAACCAATAAATACAATATTCCAGCCACAGTAATAGTGTTAGAACAATGGAGTGATGAAGCAACCTATTACATGTTTAATGATGCAGAATATCCATTAAAAACACCAGGATATGTTCATCAATATAATGAAATGCATTTTCCAAAATGGGGAAGATGGCCAGATCCGCAGCAAATGGTATATGATTTACATGAGCAAGATTTAAAATTGATACTTTGGCAAATTCCTATTCAAAAGTATTTGAATAAACAAAAACATCCGTTAAAAGATCAAGATGAAGAATATATGATAAATAACGGTTATGTAGTTGAAAATGTAGATGGAAGTCCTTATAGAATTCCAGAAAATTGGTTTACTAACAGTTTAATCATGGATTTTACCAATGAAGAGGCAAAACAATGGTGGTTTGCCAAAAGACAGTACTTATTAGATATAGGAGTAGACGGTTTTAAAACGGATGGCGGTGAATTTGTATTTGGTAAAAATTTAGTTTTTGCTAACGGTTCTACGGGTAGTGAAATGCGTAATAAATATCCAAATGATTATATAGAAGCATATTATCAGTTTGCTCAACGAAATGAAGGTATTACATTTAGTCGCGCGGGATATATAGGTGCTCAAAACTTTCCAGCACATTGGGCTGGTGATGAGAGATCGACGTTTGATGCGTTTAAAAGATCTTTAATTGCAGGTATAAATTCAGGATTAAGCGGTATTACTTTTTGGGGATGGGATTTAGCTGGATTCAATGGTGATATTCCAACATCAGAATTATTTATGCGATCTTCTGCAATGGCGGCTTTTTGCCCAATTATGCAGTATCATGCAGAAAGCAAGGCGGAATTTAATCAGGATCGTACGCCATGGAATATAGCGGAACGAACTGGAGTATCAGAAGTAATTGATGTATACCGTTTTTTTGCTAATATCAGAATGAATATGATGCCATATTTATATCAAGAAGCACAAAAATCCAGTACTTCTGGAATTCCAATGATGCGAGCATTAATGCTTGATTATGAGAATGATCCGAGAGTTTATTCGATTTATGATCAATATATGTTTGGCGATTATTTATTAGTAGCACCCATAATTGAAGAAGGAGAAATACTTCGTCAAGTGTACTTGCCAGAGGGGGCATGGACAAATCTCTGGTCTAATGAAACAATCAAAGGGCCCAAATTATTTAAGGTGACAGCAAATGTAGACGAGATCCCTGTATTTGTGAAAAACAATAGTATACTTCTTTTTAATATAGGAGAAACAAAACAACTTGGTTCATCTGTCGGAAACAAACTAGATGGTTTCCAAATGCCGTTATGCAAAATTTATTATGATTCAGACTTTTCCCAAACATTAACTGATCATTTAGATAATAAAATGGATATATTAGTGTATGAAAAATCAGACTATATTAATGTAGAAGTAACGAATCCAATTAAAGACATTGAATTTGAACTGATTGGAACTGATAAAGAATTAAGAATTATTAAAAGAGTTTAATATCTAAGTGGTATGGGTGTGAACAGGTTTGCAATATTGCAATTTTTTAAACTGTGCGGTTAAAGAATAACAGGAGGTTTTATTTTAATGAAGAAACCCAATATCATTATGGTTATATCACACGATACGGGAAGATACATGGAGAATTACGGTCAGCATATTGAAACGCCAAACTTAAAAGCATTGGCTGAACAAGGTATTCAATTTAATCAATATTATTGTTCCCAGCCTCAATGCAGCCCAAGCAGGGGAAGTATTTTAACTGGGATGTACAGTCATAATCATGGCATGATGGGGCTTGCTCACATGGGACATTCGATGACAAAGGAAGTTACCACCATTCCATCTGCGTTACAAAGAGTGAACTATGAAACTTGGTTATTTGGATTCTCTCATGAAGCGATAGATGGGGGAAAGCCTGGGCGTCATTTAGGCTATCAGCATATAACGGAAGTTCATGGAAATGCAGCAAAAGAAGTCACGGTTAAATTAGAATCATTTTTAGAGAAACAGACCGAAGAAGGTAATGATAAACCATTTTTTGCCTCGGTAGGGTTTGAAGAAACGCATTTACCGGTTGACCATTTTGAGCCAGATCCGCTTGGATCAGTGGAGCCGCTTGATTACTTACCTGCTGCAGAAGGAGTCTTAAATGATCTGGCTCATTTCCATGGCTCCGTAAAATCATTGGATCGAGCGGTTGGAGATATCATGACGAAAATGCGGAAGACCGGTCTTGATAAAAATACCGTGCTTATCTACACTACAGATCATGGCATTCCTTTTCCACGGGCTAAAGGCACATTGTTTGATGCAGGTTTAGAAACGGCGTTAATGATGAAATTTCCAGATGGAACATTGAAACAGGGAAGGGAGATCAACGAATTATTATGTAATATTGACTTAATGCCTACTTTATTAGAATTGGCAGGAGCAGATATTCCAGAACATATAGATGGTTCTAGTTTTTTATCCTTACTAAAAGAAGAGAAGTACAAGGAAAGGGATAGTTTTTTCTGTGAACAAACATGGCATGACCGCTATCACCCAATGCGAGGTATTCGAACGAAGGAGTATAAGTATATCCGGAATTTTGAAGATGGTCCTAAGGTTTATTTACCGTTAGACATACATCAAAGTAAAGCAGGACAAGCGGTTAGAGAAGAATTCTATGTACCTAATGCAAAAGAGGAGTTATATGACCTGAAGAAGGATCCATTGGAAAAAGACAATCTGATAGAAGATCCAGATTATGAAGCGGTTGTCAATCAGTTAAGGGAGAAAGTGGATAATTGGATGAAGCAGACACAAGATCCGCTGTTAGAAGGTAAAGTGCCTGGGTTTGAGGCGGAAGAATGGGAGATGGAGAGAAAAGGGGAATTATTTGAGTTTTGAGAGAGTGGGATTTTTTGCAGGGAAAGTCCGTTCCTGACATTGAAAAAAACTGGTTGTGATTTGAACTAAATATACAAAAGACTAAATTTAAACTCTTAATACATGAAGCCTCCCCAAACAGTGACCTGATCAGTGTTTTGGGGAGGTTATTGTACTTTGACTTGCATTCCTCATTACTTCCTTCTATTTCGTATTAGAATGTTTTTAATTCATATTTAGGGTTCATTCTGTCCCAAATAATAAAAGGGTGTAAAAAATTTCATACTACAAGTAATCGCTTTCGTAAGATAACATGAAATTATAATAAATGATGCAAGGTGGTTATATAGATGGGAGTACAGACAACAGTAAATACGGAAAAAAAATCAGGTATTAACACAAGGGGGTGGGTAGATAAAATTTCGAGTAAGGGTTGGGTTGCGATTTCGTTAATAGTTGCCATTATATTTTGGACGATATTATCTTTTATACCTGTAACATCTAGAAGTTTTCCAAACATAATAGTTACAACAGAATCGATTAGTACCATGATAAATAGAGGGGTTTTTTGGAGAGATATTGCAATGTATTTGGCAAGTAAAAAATGTATGAAATGGCATTTAAATTTGTATGCCACTTGCCACCTCTAATTACTCATGTAATAAAGATTCTTTGTAACGGAAACTGTCTCCGGTAAAAAGCAATAAATGCGAGTGATGAATCAATCGGTCGATAACCGCCTCTGTCAGTATTGGGTCGCCAAAAACATGATTCCATTGGCCAAACTGCAGGTTAGTTGTGATGATAATACTTTTATTTTCGTAACACATAGAGATGACTTGAAATAAAAGCTCTGCCCCCTCCTTATTGAGGGGAATATAGCCAAGTTCATCCAATACTAATAAATCCAGCTTCTCAATCTGTTTCATTAGTTTCGTAAGGTTTCCCTGCTGATTAGCGTCGATTAATTTATTCACCAAGGATGCCACAGTGTAAAATCTGACCCGACTGCCAAACCTATGTATGGCATTTAAGCTGATTAACGATGCCAAATAGGTTTTCCCAGTCCCAACCCCGCCATACAAAATAAGGTTTTCCTTTTCACTAATGAAGTCTCCGTTCAAAACTCCCGCTCGGTCAATGCCCTGTGGAATTTGAATATGCTCCCACTGGTAAGGGTTGCTACCTGTCTTGGGTAGTCCAGCTTGCTTTAGTAGTAAGTTTATTTTCCTTTCCTCACGGTTCTGTACTTCATTCTCAAATAACTTCAGGAGGTATTCCTGATCACTATCAGCCTCTACATTGCTGTAGTTCTCTCTAATCCAACTCAGCTTTAAACGTTTGGCGTAAGCTTCTATTTGATCATTCATTGACTGATCCCTCCCTTCTGGAAGAAGGAATCATAATGGGATAACCCTCTTGTCGCATTTGGCACATTAGGTATAGACACCTTTGGTGTAATGGCGGTATGGGCATCGTTTTGGTTAAGTAATGAATAGAAACAATGCTTAATTTGATCAGTATCTGGGTGGCCATGTGTAGAGGCCAATTGTAAAGCCTCATTCAACAATGAAAAGTCATCATTCTTTAAAAGCCCTCCCAATAACCGCAAGGCACTCTTTTGTTCTTCCTCCGTACAATCAAGTAGGTATTCTGTCCAAATTGGCGGGAACTGCTCATAAATCCCTGAATACTTAATTGCCCTAGGGCGTTTCGATAGTAGATTCAAATAAGGCTGCCACACCATTGATTTTCTCTTTATGCCATATAATCTTGGATGTTTTACGATAACCTCATTATTCTCCTCCAAGATGGTTATATCGTTATATGTGATGCATACACGCACGTTCTGTTTGGCGAATCGAGGAGAAGTAGAGTATTGCTTCTTGTCTATTGAAATGAATCCGTATTTGTCTGATTTTATCTCCTCATATCGTGCGCATTCAAATCTTTTCTCAGGTAAGAGAAGCCAATTTTCTTGATCCTCCTTAAATAGTTCTGATTGAAGGATACCTTTCTCATAATGCAAACGATCGCGGTCCTGCTCTGCCATTTCCCAGAGTGTTTCATTGAATGGATCCAGTTCTAAAATTGTATTCTCTGGTAATAAAAAGTTATTTCTCACATATTTAACCATTGCTTCAACATGACCTTTTTCATTACCTTTACCAGGGTTACAAAACTCGTATGTAAAACCATAATGCAGAACAAATCTATCAAAGGTCTCCGTTAACTCACGCTCTCCTTTTGCCCGAACTTTCTTTACTGCTGGTGATAAATTATCAAATCGAATCGTTTTGGGAACCCCTCCCATATGCTGGAACATGCGTTGTAACCCTTCCAGTAAACACTCTGTATTTTCCGAAGGAAAAACCTGAAAGTAAAAAGTATTACTGTTTGGAAAGGATATTACCAGATAAGGAAGATCAATCACTTCGGTATGGTACTTAAATGGTGCTGTCCCAAAGTCAACTTGTGCCGTACCCGGAATTGACTCAAGAGGCAATGCTGCGCTCTCCATATTCTCTTTTAATTCTCGTTTACGTTCTGAAACATAGTTGCGAACAGTACGGTAGGATCCTTTGAAACTATGGAATTTCTCTAGTTCCTGAAACATTCTTTTTGCTGTTCTATGATACTTCCTTTTCTTTTTTAAATCTTCCTTGATCCATTTATCCAAAATTGGCTTCACGGGATCCATGACTGGTGATTTACGTTGTTGCTTTTCTTTCTTCGTGAATTCCTCTTGATTGGCATACTTAGTTACTGTGCGGGGGTCAATTCCCATCCGTCTCCCCACACTGGCGTATGTTTCACCTTTTTGATTTACTTCATGTCTGATATAATCAACTTGTGCCACTGCTAACATCTCCTAATATCCTCCTGTTAAACGTTGTTGGTCCAACGAGGAGTTTAAAGTTATTTGGAGAGGTTGGCAAGTGGCCATTTAATTTATGCAGGGCCCTGCATAAATTAAATGCCAATCCCTACATAATTAGTTTGCCATAAACAATTGCAAGTAGTTTAACGTCTGTTCTATCTGGTTTTGGTATTGGTTTCATCTTATCTTTACCAGTAGCAATCTTGATGGCATGGTATCGACCAGTTCAATATATTTTAGAACCTTGGATTCAATTTATTCGTAATATCCCTCCTTTAGCGTATGTTCCATTAGTGGTAATTTCTGCTGGTGTTGGAAAAACACCACAAATCATTGTTATTACCATTGCTACTTTTTTAACCATGTCTATTACAATTTATCAAGGTGTAAAAAATATTGATCCTACACTTATAAAGGCAGCAAGGGTATTAGGTGCCAGAGATCGAGACATTTTTTTAAAAGTCATTGCTCCAGCTTCATTACCATTTATTTTGACAGCAATTCGATTAGGAACCGCAATTGGTTTAACCTCCTTAATTGCTGCAGAATCTACAGGTGCTTCAGATGGTTTAGGAATGCGTATACGAGCGTTAAATAACACATTTGAGTCTTCGCCCATGTTAATGTATATCATTATCATTGGTATTATCGGATTGATTTTTGAAAAATGCATTAAATTATTAGAACGGAGGTTAACTGGATGGCAAGAGAAGAGAGAAGGGTAAAGGTTAGTATGCAAGATGTAATCAAAACATTTGATTCTCGAAATGGTGAGGTAGTCGCTTTAAATGGAATTAATTTAGATATTATGGAAAATGAATTTATCGCTGTAGTAGGACCATCAGGATGTGGTAAATCTACATTATTAAATATTATTGCGGGATTAGAAAAGCCGACAAGTGGGCAAGTATTGTGTGATGGAAAACACATAGAAGGTACAGGACAAGAAAGAGGTGTTGTGTTTCAACAATATGCACTTTTTCCATGGTTAACAGTAAAAGGGAATGTTGAATTTGCGTGTAAGATACAAAGCAAACAAAAAAGCAAGGCTGAAATAGAACAATTAGCATTGAAATATATCAAAATGGTAGATTTGGAAGACTTTATTAATCATTATCCGAAAGAATTATCAGGAGGAATGAAACAACGAGTAGCTATTGCACGAGCATACGCTGCAAACCCTTCTGTGTTATTGATGGATGAACCATTTGGAGCTTTAGATGCTCAGACAAGAACGCAATTGCAAGAGGAATTATTGGAAACATGGGATAAAGAGAAGAAAACATGCTTTTTTATTACACACGATGTAGATGAAGCCATTGTATTAGGACAAAAAGTGATGATTATGAGTGCTAGGCCAGGAAGAATAAAGGAAATTGTTGATGTGAATATACCATACCCCCGCAATCAGGAAACAAAGATTTCTCAAGATTTTATGGATATAAAAAATCATATTTGGAGTCAAGTATACAAAGAATATTTAGCAGTGAGAAAATAATCTATAGTAATCGGCAAACAAGAAAAATGCAATAGAAGTTTCTCAAAAGAGGATTAACAAATTTATACGAGGAGGAAAGTTCTGATGAAAAAAATAGTGTGGCTTAGTTTTATGATAGGGTTTATGTTAATTGTTAGTGCTTGTTCAGATGATACATCTACAGGTGCGGAAAATAGTGAAGCAGGTTCTGGAGAAAAAACAACAGTATCAGTAGGCTATATGCCAAACTTTGCAAGTGTTAATACTGTAGTAGCTGGTATGCGTACGGGCGCTTTTGAAGAGCAAGACATTGAAGTAGAGTTAGTCGAATTTGCTGATGGGCCAACCATTATAGCTGCATTAGAATCGGGTAATTTAGATATTGGTTATATTGGTCCAGGAGCTCATGTTTTACCAATCCAAGGTAATTCCGTTATTTTTGCGTTTTCACAATTAGGTAATGCGGATGAAGTGATAGGCAATACGTCTGCTGGTGTAGAGACTATCGAAGATTTAGAAGGGAAAACGGTTGCAGTTGCTGCTGGAACTTCAAGTGAAACCATATTAGATTTAACTTTAGCCGAAGTTGGTTTAACAACAGATGATGTGGAATTAGTGAATATGGATGCTTCTGCAATTGTTACTGCTATGACATCAGGTAGTGTAGATGCAGCAGCAACATGGTCTCCAAACACCAATACGATAAAAAATGAATTAGGCGATAAGGCGATTATGCTATCCAATAATTCCCGTTATGCAGATATTTCACCATCCATTTCATCATGGGTAGTTAGTCCAGCTTATGCAGAGGAAAATAGAGATATCCTTTTACGTTATACAAAGGGTTTATTCAATGCAGCAGACTATAGAAAAGATCATTTAGATGAAGTAGCAGGCTGGGTTGCGGAAGAAATTGCTGTAAGTGAAGATTCTGTTTTAGAACAAACAGATGATGGAGAATGGCTCGGTAAAAACGAGATTTTAGAAATAATTGAAGAGGGTACAATGCAAGATTACTACCAAACTCAAAAAGAAAACTTCATTGAAGCAGGGAGTTTAACAGAAGAAGAAACATTATCTGTAGAAGATTACGTGTTATTTGATCTCATGACAGAAGCGGCTCAATGATAGGAGGTGTATTTGAATTACGATATTATATAAATATACGGATTATGATTACTATGAAATGTCTCTTTTTATTGTGAAATGAATTCTTCTTTAGTAATGTTATTATAAGGGTAAATTTGTAGAACAAGAGACGGATGGTTTGTATGCTTCTCATATTAATGCTATTTTTCATGATTATTTCAATAGTTATCTTAATTTTAAAACGAAATTTGGAAGCGTTTTTTGTGACAGGTATGACTTTTAGTCTATCTTTCATGATCATAGGTGTTTTTATTTATATTGCGAAAAAGGGGGGATTGCGAAGCGAAGCAATTGAATTCTTTTATATCAATGATCCAATAAGAATTTTTCTACAATATTATTTAATTGCCTTAGATGATCTTGGTTTTATGATGGCTCTTGGACGAATATTATTTCCGTTGTTTTTTTTATATGCGGCAACACGTTATGCAAAAAAATATAATGATAAGCCATGGAAAATTATCAATTGTATTATATGGATACCTCCTGTGCTATCACTATTAGGGTATTATCCCTCAATATTCACTGAATTTATTAGTAGTCGAACACTTTTAGAGCCATTATTGGTATTTTTTACGTTTGGATGGGTACTAATATATATCGGATTAGGTTTTTATTTATTATTTTCTGAACTAGTAAAAATACGTTTGAAAATTTTCCGAAAAGACTTTTCGTTCATTATCATGTTTTTTGTTTCAATCACTTGTATGTATCTACTATATTTCATACAAGATCCAATCCAAGTTTACCAATTTTATTCCATGAATGTGTATTGGATCAATGATATTTATTATATGACATCTGTACTTCCAGTAACTATATATCGAATCATAGTTGCGCTGAATATAATTTTCTCCATTTTAGGGTTCTATAGTATTTTACGCTATACAAGTGATATATTTGTAAATGACCAACAGCAAATCATCATTGAGAAAAAATTTGAAGCAGTAAATGATGGAACGTCCCTGTTTGTGCATAGTATTAAAAATCAATTATTGACGAATCGGATCTTAATAAAACGATTAAATGTTAATATTCAAGTAAATGATGAAGCAAGTTTATTAAAAACTGCTGAACAATTAAAAAATCAAAATGAGAATATGCTGCGACGGATGGAAGAACTTTATGATACTGTGAAATCTAAGGCGATTAGTTTAGTACCAGTTGGAGTAAAAGAAATACTAGAACAAGCCCTTGTCCGAACAAAAAATAAATATTCTTTAGAAATGGTTGATTTGGATATTCCAGAAGATATCACTATCTTTGCTGATCAAAAATATTTAAGCGAAGCTATATATAATCTCATTTTAAACGCTTACGAAGCTATTGAACAAACTGGTTCGAAAAATGGAAAAATAAGAATTAGCAGTTATCAAATCAAGAATGATACAGTTATCCAAGTAAAAGATAATGGAATTGGTATCAGAAAAACAAATCAAAAAGTGATAATGGATCCATATTTTTCTAGTAAAAATTCTAATCATAATTGGGGAATGGGTTTATATTATGTTAATTCCGTAATTAAAGATCATTTTGGACATTTAAAATATGAAAGTAGGTATGGGGAAGGAAGTACTTTCTATATATTACTCCCCAAATATAAGCCTCAAAAGAAGTGATATGTATGAATAACATAATAAGAATAATGATAGCTGAAGATTTTTCGGTGTTGTTAGAGGATTTAAAAGAAATCATAGAATCAACCAATGATATGCAAGTAGTAGCACTTGCTTCTAGTGGTGACGAAGCTATTAAACTAGCCAAAGAAGTATCATTCGATTTGGTGTTAATGGATATTGAGATGGAACATGCTCATGCAGGGGTTTGGGCTGCAGAGTGTATTCAAAAAATTAAACCAGATACAAAGGTTATTTTTCTAACAGCGCATGAGACGAAGGATATAATCTTAACAGCGATGGGAACGGGCGCCATAGACTATATGGTGAAGGGCCTGAATGATGAAGAAATGCTTGAACATATTCGTAAAGCTTATTATGGAAATCCGATGTTAGACAGCAAAATTCAACATCTAGTTTTTAGGGAATATCAAAGGTTACAAAAATCTGAGAAAAGCTTACTCTATTTTATTAATAATATTGCATCTTTAACACCTACAGAAAAGGAATTGATTGGATACTTGTTGGATGGGAATAAAATTAAAGAAATTGCGAATATAAGAGCGGTTGAAGTTGTGACAATAAAATCTCAGATTAATCGATTATTAAAAAAGTTAGATGTATCGAGGACAAAAGAGATTGTAAAAACCATAAATGAATTAAACCTACAACATTTATTCAAAGATACATTATTTAAATAGGAGGATATATATGTCTGAACAACAACCCAATATTGTATTTATAATGAGTGATGACCATGCTTCACATGCTATGAGCTGCTATGGCAGCCGCATTAATGAGACACCGCAACTCGACAGGATTGCAAATGAAGGAATGCGATTAGATAATTGTTTTTGTACGAATGCTATCTGTACACCAAGTCGAGCAAGCATCTTGACAGGTAAATATAATCATAAAAATGGTGTAAAAACACTAGGAGACGATTTTGATGGCCGGCAAATGTCTGTACAGGAGCTCTTAAAAAATAATAGTTACCAAACTGCGATGATTGGAAAGTGGCATTTAGGGCATGGAGGGCATGCCGATCCAAAACATTTTGATTATTGGACCGTGTTTCCTGGGCAAGGTGATTACCACGATCCAACTATGATTGAGATGGGAGAAGAGAAAAAAGTAAAAGGCTATGCAACAGATATTGTGACAGATAAATCGATGAAATGGCTTGATGAACGTGACACCAATAAGCCTTTTTTCTTAATGTGTCATCATAAAGCCCCGCATAGACCTTGGGATCCAGATGAGAAGCATCTTCACATGTATGAAGATATAGATATTCCAGAACCGGAAACATTTAATGATACGTATGAAGGGAAGGCAGAAGCTGTAAAGGAAGCAACGATGCGAATTGATCGTGACCTGCTTGAAAGAGATGTGAAAGGTACGCCGCCAGAAGGATTAAGCGAACAAGAAAGAAAAAGTTGGTTGTATCAACGATATATCAAAGATTATTTAAGGTGTGTTGCATCCATTGATGATAATGTAGGAAGGTTATTAGATTATTTGGATGAACACAATTTAACCGAGAACACGATCATTATTTATACTTCCGATCAAGGTTTTTTTCTAGGGGATCATGGCTGGTATGATAAACGTTTTATGTACGAGGAATCATTACGTATGCCTTTTATCATTCGTTATCCGAAATCTATTCCACAAGGAACCGTTTCCAAAGACTTTGCGCTTAATGTAGATTTTGCAGAAACGTTTCTGGATTACGCAGGTATTGATATCCCAGAAGAAATGCAAGGTAGAAGTTTGCGGCCCATTCTCGAACAGCATAGACCTGAGAATTGGCAGACTTCTATGTATTATCGCTATTGGGAGCATTTAAGTGTGGAACATCATGTGGGAGCGCATTACGGGATTCGAAATCATGATTATAAATTGATTTATTATTATGGTGAAGCATTAGGTGCAAGTAAAGCAATCGAGGAATATCGGGAACCGGAATGGGAGTTATTTGATTTAAATAAAGATCCATACGAAATGAATAATGTCTATCATGAGAAAAGCTATCAGCGAGTTGTAACAAAATTAAAGGAAGAGCTACAGCAATTGAAAGAACGTGTGGAAGATTTTGAATAGAATGGGCTTATGAAGATTCTTCGTAAGTGATCAATACTCGAGTATATATAAAAATCCCTCCAACACTGCGATAAACTATTCTAGAAAGGAGTACCAAATGACGAATATCAAAGATAAGATAACAGGCTTACAACATGTCGGGATACCAACCCAACGCTTGCAGGGCTCTATCGATTTTTATGAGAGTCTGGGATTTGAGTGTATTCATTCTGTCGAAAGTGGAGCGGATCATCCTACTGTGGTCTTTATGCAATTAAATGCTCTGATGATTGAATTGTACGAAGAGCCAAGCGAGGCGAAAGGTGCTTGATTGATCACATTGCTTTGAATGTGAAGGAGATAGGGTCTCTGTGGGAGATGATGAAAGCGAAGGGGTTTAAGATGATAACGGATGATATCGCGTATTTACCGTTTTGGGAGAATGGGATTCGTTATTTTATTGTTGAAGGGGTTAACGGGGAGAAGGTTGAGTTTTGTGAAGTGTTGGGGGAGTGAGGGGTGAATTTCGGAGGCTGTAAGGACTTTTGGTGAATTGCTTGAATGAAAAGAAAGAGGCGCAACTTTTGTATTCGTTGCGTCTCTTTCATAAGTTATACAATATGTCTAAAGTAGTGAAATGCACTAAGAAATAATTAAATTATCGTTGATTAAATTGTTTCTTATAAGATATTTTTGAGCATCTGGCAAAATACAGTTCTCAAGGTATTCCGGGTGTTCATAAAAATGCTTATAAATATCTTTTAATAAATTCTCTGAAACGTCAGGCAAAACCTCGACAGATTGTGTAATAACCTGTTGTCCATCGAATTCCATCTTCAAGAACCGATTGCTTGCAAAACCGTTACTCAAGAGTAGATCAAATACTAGTTCGCCTTTGTACTGGCTTGACTTGAGCTCATTTGCAATTAAGAATAATTTACTGAGAGGACTGATATAAGAAGTTGAAACTACTACCAGTTGATTGTCGCTGGGGAAATTCACTATATCATAACACTTCATAATAAGTACCTCCAATTTTTTAAGTGGCTGATCTAATGTATGGGTTTCAACACCGTTAAGCAAATCATTTTCAATCATATGTAGGTAAATAATTAAACCTTAATTATCCACATCAATTTCAACTTCTGTATTCAATGATACCTCATCATACACAAAACCATTGCTTTCTAATTGGTGAATTGTCCGATTATAGATATTTTCCTTTTGATCAGGATCATAGATTGTAATAAATACACAAAATTCTGTTTCTAGTTCTTTTTTTTCTCGCATATTTTCTTTTAAAATGTAATCTCTATATTGACTGTTTAGATATAAAAACCAATGCTTGTCATTGTTAATATGTTTTTTATTCGCCTCTGTAAACTCATTCAAGTCACAAGCATATTTTTTTACTGGATAGTATTTATCACCATATTTAATTAACGTTCTTTCATAATTGTAGCCTTCGTTCTCTTTTTGTTTTACTTTGGAATATAGACTTTCTAACAATATATTTTGAGAACCCTTTCTTTTTATTGGGTTAAAAATTGCTCTCTGCCCTTCAGCATCTTCTTTTTCATCAAAAGTTCCAAATTTTAATTCCATATTTGATTGACCATACTCAGACCCTAAGTCTTTTCTTAAATGTGGATCATAAACTAAAGTCACAATCATTCTTCCTTTAAAATATCCATCTTCAACTAAATTAGAAGGGTAAGGAAAATCCATGATATCAATCAATGTTCCTTTTCTTAGTGTTTCTCGAAGCATTAATGTTATGGAATGGTCATTTGGTTCATTAATAATTTGATATGCAGTACTTGGTTTGCCAAATCCCATCTTCTGCAAACAAGTTTCATCGTCTATATTTATTAATTCGCTATATCTAGCCGAATGGATGAGCATGGCCTTAAGCATCAATAGATCTTCTGATTCCGTTAGGCTTTTTAACTCAGAAATATTCTTGGCTATTTTAGGAGTAGAAAAGCTGGTTCCTGGTTCTTGCATTTTTTCACCATTAACTGATATTCCGATGCTATCAACCGTTTCATATTCTTCTCTACCTCTAGGTTCTTCATTTAATGCAAATAAATCTCCGCCATAGTGTACTACTTCTGGTTTGATGATATAAGATGGCCCTCTTCCAATTCTCGAATAGGGAGCAGGATGATCTTTCTTCGTTATATTAAACTTGTCAGTATTTCTATTTAGTGAACCTACTGTTATTGCTCTAACTGAATCAGCACCAATGCTCAATTTTCCGGGTTCACCACCAGTTAAGAACGCAATATCATTACCTGCAGATTTACAAATCAATACATTATAATGTTTTTGTATTCTATCTAATTCTATCGCAAAAGTTGAAAATTCATTCTCCTTAATTTCTCCTTGTATACTAATGGAAAGATTCCATATTTTTATCTCAGGGTTTTTTTCAATGGCCTTTTCTATATTATCTATTAAAATTTTTTCATCAATGTTCCAACTAGGAATTATTGGGACATCCATTATCTTACAACCTTCTAAAGAAAAATCTTCTGTCTTGTTAAGTTTATCTCCATGAACTAATAATGATGCTATATATGTTCCGTGTGCTTTATTTAATTCATCTTCATCATAAGTGCTTCCATTACCTTGAATTACCCAATCTTTAGTGTACTTATTTATTTCAACTCCTGAGTCCAGAAGGCCAATTAATGGATATTTTTTGGATTTATCAAAAGAAACTAAATTTGAAGAATCTAGATGAAATTTATCTACATCCAGAAAGCATTCCTGTATATAAAAAAATATGAAGGTAAGTGGGGCTAGAATCGATTGTACAAAAATAGAGCCCTCTTGGTACGATAGAGAGTGTCATCGCGATGACCTCGAAATTAGATACCAAGGAGGACTCCTACCATGGATTCTACACAAAATAATCGCTTAGAGCAAATCACAGACAAGACACTTATTATCGGAATAGACGTGGCCAAGGACAAACATGTCGCGCGTGCCATAGATGATCGTGGACGCGACCTGGCTAAACGATTGGTGTTTGAAAATAGTCTAACAGGTTTTCAATCATTGTTGGATTGGGCAGAGCATCTTGCTGAGCAACAACAGCGCCCCCATTTTATGTTTGGGATGGAACCAACAGGACATTACTGGCTCAACCTGGCTTATCATTTAAAGGCACAAGGGTTGCACGCTGTGGTTGTTAACCCAACGAAAGTCAAACGCACCAAAGAGTTGGATGATGACTCGCCAACGAAAAACGATACAAAAGATGCGAAAGTAATAGCACAGGTAGTGCGGGCAGGACGCTTTCATGAACCGATTTTACTGGAAGGTCTTTATGCTGAATTGCGGGAAGGGATGAAACTCCATGACATAATGGAGAAAGATTTGACATCTATAAAAGCGCAGGTACAGAATGCGCTAGATCGCTATTTCCCGGAGTTTACAACTGTTTTTAAAGACTGGACGAAGAAAACACCGATCCATTTCTTGAAAAAAGGTTATCTTCCCGTTGATATCGCCTCCTGTTCAGAAGAGGCTTTACTGGCGGAAATCAAAGAAGCGGCGAAGCGTGGCGTTGGAATCAAGCAAGCTCGATCCCTGAAACATGCGGCTGAAACGAGTGTAGGTATGACCGTTGGACTGACCATGGCACGAGAGGAAATCAGCTATTTAATCGATCAATATGTAGCTATAAAGGGACGTATCGAGGCTCATGAAGCACGATTGGAAGAACTTGTTCTCCAGGTGCCCGGTGCCCGTCAAATGATCGCGATAAAAGGGGTTGGTGTCATGACCGTTGCCGGGTTTTTCGCTGAAGTAGGAGATTTATCCAATTATCAAGATCCACGCCAAATCATTAAATTAGCGGGACTTAATCTGCAGCTGAACCAATCGGGCAAATTCAAGGGTCAAACAACGATTACGAAACGTGGTCGCCGTCGATTAAGATCTATACTGTACCTTGCCGCACGCCCTTTATCAGCTAATAACGAAGGTTTCAAACAGCTGCATCATTATTATAGAAATCGCCCGGACCATCCACTGACAGGCAAAGAATCGTTCGTAGCACTTGGCCGAAAGCTTATCAAGATCTTTTATGTCATGGGTACGCGCAACTGTGCATTCGATGGAGAACGCATGATGAGGGATATCCCTTCATTGAGATCCCTGCAGAAAGTAGCTTGATGAGACAGATTGCAGACAGAAACGCGTGAATGCTTGATACAGGCGAATGTAGGATAGCTTGTATAACAGGCTATGCCTCCACCAAAACCAAATAATGCATGATATACAGGAATGTGGCGTGATACAACAGAAAATACGCTGTCTATTTGTTTAAATTCGATGACATCGGAAGCACGGATTAGCCGGTCGGTATCTACTCCGTTAGGGCATAGACCCACTTAGAAAGCATATCCGGCATCCACACATGGTAAGGTTGAACAAAGGAATCTACGCGCACGACGCCGAGAAACATGGGAGGATCCACCGCCATGTTGAATGTGGAGATCCAAAGGTGCAATCATACGGTATATTTTACTTAGTTTTCATAAATATGGATGCTAAGTTCGTGAGGGGCTACTTATTATTTCCATACTTAACCCCCCGGGCGTATACTTTCCTTCACCTTAACCAGATAGCTTCACCAAATGTGGTAGAAAAAGATAGAAAAACAGCGATATTTTAAGGAAATCAAAATAAATTGAGGGAGGGAGACTCCGTTTCTTTTGTAGATTCAATGGATTTAACAGGTAGCTTTTTAATGAATTCCAATTTATCCACGGTGGTTTTTGGTATTTCTAAAACTTGAGTTCCCTTGCCGTAACTTGAACGCTTGAATTTGATGTTTTTTTCATTTAATTTTTGTTGAATCAAATTCCTAACCCTCATATTTACGTTTTCATCTAAAAAGTCCCAAAAAGTAACGTTGTACGTATTACTATCACTTTTTATTAATGTTGGTTCATATCTTTTAATATCCTCTATACCGGATATTGGAATATCGTTTTCACTAAACGAAGAAAAATTTTTAACTGCTTCATCCATTTGATCTAATGAATTTATTTGGACAACAATGTCATCAGACATGCTCATACCAATTTGAGTCGAGTGAGTGTAGTTATTAAACATATTAATTATTTTTTCTTGATGACTTTTTGCCTTAGCTTTGTCAATATAAGAAACTTGAAGAATTCTAGGCGCTTCATTAATTACTTCATCATTCCAATTTTTTTTCAGAGTGCCTAATTGGTTTAAAAGGAATTTTCCATGTTCAACTAAGTCTTCTCCAGATAGAGTGAAACTAGGCTTTTTCTTATTTCCTCCTCCAGGGACTTTAGCATTATCTTGATCCCTCTGACTGAAATTAATAATTGGATATTCATTATTATACATGTTCTTGCACTCCTTTCACTACATTTCTAACTTGTCTTAATGATACATCAAGGATTTCTGAAACTTCTTTTTGTGTTACGTTATATTTTAACATATCAGAAATCAACGCTTCTTTTTTTATATTTATCGTGGACTTACTTATTACTTGATAAACTATCTGAGAATACAGTAATTCATTTCTATTTGTAATCAATGCCTTTTTTGCTACCTTTTGTATCACATTTTTTATATCTGCGGGAGAAAAACCATCCATGATATTAGCGAGTTCTCTCATTTTTCTTTCATTATCAGTATAGTCACTTGGGAGTATCGATGAATACGCAATTATCATTTCTTTTCTTAAATCAAAATCAGGTTCTGTTAGAGATATTATTGTATCAAATCGTCTCCAAACGGCTTCATCCAGTAATTTAGAATGATTGGTTGCAGCGATAATAACACTATCGTCACTAAAAGCGTCTATATTTTGAAGGAGACTGTTTACTACTCTTTTTAATTCGCCAAGTTCATTTTTATCGTCTCTGACTTTAGCTAATACATCAAACTCATCTAAAAATAATATGCAAGATTGTTTGGCTGCAAATTCAAATACTTTTCTAATGTTTTTAGCTGTATTTCCCAACAAAGAGGAGATCATTGCGTCTAAACGGACGGTTATTAAAGGTAAATTAGTTTGCAAACTGATATATTTGGCTAATGATGTTTTTCCAGTTCCGGGTGGTCCGTGTAGCAATAGCCTATTATCTATTTCTAAACCGACCTCTAAAAAATCTTCCTTATTTTGAATAGATAACAAAAAAGTTTCTATTTCTTTTTCAATAATTGAATCAAAAAAAAGCACTTCTCTCGATTCTGTGGGAATGGTCACTTCAACCATTTCTAATTTACTATCTTTGTCAAATGGTTTGGCAGTTAAACTATCTAATGAACTCAATCTAGTGTTATTCGCAGTTAGAATACGATTTATTTTGTTTGAAATATTAATTTGACCTTCATTTTTTAATATTTCTGCAAGTTTATTGGAGTAGTTAATTACTTTTTGACTGTTATTATTTACTCCGCCTTCAATTAATTTTAATAACTCAGCGTACATTTTTTTCACCTCTTCGTTTCATTTTACGACATTTTCGTTATAATTCAAAGCATTTACAATACCTTTATAATGTAAAGATCACATTTTATATGGAGGATAATACCTTTATAATGTTGAAAAATACTTTTAAAATGTTGAAGTTAAAGGCAAGAGGGGCAGATATAAAGATAACAGGGGGCGCAACATATTGAGCTGCCACTAAACGGTTGTGTATATGCTTCGATTTTTATCGTGGTCTATGATTGGAGTGAAAGGACGAGCTTTTGGTGTGCAACATTTATGAACAGGTCTTTACATATGGACGGCTGTTCCTATCCTAGAATATACTGGAGTATATATATGCCTTTAACGATACCTGGTTTAGTTTCCTTGGCCATTTTCGTCGCAGTAGCGTCTTGGAATGATTTCTTGTGGCCGTTAATTATGACGAGTTCATCTGATTTACAAGTGGTGTCTATTGCTATTTCTAGTTTTGTTGGGGAGTATAATACCAATTATTCTTTGATGATGGCTGGGGCGGTTATATCGATTTTGCCTTTGATTATATTGTATTTAATTCTACAAAGATATTTTATTGAAGGTATCGCTTTAACAGGAGTAAAAGGCTAGTGAAAGGAGTAGAACAATGAATCAACCGAATGTTGTACTAATCATGACCGATCAACAAAGATGGGATGCGCTGGGCTGTTATGGTAATGAAGTGATCGAGACACCGAATTTAGATTGGCTGGCGTCACAAGGGACGATTTTTGAAAATGCTTACACACCTAGTCCATCTTGTGTGCCGGCAAGAGCTTCCCTGCTAACCGGTATGGATCCATGGAACACAGGAATTTTAGGAATGGGGATGGGACAAGGACCGATGGGTGTCAACTTTTCTCATACCTTACCTGGTGAACTAGCCAACGCGGGTTATCATACGCAGGGTATTGGGAAAATGCATTTTGATCCACAGCGATCCTTAAATGGCTTCCATCAGACAGTGCTGGATGAATCAGGAAGAGAATTTGACCCTGGCTTTCGCTCGGATTATAAACAGTGGTTTGATAAACATAAAACAGGAGATTATGGCATTACGGATCACGGTATTGGCTGGAATTCATGGATGGCCAGGCCCTATCATGCGCCGGAGTTCTTACATCCTACGAATTGGACCATTAATGAATCGATCCATTTTCTCGAACAGCGTCGTGACCCCAGCAAGCCTTTTTTCCTAAAGACATCATTCGCACGACCGCATTCTCCCTATGATGCACCAGCGTACTATTTTGATTTATATGCAAACAACGATGCTATACCTAAAGCAAAAGTTGGCAGTTGGGCTTCGAGACATGATGTAAAAGAAGAGGCTATGAATCCGGAGGCATGGCGGGGTGTGAGGAGCGAGCGTGATATTCATCGAGCAAGAGCTGGCTATTATGGTTCCATTCATCATATCGATCACCAGATTGGTAGACTACTAACTTATCTTAAGGAAAAGAACCTCTTTGACAATACGATGATTATTTTTCTTTCCGACCATGGCGATATGCTAGGTGATCACAATCTGTGGCGAAAAACCTATGCCTATGAGGGGTCTGCTCATATTCCGCTAATGATTAAATTGCCTGGACAAGCAGGAGCTACTGAAAAATCAGTAAGCGAACCTGTCCTGCTTCAGGATATTATGCCTACCATATTAGAGACGTTGTCATTAGAAGTGCCCGATACAGTGGACGGGCAAAGCTTATTGTCGTTAATGAAGGGCGAGCAAACAAATGGGCGGGAGTATGTGCATGGTGAACACAGCACGTGTTATGCCGAAGAGCAGGAGATGCAATATCTAACAGATGGAAGCATGAAGTATATTTGGTTCCCAAGAATAGGGGAGGAGCAGCTTTTCAACCTTGATGACGACCCTTATGAATTAGTTGATTTATCAGAAGTGGATGAGGCTCAAGTTACCTTAAGAGAATGGCGAAAGCGATTGGTTCACATTTTGGAGAAAAGAGATAAGGGATTGACGGAGAATGGCGAACTAGTATGTCAACAAGGCAGGCCTTTTTTAACCTCGCCTCATTATCAAGCAAGAATAGAGAGGTAGGTGAGAGACATCATGGTGATCAATGGTTGGGCGGGAACAGTCTATAAAATCACATCATACATTATGAAAGCAGCGTATGTAAATTTATTATGGATTCTTTTTTCGCTGCTAGGTTTGCTGATAGCAGGGATATTTCCTGCGACCATTGCTTTATTTACAGTGATGCGGAAGCTGATTTCGGGTGAAGATGTCCATATTCTAGCGGTATTTTGGCAAACTTACAAGTCTGTGCTGATGGAGGGTAATATGCTGGGCTATGCTTTGAGTGGTATCGGCGTCTTGCTGGTCGCTGATTTGTGGTTTCTCAGCCTGCAGAGTTCTGCATGGTCCAGTGTGCTTTATTATATATTAGTCGTATTGTTTGGCCTATATTTGTTGTTGCTAGTGAGCTTCTTTCCAGTGTATGTTCATTATGATTTAAGGCTGTTTGGCTATATTAAACAGGCGTTGTTTCTTGTGATACTGCGTCCGCTGCATTCATTATTAATGCTGTGTTCCTTAGTCGCAGTTTGGGTGATGATGTATTTTTCTCCTGGGCTTATTCTGTTTTTTGGGGTAAGTGCTTCGGCATATTTGTTGATGTTCGTGGCGCTTGGGAATTTTTCGGCTTTGAGGAGGAAGGTTTTGTAGGGGGGCATGACGAAATAGGGATTCTTATAGAGGTGTTTGCTTAGAATTTTTCCAAATGGAGAGACAATGAGCAAGAAGGTGAAGCAGTCGAATGTTTTGTTCGGCTGCTTTTTGGAGTAGGAATGATATTGTTTTATTGAATAAAGGCTATAAAAGATGGTAAAAAAAAGCAACCCTACAGGTACAGGATACAGATAAAATAACATACTTATCATGGTATACAAATCTGGGGAACTGCATAATATAAACTAACTTAAACAGTGGAGGTTGCAGCCTTATGAATAAAGAAGAATGGCGAAAATCTTGGATAGACAATATTAAACATACAAATTGGGAAGAAAAGTCCTTTTTGGTCAATAAGGTACAATTTGATGGTCCGATAAACACCCTGCATCGATTAGCTCCAGAGGTTCTACGAATAATAAAAAAACCTATCAAATAGGTTTTTTATTTGTACATATATTTTTTCAGCTTTGTCATGATTAAGTCATTGTTAAAGTCTTCTTTTTCAACCTTGAAATTCTTTTGCGCAGCCTCCCGATAAGACTGCATTAACTCTTGTTTACGCTTATTTCTATATTGATTATCCATCGATTGTTCTGAACGTTCTTTTAAGGATTGTACCATAGTAATCACACTCCTTTTATTTCATTATATTACAAAGTTAAATTATTGTAAATGCTCACGTTTGATCAGGAGGAATCATCGATATGCTATCACAAATAATACGAGCTATTTCTAACAATGATTGGATGATTTTTACGTCAAAATCTGTAAATTCGTATTCTGAGCTGCTTAATAGGATGTATAACTCTGCTCCTAGTTCCAGTTCTTCTTGATACAACATTAGAATATTACTGCCAAATATAGTCCTATTCCTGATTAGTACGTTATCATTTTCCTGGGTTTTAAGAGTATCCATTAAACGCTTTAGTCGTTTATCGTCAAAGTTTTCCCCATTTCCAGCGTCTATCCATTCAAAATGGAGATTCGTTTTTAATTCGTCGTTAAAGAATACTTCATAGGAATGGAAAAGATGCTCAATAACCTCCCTATAGGGTATCCCGTCTTTTTGGTGGAATTTACCTATAAAGTAGTTATCCTCTTTAAGTACATTTTCTAGGAAGTGCAATTGATTGAATTGCTTATCTTGTATCTTAGCAATCTCTGTAGCTTTTTCCGCGAATTCTATTTCAAATTGCATCACTTTAACCCTTCGCAAAGGAATAGCAATGATGATCGTGGCTAAAAAGAGACCAAAACAAACTACCATTAAAAAGCGTATAATCGCTAACACGAAAGGAGTGAAAATGACACTGAGTAAATCATTTCCACTTTTTATCTGACCCATATCTTGATGATAGTAATATCCTTTAATGGCGTATATTAATCCCATAATAATAAATAATGTGATCAAACTGTAGTAGATAATATTTCTGTTTTTGGTGAAATATTGTATGATTTTCTTCAAATTATCTCCGCATTTCTTTTATATTCTTCAGTTACATGAAATAGAGGCTATGGGATAAGCTTTGTTTCAATGGCCCAATGATAATGTATCATCTAGTTAGAGCTACAGCATTAACAGCTATGATTACAGATTTAATTACATTATTTCCTTACCCAATTTTTTGAGTTATATATAATGCTGTCAAATGATAAGTAATTCACACTTGTCTGATTCTATTTTTGTAACGTAATTATACAATGAATGAATCAATATTCCTATGCATTCGACAAAAATAGTGCTTTTTCGATAGTGCAAACCTTGTTGTAGACATCGTTTGGGTTGAAAATAAGCAGAGCTATATAGTTGGTGAAATAGTGGAGGATGCTACTTTATATTTGTTTTTTTCAAAATCAACAAAAAATAACATGCTGTAAAAGAAAACGAAAATAGTTTATCCTTAAAAAAGGTTTGTACTATTTTTCGCTTAGTTTCTATTGGAACCATCCACTAGTCGCGCCAACCCCATTCTTAAAACATCCTTATGAAGAGATTGTTTAAAAATTGTTGAAGTAACTCCATAAAAACAGGAAGGTGTTGATATTCATGCAAAAACAAGCGTTACCCTTTACACAAGTAAAAATAACCGATCCATTTTGGCAGCCCAGACTACAGACCTTTAAGGATATTACCTTACAGGCTTGTATAGAAAAGTGTGAAAGTACAGGCAGAATAGCTAATTTTTCAAAAGCTGCTGGTCATGAGAGTGGGGAATTTGAGGGGATCTTTTTTAATGATTCGGATGTATATAAGGTGTTAGAAGGTGCGTCTTATTCCTTAATGAATCATCCCGATGAACAGCTTGAACAGAAAGTAGACCAAATAGTGGATGAAATCGCCGCAGCGCAGCAAGAAGATGGTTACTTATTATGCTATTTCATTTTAAATCATCAAGACCAGCGCTGGACGGATATGGATAAGCATGAAATGTATTGTGGTGGACATCTCATAGAGGCGGCGGTTGCTTACTACCAAGCAACAGGAAAAAGTAAACTGTTAGATGTGGCGTGTAAATTAGCGGATCATTATGATCACACGTTTGGTCCAGGGAAACGGAATTGGGTACCAGGCCATCCAGAGATTGAGTTGGCGCTAGTGAGACTGTATCAATTAACAGAAGAAGACCGATATTGGAAGTTAGCATACTGGCTATTGGAACAAAGAGGGCATGGTTACGGAGAAGGTGCTATTTGGGATCGGGAAGATTGGGGACCGGCTTATTGTCAGGATGATAAGCCAGTGCGGGAAATAACAGAGGTCAAGGGACATGCGGTAAGGGCTATGTACTTATACACCGCTATGGCCGATGTGGCAAAAGTAACGAAAGATTCGGATTATTTACGCAGTATGGATGCTGTATGGCATAGTATTGTCGATCGGAACATGTATATTACAGGTGGAATTGGACCATCTCGGCATAATGAAGGTTTTACGGAAGATTATGACTTACCAAATGAAAGCGCTTATTGCGAAACGTGTGCGTCTGTTGGGATGGTATTTTGGAATCACCGCATGCATTTATTACACGGTGATAGTAAATATATAGATGTGCTGGAAAGAGCGATGTATAACGGAGCACTAGCTGGCTATTCTTTGTCGGGGGATACATTTTTCTATGAAAATCCACTAGAATCAGATGGCAGTCATCATCGTGTGGCATGGTTTGATACCTCTTGTTGTCCAACGCAAATATCTCGGTTTATTCCTTCAATCGGTCAGTATGTTTATACATACGCAGAGAAGGAGGTTTGGGTGAATCTATTTATGGAAAGTAAAAGCACCATTCCATTACCAGAAGGATCCCTCCGTTTACATCAGAAAACGAGTTATCCATGGGATGAAAAAGTGGAAATTAGTATAGAAACACAACAACCATGTGACATAAGCCTAAATATCCGTGTTCCGGGCTGGTGTAGGACCTTGAAGTTATTTTACAATGATCAGCTAGTGGATGATTATGTCATGGAGAAAGGCTATATTTCATTAAATCGTCATTGGCAGAACGGAGATAAGCTAACGATCTATTTTGATATGCCTGTAGAAACAATGAAGGCACATCCTTTAGTGAAAGAGAATGTTGGAAAAATAGCACTCCAGAGAGGACCGTTGGTATATTGCGTAGAACAGACGGATAATCAGCTGCCTGTCGAGAACATCGCCGTTCAGGAAGATACTAGTTACGTACTAGAGGATAAGTTGGAATGGTTAAATGGGGGCGTTTTGTTGAAGGGGATAAATAAGAATTCAGGAGTATCCTTCAGCGCTATTCCTTATTATGCTTGGGATAACCGAGAGGCGGGTTCTATGAAGGTTTGGTTGCCTTGTGTGGAAGGGGAGAAGTTGTATGGGAGGTAGTGGTGAAGCGAAGAGTAAAATGAGTTTTAGGGATCGAGAATCTATCTACAGCTTGGATTAAAGTGACATTTTATTATATGTAATGGAAAACTTTTTAAAAGAAATAGCTAACACTTCTATGTCTCACAAGAACAGTTTAGTGAAGTGTTGGTTTTATATACTTTTTGAGTATTAGATACAAAAATCGGTCAATCATTTATTATGGATGATGGACCGAAATAGCATGTGCATTATATGTGAAAGAAATTGTAGGGGCCAAATAAGAAATAGTCTTACTTTGCCTTCAAGTAAGTTTTCCCGTCAAGCTGTTCTACTTTCTTCTCTTTCATCAGTTTACCAAGAGCACGTTTGAATGCTGCTTTACTGATGTGAAATGTGTCACGGATATCTTCAGGGTCACTTTTGTCGGAAAACGGAATCACGCCATCGCTTTTCTCTAGTCGCGCCAATATCATATCGGCATCTTCACCCATGCTGTATTTTTTTAATGGTCGGAGAGATACATTTACTGTGCCATCAGGTTTCACTTCAATAACACGGCCTTGCACTCGTTCACCTAAACGTGGCTCTTCTTTTCGTTCCGTGTGATGGATGAATCCACGGTATCCCTCATCCGTTATACATGCAGCACCTTCTCTATCTGTGCGATAGATGCGGCCATGGATGGTCGCATTCAATAGGTCATCGGGTGCTAACTCAAATATTCTTGAGAGAATGCTTTCTGTTGCAGGGAGGGCAAGAAGGCGTCCTTTCCGGTCTTTGCCTAATGAAACGTAAAGTTTATCACCAATGATGGGCCAGACGTTTTCGAACAATGGCAAATCATCTTTTGATACAAGGATTTCTTTTGCAATACCAATGTTCACAAATACACCTAGGTGTGGCAGGACTTCTACTACTTCAGCCCAGCCATACCTATCGATTTGAATCGTTGGTAATTGTGTCGTTGCCACGGTCTGTCCTTTTTTATCCTGATAAAGAAAAACATCAACAGATTGTTCAGCCTCAAGTTCTGCGTCCGTTTCATTATGGTGCAGGAGGATGTCGTTTTCTAAAACATAACCAGTATCGATTTGTCGTAGTACCTCTAGTGTTTGGATGGTACCTATGTGCTCATTCATAGTAAGACCTTCTTTCATATGTATTGGAAAAGGGGTACTCTTGCGATAAGAGTACCCCTTTGATTGATAAAGCAACACATAAGATTTATGATTTTATTTATATCCCGAATCATTCGGGTGGGAAATTTTATTAATAGAATTTCACTTTACCGCGGTAATTATCCCACTGGGATTTTCTAACTTAAGCAACGTAAGCCCTACCTGCTCTTACGTCCTTGCGACCCCTTAGTCGCGCCAGTGTGAATAAGTATTTTCAAAAATATGAGTAGAATACCAGCTACACTTATTTGTTACTTTAGTTTGTTAACTTTGTTATCATCTCATATATGGAGAGGGATGTCAAGGGGGCTCTATGTGGTGGAGAGGCCTGGAAGAGTTTATAGATAATAATCCACCTTGTATTATTGCTGTATTTTATTTTTGAATAGGATAGGAGAAGAAACTTAAAAGAATGACATTCCATCAGGAGTTGGAATGTCATTCTGTTTAATTATGTAGTTTAGAGTGATATGAACGAAGAGGTTTTTTTCTTATCAGACCTTGTTCAAATAAGTCCACTTATCGTGGTGTTTTCATAGCCAATTAAGATGCTTTATTACTTACATAAAGAATTCTTCTGAAAAAAATGTCTACCTGTCAATCATCCGTCAAAATCACTTCCACATTCTCTTCCTTACAAGTGTTCAAGAATTCCTCGTCTATATCACTATTGGTAATCACCGTATCGATTTCACTTACATGACATAACTCTAAGAAATCTGGCTCGCCTACTTTGGAGCTATCTACTAATACAATCACTTTTTTAGCTTTTTTAATTACGGATTTTTTAATCATTAGTTCATCAACACTAGAGGTAGTTAGAATGCCATTAGGTGTTATTTTGGGGACGCCGATAAAGGCAACGTCAAAATTCATTGAGTTGATCATTAATTCGGCAAAATGCCCTTTACTTGTACCAGTCTCTTTTTCTAAGTCACCACCAATAAACACGACTTGCAAGTTTGGTCGGTTGTTTAATTCAACAGCTGTGGATAATGTACCAGTAACAATTAATAGTCTTTTTTCGTTTGGGATGGAATGGGCAAGGCAATAACCAGTAGTACTGGAATCAATGAATATCTTATTTCCATCACTAATAAAAGAGAGTCCGGCTTCGGCAATTTTTTCTTTTTTTTCTCGATTCATTAATATTCTTAATTCATAGGGGCGTTCAGCGAGTATTTTATCCGAGTGTATGATGGCTCCTCCATGTGACCTGATAGCGATTTGTTTAGTGGCTAATTCGTCTAAATCCCTTCGGACTGTCATTTCTGTCACATTAAACATTCTTGATAAATTGCTTACTTCCACTCTTCCTTTTTCATGTAATATTCTTTCTATTTCTTTTAATCTCTCTTCTCGTAACATTAAGATTCCTCCCAGAATACTCGATCTTATTATCATTATAGCTATTAATAAAGATATTCACAACAATTATGTTTTAAATTGTTCGTTTATGTTTATTTAAAAAATAATATATTGACACAAACGAAAATATACTTTACTATAATGAATAATAAATAGTATAAAGCTTCAAAAAAAGGAGGTTGATTGTATATGTCGTTAAAGTGGTTTTATTAGTTTTTTGTGCATAGAGGTAACGTTTATGAATGAAGAAGATGAAAAGCAAACAGTTATTGCATATTAAGTAAGCGTTTTATTCCTTGAGCTAATTGAAAGAAATTATTATTTATAAGGAGTGGCATATATGTCTAATTATTCAATGGTGAAAGATATTAATTCTGCTGAATTTGAAAGATTCGGAAAGGTCATTGAGATTCCAAACACATCCCCACCCAAAACAGGGGATGGTTGGGATTGTTGGAATTACATTGCGATGTTGGATGTTTCAGAACCTATCGGAATGGGATTAGTTAATACCAAAGAACGGGAACTTTTAGTAGATTCCATGGAACGTCATGTCAGCAGGGAAGAGTTATTAATTGCTTTAGATAATGAAATAATACAACCTGTAGCTATTTGTCAGGATATTAATGATCCAGATGAAGAGCCTGATGTCGCGACCGTTCAATGTTTTCGGATTAAACCTGGACAAGGCATAGTCATTAATAAAGGAGTTTGGCATAGTCCTGCTTATCCAGCCAATAAAGATTGTACGTATCTATTTGCGATTGAAAAGAAACCAGATAAATTTGGGGATGAAATGGTGAATCCTTGGGTTCCTTTTATGGATGGAAAGACGGTAGAAATGAAATTTTAACAGTCGAATACAAGAGAGGTATCCAGCCTCTCTTCACATTTTACAACACAAAATGCCATGCAATCATAACTATATAAAGGGAGGAATACGTGTTATGAAGAATCGAAACATGGGTTTACTAATATTTTTAATTCCGATAGGTGTTGCTGTCAATTTTGTTGGTGGTCAAATTGCCGTATTACTTAAGTTGCCTCTATTTTTAGATACGATAGGAACATTTACAATCGGAGCTATTGCTGGACCTATCCCGGGTATCATTGTTGGTTTGCTTACTTGTTTGAGTATCTCGATTACGAATCCACAATCTTTATTTTACGTCATTAATTTTATGTTAATGGGGTTTTTAGCGGGATACTTGGGTAGAAAGGGGTTTTTTACTACCATTCCAAAAACCATTGGAGCTGGAGCAATCATGGGAATGCTTGTTGGAATATCAGGAAGCTTGATTTCTTATTTCTTATTTAATGGATTTGGTGTCAGTGGAACAGGTGTATTCGGAGGAATTTTGATGGGATCTGGAGTACCAGTATGGGCTAGTGCTTTTATATCAAATATGTCTGTAGATATTATTGATAAGGCTCCTACTGCTTTGGTGGCTTATTTAATCATTAGGAATATACCACAGAAAACACTTGTTAAGCTTCCAAACGGTAATGTCTTTTTAAATGCTTACAAAAAATAAAATGCCTGTTCAGGAGGAATGCAAGATGGACGAGACATTTATAAATTCTTATAGGAGTCCACAATTAAGTAATAATTGGCTTTTGAATGTAAATCCTTTGAACAAAATGAATATCTATGTGGCTTTAGGGTTGGTTACATTATTCTTTCAACATTGGCAAGTAAATGTTGGTATTACGCTCGTGTTTGTTATGTTAGCGATTGCTTCAGGTCGTTTCAAAAATTTTATTGGTCCATTTCTGAAGCTTGGTTTGGTCATTGGTCCTTTTTTCTTCATTGTTCGTGCCATCTTTTGGCCAGGTGAAAATATGATATTTCAATATGCCATTATTAATATTACACAGGAAGGAATCGATTTAGGCATTCAATATGCAACGATTATGTTAGTCGTATGTGGAATACTGGTTCTTTGCACAGTTACGATAAAAGCAGAAGATTTAACATACTCCTTGGAAAAAGTCGGTGTACCGCACAATATCAGCTTTATGATTTTATCATCGTTACAGTTAATTATCGATTTAAAGGATAAAATGAAAGTGATTATGGATTCTCAAAGGTCAAGAGGAATAGAGACAGAAGGTAATGTATTTGTACGAATCAAAGCTTTTGTTCCCGTCTTAAGCCCGCTATTCTTGGGGGCGATTTCTGGAGCAGAAGAAAAGTCAATTGCTATGGATGCTAGAGCATTTTCATCTACCAATCCTAATACGCATTTGCGATTTCTTCGTCCTACACCAGTTGTTGAGAAAGTAGTGGTGATACTAGTGGACATTCTTATTCTAGGTCTCATTATTTGGGGGATAACATTATGAGTTATATGGAATTGAAAAACGTATCTTATCGATATCCACTTGCGGAAGAAGATGCGTTAAAAAGTATTAATTACCATTTTGAAGAAGGTAAGTTATATGGCATTATCGGTGAAAATGGCGGTGGAAAAACAACATTTTGTGATTTAATAAAAGGGCTCATTCCTAGTTTTTATGGAGGGGATTTGACAGGAGAAGTTTTTATTAAAGGGAAAGAGATTCGCGACTGGGAAAGCAGTGCGTTGGCTTCAACCATTGGGTATATTTTTCAGAATCCTTTCACTCAAATCAGTGGAATAAAAGAGACCGTTTTTGAAGAAATAGCATTAGGATTAGAAAATTTAGGTGTGGACAGAGAAGAAATTATTGAAAGAGTCACCAAAGTTGTTAAGCAACTAAAAATAGAGCACTTGATTAAAAATAATCCCAATAAGCTTTCTGGCGGACAACGTCAAAGGGTTGCGTTTGCTTCCATTATTGCAATGGGGACGGATATTCTTGTGATAGATGAACCTACTTCGCAGTTGGATCCTAAAGGTACGTCAGATATCTTTGAGATTATTCATTTGTTAAAAGAACAAGGAAAAACGATTCTTCTTGTTGAACACAAAATTGATCTAATAGCTGAATATGCAGATGAAGTGTTGGTTATTAAACAAGGAGAATTAATTACAAGTGGAACAGCGAGTGAGGTTTTCTCTGATGTGGATTTATTAAATAAGGGCGTTAATATTCCGCAAATTGCGTTGCTCAGTAATGATATGAAAGAGCAGGGACAACCCTTCGGAACCTTTGCTATCACTAAATCACAGGCGATGGATCAAATTTTGAAAAAAGGTAGTGAAAAGATATGTCAATAGAAGTTAAAAATGTTTCATTTGCTTATCCTAATGGATATGTTGCAAATGAAGAACTTAATTTCACTATTGCAAAAGGGGAGCGAGTGGCAATTGTCGGGCAAAATGGCGCAGGTAAAACAACGGCAGTAAAGTTGTTGAATGGTCTGCATAAGCCCACCACAGGAGATGTATTAGTAGATGGTATTAATACTAAAGAGAAGACGGTTGCTCAAATTTCTAAACACGTAGGTTATATTTTTCAAAACCCGGATGATCAAATCTTTAATAACACGGTTAAGGCGGAATTGAAATATTCCTTTAAACACTCCAATCTAACAGATGAAGAGATTAATAGTCGAGTGGAACGTGCAGCTGGATTAACAGGGATACAAAAATATTTGGATATGAAGCCCTTTGATATTCCATATTCCATTAGAAAGTTCGTCACTATCGCTGTCTTTGTCGCATTGGACACGCCTTATTTAATCTTGGACGAGCCGACTGCTGGACAAGATATTAATGGTATACAACGGCTTGCTGAATTGTTGAACATATTGCAGGAGGAAGGAAGAAGTGTGATTACCATTACGCATGATATGGAATTTGTCGCTGATAACTTTTCAAGAGTGATAGCGATGGCTAACAAGCGTATTATTGCCGATGATTCAGCAAGGAATATTTTTTGGAATAATGACATTGTGGCAGAATCTAATATTAGCAAACCTCAAATAGGTGAATTAGCAGAAGGTATAGGTAGTGATAAAAAGATCTTATATAGACATGAGTTACTTGAATACCTTACTCAATCATAGAGATTTTTCCTACTGGAAGTTGCTAGTATAAATACCTTATCTTATACGCAAAAGGGAATGAAAAAAATGGAAAATAAATATGACTTGATTGTTTATGGAAGCTTGAATATGGATTATGTTGGTTACGTGGACAAATTACCGGAACCTGGTGAAACGGTTGCCTCTAGTTCTTTTAATATCGGTCCAGGTGGAAAAGCAGCAAATCAGGTGATTACAGCGGCTAAATTAAAAGCAAAAACGGCAATGGTTGGTCGAGTAGGGGATGATCATATTGGAGAAGTGATGAAAAATGAACTTGCTCTAGCTGGCGTCGATGATGATAACGTATTGATTTCATCAGGTATTCAAACGGGCATTGCAATGGTAAGTGTGGATCAAGCTGGTCATAATTCCATTGTTACCTACAAAGGTGCAAATGCAGTGATAACCGAAGAAGACGTTACGCAATCGTTAGAAAAATTGAAGCGATCAGAAGGGGCGGTTCTTCAGCTGGAGATGGATAAACAAGTAGGAGAACACATTATTCAAACCGCTTCTAATCTTGGAAAAAAAATCATTCTCAATTTAGCCCCAATTGTAGAAATTGATGCTGAAATTCTAAAATTGGTTGATTTATTAGTGGTTAATGAACCAGAGTCTTCTTTTTTAGCAGGAATGGATGTAAACTCTGTTGATTCGGCTAAGAAAGCTCTAGAAATCATTTCTAATATAGGAATCGACAATATTGTCATAACTTTGGGTGGGGAAGGTGCCGTTTTTAAGACAGGAGAGGTAGTCAAACACTATTCTGCTCCAAAAGTAAATGTAGTAGATACAACGGGGGCTGGAGACTGTTTTGTAGGAGCGGTATCTTTTTTATGGATCAGGAGCGGTGATTTAGATATAGCGGTAAAACATGCAGTAAATATAGCTGCTCTTTCTGTGATGAAACAAGGAGCGATCACATCTTTGCCTTCTCTAGAGGAGTACAAGGAATCTATTCATTCAAATGAACTCGATTGGAATGAACTCAATTTTATGGGATAATACAAAGTTTTTGAATAGGGTGCTTTACTAGCAAAAAAAGCATAAAAGAAAAGAGTACTAGGGGGTGGGGCAACCAGATTTGGAACGCCTGCCTCACTTATAAGGTTTCCGATCATTAAGTAACCATAGAAAATACGGAGTGCAAGCTTTCATCATATTTTTGTGCTCGACGCATAGGGAAAGGAATGAATATAAGTATGATAGAAGTAGATGAAGCTAGAAACGTGTTAGATGATGAACAAAGTATTCAAGCATTTGATGATATCGTTTTTCAAAGAGTATTGGGAGCTAGTAAGCATATAAGTATGATAGGCGATATGATTGAGTCTATTGCATGGAATGGAAAGAAAAATAATTTATCCGTGCAAAGTGTAATAGATAGGATCTTAACTATTTCTCAATTCTTTATTGAGACGAGAGGCTCAGCAAGTCAGGCGATTAGTAATGCGATTAATATTATGATCAAAAATATTGAGGAAGTTAGAAATTTAGATAGGGAAGAAGCGACAAGAATTATTATCCAAAAGAAGAACGATTATCTTATGCAATCACAACAAGCAATAGATAAAGTAGTGAAATACGGGACTAAAGTTGCCTCATCTATGAAAACAATCTTGGTTTTTGATTATTCAAGTACGGTAAATAAATGGCTTCAAAACTTAGAAAAAGAGAATAAAACTTATACAGTCATTATACCAGAAAGTAGAATAATTAATGGTGGTTATCCATTTGTACAAACCTGTCAAGACGCTGGTCATCGTATTAAGTTTATACCAGATGCAGCGATTATGTATTATTTAAAGAATTGTGATGGCGCCTTTTTTGGTGCTGAGACATTTTATCCAGATGGAACAGCCTTTAATACGACCGGTTCAGATATCGTCGGGTTAGTATGTAAAGAATTTAATATCCCATTATATGTGCTGACACCGATGATAAAAATGGATATTAGAGCGATGTATGGATATAAAAAAGAATTAAAGATTAATGATTTAACAGAAGAATTAGCTTCCGATTGGGATAAGAATATAAAAAGTAAAATCGATTTTGATTGTCCAGAACTACTAGGCGTTGAATCGAAATATATAACCGCAATTATTACGGAAGAAGGAATCATTCCTGCTAATCAATTATTTGAAAGCAGTAAGAGATTCCATGATCGTTTGAAGGGGGAATAACAATTGAGTATGATACATTCGAATGGTGTAGCTTTATCCATGGTACAACCTGATCCTTTACCAGGTAGTTACCGACATACCAATAAAAAAATAGCTGAGATTATCGACCAAACATTAAAGGAAACCGAAATGGTGTTGGAAAATGGTTTTGACGGTATCGTGCTGCAAAATATGAATGATATGCCTATCAAGCAATTCTCTTCACCAGAGGCTATTGCGTATATGACTAGAATAGGGGAAGCGATAAAAAGAGAATTCCCTAATCAAATATTAGGTGTATTAATGAATTGGGATGGCGTAGCAGGTTTATCGGTGGCAGATGCGATTGGAGCAGACTTTGTAAGAGTAGAACATTTATTTACTGGTGTGGAAGTAACAAGTGCCGGGCTACTAGAAGCACAATGTGTAGAAATTAATGAACTTAGAAAAAGAATTAAAAGCAATATTCCTGTATTTGCTGATGTATATGAAGTACATGGAGTGCCGTTAGGTAAAAAGCCTATTCAAGATGCTGCTTGGGAATCAGTGCATGAGGCATTTGCAGATGGCTTATTTATTGCTGGTAAAAATCCGAGTGAAAGCTTAGACTTAGTCAAACAGGCAAGAACGAAAGTGAAAGACACACCAATCTTTTTAGGTGGAGGCGCAACAGGAGAGAATGTATATGAGCTTTTGCAACAATATGATGGTGTATGTGTTGCAACATGGATTAAAAATGGAGACATGAAAAATCCAATAGACCCTGAACGCGCCAAGATATTTATGGATGAAGTCAAGCGTGCAAGAGAAGTAGTGAGTAGGGTGTAGGTTAAGAGAGCTTAGTTTGATATTTTTATAAATGCGCGGCAAAAAAGTCGGAAAACCATAAGTGTTAATAGAATTTATCTTGAGCCGATGTTGAAAGAACTCATTGCTTGCATTGCTACAATTTTAATTGATTCATTGAGCATATCAAAAAAAGTAACAATTATCCCGTCAAAAAGGGCTAATTGTTACTTTTTGTATTAGGGAAATAAAGAGTAGACTTAGTTCAGTGTGTATTTCCATATAAATGTAGACATTATATAAAATCTATCTCTATAGATGATTAATTTCTTCATATCCCCTTCCAGATTATTTCGACATTATTATACAAAATTCCAGATAAAGAGCACAAAATTTTATGTATCTCTGATGGATTTCTCCTTATAATTTAACTACATTGTGCAGCGCAAAATAATTCCAGCAGTTGGAGATGAGACAAAATGAAGACATTATTAATTGCAGATGATTTAACAGGAGCGCTAGATTCAGGTGTTCAATTTTCTAAAAAAAAAATATCTACCACGGTCTATTTAGGGATAGAAGAAAGCATTAATTCCTACTCTGAGGTTGTCATAATTAACTCAAATAGTCGTCACGACAATCCACAAATAGCTTATAACAAAGTAGCAAATATACTAGAAAAACATGCCAATCAATTTGATTTAATCTTTTTGAAAACGGATTCTGGTTTGAGAGGGAATATATCTGCCACGCTTAAAGCAGGAATTGATGTATTGCAAGAAACATTAGCCTTTGTTCCAGCATATCCATCTGTTAATCGAAAAACAATTGATGGAACTCATTATATAAATGGACAATTGCTACAGCATTCTATCTTTAAAAATGACTTATCTCGATTATCTTCAAGCCATGTCATAGATATTATAAATCAAGATTATCAAGTTCCTGCACAGTTGATTGGTAAGAATGAAGTATACAGCTATTTAGTACAAGGTCAAGGGAAAAATCTAGTGAATGTTTATGATTGTGATAGCTTGAGCCATTTAGAATCTATTGTGAAAACATTACAAACCAAAGGTCGTTTAACCTTTATCGCCGGTTGTGCAGATTTAGCGCATATTATTTCAGAAAAAATATATGCCAATATTGCCAATCGTGAAATAGTTGGCAATGTTCTCAATGGACCGATGCTGTTAATCAATGGAAGTATTAATCAGGTTTCCTTATCACAGATAAACAAGGCAAAAGTGCAAGGTAAAGCCATTATTAAAGTAAATAGTGATCTGCTGTTTCATAAAGATATTAGTATACCTTTTAAAAAACTTAAAGATGAGTTGGTTAACGAATTAAGACAAAGCAAATTTGTACTACTAACTTCCGTAATGAATGAGAAAGATATAATTCAATTGAAACAGTTGGCTGAAAGCTATCATATATCAGGCAGAGATTTGGCTGCGAATATTCAGAAAAAAATAAATATGATTGTAAAAAGTGTTTATTCAGAAATCTTTATTGAAAAACTAGTGATTTTTGGTGGGGAAACAGCAATGGGAGTCTTAGAGACCTTAGAAATCAAGGATTTAATTCCTATAGGAGAAGTTAGCATGGGTATACCCTACGCCATAGCAATGCATGGTGAAAATAAAATTCGAATCATCACAAAATCGGGAGCACTGGGAGAAGAAGATATTATAAATGATATTGAACAGTATCTTAATCAATTCTCCAGCTTTATGGAGGGGACGATATGATAGGAATCACAATGGGGGATGCAAATGGTATTGGTCCAGAAATTATTCTTAAGGCTTATCAAAATAAGCAGTTATCAGGTGAATTTATAGTGATAGGAGATTTTACTGCTTTAGAGTATTGTAATAAGCGATTGAACTATCAGCAATCTCTTCATTTGATCGATCATGTGGGCGATTATCGACCAAATGCACTGAATATACTGGATATGAATCTATTAAGGGAACGAGATATTAAACCAGGAGAGTTATCTAGAAAAGTGGCAGCTGCCTCAAAAGAATATATTATCAAAGCTGTTCACTTGGCATTGGCAAATTATTTGAATGCAATAGTTACTCTACCTGTTAACAAAGAGGCTGTTCGCTTAAGTGATCCATATTTTACAGGGCATACAGAATTAATTGCTTTTATATGTCAAAAAGATAGCTACACGATGATGTTAGTTTCTGATAAATTAATCGTCACTCACGTTAATACCCATATTTCGATGAAAGATTCGATTAAAAATATAACAAGGCAGAAGGTTGGTGAGGTTATAAAGTTAACTTATGAGGCTATCAAGCAGATGAAGGAAAAACCCAAAATAGCAGTAGCGGGCCTTAATCCCCATGCAGGTGAGGGAGGAGCATTTGGAAAAGAGGAGATAGAAGAAATTCGACCAGCAGTGGAAGAATGTAATAGAAATGGTACGCCAGTTGAAGGGCCTATCTCACCAGATACCGTTTTTCACAAAGCAGTCAAAGGTGAATTTGACGCAGTTGTATGTATGTACCATGATCAGGGCCATATACCGATGAAGCTATTATCCTTTGATACAGGCGTCAATGTGACGCTGGGTCTTCAAGTGCTGCGAACAAGTGTAGACCATGGGACAGCATTTGATATTGCGTATCAAGGGAAAGCTGATACAAATAGTTTAATGCATGCATATAGGTATGCAGAACATATAAAAACTAAAGGGGGTGAGTAAGCATTCATTATTTTTGGATTTAATAAGTTAGTATAACAAACTAAGAATGTTTAAATGAAAGAAAAGGGGTTCAATGTAAGCGATTTCTGTTGAATAGAGTAAATAAAAAAAGTTTTAACGGGAGGAAAATATGAAAAAATATATGAAATTTTGGGCAATGTTAATACTGATTTCAAGTATATTGATTATTACAGGTTGTAATTCTGATTCAACGGATTCGGATAATTCATCTGCTGAAGAGTCTAGTGAAAACGAAGGTTTTTCTTATCTAATGCATGATAAGTTTATAGACTGGCTACAAGAGAATAATTGGTATGAACACGCAATAGAAGCAACAGATGCTGACATTGAATTTGTAGCAGGTGGATCTAATGATGATGAGTACTATTCTTCGGTAGATCAACAAATCATTAGTGGTAGCTTCCCTGACTCTGGAATCGTTACAGTAAATCAGGCAACTGTCTATGGAACGGAAGGTGCTTTTTTGGACTTAAAACCCTTTATAGAAGAGCATGCTCCGAATATAAAACAGTATATTGCAGATCATCCCAACTATGAGAATCTAATTACTACAGATGAAGGTGCGATTTATGGTGTGGTAGCAGAAGCGCCAAAGTTTGCAGATTTCCTTTTTTATCGAGCGGATCATTTTGAGAAAGCAGGAATTACGGAAGAACCTCAAACGATTGAAGAATTTACCGATGCGTTACGACAATTAAAGGAATTTTATGGGGAAGATAATCCAAACTATTATCCTATGATTGGCAGAGAAGGATTTATTCGATTTCAAAGTGTTTTTAACGCCACTGCCAATTTTGAAGATGGAGTATTTTCAGGTATTTATGGTAATGCCAAGACAGGAACAGATCTGTATTCGGAAGGATACAAACAAATGGTTGAATGGTATCACACATTATATGACGAAGGATTGATTGATCCAGAGTGGGTGGCTGGTGCATCGACAGAGGAATCCTGGGAATCAAAAATGCTAACAGGTAGTGGAAGTATCGGTTATGATCACTATACACGTCCATCATGGTTTATGGATAATGGAGGTCCTGATAATGATCCGGACTATGATATTCAAATTATGTCGTATTTACAGGATGTTAATGGCAAACCATCTGTTCAGCCTACTGAAACACAATATAATGCCCTTAGATCTATGGTTATCAATAAAGATAGTGAAGACAAAGCAGAAACTATTATTAAATTTTTAGACTATTTCTTTTCTGAAGAAGGACAAGAATTGGTTTCATGGGGAGTAGAAGGTGAAAGTTTTGAAGAGGTAGATGGAAAAAAACAATTTATAGTAGATTTTTCAGAAGAAGAAACGACTCCAGCAGGTGAACCAAGATGGTCTTTTCTAAATGATCGATTAACATTTGTTAAGCCAATTGATAATAACGCCTTTTACCAATGGAATACAGATTTGGTACGTGAAGCTGCATTGGATTTGTTTACTGATGAGAATTTGGAAGTTGGTATCAATATTACTTATACGGCAGAACAGTCGCAACAGATTGCCAATCTATCTGCTACTGTAAATGAAGCAGTAATAGCAGGGGTTACCAAGTTTGTGACTGGAGAGAGAGATTTAAGTGAATGGGATGATTTTTTGGCTGAAATGGAAGAAGCAGGATACCAACAAATTGTGGGTATTCAACAAGAAGCCTATGATGCACTTTATAAATAGAATGGCATTGGAGCACAATTTTTCTCAAAAGATAGAAGACTCGGTGAATAGCCGGGTCCATTCTATCCATCAGAATAAAACAATAGAATGGTGGTGTGAAGGATGAGATCCGGATCTGTTACATTTGTTAAAAGCACATGGAGCTACTTAAATAAGAACAAAATGTTAATCTTTATGTTACTGCCTGGGCTAGTAATGCTGATTTTATTTAAAGTTGCGCCCTTAGGGGGAATGATGATTGCATTTCAAGATTTTAGTGCCTTTCAAGGTGTGTTAGGGAGTCCTTTTGTAGGATTAAAGCATTTTCAACAAATGTTTGAAGATCCCTATATTTGGACTTTATTTAAGAATACCGTTTTGCTAGCATTTTATACACTAATTATCTCGTTTCCCATTCCAATTATTTTTTCTCTATTATTAAATGAATTGCGGATTAAATATATTAAAAATGCAGTGCAATCACTTAGTTTTTTACCTTATTTTATTTCAGCTGCTGTAATGGTGAGTATTGCTTACACATTATTATCGCCATCTAATGGGTTAGTAAATATGATCTTAACATCTTTTGGTATGGAATCTATCTTTTTTATGGCAGAACCAGGGTGGTTCCGAACTAATTATGTCACACTTCATGTATGGCAAACATTTGGATACTCTGCCATTGTTTATATAGCCGCTATGTCTTCAATAGATCCTGGGTTATATGAATCGGCTTCTTTAGATGGTGCCAATCGATTACAGAAAATTATTCATGTAACGCTGCCATCTATCAAACCAACAATATTTGTCATGTTAATAATCAGCGTTGGTGAAATCTTGACAGTTGATTTGGATAGAATTTTATTAATGTATAACCAAAGTGTTTATGAAACAGCTGATGTAATTCAAACCTATGTATATAGAATTGTTTTTGAAAATACAGGGTTTCCAGAATATAGTTATGGAACAGCCGTTAATCTATTAAAATCTGTTATTGCATTTATTTTAGTGGTTGGAACAAATAAACTTTCTACTAAATACTCAGATTCAAGGTTGTTCTGACTGAGAGGTGAATCATGAAAAAAGTAAACTATTTTGATCTGTTTAATCATATTTTGTTGTCGTTGGTAGCGTTACTCTGTATTTTCCCTTTTTTACACATTCTTTTCCTGTCTATTAGTGATGGTAAATTTATAGCAAACGGACAGGTTACTTTTTTTCCAAAGAATCTTAATATCGAAGCCTATAAATATGTCTTAACGGACTCAAAGTTAAATATATTGCAAGGTCTTACCAACTCCGTCATATACACATTTTTTGGAACCCTACTAGCCATTATTGTTACGTATATGACAGCTTATGTATTATCAAGAAAACAGTTTAAAGGTCGTTTTTTCATTATGAGTTTGTTTATTTTTACGTGGGTATTCGAGGCAGGGATTATTCCACAGTACATTGTCTTTGAGAAATTAGGTTTTGTGAATAACCCATTAGTCATAATTATACCGAGTGCAATTGGTGTGCAGTATTTGATTATAACCAAAGCATTCTTGGAAGGTCTGCCATATGAGTTAGAAGAAGCAGCTTATATTGATGGAGCCAATGATTTTCAAATAATGTGGAAGGTGTTTCTCCCTATTTCCAAACCAATTTTAGCAACAGTAGGAGTATTTTATGCGGTATTTATTTGGAACCAATATTTAATACCTCAAATCTACTTGCAAAACCCAGATTTACAGACTATTCAAGTTCTGCTTAAAAAATTAGTAATTAGTTCAGGGGATTCAAATACTGCATTTCAAACCATTATTCAAAATGGAATTATGCTAAATCCATCAAATTTAAAAGCAGCTGCGGTATTTCTAGCA
Source organism: Gracilibacillus phocaeensis (assembly GCF_900626275.1). Classification (NCBI taxonomy): domain Bacteria; kingdom Bacillati; phylum Bacillota; class Bacilli; order Caryophanales; family Bacillaceae; genus Gracilibacillus; species Gracilibacillus phocaeensis. Next base: position 470,054 of record NZ_LR131145.1, on the reverse strand, counting down.
ATGATTCCAATTGTATGTGTGTACCCTTTTGTACAGAAATATTTTAAAAAGGGTATATTGATAGGTTCAGTAAAACAATAATAGGAGGTTGTATCATGGAAAACAAAAATTTAATTACGTTACCAGATATAAAAATGGATGGGAATTTATATAAGAACGAGCGATTGAATATAGTGGAATCTTTACTTCCCAGTTCTTTTGATTCTAATCATGCATGTGATTTATTGGAACTATCGAATGGTGATTTACTTTGTGCTTGGTTTGCTGGATCAGACGAGGGAAATGCAGACATTAGTATTGTATTATCAAGGTTAAATAAGGGAGAAAACCAATGGTCTGACCCTGTTATCATATCTGATAATAATGGATACAGTGAACAAAATCCTTCACTGTTCTTACATCCAAATGGAGAAATATGGGCAATGTATACTGCGCAAGTTTCAAAAGAATCAGCTGAGGGGGTAAGGTTTAATCTACAATACACCTCAAAAATTTATCGAAAAATATCTACTGATAATGGATACACTTGGGGTTCAGCAGAAGTCATGTTTGATCGTGAAGGTTCATTTTGCAGACAAAAAATACAAGTGCTTGCTAATGGAAGGTGGTTATTTGAGAATTGGATTTGTTTTGATGATGATAGTCACAACGGAAGTGATATCACGATAGTCAATATATCAGACGATGAAGGTAAGTCATGGAAGGCAGTAAAAATCCCAAATAGTCGAGGGCGAGTACATTGTAATGTTTTGGAAGTAGAAAAGGGACATGTCATCGGATTATTTAGAAGTAGGGCAGCCGATAATATTTATTTTGCCCAATCTTTCGATAATGGAGATACGTGGACGGAACCAATTCGAACGGAGTTGCCTAATAATAATTCTAGTATCTCAGCGATTAAACTGCAAAGCGGTAATTTAGCTTTGATCTATAACCATTTACGTTTTAATGATTTACAGGATATTACGGTGTGGCCTTTTGAGAGATGCCCTGTTACAGTAGCGATTTCTGAAGACAATGGTAGAAGCTGGCCTTATAGAAGACATATTGAAATAGGTGAAGGATATTGCGGTAATAAAAACCGATCACAGAACAGACGATATGAATACCCGTGTATTATGCAAGACAAAAATGGTTTGATTCATGCAGCATATTCGTTCGGTAATCGAGAAACAATGAAGCATATTGTATTTACTGAAAATTGGGTGACTGGAGAGGAGCAGGGAGTTAAATGATCAAAATTCAAGGCATTATTCCTGCTATTGTAACACCACTATATACGGATGAATCGATTAACGAAGAAGCATTAAGAATTCAGATTAATCGTCAAATTGCCAGCAATGTTTCAGCTATTTTTTGTTTAGGAACGAATGGTGAATTCTACGCCTTTACTTATGAGGAAAAATTGCAAATCATATCAATTGTAATAGACGAAGTAAGGGGAAGAATACCTGTTATAGTTGGAACAGGATGTATTACGACTCAGGAAACTATCACATTAACCAATTATGCTCAAGAGGCAGGAGCAGACGCGGTATCAATTATTGCACCGTATTTTGCTGAAGCTTCTCAAGCACAGCTGCATGCTCATTTTTCACATGTTGCGCAGCATTGTAAGATACCAATTATTCTTTATAATATTCCTGCTCGAACAGGCATTAATATTCATTATCAAACAGTGGTTTTACTAGCTAAACATAAGAATATTGTAGGAATAAAGGACAGCAGCGGTAATTTTGACAATACACTAAGATACATTGAAGAGACAGATCAGGAATTCATCGTTCTATGTGGTAATGACTCGCTAATTTTATGGACATTATTAGCAGGTGGAAATGGTGGTATTTCAGGGGTGTGCAATTTATTTCCTGAGAAAATGGTAAGTATTTATGAGAAATACCAAAATAGTAATATATCGAAGGCAAAGGAAATACAGGATAGTATAAGGCCTATCAGAGACACATTTACCTTGGGGAACCCTAATTCCGTTATTAAACGTGCACTTAACTTATTAGGTGAATCAGTTGGGCCGGCAAGATCCCCATTTAATATAGAAAGTGATGAAACAGATAGAGTCATTATGCAAGCGTTAAATCAATTGATGGAGTAATTTAGAGAGAATGGAGAGAGGAATAAATCTATGAGCGAAATGTTAAATTATAGCGTGCTATTTCCAAACAAAGTTTTTTTTGGCGAAAATAGCATGAATGACATAGCAAAAATACTAACATATGAACAAGCAAAGCGTGTATGTATATTGACTGGTCAAGGAATGTGGGAAGCAGGTTTTATCAACAATGCTATACGTTTAATAGAAAAAAATGATTGTGCTGTTCAAGTTTATCGTCAAGTGCCACCAGAGCCAACAATTGATGATATCAAAAAAATACATGTAGATATCAAAACATTTGAACCTGACATTATCGTTGCTATTGGTGGCGGAAGCGTAATGGACACGGCAAAAATTATGAGTTTGACCTTGAAAAATCCATCCTTGTTATATGATTTACAGTTACTTGAAGCTGATGATTATACAACGATAAAAACAGTTATGATACCTACCACATCTGGAACGGGAGCAGAAGCTACTGCTAATGCCATTGTATTATTTCCGGAAGAAGATTTAAAAATCGGTATTATTCATCAGCAATTCACACCAAACTATGTAATATTGGATCCAAAATTAACAGTTTCGTTACCAAAAAAATTAACTGCCTCGACAGGAATCGATGCATTGTGTCATGCTTTAGAATCATATATTTCTTTAAAGAATAATCCATTTTCAGAATTAATGGCAATGGAAGCGATTAGGCTGATTTGTGGGAATATTAAGCAAGCATACCATCGTGGAAATGATATGGAAGCAAGGTTGAATATGCAACTTGGCGCTTTTTATGCGGGAATGTGCTTGGCTACATCTTCTACGGTTGCTGTACATGCATTATCTTATCCACTAGGTGGAAAATTTAAGATCCCACATGGTGTATCTAACGCGATATTGCTACCTCATGTGATGGAAATGAATAAAGATGCTATTAGAGAGCAGTTGAAAAAGGTAGCTCCATATATGCTTCATGAGAAAAGGTATGAGGAAAATAATGCCCCAGAGAAGGTTATTGAATATTTATATGAGTTAATGGAGGATTTGGGCATTCCTAAGACACTTACTTCATTTGGCGTGAGGGATTATGATATTGATTTTTTAGTGAGAAATGCAGCAAAAGTAACACGGTTATTAGATCAAAATCCTAAAAAATTATCATCTAAAGATATTTATGAGGTGTATAATCGTATTTTATAAACTTGGGTATCAGTACCATAGATTTAAATGACCAGTAAACGTATTATTTTAATATAAACAGTATTGTTGGCAAACGTTAAGACACATCGAGGTGATAGTGTGGAGGAGTATATTGTTCAATATTTTCATTCACCTTCTCGAAAACAGAAGGAACATTCGAGTTATATCACATGGGCAGGTCACAGAAAATGCAATCATAATCATGTGGTAGGTCCAAGGGTATTAGAAAACTACAAAATGGTTTTTGTAGTAAATGGAAAGGGTTATTTAACACAAGGAAAGTGTACCAATAAATTAATCAGCACTGGTGATATGTTTGTTCTATTTCCCAGAGAAAAACATTATTATTTTGCCGATCAGGATGATCCATGGGAGATAATATGGGTTTCATTCAACGGGGATCAATTTGCTTATTTATTAGATATTCTAGGATTGGATTTGCAGCATTGCAATATTCATAATGTTATAACACATGATATAACGAATAAATTATTGCTGTTAATTAATGAACTAGCAAATGACGATGATGCACAATTTCTTTGTCTGGGTTATTTTCTGCAATTATTGCATCATATCTCACAAATTGTTTCATCTAACGGAAATAAGGTTAAAACCCTGGAAATTCAGGATATGGTTCAGAAGGCATTATTATTTATTGAACAAAATTACTACATGAATTTAAATGTAGACATGCTATGCACACACGTGAGTTATAGTCGTTCTTACTTGTCTAGACAATTTAAGAAGGAAACAGGCATGAGTATTCCGGAATATGTTAGTAAAATTCGGATTCAAAACGCTTTGGTATTACTGCAGGAGACAAATCTATCGATCCAAGAAGTTGCTGCCTCAGTTGGAGTGCTTGATCCATTTTATTTTTCGAAAATATTTAAAAAAATAACTGGGCTTTCTCCTAACGCCTACAAAGAAAAATTACGAAATTAAAGAAAACGATAAGGAGATTAATATGACTAGAGTGAATACTGCAGAATTAAACCGTTGGAACAGCACCATTATATCGATTTGTTCTTTTGTTAGCTGTATGTTTTATGCTAATTTTAGTTTCTTGATGACCAACAGTTTATTAATATATTACGTACTCCTACAAGGGTTTAATCTAGGTGAACCAACTGGCTTTTGGTTTGTTATCTGTTGTATCCCGCTTGGCCCCTCTCTTGTTGCTTTATTTAGTACGATGAAAATCTTTATTGATACAAAAGAATTTAGCTTTACACAATATTGGAAAAGTTATTTTCAGAATTTTAAACAAAGTCTCTTAGCTTGGTTTTGCTTACTGTTTATTATCTGTTTTTTATATAAAGATATTGAATTCTTCCAAGAAAGCATTATGGGCAGCTATATTGTGCCATTCTTTTGGTTTCTTTTTATAATTTGTCTTTTGAGCATGTTATACTTTTTTCCTTTGCTTGCTATGTTTCACTTAAAGACATGGGATCTCATGAAATATTGTTTTTCATGTGTAATCACTTATTGGAAAACAACTATTGTATTGATTTTTACGATCGTTTTGGCTGTGAATCTTACCTATCTATTTCCAAGTTATATGACTCTATTTGTATTCAGTCTTACGTCTTATACCATTTTATTGTTGTTGAGAGAAGTACAAATGGATACTCGAAAGAAAATAAAGGAAGAAAATTAATTTGACGAATAATAATCTGTTATTTTTCCCTGTACTAAAAATAGGTATACTCATTCAATTATTCAAACTGTTGATAAACTGTACATCGGCAGTTTGAATAATATTTGGAAGTAAAATTAATAACTAAGTGTATAAATTTGGAAATGAATGTGTTTGAATAAGTATACACTATGTTTATGAAATTTTAATCCCCCGAATTAACAAGCTTATAAAAAGTAAATGTGATAGGTGCTATTTCATACTCTCTAGCCTCCTACCTCCATAAAACTGTTTTTACTTATCAGTCAATTTCCTGTCCTATTTGTGGTTAACTATCTAACGTCAAAAGTATAAGAATCACTGTACAACCTATCCCCTACCATCAAGACAAAAATTGTTACAAGACCTATTGCAGGTACACAATTTATTCCATACGATAAATATACGCATGGTTATAAACTACAATAGATGGAGGTTAATAGTGATGTTAAAAAATAAAGATAGCTTTAAAGTTTTACAATTAACTGATTTACACATAGGGGAAACCCCTTTAAATGCAGATGACCAGAAAACATTTGATCTGATCAAGTCTACAGTTAAAGAAATCGATCCTGATTTAATTGTGGTGACAGGAGATTTAATCTGGTCTGAGGGTGTAACCGATCCTGAAAAGAGTTTTCATGAACTAATTGAAGTATTTAATAGTATAGAGAAACCGATTGCAGTCACATATGGTAACCATGATACCGAAGAAGGAATTACTAGATCTGACTTAAGAATATTAGAACGTAAACTATTACATGCCGTTGAAAAGAAACATAGTTTTATTGTGGAAGACCGAGAATCTTATTGTGTGGAAATAAGGGAGCAAAACGGAGATCTAGCGCATGTCCTTTATATAGTAGATAGTGGCGCCAATGATCCACTTGAAATTGGTACTTACGAATTTGTTCATCCCAAACAAGTGAATTGGTTTTATGATGTATCAGGCCTTTATCAGCAGGAGAAAAAGCAAGCAACAGAAGATCTATTATTCCTCCATATTCCACTCCCTGAATATCATGAAGCCTGGAAAAATGGTAAAGCATACGGTTATAAATATGAAGAAGTCTCTTCGCCAGCAGTAAATACAGGCTTATTTACCTCTTTACTATTAAACAAACAAGTGAAAGGTGTGTTCTGCGGGCATGATCATGATAATGATTTCGAAGGGAGTTACCATGGAATAAAGTTATGCTTTGGAAGAATTACAGGTTTTAACTGCTATGGTGATCTGCCACGTGGTGGAAGAGTAATTGAATTACAGATTAATCAGTCTGGTAGTCCTAAATAAATTTAGTAAATCTATTCGTCGAAAGAATAAGGATATGGTGTGTCGAATTTTGTGCTTGAAAGAACAGAATATACCAGATTTTATGGAACAAATAAGTTCCCAGGATATTCATATTCATAAATATTCTGTTACCAACGAGACACCTGAGTTACGGAGGATAAATATTCATGTTGATGGAATAAATAAGAAAAGGTTTTCTGAGTTATTTAGATTACTATCAAACAATGAGGAAGTGAAGGAAATGGAGTTGGTTTATAAAGATTGAGAATAAATTTATGAGATGCATTACTAAACAATAGTATGATGGGTTGCGTAAACTAGTAAATATTAAAAATATTAAAAAGCATGCAGGGACAAAAAGTCTTTCCTGCATGCTTAGGTAAATTTAGAAATAAATTCTCTCTCATTCATTTTTATACATTCGTTATTCGCCCGCCTCCCCACTCCTATTATTATAATTTCTCACCCGATTTTTTCCTTTATTATACAATATATAAAACTAGCTTGCTTTCTTATGAAGGTCATATATAATAATTATAATTCACCTGTCCCTTATAACTAAAGTAACATAACAGTTCTTAAAAAGGCTGTCTTTTTTTATCGAATGTAAAACAGCTGATATGTTATGAAGAAGGTGATTACTGTTAAGTAAAAAGGAAATAGCTATACATTTTTGAAAGCGCTATCTCATCGAAGGGGGGGATGCTTTTATTAAGTAAACGATTTTGCACAACGGGGAGGACATATGAAATCGAAACGTTTACAAAAAAATAATAACACCAGTTTGAAATCTATTCTACTTATTAGTTTTATTTGTATTGCTATCATACCAGTTATATTCATATCTGTTGTGATGTATATGAAGAGTTCCCAAATAATCAATCAAAATGCTTCAAAATATGTAACTCAAATATTACAACAGACCAATCAGGAGATTGATTCCAAGCTAAAACAATTTGCTGAAGATTCTATTCCGGTATTAACGAACAATGAAATACAAGAAAGTTTAAACCCACAAAATATTCAAGCTGCCGATTATAGTACAAGAGAAGATTTAAGAAAAGTGCTGACGGGTTTCATCATAGATAATAGTAATATAACATCTGCCTCCATCTATCTTAATGATGGCAGTCTTTTGGTTACTACTGAAAATAAGCCAAATGAGTTACAGTTATCGCCTGATAAGATAGACCAGTTGGATCAGTATAAGGGTAAGGTAATATGGAGCTATGCAAATTCAAACCCTTCTTCACTTCAGAAAAATTTGGTTGTAGGGCGTCGTGCTATCAAGAATGTATTAGGTCCCTCTACTGAACCAATTGGCTATTTATCATTTACCATATCAGAAAATTTAATCTTTGATTTAATAGCAGAATTAGAGATGGGTCAGACTGGAAGTACATTCATTTTGGACCAAACGGGAACAATCCTTACTAGTCAGTTGAGAGGAAGTATAGGAACGAAATTAGATGAAAAAATATTCGAAAACGTATCAGATAGATACCAGGAAAATACGGATAGTGTGATTGAGAAAATTGGCAGTACGGATTATTTTATTGCATTCGATCAATCAGAGGAAACGGGCTGGAGTGTAGTGGGTTTAGTCCCAGCTGATGAAATTACAGAAGGATTATGGGAAGTTCAAAAAATCCTCCTAATCATCGTTATCGTCTGGGTGATCCTGACCATTTTTTTATCGTCTAAAATAACGAAGAGTGTAACCGATCCTTTGATGGAATTGATAACTACCATGAAAACAGTAGAGAAAGGCGATTTTTCGGTACGTGTGAATTTAAAACAAAATAGAGAGATTCAATCGATAAGCAATAGTTTTAATCGAATGATTTACAAGATTAATGAATTGATTAAACAGGTATATGAGCGAGAAATGAAAGAAAAACAAGCAGAATTAAAAGCCCTGCAAGCTCAGATTAATCCTCATTTTCTTTATAATACATTGGATACTTTGTATTGGATGTTATATGTAAAAGGGGAGGAGAAAATCGGGGGGTTGATTGTATCCCTATCTAGTATGCTTCGCTACAGCATTGGTAATGAAAGTTCACTTGTCTTACTGAAACAAGAAGTTGACAACATGCAAAACTATATTAATTTACAATCTGCTAGGACAGGAGACAGTATAGATTTTGAATTTCATATGGAGGAAAGACTTGAACATGCCAAGGTGCTTAAACTGATGTTACAACCAATTGTAGAAAATGCCGTCCATCATGGGCTTGAAGAAAGGGATGGAAAAGGAAGGATAGTTATATCCATCAGAGAGGAACAAGGAAATCTAATCTTGATAGTGGAGGATAATGGCATCGGTATTGCGAAAACACAAATCGAGTCTTTTCAAAAGGAACAGCAAATCAATGGTGGTATTGGGCTGCATAATGTAGACGAACGGATTAAACTTACCTTTGGTTCCGCTTATGGTATCAATATAGAAAGCCGGCTAGGTGAAGGAACCAAGGTTACTATTAGGTTACCTCTTTATTTTCAAAACAAAAATTTGTAAGAAACGGAGCTACGAAAAGGAGTGAAATCATTTGTACAGTCATAAATTGCTACTAGTTGATGATGAATATATGGTTCGGACAGGATTGAAGAAGGTCATTGAAAACTTGGATGGGAATTGGCAATTAGTCGGGGAGGCGACAAACGGTGAAGAGGGTCTCATGCTTATCAAACAGTATCAGCCTGACTTAATTATTTCAGACATTCGTATGCCGAAAATGGATGGCTTAACCCTTTTACAAAAGAGTAAAGAATTGCATCCTGAAAGTATGGTTATATTACTCACAGGATATCCTGAGTTTGAATACGCCCAACAAGCATTAAGAAACGGTGCCCTTGATTACATTTTAAAACCTACGAAAGCTGAGGACATTATAAAAGTGTTAAAGAAGGCAGAATCTCTTTTGATAGAACAGAAGCAAGAAAAACAAGAGAAACAAGATTTACATGATTCATTGAATCATTATAATAAATGGATTACAGAAAAGGCCTTTCGAAATTTATTGTATGGGGGACATATCGGAAATATAGATATTTCACATAAAGATGAGTGGGGTTCAGAGACCGATATTGTTGTGATTACGATCGTTCAAAATAAACCACTATCATTGGGGCAACGTGTGAAAATTTTAGAGGAGTTGACCAAAAACCTTTTCTCGAAGGAGTTAGAAATCATCGTTCTTCCGGATGCGCAAGATGAGATACTATTATTAGTAGTAGGTGAAAAAGAGGAATTCTTGGATTGGGATAGTTTAAAAGAAAAACTCCATGCATTAAGGATTAAATGTGCACAAAATCATCAATTCTTTTGGAAAGCGGGAGTTGGTGGGCAGCTTTCGTTAATGGCAGAGGCCTCTTTATCTTATCATCAAAGTAAAAAGGCCGTTCATTATTCGAAGCCTGATCAATTAATTATTCATTATCATGATATTCTTGATTTTGACAAAGACCCTTCCATTATCCCGTTTGAATTAGAGTTATCCCTGGTGAGTGCGATAAAGTTAGGCCGAAAGGGAGAAGTAAAGAAGTCATTTGATCAGCTCACTGTCTATTTTGAGCATATGATGTTTAAGGAATTAAATAATTATGTTAATAGTTTATTAGTGAAGATTACCAACAGTTTATTAATTAAATATGAGTCAAACTCATTATCTTTTCCAAATCCAAGCGCTGTGCAGGAATGGTTTTATCAACAAGTGATGCAATGCTTTGTAAAAGTGAATGAACGAGAAATAAAAGAGAAAAATTATATCATTGAAAGAGCAAAAAAGATGATTGCAGAGAGATATGATTGTGATCTTACGCTAAAAAATGTAGCGGTCGATTTAAGTATTAATCCAAGCTACCTGAGTGTCCTTTTCAAACAGGAAACAGGTGAAACTTTCAGTGAGTATTTAGTGAGTTATCGATATCAAGTGGCAAAAGAATTATTAGAAAATCCTCGATTAAAAATATATGAAATTGCTGAGCAAGTTGGATATGTAAATGGGAGATACTTCAGTCAAATGTTTAAACGAAATAGTGGATTAACCCCCAAACAATACCGCAATCAGTTGGAAATTACGATAAGTGATTAAAAACCTCTAAAGTGTTTGGAGGTTTTTAATATGAACAAACAAAACCTAATCATCGCTACATTGTCGATATCTCAAAAGTACATTACACTAACCTTGTGATCACAATTTTAACAAAAAGGAGGTTAGCACATGTTTCATTTTAGCAGAAGGGCACGCGAAAATATGTGGGCATATCTTTTTATAGGGCCACAAATGATAGGGCTTACATTATTTATTATCGGTCCTATTATCTTTGCATTCGCTATTAGTTTTACGGATTGGGACATTGGTTCAACACCTACATGGTTAGGTTTAGAAAATTATACAAAGCAGTTATCGGACTCTGTCTTTTGGAAAGTAGTAAGGAATACCTCGGTTTTTGCGTTGATTAATATCCCTTTAACGATGATCGGTTCTCTAATCATAGCTCTGATGCTTAATCAAAACATCAAGGGAAAAGTCATCTTACGAACGGCGTATTTTATGCCTGTTGTCACTTCATCTGTCGCAGTAGCACTAGTTTGGACATGGATGTATAATCCTGATTTTGGTTTGATTAATTCAAGCTTAGGGTTCATTGGGATTGAAGGACCAGGTTGGTTATCTAGTTTAAAATGGGCTCTACCGTCTATTGCTTTCATGACGATATGGCAAGGGATAGGGTATAATATGATCTTATTTCTAGCAGGTTTGCAAGGCATATCCAAGCAACTTTATGAAGCCGCTATCATCGATGGGGCAAATGCTTGGCAAAAATTCTGGAAAATAACCTTTCCGTTATTGTCCCCAACGATATTCTTTGTCCTTGTTATGTTACTGATTAACTCGTTTCAAATATTTAACGAACCTTATATGATGACAAAAGGAGGTCCAGCAGACGCAAGCAATGTCTTTGTATTGCACATCTATGACAAGGCATTTCAATTTTTTCAAATGGGAGAAGCTTCTGCGATAGCCTTTATCCTATTTGTTATCATCTTAGTTTTCACACTGTTACAATTTAAATTTTCAAAGTGGGTGAATTATGATGCCTAGTATGACATTTAATCGTTCCAAAAGGTCTGACACACAAGAAAATGGGAAAAGTATGGGACAATATATGATGAATAGTTTTATCTATATTGTTTTAATTGCAGGTGCACTAGTTATGCTTGTTCCTTTTCTATGGATGATTTCTACCTCATTAAAGGGACAAGGTGCTGTATTTGAATATCCGCCTCGTCTCATTCCAAATCCTTTTGAGTTTGATAATTACAGCAGGGCTTGGTCCGCTTTACCCTTTGGCTTGGCTTACTGGAATAGCTTGAAAATTACGGGATTAGTGACAGCAGGCACTTTAATAAGCTGTTCCATGGCGGGTTATGCATTTGCCAAAATGAATTTCGTTGGGAAGAACTTTCTATTTGTGGTGTTGTTAGCAACGATGATGATACCTGGACAAATAACCCTGATTCCTATGTTTATGTTATTCAAAGAAATTGGCTGGGTGAATACACATCTCCCGCTTATTATACCACCGATTCTAACCAATGCCTTTGGCGTATTTCTGCTTCGGCAATTTATGAGTACATTTCCAACAGAACTAGAAGATGCGGCTAGAATTGATGGATTGAATACATGGAAGATTTATTGGAAGATAGTTCTGCCAAATTGTAAACCAGCCCTTGCTGCTTTAGGTATTTTTACTTTTATGGCAAATTGGAATAATTTCTTGGCACCACTTATTTATTTGGATGATGAGTCGAAGTTTACTATTCCGTTAATTATTGCTTCTTTCCAAGGGCTTTACACCACAGATTGGACAGTATTGATGGCAGCCTCTGCTATATCCCTTATTCCTGTATTAATTATTTATTTATTTGCACAAAGATACTTTATTGAGGGGATTACATTAAGCGGAGTAAAAGGGTAGTTTATTGTAAGTATTCAGAAGTCCGCATGAATAAATAGAAATTTGAAAATGAATAGAAGGAGGGTTAAAATGAAAAGGATTACATTTTTGAATATGTTGATAGTGTCTATTGTTTTGCTAATAGCTGGGTGCTCCAACGATGCCAATTCAGAGGGAGATAATGGGGGTGGCGATAAAGTAGAGTTACGAATGTCCATTGTAGCAGGTACTGAGGAGATGCCAGGGTGGCAAGGGATTGTGGATGCCTTTAATGAATCGCAATCAGATATCCATGTAAAATTAGAACGATTACCAGGGAGCTGGGATGAGTATAATCAAAAAATGACAGCTCAAATAGCTGCTGGAGATCCGCCTGATATTGGAAGAATTGGAGTAGCCTATATGCCAATGTATTCTTCTAAGGGACAATTAGAAGACTTATCACCATTTGTAGAATCGTTAAATAAAGATGATTATTTTGATTCTATTTTTACGAAGTATACAGATGGCAATATATATGGTGCGCCGATTGGTATCTACACTTTGGCTATGTATTATAATAAAACTCTATTTGATGAAGCAGGAATTGATTATCCGCCTGCAAATTGGGAAGAGGCTTGGACATGGGAGGAGTTTAGAGAAGCGGCAGAGCAGATGACTGAAGGGTCCGGGGGGAATAAACAGTATGGTGCTTATGTCGACTTTTTTCCTGAACGCTCTATTCCATATTTATGGTCAAATAATGGAGGGTTGATTAATGAGGACATGACAGACCCCATTGTAGATTCGAATGAATCAAAAGAAGCTTTAACATTCTTACAAAGCTTTATTCAATCAGGTATTTCCCCTACACCGGCAGAAACAGAAACCATGCCAATCGATCAATTATTTAAAACAGGGAGATTGGGTATGATTGTGGATGGTCAATGGACGGTACCTTCTTTTGCAGAGATTGATTCATTTGAATGGGGAGTTGCGCCGATTCCAAGGAGTACAAATGGAGAAGCTGTTACACCTAATTTTATCGACAAATATGTGGTTTATAAAGGTTCTGACCATGTAGAAGAGGCATGGCAAGCTATTGAATTCTTTATGAGCGAAGAAGCTGAAAATATCCTGGTGGATCATGGTCTAGGTGGCATACCAATATTAAAATCAGTAGCTGAGGAACGAGAAAGTGATATGTTTAATCCATTAAATGCAGAAGAAAAAGAAGTATTGTATCAATCCGTAGAGTATTCAAGGGAAGTTCCTTTTACGAATAACTGGCAAGAAGTAATGAATGAATCGATGAAGAAGTTTGATTTAGTGGGGTTAGATGAATTAGAAGCAGATAAGGCAGCTGATGAATTGTCTCCAATATTAGAGGAATTGTTGCAGGAAGCGAATCAATAATGATTGGAGTGTACAGGGCATGCAAATCTCTGTGCACTCTATTGCTAGAGTGCTGAAGGACAAAAGGTGGGATAACAAAATGAAGACAAAACCGATTGCAGAACTAACGTTTCAACCGTTAACGACCAACGAGATAAAACCCAAGGGCTGGCTATTACGCCAGCTTCAGATTCAAGCAGAAGGACTCAGTGGTAATCTTGATAAGTTTTGGCCAGATATTAAAGACAGTAAATGGATTGGTGGAGATAAAGAGGGATGGGAGCGGGTGCCTTATTGGTTAGATGGTTTTATCCCTCTAGCTTATTTATTAGATGATGAAGATATGAAAGCGCGTGCCAAAAAGTATATGGATGCTATTATAGACGGACAAGAAGAAGATGGCTGGATTTGCCCATGTCCTAAAGAAAAGAGAGGCCAATATGATATGTGGGCCTTATTTCTACTATTAAAAGTGTTGGTAGTTTACCATGATTGTAGTAAGGATGAAAGAGTAGAAGAGGTTGTTCATCGAGCGATGGTGAATTTCGACAAGCATATTGATCAATTTACTATCTTTGATTGGGCTTCTACCAGGTGGTTCGAAATGCTAATCCCTCTATATTGGCTCTATGAAAGGAAACAAGAAGAATGGTTGCTTCAGCTAGCCGTTAAATTAAAGGCACAGGGGTTTGACTATGCCTCTTTATATGAAGACTGGCCTTATGAAAAGCCCAATTCCTCTGGACATTGGAGCCAAATGAGTCATGTAGTAAATCAAGCAATGGCAGTGAAATCATTAGCTTTGTTTAGCAGAATAAGTAAACAAGAGACTGATCAGCAATTTGCAGATAAAATGCTTGAGCAATTATTAACTTTCCATGGCACGGCCACGGGTATATTTACAGGAGATGAGTGTCTGTCGGGAAACAGTCCTACCCAAGGAACCGAACTATGTGCAGTAGCAGAGTTTATGTATTCGCTAGAGAATCTTATTCAAGTAACTGGTGATGTAAAGTGGTCAGACCAACTAGAGTATATCGCTTATAATGCTTTGCCTGCAGCAATTAGCCCAGATATGTGGTCTCATCAGTATGATCAGATGGTCAATCAGGTGGAGTGTAGCAGAATTGAAGAAGGAAAACAGCCATTTCGAACGAATAATGGAGAGGCTCATATATTTGGGTTAGAACCTCATTTTGGGTGTTGCACTGCTAATTTTAACCAAGCCTGGCCTAAGTTTGCCTTATCCACTTTTATGAAAACAAAAAAAGGGATCGCTTGTACTGCATTTGCACCTGCAGAGGTAGAAACCACTATCAATGATCAAAAGGTAAAGATCGACCTTGAAACAGACTATCCTTTTCGTAACACTATGCAGTTCACCGTTCAGGTGGAGCGGCCTTGTGCCTTTGATATAGATATTAGGGTCCCGGCCTTTTGTTCAAGTGCAACGATAAATGGAAAGCAGGCAAAGAGTGGGGAATACTATCATATATCTAAGGTATGGACAGATGGAGAAACGATCGATGTGATCTTATACTATGAGTCGGAATTTATAAATAGGCCAGAGGAGATGATCGCAGTTAGAAGAGGGCCACTCTTATTATCGATAGCCATTGAAGAAGAGTGGAACAAAATAGACTATGGTGAGAACGAGACATTACGCGTTTATCCACATTGCGATTATGAAGTGACTCCTGTTTCACCATGGAATTATGCTTATGTGGATAAGGAGATAGACTTTCAATTCCATCAGGTGGCGGATATGCCTTTTAATCCTGCTGAACCACCACTTGAAGCTTCGGCAAAGGTAGTAGAAATTGATTGGCCCCAAAAAGATGGGGTAGTTACTAGAACCCCAGCAGGTAGAAAGCCAATGAGTGAAGTGAAGCAAGTTAAGCTTTTACCTTATGGATGTACCAATTTAAGAATGACGGAGATGCCATTTATTAAGCTTTGAAAAATAGATAAGTTTATTATAGAAGTGACTGGGTTATGTTTGTGAGGCTAACCCAGTTTTTCGTTGACTAGTGAAGGCAGTGCGCCGGTACCAAGACAAATTTCAATCCACGCACCCATAAAGGATGCGACGCAGGCAAGCACACCGACACCATGTGATACCAGTATTTCAATCCACGCACCCATAAAGGATGCGACAGCACACATCAGAAAGCCTTCCCAACCAAGGCAATAGACTACCAAAAGTGCTAACCTAAATATTTCTATTAATAAAATAGTAAAACCAATTGCTAACCTTCGATAAAACCACTATTGTAACAAGGTGCTAACCCCTTGGGTATTACATGTTTGCATAGGGTTAGCACCGCGTTGAAAAATCAGTAGTTGTTTCAAATTGAATGTTTCTCTTGCTCCCAAATATCCCTTTTTGATTTATGCTTAGCAATAAAACGAATTGTAAATCAATTGGGTGTAATACGCAATGTTTGAATATCGATATCTTGCGTATTATTAAGGTGTATTCGCGAACATGAAATTTCATACTCCATCATTCGCCTCACAAACAAAAGATATTAATCCTATCTTAAAGGTTATCATCAAAAAATACAAAGATCTGATCATCGAATGCAGTGGTAAGCTAGAAGATCTGATTTAAATTTCATGGAGCTTCCATTATCGTAAATAGACGATAGCTTCTTTCTCATCATTAAGATTGCCAATAAGCGTTTTAACTAGAATTGAAGAAGCTCATCCATACTATTTTTAATAAAATTAGCTGCTACTATATGTGGAAGAAATATAAGGTTTTTTCTTTAAGGTCTTTACTCTTTCTCCGCATCAATAATAAAACTTAACCTATATATACGACGAGGCCGTCCCTTATGCGTTACCTTTTCTTCTCCTACAATGTCAACCAGTTCGCCGTCCATCCATTTAAGTAGGATACGATGGGCGCTCCGAATAGTTATATCCAGTGTGGAAGCTAATTCCTGGGCGGTGTAATCATATTTATTGTATTTGGCAACGCGTGCCATCAACTTGGTCATATAGGTTGCGGACATACCGGATTTTTCTGCTTTTTCGAGCAGCTCTGCGTCTGTTATGGATAGATCATAGCGTTCGTAGTGCGTATCGGTGGTAATGTCAACAGGGCCAAGCACACTGCGATCCTCACGTACAATGTAACAAACATTTCCACCAAGCTCCTTTGATTGGCGCATGGCAAAGCGAGCATGACTGCCAGCTTCTGCGGCCGTACTGCCAAAACCGACTCCGATGCTTAGGGTGATGCCGATTTCACTTTTGGTTTCGTTCAGCAATGGAATAAACTTATATCCCCTCGTTTCCCGTTCGAAAATACCTCGAGTGGTAATAAAAGAGTACTCTTCACTGCCAATATTAATTAAATGACCGTCGAGCTGTTTGGTGTAATTCAGCAGCATTTGCTGTATTTGTAATTTCAATAATTGCACATCATGCTCGGAAGGGTATCTTTCAATTATTTTTTTAAAGTTATCAATGTCAATTAATCCGAAAACGATTTGTGATTCCTTGTTCCTTCGCGTGGTTGTAGCCAGAAGTGCCCGTTCTAAAGAGACGATCATATCCTGTTGTGTCGGAGTGACCCATTCGTTTGGTATATTCAGTTCTGTCAACCGGATGGAAACTTCTTGGATGCCAGTAATAGCCACGGTGCCGTTCTCTTGATGATTTGTTCTGTGAAAGTCAATGATATCGGTAATTAGCATACTCTTGGAATGGTCATGGAATACCGTTAGCTGATAATCTGTCTCTTCTAATTCAAATAGTATTTGTTCCACATATTTTTTTTCAACCGTATCGACGGACAATTTTTTCAATCCATGGCTGTTTTTTATAAGAAATAATGATCGGTAAAGCCCGGTTCCCATCAGTGGCACAAGGTGTACCGGAATGGAGAAGTCCGTCAATTGTTTGGCTAAGTGATATTGGTGGTATTCCATAAACATCAATACATCTGCGTCTTGTTCTAAATCATTCATTGCCTCAGCCAGAACGGTATCAGGATTAATAATATAAAAAATAGGCTTGAAGTTTGGGAAAGCTTTCAAAGTTTCCTTGATTTGTTCGACAAGGGCATCGGGTGTAATAACTCCAATCGTAATCTCTGGATCCATGGTAACCGCTTTCAAATTCATTGAATTACCCTCCTTAGGTCTTTATCGACACAAGTATGGACATGTCTGTTTTCTTTATTGTCATTATCATACGTTGTAAACATCCATTTGTCAAAACGATTAGGTTACAGAATAATTGATGGTGAATGCACAGCTTCGAGTCATCGTAAATGGCATACTTAAAGACTGTTTAAAGACTTGTCTTTTAAAAGTGGTCTCCATACAATAAAAATATACAGGCATCTGAATTTTATCTCGAAAATCATAATAAGACTTGAAAATAGGAAAAGGAGTGGTCAAATGAAAACGATTGCTGAATTGGATGATTTTCTGACAATACCATCACAGGCACTAATGGATGATTTACGATCTTTGGATGGGGATATTTTAATTCTGGGAGTTGGTGGGAAAATGGGACCGACTTTAGCAAGAATGACCAAAAGGGCTATAGATCACGGCGGATTGAATAAAAGAGTTATCGGTGTGTCGCGATTTTCATCAGGAAACTTAAGGGAAGAGCTAGAGGCACTGGGTGTGGAAACCATTGCGGCCGATTTATTAGATGACATGGAGCTTGCCGCACTTCCCAATGTCAAAAATGTGATTTATATGGCTGGTAATAAGTTTGGAACCGTGGGAAATGAACATTTTACTTGGGCTATGAATACCTATCTTCCAGGAAGAGTAGCAGAGAAATTTAAACATTCACGAATAGTAGCATTTTCTACAGGAAATGTCTATCCGTTTACCAATGTACTGAGTAGTAATTGCTCAGAGGATACCCCGGTGAATCCAGTTGGCGAATATGCTCAATCCTGTTTGGGAAGAGAGCGTGTGCTCACGTATTTTTCACATAAACATCAGACACCTTTGCTCATTTTTCGACTGAATTATGCGATTGATTTGCGTTATGGTGTATTACTGGAGATAGCGAAACAAGTGTATGAAGGCAGAGAGATTGATTTAACGATGGGTAATGTGAATGTTATTTGGCAAGGGGATGCGAATGAGTATGCTATTCGTTCCTTGTTACATACCGATTCCCCGCCAAAGATTTTAAATATTACAGGACCTGAGACATTATCGATCCGCTGGTTAGCCAATGAATTTGGCAAACGGTTTGATAAAGAACCTCAATTCATCCATGTCGAAGATTCAAAAGCGTTATTGAATAATGCTTCCAAAGCCCATGAATTATTTGGCTATCCTAAAGTTTCTATTCAACAAATGATCACGATGATTGCTGACTGGTTAAGCCACGATGGTGTTACACATAATAAACCTACACATTTTCAAGAACGGGAAGGGGCATTTTAAATGCTTGATCATGCCGTGAAACAGCATATTCATGAAGGAACGGTTATTCCTGCCCATCCGCTTGCCTTGACTAGTGATAGAAGGCTGGATGAGAGAAGTCAGCGTGCACTTACCAGATATTATATCGATGCAGGGGCAGGAGGCTTGGCGGTAGGGGTTCATACGACACAATTTGAAATTAGGGATCCAGCTTTTCAATTATTTGAAAAGGTATTAGTGATGGCAATGGAAGAGATGGAGCGAGCCTCCAAGAATTTCATTAAAATCGCGGGTATTTGTGGGCCGGTTGAGCAGGCTGTCCGTGAAGCGGAGTTTAGTAAACATATTGGCTATGATTTAGGTTTATTGAGCATGGGAAGCTTGCAAGATCTTTCAGAAGATGAACTTCTTTATCGAGCGGAAAAGGTTGCAGAAATCATACCGGTCTTCGGATTTTATTTGCAGCCATCGGTCGGAGGCAGGGTCTTTTCCTATGATTTCTGGAAACGCTTTGCTGACATAGACAATGTGCATGCGATTAAAATTGCTCCATTTAATCGATATCAATCCTTTGACGTCGTTCGAGCTGTGTGCAATTCTGCGCGAAATAAAGAGATTGCTTTATATACGGGAAATGATGATAACATCGTGAATGACTTGTTAACTACGTATCAAATAAGGGTGGGGGATAGGCAAGTCACCAAGAAAATCGTCGGTGGGTTACTTGGTCATTGGTCGGTGTGGACCAAGCGTGTGGTGGAAATGTTTGCGGAAATGAAACATGCGCAAAGTAAAGACCATATTCCTAGTGAGCTTTTAACATTGGGGCAGGAGATTACGGATGCGAATGCGGCCTTCTTTGATGCAAGCAATCAATTTAAAGGCTGTATTGCGGGGATAAATGAAGTGTTAACCAGACAAGGGCTGCTTAAGGGCAATTGGTGTTTGCTTGAAAAGGAACAGTTAAGTCCTCACCAGGCAGACGAAATCGATCGTGTGTACCGAAGTTATCCCCATTTGAATGATGATGCCTTTATCCAAGCAAATCTATCGAAATGGCTCGACTAGGGTTTTGGCACTTATTTTCATTACAGAAATAAAAAAGAAAGAGTCTTTCTAGTCCATTGCGGCGTTTTACAATGTCTGCAGTGGACATTTTGTGGTCAAAAGTGAAAGAGCCCTTTCCGAAAGAAAAGAGCTCTGCTTCATGTTATTTAGTACTGAATGTTTCTATTTGAAAGGTGTGTTCTCCGTCCCATGTCTTAAATGGATAGAAGTCCATTTCTGAGGATCCATCACTATGGATGCTGAAACCTGGGTCCATTCCATTGGTTTGAATGATCGTTTGATCGTTTTCTTTCATAATCTCTTTGATTTCGTAACCATGTGTTTTACCGTCTGGGTGTGTGATAACTATATGACTGCCTCGTGTATCCTCTGGTATATTGGTGTCTGTTACAAAGGCGTCATAGCTGTCTTGATTGGCTTGACGCATTACATTGGTCAGCGTCCCCTTGATTGTTTCATTGCCAGTCAATTGTTCGGTACCTTTTTCTAACAGACTGCCGCCAATCAGGTACATGTCGGTAACTTCCCCATTTTGTAAACGAATCATTCCCATCTTTCCTGTCATGGTGGTATCATCCACAACCAGTGGTTCTTCTGGGTGGTGAGGGGAACTGAGAATAATATCGGTTGTCTCCCTGTGAGTAACCGCAACGGCAATATCACCCGGATGAGCATCCTTTATTTCTAATTTCTCTATATGGTCAATTCGTGGTTCCTCGTCATGTTGGTAAGGCTCCATTAACGTAATAAATTGACTGCTTAGGTTTTCTCCGTCTCTTCTTAAAACGAATTTAGGCATATGGTATTTTACTGCTTCATCATTGGTATCCATACTTGTGCCATGTAATCGAGTGGAACGGAGGGACGGTGATTCAGCTAAATACAATTCATTTTCTCCAGATTCCAAGAGACCGGTAATTTTCATTTTTGCTTGTTCTTCTTCATTCTCTTCGGTTGTTAATGTTAATTGATATTGCTCATCTTCCAGTGCGGCTTCCATGACGTTTTGAAGATAAATATAGCCATAATAATGTCCTTCTGCATAACCTGTGTCGTATGCCGTTTCGGGAAGAGTGACTTCTGTTCCTTCAGGCAGGAGGTAATCGCCATATTCGGTTAGTTCCATGTCGGTATCAAAGTGAGCATCGCGGTTGGCATCTCCTTGTAAGGTATATTCGTGACGATTTCCGCCGGAGACACGGAACAAATCCAATACATAGCCATCCTCTCCATCAGGGAATCCGATAAACCAAGGTTCTCTGCTGTATTCATCCGTTCCTGGATACGCCTTTTCCTGATGGGCACGCATCACTTGTAGCTGGTCGCTGATAGGGGCGAAGAGCTCGATATTTCCTCCGTGCTCAGCCTCGCCAGAAGTGGTCATGTCTTTGCTGTCTACCACTACTGTGTTGTGTCCCATGGTTGATGTCGCCCAGCGGCGGTAAAAGGTATAACTATAGCCAATATCCGGCAATAGTTCTTGCCCTTTTGCATAAAGATTTAAATTAAGTGGGTCAAAATGATTATGTCCATACTTTGGATCAAAATTCATGTATAGCTGGGATGGTTGAGCAGGATTGCCTTCTTCGCCGTCATCCTCTTGCTGGGCTTCTTCATTCAAAAGAACTAGCTCTATGACACCCATTTTATAATTGGTTGCTTCATCAGATTTGCCAATCGTTTTAAAGGTAATTTCATGTGTACCTTTCTCTAGCTCTAGTGTTGCCAATGTTTCCATATCACCTGGTCCGGATCCTGTATTAAAGAAATCCAGTTCTGTGATAGTTTTATTGTTCATCAAGATTTCATATAACCCATAACTTGCCGCCTTAAAGGGTTTCAGATCTACACGGTACGTATCCGTTTCGGGGACTTCAAAGACAAAGGTAATCTGATTTCCTTCGCTTTCCGCTTCAAACTGTACGGTTCCGCTATCTGCAAATAATCGATCCTCTGTCGTCTGATCGACAATGTCCAACCCAGGAAATAAATAAGTAATGCCGGTACTTTCTTCCTCTTCATCTGGGGTCCCCCTTTGGAGTCGAGCATATCCAGACGCTGGCAGTAAAAAGGAGCCATCGGTTAAATTAGGATTTCCGGACACCTCGTTTGCCCATGTATCTTGAGTAGGAAGGTATTTCCCGTCTGGATAAATCAGCATCTGTGGAATTTCCTGCGATTTACCCAAGGCAGGGAATGCCTCTCGCATATCTAAATCGTCAAATCGCGTCCCTGAACGAGGTGAAGTATATCCTTGTGGGTCGCTCCATCCCTGAAAGGCATCGATGGCTCGATTGATGCCATTGGTGGACTGGTTATGGTAAGACAAGGTCGTTTCTTTATAAAAGCCATCAAATAAATATTCGTTGGTTGTATAGTCTTCTAATAATTCTACTCCCTCGTGAATATAGGAAGGATCATTAATGGCTTTTGACATGTCACCCAGACCGACCCATTTGGTATAATCCATATTATGATTAATAATCGGGAACGTCCGAGCAAACTCTACGGATGGTTTAAACATCGCTTCTACAATCTTTTGATCAACATCTTCTCCTGCTTCGTCACTTAATAACTCCAATGCATTAGTCTGTTTGACGGTGGCGTAAGCATTGAATAAATTGCGTAGATCCCACAGTTCAGAGGCTGACCAGCGGTTCCATACACCACCCCACCAAGGATAGGGAGGTCCAGATGAGACTTCTACCGGAAAGTTTTGCCATACATGATCACTGACTGGTATATAACCCTCATATACTTCTGCAAAGCGTTGCAATAGTCTTGCGGCTCCCAGCGGATCTTCGGAAGCAATTTTCGACATCTGTCCTAGGGCATAGTTTCGTTGCAGCCACCATTTGTGGGCGCTTAAGAAATATTTCCTGCCATTTTCATCTTCATAATAGGGATATTCAACGGTTTCTCCTTTTTTATTGGTTACGGTAAAGGCTTGATCTTCTGGATATTCTTCATTTGGATACGTCTTATCACTGTGATTGGAGCTGATGATATCTGGTTGATCGATATCCCAGCTGAAATTTCTATCTGGATGCAGTTGTGGCTGATCCGGTAATCCAGTAAATCGAAAACCAACTCGTTCGGGAATGATATCCAAGAGCTGCTGGACTTCTTCTGTCGCAGGTTCCCATTCTACCATGGTCTTTTCCCCATCATATGGGACGTGATCGTATAATGCTTCTCCTGCATCCATCATCTGGTTTCGATCAAAAGCTAGCATGGTGAACATGGCTTCAGGTTTATTGCGCTTCTGATCCAGACTAACAGATAAGTGGTACAATCCATTTTCATGTGGTTCTGGGTGCTCAAAGGATACAACCATGCGGTCTTTTACCTTTTCCATATTCACATCGTCTAGCTCCACTTGTTCGCCAGATGGAGAGCGCCAAGTTAGCGCAATATCATCATGAATAGGGTTGATCCCTGCCCCTTTAAAGGACAATTCTTTCTCGGTAAAGGCTTTATATTCTAGTTTCAACTCCTGTGGATTCCAAATAGAGTTATAGGATTTCGGTGCCCATTGTTCTGGCAATTGATTAAAAAAGATACTGCCCAGCCGTCCTTCTTCGGAAACATCGATGGTGTAGCTAGTGGAAGTGCTTGTATCTGTTTGGTTATAACTGGATGTCCGGATGGGAATCCAGGAACTCATGGGTTCCGTATTGATCTCATGCTGATGGATGATATTGAGTTGCCATTCATCTCCAACGTGCAGCTCGTCCACATTAAGAGAGGAGATGGGGATAGCAACCTCTGCCGTCATGGATCCCTCTTCCGTAATGACCTCGTAATCATAATCAGCTGCCTCTTCACCGCCTGGCCCCCAATCATTTGTAATAGGTAAATTAGGTTCATGGACCGGAATGGTTATCGTGAAAAAGGTTTCTTGATCTGGAGAAGGTCGAATCAAAATCTCGACATTAGCTAATGACTCACTTGCCTCCTCATCTGTGTAGGTCAAACCAACGTAAAGGTTGTCGGAATCATAGCCAAGCAGGGCTTCTGTGTCTTTTTCGACCTTTTCATTATCGAATACGGTGACAAATCCCTCTAACTCGACTGCTTTCTCCCAGATATCCTCTGTTAAATCACCGTCAATAGCGATCTCTGTTTCTACTTCTGGAACGACGGCCCAACGGTTATGGTTATGATCAATAACAGGTTCGGTAGCTGGAGCAGTCTCGGCAGCAGTTATCTGATGATTTGAGACACCAGGCGAGGTTAGTTCAGGCAAAAAGTTAAGTAGTACAAACAATCCGAAACACAAGATCCACGTTTTTCTCCACATGTTATTTTCTCCTCCTTATGGTAATGTTGCTAAAAACATATGCGCTCTAACTGGAAAGTACGACAGCCATAGTAACCGTAATCTTTTCGATCGTTTCGCTGTAGTTGCTAACAATGTCTTGAAATCGGAGTCTATAAAAAGTCTAAAAATAGATTTACTTATATATTAGTAATGGAGATTTCTGTGAAAGGGGGAGGATATTTCTCTTTTCATTTGGAACAAAAAAAGATAATAAGGAGGTCACTATTAACGTCTGATGGCATGTATTGCAAAACAGTCCTTGTTAATAATCGTTTCCTCCTGTAAGTTTTCGGTGCAATGAAGTCATGGTGTTATCTCATCCATTTGAAACTAGTTTGATAAAGTAATCACTTTTCCTTCCTTTGCCCAATCTAGTTGATATTCACTTGGCATACGCGATTCTTCAAAACATTTCATGAGTGTTTCAGATAATCCCTCCACCCAAGTAAGATCTTTTTGCTGGTCATGTTGAATAAGTGTATCAGGGAAATGAATAATCTCAGGCATAGAATGGTGCATGCTATTAATACATAATGTATGGGCGTAGGCGGCCTCTGGACCACAATAAATAACTTGCTTTCCTGATTTAGCGGCTTCGATACATATCGATAATTTGTGCAAGGGGTCTTCGGTTCTTGGATCTTTATAGGTTTTTTTGTTTCCATCATGAAAGTGAGCAACAACGCTATTGGAGCCTTCTTCTTGTGTATAGCTTATGGTGGCATGCTCAAATTCAAATGTGAAATGGGGGCCAAATGTCTCCGGAACAGCGTGTGTCGCATAATACAGTACTTCCACACCCTCATCTATTATTGTCTTGACTGCACACGTATCGAAGTTTTCAATTGGATTCGCTCGATAAAGTTCGGCAGTGACTTGCTGCAAATGTGCACTCTCTTCGGTTGTGGCACCTAAGAGGTAGAACATGTGATGAAGATAATGTGCACAGGCATTGCTGGCTACACTATCTATGATCAGCTCTCCATTATTACCATATTTTCGACCGGCCCATGGTGCGCGCTCAAAATAACTGCCTGTTCGCGGCCAAAGCGCGATCGTTTTCAGTCTTTTGGGTTTTCCGTAAAGACCATTTTGAATATCGTGCTTTAATGCTTGAATCGATGGCTGAAATGACCAATTAAAACCAATCGCTAAAAATTTGTTACTCGCATTTCGGGTAGCAATCATTCTTTCAGCATCTTCCACCGTTGTACACATTGGTTTTTCACAAAGCACATGGCTGCCATGTGTCAACGCATAGCACGTCTGATCGGCATGAAGATGAATCGGTGTAGAGATAATGGCAAGGTCAGCACTCCAATTTTCATAGAATGTCTCTATGGATGAAAAAACAGGAATCTGCCGTTCGATGATCGTTTGGTAGTTCTTGCTTTTTTGCGGGTTTATATCCACTACTCCCACAATAGACGCTTCTGAGGAATCCAGCAGATGGCTGACATAGAGGTCGCCATATCCTCCGATTCCAATTAAAACAATGGATACGTTTGATTTAATGATGCTCTCCTCCTTCATTTTTGTGATGTATCTGGAAAATATATGAACAGTATAATGGGAGGTGCCGGTGATGACAAGTCTTTAAATAGACTATAAGTTCAGTTTAATGTTTTTGATTGGGCGTTAAAAGGGGTTGTTGTATAGAGTTGTTACTTGTTATAAGTTTCGAGTAAATGAAGTGATTGTATGGCTAGTGCTCTCGGTTTCCAAAAAAATAAAATCGCTATCTCCATTAATGGACACTTTAAAGACTTGTCATTTATATAGGATTCGAGTAAATTTATAGTTACCAAATATAGAAATCTGAAATTTGGAAATATATTGGTATTCGAAAGGGGGAGATAACTAGTGTACATAAGGAGCTATTTGAATCAAGTGGCAGGAGAAATCACAGAGCGTCCGTTACCTTCTTTTTCTTCAGACAGCGAATACTTCTTATGGAAAAAAAGTAAACAAAGACAATTTAAGCAAATGCTTGGGATCGATACGTTTTTTAATAAACCGAGGACACCATTAAATGTAACAATAACTGGCACACTGCAAAGTGATACACATCGAATTGAAAAAATATATTATGAAAGTTTACCTGGCTTGTATGTAACGGCTCATTTATATGTGCCCAATGATGTAGAAGTTCCTGCCCCAGCCCTTATATACCTTTGTGGTCACAGTCTTTCACAAAAAATAAATTACCAAGATCATCCGAGGAAATTCGCTCAACTTGGGTTTGTTACGTTGATTATTGATACAATCCAGTTCGGAGAGGTGCAAGGAATGCACCATGGGACCTATGCACACGGTCAATTTCAATGGATTAGCAAAGGTTATACACCTGCGGCAACCGAGGTTTGGAATGCAGTAAGGGGTATCGATTTAATGACAGAACGACAGGAAGTAGACCCGGATAAAATCGGCATCACTGGACATTCTGGTGGGGGAGCTATTAGCTGGTGGACTGCTTGTTGTGATGATCGAATTAAGGCAGCAGCCGCATCGAGTGGTACTGGTACGATTGCTTCACAGGTAAGAGAAAGAACGATAGATACACATTGTGATTGTATTTTTCCAAATAATCCATATGGCTGGTCACTTATTGAATCTTATGCCTTGATGGCTCCGCGTCCGATGTTAATTATATCTCCGGATCGAGACAGAAATTATACCATAGACTCGGTTCAGTTCGTTTATGAAAAATTGAAAGCGCTATATTGTGATTTGGGTTGCAAGGAGAAAATTCAGTTATTTGACTTTCATGCACACCATTCTTATAGTTCCGCCTCTCGAAAGGCCGCTTTCTCATGGTTCCTTCAACATTTAAAAGGGGAGGGACATCATCCAGTTAGTGATATTGATGGGAAAAGGGAGGGCGAGGAAGAGTTGCTTGTCTATCAAGGCAAGCAACCAGCAAATGATGAATCAACATCGGTTCAAGAGTGGTTGATTGCATTAAGCCAACAGCCATCGATTACAACGCCTCAAGAGCTTACAGCGGTTAAAGAAAACGTCATTCAGAAACTAAAGCAAGAGAGTTTTGCTGCATTTCCTAACTATTCTATTCCGCTGGCTATGGAAACTAAGCAAAAATATTTTACGAACGAAGATAGTTGGCACCACACGTTTTCCATTATTTCTGAGTATAGCTGGAGGATTACGGGGTTTTTGCAAGGAGAGGATATGCAGGTTTCTCATTCACCGACTGCTATCTATTTACAGTCACCTGGAGGGGGAGATGGGTTTAAGTTTCATCACATACCGATGATTCATGATTTACCGTCTTCGTGGCTGCAGGCAATGTTGGAGGTAAGAGGAGTTGGTGAAAGTGCCTGGGGCCCCGAAATCAATTGGCATGTACGTAGATCTTTAGCTCTGACAGGAAGAACCGTCGCCTCTTTACGAGTTTGGGATGTATTACGAGGGGTCCAAGCTCTAAGGTCCATGCCTGAAGTGCATCCCGATAAGATTGTTATTGCAGCCGAAAAGGATATGACGGTTCCAGCCCTTTATGCCGCATTGCTTGATCAAAGGATATATGCCGTTATTTTAAAAGATCCTCCCGCTTCACAAGATATACCAAGTAATCCAAATGGCAATGATCACTTAATTGAAATGATTAATGCACTACGACACACAGATTTACCTCAGGTGGCAGGACTTATTTGGCCGACCAAATTAATTTTTCTTGGGAATCGGCCGAAAAGTTATCGTTGGTCGGAAGCGGTTCATAAAAAACTTGGCGAACCAGGTGGGGCATGGCGAGTCCAAGAGTTAGCAGGTTTTAACATCTTATAGATTTCATAAAAAGGAGGATGACGATGGAATTAACCGTAAAATACCAAGAAGAAATCAACCAATTTTTATCAGAAATCCTAAGAACGGAAAAGGAAAATATCTTGAACTCAGCTCAGTGGGTCACAGAACAAATCAAGCAGGATAAGATATTTTATGTGTTTGGCCCAGGCGGACATTCTAATCTTGCCTCACAGGAAATTTTCTATCGAGCAGGAGGGTTAATGCATGCTAACGCGATTCTCGATGAGGGAACATTGCTCAGTAATGGTGCGTTACGGTCATCGGCGATGGAACGAATGCCTGGATATGGAAGAATGGTCATTAATGATAACCATTTAGACGAAGGTGACCTGTTGATTATTATTAATGCTTATGGAATCAACTCCGCAGCAATAGGTGCTGCACTTGAAGCAAAGGAGCGGGGAGTGCGAACTATTGGGATTTGTTCTGTTCAGCACGCGGAACATACACCTGTTGATCATCCTGCAAGACACCCATCTAAATACAACCTATTTGAGCTAACGGATCTCACCATTGATTCCAAAGTAAAGGAAGGAGATGCTGTTATACAAATTGAAGGTCTAGAGCAAAAAGTGGGGGCTATTTCCACATTTGTAAACGCATTCATTATGAATGCGATTTGTATGGAGGCTACCCAGATGTTAGTCCGTGACAATCTACAACCGCCAATCTGGAAAAGCAGTAATATTCCAGGAGGAGATGAATGGAATCAGAAGTATATTCACAAATTTAAAGGAATCATTAAGAAGTTGTAGTGGGAGAGGATAGATATCGACAAATTGATTAAGAAATAGAAATCGATTACTAAAAGGTGAGGAAATAGTGAAAAAACATCCGACAATATATGATATAGCAAAAAAAGCAGATACATCTACCGCAACCGTTTCTCGTGTCTTAAGCAACAATGGTTATCCTGTTAGACCAGAGTTAAGGGACAAAATCAGAAAAGTTGCGGAAGAAGTAAATTATATTCCCAATGTGATTGGCAGACAACTAAAGACTAATAATAGCATGACGATTGGTGTCATTATTCCATCGATAACAAATCCTTTCTACTCCTCTATTATGCTAGGGATTGAGGATGTTGCCAGGAGTAGGGGATATCATGTTTTTCTATGTAACTCTCATCGCAGTCCGCAATTGGAAGAGGAATATTTAAAAACGTTATTTGAAAAACAAGTAAAAGGATTAATTGTTTC
This sequence comes from Gracilibacillus phocaeensis, assembly GCF_900626275.1. NCBI lineage: Bacteria > Bacillati > Bacillota > Bacilli > Caryophanales > Bacillaceae > Gracilibacillus > Gracilibacillus phocaeensis. The sequence goes on along the minus strand of NZ_LR131145.1, from coordinate 440,610 downwards.
ATCTATTTCTCCTGATAAGAAACTGCTTGGAGCTTTAATAGATAAGGGTTTAAATATTGTAGCCTTTGATCAAACAATAGATGGTTTGGATAGTAGTCAAATTCACTTTGACTATCAAAAAGGTGGATTTATGGCGACAGAACATTTAATAAAGAGCGGCCATCAAAAAATTGCTTTAATAAGTGCTCCATTGACCCGTCCAAGTCGGAAAAGTGTCTATGAGGGCTATCTCCATGCATTAAATCAGTATGGTCTTGGGGTGGATAAATCATGGATCCAAATTGCTTCAAGAGAATATGAGGAATTTGAAAGAAATTATGAATTTAAAAATGGCATCGAGTTAACACAAAATTTATTAAAAGGGACGGATTTACCAACTGCAATTTTCGTTTGTAATGATATGACAGCATTTGGTGTGATGAATGAATTGATCAAACAAGGCATAAAGATCCCTGAGCAAATTTCTGTTATGGGGTTTGATAACATTGAGTTTTCAGAAATGATTACACCACCGTTAACTACCATTCAACAGCCAGATTACGAAATGGGTAAATTAGCATGTAATATGCTGCTAGATCAATTAGATGAAAAAACAGTGGAAAATGTAGATATTATGTTACAACCGAGAATAGTCGATCGCAGCTCTGTACTCCACTTAGAAGATTCATTATTAAATCGTTGAATGGTCATGGTAATCGGTTACTGCTGCCAATTAATGAAAAAAGGAGGTACCATTGAATGGAGAATTTAGAGCCGTTAGAACAAGAGGGAACGAAAATGGGAACCAAACCAAAAAAGAAGTCTTCCGGTAATAAAACAAACAAAAAGAGTAAAACGTTCCGTAAAAGATTGAACGAAAGCAAATATCTCTTAATATTATTTGCGCCTGTATTAATTTATTACTTGATATTCCATTACGTACCAATGTTTGGGGTTGTTATTGCCTTTAAGGATTACAATTTATTTACAGGTGTGTTAGAAAGCGATTGGGTGGGGTTAAAATATTTTCAAACGTTTTTCAACAATCCAGATTTCTATAATTTATTGCGAAACACATTTTTACTAGGTTTATATAGCTTCCTTTTTGGATTTCCCATTCCTATCATATTTGCGCTTTTATTAAATGAAGTGAAAAATATGTTTTTCAAGCGATTTGTTCAAACGCTCAGTTATTTACCACATTTTATATCAAATGTTGTGGTAGCGAGTATGGTTGTCGTCTTTCTTTCTCCTTCTGGCATTATCAATCGGTTGATTTCGTATATAGGGGTCGAGCCACTTAATTGGATGATTATGCCAGAGATGTTTCGTTCGATATTTATAACATCGGAGATATGGCAGCACATGGGGTGGGATGCCATTATCTATTTAGCCGCTTTAACGTCCATTAGCCCGCAATTGTATGAAGCAGCAGATATTGATGGTGCCGGGCGTTTTAGGAAATTATGGCATATCACGTTACCAGGAATAAGACCAGCCATCTTTATAGTAGGGATTTTAAATATTGGCAAGGTGTTAGAAATTGGCTTTGAAAAGGTGTTCTTGTTATACAATCCAGTAACGTATGAAACGGCCGATATCATCTCTACCTATGTGTATCGAGTTGGACTTGTTCAAGGGAATTACAGTTATGCAACAGCTATTGGGCTATTCTTAGGTGTGATCAGCTTTATCTTCTTATTCGGTGTGAATTATCTTTCTAAACGATTTGGACAAGAAAGTCTATGGTAAGGGGGCGTTGGTTTTGGGAAAAGCAAAAATTACTCCGTTTATAGTGATAAACTCTATTCTTTTGCTAGGTGTTGCATTTGTGACGATTTATCCGTTTCTGCATATGATTGCTGTCTCGTTAAGCGGTGATGTGCATGTGATGAGAGGAGATGTCAATTTAATACCAAAGGAATGGACGTTAAAGAATTATGAACATGTATTGGGGGATCCTCGAATTGGCTCAGGATACCTTAATACGATTATATATGTCAGCTTAGGAACTGCCATTTCGCTTATTGTGACAGCGATGGGAGCCTATGCACTATCTAAGAAAACGTTGATTTTTCGTAAAGGTTTTATGCTGATGATTGTGTTCACGATCTTATTTGGCGGAGGAATGATCCCAACATTCTTAGTTGTTAGATATTTGGGATTATTGGATACCGTTTGGGCTATGGTACTGCCTCAGGCGGTAATTACTTGGAACTTAATTATTATGAGGACCTTTTTTTCCGCGACGATACCAGAAGAATTAGAGGAATCTGCTAAAATCGATGGTTTAAATGATCTGGGTATATTCCTTCGTATTGTTTTACCATTATCGAAACCGGTAATGGCAACGATTGGATTATTCTATGCTGTAGGGATCTGGAACAACTTTATGCTTCCCTTGTTGTATCTAAGGGATGACGCACTGTATCCTTTACAGGTTATTCTGAGAAATCTAGTCCTTGTTGAACAAATGGCTGAGGTATCCGGTGGGGATGCTGTAGTAGTTCAGGAATCGATTCAATATGCAACTATTCTAGTCTCTACACTCCCCATCCTGTTACTTTATCCATTCCTTCAAAAATATTTTGTCAAAGGAGTGATGATCGGGTCCTTAAAAGAATAAAGAAAGCGTTTTAAGAGAGGTTGAAGATTTGACGATAGGAAAGGGCAGGCGTTGAGTATGCAGAAAGTTAGTTCAAAAGTTAAAGGAGCTTAACTGATGAAAAAAGCAATTTCTTTCATGATTATAATGGGTTTTGTATTAGGGTTCATGGCAGCTTGTTCTTCAGATTCTTCTACTACCGATTCAGAGGAAGATTGGCCAACGATCGAATTTTATACCAATGAACACCCGAGTTGGCCGACAAATGAAGAATGGCTGGTATGGGAGTTGATGGAAGAAGGCGGCAAAATGGAGATGGATATTACGATTGCTGCAGATCCTTACGATGAATCATTGAATCTTGTCATTGCTTCTGGAGAGTTACCTGATTTAATTGGGATGCCTAATTATACAATAGGTAATAGATATGGTGCACAGGGAGCTTTAGTCAATCTATTGGATCATATCGATGAAATGCCCCATTTGCAGGAATGGATGGATCAATTTCCAGAGGCAGCTAGAGCCGCGCTTTCTCATGATGGAAAAATGTATGTTTCGCCTAATCATGGTATTGGCGAAACGAATCGAATGCTTTGGTTGTACCGGCAGGATATTTTTGAAGAACATGGTTTAGAGGTGCCTGGTAATTGGGAGGAGCTTCATAGCGTGTTACAAGAGCTAAAAGAAATCTATCCAGAAAGCTATCCACTTGGGTTCCGTAATGGGATAGATAAGATTCGAAATTTCGCTGCAAACTTCGGAACCGATTGGGAGTACTATTATGACGAGCAAAATGAAGAATGGCGCTACGGACCTATCGAAGACAACTACCGCGAACTGGTGGAGTATCTTCATACGTTTTATCAGGAAGATTTAATACCTTCTGATTTCTTATCAACTGACACGGCTCAATGGCAGGAATTAATGTCTACCGACACATCATTTATTACACAAGATTATATTTCCAGGATCGATACGTTTAATGTCGCGAATCGCGAAGAAAATCCAGATTTTACAATAGTTAATATGCCGCCACCAGCTGGTTTACCTGGAGGCGAACAACGAGACTACTCATCACACACGCAACAGAGGGGATATTCTATCGCAGTAGATTCAGATCATATAGATACGACTGTTCAGTTCATTGACTGGACCTTTTCGGAAGAAGGAAGGGATGCATTGAGCTGGGGGATTGAAGGGGAAACCTACACGGAAGAAAATGGGGAGAAGGCTTGGATAGAAGATTATTCTAGTCCGTCGGAGCTTCGTTCAGAAACAGGTCTATCGTTATATGCTACCTATTCTTGGTTTGATTACGATTCCCATATGAGTCTATTCAGTGAAGAGGTAAAAACGGCCTATGAAGAAGATCCTCAATACGATGCACCGATTGTTCCAGTTTTAGCCTTTTCAGAGGATGAACAAGAAGCACTGGCCATTCAAGGAGAAGCGATATCGAAGCACCGAGATGAACAAATCTCTAAATTTATTGTTGGTGATCGAGATTTAAGTGAATGGGACGCTTATGTGGAAGAGATACAAGAGCTTGGTTTGCAAGAAATGCTAGATATACATGAAGCAGCATACCTCAGAATGCAAGAAGCAGAGTTGGAATGAAAATCTACTTGTTTCATGGTTGAAAGGAAATGATTTTCTAATTATTGGAAGGGGAATAACTAATGAAAAAGATGATGTCTCGTTTTACGATGATTGTGTTCGTTTTAATTATTGTGGCGGCATGTTCTAATGAATCGTCAGAATCGTCTTCCTCGGATGGCAATTCCAGTGAGGAAAGGCAAACGATTGAATTCTATACAAACGAACATCCGAGTTGGCCAACGGATGCAGACTGGATGGTATTTGACTTAATGGAGGAAGGGGGCAATATGGATATCGATTTAACGATTGCCGCAGATCCTTATGATGAGTCATTAAATCTTGTTGTTGCCTCTGGAGATCTACCGGATTTAATACGTACAACTTCATCAACAGCCAACAGTTATGGAGAAGATGGGGCTCTAGTCGATCTGCTTGAATATATTGATGATATGCCTCATTTACAAGCATGGATGGAAGAATTTCCTGAAGAGGCAAGGGCTGTTCTTTCTCATGATGGGAAAATGTTCATGACACCAAATGAAGGCATGGGAGAAACGAACCGTATGCTGTATATGTACCGGCAAGACATTTTTGAAGAGAATGGTTTAGAAGTACCGCAGAATTGGGATGAATTATATACGGTTTTACAAGAGCTAAAGTCGATTTATCCTGATAGCTATCCGCTAGGCTTTCGTAATGGTGCAGATAAATTAGAAAGCTTTGCTCCTAATTTTGGCACCAGCTACAGCTATTATTACGATGAAGTGCAAGACGAATGGCGTTATGGTCCTATCGAAGATAATTTCCGCGCATTAGTGGAATATTTTAATAAGTTTTATAGTGAAGGATTAATCCCTTCTGACTTTTTATCAACCGATACCGCTCAGTGGCAGGAATTAATGTCCACGGATACATCCTTTATTACTCACGACTATATCGGGAGGATAGATGAGTTTAACCTGGCTAATCGGGAAACCAATCCAGATTACACATTAATCAATATGCCGCCGCCTGCTGGTTTTCCTGGAGAGGACCAAATAGCGTTCTCTGCACATGAAAACGACTCTGGTTACTCGGTGGCCGTCACTTCTGAACATATTAACACTATTATTCAATACCTTGACTGGACTTTTTCTGAAGAAGGTCGAGATGCATTAAGCTGGGGTGCCGAAGGGGAAACCTATACGGAAGAGAATGGAGAGAAAAACTGGATAGAAGACTATGGAAGTGTTGCAGATCTCCGTAATGACACAGGATTATCTACGTATGCAACTTACTCCTGGTTCGATTACGACGCACATATGGAGTTGTTTAGTGATGAAGTGAAGCAAGCATACGAAGAAAGCCCGCAATATGATGCACCAATCGTTCCTAAACCAGCTTTTACTTCGGAAGAGCAGGAAACCATCGCTATTCAAGGAGAATCCATTATGAAGCATAGAGATGAAGAAATCGCAAAATTTATTATTGGGGACCGTGATTTAGCGGAGTGGGATGATTATGTACAAGAGATGGAAAACTTAGGTGTTCAAGATCTAGTTGACATCCACGCAGAGGCATATCAACGCATGCAGGAAGTAGAGTTGAACTAGAACGTAATTATTTATAAGAAGAGGTGGACCATATGTTTAATAAAAAAAAGATAGCAATTGTAGGGGCTGGAGTGATTTCAGCCTCTCATGCAAAAGCGATAACCGCACATCCAGAGGCAGATCTAGTGGCTATCTGTGATATTGAACAGGAAAAGGCGGAAAAATTAGCTAATGACTTTGATGTAAAAAAAATATATACCGATTATGATAAGATGTTTAAACAAGAAGCGATTGATATCGTATCCATTTGTGTACCGAGCGGCTATCATGCAGATGCAACCATAGCGGCTGCTCAGCATGGCATTCATGTATTGTGTGAGAAACCGTTAGACATTACGAGCAAAAACATGTCGAAAATGATTGAGGCATGCCGGTCTCATCGTGTTAAATTAGGTGCTGTTTATCAGCGGAGGACATTAGATGCAGCTATTAAAACGAAAAAAGCTATCCAAGAAGGGAAGCTTGGGAAAATGGTGCTTGGGGATGCGTATTTAAAATACTACCGTAGTCCAGAATATTATGAGAGTGCTGGCTGGAGAGGCACTTGGGAAATAGACGGCGGTGGAGCGTTAATGAATCAAGGCATCCATGGCGTCGATCTGATTCAATGGATGATGGGCGAGGTGGAATCAGTTTTTGCCTATACTGCTCCTTTAGTTCGAAATATCGAAGTAGAGGATACCGCTGTGATTGCCGTCAAATATAAAAATGGCGCATTTGGTGTTATCCAGGGAACCACTTCGGTGTATCCAGGTCAAGAAACCAGATTTGAACTTCATGGTGAAAATGGTTCGATTATTTTTGCAGATTCCGGTTTTAAACAATGGAAATTTAGTGGAAAAGAGGAAGAAATGCCTCAAGCGAGTAATACAGAAGGGGGAAGCAATGACCCGAAAGCTATCTCGAATAAGGGGCACTATATTTTTGTCGATGACATGATTCAGGCAATCAAAGAAGACCGTGAACCATTAGTATCTGGCGAAGAAGCACGCAAAGCCGTGGACTTGCTTTTGGCGATCTATGAATCGGCTCGAACAGGTAAAGAGGTTCAGCTAAGTACTGTCAATCAATTTCAGCTTTAATTACAGGAGGAATAAATACATGGATTTTATTAGAATTGGCATGGTCGGTTTAGATACATCCCATGTGGTTGCTTTTACCAAATTACTAAATGATACAGCGAATGAATATCATGTGCCGGGAGGAAAGGTCGTCGTTGCCTTTCCTGGAGGCTCACCAGATATGGAATTGAGCTCCTCGCGTGTAGAAAAATTTACGAACGAACTTCGAGACGATTACCATGTTGAAATCGTAAGTTCTCCGGAGCAAGTCGCGGAAAAGTGTGATGCGATCTTCTTGGAATCAGTAGATGGTCGGGTACATCTGCAGCAATTCCGACAAATTGTTTCTTATCAAAAACCTGTATTTATTGATAAGCCGTTTACGACCTCTTTCAAGGAAGCTAAGGAAATTATTCAGTTAGCCGATCAGCATCAGACACCTATTATGAGTTGCTCTGCTGTCCGATTTGCAGAGGATTTATCTGCTGCGCTCGAAAAGTTAGAAGGAAAAACCATCATAGGCATGGACTGTTATGGGCCACTGGCTATTGAACCTAATCATGGTTTGTTCTGGTATGGCATTCATACGGCTGAAATGCTTTATCGTACATTTGGTACAGGGTGTGAAAGAGTTACTGTGACCAAAAATGAAGATCATGATGTGATACTGGGAGAATGGGGAGATGGTCGTATTGGTAGCTTACGTGGGAATCGAAAGGGAAATAATACTTTTGGCGCGGCGATCCATAGTGAGGAAGGAACAGCATTTGTCAACGCCTCATCAGGTGGTAAGCCCTACTATGCCTCTCTTTTAGAGAAAATCATACCATTTGTATTAACCGGGAAATCAGCAATTGATAGCGAAGAAACGCTGGAAATTACTAGATTTCTAGAAGCAGCAAATGAAAGCCGTGCAACAGGTAAAACAGTAGAATTGTAAAGCGAGACTTATCAAGATGACTAACGCAGTGATAGAAACAGGAGGGGAAATCATTGATTTTGGATAGATTGGGTGTCATTACAGATGAAGTATCATCTGATATCACAAAGGCCTTAAATTGGTCGCAAGAAAAAGGACTCAAACATGTAGAAGCACGACGGGTAAATGGTAAAAATATCATTGATTTTTCGGATGATGAAGTCAAACGGCTACTTCAAGAAGTAGAACAGCGAGGATTATTTGTTTCCTGTATATCATCCCCCGTATTCAAGTGTGCGCTTGATCCTTCTAGAACAGTTGCTACAGGGGATACATTTGGGCAAGATGAAGAAAGTGTGGAAGCCCATTTTCAGAAACTAAATCGCGCCTTTGAAATAGCTAAACAGTTAAAAACAGATAAAATTCGCATCTTCTCATTCTGGAGAGAACAAGATCCTGACAAATATGAAGAAGAAATCGTTGGTCATTTAAAACGAGCAGCTAATCTAGCTGAAAAAGAGAACATAATATTATTATTGGAAAATGAAGGGGCCTGCAATGGCGGTTATGCTTCTGAAGTAAGCAGCATGGTACAAAAGGTAAATTCGGTTAACCTCCAAGCTCTTTGGGATCCAGGAAATGAAGAACATGGGGGCAAACCTGCATTTCCCCAGGGATATGAAGCGGTGAAAGGATTAATTGGTCATATCCATTTAAAAGACGCTTACATGAAAACTGATAACGAGCCGAGGTGTGTTCCCATTGGTGAGGGTAATGTCTCTTATGTCGAACAGTTACAAGCTCTTGAAAGAGATGGTTATCAAGGCTTATTCACGATAGAGACGCATTATGTTCCAGAAAACGGAACAAAAATGGATGGCACCCAATTAACGTTAGATGGCTTACATCAGCTACTACAGACTGCAGAAAAGTAAACATCTTCTTAATGATGACTAACAAAACTTGAAGAAGGGAGTATTCTTAAAAATTGAAACTAAAAATACAGCCAAGTAAAGAAGAAAAGGTGGAAAGTTTAACCGTAAGAGTATATGAAAAGCGGAAAGACATGGGATTGGCAGCAGCGGCAGATGTTATCGAAAAAATGAAATCTTTATTAAGAGGGAAGGAAACGATTCGGATGATATTTGCTTCTGCCCCGTCTCAAAATGAATTTTTGGAGACATTAAGGAATGCTTCCGGAATAGATTGGCAGCGGGTGACTGTATTTCATATGGATGAATATATTGGTTTACAGCCTAGGGAAGAACAATCATTCAGTGCGTTTTTGTGTGATCGATTGTTTGACAGCGTCAAGCCGGGAGCGGTTCATTTGATCAATGGCGTCAATGATATAAACAAGGAATGTCGCATTTATAGTGAGCGATTACGAGAAGCTCCCATTGACATCGTCTGTTTAGGGATTGGCGAGAATGGTCACATTGCATTTAACGATCCTCCCGTAGCCGATTTTCATGATCCTGCATTCATAAAAAAGGTGCAGCTGGATGAAGTATCCCGACAACAACAGGTCAATGACAGTTGTTTTCCCAAATTAGAGGATGTCCCCACTCATGCATTGACCTTGACGATTCCAGCGTTGATGTCTGGCTGTCATTTATATTGCATTGTTCCGGGAGCGACGAAGAAGAATGCCGTCCAACAAACATTAAAAGGGCCTATTTCAGAGAAAAACCCGGCTTCCATCTTACGTCGTCATCCTGCTTGTACTCTTTATGTAGATAAGGATGCTTATGATGAATGAATCGCTAGAAGGAATTCATTATGCTACAGGAGAGCAAATTTCCGTAACCATTGAAGGAAGTAAGATTAGAGATATTCAGCCATTATCGAGTCAGAAGGTGAATTTGCCCTATATCGCACCAGGTCTCGTTGATTTACAGATTAATGGTTATCAAGGCTATGATTTTAATACATTGCCAATCACCGAAGAAACCATCAAGCAGGTTACGAACTTACTGTGGAAAGAGGGGGTTACTTCCTTCTTTCCTACCATCATCACCAATCATGATGAAGCTATTGAACATGCCGTGCAGGTGATTGCCAAAGCCTGTGAAAACGATCGTTTCGTCGCAGAATGTGTGGCCGGCATCCATGTAGAAGGACCCTTTATTTCTCCTGAAGATGGTCCCAGGGGTGCTCATAGTACGGCTTATGTAAAGGCTCCTGACTGGTCGCTTTTCCAACGATGGCAAGAAGCGGCACAGGGCAGAATTAAAATCATCACCATTTCGCCTGAATGGCTGGAGTCTGTTTCCTTCATCACGAAATGTGTTGAAAATAATGTTACCGTATCGCTTGGTCATACTGCGGCAACGCCAAAGCAAATACAAGAAGCAGTAGAAGCAGGAGCGACCATGTCCACGCATTTGGGAAATGGAGCACACCTTATGCTGCCGCGTCATCCAAACTATATTTGGGAGCAATTGGCTAATGATCATCTATCAGTCTGTTTGATTGGGGATGGATTCCATCTCCCGGAATCTTTTCTAAGCGTCGCCATACGTGCCAAAAAATCTTCAAGCATGTTAGTCAGCGATGCTGTATATCTCAGTGGCTTAGAGCCAGGCGAGTATGATACCCATATTGGTGGCAAGGTTGTGCTGTCACCCGAAGGTAAACTGCATATGAAAGAAAATCCGAAATTATTGGCTGGTTCTGTAAAAATGTTAAAAGACGGCATCGCGCATCTTGTAAATAGTGAGTTATGTTCGATAGAAGAAGCTTGGGAGATGGCTTCCACGCGTCCTGCTTCGTTTATGAAATTTCCAACGAAGGCCGGCCTTGAGGCAGGAGCGCCTGCCGATCTAGTTACTTTCAAGCGGGAGAATAGTGCAGTCAACATCGTACAAACATATAAATTGGGAAAACAAGTGTATACTGCTTATTAAAATTAGCACGCTGTCTGTTCATGGGAATGTTGAGCAGACAGCTTTTTTTGTAGGATGTCACTTATTCTGTGGTTTGTTGCAGGGCACTTTGCTCATGCAACTTGCTGTTCTTTGTAAAAACGATATGACAAATAGAAAAATTAACAAAGGCTGCAAAGCTGAAAAGAATTAATGACGTTATCGGATAATAATATAATGCAGCAGCTATTAGAGCTAAAAGAATAAGATTTAATATGGTCATAGGGAAGTAAGTCATGGAGATAAAAAAGGAACTTTTAATAATCGTTTTGGTTGAAATATTGTAGTGTGAGATGATCGGAAATACATAGATCGATGTAAAAGCAAATAATAAACCAATAATAAGTAAGGGAATGAATAGAAACGAGCTGAATTCTGATTGTCTCATGAATAGAAAGTCGACATAAAGAATGATGGTAATAACAAACCAAATTATCCCAATCGAAAAACTTTGTTTAAAATTCTCCTTGAAATACTTGATAAATAAGACAAAAACGCCAGTATCATCTTTTAATTTCCAGCATCTAATAACGCTATACATCGCAGAGGTGGCAGGGAAAAAGGTTATAATGGGTAAGCATGCCAATACCCAAAGTATATTAAGAAGAAAATAGTTAGCGAAAATTTCTAAATATCCATAAAATTTGTTATCTATTAGTTTCATAAATTTTCACCCGATTTTTAGTTTTATATCTATAATGTAACATAAAAACGGGGGGATTTATAGAAGGAGTTGCATAGGTACATCGTAAAAAAACACTCCCTAACTTGTTAGATCCATCGTACCAAGCTAAAAAGTGTTTTTCTTTCCGCATTTCTTGCAACATTCTTATGAAAGAGTTGGAAGATAGATGTCAAATACCACTTGATCATCTGAGCTTGACACAGAAATAGTTCCCTGATGGAGTTCCACAATTTCTTTTGCAATAGCAAGTCCCAGGCCAGCTCCACCTGTATTGGTGCCACGTGAGGAATCTAAGCGGTAAAATTGCTCGAAAATTCGGTTTACTTTTTCTTCTGGGATGGTATATCCTTCATTTTCAAAGCGAATGCGAACGCCCTCGCCTTCCTCCTTGATTTCGATGGTGATCGCACTGTCAGGGAAGCTATAGCTAACGGCATTTCGGATAATATTATCAAACACGCGCTCCATTTTGCCCACATCACATTTGATATCAAGCTTATCAGGTGAGATGAGCTGAAAGGATAGGTTTTTTTCAGAAAGCAGCGGTTGGAATTCAAAGGTTATTTGCTCCAACATTCGAATGATATCCACTTGACTTAACTCAAGGCTTTGTTTGCTTAAGTTAAAACGAGTAATTTCGAAAAATTCATTAATTAAATCTTCTAAACGAATAGCTTTATCTAATGAAATGGACGTATATTTTTGGCGTAACTTGTTTGATATCTCTTGTTCATCATGAAGCAAGGTTAAATAACCAATGACGGAAGTAAGTGGTGTTTTTAGATCATGGGCAAGATAGACGATTAGGTCGTTCTTTCTTTGTTCCGCTTCCTTTGCTAATCTGTCATTGCGAATGGCGCTTTGTTTAATTTGGTTCATTTGATCTTCCACCTGCTTCAATTCCCGCGGTAATGTAATGAGGTCCTCATTCGAGGAAGCCAATTGATTACTTGCTGCTATAATGGTATCAAAATAATAAATAATCTTTTTCCAACTGATGAAAACAATGATGATAAATCCGATCATCCAACAAAAAGAAAGGACCAAAATAGGATTATTTTTCGGAAAAAGAAGCAAACGATATAAAGCATTGTCCGCTTGCCAAGTGAACATGGATAGAACAAAGTCCGCAAATAAAAAAGTGAGCACTAAGACGACAGTGAACAAAAGCACCATTAAAAGGAATTTATAAATGATGGCTCTTTTCAAGTCATTTCCTGAATAGCTTGAATATTGATTACTCAATGGTGTAGCCAACTCCCCACACTGTTTTAATAAATTTTGGATTTCTGGCTTTCTCGTTCATTTTTTCTCGTAAACGGCCAATATGAGCCATTACCGTGTTATTGTTATCCAAGTATTTTTCTCCCCAAACGGCTTCGAATAGCTCTTCAGATGAAACAACCTTCCCTTTATTTTCACACAAGTACCATAGGATGGAAAACTCAAGAGGTGTGAGGGACAGTTCTTTACCATACAGGAAACATTTATGATTGTCTTTATTGATATACAATCCGGCGAAATCGTAAAACTCTGGATTAGTTGACTCTATATTTTCATTTTCTTCGGTATGGTTATATCGCTTGTACCTTCTTAATTGAGCTTTTACCCGGGCGGTCAGCTCCAAGGGGTTAAAGGGTTTCGTCATGTAATCGTCCGCACCAAGTGTTAGCCCGGTAATTTTATCGATATCTTCTATTTTTGCAGTAAGCATGATAACAGGGTAATGATAGTTTTCTCTGATGCGTTGGCAGAGCGTAAAACCATCTATTTCTGGCAGCATAATATCCAGTAAAGCTAAATCAAAAGCAGTCGTTTGGATACTTTTTAATGCCTCTTTTCCGTTAGAATACCGATGAACGTTTAAGCCTTCATTCGTCAGGTATACTTCAATTAAATTTGCAATTTCCATTTCATCCTCTACAACTAAAACGTTTGTTGTCATTTTCTCACCCCTTCATTGTTCAATGCAAAACACTTCTCATAGTAGTGTGTGATTTGACATGGGGCCTCGATATCAACCCATACTCTTTCACATTAGCAGTGGAAAAATATCTTTTCAAGCATTTTACATGTTTTGATTTTGTGTTACGCAATTATTATATGTACTTCTTAGAATATCTCCTATAGGATAAACCATACAACTAGTATCGCTTGTGGTATGAAAACAGTGGAGACCTGGGTAAACGAAGCTATTAAATAAATCACCATATTACCAAGTGCTTCGTAGGAATTTCGTAAGAATTTATTCATAAAATCTTATGAGTTTCTTGAAGGAAAACAAATAAACCAAATGCTTTCTTTTAGTATGATGAAAGTACAAGGTTTGATAGCAGCTAGCGATTCAGAACTCATTGGAGATGTGTTGATGGATTAGAAGTGGGATTGCATTCAAGGTCTGGTATGGCCCCATACAAATAATGAAGTGAAGAGGTTAATGAAAGGAAGCGTCGGTAGTATGAGAAAGTTTTTAACGATGATAAAAATAGTGCTGGTCATTACGGTTGTAGTGGTCATCGCATTTAATGTGGGAGCTAAAACAAACTTAGATTTCAAAAAAGATTTTCCTTATTTTAGTAACCAAGAATACGCAAGTCAATATATGTATGTGATCGATAGAGAGACAGGAGATGTGATTCATGAAAAGAATGCTCAGTCTAAGGCATACCCTGCCTCGCTCACAAAAATCATGACAGTGATTCTAGCACTTGAGAATATTAATGATTTATCTGCTCCTGCCCCTATAGACACAGAAACGCAAAGTGAAATGTTTACAAATAATGCTTCGATGGCAGGTTTTTCTGCTGGGGAATCCGTCACCTATCGGGATCTATTATATGGAACTATCTTACCTTCAGGTGCTGAAGCAGCAAACTCTTTAGCTATTCATGTGGCAGGAAGTGTGGATGACTTTGTTCAAATGATGAATGCTAAAGCGGATGAATTAGGATTGAATAACACACATTTTACTAATCCAGAGGGGCTCGATCATAAAGAGCAATATACGACAACTGCTGACATGGCCAAGCTTTTGGATTATGCACTAGATAATGAAGATTTTAAGGCGATTTTTACAAAAGAGACGTATCAGACAACATCGACGACAGCCCATCCTGATGGAATCATGTTAGAATCGACTGTTCTTTCATCCCTTGATAAAGGTGAACAAAACGGTTTTGAAATTATTGGTGGAAAGTCAGGAACAACAGAAGAAGCTGGACAAAACTGGGCAACACTTGGGGTGGTAGATAATCGTGAATATATCATTGTCGTCATGGGAGCTCCCTTCAAAGACATTAGTCATCCAAATAATGATCAAATAGCGGATACGCTGAAGTTGTATAATGAAATTAAATCTAGTGAGTAGTGAAAATAAACATGCGTAACTTTTTATTGGAATTATTAAATATATAAGGTATATAACGGTCCATCACTCATCTGTGAATGATGGACCGTTTTTGCATGTGGAATCGTGATTTTATCGATTTACCAAGCACGAGAATGCGAGGTGTGATTGCCTAACTTAGTAAAAGAAGCTACAACGTTTCATTCGCACATAGGAAGAAAGCGAGATTAGCACACAACAAAATAGAACAAATCTTAGATTTCATCACACATATCTGTAATAATCAAAAGAAAGCGTTCTCATTATGTGTGATATCTTATATAATGATAGCTATATAGGAATTAACTATTTACTTAAGGGGGAGCTGAAATTAACATGAGAAAATTCGTTCCCGCGACTTTGAAAAATAAATTGATTGTATCTTTTTTAGTGTTTATTCTGCTGCCCTTTGTATTATTGAATGTATATAATTTTTGGAACTTTGAAAAGGTTTTAAAGGAAAATGTGATTCAGCAGTCTAATAATCAGGTACATGCGATGAATCAGACACTGGAAGATTTGATGGGGATGACTTTTCGATCACTCACGTTACTAAGACAGGATTCGACGATTACCAATATTTTAAAGAATCCCGAAGAATACTCGATTATTGATCGACATCAAATGATCAATACGAAATTTGAGAGTATCAGCAATAGCTTTTTTCTATCCAGTCCTTCGATTTATTATACCATTTTAGATAATAAAGAAAATGTCTATACTTCCTTTGCACCAAGAATATCGAACAAATTTAATGATTTAGTCAAGGAACCATGGTATAACGAGTTAATGCAACAAGAGGCGAGCTATTACTGGAGTATAACAGATGACAACTATGTGCATAGTGATATATCCAAGAGTGAATATTTCTTAACTTTATTTGCTGAAATATCAGGCAATCAGAGAGAGACTATTGGAGTTGTTCGAATCAGTATTGACTTTTCCGAATGGTTTAATACTTTATTGTCAGGTCTGCCAGAGGATCAAGCGTATTTTATTATGGAAGGTGATGGAGAGATTATTTTGCAATCAGAAGATAATATAGACATCCTGATGGATACCGTTGATACCGTTTTATCCAGATCAAACAAGGAAGATTATTATTTTACAGAGAATGCCCCTTATTTTGTGAGCTATAATTATTTAGACAATATGGATTGGTATATGGTTAGCCTACAACCGTTAGATGTTATGTATAATAATATTCACTCTGTGGAAAGAAATTATTATGTACCATTTACCATTTTTATGGTGATCTTTATCTCCATTACACTCTTGATTTCCACCAAATTTACAGCACCACTAAAACACTTGCAATCAAAAATGGCGACTGTAACGCAGGGAGATTTGTCTACTGAACTAGCAGAAGCGGATTATTCCGGAGAGCTAAAAGAATTAGTGCAGCATTTTAACAAGATGATGAGAGATTTAGAGACATCGACAGAAGAATTAAAAATAGAAGAGAGACAAAAGGAAGCAATGAAGTACAAAATGTTATTATCTCAGGTTAATCCTCATTTTTTGAACAATACATTAAATACCATTAAATGGATTGCATTGAAGGAAGACAGTAAAGACATCGAGGAAATCTGTGTTAGTTTAGGCAAAATATTAGAGAAGAGCCTAGCTAATGAGATTGAATTGATTAAATTATATGAAGAAATAGATTTATTGAACTCTTATATCTATATACAAAATTATCGATATAAAGGAAAATATAAAGTTCACTATTATATAGAAGAAGATGTCCAACATGCGTTAGTGCTAAAATTTAGTTTGCAGCCAATTGTGGAGAATACGATCTATCATGCTTTTCCAGAGGTGAATAAAGGGAATATTTCTATTAATATTTATACATTAGCTAAGCATTTGTTCATAGAAATCAGCGATGATGGTATTGGATTTGAAGAAGCCAAAAAGAATAATTCAAGAGGAACTGGCGTAGGATTGAAGAATTTAGAAGAGCGACTGCGCTTACTGTTTAAAGAGGAAGCAGATCTTACGATAGATTCATCTTCAAAAGGTACGAAAGTGACATTATGTATACCGTTATTAATGACCAAACCTTATCAAGAAGGGAAGGATCACTAATGTGGACCGTTATTTTGGTAGAGGATGAAGTTTTTGTGAGAGAGACATTTAGGGAGCTTATTAAGTGGGAAGATTTAGGATTTACTATTATTGGGGAAGCGAGTAATGGTAAAGAAGCACTCGCATTGATGGAGCAGCAGGAACCAGACTTGGTCATATCTGATATTTTAATGCCAATGATGAATGGCGTGGATTTGCTGCAAGAATCCAGAGAAAGGGGTTTTACTAGTTTATTTGTTATGCTGACCTGCTTGAATGATTTTGAGCATGTGCAAAAGGCAATCGAGCTTGGGGCAGCCAATTATATCCTTAAATTATCCATGAATGTCCCATCGTTAAAAGAGACACTGGGAAAGATAGAAAAAGAGCTGATTCATCAGCATTTAAAAAACAATAAAAAAATGGAAGAAAACCTTGTGAGTTTATGGAATCAAGTCAGAAATTATCAAGTACCATTATCTTTAATCGATACTTTCTCATTATTGGATAGGTTTTATTTGCAGATCATTACCATACATCATGGTGAAGAAAAATTAGAAGATGAGGCATATTTGAAATCCTTATTCCTGCATTCACGACAGCAGGTGCTAACGTATCTAGTTCATGATATTGGCATGACAACGATTTTTTATTGGTCAAGTGATGATAGTAAGTTGGCATTAGGTCATTTGCAAGAGTATATTATATGGAAGTCAGCTGTTGTACGAAATAGTGAAATAGTGCTTGCCTGTAAAGATATGTTGCAACAAATAAACCGACATTGGACCCAGTCCTTTTCTGCCTTGACTACAACAAAAGAGTTGGAACAGTCAGAAAAAGCAGCGATAGAACATGAGGTGATGCATGGTTTTGTGAATTTAAACAGAGATAACTTGGAACAAAGAGTAGAACAGGCTGCTTGTAAAAGGATAAAAGCGGGGATGAGTATGCCTGTAGCGAAAGGTTTAGTGATCAATCTTGATAGCATGGTGGCTAGATTAGCAGGAGAATCAGATCATCGTGAAAGTTATATAAGGTGCAACACACAGGATGAACTATTAGACATTTTCAAGCAGAATATATTAGCTTTTTGGGATAAGCAAGCACAGGATGGATATGCACTATATTCCAATCATCCCATCGTTCAAATGATTCTACAGTATATCCATGATCATTATGCGGAAGAGTTATCTGTACGTTCGTTGGCTGTGAAGGTTTCCATAGATGAGAATTATCTGAGTGCGTTGTTTAAAAAAGAGACAGGGGATTCATTGATACAGTATATTCATACGGTGCGAATTGAGCAAGCAAAGAAATTATTAAAAGAAACAACCATGAGTATTTCAGAGATTGCAGAGCAAGTAGGCTTTTTGAATGACAATTATTTTATTAAAATCTTTAAAAGGATTACAGAGTCTACCCCAAAGAATTTCCGAAAACAAATTCCTTGTCAAAAGACTATAGCTGTAAAGTAAGAAAGCCCAGTGTTCTCAGGTACTGTGGCTTTCTTTTTACGCAATGAAAGCTATTCATAATAAGCGGGGGTTAGCAGTCACTAGAAGAAGTTACTTGATCAGGATCGCCTCGATGAATCCAAAGATATGATTCATTTTTGAACAGATTTGTTCATTAAGAAAATAAATAAGGCGTGCTAAGATAAAGGTGTCATTTATATTAGGGAGGGGTTCAAATGAAGGGGAAAAGCAAGGGGCGTCTGTATGCGAAAGGCATGTATGTATTATTGTTTAGTTTGTGTGTCTTTTTAGTTGGTTGTAATTCTAGTGAGACTGAAAATGGAAGCGCTTCAGAGGATGGAGAGATTGTGCTGCATTTTTGGGGAGGGGTACCGGCTGATGCTGGACCGCAAGCGGTAGTTGATCAGTGGAATGAAGAAAATGAAGATGTCAAAGTGGAGTATACGAGGTTTGTCAATGATGATGATGGAAACTTAAAGTTGAATACAGCATTACAGACAGGGGATAGTGTCGATCTGTTTATGTCTTATGTTCCAAACTATTTACAAGATCGGGTCGAATCAGAGTTTGTCTTAGATCTAAGTCAATTTGATGATTACGATATTGAGGAGAAAATGGGAGAAGAGGCACAACGCTGGCTGGTGAATGATTCTTATTATGCGGTACCAACCAAGCAAAATGCCAATTTCATCTTCCTTAATAAAACGGCGTTAGATGAAGCGGGATTACCAATACCGGAAGAGTGGAGTTGGGAAGAATTAAGGGAATATGCGGCAGAATTAACAACGGATACACGATTAGGATACAGTCAGTTTGATCCGAGTACTCACACGTATGTTGCGAGTGCCTTAATTGATGAAGGATATGTCAATGCCAACGGTCAATCGAATTTTGATCAAGTCAATGTAGCAGAAGGATTAAACATCATGCATGAGATGATGCATAATGATCAATCGATGATGCCGCTAGGGGAACAAATTGCAACGGGAGCCGCCGCTGATCAAATGTTTTTAAATGGAGAAGTGGCTATATTGAGCGCTTTTGAAGGAATTTTGAGAATGTCAAATGATTTAGAGGAGTATCCACGAGACTTTGAAATTGCCTTTGCGCCATTTCCGAATTTTGAAGGTGGTAGTCAAATCGCTCATGGATTGGGAGATGCGATATCGATTGCTTCCCATACAGATTATCCAGAAGAGGCATGGGAATTTATTAAATGGTATGCCGATGAAGGGATGATTCATCAAGCAAGTGGGGGAAGAATACCATCTTCTAAGGACGCACCGATAGATCAGGCTATTGCCGATATGGTGGAAGGGGTAGAAGACACCTATGATATTGCTTCTTTAGAAAGAATGTTTGATCAACCTGGGGTTATAGCAGAGGTATTGCCATTGCAAGTAGATGACTTACTCAATCAAGAATTGGAACGATATTTTATTGATGAACAAGATTTGGATCAGACGATTGAGAATCTAGTGGATCGACATAACCAATATCTAGAGGAATAATTTTCGACTGATCACTAATCAACACAACAAACAAGGAGTGCGTGGTTATGGGATGGATGAAGAGGCAAAGGCTGATTGGTTATCTCTTTATATTACCTAGTGTCATAGGTGTGACGATATTTTTTGCATTTCCTTTGCTATTTTCTGTGGTATTAGCATTTACCAACTGGAGTGGTCCAAGCGGAATCAATACAGAATTTATCGGCATATCTAATTTTATGGACATGCTGGAGGATAGTTTGTTTTTCACTACAATTAAGAATACCGGAATTTATCTGTTGCATGTACCTGTTTCGGTTGGGTTGGCATTTATCGTGGCAGTTATATTAAATCGGATGGTATATATGCGCAATACATTAAGGGCTATGTTCTTTCTACCGTATATTACAAGTAGTATTGCGATAGCTTTTGTCTGGATGTTGCTTATGAATCCTAGCAATGGCCCGATTAATGAAACATTAAGGGCGATAGGAATAAGTAATCCACCAAGTTGGTTAGCGGCTGGAGATACAGCCATGCATGCGATTAATTTAATGTCGGTTTGGTTTATCCTAGGCTTCAATGTGATTATATTTTTGGCAGCGTTACAGAATGTGCCGGCAGAATTAGAGGAAGCGGCCAGAGTGGATGGAGCTAAGTTTTGGCATATCAATTTGTTTATTACCTTTCCATTGGTTAGCCCTATCACTTTCTTTCTATTGATTATTGGTTTTATCAATACCTTTAAGAACTTCGGGCTAATTCATGCCTTAACAGGTGGAGGCCCTGGTGATAGTACGAATGTACTTGCCTTATATGTATATCAGAATGCCTTTCGGTATTATGAACTAGGGTATGCTTCCGCAATTGCCGTTGTATTATTTATCATTATCCTGATTGTGACATTAATTCAATGGTATATCCAAAAGAAATGGGTGTACTATCAGTAAAGGAGTCAAGGAATATGTCGATATCTCGAGCAAAAGCATTAGACCGAACGGAAGTAAGAAGTGGGTTATCTAAAATGAATATCAAAAAAATTGTAACCACTATTATTATGGCTATCTTGGCTATCTTTATGATATTACCCTTTATTTGGATGTTAAGTACATCGTTAAAATCACCATCAGAGGTATTTGTTTTTCCGATTCAATGGATACCAGACAGTCCAAGTTTTGAGCATCATATCAAAGTATGGGTAGATAATAATTTTGCTCACTACTATTTTAATTCGCTTAAGGTAGCTGTAATAGGCACGGGTGGTGCCATTATTATTGGGTCACTAGCTGCTTATGGATTTGCGCGTATTTCCTTTAAAGGAAGAGACCTGTTGTTTTTCTTATATTTATCGATGATGATGGTGCCGCCACAAGTCTTGTTCGTACCAAAGTTTATCATGTTTGACTGGGCAGGGATTTATAATACACATTGGGCTTTAATCTTGCCATCTTTTGTCACGATTTTTGGTGTTTTTTACCTAAGGCAGTTTTTCTTAGGAGTTCCTAAGGAAATATCAGAGTCAGCTTTTATCGATGGGGCAGGTCATTTTCGAATCTTTTTTCAAATATTTCTACCTCTGGCTAAGCCTGCGATTGTGACGTTTGCGATTATTGATTTTTCATGGAACTGGAATAATTATGAGGATGCATTGGTGTTCTTGATCAGTGAGCAGTTATTTACCGTTCCACTCGGCTTACAAAACTTTGTCCATGAATTTTCTATTGACTATAACGGTATGATGGCAGCAGCTTCAGCAGCGATCATACCAATGATTATTATCTTTTTCATTGGGCAGAAGTATATCATTCAAAGTGTAGCTAGTTCTGCAGTGAAAGGATAAAGAGAATAGAGGTGCAAATAAATGAAATACGAAATCGTAAAAAAGGATATTACGGTAGTTGGCGGAGGACTTGCAGGTGTATGTGCAGCCGTGGCAGCAGCTAGACTAGGGAAAAAGGTAGCTCTGATACAGAATCGGCCTGTCTTAGGCGGGAATTCCAGCAGTGAAGTAAGGGTTTGGGTAGTTGGTGCAACAAAGCACGGCGTGAATCGCTATGCCAGAGAAACGGGAATTATGGGGGAGATGTTTGTCGAAAATCAATACCGTAATCCCGATGGTAATCCCTATATGTGGGATCTAATTATTTTAGAAAAGGTGAAAGCAGAATCCAATATTGAATTGTTTCTGAATACCGATGTGCGAGAGATTGAATCAAGTGGAAGAGAAGATAGCCGGACGATTCATTCTGTAACGGGCTGGATGATGGGATCGGAAAGACACATTCGATTTGAAAGTCCGGTTTATCTCGATTGTACAGGGGATGGTTTAATAGGGTTCTTAGCGAGAGCCGCCTATCGTATTGGCAGGGAAGGCAAATCTGAATACAATGAATCATGGGCACCTGATCAAAGTGATGAGATCACGTTGGGGAGTACTATTCTCTTTTACACAAGAGATGAAGGGCATCCCGTGAAATATGTGGCTCCTAGTTTTGCGAAGGACATTACTACCACATCGATCCCAGAGCGAAGAATCATCAGGAGTGGCGATTCTGGCTGTCATTATTGGTGGATTGAATGGGGGGGTGAGTTAGATACGGTTCACGAAGATGCTAGAATTAGAGATGAACTGTGGTCGGTTATTTATGGAATTTGGGATTATATTAAGAATTCCGGTAAATTTGAGGCGGAAAATATGACATTAGAGTGGGTTGGAGCAATCCCTGGTAAACGGGAATACCGGCGTTTCATAGGAGATTATACCCTGACGCAAAATGACATTGTGGAGCAAGTTGAATTTGCTGATCGAGTCGCGTTTGGCGGGTGGTCTATTGATCTGCATCCCCCAGGTGGC
This sequence comes from Gracilibacillus phocaeensis, assembly GCF_900626275.1. Classification (NCBI taxonomy): domain Bacteria; kingdom Bacillati; phylum Bacillota; class Bacilli; order Caryophanales; family Bacillaceae; genus Gracilibacillus; species Gracilibacillus phocaeensis. The sequence continues at coordinate 417,969 of NZ_LR131145.1, read as the reverse complement.
ATGTATGCAGAAGCTAGCGGTTCCAAGCATTTACAAGCAGATGGTATCTATCATATTCCCTTTCGGTCGCTTTATTCGAAAAATGTGGATAATTTATTATTTGCTGGTCGAAATATTAGCGCCTCTCACGTTGCTTTTGGATCGACGAGAGTAATGGCAACATGTGCGGTAATAGGAGAAGCCGCTGGTACGGGAGCCGCTTATGCAGTGGAGAAGAGGATGACACCTCGTGAAATACACACGCACCATATCAAAGAGCTGCAACAAACGCTATTAAAACAAGATGCTTCTGTAATCGGGATAAAAAATGAGCAAACAGAAGATTTGGCTAGACAAGCAGAAATTACGGCTTCTAGCACGTGTGAGACGATACAGGTAACCCATGCTGCGGAAACATATCAACTAGAGAAAGATGTTGCATTTTTATTTCCTGTTGAATTGCAAATGGAAGGCATCGAACTGAAAGTTACTGCTAAGAAGTCAACTGAATTAACGATTGAGTTATGGGATACTGGTAAGCCGCAAAATTATATCCCACATCATATGATCGACAAGAAGACGATCGAAGTAAAGCCAGGGGAGGCTGAGTGGGTGGCAGTGGATATTCCTTGGCATCCGTCTGAGCGACAAAATGCATTTGTGATTGTAAAAGAAAATCCAGATGTAGCGTTGCATCGTTCAGATCAACCTGTTACAGGAGTATTATCTTTTGAGGATGTTGGTGACGCAAAAACAACGGGACTCTTTGAAAATGAGAAAAGCTCTATTACCAAGTGGTCCATGAAAAATTGTGTGAGGAAGCCATTTTGTTTCCGAGTCCAAGGGAAAACAGCTGCTTATGCGCCTGCTAAAGTAACAAATGGATTGCAACGGCCTTATCGTGGACCAAACCTTTGGAAGTCAGATGTGATGAACAAAACAGAGGAATGGCTGACATTGAAGTGGGATCGTGAGGTATCGATACGTGGAATTCACCTCACTTGGAATGATGATGTAAACGAGGATCTTATTAACTTGCACCATCATCGTACGCCATTCGATATTATCCCTGAACTAGTGAAAAACTATGAGGTTCAAGTGCTGGTAGATCAGAAATGGAGAACGGTAGTTGAGGTAGATCATAATCGTAAACGGAAACAGGTACATTATCTGAATCACACTGATAAGACGTCTCAATGCAGGCTTGTTATTCATGAAACCAATGGAAGTCCGCATGCAGAGGTTGTAGAGGTTCGAGTGTACGGCTAAGTGAGGAGGAGTAACTTGTTATTGGGGTTACTCCTTTTTTTCACAAAGAAAAATAACGGCTTTTGAAAAAAGGAATCAAATTATAATCCAGAACGGGTAGGGGATGATTGGGAAGCTGTGCGTCAGCGTTTGAGAGGAATTGGTTTTCAAGAGATGGTGTTTTTTCGTAATCGGAAGAGGATAGAGGTTTCCATTTAAGTATCTTAATCCAGCATAGAGAACAGACAATCACTATCATGTTTAGTAGCGATTGTCTGTTTGCTTTGCTTTTTAAGGTCTCGCCGGACTTCCATCAAACAACCGGGCTAAAGTCCAATCCGGTATCTTACTATCACAAGGATATTTCTTTGCAAGTTCTTCATTAATATCAATTCCAAGACCCGGCAAATCGTTAGGGTAAACATAACCATTTTTCTCCACAGGGCTACCTGGGAACATTTCATGAATCAAATCATCAAATCCTTGCCATTCCTGAATACCGAAGGCCATGGAACTGACGTCGAGATGAATGTTTGCTGCATGACCAACCGGCGATACGTCATGTGGACCATGCCAAGCTGTACGAACACCAAATGCCTCACTTATAATAGACAGTTTTTTTGCAGGTGTTATCCCTCCAATTTGACTAACATGTACTCTAATAAAATCAATCATACGATTAGAAATAAGGGAGAGCCATTCGTTAGGGTTATTAAATAATTCTCCCATCGCTATTGGAGTGGAGGAGTGTTGCCTGATTTGTTCAAACCAACTAATCTGTTCAGGAGGAAGAGCATCCTCTAAATAGTAAAGTTGATAAGGTTCTAGTCTCTTGGCGAATTGCATGGCTTCAGTCGGTGATAGACGTTCATGAACATCATGGATAAAATCAATATCCCAGCCGAATTTGTTACGTAAGTATTCAAACATATCGACTACATTTCTCATATATGTCTTCGGTTCAAAGTAGGCACCTGGGAGGGCGTTGATTGGCGTATTAATTTTAGATTTCCCGCCACCATATCCTCCTACTTGGCAACGTATGTACTGGTAACCTTGATCCATAAATCGCTGTACATTTTCGGCTACTTCTTCTTTTGAATCACCCTCAGCATGTTTATATACGATGGCAGCTTCCCTACATTTTCCGCCAAGCAGCTGATATACAGGGAGACCTGCTATCTTTCCTTTAATATCCCATAATGCCATATCAACTCCTGACACGGCATTGTTAAATTCAGGCCCATTTCTCCAATAACCGCTAACCATTGCTGTTTGCCATATATCTTCTATTCGTTGTACATCTTTCCCTATTAAAAATGGTTTAAGGTATTTTTCAACTGCTAAGGCAACGGTTAGGTGTCTTTGCGTAAATGTTGCACATCCTAGTCCATATATTTCTGGTTCTGAAGTATAGATTTTCACTACAACGAGATTCACTCCTTGTGGTGCTGTGAGTATTGTTTTGACGTCTTTTATTGTAATATCCATATCTGTAGCTCCTATTCTAATTTTATTGTTTAACGGATCCAGCTGTTAAACTACTGATAAAATATTTTTGCATAAAGATAAACAAGATGAGTAATGGAATACTTGATAGAAAAGAAGCTGCCATTAACTCATTCCACATAATTTTATAGAATCCATTTAATTCAGCTATTCCGACAGGTAGTGTTCGCATAGCGTCAGAATTTGTTAAAATCAAAGCAAACATATATTCATTCCATCCTAATAAAAATGAATAAATAGCTGTAGAAGCTAGTCCTGGTAGGGATAGTGGTAGTATGATTTGTACAAAAGTACGAATGCGTCCACATCCATCAATTCTGGCAGCTTCATCCAATTCTTTCGGAATACTTTGGAAGAATCCCACCATCATCCAGGTACAGAATGGTATACTGAATGAAACATACACAAGAATCAACCCCATATGCGTATCAATCAAATTCAGTGAATTCAATACCTGATAGAAAGGGATTAAAAGCATAATAGAAGGAAACATTTGCGTGATCAATAAAAAAGTAAGAAATGATCCCCTGCCACGAAAACGGAATCTTGAAGCACCATATCCAGCTAATGAAGAAAAAAGTAAAGAGACGAAAGTAGAGACTCCAACAATAATGATGCTATTATAAAAATATTGTGCAAAAGGGTAGTTTTTCCATACATTGATAAAAGCTGATATTGTAATATTATCGGGAATCCACTGAGGAGGAGAGACCATTACTTCTCCTTCAGGTTTTAGAGCCGTTGACAGCATCCACAACGTTGGAATTAATACAGTTAACGAGGCTAGGATAAGCAATAAGTACATACAACTATTAAATAATGTTTTTTTTCTATTAATTGTCATCATCGCCTAAAATCCTCCTATAGGTTAATCCAATAAAGAGACATATAAAAAACACAATGACAGCCATGGCTGATGCCCTTCCAAAATTAAAGAACTCAAAAGCCTGTTTGAAAATATCGATACTAATGATATTGGTTGCAGCCCCCGGTCCGCCTTGAGTAAGAATCCAGATCATGGTGAAGTGCTTGAACCACCAAACAGTATCCAAAATCAGTGATACAAGCAATACGGGCATAAGCCCAGGAATCGTAATATATCGAAAGCTTTGAAACAAGTTTGCACCATCGATTTTTGCAGCTTCATATTGTTCTTGAGAAATAGACTGAAGACCTGCCAGTACCATCATCATAATAAGCGGGTAACCTTTCCAAATACTTACTAGGACAATTGCAGTAAAGGCTGCTGTTTCTTGACCTAGCCAAGAAATGGGTTCAGAGGTAATGTTGAATAGCATTAAGTAATGATTAAATAATCCGTATACAGGATTAAATAACCATTTCCAAAGTAAGGCAACTACTACTTCAGGAAGTAACCAAGGTACAATCAATAATGCTCTAAACAATAAAATGCCTCGTAATTTCATATTCAGAATTAACCCGAATGCGATCCCAACAATAAAATGTCCAGCAATAACTAAAATAGAATAAAGTAGTGTCAGTCCAATACTTCTGATAAATTCCATGTTAGAGAAGATACGAGTATAATTTTCTATACCTATAAAATCCCATTTGTTCACTAAATTTGTATCAAAGAAACTGATATATGTACCATAAAGCAGTGGGTACGTGACCAATAATAATAGAACAACGAGCGATGGAAATGTGAAACCATAGCCACTCCATTGTTCGCCTTGAATGAGGTTTCTAAGGTTATTTTTCCGCATAACATTCACCCTTTACTTGATAAGAAATGATATAAAGGGAGATTGTCTTTTCTGGAAATGGAGAATCTCCCTTTATTAATATAAATCTTCTTTTTATTCAGCCTGATTTATGATTTCATTTGCTCGCGTTTCTGCATTTTCTGTTGCAGTCTCTACATCTTCACCATTAGCAATAATGTTTTGATAGGTTGAGCCAACAATGTCGTAAAATTGATTGTATGAACTGATTCTTGGAATTGGAAAGGCATATTGAATAGCTTCTGCAAACCCTGCCATTTCTTTGGTTTGTAGTTGTTCATGGTCTTCTAATTCTGTTCGAGTAGGTAATCGTCCACTTTCACCATTCCACCACAAGGCTTTTTCTTTAGATACAATAAATTTTAGATAATCAGCTATTTCCTCTTTATGTTCGCTTTGTTCGGATATAGCATAGCCAAATAATCCATTTGTAGATACGTTCTCACCGCTTTCTGATTTAGGTAATGGCACACTATATAGCTTTCCTTCTAGATCAGGGTTTTCTGAATATATGCCACCCAACGCATTAGGACCGGAGATCAGCATTGCTGTTTGATTATTCGCCATCATGCTAGCTGCTTCAGGAAAACCAGTTTCAGTTGGACCAGGAGGGACAACGCCATATTCATTTACTAAATCACCATAAAGCTGAAAGGCTTCTTGAGATTCAGGTGTATTTAAGTCGGTTATCCACTCGCCATTCTCATCTTGTCTTACTTCTTTAGCCCCAAATGATCGAAGTACAGTCACAAATCGGCTGGCACCAGAGCCATTATTTGTTCCAATCATTCCAAAGCCCCATTGGTCGATTTCTCCATCGTCATTAGTGTCTTTCGTGAATGTCTCGGCTGCTTCAATAAATTCATCCCATGTTTTGGGTGCTTCTATCCCTTCTTCCTCAAACCAATCTCCTCGGTAGATTAAAGAAACAGGGTTTGCTACCCAAGGCTGCATCTTCATGTCGCCATCAATAGAAACTTCTTCTCGAATATTTGGTATGAAACCATCCAAATATTCGTCATCATATAATTCTGATAAATTGGCTAGCATTCCCATATCATCCGCAGTATGTAAGAATTCAGGTGTCATACTAAATGCATCTGGTAAATCATTACTAGTAGCCAAAGTAGTTAATTTTGCAAAAAGGTCATTCATAGGGACGGATGTAAATCTTATTTCAATATCAGGATTTTCTTCCATGTATTCTTCCGCTAATGTTAATTCATTCTCACCATCAGGTTGTTCTGTTTGAGAAACAGACATAAATTCCAAAACAGTCTTACCATCATTCTCTTCTGTAGAGTTAGCGCTTTCATTATTTGTATTACAAGCCGATAAGATTAGCGTACAAAGAAATATGATTAAAATACTTGTATTCATTTTAGTAACCTTCATTAAAATAACCTCCTTGAAAGTGCTATAACTTATATGTTGTCTTACAAGTTTAAGCAGTAAAAATCAAATATTAATAATTGAAAAACCGTAATAGGAACAATAAAATTATTTAAATAACATATTCAACAGCCATTATCATCACCCCCTTTAAATAAATAATCAAACTTATAAGTTGTCATACAAGTTATATAAAAAACAAAGCTTACTTAGAAGCTCTGTAATCTCTTAAATTTTGAGCCATGCTTTTTCTAAGTATATTTTTAACCCCTTCAGGATCTCTATTCTTTATACAATTAAGCTGTTCTATATGACCATCAATAGAATCTCCTTCGAGTGTCTTATGATCTACACCAAATACTCTGTTTAACTCTTCGAGATAATAGTAGTAAGCCTTTGTGTTTTTCATAACGGCATATAAAAATTGATTCTTGGAAGCTTTGGCAACCGTTAAATGGAACTCGAAGTCCGCCTGAGTGTATCGCTTATAATCGTCTTTATTATTAAGCATTTTTTCAAGGGCCAATTCTAATTCCTTTATATCTTCATCTGTTGCTCTTTCGGTAGCTAGGTCAATACATTTAAACTCAATAATCTCACGGAATTCGAGAATATCTAACAATTCTTTTTCGCTTATATCCATAGTTGGCATAGCGTTGCTTATCATTTCTGCATGATTGATTCCTGAGACAAAGGACCCTTGTCCTTGTTTAGTCGTAATGATTCCCATTTGTCTCAGTTTTTGCATAGCACTTCTAACACTAATTCGACTAACACTGAACATTTCACATAGCTGGTTTTCGGAAGGTAGTTTATCGCCAACTTGCCATTCACCATTTTGAATTTGTTGTATGATTTGTTGGAACACTTCTTCCACGATGTTTGTTTTTTTAATTGATTTGATATCCATTATTAATCAACTGCACTTTCGCTGTAAGTTGTCATACAAGTTAATTTGTATAGTATCATCGTAAAAGATAGAAGTCAATAGTTTTTTTGCTTGCGTTTTCTTTTATCGCTTCTATTGTTAAAATAGTCTATTTAGTTCTAGTATTTATAATAAATGTCACAGTGTGTAATGAGTATAAGTTTATATCTATAAATTGCCTAAAAAATAGGATAAACGAAATGTCAACAGATGAAGCAAATATATTGCATGAACTTCACCTGTTAACCATTTCAAATGCTTATCCAATAGCCTGAATCGCCCTATACACATTCTTCGTATTATCCCCATCCGTATATTCCACCAATTCAGCATAGTTTTGCACATATTGATCGGGTTGTTCTCGGTGATAATTGGTTAAGATGGCATGATGAAGCTGTTCGTCTACATGGTAGACCACATCACCAAAACAATTCTCTTCTTGCAAGATGTTTGGCGCTCCATATTCCTGCTCGGCTAATGCTTTGTCGCCCCAGAAATAGATAATATTACTGCCGCCAGCGAAGGCATAATAACAAATAGAGGAATAATCGGTAATAACGACCTTAGATCGTAACAGGGCGTCTTTAATATCTCCTTCGTAAATGAATTTCTCAATCGAGGCATAGACATCCGCAAATTGATTTTCAATTAATAACTTGGCCTTCGGGTGTAAGATGAGATTAACAGGAATCTCTTGATAAAAATCATGGGTTTGTATCATTTGAAAAAACTGCAGATAACGATCAATATAAGAATTTTCTTCGATTTTTCCCGTCACATCCCAAGGTCTCCAGGTTAATAAGAAACTGATCTCCTGCTTTTCTTGTTTGCGCTCTTGAACATATAAATCCAAGTTAGGTGTTCCTTTTTGTATCAGTTGGCTCGGTTCATATTTCGGATATTGGATAAAGTAGGAACTTTCCAAGTCGGAATTGGTGACAATATAATCAGGAGCAATGGGAACCTTTCTATTATAGTAGCCTCGTTCAAATACATTGGTTGCAAGAGAGATCCCATGCTGCAAAAAGATTTTTTTATCGCTTTGTAAAATCACTTTTTTTAACTGTCTGCTGTTGTCATATAAATTTCTCAGTATATGGGTAGGCAGATCAGAAGAAATTAGTTTATCCGCATGAAAGATGGCATAGAAAGCTTTCACCGAATTGTGTGCTACTACACTATCTTTGCCATAATGGGATTGTAATGTCTGAAATTGTTCGTGTGATTTGTCTAGTACAAACACTGCTTTGTTGTCATGTTGTGATTTCGCATATTGGAATACCTCAAAGGCAGACTCGCTGGCCCCACTTGCAAATTTCTCAAAATAGATATCTCTGCTTCTTTTTTGGCCGAATACAGAGAGCCATTTTGCTACTTTCTCTTTGATTGGTATCGCCTTGTTTAAGTAATCACTGATCACAAGTACCAACTGCCCTGTGATCGACTTGCGAAGAAAAGATTGTATTTGATGTCTTTCTAATGTATATCTTCTGGAGCTGTATATATAATGATTTTTATCGTATCTATCGTAACCATTGAATTTTAGGGGGTAGTAATAGCTTAAACCATCCAAGGTTAGCGATTTAATATACATAGGATTATTGATTTCACTGCTGTCCTGATATTTTCGCAGAACCTCAGATAATTTAATCCGACAAAAACCTAATTGTGATAAAAGCACCAGTTTATTTGTATTTTCAGCTAATTTTTTTCGGATGAATCGAGGTAGAAAATACTTAAAATCATAGTCTAATGCCTTATCATACCCAATGGCTATGTTGACTTCGGACATATTGGCATAGCGAAAGCGGATGGCACCAATGATAAAAAGATTGGCTAATAAACCACAAGTGAAAACACGGTGAGGCGGTGTTGATTCTGCCTTTTCCAATACCTTTTCATCAGGTAAAGAGCGATGTCTTTTCATGATCATAAAGGAAAGTCTGCCTATGGGATCTAAGTATAGAACCACAAAAGTATTTTTTAATAATGGATTCGGATGTTTCTCGAGAATTTTAATATGGTGATCGACTCGGTTAGGATAGACTACGATCTCATCATGTTGATACACATAAAACTTTTTGAAGGGCATCCGTCGTTTTCCGTTCATCAAGGAAATCTGATTGAAATCACCAAAACCGTCCTTTAAAAATAATTGTTTTCCTCGTTTTTTTACAATGGGTTCCAAGGTGTTAATCTCCTTTGCTACATTGAACTAAGATGCATATGTTAGTTGTATTTCTTCTATAATCTCCCATCATACATAAGAGTATTTTTTCCGACAATGCGTGAAACTATTCATTTATTTCTATCAATTAATGGTATTTATCACAAAATAAAGGTGATTTAACAGGGGATAAGACCCGGGATGGATTTGATTACCATATATAAAAGAAACTTAGAATGTATCTATCTTCACAAAAAGCAATGTAAATGTTAAAAATCATCCTATGGACCTGTATAATACCGCTGTTGTTTTAGGTATGATAAAGCGAGACTATCTATAGCGGTCTTCTTGCGGTTGTTAGTGGCGTGATAGATGGAGAGGGGATGATGTATGTTGAAGACTTATAATATTTTCGGAAGTTGTGTATCAAGGGATATTTTTGGTCTGGTAGAAGACCATAACTATAGTGTGGATTATTATCAAGCGAGATCTTCTGTGCAAAGTATGATGTCTAAACCTTATTCGGTAGACTGGAAATATATATCGACAGGTTCAAATTTTAAAGATCGAGTAGTGTATACCGATATAAACAAGGATTATTTTGAGCAGTTATGGAAGCATCGAGCCCACGATTTAATCATTGATTTCATTGATGAACGATTTGCATTGTATAAAATTGGGTTCTCGTATGTGACGCGCTCCAACTATTTCCTTACTGCTGGTTTGAAAAATCTATTAGGCGGATACGAAGTGAAGAAAACAGAAACGATAGAGGACTGGGATGCTGCTTGTTTGGCTTTTATTGAGAAATTGAAATCATATTATCATGCGGATCAGGTTATTTTACATAAGGCATATTTTGCCGAGGAGTATGTAGACAACGCAGGAAAAGTACAGAAATTTGATGATCGTAAGACCAAAATTTATCAATCTATTAATCAGTTACTCGATCATTATTATCATTTCTTTGAAAGTCACTTTGAGAATATCCATACGATTGGTTTGCCCAAAGGGAGCTATCGAGCTTGGGAAGAACACAAGTGGGGGCTGGGGCCAATGCATTATGAAAGAAATTACTATCAGGAAATGGTAAATCAACTAGAAGACATCAATCGCAAGAAAAAAGATAAGCAGATATAGCAAATAGCAACAGAAAAATGATAGACGGTGCAAATTCATCAAGTCACCGTCTATCTACCTCAGTAGCAGCACATCATTGTATTCGAAAACACCAATAGTCCCAATCTTTGAATACTGACTCCCCCAACGGGAAATTTTCCTATGTTACTTTTGTCGAGTATTTGAACTTCCCTTAAAAAAATGGTTCAAACTGACGTGAATAACGGTAGATCTGTTGACTTTTTAGGACTTATGCATTAGAGTATAGAAAACGCTTTCATTTAGTGGTGTTGTTCTATTTGATTAGGGTTACTCCATATAATAAGTAACCCCTAACACAAATGACAAGAAACAGAGATATTATCACTGAAAGGGGGCATTAGCAAGGGGGGTATACGAATAGCTATTAATAGAGAAATCATTCACTGCTAAGCGCCTTACATTGCTACGTTGTAATGGTCGATAACATCCTGATATGTTTACAGCTCGTTATTATCCGTTTCATTTTACTTTACAAGGAGGGGTTCATGATGAAAAAGCATGTTCTTTGGTTAGCTATGTTGGCATTATTGATGTTCGTATTAGCTGCGTGTGGCAGTGACGATTCAACGGGTGCAGATGCCGATGGAGCCAGTGGTGGTGAGGAAGGGAGCAGTGAGGAAAAGTATAAGATTGGTATTTTAGCTCCAGAGGTAACTCATGGATGGGTCGGCGCTGTTGCTTATCATGCGGAGGACAGGGTGGAAGAGCTATCCGATCAAGTTGATTATCAGATACAAACAAGTGGTAATGCAGAGGAAATGACCTCTCAGCTTGATGACTTGACGACTTGGGGAGCTGATGCGATTGTTGCTTTTCCGCAGTGGGAAGGGATGGATGTACCGATCCAGAATGCGATTGACAATGGTATGACGGTTGTCAACTTTGATATTGTGATCGATGCAGATGGCGTCTATCGTGTATCAGGTGACAATGAGGACATGGGAATTCAAGGGGCCAATTATATTGTAGATAAAATTGGTGAAACCGGGAATGTGGTGGTGCTTGAAGTGCCATCCTCAGGCTCTGTATCGGAGCTGCGTACCAAAGGGTTTGAAGAAACCATCGCGGATATTGCTCCGGATATGAATGTGATGACTTATGCGACGGAATTCACGCGTGAAGCAGGGCTAACCGATTTTGCCGATATTTTAACATCCGTGGATCAAATTGATGCCGTTTATTCGTTGGATGACGAAACGTCTGTCGGGGTGTTACAAGCAATTGAAGAAGCAGGAAGAACGGATATCCAAGTGGTTACTGGCGGAGGTGGCATGCAGGAGTACTTTGAAATGATGCCGGAAAATGAGGATATTTGGATTCAATCGGCTTTATATAGTCCTGCTATGGTAAAAGATGCGGTGGATGTCGCTCTGGATGTACTCAATGGAGAAGAAGTGGAGCAAGAAACGATTATTCCGACAACCGTGGTCGATCGGGATAACTATGAAGAGTTTTTAGATTCGGATTCACCATATTAAGAGATTAGGGGGTGCTGCTTGTTGTGGTACTCCCTCGCATCTATATGTTTCACTGGAGGTGTAACATGCTTGTCGAGTTGAAGAATATTCAGAAATCATTTGGTGCGAATCATGTGCTCAAAGATGTATCACTCACGATTAAGGAGGGAGAGATCTGTGCCCTTCTAGGGGAAAATGGTGCAGGTAAATCAACGCTTATGAATATTTTGGGCGGTGTCCATCAGCCGGATCGTGGAGGTATTTTCCTAGATGGTGAAGAGGTGGTCTTTCATGATCCAGCGCAGCCAATCAACAGGGGGATTTCCTTTATTCATCAGGAGTTAAACCTGATTAATGATCTGCCCATCTATGAGAATATCTTTTTAGAGCGCTATTATAAAAGCAGTTTCCGCAAGGTTCCGCATCAGCAAATGATTCAAGAAACGCAGAAGATCTTTGAGCGAATGCAAGTGAACTTAAATCCACGTACATTGGTAAAACATCTGGATTCATCCTATAAGCAAATCATTGAGATCTGCCGGGCAGTTGTAATGGACGCCTCGGTGATTATCATGGATGAGCCCACTGCGTCGTTAACTGATACCGAGATTGAACGTGTCTTTGCGATGATGAAACGATTAAAGGAACAAAAGGTAGGTATCATTTTTATTTCGCATAAATTGCAAGAAGTAATGGAGATTTGTGACCAGTATTCTGTACTGCGTGATGGTGAAGTGGTTTCTCAAGGGCAAGTAGCAGATGTGACGACAAAAGATCTTGCCCGTTTTATGGTGGGTCATGAAGTGCGGACTGACAAGTTGGTTCGAGATAGAGAGCGGGGAGAAGAGGTACTACGAGCAGTGGAATTAACGTCAGAAGAGCACTTTTCTGATATTTCCTTTTCGCTTCATCAAGGAGAGATTGTTGGTTTTACTGGTCTCTTAGGAGATGGCAGGAGTGAACTGTTTCAAGCGATTTTTGGTGCTTATCCTTTGTCTTCCGGACAGCTGCATCTTTATGGGAAGTCAGTAAAAATTCGTTCAACGATGGCCGCTATTGAACAAGGCATTGCTTACCTGCCAAGAAATCGTAAAGAAAATGCGATTATTAAGGATATGAATATTTTAGAGAATGCCGCTATTGCTTCCTGGAAGAAATATGCTAAATGGGGCATCATTCAACAAGCTGTACATAAAGCGAACTTGGCGGAGCTGCAACAACAATTAAATATCCGTATGGAAGATTACGCTAATAATATTACGAATCTATCAGGTGGAAATCAACAAAAGGTGGTGCTAGCAAAGTGGCTGGCCACAGGTCCCAAGGTATTAATTCTCGATAACCCGACACAGGGAGTGGACGTTGGGGCAAAAGAGGATATTTATGATATTATTTTGCACTTAGCTGATGAGGGAATAGCGATTGTTATTTTATCCAGCGAGGCTAATGAAATTCTGCGTTTATGCAACCGGACATATGTCATGTACCATGGCAATCTGCAAGGGGAATTGCATGGAAAAGAAATGAAGGAACAATCGATTATGGAACTGGCAACTGGTGGAGAGACTACTGTTTCTATTTCACAGTAAGGAAGGGCGTGATTCCTATGGTAGAACAAACGACAAATAGCGTTACCCATTTTCTGCATTGGTTTAAAAAACATTGGAAGAATAATCCTCTGTTTAGTATTTTTATCGCATTAGTGGTGATGGTGATCCTGCAGACGATTGTTTTAGGTTTTGATTATCCCACGTTTGGCGATTGGTTTCAATCTTGGACAAACAATTGGATTAATATACTCCGCAATAATGCCAGTATTGCTATCGTGGCACTAGGGATGACCTTTGTCATTATGACGGGCGGGATTGATTTAGCCGTTGGTGCAACGCTTGTTGCCACCGGGGCGTTTGCTATGACCTTGCTGGATGCAGGAGCCAATGGTCTCTTGAGCAGTATCGGGATAACGGGTTGGCCAGCTATCATACTCACTATTTTGTTGGTAATGGTGTTTGGTTATTTATTGGGATCCCTGATTGGGGTATCGGTAACGCGAGGGATGGTTCCTCCTTTTATTGCCACATTAGGTGCAATGATGGTGTTTCGTAGTGTGACACAGCATGTGATGCAAGGGGCTTCTCCACGAGTACCGAGCGAGTTCTTGCAAATTTCTAATTTCAAGATCGGTGACTTGATGATCATGCCTATCCTTTATTGGATCATCATTGCGGCAATTATGTATTTTATTTCAAAAAAGACAACATTTGGCCGCCAGATTATCGCCGTTGGATCGAACGAAAGGGCGGCAAGGCTATCTGGTATTAATGTGAAAAAAGTGAAATTCCGTGTTTATGCCTTATCGGGAATGTTAGTCGGTATTGCAGCAATCATTCAAGTATCTCGTATTGGCTCCATGGATTTTGCTGGTTCAGGGCGCGGGATGGAGATGGATGCCATTGCTGCAGCAGTTGTCGGTGGAACAAGCATGATGGGAGGAAGAGGGTTTATTTTAGGTACGGTATATGGGATGTTGATTATCGCCGTATTGAATAATTTATTAAATCTCTTCGGCGTCCCACCATTGCTGCGCGATGCCTTTAAAGGTGCAATTGTGATCGGTGCTGTGCTATTGCAAAGGAAGGAACAGTCGGCATGATCGAACGAATATAAAGAAGCCCGCCAAGTATGGTTGGTGATATGCCGACAATGGTATTGGTTTTCACTCATGAAGTGGTCGTCATTTCTAAGATGACGACCATTATTTCAGTATTCGCACATCAAACGGCCGTCATTTCCAAGATGACGGCCATTATTTTAGTATTCGCACATCAAATGGCTGTCATTTCCGAGATGACGGCCATTATTTTAGTTTTCGCGCGTCAAATGGCTGTCATTTCCAAGATGACGGCCATTATTTTAGTTTTCGCCCGTCAAACGGCCGTCATTTCCGAGATGACGCCCATTATTTCAGTATTCGCCCGTCAAACGGCTGTCATTTCCGAGATGACGGCCATTATTTTAGTTTTCGCGCGTCAAATGGCTGTCATTTCCGAGATGACGCCCATTATTTTAGTTTTCGCACATCAAATGGCTGTCATTTCCGAGATGACGCCCATTATTTTAGTTTTCGCACATCAAATGGCTGTCATTTCCGAGATGACACCCATTATTTCGAGTTTCGCACATCAAATGGCCGTCATTTTCGAGATGTCATCCTTAAACCTTCTGTTGTTCTTGCTGCAAGGCGCACATGGCATCTCTTACGGTCATATATGTTCTCATCGATTGTAATTTATCGCTGATTTCTACTGTTTTGATGGCGAGCTCTGTCCGAATTCCGGTTAAGACGAGTTGTGTTCCAATCAAAGCGGTTAAATCATAGAGTTTTAAAATCGAAGCGGCGACAAAAGTATCGACTTCATATAGCCCAGATAAATCTAATATTAGATAATCATCCTTGGAGCTGATCAAGTAGTTGGAGATAGCTTCCGTTAGTTTCTCCATCCTTGTTTCATGAAGTGTTCCAATCAGCGGAAGGACGGCGATGGACTCCGCTACTGGAACAATGGGTGTGGATAATTGGTCCATTTCTTGCAGGGCTGCTTTTAATAAGCGCTCTTGTTCTTTTTCATTTGTCATATCCTGTTGTATCCCGACAAAATAGTATTTTCCTTCCTCTTCTACCCACACGGGGTCAATGGAAAGTTCGTTCCAAAACGGCGTTCCATCTTTTTTGTAGTTATATAATTGTACAGTCACAGACTCTTTGTGTTTAATAGCTAGTCTTATTTTGGACAAGTTGTCAGGGTCAGTTTCCTCTCCTTGAAGGATGCGGCAGTTTTGTCCAATGACTTCCTCTTCTTCGTATCCAGTCATTTCGGTAAAACCATTATTGACAAAAATAATCGGATGATCATCTAATGATGGATCGGTGATAATCAGGCCGACCTTAGTATAATCTAATGCTTTTTCAAATAAAAAATGTTTTTTATCGATATTCGACATCCCGATTTCCCCTTTATTAGTGATAAGAATAGTGTAATCCATTTTTGTAGCATGCGCAACCAGATCAGATGTCTGTAATTCCCTTTCGACATCGTCTAATAAGATCAAAGTTGTCTTGAATAGGAGAAACAGGAAGTAAAGAAGCAGCTCGTGATGAAGAGCTGCTTCTTTACTTCCTTCATTTTGAAAAGATCTTCACTGCCAAAAAGGATAACGACCACAACAATATACCAATAAACATAAAAATAAGCAGGATTTTTAAGGCATCTGTGACAGAACCTACGGTAAACCAACCGCTTAGCAAAAGAATAGGGTAGACCGTTATAAGCATGATGAAAAAGTGTACAAGTGATTGCTTCCATAAGCTCCAATGATCGATATGATAAATAACACTTGCTGCAGCAACAAAGAATGCTATCAATGCAGCCAGCAGTGTACCTTTTGCGTCAGAGTTTTTTCCTTGAGTATAAAGAATGAAAGCAATACCACCCATAATTAGCAAGGGTATACCACCCCTTAATAGTGCTTGGATCATCATCATATGACAGCACCTCCTATTTCAACTCTTCTTTCATTTTGTAAATAATCGCATTGGTAGAAAATAACAATAAGAAGATGATTACTACGGCTTCGCTTGCAACATGGAGAATTGCTTCTAATTGGTTAAAATCATGGCCGTGCGTAATCGTGTTCACTAGCAGGTAAGATGAAAAGTTTGTATGACCGATAAGTGATTCTAGAGCACTTGCCATCATTCCCAGCATATTTAACCCTAGAACGATGCCAATTACGATACTCGGAATAACATGTTTGACAATCAAGGTTGCACATAACATGATCACGAGAAATACCCTATGCAGCAAAAACTGTCCAATCAACAGTTTAGCGAAGTATCCCGATTCACCAATGGGTACAAGAGGGGTCTACCTATGCTTGATTTTGTTTTCTTTGGTGATGGAAAAGGGTATTGCATACATTAATTGATATCTTTGATTTGATTTGTGTTTGAATAAATCTAAAGGAATCATTTTTTATGATAAAAGTAAATCGATTTCTAATATCCTTTATTTGGATTTTGTCGTATGCCAAGGAGATCAATAATAGAGCGATAAGCATTGCTTCACTTTCTCTATAAGCTGTGTTTTTAATTTATTATATAATAAAACGCTTGGTTAATAAAATAAAACGCTTGGTTAATAAAATGAAATTTAAAACCTATAAGAATTTTCATTTTTGCTCTAAATACTAGTTCTTTATTACAAGATAAAAGAATCTTATTTCGAATTAACGCAAAGTCCAAATAGTAACTTAGTATCTCAAATTGATTTGTGGATTGTCTTTTAGCTGCGTCCGATTTTAGACAAAGTCGTTTATTTTTAGCATTGTAACCGTTGTCAAACCTGTTTATACTGAGATCAATCACAAATTAGGAGGTTAGAATATTGAAAAAAATAACGTATTTATTATTTGGAATGATGCTGTTTATTGTATTATCTGCTTGTAACAGTGGGGAAGAGGATGAAAATAAATTAGTCGTTTATTCACCAAATAGTGAGGACATTATTAATACCATTATTCCGATGTTTGAACAAGAGACAGACATTGAGGTGGAACTTGTTTCTGCAGGTACGGGTGAACTACTGAAACGAATTGAAACAGAGGCAGGCAATCCTAACGGTGACATTATGTTTGGTGGAAGTAAAGCACAGATGTTAGGGCAAGCCGGTCTATTTGAAGAGTACACTTCAGCGAATAACGATAAGATGCTTTCTGACCACCAGAATGTTGATGGGTTCTTGACACCTTATGGAGCGGATGGAAGTGTTATTCTCGTCAATGCTGATTTGATAGGAGATATTGAAATTAACGGATATGAAGACTTGCTGAATCCAGAATTAAAAGGAAAAATAGCAGGAGCAGATCCTGCAAGTTCGAGTTCAGCCTTTGCTCAACTTACTAATATGCTAATGGCTATGGGTGGAGATTATTCATCAGATGAAGGATGGAGTTATGTAGAAGAACTAGTAAGGAACATGGATGGAAAGGTCGCAAGTGGATCAGGAGCTGTGCATAAAGGAGTGGCAGATGGAGAGTACACCGTCGGACTTACTTATGAAGATCCTGCTTTAAGTTATGTACGAGATGGTGCTCCTGTTGAAGTCATCTATCCGGAGGAAGGCGCTGTATTCCTAGATGCAGGTGTGGAAATTATTAAGGATGCCAAACATATGGATAATGCGAAGGCCTTTGTTGATTTTATTACATCAGAAAAAGCACAAAATGCCTTTGCTCAAGAATTAACCATTCGATCATTAGGAAAAGATGTCGAGGTAGCAGATTACAAAAAGCCATTCGATGAAATTAATGTGATTCAAGAAGATGAGGAATATGTAGAAGAAAACAGAAATGAAATTGTTGATAAATATAAGGATGTATTTACTGGTGCTCAAGAATAATCGTATACACAAAAAAGACAACAAAGGAGAATGACCGTGAGTGTAACCATCAAATTCAATGATATAATAAAAAAATATGCTGATAAGACCGTTATTTCGGGGCTTTCTCTGGACATCAAGAAGGGTGAGTTTTTCACCCTTCTTGGGCCATCAGGTTGTGGGAAGACTACTCTGTTAAGGATGATAGCTGGTTTTAACAGTATTGAAGGTGGTGAAATATCTTTTGATGATAGAGTGATGAACCGAATAACTCCTCAACATAGAAATATTGGCATGGTATTTCAAAATTATGCTATTTTCCCAAATCTAAATGTGAAAAATAACGTTGCATTTGGATTAAAAAACAGGAAAATAGAGAAAGAAGAGATAGAGCAACGAGTGGACCGAATTTTAGATGTTGTACAAATAAGTCAATTCAAAAAAAGTATGCCAGAAAATCTCTCTGGAGGTCAACAGCAAAGAATAGCCTTGGCACGTGCTATCGTAATGGAACCAAATGTGCTGCTTATGGATGAACCACTTTCTAATTTAGATGCCAAATTACGCATAGACATGCGAGAAGCTATTAAGGAAATTCAGCATAAAGTAGGAATAACGACAGTTTATGTAACGCACGATCAGGAAGAAGCAATGGCAGTTTCCGATCGAATTGCAGTAATGTACAATGGCATCATTCAACAAGTAGGTACGCCAAGAGAAATCTATCAACGTCCATCCAATATTTTTGTTGCGAGTTTTATTGGAAGAACTAATATCCTAGAAAGATCCCTAAAACAAGAGGGTGGTAAACAAGTATTAATAATGGGAGAAGACTATAAATTAGAAATGAATCACATTCCTCAAAAGGAAAAAATAAAGATATCTATTCGTCCAGAAGAGTTCACAATTAGCTCTACACAAGAAGGAATAGCAGGAGAAGTTCAACATAATGTTTTTTTAGGTACAAATGTTCATTACACGGTCAAACTAAATAATGATGAATTTGTTGAGGTAATACAAGAGGCTACTCTAGGCGAACCGATTGAACCTGGTACAAAGATAAAACTATTAATGAATAAGGAAAAAATTAATCTATTCGATTACGAAACAGAGAGGAATGTGCTGGAGGAGGATTCCTATGCAAAATAATACGACCAGCAAAAGAGATATATGGAGTCTCATTACATTAGTTATTATTCTATTATATGCCTTAGTACTCGTATTACCATTGATTACATTATTAAAAGAAAGTATCGTAAAAGACGGAGGTTTTTCGCTTGACTATTTTACGGAGTTTTTCACTAAGAAGTATTATTACAGCACCTTGTTCAACAGTCTGAAAGTAACTGTTGCGGTTACATTAGCTTCTTTAGTTATTGCAACCCCGTTAGCTTATATTATGACGAATTTTAAAATTAAAGGGAAACTATTTTTGCAAATACTCATTCTTATTTCTTCCATGGCACCTCCCTTTATTGGTGCTTATGCATGGATTCTGCTGATGGGGAGAAATGGCGTTGTGACCAATTTTTTAAGTGATGTATTCCACATTACTATGCCAGATATCTATGGTTTCTCGGGGATTTTGATTGTGTTGACGCTACAATTAACACCGTTGATCTATATGTTTATGATGGGGGCGTTTAAAAGTATTGATAATTCATTGATAGAGGCTGCCGAAAGTATGGGTTATACGGGTTTGAAAAAGGTATGGAAGGTGATTATGCCACTAATGATTCCTACTATATTAGCTGGTTCCTTACTTGTTTTCATGCGTGCTTTGGCAGACTTTGGAACCCCGATGCTAATTGGAGAAGGATTTGAGACTTTACCTGTATTGATTTTTAATGAATTCACCAGTGAAATGGGTGGTGACTCTGGTTTTGCCGCAGCAATTAGTGTTATTGTTGTTGTGATAGCATTAACCATTTTCTTGTTACAAAAATACGTTACAAATAAGAAATCTTTCTCTATGAGTGCTTTACATCCCATTAAGGAAAAAAAAGAAACGGGGATTCGTAATGTATTGGCTCATTTGTTTGTATATGGCTATTTAGCATTTGCCATCTTGCCGCAACTGTACGTTGTATATACTGCATTTTTAAAGACATCGGGCAGGATCTTTGTTAAAGGTTATTCGTTAGATAGTTTTAAGACAGCATTCACGCGTTCAGGCGATACAATCGTGCATACTTTTACATTAGGTTTAGTCGCACTGTTTTTTGTCATTTTGATTGCTATCTTAATTGCCTATGTGACGGTTCGACGTCGTAGTGCAGTGACCAATGGATTGGATATTATTTCAATGGTACCATATATAGTACCTGGTTCTGTCCTTGGTGTAGCATTGTTGCTCGGTTTTAACAGCAAACCTTTTCTTCTGAGTGGTACGGCAACGATTATTATCATTGCTTTTGTAATCAGAAGGCTTCCATATACAATTCGCTCTAGCGCAGCGATCATACATCAGATCAATCCAAGCGTAGAAGAAGCTGCGGCAAGTCTTGGGGCTTCTAATTTAAAGACATTTTTTAAAATCACATTGCCAATGATGTTACCAGGTGTAATATCTGGTGCCATTCTTAGTTGGGTTACAATTATTAGTGAGCTTAGTACCTCGATCTTACTGTATACCGTTAATACAAAGACAATGACTATAGGAATATACACTGAGGTGATTCGTGGCAATTATGGTGTAGCTGCTGCTTTATCTACAATATTAATTGCTATTACGGTTATTTCATTATTAATCTTCTTTAAATTAACCGGTAAGAAAGAAGTTTCTTTATAAAGACGAAAGAAATAAGAAATAAACAAAGGAGTGACTCTATATTGAAAAAGAAAAGTTTCAAGGATGCCACGAAAAGTCTTTTTCTAAAATATACAGTCATTCCTATTTTGGCTTTAATTGTATTATTTACAATATTCACGATTGTTATCTTTCACCTAAAGGCTGTATATGATGCTAAACAATCAGGCGTTCACATCGGTGAGAAGATAGAAAATGTATACAAAACCTACCAAGAAGAGATGGAAAGGATGATTTCTTCATCCGTAGTGATGGAAAGTTTGCAAACGCATTCCGATATTAACCTTGTATACGAAGCATTCTATAACTTCAACAACCAGCAGGAGGTAAAAAGTAGTTTTTATTTGGTGGACAATCAACATGTATTTGTGGCATCTACCAATAAATCGAATGAAGAAGTGAACGATGCTATTTTGGACCAAATCGTTCCGCATTTGCGTGAAGAACCAAATAAACTGCTAACTTTAGTAGAGAAAACAAGTTTTTCGCATGGACAGACCTCTTCTATAACCTTAGGAAAAGCAGTGAAACAAAATAATCGAATAATAGGTTACTTAATTTATAAATTATATGAGGAAGATTTTCAACGTTTAATATTTGGCGAAAAGACAGATATTGTGGTTGTCACTGACACGTATAATCATATTGTTGTGACTTCTAATGAAATTGTTCAAGGATTGATGAACAAATTTCAACCAGAAAAAATAACAAACTCAAGAGCACAAATAAAAAATGAAAATTATTATATGAACCAAATAAAAACGGAAGATGGTCTTTTTCGTATTTATACCCTAAACAATACTGGAACAGACCGAGTGGTTCTGATCCTATATATTTTATTTATTGGTATTACAGGTTTATTTTTATTTGTCTTGCTTCGAATATTAGCAGAGAAGATGTCGAGTAAAAATGTGGACTCGATTGATAAACTATTGGTTGCCGTTTCTCAATTAAAGAAGGGTGATTTAACCTCCTATGTGGATATTGATACCGGGGATGAATTTGAAACACTGGCGAATCAATATAACATTATGTTAGATAGCTTAAATGCTCTTGTGAAAAGAAATCAAGAACTGTCAGAAATCAAAAAAGTGAATGAAATGAAGATATTGCAAAGTCAATTCAATCCGCACTTTCTGTTTAATGTATTAGAAACATTGCGTTATACCATGATTAGTAACGTGGATAAAGCACAAGATATTATCTTATCATTGTCTTCCTTGCTACGATATAGTATTAATCAAACCGTCGATTACGTAGTTCTGGAACAAGATTTATATTATACAATTGACTATTTGAAACTGCATCAACTAAGGTTTCGTGATCGTCTGCATTATGAAATAGATATACCGGAGGAGATTCAAGGAGCTTTTGTTCCTAAATTGTTACTACAGCCGATTATAGAGAATGCAATTAAATATGGTTATCAGAGGCAAACTAATTTGAATATATTAATCAAGGCTGTAGTTAAAGGAGAATGTATCGTGTTCACTGTGGAAGATGATGGAGGAGGAATTGCTCCTGAAAAGCTTAATGATATTCAAAGGAAGATTCAAAATGACAGAAATAGTCAAATAGGAATCGGATTATATAATACACACCAGCGCGTGCGTCTTCAATATGGAAATGATTATGGTCTTATCATCCATAGTGTTTTGGGTGAAGGAACAACTGTACAGATAACCATCCCATATTCTAAAGGGGGAGAACTCCATGTATAAACTATTAGTAGTAGAAGATGAAGACATTATTAGAGAAGGTATTAGATATATCCTTGATTGGACAAATCTCCAATGTGTAGTAGTTGGTGAGGCGACCAATGGAGAAGAAGGATTGCAAAAGATTGTCGAATTAAACCCTGATATCATATTACTTGATGTTAATATGCCATTGAAGAATGGAATTGATTTATTGGCAGAATGTGACGATAGCCATATATTTAGCACGATTATTCTTTCAGGGTATGATGATTTTAATTATGCACAAAAGGCCATTCAATACGGTGTCAGAGAGTATTTGCTCAAACCAGTTGATCATCGTGAATTAGAAGCAGCTATTAATCGTGCTAAAAAAGAAGTAGACAATAAGAAGCAATTTCATATTATGGAGGAAAGTATGAAAACACCCGAAACAAAAAACGTGTTAAACGTAGATATCTGGACTGAATGGAAGGATCAATCACAACATGTACAACAGATGGTTACTTATATTCAAGAGTATTACGATGAGAAAATAAGTATCAATGATCTTGTTGATGAGGTAGGGATGGGAACTACTTATTTGAATAAAAAGTTTAAAGAGGGTACAAGTTATACTTTTAATGAGTTTTTGAATCGGTATCGTATTCAGAAGGCAATCGAACGTATTAAAACGGGAGATGATAAAATTACGATGATTGCGACTGAAGTTGGTTTTAGTAATTATCGTTATTTTATAGATGTATTTAAAAAGTATACGGAATTTTTACCGAGTGATTTCATGTCATACTTTGACAATACAAAATAGTTCGGTAAACGGACATCGTTTTTATAATTGTTAGCCAAAATGTAAATGCTTTATAAAAAGAAGCGGGAGGCTCCTAGCTCACCCGCTTCCGAGAAACTTACTTTACTAATCTTCCGTCTGTCCCAACTCTACTTCCTTACTCCCCAAAATATAATAGTTCAATTCCTTTCTTGGGATATCCTTAAAGTCTTTACGTTTAATCAAAAAAAAGATAATCCCTAACACAATCCAAGCCCCAAGCGCGATTCGAGATTCAATACCTAGGAAAGCAGGCGATCCAGGGAATAGTAGTAATATAAGGAAAATAACACTTGCAATCATACCAAGAATGGCGACGATTTTCTTTCCAGGTGCTTCTATATGTCTTTTTTCATTAAAACCGGCGTCCTTTTTCATTTTGAATAAAGAAAAGGCGGCATAACAAGTATAGAAATAGGCAATAGTGACACCTACCGATGACATATCAACCACCCATAATAAGGCTTCCCGGCCAAACCAAGGGGATAACATGGCAATGACGACGGCAAAGATGACGCCCCAGTATGGCGTATGATGCTTAGGGTGAAGGTTTGAAAAGAAGCTCGGGATGATCTTGGCACGTGACATCGCAAACAGTAAACGGCTGGATGAAATAATAAAGCCATTTAGACCAGTGAAGATTCCCATCGTTAAGGCAACCGCAAGAATAGCAAGGCCAAGTGGTCCTAGTAGTTCTTCGATGACAAAGCCTGTTCCCCAAATATGATTAGCACTAACGACCCCTTCCCATGGCTGAACCATAGACGTAGCGAGGATCATCAGGCTGTATAAAGTAGCAGCAGCTAAGATAGCAAATACAATCAGCTTAAAGGCTTTCCTAGACGGAAAATCAAATTCTTCTGCTGTTTGTGGAATATTATCAAATCCAACATAAGCCCAAGGTGCAATGGCTACAATCGAAAGAATAGCGGCAAGCATCGTGGTATCTGTTGGGAATAATGGGGTTATATTCGCTATTCCCGCCCCATCATGGCTACCGACTAACACGGTTAAGACGAGGATCGCACCTACCATTACCATACAGAAAATAAACTGCATTCGGCCAGATAGGCTGGACCCGCGAATGTTAAAGAATCCAAAAACAATTAATAGGATCGATGCGACAATAATTTCCGTTAAATAAATATCCCACCCCGCGATTTGATACAAGGGAATATTTTCAATTACCCTAGGGAAAATAAATTTAATCATCAGTGCAAAAGCGGAGGCATTCAATGCCACAATACATATGTACCCTAATGTTAGGAACCAGCCAGAAATGAAGGCGTGTGTACGACCCAGGCTAACGTAAGCATAGGCAAACTCCCCACCAGAAACCGGAAAACTTTTAATTAAAAATCCGTAGCTGACGGCAATGAGAATCATTAATAAGGCACCAATGAAGAAACCGAGGATGACCCCTAATGGTCCAGCTGTAGACATCCAGTTAACCGGCTGAACAAAGGCACCCCAGCCGATAGCGGAGCCTAATGCGATCGCCCAGACCCAATGTGGCTTTAGTGTTTTCTGTAGCGTTTTTCTCTTTTCCATAACAATAGCTCCTCTTTTCTTTTTTTGAGGTGTGTGTACGATGTTACCATAATTACCTAGATAATAAAGGGGGGGGTTCAAAAAGTATGTTATGCTATACCCGCAAATGACGGTTATCAATCACGATTTTGTTTGTAGAAGGAAGAAGAGACTCTAGCCCGTTAGAATCTCTTCGTTTGGATAACGTATCTTCGCTCGAGTGTTTTTGGCAATAGCAAAGGCGAGGGTAAGTGGTCCTATTTTACCGAATACCATTAATAGGATAATGGTTATTTTTCCAATAAGCGTTAGTGAACCAGTGATGCCCATAGATAACCCCACGGTACCGAAGGCAGAAATCACTTCAAATACCAGAGATAGAAAAGATTGATTCTCCGTTAGTAATAAAGAAAAAATACCAATTGTCAGCAAGGCAATACCCATAATTGTCACGGCTAACGAGCGTAAAATCACGAATTGGCTAATGGATCTCCTGCCAATTACGATTTCCTCTTTTCCTTTGAGGAATGTAATCACAGCGAAGCTAATCACGATAAAAGTGGTTAGTTTAATCCCACCTCCAGTAGATGCACTCCCTGCGCCAATAAACATTAGTAATAATAGTAGGAAGAGCGTGGGTTCTTCCAGCCCGGCGATGTCCATCGTATTGAATCCTGCTGTTCTAGCGGTAATCGCTTGGAAGTAAGAGGCCCAAAGCTTGTCCCCAAAAGAATGCAGCATCGCCAAGGAGTTTGGATTGTTGTACTCAAATAAAAAAATAAGTAGCATGGCGACCATATTAGTGATCAGAGTACCCAATACCATTAGCTTGGAATGGAGGGATAATTTTTTCCAACGTCTGTTTTCCAAAAGGTCAATCAGTACGGTGAAGCCAAGACCACCTGTAATAATTAACAGGCTAATTACTATATTAACGAGAGGATCCACTTCGTAATTCATTAAATTATCAGACCACAAAGCAAACCCAGCATTATTAAAGGCAGATATCGAATGAAAGAAACTGTAATAGATCCCCTTGCCCCAACCTAACGTAGGTATCCAACGTATGGATAGGACCAGCATGGCGATCAATTCAATAATAAGAGAAAAAACGAGTAGTTGTTTGGCTAATCGAATCACCCCACCCATAGCATCTTGGTTTAGGGAATGCTGCAATACCAAGCGTTCTTTTAGACCAATTCTTTTGCCTAACAATAGGATGGTAACCACCGCGAAGGTCATAATACCTAAGCCGCCAAGTTGAATTAATCCTGCTAGCACCATCTCTCCGAATATAGTGTAGGTGCCAGCTGTGTCAACAACGGTAAGACCGGTGACTGTTAACGCAGAAGTGACGGTAAACCACGTATCAATCCAGCTAACCGAATGAGTGGTAGCTATCGGTAATTTTAATAGTAGTGTGCCAATCAGCATCATACAAAGAAAGGCTCCAATAATGATTTGAGGTGGTGACGAATTTCTAAGCTTGCGCATGGCTATTCCTTCTTCCACGAAGTGTAGGGTCTCTTAGTATGGGATGGCTATATCCATTTTTATACTATATGCTTAACTAAAAAATACTCTTTTTCGAAAAAAGTGTCAATAAGGAAATGGAGTCTTTCATGTTCTTGTCGATTCGTGTACAATGTAACAAGATGATTATGATGAAAAGAGGACAACGGTATGAAAGAAAAATTCAAGTCCTATCGATTTCCGTTGATTTTGTTAGGCTCGATTCTATTAGGAACTATTATTGGCTTGGTTTTCGGAGAACAGGCCATGATAATACAGCCGCTTGGCGACCTATTTATTAATTTATTATTTATGATTGTTATCCCACTTGTCTTTTTTACGATTTCCTCAGCGATTGCAGGTATGGACAGCATGAAGCGTCTTGGAAAAATTATGGGGACGATGATGACGGTTTTTGTAGTGACAGGTATTATTTCTTCTGTCTTTATGCTTGTGGCCTCGGTGATTTTTCAACCGGGATCAGGGGTGGATATTGCCTTAGAAACGCCAGAAGAAGTAGAAGAAACGACATTATCTGAACAATTGGTTAATACGTTTACGGTTCCGGATTTTGTTGATTTATTTTCACGTGATAATATGCTGGCGTTGATTATTTTCTCTGTATTAGTTGGTGTAGCTACTGGTTTAACAGGAGAAAAAGGCAAGGCGTTCAGTCGTTTCTTGACGAGTGGTTCAGAAGTATTTATGAAGATTATTCAGGTGGTCATGTACTATGCGCCGATTGGTCTGGGAGCCTATTTTGCTGCGTTGGTTGGTGAATTCGGTGCCGATTTGATCGGTGATTACGCCAAGGCTGTGATGATGTATTATCCGGTATCTGTTTTATATTTTTTGATTGGATTTACGCTTTATGCCTTTTTGGCAGGTGGAAAAACAGGAGTTTCTCGTTTTTGGAAGAATATTCTGTCTCCCGCCGCTACTTCATTAGGAACTGGAAGCAGTGTGGCTGCTTTGCCGGCCAATTTGCAGGCAGCCGAGAAGCTTGGTGTACCAAAGGATATTCGTGAAACGGTAATGCCATTAGGTGCCACGATACATATGGACGGCTCTTGCTTGTCGGCCATGTTGAAGATTGCCTTTATCTTTGGCGTCTTTAATCAAGATTTTATGGGGATGGATACCTTTTTAACGGCTATCGGTATTTGTCTTTTATCTGGTATTGTAATGAGTGGAATTCCAGGTGGTGGTTTTATGGGTGAAATGATGATTATTACACTATATGGTTTCCCAATTGAAGCATTGCCCATCATTACGGCGATTGGCGTAGTAGTGGATCCACCAGCAACAATGGTTAATGTGACAGGTGATACGGTTTCGAGCATGCTAGTCACCAGACGATTAGAAGGAAAAGAATGGATGGATAAAGCAGAAGAATCACTTGCAGAATAGTCCTAGCGTTAGGGCTATTTTTTTGTTTGTGTGCTGGTATGGTGCGATGACGGTTGGAATCAGGGGAAGACGGTCGTCATCTCGGAAATGACGGCCATTTGACGTGCGAAACCCGAAATAATGGCCGTCATCCTGGAAATGACGTCCATTTGACGGGCGAAAATCGAAATAATGACCGTCATCTCGGAAATGACGTCCATTTGACGGGCGAAAATCGCAATAATGGGCGTCATCTCGGAAATGACGTCCATTTGACGGGCGAAAATCGCAATAATGGGCGTCATCTCGGAAATGACGTCCATTTGACGGGCGAAAATCGCAATAATGGCCGTCATCTCGGAAATGACGAGTCAAGTCCATATTATTGTGTAAAATACATTTACATGTTTTTATCCGGTTAGGGTAGGGTGAATGTGTGGAGGAAGGAGGGGGTACCCCCTCCTTCCTCCACACATTTTCGCGCCGACGCTGGCGGGCTTTTAGGTACCTTTCAAGTATATTCGATTGCCTCGGTCTAATTGTTCTTCGATATCCATGAGGACGGCCCCAATTAACCGAAAAGCAGATTGAGTGTTAGGAAATATGCGAATCACTCGTTCTCTTCTTCGGACTTCTCCATTGATTCTTTCCACATTGTTGGTGGTCCGTAACTGCACGTGATAATCAACGGGTTCGTTCATAAATTGAACCGCATCATCAAATCCTTCTTCTAACCATTCTCCTACTTTCGTAAATCTTGGCTGATCTTCATACGCCTTCAAAAACTGATCTTTTAACGCTCGCGCTTCCTCTACACTGCTCGCGTTAAATACACGTTTGATCCATCTCTTGGCCTCCTCTCCCCCTTTTTTCGGCAAGGTATCGAACAGATTCCGTTTGAAATGGACCGTGCAACGCTGCCAACTCGTACCAATGAACCGTTGTTGAATGGCTTGCTTTAACCCTTCATGGGCATCCGAAATAACCAGTTTGGGCGACTGGAGACCTCTCGATTGTAAACTTTCCAAGAAACGGCTCCAGCTTTCCTTCGACTCGGCATGCTGAACTGTCATCCCGATGATTTCCCGTTTCTTTTCTTCGTTGACCCCTACCGCAATATACACCGCTTTAGAGACCACTTTATGATGCTCTCTTACCTTGATATACATGGCATCGGTATAGATATAGGGATAATACTTCACATTCAACGGGCGATTGGCCCATTCCATGACCAGGGGATCCAATTTCTTGGTGATATTCGATACCATGGATTTAGACACCCCTTCTCCACAGAGCGCTTCCATGATATTGGTGACCTTTCGAGTAGATACCCCGTTCACCACCATTTCCAGCATCGATAAGACCAAGGATTGATCGGAGCGTGTATATTTTTCAAACAAGGATGGGGAAAATTCCCCTTTCCTCGTTCGGGGAACATGTAATTTTAAGGTTCCCACAGGTACTTTATAATCGCGCTCATAGTAACCGTTGCGATAGTCCTTACGCCCTTCGGTTCTTTCGTAAGATGCTGCCCCTAGGTAGTCATCCCGTTCTTTCTCCATGAACGAATTCAGCACAACCACTAACGCTGATTTCATCACATCTTCTAAATCCGATCCTAATACTTTTTCTTTTAATTCTTCAACATTCAGTTTAAAATGGATATGGGTCATCGTTCATTTCTCCTTTATAAGTTTTTAGTGGGATAAAAACATTATAACAGGAAATGAACGAGGCCTTTTCCTTTTTACACAATTATATGGGCTTAATCAAATGACGGCCATTTGACGTGGGAAACCCGAAATAATGGCCGTCATCCTGGAAATGACGTCCATTTGACGGGCGAAAATCGCAATAATGGGCGTCATCTCGGAAATGACGGCCATTTGACGTGGGAAACCCGAAATAATGGGCGTCATCTCGGAAATGACGACCATTTGACGCGCAAAAATCAAAATAATGGTCGTCATCTCGAAAATGACGGCCACAAATCGGAGGAAAGCACAAAAAATGGCCGTCATAGTCATAGTCAATTGATGATGTTTGTTTATTGTTGCGTTAAGCTAGAGTGACCTTTATAATTCTTATAGGTAAAAACGAAGGAGGTAAAGTCACTTGGCACAAAGAAGTATGTTATTAGCTTATATTTTATGGTTGTTCCTCGGGCAACTAGGGGTACATCGATTTTACACAGGATATACGGGAGGAGCCATTGCACAATTGATCTTAGGTGTGGTCGGCTGGGCTACTACTTGGATATTGATTGGCTGGATCCCATTAACGATTCTATTTATCTGGTTATTCATTGACCTGTTTTTGATTCCAGGAATGTGTCGAAATCCTAGATAAATAAGATTTATGCCATTCTAAATGCAATATTAGTCCTATCATTTGAAACAAGGGAAAAGCTAAGTTTTTCTAAAAAACGAGGGAACCCAATCTAATTAGTGGATTGGGTTTTTCCATTATATACGAACCGTTTAAAAGACTCTTATTTCAAGATGTCTGAAGATCAAACTATCCTCTCTGTCAATAATTTACTTCCATTCGATTAAATGTATAAGAGAATAATAGCTTATTTTGAAAGGTTTTGTCGAAGATATAGTCGATAAGTAGAAAACAGTATATAATTTTTATATAAAATGTCTTTTCATGGAGGGGTTTTCGTGATCATTCTAGGAATTATAATCGTTGTTTCTTCTTTTATTTATTTGACGTTATCGTATGTGAACGAACAGAAAGAGAAAAAGGCACGTTATAAAAAAATTTTTTATACTGTACTAGCAAGTGGTGTGATTGTGTTCGTCCTTGGTTTTACTATCAGTGGCGATTCTACCAAGTTATCAAAAGAAAATGAAAGATTGCTAAGTGAAAATGAAGCTTTAACCGAAAAAAATGCTGAACTAATGGAACAAGAAGAAGGGTTAGTCAAAGAAATGGAAGATTTGCAAAAAGCACGAGAGGACATACAAGCTGCACTGGATGAAAAGGAGGAAGAATTACTCAGTCAATCGCAAGCCTCTAAGAATTATCAAGAAGAAATAGATGATTTAAATACAGAAGTAGATCATCTTACCGCAACCATTGAAACACAAGAAGCAGAGATAGCTTCATTGCAAACGAATAATATGGAGATAGAAACCACTTCAGTCAATGCAGATAGCTCAACCAATGAATCTAATAGTGACATCATATCGGAAGCACCTTCTGATGCATATTACGAAAATTGTACCGCTGCAAGAGAGGCTGGTGCTGCTCCGGTAAAAGAAGGTGAGCCTGGCTACGCACCACATTTGGATCGCGATGGTGATGGGATTGGTTGTGAATGAACGAAAAAGCTTACACGAAATAAAACGTGTAAGATTTTTACTTATTATGGTCTTTGAAAACCCCTGGCTATGCCGGGGGTTCCATAGAGCTTCAAGCGTGGGGGCAAAAAAGCCTCTCTTCATGATAAGATAAGGTTGGTTTCCCGACCACCAAATCTCATCAAAGAAGGAGGCATGTCCAATGCAGGACAAGAATAGTTTAGCACATACGCAGTGGAGATGTAAGTTCCATATCGTTTTTGCTCCAAAATATAGAAGACAAATTATTTATGGGAAATATAAAAAAAGCATCGGAGAAATAGTAAGAGAGCTTTGTGAAAGGAAAGGGGTTGAGATACACGAGGCAAATGCATGTAAAGATCACATTCATATGTTAGTAAGTATTCCACCAAAACTAAGTGTATCTCAATTCATGGGCTACCTAAAGGGCAAAAGTAGTTTAATGATATTCGATCGACACGCTAATTTAAAGTACAGATATGGTAATCGTAAATTTTGGTGTCGAGGCTACTTTGTAGATACAGTGGGCAGAAATAAAAATCAAATTCAAGAATATATTAGAAATCAGCTTAAAGAGGATTACATGAGTGATCAGTTAACATTATTTGAAGAATTTGATCCGTTCACTGGAGAGAAAAATAAGAAGAAATAAGAGATTCTTTTAGAATCAGTGAGTGAGTGTGGTGCAAAAGGGAAACCATTCAGTGGGCCTTTTAGGCCGAGGCCGGTAACATAGGCTTTCAGCCGCAGAGCAAACCACCAGTTCACACTGGTGGTTTTGATTTATATTCTACCATCAAAATCTTCCTTCATACGTTGAAAGGCGGTGGCGGTAATTCTATGCTTCTGCCTGTAGGTCAAGGTCTGAATGGTAACGATCAAAGCCAGTAAACTGAGCAGATTGAAAAAGGCAAAGAAGCTACTGTTTTCCTGGATCCAGTTCAGCACAACCGGATGTAAAAAGGTGCCAAAGAGTCCAGAGATCTTCTGCAGGAAGAAGGCAAAAAAGATGAGAAATACAGCGCTTAAAAAGTATTCTAACAGGCAAAGCGAATGATACATTTTCTGTGTTGGCAGATCAATATAAGCAGATAATTTTGCCAAGCTTGGCAGCTGAACCTCTTGTTTAGCAGGAAGATGTTGAGGGAATACTCGCTTCAATGTCCAAATAAACAAGATGTTCATCAACTGCAAGAGCACACTGCTGCAGGCAAAAAACCAAGCAAAAATAGCAAACGATTGCAAGGTCATCACCATATCCTGGTTATCAAAAGAAAAGGAGATAAATGTGACTAGATAACAAATCAGCAAGAAACATAGAAACGCAATATGTAATGCCGGGTTATCTCGTTTATGAAGAAACGCCTGGACAAGCAGGCAAATATTAATAAATAACGCGATACTTAAAAGGACCACAGTAAAAGTCCATGTCAGAAAGGAATGACTGAAAAACAAAATAAGCGGGATCACAAAAATGAATACAGCAAAGAACAAGCTAATATCAGACAGCTTACTAATATCCATTAATCGAAAGGTGCTACCTCTATGGCTCTCTCTCATCTATTATTCCCCCTGAAACGTCAACTGATTTAACCCTATTATAGCATTGTTTGAAAAAAGTGGATACCGTAGAAAGCAGAAAGGTAGATTATTTATCTAACCGTATTGCTTTATGCACCATCGCTTATTTGTGATAAACTAGGTTCACTTATCAACTTACCAAGAGGTGAAATGTATGGATATTAAACATATGATCTATTTTATGGAAATCGTTAAAACTGGAAGTATGACGAAGGCGTCAGAGAATCTGTATATTTCACAGCCGACGATCAGTAAGCTGCTGCGTGATTTAGAAGCAGACTTAGGGGTGGAATTATTTGATCGTCATAAACGAAACATGATACTCACAGATGCAGGACGAGCTTTCTACGATCAAGCAAAAGAAATCGTACGTCTTTATAAAAATCTGCCAATGGAGATGGATAATCTATTAGGGGTAAAACGAGGACATATCAAAATTGGGATACCGCCAATCATGAATGTGACGTTTTTTATGCAGATTCTAGGAGAATTTCATGATTGCTATCCGAATATCACTTTCCAATTGGTAGAGAACGGAAGTAAGCGAATTGAAGAAGGTATCGAGAATGATGAAATGGATGTCGGGATTACGGTACTGCCGACAGAGACAGAACGTTTTCATCACTTTTTTATCTTAGAGGAGCAGCTGAAATTAGTGGTCCCCAGAGGGCATGCCCTATCTGGCAGGGAACGGGTAGATTTGGCTGAATTAAAAGAGGAACCATTCCTATTATTTAACGAAGATTTTGTCTTGAACGATCGGATTATTGAATCGTGTAAAATAGCCGGTTTCAATCCACAAATAAGTGGAGAAAGCTCACAATGGAGTTTTATCGAGCAGATGATTGTCGCCAATTTGGGGATAAGCATCCTACCTACAAGTATTATTGCGATGTTAAAAGAAGATGTGGAAAGTATCGCGATCGAGCATCCATCGATATCGTGGCAGCTGGCGATTATTTGGAAAAAGAACAGTTATACGACCTTTGTTACCAAAGAATGGCTGAAATTCACTAAAGAGAAATTAATCTTTGAACAAGGAATAAAGGGAGAATGATGGCGTTCTCATAGATTTCATCTATAGGTATCATGTGAAATAACTATTTTTATTTAGCTTACATTCGATTTATCATAGACATCTGGGAAAAACATTAGGAACAGGAAAGGAACAGATGTGATATGAAAAGTTTTAAACATCCAAACGATAGTAGGGTTGTTAGTACAGATCAGGTACTAGTCAACGATTTAAATAATTATAATACCTTGTTTGGCGGGGTATTAATGAAAAAACTGGATAATAATGCCACGATTTCAGCTCGAAGGCATGCCAGAATCAAGGAATGTGTGACGGCTTCTACGGATTCGATCGATTTTCTTTATCCGATTCGCCAGTCAGACTCACTATGTATTGAATCGTTTGTCACGTATACAGGGAATACATCGATGGAGATTTTCTGTAAGGTGATTGCTGAGGATATGATGACAGGAGAACGAAAAATTGCAGCTACCGCTTTTCTCACATTTGTCGCTTTAGATGAAAATAAAAAAGCGGTCCAAGTGCCAGGGATTATTCCTGAAACAGAAGAGGAAAAATTTTTATATGAATCTGGTGAGAAGCGGGCCAATATGCGCCGGAAGAGAAGAGAGCATAGTAAGGAATTAACCAAAATCATTGGGTTAGAAAAACCATGGGAAAGAAGGGCCATTTATGTTAGCGAATTTAACTAATTTATATGATTTGAAGGAAGAATTGAACGAGTTAGGTCGCAACCATCCAGCGCTTTATGAGAAATTAAAACATGTAGTGAGCTTGACGCGGCAATTACAGATTCCCTATAAATATCTAGGCGAATTAGTGGAAAATGGATATGTAGATACACCACAGCCTGCCTTTATTCGAGAATCTGTCTTGCAGCTTTATCAAACGGAGGTTGAGAAACTTCGGACAGATGAAGATATAGAGCAGCTGTTACGTTTGATGAAGGATAGTGAAGCTACTTCCTATTCTCAACTATTTTTATTAGTGTTAGGAGCTAATCCAGAATTTATTCGGATTAACACGATCATTAAGTAAGAAAAGGCAGTCAGGGGATAAGCCCTGGCTGCTTTTACATACTTCCAACTTGCCTCTGTGTGCGAAAGGCGCGCTTGGAGAGAAAATTTTTCTCGAGACGGTAGGCAAACACCCCGGCAATAACTGCTAGCACGATATCCTTGACGAGTGGAAGTGCTAACCAGTACCATACTAAGGCATACGTGAAACCAGATGGTGCTTCAAACCAGACCTGATAGGCAAGGTACATCCAGTTGGCGCCAATCAGAAAGTTAAGAACTAAGCCTAGCAATGCCATTGTTATATAGGTTGGCAGCGTACGTTTCCGCTCGCTTATTCGTCCAATAATAAAGGCAAGGATAGGATAAGATACAATAAAGCCAAACGTGGGCATCAATATAGATGATGGTCCACCGCCAAACTGTGCAAAAATCGGTGCCCCGACCAATCCAAGCAGCATGTATACAAGCATAGTGAACATCCCTAAGCGACTTCCCAATATTAAACCTGCTAGAATGGCAAAGAATGTTTGCAAGGTGATCGGTACACCGCCGATCACCATAAATGGTGCAATAGAAGTAATATTTGCCCCGATAGCCATTAAAGCGACAAAGATCGCACCAATGGAGAGATCGAGTGCTGTTAATTGTTTTTTCATAGATAGGTAACCTCCTCTTCCATAGAATAAGACAAGTTTTTTTAATTGTCAACTTATTTTTATTTTGGGTTAACAATTAAAATGGATGAGTTGCTGTTCTGTTTGCTTTGGCTTAAACTAGTAGATAAAGAGAGGGAGGTGCTCAGATGACATTTGATTTACATAATCACCATTACCGCTGTGGTCACGCAGAAGGACAGATCGAGGATTACATACAGGCGGCTATACAGCGCGGCTTACAGTATATTGGTATTGCCGATCACTCGCCGTTTTTCTACAGTGAGGAAGATCAGCTGCGTCCTGATATTGCGATGGCCAAAAGCGAGTTTCCTAACTATGTACAGGAAGTGCTGGAGCTTAAGAAAAAATACCAAGGGAAAATCGATGTACTATTGGGCATGGAGAGTGATTACTTTCCGGCACATGAAGAGGTATATCGCCGGCAGTACAAGCAATACCCGTTTGACTATGTGATTGGTTCGGTTCACTTTGTTAATGATGTGAATATTTTTGAAAAAGGGCGTTGGGATGACTTAAATGAAGACGAGCGTGTGCAAGAAAAAGAACGGTATTATCAATTGATTCAGCAATCAGCCAAAAGTGGCATCTTTCAAATCTTAGGTCATATCGATGCCATGAAAGGTTTTTATCCCGATTTTTCTAACATTGAGACACCGATTATCGACGAGACACTTCAAGTAATTGCCCAAGAAGGTGTGGCGATAGAAGTGAATACGTCAGGGAAAACAAAGGATTGTGGCGGCTGGTATCCTTCGCACGATATCTTGGAGCGTGCCTGTTATTACGGTGTGGATATCTCCTTCGGATCCGATGCCCATGTGCCTGAGCGAATTGGCGATGAATGGGATGAAGTGCAGCAAACCTTGCGGGAAATAGGATTTAAAGAGATGGTTTATTATGTGGAGAAGAAAAGGCGTTCATTGCTATTATAATTTATCGCCCCTGTTTGGATGACAAAACAGGGGCGAAGTTGCTTTCAACGTTAAGAAAAGATATGACTAATCTTATTAAATTCGACATCAGAGATCGAAACATCCAACGTGTGTAAGTTGCTTTGCACCTGTGCCCCGTTTTTGGCACCTGGAATGATCACATCAATGGCATCATGAGCGAGGTACCAAGCTAATACTAAATGGGCAACTTGGATCTGTTTTTGATTGGCAATTTCTCGAAGCTGTTCCACTTTGGCCAGATTGTCCCGGAATGCTTGTCCTTGAAAATGCGCTTGATTATTACGTAAGTCTCCTTCTGGAAAGGTAGTGCTTACGTCATATTTTCCTGCTAGCAATCCGGAAACAAGTGGAAAGAAAGGCACAAAAGAAATCTGTTGCTTCTTTGTGTAATCAAAAAATGCTTGTTCCGCTTCTCGTTGAATGAGATTGTATAAACCTTGGTACACATCCACATATCCATCTTTATTTGCTTCTTTCAATTGATCGATTGAAAAATTGGAAACCCCGATCGCACGAATTTTGCCGGCGTCTTTTAGTTCTTTTAATGCACCAACTGCTTCATCTTTAGGAGTATGTTCATCTGGAGAATGTATATAAAACAGATCTATATAGTCGGTTTGTAATCGCTGTAAAGCGTCATCTACCGACTGCTTCAAAAAAGCAGGAGAATTATTCATTTTCACTTCGCCATTGTCGAAGACATGCGCTGCCTTGGTAGCAATCACGACATCGTGGCGTTTACCCATGCCCTTGACCACTTTTCCAACCAACTCTTCTGAATAACGCGGACCGTAGATAAAAGCAGTGTCTAAAAAGTCGACACCATGATTTATCGCGTCGCGTACCATATCCATTCCTTGTTGGTCATCCAAATTAGGATACAGATTATGTCCACCAACCGCATTTGTCCCTAACCCAATCGGATTTACGACTAAATCGGTATTAGCAATTTTTACTTTTTGATTCATATCCAACCTCCTCGAATAATGTGGTTAACAAGGCTTTGGTTGACCGATAATGCCTTGAATCTCTTAGCCATTTTATCATATCTTTCTTTTATCCCGCCAATGGTTCACATTCGTATTTATTGTAAAGGAACATTGACAGTTAAGTGAGCTTTACATTATAATGATAAATAACAGGAGTGAGGCACAAGATGAAAAATCGCATCAAAGAATGCAGGAAAGTACAAGGGATTTCGCAAGAGAAGATGGCACAGACCTTAAAGGTTTCCCGTCAAACGATTATTTCGATTGAAAAAGGGAAATACAATCCTTCCTTGCCACTTGCTATGCAAATCGCTCGGATGTTTGGTCAGACGGTGGAAGAGATATTTATTTTGGAAGAGGAGGATCAAGATTGATGACATCACATGATCGTAAGTTATTTATTATTTTTGGGATTGTATTTTTGCTGATGAGCGCGTTGTTTAATGTGGCAACGATCAGTACAGGGGCATTTCCAGCAGGGCATGATATCATGCTGCTGGCGGTGACATTGTCATGTTTTTGCAATGCTTATTTGGCACCGCAATTTGTCCAAAAAGATGAACGAGTAAAACGAATTAAGGAGCGGGGCGTCTATCTCAGCTATTTTATCGTATTGGCATTTATCATTGTTTTAACGGCTTTGCTCCATTTTGAAGTCTTGCATTTAAGTGGTTATCAAGCGATATCGCTATTGGCAGCGTTTATGATAGCAACAGTGTTTGTTGCATTTGTCGTATTGGCTCGTAAATACTAAGAGAAAGAGGGAAATATGTGAATCCTACTTTAATTATAATCATGTTAATTGCCATGATTTTATTGACTATTATTTCTTATAAAGGTCGTAATCAACAAAAGGAATTAACACGAAAAGCATTCTACTGGACTGTTGCCGTGATGGCCAGCATGTTTATCATTATAGTGGTGACGGTGGTGCTGCAAAATAGTTAATTGGGTTTGTAAATATCAAGAGAAAGAAGGAGACAAGTGAATCCTATTTTGATTATATTAATTGTGATTTCCATGGTTCTATTGGCTATCGTTTCTCACAAAGGGTGTAATCAACAAAAGGAATTAACGAGGAAAGGTTTTTATGGGATCGTTGCCGTGATGGTTATTAATGTTTATCGTGATGGTAGTGGTTATGCAAAATAGTTAACAGAAATCATCTGGTAGTTGCCACCAGGTGATTTCTATTAGGGATAGGTTATAACGGTACCTCATTCAATTCCACTGTTCGGTTCTCCTGCCAGGATATCTTAGCTGCTAGGGCCAATCTTTCTGCCTGCAAACCATCTTCAAACTGTGCCAAAACGGGCTCATTGTTTAAAATCGACTGAGCGAATGTGTTGATTTCATCAATATAACCTTGATTATAACGCTCTAAGAAGAAGTGTTTCGGTTTATCTTCAGTTACCGAAGTGGTGGTGCTTATTTTGACATTGGTTGGTTTTTCATTCTCTACTTGCACCATTCCTTGATTGCCAAACACCTCAATCCGTTGATCATATCCGTAGACTGCTTGACGACTGTTATCGATCACGCCAAGGGAACCATCGGCAAAGGTGACGGTTATGATGGCGGTGTCTACATCATCATTACGGCTGAATGTCTCATCTACTAAAGAGGCAGCCTTGACCGTAATATTTTTGATGGGCTGGCCGGATAAATAGCGGATCATATCAAAGTCATGAATAGTCATGTCGATAAATAAGCCACCAGACCGTTGAATATATGCTTCAGGTGGTGCTTCGGGATCTCGTGATGTAATCTTAATAATATGTGGTGTGCCGATCTCTCCAGACCGAACGACATCATGTGCCTTGCGGAAGTGATGGTCAAAGCGTCGGTTAAAGCCTACTTGAAATTTAATGTTATGTGCTTTTATCGTTTCTAATGCACGTATCGTTTCCTCAATATCGAAGCTGATCGGTTTTTCGCAAAAGATATGTTTGTTGTTTTGCGCCGCCTTCGTAATAAAATCGGTATGCGTGTCGGTACTGGAACAGATAAATATCGCATCTATCTCGGGATCACGGAGCAGTTCATCTGCATGGTTGGTGATATGCGGAACCGCCTGCAAAAAATCGGTTTTCTGCAAGTGATCGGTATAGACGTCAGAGATCGTTTTTAAATGAAAACGATTAGATAATAGCATGTTGTGGGCGTGCAGTTGACCAATGCGTCCTGCCCCAATAATGCCTGCGGTTACTTTTTTGTTCATGATCGTACCTCCAAATATAGATTCTCATTCGTACAGTTGATATGTAGCATTTCCTATTTCAAAAACAGCAAAAACTATCCAGCTTTGTGCGCAGAACCGAACAATTGGATTTTTCTCGTTACTACTTGCTCGATCGCTGCCATACCCGGTCCGAGAATATCTGGAGGGCTGTATAAATCGGGCTTTTCGGTTAACAATGTGCGAATGGTTTGCGCCCAGGCTTGGTTGCATTCTGTATTCACGTTGATTTTCGCATGACCATATCGAATCGCCTTGATGATCTGATAATCGGGAATGCCTGAACCCCCATGTAAGGCGAACGGAACATCCATCAAGTTGTCTGAGATTTCTTTCATTAAATCAAAGGCTAAGTTTGGCTCCCCTTGATAGGGGCCGTGCACAGAACCGAGGGCAGCGGCAAGTGCGTCCACCCTTGTCGCTGCAACTAATTGATAACATTCATTAGGGTCGGCATACTGGATACCTGATGTCACACCATCTTCGGTACCGCCAACGGAACCGATTTCGGCCTCTACCGAAACGTGGTGAGCTTTGGCGTAAGCAACGACCTCGCGTGTTCTCTGAATATTTTCTGGCAAAGGCAGGCTGGAACCATCATACATCACGGAGCTATAACCAGCATCAATCGCCGCTGTACAACGCTCAACCGTAAAGCCATGATCCAAGTGTAGGACAACAGGCACCGTAATGTTCATTTCTTCTATCATTTTTTTGGTGGTGGCAGCAATCACGTTTACTCCGCCCAAATAATCAACAATTCGATCAGTGGAAGCGAGAATAACGGGTGATTGCTGGCGTTCTGCAGCACGTAGGATGGCTTCTACCCATTGAAAGCTGTTGATATTGAATTGGCCGACGGCATAATGATTTTGTTTAGCTTTTGGGAGCAATTCTTTTAATGTAACCAGTGATATAACGATTACCTCCTTTCATTCGTTAGTAAAATGTTGTCGATATATTTGCGAGCGATTAAGGCATACTCCAGTGGATGGGCAAGTGCAGGGTCTTGTTCTGCCTCAACAACAATCCATCCATGATATTTCGTTTCGTTAAGGAATTGATAGATTTCGGTAAAATCAATTACACCATCACCGGGAACGGTAAACATGCCTGCCAGGAAGGCATCGCGAAAGGACAGGCCTTGTGCTTCTGCTGCCGCCATCACATCTTGACGAATATCTTTGAAATGGACATGCTTAATACGATCTCGATGTTTTGTTAAAAGGGGCATGCAGGTATGATCGGAGGCAAAAATATGTCCTGTATCATAAAGAAGATGGACATAATTGGCATCCGTTGTCTCCATTAAACGATCAATTTCTGCTAAAGTTTGGACGCCCGTACCTAGGTGATGATGAAACACCAGTAACAAATCATACTCTGCTGCTATCCGACCTAAGATATTCAGCCCTTTTGCCAAAGTGATCCATTCTGAATCGTTAAAAATCGGTTTCTCGGTAAAAATATTATCGTCTAGCGCTTGAATGCTGTAGCTTTGTTCCGATACAACCGCTACTGCTGCTCCAACATCACGCAAGTATTGACAGTGTTCGTGGAAATCCTTACTTACTTGATCGATGCCATCACGAATGATAAAACTAGAGAACCATTTCCCCGCAATTTCCAAGTTGCGCAAGCGTAATTCTTTGTTTAGTGTTGTAGCATCCGGGAAAAATCCGCCGACCTCTGTTCCATCAAAGCCTGCAACGACAATATCACTGAGTAGATGGGAGAGGGTGTTGTCTTTCCCGATCGAAGGGATGTCGTCGTTGCGCCAACCAATTGGTGCGATTCCCCATTTAATGAATTTAGCTGTCATAAGCTCACCTCATTTGTGATTAATATTGTCGTGCCGATTGTCGCACTTGTTGTTTTTCCTGATAAGCCTGTTGCACGTTCTCATTATTAGATACTTCCGCTACACCGACATTCCACCAAGCTTCATAACCGGCTGTCATCGTTTTAGGGAGTACCTTCATCTCGATCAAAGTGGAGACATTTTGCTGTTTAGCATCTGCAATGGCGGCCTGTAATTCAGTGGGGGTATTGGCACGGTAAACTTTGGCACCGTACCCCTCTGCAACTTTGGCATAATCAATATTTAAAATTTGGTCATCGTTGTTGCGGAACTCGGTGAAGAAACTGTTACTCCCATGCTCCATTTGCAGGTTGTTAATGCAACCAAACCCAGCATTGTCAAACAACATGATATTAATTTTCTTATCGTATTGCAATGCAGTGACTAATTCAGTATGAAGCATAAGAAAACTGCCATCTCCAACCATTGAATAGACTTCTTGATCAGGAGCTGCTATTTTTGCCCCTAATGCACCGGCTATTTCATATCCCATACAGGAATAACCATATTCGACATGGTACGTATTTTCTTTGCTAGGATGCCAGAGGCGCTGCATGTCGCCAGGCAACGAACCGGAGGAAGTCACCACAATAGCATTTGGATCAATAGCCTCATTAATCGTGTATAAGGCGGTTGTTTGAGCGAATTCTGTTTTCAAACTATCTGCATATTCCTGTAAAACAGAGGCTGGCAGATGATCCTTTACTTCAGGAATAAAATCTTTCGCTTGAAACGTAATGGATCCTAAACGTTGACGTTCCTGGTTCCATTCTGCTTTTAGCTCGCTCGTTCTCGCGCCAAATGTGGATTGATAGTTTCCTAATGTTTGTTCTAACTGCTCTAGGGTTGCCCGCGCATCGGCAACAACTTGAAAGGCGTCTAATTTATAGGCTTGAAAGCGACTGACATTAATATTTAAGAACTTGGTATGATCAAAGTCAAACGCCGTCTTAGAAGATGTAGCAAAATCCGTATAGCGTGTACCGATTCCAATAATCAGGTCTGCCTCTTGTGCAGCTTTGTTAGCGGAGAAGGTACCAGTAACTCCGAGTCCACCCAGGTTATTGGGGAATTCTGCGGAGATTGTTGCCTTACCAGCTTGTGTCTCTACTAATGGGATATCGTGTTGTTTGGAAAGGCGTGTCAGTACTGCTTGCGCCTGTGAGTATTTAGCCCCGCCTCCGACAAGGAAAAGTGGTTTTTTGCTCTGTTTGATTAACTGCGTAGCCCCTTGCCATTCTCGTTCTACTGGGGACTTACGATCCAAGTAATGTACCCGTTTTTGAAAAAAGCTTTCCTCATAATCAAAGGCTTCGCCAGCCACATCCTGACCAATTGCAATCGTTACAGGGCCTGCTGTAGCTGGATTTGTCATTACTTCAAAGGCACGAACTAAACTGGACATAAG
The DNA here is from genome assembly GCF_900626275.1 of Gracilibacillus phocaeensis. Classification (NCBI taxonomy): domain Bacteria; kingdom Bacillati; phylum Bacillota; class Bacilli; order Caryophanales; family Bacillaceae; genus Gracilibacillus; species Gracilibacillus phocaeensis. The sequence goes on along the minus strand of NZ_LR131145.1, from coordinate 375,091 downwards.
CTGCTCTGGGCGAGTGATGCGATCCCAATAACGAGAGACGGCACGTAAGGCGTCATTGGTTGACACGTCCGCACTATATTCCTGCTCTACTTGCTGTAAAACAGGGTCAGGCTGCCGGTTGGAGAAGACATCGCCCGGGATAAATAACACTGGAATATTATTGGCTAAAGCGGTTCCAGCTGCGGCCGCAAGATTGGCAGAGCCGGGACCGATGGATGTCGTCACGGCATAGATTTGCTGGCGCAGCTTTTGCTTGCTGAAGGCGATAGCGGCGTGTGCCATGCCTTGCTCATTTTTGCCTTGATAGATGTTTAAACCGTCTCCATATTGTTCTAGGGCTTGACCAATACCTAGCACATTGCCATGACCAAAAATATTGAATACCCCATCCACAAAGCGGAATTCTTCACCGTCTACATGAAGATACTGTTGTTTTAAAAACGTGACTAAGGCTTGCCCGGTTGTTAAACGAATTGTATCACCCATACGATCTAACCTTCTTTCTTCTATATGGTAAGTTATGTTTGCGGTCACCTGTACATTTTTTTGGAACAAGGTGCTTTTTACGAGCGATCGCGAATCAGTTGTTCAATCTCGGCAACGGTCGGCATCGCCTCAGATGAGCTGTGTTTACTGACGACAATAGAAGCAGAGGCGCTGCCAAATTGTAAGGCCGTTTCATAGTCTTTTTCTTTAACCAAAGCATATAGGAAGGCGGAGGCATAGGAGTCACCGGCACCAAATGTTTTTAATACCTTGGTTTGATAGGCGTGGCCGTGATGAACACTACCGTCTGGCTCATAAGCATAGGAACCATCAACGCCATGTTTTATAACCACCAGTTCTGCGCCGTGAGCAAATAAGTGTTGCACCGTCTTATGGTTGTCTCCACCGCTTTCTAGGTTTTCCATCACATCATATTCATCACGTGTCCCAATAATGACATCAGACATTTCAGCGGCTAAGGAATAATAAATTGCTGTTTCATTCTTGGATTTCCAGGTGTATGCCCGGTAATCTAATTCAAAAATAACCTTTACGTCATGCTTTTTCGCTACATGGATTGCCTTAAACACAGCCTCGCGAGAAGGACTGAGGGCGAGGGCCGTACCAGAAACAAGTAAAATCTTTGCTTGTTTAATATAGTCTTCTCTTACTTCTGCTGGTTCGAGGAATAAGTCTGCTACATTGTCACGATACATTAAGATACTACATTCTTCAGGGCTGAGGATTTCTGTGAAGGCTAGCCCTGCTTTGCGGTCTTCGGTATCAAATACCATGTTAGAAGTATCTACCCCTTTTTCACTCATATATTGCTTGATATAATTTCCGTGCTGATCTTTAGGGATTTTACCGATGAACCCGGCTTTTAAGCCAAGCTTCCCGCTTCCAATCGCAATATTCGCTGGAGATCCACCGACATATTTGGTGAAAGTCATGGTTTCTTCCATCGGGCGGTTGTATTCATTGGCGTTTAAATCAATACATGCCCGCCCAATCGCGATAATATCAAATTCTCTATTCTGGTGAAACGTCAGTGCCATTTTTTTCACTCCTTTGGTATCGTTGGTTGATCACCACATGGACTGTTCGTAACGTCCCACTTCATAAAACGGACGTTGATCATCGTCTTACTTTATTCTCGATTAATGATCCATTCGTGATCTTTTTCGTTATGGAATTTCCATACGCGTTTAGGTCCAGCCATCACATTAAGGTAATAAGAGGCATAGCCGTCTGGTACACCTACTGGATGATAGCCTTTTGGTACAAGTACGACATTGCTATTTTCAACAGCCATTGTTTCATCAAGTGAGCGATCCTCGGTATACACACGCTGGAAGACGAACCCTTGGGGCGGGTCGATTTCATGATAGTAGCTCTCTTCTAAGAAGGACTCCTCCGGCAGGTTATCCTGATCATGTTTATGTGGTGGGTAGCTAGACCAATTGGCTGTTTCGGTAAAGACTTCGACGACTAGTAAACTGTTAGCTGCTGGATCTGAATCGGGCAAAATATTGTGTACTTGTCGTTTGTTATGATATTTTCCGCGATGTTCGACGCCGTTATCTGCTGCCTTAATCAGTTTGGTAGGCAGTTCTCGATGAGACGGAGCGTAACAAAGGGCAACCCGTGCCTTGGTATTACCAGTGATTTTAACTGTTTTGTTGTGTGACACGTATACACTGTCGGTTGGTTTTCTGTCAAAGACGCTATTACGTGTTCCGACCCCTTCGAAGGTTTCGTTGCTATCTGATACCGTAATTTGACCAGTCAAGGCAACGATACATAGTTCATGATCGGTGAGTATTTCTTCATATACACCTTGAGGTTCTAAATCAATGATCTTAAAACCAACATATTCAAGTTCTGTGTTGGCTTTGTTGACGTCGTGAATCAATGTTACACCTTTTGCCATGTTTTTCTGGATCGGTTTTTTTAATAATGTAGCCATGCTTTCGTTCCCTCCTGCGTAGAATGTTGTGGAACAGGAAGGAAACTACCCTCATCCTTCCTGTCTATTGGTTGCCTAAGAGAAATCTGGTTCTGGATAACGAGCGGTGACGACTTTTTTACGTGTATAAAAGTCGACGCTGTCTTTTCCATTGGCATGAAGTGTCCCAAAAAAGGAAGATTTCCAACCAGAGAATGGGAAAAAGGCCATGGGTGCTGGCACACCTAAATTAATGCCCAACATGCCTGCATCTATATTCTCACGGAAATAGCGAACCGATAAAGCATTGGTGGTAAAGAGACAAGCCCCGTTAGCAAACTCTGATTGATTGGCATATTTTACAGCTTCTTTGAGATTTTTTACTCGAACAATGGAAAGAACGGGAGCAAAGATTTCCTCCTGCCAAATCGACATATCTTGTGTTACTCCATCAAAAATAGTTGGACCTACGAAATAACCCTCTTCTACTTGTTCGCTACGTCCATCACGCACTAGTTGTGCGCCTTCTTCAAGCCCTTTTTTAATATATCTTAAAGTACGTTCTTTTGCCTCGTCACGGATGACAGGACCTAAGAAAACACCTTCATCTAATCCATTTCCCATTTTGATATCGTCGGTTGCTTCTTTTAGTTTGGTAACGAAGGCATCGGCAATGGATTCCTCTACTGTCACAACTGCACAAGCCATACAACGCTCGCCAGCAGAGCCAAAGGCGGCACTGATAATTTCTTTTGTAGCAAGGTCTAAATCAGCGTCAGCTAATACCGTTGTATGATTTTTGGCACCTGTAAGAGCTTGCACACGTTTTAGGTTTTCGCTGCCACGTTTATAGACATATTCTCCAACTGGCTTAGAACCAACAAAAGATACAGCTTTGACAAGTGGATGATCAAGGATGCCATTTACGACATTATGTGCTCCATGAATAATCGTGAAGACACCCTTTGGCAAGCCAGCTTCATCTAACAACTCTGCTAATCTCTCTGCAAGCAGTGGGGTCTTTTCCGAAGGCTTCAAAATAAAGGAATTTCCCACGGCGATGGCCATTGGGAACATCCAACATGGAACCATCATGGGGAAGTTGAATGGTGCAATACCCCCAACGACACCAACCGGATAGCGATAGTTGGCTGCTTCAATATTTGAAGCGATGGTGGAGAGCGAATCACCCATCATCAATGTTGGGGCACCTGCTGCAAATTCCACGTTCTCTATTCCACGACCTACCTCGCCAAGTGCCTCACTGTAATTTTTTCCATTTTCCTTCGTGATCAGAATGGCAAGTTCTTCTTGATGTGCTTGTAATAGATGTTGATATTGGAAAAGAATACGCGCTCGTTTTGCTACGGATACGTTTTTCCATTTATCTTGAGCGACTTGAGCAGCTTGTACGGCTTCTTCAAAGTCTGCTGTTGTTGAGATAGGTACTTTTGCTAGTACTTCTTTGGTTGCTGGATTATAGACATCTTCATACTGATTGGTTTTACTGACTAGCCATTCACCGTTAATAAAGTTTTTTAGTTTTCTAGACATGGAAAGTTCCTCCTTTAAGATATGTTTGTCGGATCATTTAATATGAATGCGTTTTCGTTTCTGCAATGATTATAACACATGTCTATCAAAAAGTTAACAATAAAATGATGATAAATTGATATATTTTTGGTTAACTTTTATATAACATCCTCATTTGAATTAGCTTATTCTGTTTAAAACAGTTTATGAGGGGAATAACATAAAGAGATTAGTGAAAGAGTAAGTTAAAAAGAGAAATTGTAAAAAAATGATGAACTTTTGATTTTGTTTTGATAGAATGTAAGACAAATAGATAAAAAGGATAAGGAGAATGTCCTATGATGAAAGCACAACGGGTTAACGCTATTCTAGAGTATGTCAAACAAAGGGAGTCGGTTTCCCTGGACGATTTGATGGAAGAGTTTAATGTATCAAAGAATACGATTCGACGAGATGTACAAGAATTAGCAGATAGTGAGAAATTGGTGAAGGTTTATGGTGGTGTTTCGATTGCCAAGCCGCTAACAGTACCATACCAAGATCGAAAGGTGAAGAAATTTCAAGAGAAACAAGCAGTAGCAAGACTTGCCGCACAGTTTGTCGAGGATGGCGATATTATATTTATTGACTCCGGTACCACTACTGGTGAAATGCTTCCTTTTATTACGGATAAAAACATTACCATTGTGACCAATAATTTGGATTTCACGTTGGAGGCTACTGGTTACCCACATTTGCATATTTATTCAACCGGGGGCATGTTTGAGCGTTCGACCAGATCGTATGTGGGCACCGAGAGTGCGAATATGATTAGTAAGTATAATTTTAACAAGGCATTTATGGCCTCAACGGGACTTTCGTTAAGCAAAGGAATCACTAATTCCTCTCCGCTGGAGACACAGATTAAGACGAAGGTGATTGAGAAGAGTGAGCAGGTTTTTGTCATGGTGGACCATAGTAAGTTTGATAGTTATTCCTTAACTACTTATTGCGACTTTAATCAAATCGATTATCTCATTACCGATCAAAAACCAGATGAGGTATACATGCAGAATAGTGCAGAGAATAGTTATAAGGTTATTTATCCAGAATAAGAACAATAAAGTCATTCCCAGGTTGGGGATGGCTTTTATTATTTAACGATTCTATGTATGGAACGTATGCGAGATCCCGGAAACGACAGCTGCAATGATGGGCGGTTCTGGGAAAATAATCGTCAGTCTAGGGATGACGCCCAAAATCAGAGGGGAAGATGGGAAAAAGGTCGTCATCGTAGAAATGACGGCCAAAATCGGAGGGAGAAGCGCGGAAACGGTCGTCATCGTGGAAATGACGGCCAAAATTGGAGGGGAAAGCGCGGAAATGGCCGTCATCATGGAAATGACGGCCAAAATCGGAGAGGAAGCTGAGGAAATGGGCGTCATCATGGAAATGACGGCCAAAATCGGAGAGGAAGCCGAGTAAATGGCCGTCATCATGGAAATGACGGCCAAAATCGGAGGTAGAAGCATGGAAATAGCCGTCACCGTGGAAATGACGGCCAAAATCAGAGAGGAAAGCGCGGAAATGGTCGTCATCATGGAAATGACGGCCAAAATCGGAGAGGAAGCCGAGGAAATTGCCGTCATCATGGAAATGACGGCCAAACACCCATAATCTAGATCAAAATCGAAACTTTGGTTGTTATCATGTAGTGAATACTAATAAGATTCTAGTCAAAGGGTTTCTTTTTTTATATGTTAAAATAAATAGATAAACGAAAATAGGGAGAGGTTGAATATCATGAGTAGCACGGAATCTATTAAACTAACCGCTTTATCCTCTAAAGGAGGGTGTGGCTGTAAGATTGGACCAGCAGATCTACGGGAGGTACTGCAATCTTTTTCACCTGCGACCGATAACGCCAATTTGTTAGTTGGTTTGGATACAAGTGATGATGCAGGAGTTTATCGAATAAATGACGATACCGCAATCGTCCAGACGGTGGATTTTTTTACACCGATTGTCGATGATCCTTATTCTTTTGGTCAAATTGCGGCAGCCAATGCGATTAGTGATGTTTATGCAATGGGTGGGACACCGTTGACCGCCCTTAACATTGTTGCTTTTCCGATCGCTGATTTGGATAAACAGATATTAGGTCGTATTCTGGCAGGTGCGGACAACAAACTAAAAGAGGCAGGTGTCACCTTACTGGGTGGACACTCCATCGACGACCAAGAACCAAAATTCGGTCTGGCGGTGACGGGCACGATTCATCCTGATAAAATTCGGACAAATAGTGGTGCCAAGCCAGGTGATGTACTTATTTTAACCAAACCGATTGGTGTAGGGATCCTGACTACCTCGATTAAGCGTGGCTTATTAACTGAGACAGAGGTTGAACGTGTCACTCAGGTGATGGCTACCTTGAATAAAGAAGCCGCTGAAACAATGGACGACTATCAAGTACATGCCTGTACCGATGTGACTGGATTCGGCTTGCTAGGTCATGCCTCCGAAATGGCCAAAGGAAGTCATGTCGAATTGCAGGTTTTTGCTCACCAAGTACCCGTATTGCCAAGGGTAAAAGAGCTTGCTGAAGCTGGAGCAGTTCCTGGTGGTACGAAGAATAATTTTAATTATCTAAAAGACGACATCTCGTTTGCCGAATCTCTGGATCAGATCGACCAATGGATCTTAGCTGACGCGGTGACCTCAGGCGGTTTATTAGCAGCTGTGCCAGAAGCTGAAGCTGAATGCTTACTTGCTGATTTGCAGAATAAAGATATGGAGGCAGCGATCATTGGAAAAGTGGCAGACGGAAACGGACATATCGTGGTTGAGGAATAATAACGTAAACTTCCTATAAGGGTCTTTGGAGCTTGCTCCATGGGTAGGGTAGTAACATTCCATTAACGATATTCCTGCAAATCAAAGTTTTATCTAATGAGGACGTGAGAACATGTTTCAAGATATTAGTCTAGATGATTTATTAAGAAAACAGAAAGAAGAATCTGTTGCATTAGTGGATGTCCGATCACCAAGAGAATTTGCTGAATTCCATATTCCTGGGAGCATCAATATCCCTGTGTTTGATAATGAGGAAAGGGCGGAGGTAGGGACTATCTATAAAAAGGTTGGTCCAGAAGCTGCTAAGGAAAGAGGATTGGCTATTTTTTCAGCAAAGTTGCCGTCATTTATCGCCGCATTCCAATCGTTAGACAAGGAAAAAATGGTTTACTGCTGGCGTGGCGGCATGCGTAGTAAAACGGCTGCCACGGTATTGGATTTAATGGGAAAAACGGTTGTGCGGCTGGATGGCGGGATTCGCTCTTATCGTCAATGGGTGGTTCATCGCCTGGAAGACCCGTCGTTTTCCTCCAATGTGTATGTGTTAAATGGTTATACGGGTACGGGAAAAACGATCTTGCTGAACCGATTGAAGCAGCAAGGCTATCCTATCCTTGATTTAGAAGGTATGGCCAACCATCGTGGCTCGATATTTGGTCAGATCGGACGAGATCCTCATAATCAAAAGGTGTTTGATTCCTTATTGGTTCAGGAAATAGAACGTTTGGAACAATCACCGTTTATCCTGTTAGAGGGGGAAAGCAAACGGATTGGCAAGGCAACGCTGCCACCCTTTTTGCTTGAAGCGAAAGAAGCAGGCACGCAATTGTTCATTCACCTGCCTGTGGCAAAGCGTATTGAAAACATCTTGTCCGAATACGATCCGGTACAGCATCAAGCAGAGATCATGGAGTCTTTTCAACTGATCAGAAGGCATATCCATACACCCGTTGCCAAAAAAATTGCCGACGCACTACACCAAGAAGATTTTGCTGAGGCGGTGGCGTTATTATTAGAGTACTATTACGACCCGAGGTATCAGCATTCCATGAAGGATTATCCGGATGACCGGCAAATCCATATTCATGCCCAAAACATGGACGAGGCACTGGAGGAAATAATCGATGTCATCCATCAAAAGGAAAATCAGGTGAATGCCAGTCTTTTTTCTTCTTCATATGGTAGAATGAAGAAGGAATAAATAATAGGCAGGTGTAAATATGGAGACAGCAAATCAACAGTTTTTTCGGACATTTAATGAAGCCTTTGTAAGGGCAGACGCAGAAACCATTTTGGCAAGTGTAACCGATGATATTACGTGGCGTATGGTAGGGAATGACACGATAAAAGGGATAGACGACTTGAAGATGGCATTGCAAGGGATGGATCAAGGACATTTTTTTGAACAGGAAACGGAATGCTTGATTACTCATGGAAAACAGGCCGCTATCAATGGCACAATCCATTCAACGGATGCCAATGGAGAGCAACGTCATTACAGCTTTTGTGATATTTATAAGCTGAATAAGCATAAAAATGGTAAGATCAACGAAATTATCAGCTATGTCGTGGAGATTTAACCAGTGAAGCAGCTATGGAGATTTGGGCTGGAACAAGCGAAATCTTGTGTGTTTGCAGTCGTTATTTTTTCCAGCTTGGCAATTACACAGATATTAGCTGTTCCGCATCGGTATGATCTGATTCTGCTCATTTGTGTAGTGACACAGGTGATCATGCTGGCAACAAAGTTGGAAACATGGGATGAATTAAAAGTGATTTGTGTGTTTCATATTATCGGGCTGGCATTGGAGTTATATAAGGTACATATGGGCTCGTGGAGTTATCCTGAAGATGCGTGGACCAAGGTATGGGGAGTGCCGCTCTATAGTGGGTTTATGTATGCCAGTGTCGCCAGTTATCTATGCCAAGCTTGGCGGAGATTAGACGTACAGCTGGTGAAATGGCCGCCGACTTGGGCAGTGGCTCTGTTAAGTTTGGCCATTTATTTTAACTTTTTTACCCATCATTATATCTATGATCTGCGTTGGGTGTTAAAGGTGTCGACCGTTTTGCTGTTTCTTCCTACGGTCGTTTATTATCATGTTAATCGGAAAACGTACCAGATGCCATTGGTTTTATCCTTTGTTCTTATTGGTTTTTTCATTTGGATTGCGGAGAATATTGCGACTTTTTTTGGCGCGTGGCAATATCCGGGACAATCGCAGACGTGGGAACTTGTTCATCTTGGTAAAATCAGTTCGTGGCTGCTATTGGTGATTGTCAGTTTTTTGATCGTGGCGATGTTGAAGCATTTAAAGGAAAAAAAGCCAGCACTTTAGCTTAAGTGCTGGCTTTTCTGTGTTTTATGATTCTACAACAAATTCAAACCCGCCACGTACTTTAATGTCTCTGCCAACTAATACGCCGCCAGTTTCCAAGGTAGCGTTCCAAGTTAAACCATAATCTTCACGGTTGATTTTGCCTTCCACATCAGCCCCTGCAATCATGTTGCCTTGCATTGGGTCTTTAGCAATACCATTATATTCCACTTTAAAAGTCTCGGTTTTGGTTACACCTTTAATCGTAAGATCTCCAGTTACCTCAAACTCATCGTCGTTTACTTTTTTGATGTTCGTGCTTTCGAAGCTGATCGTTGGAAATTTTTCTACCTCAAAGAAATCAGCTGATTTTAAGTGACCGTTACGATCTTCGTTATTTGTTTCAATGGAGGATACATCAATCGTAACCTTCACATTGGCAGCTTCTAAATTTTCGAAGTCTCCATCAAATGTGATATCAAAATCTTGAAATTCACCTTTCGCTTTTGAAACCATCATATGCTTTACTTCAAAATGTAACCCACTGTGTACTTTATCTAAGCTTACGTTTGCCATAATCAAATGACCTCCTAAAAATTATTAACTTACTTTATGTAACTTAGTATATATTTATTAATTCATTACGTCAAGTAATTTATTTATTTTATTTCTGTTGATTTTTTGTTATACTATAGTCAAAGAGGTGAAGGGTATGGCAGATACAGAGATTTGCCCAAAATTTGAAGCAGCATTAAATATATTAAATAAGCGCTGGACGGGTTTGATTATCTTTCAACTGCTGGAAGGACCGCAACGCTTTTCTTCTATTGAATCAGCCATTGGCATTAGTGGACGGGTACTGTCGGAACGGTTAAAGGACTTGGAGAAACAGGGAATTATCAGACGATCGGTATATAATGAAACGCCCGTGCGCATTGAATACGAATTAACAGACAAAGGGATTGCCTTACAGCCTGTCTTGGAAAATATTCAAACATGGGCCGATAACTGGATGGAGAAACAGCCACTTGTGTAAGGTATTCCCAAAATAGCAGAAAACCAAACGGCAAAGTGTTTATTTTGCCGTTTTTGTTATGCCTAAAGAAGAAAAGGAGAGCAATTAACAGACAAGTTTTGCGATTTTGCCTATTTTGCAGAATCCCTTATGTTGTGTATGCTGAGAAGATAAGTTACAAGGGGGGATTGGCATGAATGATAAGTTGCCATTATTTTTAAAGCAATACCGAGTGTTGAACAAATACTTGCCAAGGCAGCATGCAAGTTTTATTTCATTTGATCAAGCATTCAGGCGGTATGAGGCAGGGTATGCCGGAGAAGACAGACTTATCTATTTTGTAGAACAGGCGGCTACCTTTTCTTTTCCTTATATAAGAGGGTTGCGAATGGAAGCACCGTCACCATTTCAAATGGATTGGCTGATTTTAACCGAAGGATTCCGTGTGATTTTTGAAGTGAAGGCACATGCGGGAACGATTTATTTCGATCCGAGATCCCATCAATTGACACGGGAAAACGAGGTGTTTGAAGATCCATTGCTTCAAGTGGATCGCCAATTTGCTCATTTACGTAGGTTTTTCAAGCAACATCAGATTAATCCGTTACCTACTTATCGCTATGTGGTGTTTGTCAGTCCGAATGTAATACTCAAGCTGCAGGATTTTCCGGAATATACTCGGATTATAACCAGTCAGAAGGTGCCCTTTGTATTAGAAGAATTGTTGCGTCAACATCCTGCGCAAATATCTACTGCAGAAAATCAACGTATTATTACCCTTCTCCAAAACGCTCACAAAGAACGATTTCTTCCCATCTTGCGAAAATATAACCTAACGATTAATCAATTAATGAAAGGAATAATGTGTGACCATTGTGACCAAATGATGGAACGCGTGCGGCTAAGTTGGCAATGTCCGGTTTGCGGCAAACGACAACGAGAGGCGCATAAACAAGCCTTATATGACTGGGCGTTGTTAACAGAAAATCGTTTAACGACGTCCATCGTGCGGGATATCTTACGGGTGGATTCACTAGATGCGACGCGTAAACTGATTTACCGCTCCGATTTGATAAAAAGAGGAAGTGGAAAAAACACCTATTATGAACACCCGGATCTAGTTAACATAATACGAAACTGACTGGAAAGGAGCTGCAACTGTCCGTTAAAAGTGGTAAACCGTCCGGAAAGAGCGCAAAACTGATCGGAAAGAAGCTGAAACCGTCCGGAAAACGCTCAAAACCGTCCGGAAGCCACACACCATCATGAATACACATCGCCTCAGCAAATATGTTAAACTAGCAGTAACCATTCTCGGGAGCAAAAGGAGAGGAAAAGATGTCGAAACAGATTTTGCAAAATGACTGGGCAGATAAGCTAGCCTCTGAATTTGAGCAAGATTACTACATACGCTTAAGAGAGTTTTTAAAAAAAGAGTACCAGCAATTTACCGTATATCCGAATATGTATGATATTTATAATGCCCTGCACTACACCCCATTTCAACAGGTGAAGGTGGTTATTTTAGGGCAGGATCCTTATCATGGACCGAATCAGGCGCATGGGCTCAGTTTTTCGGTGAAGCCAGAGGTGGATATCCCACCATCGTTGAAAAATATTTATAAAGAGCTGCACGCTGACATCGGCTGTGCGATTCCCAATCATGGCTATTTGGTCGAATGGGCGAAGCAAGGTGTTCTATTATTAAATAATGTCTTAACCGTTAGACAAGGACAGGCCCATTCGCATCAAGGAAAAGGGTGGGAGCGATTTACGGATCAGGTGATTACCACATTAAATCAGAAGGAGACACCTGTTGTGTATATTTTATGGGGAGCGGCCGCTCAGAAAAAACAGGCGCTGATTGATACATCAAAACATTTTATCATTAAGTCGCCACACCCCAGTCCATTGTCCGCCCATCGCGGCTTTTTTGGCAGTCAACCCTTTTCCAGGGCAAATCAAATCTTGCAGGACAACGGACGGCAGCCGATTAATTGGGCGATTACAGCAAAATAAGGAAACCCGCCATTATGAGCGGGTTTCCCTTATTTTTGCTGGAGCATTTGTTTTATTTCTCGGATTTCTTTCCTTAATTCTTTGATTTCACTAGTATCTGTCTTGATCTCTCCTGTATCTTCTTCCACTTCATCACTGATTTTTTGGGCATTATTGACGATCTCACCGACGATTAAATTAATCATGATGAAAGCGGCAATCACGATAAATGAAATGAAATATAACCAGGCAGAGGGCTCTTGTTCAAAAATCGGTCGAAAAATACCGCTTGCCCAGGATTCTAAGGTGAAAATCTGGAATAAAGTGATAAAGCTTAAGAAAATGTTGCCGAAATATTCTGGGGCTACCTCGCCATAAAAAGATGTACCCAAAACAGCATAGACATAAAAAATAATCAGCATGATCAGAAGGACACTACTAATCGTAGGGATGGCCATAAATAACGCAGCAACGATTCTACGCAGTGTTGGAATAGCAGTAATCGTACGAAAAACACGCAATACTCGGAAAATACGCAATACACTAACAAATGGAGTGCTGTACAAAATCACACTTCCTAATACAATCACAAAATCAAAAATGTTCCATGGATTGGAGAAGTAACTCTTTTTTAATACGGCAATTTTCAAGGCTACTTCGATAGCAAAGATGAGCAATATCACGATATCCAGGATCATCAGCGGGGCGTGGAAGCGTTGATAAATAGCAGGGAAAGTTTCCATTCCAATTAATATCGCATTGACAATAATCAAACCCATGATAAAACGGTTAAAGCGTGTACCCATTACAAACATTCGTAATCGTTTCATTTCATTTCTCCTCATATAGTATCATTCATTACATAAGCAAGTAACACGATATATATTTTAAATGGTAACGAACGGAAACTCAACTGTGACTACCGCCTGAATGATAGATAACGAAATTTAACAAATAAACCGTGATAAATGTAAAGTTATATGATAAACTATCCTCTAGCTGATTTACTTGAAGGAGATATAGCAATGAAGTGGCTAGATAAAATAAAAGAATGGTCCAAACAAGGTTCCGCTATCCAGCATATTGTTGTTTACTATTTGCTGGCGGTCATGCTCGGTATGGCTTTGGTCAGCGTCCCTTTTTTTCATCGGGAAGGGATTGAGTTATCTTGGATTGATGCCCTATTTACTGCAGTCACATCGATCAGTGTCACGGGATTGAGTGTTGTTTCGATACCAGAGGTGTTCAATGAGGGGGGTCAAATTGCGATCGCCGTGATCATGCACCTAGGCGGTATTGGTATCATGTCGATGGGTACGTTTATTTGGGTGCTTTTAGGTAAAAAAGTCGGCATGCGCAGCCGGCAGATGATCAAGGTAGACCAGAATAGTAAGAACTTAGCAGGACTTGTTCATTTAATGATAACTATTTTCAAAATTATTCTTGTTATTGAAAGTATTGGTGCGATCATCCTATCCGTACATTTCTTGAATTATTTTGATACGGTAAGAGAAGCAATTCATCAAGGGATATTTGCTTCCATCAGTGCCACAACCAATGGCGGTTTAGATATTACTGGGAATTCATTAATTCCGTTTGCTGATGATTATTTTATTCAATTTATTCATATGATTTTGATTGTATTAGGAGCGATTGGTTTTCCTGTCTTAGTCGAATTGCAGGAATTGTTGCGAGGAAAACGGAACGATGTCCATGATCGTCATAAGTTTTCCTTGTTTACGAAAATCACCACAGTAACCTTTTTTTGGTTGGTAGTACTAGGTGCGATCGGGATTTTTGTCTTAGAGAAGAATCAATTCTTTTTGGATAAGTCTTGGCATGAAACCTTTTTCTACAGTTTATTTCAGTCGGTCACTAGCCGGAGTGGTGGTGTGACTACTATGGATATGAATGAGTTTTCCATTGGCACCTTGTTCTTTGTCAGTGTCTTAATGTTTATTGGGGCTTCTCCTAGTAGTGTTGGCGGCGGGATTCGTACAACCACTTTTGCGATTATGTTGCTGACGATCTGGAATTATGCCAAAGGGAATTCAAGTGTCAAAGTATTTGGTCGTGAAATTGATCATGAGGATATTTTACGTTCTTTTATTGTTATCAGTACGGCGCTGCTCTTATGTGTAGGTTCGGTGCTTATCCTCATGCAGACCGAATCCTTTTCGATTATGGAGATCATGTTTGAGGTGACTTCTGCCTTCGGAACATGTGGTCTTTCCTTGGGGATTACTCCTGATTTGTCGGGAGTTGGCAAGTTATTAATTATGTTTTTAATGTTTGTTGGGCGTATCGGCATCTTTACCTTCTTGTTCCTGATTCGCGGCGACGAGAAGAAAGATCGATTCCATTATCCAACCGAACGAATTATTATAGGGTAAGAAAAGTGGCGCACAGTCGCCACTTTTTTGTGGAGAAATAGGAATGTGCATATCGGATGGGATTGTCTTATTAACGTTTGTATAAGCATGGATCCATAACAGTCAAAGAACTGTCGGATCGTGAAATGCTGTCTGTAAGAACAGATCTCGCGGACTGAAGAGAGCAAACCGCGATCCACAGTCCGTAAGAACGGATGATCTCGCGGACTGAAGAGAGCAAACCGCGATCCACAGTCCGTAAGAACGAATCTTGCGGACTGAAAAAGAGCAAATCGCGATCCACAGTCCGTAAGAATGAATCTAACGGACAAAAAAAGGCCGACTCGCAAAGTTTTGTCCGTAAGAATGGATCTAACGGACAAAAACCGTCCGCCTCGCGAAGTTTTGTCCGTAAGAAATCTCTAATCCCTCCTCGAACTCACCAATTCTCCTATTATTAATCAGTTAAAGTAATTAGATAGACGGCGGAGTATTAATGGATGGAAAAAAAACCAATAATATTTGTAATAGATAATTCCTCCCACTTCTCAGTTTAATCAGTATACGTAGGCTGCCTGGATATAGTATAGTTAAGGTAGTGAATATTATCAGACATGCTAATGCAGAATGGAGGCGGATATATGGAATACAATAAAGAAATAGCAGCTATTTTAGAAAACATTGAAAAAGTACTAATAGGCAAACAACGAGAGGCCATGTTGAGTTTGGTGGCATTGCTGGCAGATGGGCATGTCTTGCTGGAGGATGTACCTGGTGTGGGGAAAACCATGATGGTGCGGGCCCTTTCCAAATCATTGGATTGTGAATTCAGCCGTATTCAATTTACCCCTGACTTATTACCATCTGATGTGACAGGTGTTTCGATATACAATCCGAAAGATATGGAATTTGAGTTTCGCAGTGGTCCTATTTTTGGCGATATTATTTTGGCGGATGAGATTAATAGAACCTCGCCAAAAACACAATCGGCACTTCTGGAAGCGATGGAAGAGATGAACGTGACGATTGATGGAGTCACCAAGTCACTCAAAAAACCCTTTTTTGTCATGGCGACGCAAAACCCGGTTGACTATGAAGGCACCTACCCGTTGCCAGAGGCACAGCTTGATCGATTCTTAATGAAACTAAGCATGGGGTATCCCAATGAAGCGGATGAAATCGAGATGCTGAACCGAACGGATCAAGTCCATCCTATCGAATCTGTCAAACCAGTTATTCATCGCGAACAACTCTTAGATATGCAAAAACAAATTGAAGGACTTTATGTTGATGGTACCGTCAAGCAATATATTGTACAATTAACAGCTGCAACACGGGATAATCCTTATGTTCATTTAGGTGTCAGTCCACGTGGTTCGATTGCGTTAATGAAAGCCGCTAAGGCATATGCATATGTACAGAATCGAGAGTATGTCATCCCCGACGATGTCATGTATTTAGCCCCATATGTACTGCCCCATCGCATTATGTTAAGACCAGAGGCGAGGTATGAAGGAATTACGCCTGCTAAGCTGCTGCAGAATATCCTTGAGGAAGTGGATATCCCTGTTAGAAGGGAACTGCATGGATGAGACGGCTAGTCAAGGAAGTACAATTTATCCTCTTACTTGTTCTTTTATTTGTGTTTGCTATGTTTCAAGGTGGGTTTGTTAGCTGGTTTTTGTTTTACAGTATGCTGCCCATTCTTCTCTATTTAATGGTCATCCCTTTCTACCCATTGAAGAAATGGAACGTTACCCGGGAATTATCAGACCGTTATTTAGCAACCGGGTCTAAGCTGGAGGTAGCCATTACGATCAAGCGAAAGGTTCCTTTTCCTATTTTTTTCTTAATTGTTGAAGAATCTTATCCGGAAACACTTCAGTATCGAGATATTGGAAAGGGTAAATATCAATATCTAGCCGATTCCAAAACCTTCAAGGAGCGAGAACCGATTAAGAAAGTGCTGCATATTGGATTTCGCAGGCAGGTGACTGTGCGTTATGTCTTAGATCATCTGCCAAGAGGGGAACATCATCTAATCCATACAAACATCACGATTGGTGATGCCTTTGGATTTATCGAAACCTCGTGGCGATTCCAACAGCAGCAGGAATTCTTTGTCTATCCAGCGGTTCATCCGATGAAATGGCGATTGCAACCGGAAAGTCTGGAGGAAGGGAATACCTCTTCCCAAATCATGAATGATAAATTATCCAATATTGTATCTGGTGTGCGTGAATATATACCAGGAGATCGTTTTGCTTGGATTGATTGGAAGACAACCGCACGAAAAGATACGATGATGACCAAAGAGTTTGAGCAGGAGAAGGACGCTAATATCATGGTCTTACTGGATATGAGTCCCGTTGCTCATCAATGGCTGGTGTTTGAAGCGGGTATTCAGTGGGCGATTTCCATCCTGTATATTTTGCGTAAAAAAGATCAGCAGGTGTCTTTCCTGACCTTAGGAGATCGTGATCGTTTCTTCTCCTCCCATCAGTTGCACACACAATTTGCAGCAGTACAGAATTATCTGGCAACCGTCCATCCAGAAAGAATAACGTGGATGGACAGTCTGCAAAGCTCTAATCAAACGTTCGCCAAGGGTAGTGTCTTCTTGTTTGTCGTGCACCAATTAGACCAGGAATCGGTTGATCGCTTGTTAAGCTGGCGTACACAAGAGTTTGTCCTAGTTTGTTATATAACACCACACGAACAATTGAACGAACAGATCCAACAACGGATCCGGCAGCTGCGTCACCGCCATATAAGCGTGCAGATTATTACCGAGAAAGAATTATTACAAAAGGATTGGGAGGTGACTCCAACCCTATGAATATCAAACGAATCTCCATTCCAATCATGTTTTTGGCAGGTTTTCTACTATTTTGGGAATGGCTGCGCCCGCTAGGCGAGGTAACAGATACAGGCAGCATGTACGTCTTTGTGGTATACACGGCCATCTGCTTCCTTGCTTCCTATTTTATCAAAAATGGATTTGCTCGTTTTTTTGTTAAAATAGCTGCGTTGATTCTCGCGCTGGACTATTTATTTTTCGATCCATTATTGCTTTCCAGCAGTTGGGTACAGCAGTTATATTTAGAATTATCACTTAATTTTGAAGTGATTGAGCAGAATAATTGGGTAATGATGACCTCTTTTTTCCGGAGTCTCTTGTTTATGATTGTCTTGTGGTTAATGAGCTATCTCTTGCATTACTGGTTTACAGTAGCGAATAAATTCTTTTTGTTTGTCGTGTTGACCTTTATTTATTTGGCTATTCTAGATACGTTTACG
This sequence comes from Gracilibacillus phocaeensis, assembly GCF_900626275.1. Lineage (NCBI taxonomy): Bacteria > Bacillati > Bacillota > Bacilli > Caryophanales > Bacillaceae > Gracilibacillus > Gracilibacillus phocaeensis. Next base: position 357,289 of record NZ_LR131145.1, on the reverse strand, counting down.
GCTTATGATGCGCAATTTGCTATGGTGAGGACGTTTATTATTTCTTTTGTGATGCTTGGGTTGAGCCGTTATCTTAAGCTGATCGAACGAACAGGACGGTCTGGAACGCGGCGGAATCTGTTTCAATGGCTTGCTCTCGTAGCAGGGATTATTACCTTTGCGACACTTGCAGGCATCTACTTGCCAAAATTGGATCCGCAATGGCCCGATCCCGTGCCTTTTATCCAAAGCAATGCCGATCATATCGGATTTGGTACAGGAGGTACGGTACAGAAAGTTGGTTATGGAGAGGATGATTCCCAGTTAGGTGGGTCCTTTGTTCAGGATGATTCATCGGTATTTGAGGCGATTGCCCATGATGATGTCTATTGGCGTATTGAATCTAAAGATGTTTATACTGGAAGCGGCTGGGAGCGTTCTGCCGATTTAAATTATGAAATGCTTGAAGACGGTGTGATGGATTTTGAAACATTTTCGATGTTCCGAGTTGAAACGGATCCTTACACCGCAACGATACGACCGGATGTGCAGAATGCGTTGCCTAGGATTGTGTATCCTTATGGTGGTGATCAGCTCTCCACCAACAACCCAACCAATTTTTATATGGATAAGCAATTCGGTATTATCGAGGCAGAGACAGGCGAACAGAACCAAAGTACGTCGTATTCGGTTGATTACGAGGCACCTTCCTATTCAATCAATGCCTTGCGTGAAGACCCTGGAAATGATGAGGCTGAGATTCGTGATCAATACTTGCAATTACCAGATGAGCTTCCCGAACGTGTAGGTGAGCTGGCAGAGGAAATAACGGTGGAAGCAGATAATCGTTATGACCGTGCAAAAGCTGTTGAAGGCTATTTTGGCGCAAATGGCTTCCGTTATCAAACGACAGATGTCTCGATACCAGAAGAAGGGGAAGACTATGTCGATCAGTTTTTATTTGAGACACAGGTTGGCTATTGTGATAACTTCTCGACATCAATGGTCGTGTTATTGCGATCATTAGACATCCCAGCAAGGTGGGTAAAAGGGTTCACTGGTGGAACGATGGCAACCGAACAGCCGCCATTGCCAGATGAGTATTCTTTATATGAAATAACCAATAACAATGCCCACTCTTGGGTAGAAGTATATTTCCCTGAAACAGGCTGGGTGGCTTTTGAACCAACGAGCGGTTTCGCTAATCCGACTGATTTCTATTATGAAGCGGCAGATGCTGACAATGATTCAGATGAAGCGCAAGAAACGGAGACAGACCCAACCGAAAATCAGGAAGAACCAGAAGAAGAAACGGAAGAAGAGGAAGAAACGGATGACAATGCAGCTTCAGGTGTAAGTGATAATCAAGATCACTGGAATGGCTGGCCTTATGTCTGGACTGGCTTGGGAGTTGTACTGTTGATCCTTGGCCTGATTGCTTATCTGAAACGTCGGAATATCCAGCATTGGTATGTACAGCGCAAATGGCATCGATTATTAAAGAATCAGGAGGTCGAATCCGCCTATATGTATCTATTAAAAGTGTTGGCGTTCAGAGGATACAAGTTAGGAAAGGGACAGACGTTAAGGCAATATGCTAAGAAAATGGATGAACATTTTGATACTACAGAAATGTCAGAAATTACCGATATCTATGAAGGATATGTGTATTATAAGCAAAACGCCAATCAAGCGGAACTGAAACGATTACAACAGTTATTCAAGCAATTGGGTAGTCGAATATTTACTTGACCCGTGTCAAAACGATTGATAAAATAGATAAAAATCACTGGTATGTCATGAGTTATGTGAAAGCTAATTAGTAAACCTTGGATAAGGATAGATTAGTGGAATGTTAGCTTTTGTTATCCTCACTTAGCTACTAAGCAGTCACTAAGTGGGGGATTTATGGACGATCATTTGCTTAGGCTTACTGCCTTTCTGCATTACGTATAGAAGAAAGGCAGATTTTTATTGTCTTTTCTAGTGAAGAGAAGAGATAAATAGGGTGTTTAGGGAAAAGGAAGGGTGGACAAACGTGGATGTAAATAATGAAATGATTTTAGTATTAGATTTTGGCAGTCAATATAACCAATTAATCACGAGAAGAATTCGTGAATTTGGTGTTTACAGTGAACTGCATTCCCATCGCTTAACCGTTGAAGAGATCAAGGAAATCAATCCAAAAGGAATCATACTATCAGGTGGTCCTCACAGTGTTTATGGTGAGGATAGCTTTCGCTGTGATGAGGGTATCTTTGACCTGGGGATTCCGGTGTTAGGAATTTGTTATGGTATGCAGTTGATGACCCATCACTTTGACGGAGTGGTAGAACGTGCCAATCAACGAGAATACGGCAAAGCTGATATTCATGTAAAAGAAGGTTCCATCCTATTTGAAGGAACACCGCAAGAACAGGTCGTATGGATGAGCCATAGTGATAAGATTATGGAAGCACCAAAAGATTTTGTGATTGAGGCGACCAGTTCTTCTACTCCAGTTGCTGCCATGAGCAATCGTGAGAAGGGGCTATATGGTGTGCAGTTCCACCCTGAGGTACGTAATACGGAGTATGGTAATGATCTGTTGAAGGCTTTTGTCTTCCAAGCTTGTGCATGTACAGGCGATTGGACCATGGCGAATTTCATTGATATGGAAGTGGACAAGATCCGCGAGCAAGTAGGCGATCGTAATGTATTATGCGCCCTAAGCGGTGGTGTCGATTCATCGGTTGTAGCAGCATTGATTCATAAAGCCATTGGTGATCAGCTTACCTGTATTTTTGTTGATCACGGTTTGCTTCGGAAAGACGAAGGTGAAACCGTGATGCGCACCTTTCGTGACCAGTTCCATATGAATATTATTAAAATCGATGCACAGGAGCGCTTTTTATCCAAATTGACTGGTGTATCTGATCCAGAACAGAAGCGTAAAATCATCGGTAATGAGTTTATCTATGTATTTGATGATGAAGCGGCCAAACTGGAAAACATGGACTTCTTGGCACAAGGTACGCTTTACACTGATATTGTAGAGAGTGGTACCGAAACGGCTCAAACGATTAAATCACACCATAATGTAGGCGGCTTGCCGGAAGACATGGAATTCCAATTAATCGAGCCGTTAAACACCTTATTTAAGGATGAAGTACGCGCGCTTGGTACGGAATTAGGTGTGCCTGGTGAGATCGTCTGGCGTCAGCCATTCCCAGGACCAGGCCTTGGTATCCGTGTCTTAGGTGAAATCACACCTGAGAAGGTAGAGATCGTTCGTGAATCAGACGCGATCTTACGCGAAGAAATCAAGCATGCCGGGCTTGAACGTGACATCTGGCAATACTTCACCGTGCTTCCAGACATTCGCAGTGTAGGTGTTATGGGCGATGCTCGTACGTATGATTATGCCATTGGCATCCGTGCGGTGACTTCTATTGATGGGATGACCTCTGACTGGGCAAGAATCCCATGGGATGTGCTGGAGAAGATATCAACGCGGATGGTGAATGAAGTCGATCATATTAATCGTGTACTGTATGATGTGACGAGCAAGCCACCTTCTACCATAGAGTGGGAATAATGGGAAATAATCCCTGAACCTTGTCACACCAACATTCTGAATCAATCATGGTTCTACTTTGGGTTTATTAATTTATTTAACATATTAGCCACTTCATGCTGCTTCGTAGGGTATAGGTGGCTATAAGTGTTTAATGTTGTATCAATGTCATCATCACCTTCGTCAGAATCCTATATGTCTGTTTTTTTAACACTGTATTTAACAATCAATTTTTGTGCCATCATGAATGCGGATTGACTTTCTTCATCAATCATTCCTTTCTTGTATTTAAATAATAATGATTCATTCAACGATGTTTTATAAGTGACCAAGTAATTGATAGATTCCAAAGAACCGCAAGGACAGGACCGTAAGTAGTAGGATACATGTTAATAGAGGATAAATAGCATACATAGCTGCAAAATCCCCATATGAACGGGAATATTTAAGTTTCATAAATCCTTCAGCCAGTAAGTATATGAGTAATATTGTGGTACTTGTCGCTAAGAAAATAAGGCCAATCGCACCTGCATTGAACCATATTAAGCCTAGTAATAGAAGTAATATGGCGATTGACTCTCCTGCTGTTCCTGCTGCAATGAATATCCAGGCAGCGTATGTTTCTTTTCTATATTTTCTAAAGGTGGATATATAGTTTTCTGAATCGGGGCTGAGCCATTCTTTATCGTACAGAGCAACATGAGGAGGATTGCCATCTAGTTGTACTTTTAATTTATTTTTAGGAATATTAAGCATTCTTCCTGCCAAGTAGTGACTATATTCATGGACGACAATCGTAAACCATACTGCAGAAAATAAGCTAACAACAGTACTAACGATTTGAGATAATGGCACGGTTCACACTCCTTTTGAAATGGATATTGGGTTAGTATACCTATTATACGATAGATGGCCTAACAAACTCCATTGGCACAAAAGTAACGAGTTTCTAGGAACACTCCTGATTTATTGTTTTATATTTCAAACAAACAACAGTGGTCTAAGCTGTTTGACCAAGGCTAGTCCCAAGCCTGATAGAATACCATGCAGGTCGTCAGCTAATAGAAAGCATGAACAGTAGGTCTGCTTGTCTTTGCTCTTTTCAGTTTTATTTATCCTTCTTTTTTCTTTTTGTTAACGTTGTTATACTAGCAATAGCTACGCCAAGTACGGATACGAATATAATAATTATAGCTTCCAACTGTATCCCCCCTCATCAAAAAAACAAAAATGGAATGATTTAAAACGATGCAGGATTACTCTTAATCTAGCGTATAACAAGCATTTGTTTATTACAAGTAGTACAACTTACGAATACTGATGAAAAAGAATGTTCATTTTAGCTTTTTAGTCTGTTTAAATTTTGCGATATGGTTATTTGAAAGTTATGGATGAAGTTGATCAGTACAGGAACAGCGTCTTCTGCTGAATATTGATTATCTGACAGCATATTAAACGCTACACTTACTAATTGCTCTTGCATTTCTGAAAGCAATAATTTCTTGTTTAATTCATCAATTAAGGTTTCTTTTCGCTCGTTTCTCTCCATTAAGACCTCTCTTGTTCGGTCGCAGATTTTGATTCAATGTGTTTAACAAGCATTTCTATCGTCACCTGATCGCTCATACTTTTATCGAAAAGCGCATCACCATGTTTATGCTATTTTGTTTGGGGAAGATAGGTTAAATATTGTGGTTTGGACAATCATTATTTATACTCAAACAAGTATATTTATTGATACTTTTCCATTCAGAGAAGGTCTATCTTAATCATGAAAGCTACCCAACATCATAAAATCCACAACAATCCCACTCATTGGATTTTCCGAACCTAATACACTGATGCCTAGAACGGTTACACCACTAATATTTGTGACATTGGCTGAAACATATTTTCCAGTAATGTTCTTCTCACGCATTTGCACTCTTGGTCTTGCATTTATCGTAGAATTTGTTGAATAAACACTTGCCACCGCATAATCAATCGTATCTAATAATGAATTTCCATCTGCTAATCCATTGTCTGTGAAATAAAGGGTAGCTATACCATTTGCATTTGACGTAGCCTGTCCATAAACCATTCGTTTTACTTTTTGTGGGTTTTGCTCTCCTGCCTTAAATAGTTGAATAGCTGTCGGACCCAAGGTAAAGAATTCCATACTCATAACTACTCCCCCTCTGCTTTAAAAGAAATGAAAAGTATGACGAGATAATGTTATTCAAACTTCCAAAAAGTGCGGTCATTGAAACAGACTTTTTCTTAGGTGAGGTGTTTATGGTGAAAATAGTTACATTTCCTTGTGCCCTGCCAGTATCTGGCGGGCACAAAGGTAGCACTTTTATTCTAGGTGTCAAATGTCCCTGAGGATGTTGCTGCAAAATTAACGACTTGCAAGATAACGGTTTGGTTTGCTGGAATGGACTCTCCACCAGCAGGAACAGCAATGTCTAATGAACCAGTCCCTGTAGCACCTGGTGTATATGTTGATATGCCTTGCATTTGCTCAACACCGTTAATTTCCACAGTGAAATAATTATTATCTTCTGCAAGTTCTGGAAGTGTCGTTACCTCTTCACCATCATCCCCCAGGAAACTTGCAGCATCAATAGATAAGGTACTTCCTGCTGCGGTATCTGCTGTTGTGATGTAAAAGAATTTCGAGGAATCAGGATTAACATCGGTGTCAATGGTGCCACTAATAGCGATTTTCATTAACTGAAGTGCCATGTTCATTTTCACCTCCATTTTCTATCAACCACATTTTATTCTATGAAGAGGAGTTGGAAATGCTTGGTCAGGTTAACTAGTAAGTATTGGAAGTTAACAAATGCCCCATTAAAAAAGGCATATATACTAAATAGCAAGGTGATATTATCCTTTAACCGTGACAAACAGAAGAATAATTGGGGCATCCTTTGGAGGAAGGTCACTGGATTCTAAGTGAAGAATACCTTCCTCGACATGGTAAATGGATGGGGGCTGCAACACGCCATTGACAAATAAATGGAGAGTTGAAACATTGTTCGGATCAAGTATATCACTACTTCCATATTGCTTTAAGGCATCGTTGTTCGTATAAACCTTTTTCCCTTCTTCGGCAAGGGTAATGTATTGAAGAGTCTCCACTCCTATGGGGTTTGGTGTGTACCCAGGGGATATATTGATGGTAATGGACGGATTAAATGTAGGATTAAATGTATTTGTATTGGATGTGTTATTTTCATTTCCCTCATGAGTTCTTTTACGCTCTTTATTGCAATGGTGGCAGTGACAATTTGGATAGGAATCCCTACCAAGTAACTCTCTAGATTTATTATTATAGCCATATTTTTTTTCCTTCAACGGTATTTCACTCCCTCCTAAATGACATTTTGATGTGCTTTTCTATATCTTATTTAAAAAGAAGGTGATTTGACTGTGCAACTGGCTGTATTTGGCAAGTAAAAAATGTATGCTACTTGCCGTCCGAACGATTGCTGTATGAATGATTCCTTATAACGGAAACTTTCACCGTTAAAAAAGAGTAAATGTGAATGATAAATAAGCCGGTCCATCACCGCATCTGTTAATATTGGATTTCCGAAAACAGGATTCTATTGCCCAGATGGAAGGTTAGTAATAATCTCTGTAATGATGAATAAAGGATGCATTAATTGAACAAGAAGACCGTCTTTCAAACTACAGAGAGAGAATGGTATCTTTTTTTAGTGCCATGTGTTATATTATAAACAACTTAATTGTTCGTGCTAGCAATACAAGATTTATGTCATAACTTTACAATTTATATCATCGTCTTGAATTATTATCAGAACAACCAAAGTAATAAACGTGTGCATGATGCACAATGGAGGAATTTCATATGAACACAGGTTCAGTCAAATGGTTTAACGCAGACAAAGGTTTTGGATTTATCGAAGTTGAAGGTGGAGACGACGTATTCGTACACTTCTCAGCAATTCAAGGCGAAGGTTTCAAAACATTAGAAGAAGGTCAAGCAGTTACTTTTGACATCGAAGAAGGTAATCGTGGGCCACAAGCAACTAACGTTGTTAAATAATAATTTATAATTGATAAAAATCCTTTCTGTTACAGAAAGGATTTTTTATTTTGCCCCGTTTAAAATTTGGTGTAAGTATTATTTTTGGGGGAATGGTTACAAATGCCTTCACAATCTATCAGAAACAATTACAAGGTGTTTATAAATGTAAGCGGGAAATAATAGACCGCATTCTATTATAACGGAACTACCTCTATACTTGGATTTAACAAGTAACAGGAGGTAGTTTTTTCATGAAGGAAAACCCGATTGTTCCCGTAACGATTCCAGCACCATCTTCCTCTACGCCTGTAAATCCAGTAGCGGAAGTTTCTTGTCATTCTCTACAGCTAACAATCTTTGAAGGTTGTCAGGAATCTTTGGCAGTAGCCTTGATAAAGGAGGTGTGCCGTCATGCTCGTTGACTTCTCCCAGATGAAAAATTGTTATTTAGTCTGTGGCTATACAGATCTTCGCAAAGGCATTGATGGTCTGGCTTCCGTAATCACCAGTCAATTTCAATTAGATATTTTAGATGAATCTGTTTTCTTATTCTGCGGGAGAAGAACGGATCGATTTAAAGCTCTCTGGTTTGATGGAGAAGGTTTTTATTTGCTTTATAAGCGATACGATCAGGGAAAGTTAACTTGGCCGCGTTCGCAAACCGACGTTGAAAAACTGACACCAAAACAAATCGAGTGGCTGTTTGACGGTTTTTCCATCTATCAAAAACAAAAAATTCAACCTGCCAAATTAGGTGTCCTCACTTAATCATGGGGGAGAGAAATTGTTTTTTAAATTTTTTCTTCCCTTTTTGATAAAGTGTGGTACGATAAAAGAAATTATTTGGACACAGGGGGTGAATACGTTGACAGAATTGGAAAAGAAGCTGATGAAACAAATCGAACATTTGACAATTCAAAATGAAAAACAAGCAAAACAAATTGAACAGCTGATTAACCAGCTGACCAATATGAATCGTCGACTATTTGGAACATCATCCGAAAAGAATTCTCAAGGTCAACTCTCCTTCTTCGAAGAAGACAATAATCCCCCTTTTAGCGAGGCAGAGCAACCTGCAGACAAAGCCGTTGAAATAGAGACCATCTCTTATCAGCGAAAAAAATATCAAGGGCAGCGGGCCGATATCACAAGAGACTTGCCTATCGTGGTGGAAGAGCACACTCTTCCGTCCGATAGCCAGGTCTGTTCGTGCTGCGCCAGCCCATTAAAACATCTTGGGAAGCGAGAAGCTCGAACGGAGTTAGAGTTTATCCCAGCTCATTTAGTAAAACATGTACATTATGAACATGCTTATGAATGCTTAGCCTGTAAGAAAACCGGTCAGAATCACATTCTCCGACAAAAAGCACCGGAACCAGCCATAGCTAAAAGTTTAGCTGGACCGAGCGTGTTAGCCTGTAATCTCTATCAAAAGCTGGAGATGAGTATTCCTTATCATCGTCAGGAAAAAGAATGGGCAAGATATGGGTTGAAGGTTTCCCGGCGAACGTTGGCAAACTGGGCGATTCGAAGTTCCGAAGAATGGCTGGAGCCATTGTACCAACAAATGAGAGAAAAATTACTTCTAGAACCTGTGCTCTCCGCTGATGAAACGACCTATCAAATTTTACGCCGGGCAGACGAAAAGTCAGCTACAGCCGATGCGAGGATATGGTTATTTCGAACAGCGGAAGCTGCCAAACATCCCATTATTCTCTACCATTCTTCCGAGACACGCCGGTTTGAAGTAGCAGAAACCTTTCTCAAAGGATTTCAAGGACTTCTTCATTGTGATGGATATTCCGTCTATCAAAAATTAGAAGATGTGCAACTTCAAACGTGCTGGGCGCATGTTCGGAGAAAGTTTTTAGAGACCAATGATTCAAATGGACAAGGCGCCGTCGGCGTCCATTACTGTGACCAGCTTTTCAAGCTGGAAAGGCAATGGAAAGATTTATCTCCAGAGGAACGCCTGCAGCAACGCCAGCTGGAAAGCAAGCCGTTACTGAAGGAGTTTTGGGGATGGCTGGACGCTCTCGTTACAATGAAAGGTCCTTTACAAAAAGCTGTGGATTATACACAAAAGTTAAGGGATTCCCTTCAACGCTTTTTAACAGACGGACGCCTTTTCATTAGTAATAATCTCGCAGAACGTTCCATTCGGCCTGTCACCGTCGGACGTAAAAACTGGTATTTTTCAACCAGCGTAGCTGGAGCTCATGCGAATACCATTGGATACAGTGTTATCCAAACAGCTAAAGAAAATGGAATTGATCCGTTTGAATACTTAACCGTTTTATTTACGGAACTTCCCCAGCTTAATATTTTTCAAGACTCGGAACAATGGGAAAACTATTTTCCATGGAGTCCTTATATCCAAGCCAAGGTGAAGCCACTTTCAAAACATATAAAACGAGCATAATAGCCCTAATGGAGCTTCTTTACAAAAAGTTTACTCCTTTCAGGGCTATTTGTCATGGCGTCATATTATTTCCCGCTTACTTATAAATTATTAAGAATCACTCCAATGCGTTTTACAAATTTTTCAAAAGATACTTCTGCATGAATTGTTGTGTCTACTGTACTTACTCTTCTTTTTGATTTTAACTGATGTATTCTGTTTTTTTTTAGAAATAAATATTTTGCAAATCGTATGACTATTTGTGATCATAGGCACACTTCTATTTTCTTTAACAGAATTTATTCATTGCATTAATTAGTAAGTCCATTTTATGAGGTATCGATCATAACCTAACAGAGAATGGAGAACCCAAGTGAGCAAACTGATGCAGAAGAAGTGAATGAAACAACACAACATTTGATTATGATGGAGGATGATTATGTTTAAAAGTAAGAGAAATGAAAATAAGCGATTTTATATAAAATCAGAGTTGGTAGAAGGTTTAGATATTGGACAAATAACGATTTTAGTTGATCGTGAAACTGGAGTGAATTATCTTCATACTATCTGGCATGCTACAGGTGGTGTTGGTATGACGCCATTGCTTGATGAAAATGGGAAAGTTATTGTAGATAAGTAGGTTTTTAATTCCAGTCCACCTTCATAAGCGGTGAGCTGGATTATTCTTATGACTTCATACTGAACAATTCGTACCGTTGAAAACAAATGGCTGGGAGAAGATAATAGAGATTTAGTTTTTATTCATACTATATTTTGTAAGAATGAAAATGACTTTTAAATCAGACGTAACAGCTAACCCGTTATTGGACTGAAACTGAATGACAAAGGGAAGTTTACGGGAGTATTTATTAAAACACATTACACCACTAGGATGGGAATATATCAATTTTTCAGGGATTACACCTTTGATATGACTAACATAACAAGCTTAAATTCTCTGCGCTCTCTAAACCAATAAAATGAAAGCCGAACGATTCCTTAGCGAAGGGAGACTCGGCTTTTTTTATGTTGGAATTTGCTTAGCGTATGTTTTCCACCAATCATTTCTTATGCTCGTTATTTTTTTCTCCACTGTTTTTCCCGTTTCACCATCAGCAACACATGCGACTAGACAGTATACTTATATGTTAATGATTTAGAGAGAGGAAACAACTAATTGGAGGTAATTAATTTGGGTTACCGAAAATGGCAAAAAAAAAATATAATTCCTCTTGCGCCTACCGCCACGTAGGGTGATACGATAAATCCATCAATCTAGAGAGGGGGATAACCAGTTATGAAAAAAGAAACATTCTCAATCAGTGAATTTGCCAATTCTATAGGTGTTTCTGTAAGGACACTTTATTATTATGATGAGAAAAATATTTTGAAGCCGAGGAGAGATGAAAATACGGGTCATCGTGTTTATGAAAAAGAAGATATGCTTCAGCTGCATAAAATTATGACGATGAAGTTTTTAGGGATGAGCTTAGATAACATTAAGGATTATATGCAACTGGATATTTTCAATTTAAGCTTTATCGATACGTTAAGGATGCAGGAATCAAAGCTGATAAAAGATAAGGAACAGATTGATATGGTATTGGATGTCATTCATCGGACGATATATCTCTTAGAAAATGAAAAAGAAGTGGATCATGATATACTTGTCAGTTTACTGGCAAGTATGCAAAACGAGAAAAAACAGCTGGAGTTGGCGAAAGGGATTATTAAAGATGATGTTATGAAAAAGTTGTTTCCGCAGAGAGCTGAGGAGAAGATGTTCTTTGAAAAGGAATGGCTGACATTTTGTAAACGGGTGAAAGAGAATTGTGGGAGGCCGGCAGATAATTCAGAGGTCAAACAAATGCTGACTGACTTTTATAGCCTCATTCTTGATGAGGTCGATATGGATTCTTCAAAAAAGCTAACGGATATTTTTTCCGTAGATATTAACGTCAAAGAGAATGAAGAACGGGTAGAAGCCTATATTCAAGAAATCGAACGTTTCGTCCCTACACCATTCACAGCAGAGGAAAAAACGTGGCTTGAGCAAATAACAACAGATTACATGAGTTTCTTATGTAATCAGAAAGAGAGGGAGAATTAAATGAAATTATCGAAGCAATCTTTAAGGAGTTTTGCACAATGACGAGTCAACATACCAATGGAAAATATGAATATTTAGCAGAAAATCCAAATTTCAAATCAATGCCTATTATTATCTCATTAATTATCGGTGCGTTTTTTGCAGTTCTGAATGAAACCTTATTAAATATTGCGTTAACGACATTAATGGGGGAATTTCAAATTACACTTCCCACCGTTCAGTGGATGGCAACTGGTTTTATGCTGGTGATGGGAATTATCATTCCGGCGTCAGCAATGCTCATGCAATGGTTCTCAACACGCCAATTATTTATAGGAACGATGATCATTTTTACAGTCGGAACAACAATCTGTGCCATTGCACCGAATTTTTCAATCTTGTTGGTTGGTCGTTTAATTCAAGCGGTTGGAACAGGTCTGTTACTCCCGATTATATCGAATGTGTTTTTATTAATATTTCCTCCTGAACGTCGTGGAAAGGTGATGGGATTTATGGGGCTAGTTCTCCTGTTTGCTCCAGCTATCGGACCGACACTTTCAGGGATTATTGTTGAACACTTAGGCTGGCGGTATTTATTTATCGTTGTCATTCCTTTTGCGTTACTTTCTATTTTTCTTGCATATAAATACGTCGTTAATGTATTTGAAGTGACGAAGCCGAAAATAGATATCATCTCACTTGTTTACTCAACAATTGGATTTGGCGGAACGGTATATGGGTTTAGTTCTGCAGGCGATTTAGAAAATGGATTTCTGGATCCTGCTGCATATATTCCGATTGTGGTTGGGCTAATCGCCCTGTTATTATTCGCTTTGAGGCAGTTTAAACTGGATGAACCAATCATGAACCTAAGAGCATTTGCTTTTCCAATGTTTACGCATGGGATCATCTTAGTTTTGTTTGTTCTTATGGCCATGTTTGCATCTGAAATTATATTGCCGCTATATATGCAGGGGCCTTTAGCATTATCTCCATCAACAGCCGGTCTGGTTTTATTACCAGGAAGCATACTTAGCGGACTCATGTCTCCGGTAATGGGAGCTTTGTTTGATAAATTTGGACCAAAAGTAATGATGATTCCTGCTACACTGATATTGAGCGGAACCATGTTTATGATGAGCAGCAGATTAAGTTTGGATACTCCTGTGTGGTTTGTGATAGCAGGCTTTATATTATTGATGGTATCCGTATCAGCAATTATGATGCCGGCCCAAACGAATGCATTAAATCAATTACCTAAGCAGCTGTATCCCCATGGAACTGCTATTGTGACCACGTTACAGCCTGTTGCAGGTGCAATTGGGGTATCAATATTTGTTAGTATTATGAGCGCAAGACAAGAAAATATATTGAATCAATCAGCAACGCCAACAGATCCAATTTCTATTAACGAAGCCATGATTGATGGGATGGAACTGGTATATTTTATCGCATTTATTATGGCGGGCATTGCGTTTATCATGTCTTTATTTGTTTACCGGGCTCAAACTAGAGAAATGAATGAATAGGAGACAGAACAAAACTTTTTAGAACCAACGTCAAAAGGACTTGTGTTAGTTGAGGCGTATAAGAATTTACTCTAATACTTTGAAGAAAAAATGTTTTGATTAAATAGAAAATCATGAAACTAATCTATAGAAGTGCGCGTTCAAAAAGCCCGATGAAAAGGATCAAGAAGTTCAAGGCGGTGCAGTTTTGAGTACCAGAACGTATGCTTTTCATACGTGAGGAGCGGACTCACGCAGGATGTGTTGACTTCTGCGTTGCCTACAGGACGTGGGCGGTCTTAGTAGAAGTTCCTATATCGCCAACGCAGAAATCCGATGCGTCATTTTTATTGGGCTTTTGGAACAACCTCTAGAATAGACCCACTGTTTATATCTATAGAAAGCATTCCTGTATATAAAAAAATATGAAGGTAAATGGGGCTAGAATCGATTGTACAAAAATAGAGCCCTCTTGGTACGATAGAGAGTGTCATCGCGATGACCTCGAAATTAGATACCAAGGAGGACTCCTACCATGGATTCTACACAAAATAATCGCTTAGAGCAAATCACAGACAAGACACTTATTATCGGAATAGACGTGGCCAAGGACAAACATGTCGCGCGTGCCATAGATGATCGTGGACGCGACCTGGCTAAACGATTGGTGTTTGAAAATAGTCTAACAGGTTTTCAATCATTGTTGGATTGGGCAGAGCATCTTGCTGAGCAACAACAGCGCCCCCATTTTATGTTTGGGATGGAACCAACAGGACATTACTGGCTCAACCTGGCTTATCATTTAAAGGCACAAGGGTTGCACGCTGTGGTTGTTAACCCAACGAAAGTCAAACGCACCAAAGAGTTGGATGATGACTCGCCAACGAAAAACGATACAAAAGATGCGAAAGTAATAGCACAGGTAGTGCGGGCAGGACGCTTTCATGAACCGATTTTACTGGAAGGTCTTTATGCTGAATTGCGGGAAGGGATGAAACTCCATGACATAATGGAGAAAGATTTGACATCTATAAAAGCGCAGGTACAGAATGCGCTAGATCGCTATTTCCCGGAGTTTACAACTGTTTTTAAAGACTGGACGAAGAAAACACCGATCCATTTCTTGAAAAAAGGTTATCTTCCCGTTGATATCGCCTCCTGTTCGGAAGAGGCTTTACTGGCGGAAATCAAAGAAGCGGCGAAGCGTGGCGTTGGAATCAAGCAAGCTCGATCCCTGAAACATGCGGCTGAAACGAGTGTAGGTATGACCGTTGGACTGACCATGGCACGAGAGGAAATCAGCTATTTAATCGATCAATATGTAGCTATAAAGGGACGTATCGAGGCTCATGAAGCACGATTGGAAGAACTTGTTCTCCAGGTGCCCGGTGCCCGTCAAATGATCGCGATAAAAGGGGTTGGTGTCATGACCGTTGCCGGGTTTTTCGCTGAAGTAGGAGATTTATCCAATTATCAAGATCCACGCCAAATCATTAAATTAGCGGGACTTAATCTGCAGCTGAACCAATCGGGCAAATTCAAGGGTCAAACAACGATTACGAAACGTGGTCGCCGTCGATTAAGATCTATATTGTACCTTGCCGCACGCCCTTTATCAGCTAATAACGAAGGTTTCAAACAGCTGCATCATTATTATAGAAATCGCCCGGACCATCCACTGACAGGCAAAGAATCGTTCGTAGCACTTGGCCGAAAGCTTATCAAGATCTTTTATGTCATGGGTACGCGCAACTGTGCATTCGATGGAGAACGCATGATGAGGGATATCCCTTCATTGAGATCCCTGCAGAAAGTAGCTTGATGAGACAGATTGCAGACAGAAACGCGTGAATGCTTGATACAGGCGAATGTAGGATAGCTTGTATAACAGGCTATGCCTCCACCAAAATCAAATAATGCATGATATACAGGAATGTGGCGTGATACAACAGAAAATACGCTGTCTATTTGTTTAAATTCGATGACATCTGAAGCACGGATTAGCCGGTCGGTATCTACTCCGTTAGGGCATAGACCCACTTAGAAAGCATATCCGGCATCCACACATGGTAAGGTTGAACAAAGGAATCTACGCGCACGACGCCGAGAAACATGGGAGGATCCACCGCCATGTTGAATGTGGAGATCCAAAGGTGCAATCATACGGTATATTTTACTTAGTTTTCATAAATATGGATGCTAAGTTCGTGAGGGGCTACTTATTATTTCCATACTTAACCCCCCGGGCGTATACTTTCCTTCACCTTAACCAGATAGCTTCACCAAATGTGGTAGAAAAAGATAGAAAAACAGCGATATTTTAAGGAAATCAAAATAAATTGAGGGAGGTATGAATAGTATCTTTAAAATTATTATGTAGCTAGGTTATAATGTTCACAAAAGTATGGTTAGTATGGAAATCACAGGAGACCTAATGACATCAGCTTCCCTGAATGATGCTTCAGAATTTGAAAATATAGAAGTATCTGAGGGTGAAAATGAGCGAGGTGGAGATAGAATAGCCGCACTGTTCATTAGGGATGTGTTAACCGCTGATGAATCCTACATCAAAAAGAAAAGGCAGCAACGACTTGAAAAAATAATGCGACCACAATCCATCTATCCAAAGAAAGAAGGCTGTTTTATGAAATCTGTATTATTAATTGGACAATCCAATATGGCAGGAAGAGGATTTTTGCAGGATGTACCGCTGATTTATAATGAAAATATAAAAATGTTGCGAAATGGCAGATGGCAAATGATGACGGAACCAGTTCATGTTGACCGCCACATAGCAGGTGTTGGGCCGGCAACTTCTTTTGCTCAAGCGTGGACGGAGGACCACCCCGGTGAATCGATTGGGTTGATCCCATGTGCTGAGGGTGGCAGCTCTATCGATGAGTGGGCAGTAGATAGCGTATTAACTAGACATGCGATTTCTGAAGCAACCTTCGCTATGGAAACAAGTGAAATAGTGGGGATTCTCTGGCATCAAGGGGAAAGTGATAGTTATGGAGCACGTTACCAGGCATATGAAGAGAAGTTAATTTCCTTATTTAACCATTTGAGAGAAGAATTAAATGCACCAGATATTCCAATTATGATCGGTGAGTTGGGCCATTATCTTGGAGAGGACGGATTTGGAAAAAACGCTGTAGAATATAAGCAAATCAACCAGATATTATTCAACGTTGCTCATGCTGAAAATAATGTCTACTTTGTAACAGCCAAAGGTTTTACAGCAAATCCAGATGGCATTCATACCGATGCGATTTCGCAAAGAAAATTTGGATTAAGATATTATGAAGCTTTTTCCAAACAAATGCATGTATTAGACGTTTTGGACATGGAGCATGAATGGATAGATAAAGAAGCAAAACGTGAACTAACGAAGAATGAACGTATCTTTGTTCAAAGTAAGAAATTTGCTTTAGGGCAAATGAGTTTTGAGGAGTTTTCCATTCGTGTTTCCCATATTAATGAAAGTGAGTAAAGCAAGACGCACCCATCAGTGGAGGGAGCAGAGGAAGTTGCAACGTCTGCGTGAGCAAGCTAAAAACCCTCACTGCTGGTCGTTGCACTTCCATTTTGAGCAACTCTCATATAATGAGCCCAATAACCAACGAACTTGCCATAATGATGTGAAATTTCTCCTAAAGTAATCTTTGATGCAACCTGGGAATACAGGGCTTCAAAAGACTTATTTAAGACTTTTTCATTAAAAGGCAATTTCTCCATTTTCCCTAATCCTCTTAACAGTATAAAATCTGCAGACCATTTCCCAATCCCTTTTATGTCTATTAACTGGTTATATGCTTCTTGATAGGATGCTGAGCGTAATGCCATTTCGTCCATATGATAAAAAGCTTGAATCACATGCCAAAGATAGTTTGCTTTTGTTTGATTATGAACAATGTTATTTAATGAATCTTCATTAATAGTTATTAATTTTTGGGGAGACGGAAAAGTAAAATAAGTAGTATTATCTAAATACAGCTTATCCCCATATGTTTGCATGAACGCTTTCTTTAGATTGATGGCGTGTTTCATTGGATTTCTGATGGAAAGAACTGCCCAGCAAGCATTCTCAAAAGGCGTTAAGAACTTGACTTGATGATAACCATAGAGCTGCTTCATGATGGGTGAAAAAATAGTATCCCTTTCACTTCTTGCATAAAACTCGGTTAAGTCATCTTTTAGACTCAAAAAGAATGTGATTCGATCTTCTGCTTCTGCTTGACTAGAACTGCTGATAGGATCATTTGCATACAACTCATATTGTAATATTGGGTTCTGAATGGTGCCTGTTGAATAAACGGAAAAAATAACACGAATAGAAGAAAGTTCGATCGCTTTTGTTAGTCGGTGTCCTTGATAGGTTTGCTCATTATTGGTCGGTTTAAACGATTGTAAAAAAGAAATGCTTTTCTCAAAATCAAAAGGTGCGCTTGGGTATAAAACGCCTGCTACATTATATTTCATTCACGATTACTCCTCAAATAAATGTTTGGTTAGAAAATCCGTTCATCGGGTTGACTAATAATGACTTACCATATTATACTACGATATATAGTTCGGTATCAAACTATATGCTAGCGAATTATTGTGGTTAAGGGAGGGGAAAACCATGAAAAGTGTTGTTGTAGTATGGTAACCAGATGTTCGTTTGTCTCATGTGATAGGCACAAATCGATTGAGCACGCTCGATATTCGAATAAGCAATCCATGATCTGTTTGGAAATACATTTGCGTTTTATTGTTTGGAGCCTTATTATATAGTTACAAACTTTTAAAGGGGTAATCATCATGACCGATTTTTATTTGCAGGATTTACCGAGTAATAAGGTTTTAAGACAATACGCCGAGCAATTTCCAGAAGTAGATGTTTTATCCGTGGAACTGTGTCTGGGTTTTCTTACCACTTCCCGTGCTGTTTCTGATGCTTATCAATCATACTTTGCTAAATACGGATTATCATTAAACAAATTTAACATCCTTATGTTACTGTATCGAGCTCCCAAAAATGAACTATTCCCATCCGAATTAGCCAATAGTGTGGGACTTACTAGGGGAACGGTTACCGGTCTTTTAGATGGATTGGAAAAACAAGAGTGGGTAAAGCGGAAGCATAGTTCCGTTGATCGAAGGAAGTTAACGATTAAGCTGACAGAGAGCGGAAAAGAAAGATTGGTGGATATGTTACCTAACCATTATTATAGAACAAGCGCTCTGTTAGATAACTTAAGTACGGGAGAGAAAGAGTCTTTGAAACATATTTTAGAGAAGATATATACTGGAACATCGGTATTTTATGATTAAGGAGGAACGAACAATGGCAATAACCGCAAATCAATTTTTTGAAGAAAAGGTGCAGGCAACGTTTAGCCCAATGGACTATCTGAACGCAGTAAAGGAATCTCCAGAGGATTATTATCTAGTAGATGTCCGCAATGGTCCGCCACATTTGAAAAAAGAAAAAGTGGAAGGAGCAGTAGAGATACCACAAAGTGAGTTAAAGAAAAGATTTTTTGAATTGCCAAAAGACAAAACGTTAGTATTATATTGCTGGGACGTCTGGTGTAATACAGCGGCAAAAGCAGCATTATTTTTAATAAATGAAGGCTTTGAAGTGAAAGAATTAGCTGGGGGCATAGCAGCTTGGAATACAATGGGGTTTCCTACTGAAAAAGTAGCGGGAATAGAAGTGTAAGGAATTTCACACATTGTTCGATCTTGAATACCGTCCATTAGCAAATGAATTTTAATGGACGGTATTTACATAACCTCACGAGTGTTGATTAGGGAATGATACGGATCTACCTCTTTACAGACTGATATCACGATAAACTATTCCATTTCACTTGGATTCTCCTCTCTTATCCGATTGATTCGATCCAGCATTTTCGTTGGCTGATCCGATCTAAAAACAACACGATTAACCTGTTTCTTCCTCCCATAAGAACCCTTCATTAAAACCGGCTCTTTTAGAATGATCTCATATTGCGGGGAGTCCATTTTCAGCAATGAATAATAAGTATCTTTCGGTAGCTTATCTTCTATTCCGCCTTGTTTTGCGTTTATGATGCTTTCTATATTTCTAATATCTAATTCAATGCTACTCTGGTAGCCTAGTCGTATAATAAGCTTATCTTGTTTGATAACATGAGGCAAAGATCTTGTAGAATGATAAAGCCCAACCAAATAAAATAAAGCGTAAATATTTAATACCGTAAAGATCCATGCAGCAATGTTGCTCCACCATTGAATAACAAAATGGAATAATGCTCCTTCTATTGCAATAATAATCGAAAATACAATGACGATGGTTTTGATCTGTGATGTTTTGTGATAGGTAAAAAACTCATTTCCCTTCATAATTAATGTTTTCAAACCATCCCCATACTGCATAATAGAAAACACTGATTTCTGTCATGACTGCTTCTAAGAAGAAACCTTTTCCCAATTTTGGCTCAAGCAACATTCTTGTCGTTTCCAGAAAAGTATAGCTACCATCCGCATTGATTTTCTTATAACGTATAATTCCTTTGGCTATACTATACACAACATAGATAACGACACTCATTTGCACAACAGGTAAAAGCCAATCCAAAATTTGATTAAAAAAATGTTTCTGAGCAGAAGGAATAATCCAATAAGAAAGCCCTAAGCATACAATAAATGATACATATAGGAGTATTTTCGGCAACGATCTAGGCAGTATTAAAAAGAAAAAAATACTTAATGGGCATAAAATGATTAAAGCTATCGTTAATGATAGGGCAACCAAGCTATGAATATTACTTAACCGAAAAATAATGGAACTTCCGATCATTACAAGGGAAAGAATCATAAGTAAAATAGGGAGTTGCAGACGGTCAGTCTTCATATTCATTGCCTCTTCTTGGTCTATTATTTTGCTTATTTAATATATCTGAGGCTGCTGCGGTGTAATCTTGGAATCCTTTAGATATAAAGGAAAAATGATATAAGGAACTTTCTTCTGTTTTTAACTTTTCGAGTTCTTCTTGATACTTTGGTTCTAAAATGTTGTTTAACATTCTTTCTAGCTGTTTCATTAAATGTTGAACGTCTATATGATGTGGAGGAACTCCACTCTCATAAAGACCTTGTAATTTATGGATAGCTATTAATAGTTCACGATCCCTATTCATTCTTTCTTCTTTAGGTATATGTTCCATAAATATTTGATCAACAATGGGTTTGGGAAGTTGGTTAGATAGCCATTGTTTCTGTTTGTTTTCCATTTGAATGGAATGAATGATAGCGAGTAATAAGTCACTCTCCATCTTTTCATCTTGAATGATTTGTTCTACTGTCGAAAACGTATTGATGATATGATCCAGTTCTTCTCTTTTCTGCTTAAGCAATTCTTTCTGTTTAAACAATGTATCTTGTACACTAGCTTTTGAATTCTTAGACAGGTAATCGATGATCTCTTTCAAAGAATACCCTAAATATTTGAGTGTTAAAATTTTCTGCATTTTAAATATATCGTCATGACTATAGAGGCGATAACCGTTTTGGGTATAGCTCGTTGGAGTCAGGACTCCTTTTCGATCATAATAATGAAGCGTTCGTTCTGTGACACCTGTCAATGTTGCAAATTTTTTACGGTATACATTTTTTCATTCACGTGCGCTCTCTCCTTCCTTATTACATTCTATAGTATGACGTTAGGTCATAGTCAATCTTTTATCAAGTAGCTGAGATTCAAAATATTATAGTGAAATCATTAATGAAAATAATAAGGCTCTAATGGCCGTTGGCAGTATATGATGACCAACCCTAAGTGGCTAATAACGCTTTACAATTATTGATCGTGGTTAATGGACTTTCGATTTAGCATTTTTTTGCGTGCTA
The DNA here is from genome assembly GCF_900626275.1 of Gracilibacillus phocaeensis. Classification (NCBI taxonomy): domain Bacteria; kingdom Bacillati; phylum Bacillota; class Bacilli; order Caryophanales; family Bacillaceae; genus Gracilibacillus; species Gracilibacillus phocaeensis. The sequence goes on along the minus strand of NZ_LR131145.1, from coordinate 335,836 downwards.
ATGCGCCAAACGTGTGTTATGATTTTGCTATAAAGTGTTTAGGGAGGAACTACATTGAATCGCCTACTTAACAAATTAACACCTGATTATATAAGTGATGTTTTGGTGAGGTTGGCACACCATTCGAGTGGTTTGGAAGGAAATACCATTTCATTACCTGAAACAGCTACCATCATTATAGACCAAACCTTGCCTAATAACTCTAAAATCACCAAAAGAGAGTATTTTGAAGTCTTAAATCATGAAACAGCTTTTGACTATGTCATTGCTAACGTACAAAATAATGTACCTTTATCCATTTCTGTGGTGAAAGATATACATGAACAATTAACTGATCGCCTGCAACATGACAAAGGGCAATTTAAAACAGACGTCAATTATATTAGAGGTGTGGATTTTCAAACAACCCCCCCTGAAAAAGTAGCTGGGTTGATGGATCAGTTTGTTGGAAACTTAGCATATCGAATAGAGAGTGCTGAAACAGACGAAGAAAGAACAAAGGCGATATTAGAAGGACATATTGCTTTTGAAAAGATACACCCTTTCTCTGATGGGAATGGTCGAACAGGTCGGATGATTATGAATTACTCCTTACTTGAGAATGATTTGTCTCCACTTATTATAAAAAAAGAAGATCGTAATGTGTATACGGAGATATTACATGAAGCCCAAACAAAAGATTTCCCTAGCAAACGTGATATAGAGAAATTCTATGATTTTGCTGCGCCGCTTATGGAAGAAGAACAGCAACGGATTAAAGCTTTTTACAATCAGGCAAAACAAAGGATAGAACTAGAAGATGATCCGCAACATTAAAGTAGACTTGAGTTGTCGAAAAAGGAATGCGCGGGTTAAAAATAAAAAATTTACTAATACAAAAAGCATTCCAACTTAATCTGGAATGCTTTTTTTGCCTTTTAGATTTGAGCATTCTTACGTACCAATAAAAGATAACTTAACAACCCGCCGAGGTTGGCAATGACCATAGTTAACCCCATCGGGACAGCCGTATCTTCTCCTGCAATCCCTACAAAAGGAATAGCTATGCCTCCTAATAGATAAGGCAGAATTCCTAAAAATGCAGAGGCACTTCCTGCATGTTTCTCCTGATTGCTCATGGCTAAAGAAAATGTAAGAGGGGTACTGATACCAATACAAGATACAACGACAAACAAAGGAATAACAATCAATGGCAAAGGCGCTTGTATCCATGTCATAAAAAATAAGATCATGCTAAATAAAGTAGAAATACAAAGTCCAATATAAAGTAATTTATCTTCCTCTATTTTTCTTGTAATCCTTCCAATGATTCTAGTGCCGATGATAATTCCTGCACCGTTTAAAGCAAACAAGAAACTAAACATTTGTGGTGATACTCCATAAATAGACTGATAAACAAATGGTGTACCGGAAACATTCGCAAACACACTTGCCATGATCAAGCCTTGTGTCAGTCCATAGCCTAAGAAGTGTTTATTCTTGATTAACGTTCCAAATGTAATCAGTGTTTCTTTTATATTTCCATCTACCCTGTTAGAAGTGGGGTTTGTTTCTGGTAAAACAATAAAAATAAAGGCTAAAATCGCCAGTGTAAAAAAACCAAGTAGCAGAAAAATGCCTTGCCAATTGGTGAAGTTAAGAACTGCCCCACCAATAATTGGAGCTACTATTGGTCCAACCCCGACAAAAAGGGTGATCAATCCATAGAGTCTTGTCAAATCCTTACCAGAATATATATCTCGAACAATCGCTCTGGAAATGACAACTCCTGCCGATGCAGTCAACCCTTGGAAAAACCTAGCAACAATAAAAAGCCAAATCGAAGCTGCAAAAATGCACAAAACAGAAGCAAACACATAAAGAATCAATGCAGAAATAAGCGGTATTTTTCTTCCTCGCTTATCACTTAATGGCCCAAAGACAATTTGCCCAGCTGCCAACCCTAACAAACAAAAGGTTAAGCTTAATTGGACATTCGAAGCGGTTGTTCCAAATTCATTTGCAATGGTTGGAAAACTAGGCAGATACATATCGACTGTCAGTGAACCAAAAGCCGCCAGGATACCCAATAGTGCACTAATGGCGATTTTTCTGGAATGGGACATTGTATTTAATGATTTCATGTTATTCTATCATCCTATTCATCTTTTCTTCTTTCATCCTTATATATTTCAGATTAACAAAGAACGCAACATGTGTATAATACCTAAAATTTAAGATGTAATGCCTCATAAGCATAATTCTTTTTAGCAAATTAGATAATCAATACAAGATCCATTCAAATGGCTTCCTAAATAGAGCTAAATAAATAACAGAAGTATTGATTTTAACAGGTGGGTCATCTATAATGTAATTAGTAATGAGAATCATTATTAGTTTCATTGGAAGAATAATGACAAGTCACATCTCTATGCTGAGTTATAAATTAGCTTCTTTCTAAAAGAGGATGTTTTATAACTTCATTGCGATGTACAGAATTAAATGGAGGCACATCTTCCATTTAAATATAACATACCATCTATATCCATTTATTTAATACTTAAAGAAAGTAGGGCTATGACATGATTGAACTTAAAGGATTGACCAAGAAGTATGGTAATAAACCTATCGTGAATGATATCTCGGTTGAAATTCAGCCTAATAAGATTACGTCGTTTATCGGACCAAACGGCGCAGGGAAATCAACGCTGCTTTCCATGGCAAGTCGTCTACTTGCTGCAGATACCGGAGAGGTATTATTAGATAAAAACAATATCAAAAGTATGAAATCGAAAGAATTTGCTAAGCGTATTGCTATTTTAAGACAATCGAATTTTTTGAATGTAAAATTAACGATTCGACAGTTGGTATCATTTGGTCGTTATCCTTACTCAAAAGGTCGTTTAAATGCGGAGGATAATCGCATTGTCGATCAATCGATTGAATATTTAAACCTAACCGATATCCAGCATAAATTTTTGGATGAACTGTCTGGTGGTCAAAAGCAACGTGCCTTTATTGCTATGGTTATTGCTCAGGATACAGAATACATTTTACTGGATGAGCCATTGAATAATTTAGATATGAAGCATTCTGTGCAAATTATGAAGATATTACGCAAGCTTGTTGATGAGTTGGATAAAACAGTGGTGATTGTTTTACATGATATTAACTTTGCCTCTGTCTATTCGGATTATATCGTAGCTTTAAAGGATGGGCATCTCATAAAAGATGGACCAACACACGAAATTATTAATTCAGAGGCGTTAAACGAAATTTACGATATGCATATTCCGGTTCATATGCAAAACGGTTGTCGTTTTTGTGTATACTTTGACTCTCATACAGGTTAAAAGCAGAGGGATCTGATGCTTTCTCCATCCATTTCTAGTGGGGAAGCGTCTGCTTTATGTATCATAACTGGATTTAGTACACCTGACTGAAAATGATGAATCTTGACATATGCTTGCTCCTTTTATAAGGAGCAAGCATATTTTATCAACAAGGAAAGTATAAAACCCTTGGTATAATAGGACTTGGAATGATTTGACCTTGAACGAATAGTGGTACCGATAAGATGGATTATGTGAACGGTTTGTGTTTTCCTATGTGGTGAGTTTGACCTATTTTTCTCTGCTAGACAAGTCGCTCCGAGAATAGGTTACGCTTCCTAGCACATAAAAAACGTTCAACATGATCACTTGGAATAGCCTTTTACTTCACATAATCCATCTTATCGGCAGTCCGTATTCTCATCTCGGGTAGCATTAGAGGACTAGACGGATTTCCCCCTGTTTTATCTGACCGCAGTAACGGTCTGTTAGGTTCAACAAATTTTCAGTGATGATTCGTTTCTACAAGGGTGAACAGCAGTCATTTTGTATAAGTACCAAGATTAACAGTGAAAATGTACAAAATACAGTTGACAACTTTTATTAATTTGATATACTTTAAAATAGATTAATTGAGATTGATTATCAATATCAATTTGTTGTAGCTAGGCACTATAGTATATTAGGATTCATTATTTTACATCATGCGCTAAATATACGCAGATATTAAATAGATCACCTCAATAGTCTATTTGTCTATAAAATATACATAAAGAAAGAGGTAGGAGAAATGGAAAAAATACGTTTTTTTAAGTCCGCTTTTATAATTGCGTTATTTGCAATGTTTGTTTTGGTTTTGGCAGCTTGTGGCGATTCCAGTAATGAAGATGAGGGAAATGCTAGTCAAGATAATGATGCTGCTGAGACAGAAGAAACGGATGGTGCTTCTGAAGATGCAACGGTTGAAATTACAGATGCTCATGGAACAGTTACAGTCCCGGTTAATCCACAGAATGTGGTCGCTTTAGATAGTAGAGCTTTTGAAACACTATCTGATTGGGGGATTGAATTAGCTGCTGCCCCTAGAGATTTAATACCTGAAGATATACCATATTCCAGTGATGAATCGATTGAAAATATCGGAAATCACCGTGAACCTAATTTGGAGCTTATTGCAGCTGCAGATCCTGAGCTTGTCATTGTGGGCCAACGATTTGGTGGCTTTTACGAAGATATTAAAGAGATAGTACCAAATGCAGCGGTGATTGATCTAAACATTGACGTTTCTGAAGAAGCTACCACTCCTGGAGAAAATTTAGTAAATGGATTTAAGGATTCGACCACTTCTTTAGGAGACATTTTTGATAAAAAGGAAGAGGCGGAGCAATTGATAGCTGATTTTGATCAATCGATTGAGGATGCTAAGTCTGCATATAATGGAACAGATACCATCATGAGTGTAGTTGTTTCTGGTGGGGATATTAATTTTTCCGCTCCACAGTCCGGTCGTGTTTGGGGACCATTATATGATATCTTTGACTGGACGCCATCATTAGAAATTGACCAAGCTTCATCCGACCACCAAGGTGATGATATTTCGGTGGAAGCTATTGCAGAAACAGATCCTGACTGGATTTTCGTAATGGATCGTGACGCGGCTATCGCATCGGAAGAGGAAGCTTCACCTGCTCAAGATGTTATTGATAATGCGCCTGCTCTTCAAAACACAACGGCTGTTACGGAAGGACAATTAATTTACGCACCAGCAGACACCTATACCAATGAATCAATACAAACATTTACCAATTTATTTGAAGATATTGCAAATACTTTATCTGAGTAGTTTAGAGGAGTATAACTATAGTGCTTAAAAATACCATACAAAAAATGTTTGGGGCTGGGGATTCTCAGTCCCCACATTCTCATTATGAAAAAATATGGACGAAGCCTTTTATTTTAGCAATTATCGTTGTTATTATATTAGGTGTTATTTCCATGTCTATCGGGGTTTACGATATACGAGGTAAAGAAGATGGGATGGAAATGTTTTTCATCACTCGTATTCCAAGAACAGCTGCGCTAATGCTTACAGGAGCCGCAATGGCCATGTCTGGACTCGTCATGCAGCTTATTACACAGAATCGTTTAGTCGAACCTACGACTACAGGAACGATTGAATGGGCAGGTTTAGGCTTGCTTTTTGTTTATTTATTATTCCCCGCACCATCTTTAGTGCTAAGAATGACAGGAGCAATCATTTTTTCCTTTATAGGAACGATGGTTTTCTTTTTGTTTTTAAGAAGAGTGAAGCTTCGTTCTTCTTTAATTGTGCCGATTATAGGGATCATGCTAGGGGCGGTCATTTCTGCATTTTCCACTTTTATGGGACTTGTTTTTCAAATGTCGCAAAATGTGGAAACCTGGTTTGTCGGTTCATTTGCCTCGATTCAAGTTGGTAGATATGAATATTTATGGCTGATTGTTGTGGTTACTTTTCTTATTTTTATCTATGCTAATCGATTGACTTTAGCTGGACTAGGAGAAGATGTTACCACGAGCCTTGGGGTGAGTTATAATAAGATTATTCTTATTGGTACTGGCCTTATTGCTTTTGCCGTTGGAATTGTGGCAGCTGTGATTGGTAACTTACCATTTCTAGGTTTAATTGTTCCCAATATTGTTTCCATGTTTAGAGGCGATAATCTCAGGAGTAACCTGCCATGGGTATGTGTGTCTGGAATTGGGGCTTTGACTATTGCTGATATCATATCACGCACGGTTATCATGCCTTTCGAAGTGCCAGTCTCTTTGATACTTGGAACAGTTGGTGCGATCGTATTTATTGTTATTTTGTTAAGAAGAAGGAGGCTAGGATAACGAATTGGAATATACTAATAAAAAAAATGCAAAAATGGATTCTAGTCTCCTTAATACAGATAGAGCTGATAAAGCTTTTCGTTCTAAAAAGGAGGAAAGACGTTATTGGATATTATTGATAACAATGATTGGATTAGGTCTCCTTTCCTCGTATGGACTGTTAGTTTATAACAATCCCGTTCCAATAGATTCTCCTTCTTTTATACCAGTTGTGGAAAGAAGAATGATAGCTATTGTGTCCATGATTGTTGCTGCTGTTTGTCAGAGCTTGGCGACTGTTGCTTTCCAATCGGTTACGAATAACCGGGTGATAACTCCTTCGCTGTTAGGGTTTGAAGCACTGTATTCCACGATTCATACGAGTACGATGTTTTTCTTCGGTACCACTGTATTTATAGGTTATATGGGTGCTGGCTCCTTCTTATTGCAAGTGGCTGCCATGGTGGCGATGTGTTTGATCCTTTACGGATGGTTGCTTTCCGGGAAGTATGGAAATTTACAGCTGATGCTTTTGGTTGGTATCATTATTGGGACAGGGTTAAGGTCTTTGTCGACGTTTATGAGAAAATTACTTGCGCCTTCTGAATTTGACATTCTACAGGCGAAGTTGTTTGGTTCTGTCAATCATGCGGATGCGGAATATTTTCCAATTGCCATTCCTATCGTAATCATTGTGGCAATTCTTCTACTGGCTTATTCGAAGAGATTAAATGTATTATCGCTCGGGAAAGATATTGCTAGTTCTCTGGGAGTCAATCATCAATATAGTATCATTTATGTGCTTGTATTAGTTTCTATTTTGATGTCCGTCTCTACGGCGTTAGTTGGGCCGCTTACTTTCTTTGGCTTTTTGGTTGCAACATTGAGTTATCAGTTGGCACCAACTTATGATCACAGATATATTTTTCCTATGGCCCTTGCGACTGGATTTCTGATACTAACGGGTGCTTACTTTATTATGAATCATGTATTTAACGCTCAAGGTGTTGTGTCTGTTATTATTGAAATCGTTGGCGGGTTAACCTTTTTAATTATTATCTTAAAGAGAAAGACTTTGTAATTTTTATATCCTTCCATCTGTTAAAAGTCGTGCTGATGACTCTTAACAGATGGAAGGATTTTTTGTAAGTAGACTATAATAGGTGTTTGACTGGTTTTGACAGAGGTATTATCAGGAAATCATGTAAGCAAAGACTTGCTTGTCACATGTTTTTGTTGCATTGATAAGCTCAACTAATATAATACGGCTATAATAAGGGTTCATCACTTATCTCCAGCAAAAAAAATTATGGATTTAAACGAACTTTCATTTAAAATCATCCTATATTCCTTCATTTTGAAGCTTATCTGTTCTGGAGATACGGATTTATTTTGTGTTATACTTTGGTCATATGTTCATAGTTATAGCAAACGAAGGGGGGGTAACGGAATGAGCCAAGACCGTAAGACCGTTACGAAAGAATATGTATCTATCAATGGGTTGAAGCAAGGTTTAATTATTGAAACAATCGATGAGAATCTGCCGGTTTTGTTTGTCGTACATGGAGGACCGGGTTATCCATTATATCCGATCGCTCGCGCGAATAATGTTCTGTTCCATCGCCTGTTCACGGTTTGTTATTGGGATCAGCGCGGCACTGGCATGTCCTATACATCAGACAAAAACAGCTTAACCATTGATCAGCTGGTCCAGGATATTGTAGAAATCAGTCATTATTTGCTCGACAAGTTTTCCCAAGAAAAAGTCTATCTGATGGGACACTCTTGGGGTACGATTATTGGCAGCAAGGCCGCTAGTATTCAGCCAGACCTTTTTCAAGCCTATATTGGTGTGGGGCAAGTGGGATCACAAAGTGCTTCTGAGCAAGAAACCTATGAGGTTATTTCGGAAAAAGTCAAAGCGACAGGAGAAGAAAAAGCAATCGCTGAGATCAACAGTGTTGATTATAGCGACGCCTATTATAAAGATCGAAAATATTTTAGTATCGTTGATAAATACAGAGCCAAATTTGGAGGCGGTTTTTTACGGGAAGGATACCCGAATCGACAAGGGCTGAAGGATGTATTTGGTACACGACAGTATGCGTTCAAAGAAAGAATCAATGTGTTTCGCGGTATCGGAAATGCTTACCAAGCTTTTGGTGAAAAAATGGCCAAAACGGATTTGGCGACGGAAATCAAGGAGATAAATACCGATGTTTATATCCTTCAAGGCAGACATGATTATTTAACGACGCATGCTCAGGCGTTTCGTTTTTATGATCAGTTGAAAGCACCTAAGAAGAGATTCCATACGTTTGAACATTCCGCACATTCCCCTTTTATTGAAGAGCAGTCGGCATTTTTAGAGAAATTAGAGAACGAGGTATTGGCAGTCCGTACATAAATATTCCGCTACTTTCATGAATAAAAGTCAAAAATAGATGATAAAGGTTGGAAGCTAAATGAAGATAAGACCGTACCAGGAAAAGGATAAAGACCAGATCATCAACCTATCCTATCGCTTCACTGACATCCCATTAATGGAATATAGAAATCGAGAGGATTTGAAAGCAAAACAATTAGAGTTGGCGATGAATGCTGTGTCATCAAATAGTTCAGATATTTTTGTGGTGGAAGATCGCGATGTGTTCCAAGGGTACATTGAATTGACTAGCGATCGAGATTATTTCACAAATGAAAGGATAGCATACATCTCAGCGATTGCTGTCACAAGTGGAGGTGAAGGGAAAGGTATCGGGAAATTGCTAATGGCTAAAGCAGAAGAATGGTGTCTGGATAAAGGATGTAAGCAGCTCGCCTTAGATGTATTTAAAGCAAATAAGCATGCCATTTCATTCTACAAACGATTAGGATTTGCAGAAGAAATCGTGAAGATGGTTAAAACACTGGAATAGAGCAGTATTTTCCTTGATGATCCTGACGTGATATTTTGGTCAGGATCACCATTCTTTACACCATCTTCTCTAAGTGCACCGTTTCTAATTCTCCTTCTTCCTCTAACAAAAGTGAGAATCCTTTCTTTTTCCAAAAAGTCAGTCCACCTGGTAAAAAGCGATGGGTGTGCAAATACATGATGGAATAATGGCTTTGTCTGCAAAATGCCAGCGCTTGTTGAAACAGGAGACTGCCAATTCCTTGCTGCCTCCGATCTGATTTAACATAACACTTGATGATTTCACAGGCATTTTTGTCATCATAACGACTGCCGAGTGCTGTGATTCTACCGTCATATGGCCTTATCGCAATCGTACCAACTACTTCTAGATCAGAAAAAGCAGCTATCATAGCTGTGTTGGAAGGTGTAAGGAATAAGGCCTCCATCTCTGTTACATCACGTTTGGAGGCAGCGGTTAATGGAAAAGGATAGACTTCCTCCATTGTTCGCTGTATAAATGTGGATACAGCTTTGCTATCATTTGGTTGTACTTCACGAATTTCCAACATAAAAACCTCCTGAATCTAAGCTTTCTCTGCAATAAAGGTAACTATTGAGCCGTTTTTCGCTTTGCCGTAATCTATTTCATCATCAACGCTGTTGAATCCAGCATTTTCTAACAACATTTTTAACTCATTTAATCCATACCAAAAAAGGGTGAAGTGAGAGATCTCCGTTTGCTGGATAGCTCCTTGATCCAGCAATTCATATTTGTGGATATAGGAAACATGTTGTTCGATCCAATTTATGTCTTCACTTATACTTGTGAATAAGATGCCGGAATTTTTTGTCAAAGCATAGCTGTTTATCTCTGTTTCATTCGCTTTGAAATCTGTTGGAAGCGAGATATCAAAAATGAATTGCCCTCCTTTTTTCAGAGAATGATAGAGATTTTGGAGAAGCAGCTCTATTTGATCTTTAGGTAGAAGACAAAAACTTCCAGTTGGCATAATAATGGTATCATACGTTTGCGGAAGGGAAAGCTGCATTAAATCTTGCTGATAGAGATTGGTATCTACTTGATGCGTCTGCATGTTTTTCTTACATTGATCCAGCATGTCGAAAGAGAGATCCACACCATCAATGGCTATTCCTTTTTTTAAAAAAGGAATCAGCATTCTCCCTGTACCAACTCCTGCCTCTAATATAGGGCCCTGGCGATCGGTTAGTTTTTGCTCATAGTATTCGATATCGCCATCAATGGAATGCCCAATGGGTTTGGTATGTTCGTATAGTTTTGTGCTTAATTCCCCGTATTCTTTAAACATGGTGATCCCTCTCTTATAAACTAGTTATCTGTTTAGTTTAACACGCCAGTCCATCTCCGTCACATGTTCTTTTAGAAAATAATAGTAAATGTGGGAGTGCAAGTGCGGACACAATGAAAAGAGCAGTTTGATAAATGTTTCTTATCGTGCGTGTTCAAAAATGCCGATAAATAGGACCTCGTTGGCTAAAACCTCAGGCGTCCTGGGACTGCGATTACTCGCCCCACCGAACCCATTTGTTGCAACGCCGACACTAGTACGTCCTGTACGTCGAAAGTTCAAGGCGGCGCAGTCTCCCGGTACCGGAACGTATGCTTTTCATACGTGAGGAACGGACTCACGCAGGATGTGTTGACCTCTACGTTGCCTACAGGACGTGGGCGGTCTTAGCAGAAGTTCCTATATCGCCAACGCAGAAATTCGCTGCGTCATTTTTGTTGGTCTTTTTGAACATCCTCTTATCGTGAATAAATAATGTAGTGGAATCATACTAATATTTCTAAAAAATAGTTTTATCCGACACCTTTTTTGGGAATAAGAGCTAATAATAGCACAATGACAATAGACCCATCTGTCAAACGCTAGATTTGTATTTTTGAAGAATACAAATTATAATGTAATTGTGATGTTATTCACAATATTTCTCCAAAAAAGAAAGGAGTAATCAAATTGAAGAATTTCTTAGCAATACTAGGAACGAACTCCGACCATTCCACGAATCGTCTCTTACTGCAGTTTATGCAGCGACATTTTGTCGAACAAGCGAACATTGAAATTTTTGAAATTAAAAACATCCCTGCTTTTAATAAGCCGGAAGTGAAACAAGCACCTCATGAAGTACAAAAATTGACAGATAAAATGAGGGAAGCAGATGGGGTGATTATCAGTTCACCAGAATATAACCATTCTGTACCAGCTATATTAAAAAGTACGTTAGAATGGGTGTCCTACACGAATCAAGCACTAGTTGATAAACCAGTCATGCTGACAGGTGCTTCTTATGGGAAATTAGGTTCCTCTCGGGCACAAAGTCATTTGCGTCAAATCCTTGATTCACCAGAATTGAAAGCGCGTATTATGCCTAGTTCTGAATTCTTAATAGGTTATTCGTTACAGGCCTTTGATGATAATGGCCAGTTAAAAGATCAAGCTAAAATAGAAGAACTCGAGCAAATCTTTAAGGACTTTATCCAATTTGTAGAGATTACCAATCAATTAGTCAATGCGAGTGATTCGCATCAGAAGAAAGCGACAAACTTCTCTTGGGAGACTCATTAATTACTAGGAGGTATTACAGATGAAACTCGTTGGAATCGTTGGATCAAATGCTGAATTTTCTTATAATCGTTTATTATTACAGTTTATCGCAAAACATTTCAAAAAATTAGTGGATGTAGAAGTGTTAGATATTAAAGATGTTCCTATGTTTAATCAATCGGATGACCAAACAGACAGTGAAGTGATTCAACTTTTAAATAGTAAAATTGTTGAAGCAGATGGTGTTATTATTGCTACGCCAGAATACAATCACTCTATTCCATCCGCACTACAAAGTGTCTTGGAATGGTTGTCGTTTAACATACACCCACTTGACGGGAAGCCGGTCATGATTGTCGGTGCTTCTTATGATGTGCAAGGATCTTCCCGGTCTCAATTGCATTTGCGACAAGTATTAGATGCACCTGGCATTAATGCGGTAGTCATGCCGGGTAATGAGTTTCTATTAGGTGAAGTACAACAAGCCTTTGATGAGGACAATAATTTAAAGGATCAGCAAACGACGCAATTTTTAGAAAGCTGTCTGAAGCAATTTATTCGTTTTATCAATGTGGTTAATGTCTTGCAATCACCTGACGGCATGAAAGATGTATCGGATACGGAGGATTTATACGCGACTGGATCCATTGACACCACCATTGAAGGGGTCGACAAGTCAGCTGACGACTGGGTGGAACAGGCTTCTGACAAAACCCAAGCCGTAGAAGGAGATACTTACGTGAAACTCGATCGAGGTATTTTAACCGTTGATCAGATCAATCACTTTTTAAACTCGATGCCGGCAGAATTAACATATGCTGACAGTAACAATCAATTCTTATATTATAACCGCAAGTTTGGTGCGGAAGATATGTTGGCTCCTCGAAGACCGGAACAAGTAGGCAGCCCGTTAGCAGAATGTCACCCGGAAAGAGTATATAGCGGCGTTTCTTGGGTGATTCAACAATTGCGTAATGGAAAAGAGGATGTCGTACGTACCCATGTGCCGACACATGGACCAGATAAGTTTGTTGTCCATAGTTATCAAGCGATACGTGATCAAGGGGATCAATATATTGGTATTAATGAGTATGTACAGGATATTCAACCGATCATTGATTGGTATTTAGAGCAAACTGGCCAACAGCTAACCGGTGGCGGTGTCGATGCCGTTTCAGGAGCGACCACGAAGGTAGATACCGTTTCAGGGGCAACGGTTAAGGATAGTTAAGCAAAAAGAGGTCGGTATGGCCTCTTTTTTCGTAAACATTGTTAAGAGAAGGGGAATGCCTGTGAAAACGCGTGAGGTACATATGATGGGAACAGTTATCCAAGTATCGGTTCAGCATGACTATGCGGATTTTGTACTGGATGAAGTGATTCTTCGCTTAAAAGAATACGAACAGCGATTCAGTGCGAATGATTCTCGTTCAGAATTGATGGAAGTGAACAAGAATGCTGGCATAAGACCGGTCCACGTGAATCCAAGTTTATATGAACTAATCAAAATCGGAAAGAAACATAGTATGGCAACGGACAGTTTTTTAAACATTGCGATTGGTCCCCTTGTTCAGGCGTGGCGGATTGGATTTGAGGATGCCACTGTACCTTCATCGACAACCATTCAATCTTTACTTAGCAGTACCGATGCGGCAGAGATAATACTGGATGATCAGGAGCAGACCGTATTTTTAAAGGATCGTGCGATGTTTATCGATTTAGGAGCAGTAGCCAAAGGATTTATTGCCGATCTTATGGTAGATGATTTACAATCGATGGGAGTATCAGAGGCGCTAATTAATTTAGGTGGGAATGTGATGACCTATGGCACATCTCCCAAACAGGCTGATGGTTATTGGCGTATAGGCATTCAACACCCTTTTCTACCACGTGGGAATTATATCACTGTTTTAAAGGCATTTAACCAATCCATTGTGACCTCCGGTATTTATGAAAGAAGTTTTACAAGGGATAACAGGACCTATCATCATATTCTGAACCCACAAACAGGTTATCCGATAGAATCAGAAATTGCGGGATTAACGATTGTATCCCAAAAATCGGTTGATGGTGAAATATGGACTAGCCGTTTATTCGGGAAATCATCTCGTCAAGTCATGGAGACGATAGAGCCATTAGAAGGTATCGAAGGTCTTGTTGTGACTAAGGATAGGGAGGTGTGGTGTTCAGAATCACTTAAGCCTTATATAAGTGCACCCATCTAAATGATTAAAAAATACCATTGCCAGACAACTCAAAATCTGTGTATGATAATAGCAACCTCTCTACATAAGAGATAAAAAAAGGAGAAGACCATGATAGCAGATGAAATCCTTTCTAGTTTGTTGGTGGTTGGAGGCGTCGTCGGCCTCTTTATCATTATTTTTATTTTGAGCAAAATACCCGGGGCAGGTCTCATCGCACGTCTGATTCGGGGCTTGTTCTTGATTGTATGGCGTATTGTCCTGCTTGCTCTTACCTTTTTCATGTTTTTTATGATTGGCTATATGGTGATCGTATTCTTTACCTTCAACGGAAGTGAAGAGGGGATCCTATACCAAGGGGAGTCGATTAACTTTTTGATCGGTGATGATGCGAAACACGCAGCATACTTCATTATGGTGTACGCAGGATTTTCCCTAGTCTGTCTGTATGTGCTTGCCTTTATATTGGCAATCGTACGAAAAGGAGCGCGTATCGTTGGAAGGTTTCGTGATGAGGCGATTTTGGTTATCATGTTACTTTTGGTGTATACGGTTTTCCCAACGATCGTAGAGACAATCTTGCCGGATTTTGAGGTGGGTCGTTATGGAACTTACGCGCTTGGCGTCTTACCTATTACGATGTACATTCAAGGGCGAATAAGCAAAGTAAGAAAACGAAATGGACGCGGGCGTTATCGGTCTCGCAAGGATGAATTTTATCGGGATTTAGGTGAAAAAAGTTCGTTTTAGGAACTGCGGATTGAACACATGTAAAAACCATATCGGATAATCGTAAGAAAATAGCTTCCTTGTCTAGCATGAAAAAAACATGTGACAAGCCATCGATTTGGCTATGTCACATGTTTTTTATTAAAATTCCATATTTTCAATCCATTGCGAGACCTCTTCTTCTATATCATCTCTCGGACTGTTTGCCATGGATAGTTCTTCCGTGATGGTCGCTTCAGGGAGCAGCTCTCTTAGGTCACTTTGTGGATCTTCTATCGGCTGGCTTCCACTAGTGAAAAATGGGATAATATTCTTATCTGCCAGTTCTGTATCCATCAACCATTTTTGCACGGCTTGGGAAATATATCCATGCCAAGTGGGGGAGCCTACAAAAATCGTGTCATACTCCTCTATATTTAAATCTAAATCTTGTAATTCAGGAAATTCTCCCGCTTCTTGTTGCTCTCTTACTAAACCAGCAACTTCACTATAAGCACGTGGATAAGGTTCAACGGGTTCCAATTTTTCTAAGTCGGCTTCTGTTTGTACTTGGATTTCCTCGGCTACCTCTTCGGTATTTTCTGTTAGGGAGTAGTAGACGATCGCTGCGTTGGTTATTTCCGTGTCTGAATTTGCGTTTTCATTCGTATCATTTGGGGCATTTTCGTCAGCTTCTTCGGTATTATCAGGTTGACTGCCACAGGCTGCTAAAAGCAACAGTAAAAATAAAGCTACAATAACTTTCTTCATTCATCATCGCCCTTCCTTTTTTTTATTATCATTATCGTACGATTTAAAGTGGACTTTAAGTCAAGCAAAATGTGATTTCATTTACGAATGAATTCTAACAAAGAAGCAAGTCCTCCAAATAAAAGTCAACCTATCTTCTAAGTTATCTTTTGAAAAAGCATATGCCTTCTCTCGTGTACGATCTTGAACTTCATCAGAAAACAGATAATTAGGATTGCTCATCCTCTGTGTTTTCTGATTTTTTCATGTATTCCTTCAATCTTTGTTTATTCGGTTTAAGGGTGTATCCTAAATATTTCCTTTCTTTGTTGGCATCCTTATAGAAGGCGATCATCATCAATAAGACAACCAGACTAAATGGCAGTGCGGAAATAATCGCAGCAGATTGTAAGGCATCTAATCCGGTTTCTCCACCGGATAAGAGTAACACAAAAGCAATGGCTGACAACGAGATACCCCAGACGATTTTGACGAAATTTTTAGGATGCAAGGTTCCAAAAGCCGTTTGCATACCTAATACAAAGGTGGCAGAATCGGCTGACGTAACAAAGAAGGACGATACCAATACCAAAGCGGTAATTGTTAATAGGATACTTAAAGGTAGTTCATTGAAAATACCAAATAACTGTGTTTCAGGTGGCATGTCAAATATTTGTGAGGCATTTTGTCCTGTCTCAATTCCTGTTAAACCAAAGGTGCTAAACCAAAGAAAGCTTACAAAGGTTGGTACAAACAATACCGCGAGGACGAACTCGCGGATGGATCGGCCGCGTGAAACCCTTGCAATAAATACTCCGACAAAAGGGCTCCAACTCATCCACCAACCCCAATAGTATAATGTCCAATCCTGCATCCATTCCTGTTTTTGTTCACTTAACGGCGCCGGGTCCAGACTATTAAATATTAATTGGTTCAAATAGTCGCCAGCAGCACTTGGGATCATATTGAGTATCAGCAATGTAGGCCCAAGAATTAACACAGTGATAAACAATAAGCCAGCAAGTATCAGATTCAGATTACTCAAATATTGAATTCCTTTACTTAGACCTGTCCAAGCGCTGATTAAGAATAATATCGTGGCAATAGCAATGATGATTCCTTGGGTAAATATATTGTTTGGAATCTCAAAGAGGTAGTGTAAACCCCCGTTAATTTGCAGCGCCCCCACACCCAAAGAAACAGCTACACCAATAATGGTGGCAAATACCGCTAATACGTCCACGATATTGCCAAGTGGCCCGTCTACTCTATCCCCGAAAATAGGTCGTAGTGTTTTCGACATTAAACCGCGCTCGTCTTTTCTAAACTGAGTATAGGCTAAGGCTAATGCAACCGTACCGTACACCGCCCAAGGATGGAAACCATAGTGCAGAAAGGTAGAGCGCATGGATTCTGCTAAGGCTGCTTTTGTTTCCGGATCGGCAGTAGGGGGAGCTACGTAATGAGAAATAGGCTCTGATGAACCATAGAAAACTAAACCAATCCCCATTCCTGCGCTAAACAACATCGTTAGCCATGATATCGTATGGAATTCTGGTTTGTCGTTTGGTTTCCCTAATTTGAGTTTACCGATAGGGCTGAAGCACAAAAAAATACAAAAGAATAAGATGAGGGTAAATATCACCATATAATACCAACCAAATACCTCAGTGATCCATGTACCGATGGCACCAGAAATGTCGCCAAATGAATCAGGGAAAATGGCACCCAATAGCACTAATATACCAACAATAATAGCTGCATAAGTAAATACACTAGAAAAGTTCTTGTTCGTTCGCTTCATGAAAATCATCCTCCTTACTGCTATTTGAATCAATTTTTTTTTCGCAGTTTGCAGCATAAGCTATATAAAAAAGTTGCGTGTGTACATTGTTCGATGGAATAGCACTGTAATAACTTGTTTTTTGTAAGGTAGTTGATTATAGAGATTACTCCATCCGCCCAGCCTCGATTTCAAGATTCCTGAAGAACAAAGAAAGGGGGCTAACCATCAGTAGAACCTTCGTGTCTGAAAGTTTCACTTGATACGCACTATGGTAAAAGGCTGCATATATCTGTTTTCTTGGATTTATTCTCCCCAACGTTCTATAGATTTCATACATTATTTTTTAAATAGGGATGTGGTAAGTAGATCTGTCAATGAATCTAGACGAATGCAATTCTTTTCATAGGCTGGTTGCATGAGGTTCATCAAAAATTTCACTTCCATTCAAAGTTAGAAATCTTACGAAAAAAAACGGGAACTATTGTACAAATGATAGATCTTGTTTCTGTATTGTTAGGTTTTTGAGGGCTGATTCAGGAAAGAAAACAATGAAGGGTGTCGGAAATTTCCCGGGAAATAATGAATATGACGAATGAACGAGGCGGATGTCGAAAAGTAAGTAAAATCTATAATAAAAGCCTCATTTCTCTTTTTTAAAGAGGAATGAGGCTTTTGGTTTATGATGAAGGAATTTTACTGATTTTCCTCGAAGTCGCCTACTTTTTTCTTGTATTCTTCCATCCGTTTTTTATTCGGCGTTAAGGTATAGCCTAAATATTTTCTTTCTTTGTTCGCATCTTTGTAAAAGGCTATCGTCATTAATAAGACGATGACACTAAACGGTAATGCGGAAATAATCGCAGCAGATTGTAAGGCATCTAAGCCAGTTTCTCCACCGGATAAAAGTAACACAAAGGCAATGGCTGATAGAGATAAACCCCAGACGACTTTGACAAAATTCTTAGGATGTAGGGTTCCAAAGGCAGTCTGCATTCCCAACACAAAGGTGGCGGAGTCGGCTGACGTAACAAAGAAGGACGATATCAACACCAAAGCAATAATAGCTAGTATGATACTTAACGGCAATTCATTGAAAATGCCAAATAATTGTGTTTCTGGTGGCAACTCAAATATTTGCGATGCGCTTTGTCCTGCTTCAATACCTGTTAAACCAAATGCACTAAACCATAAGAAACTCACAATGCTAGGCACGAATAAAACGGCCATAATAAATTCTCGGATAGACCGGCCACGCGAAACTCTGGCAATAAAGATGCCGACAAACGGACTCCAGCTCATCCACCAGCCCCAATAGTATATGGTCCAGTCCTGCATCCAATCATGTTTTTGTTCATTTAATGGCGATGGATCGAGACTGTTATATAGTAAGTGAGATAGGTAGTCACCTGTTGCACTTGGTATCATGTTAAGTATCAATAAGGTTGGCCCTAGAATCAATATCGCAATAAATAACAGGCCAGCTAAGATCATATTCAAGTTACTTAAGTATTGAATCCCTTTACTCAGGCCACTCCAAGCACTTATTAAGAATAGTACCGTTACAATGGCGATGATGATTCCCTGTACCAAGGTGTTATTTGGAACATTGAAAAGATAGTTTAAACCGCCATTAATCTGCATGGCTCCTACACCTAAGGAAACAGCTACCCCGATGATGGTGGCAAATACCGCTAGTACATCGACCACATTTCCGATCGGTCCATCTACTCTATCACCTAAAATCGGCCGCAGTGTTTTCGAGATTAAACCGAGCTCTCCTTTTCTAAATTGTGCATAGGCTAATGCTAGTGCGACAATGCCATATACTGCCCAAGGGTGGAATCCATAATGAAGAAAGGTGGAGCGCATGGATTCGGCTAAGGCGGCTGTTGTTTCTGGATCGGCAGTAGGGGGAGCTAAGTAATGTGAAATGGGCTCCGATGAACCATAGAAGACCAAGCCAATCCCCATACCGGCGCTAAACAGCATAGTCAGCCAGGATATCGTGTTGAATTCTGGTTTTTCGGTAGGCTTACCCAGTCTGAGCTTACCAATTGGACTGAAGCATAAGAAGATACAAAAGAATAAGATAAGCGTGAATATCACCATGTAGTACCATCCGAATACTTCTGAAACCCAATCACCAATCGCACCAGAGATGTCACCAAATTTACTCGGGAAAACAGCGCCCAATATTACTAATACGCCAACGACGATCGCTGCATAAGTAAATACACTAGAAAAATTCTTGTTTTTTTGCTTCATGAATTGATTTATCCTCCTTGATCTGTTTGAACAAACATGTTTTTTATTTTACCATAATTAAATAGTGATTCAAGCAAGAGTTATAAAGTAGTTTACTTCAACGGTTTGATATTAGTCACTATACTTTACATTTGGAAATAATTATAATGAAGTAATAGAGCGATATACCATTATGCTAAGGGACGAGGGGATAGACTTGGAATTAAGAATATTGCGGTATTTCTTAGTGATTGCAGAAGAAGGGAGTATTTCAAGGGCTTCAGAGGTGCTTCATACCACGCAGCCTACTTTAAGTCGGCAAATAAAAGAACTGGAAGAAGAGCTCGGTGCCGGTTTATTTATTCGTGAAAAAAGAAAAATGGTGTTAACTAAGGCTGGCATGTACTTAAAAGATCGTGCGCAGGAAATCCTGTCTTTATCTGATAAAACCACACAGGAATTTTTTAATCAGCGCAAACAACTATTCAGTGGGCATATTTCGATTGGTTGTGTGGAAGCGGATAACTCAGATACACTGTCGATGATCTTGGAAGAGTTTATCGCGGATTATCCCGAGGTAACCTTTAGTATTTTTAGTGGGACTGGTGAAGATATTATCGATAAGTTGGATGGAGGGTTGTTGGATGTTGGTGTATTATTAAAACCAATCTCAACGGAAAAGTATGAATATGTTTCCTTCCCTATGCATGAAAAATGGGGAGTTTTATTAGAAACAAGCTCTTTTTTAGCTCAAAAAAACGACCTTGAACCAAAAGATTTAAAAGGAGTACCATTATTGGCCCCTGTACGTAAAGATGTGCAAAAAATGTTCGCTAATTGGATGGAGCAGGAAGTGAATGGCTTGACGATAACCGGAGACTATAATCTGATTTTTAATGTGTTCTCTTTAGTAGAAAATAAGGTAGCCTCTGCACTGACTATTGAAGGGGCAATTGCTCATCGTCAGACCGAAAATTTACGATTTATTCCGTTGCATCCTCCGCTAGAAACACAATGTGTCTTTGCTTGGCGCAAAAATATAATGTTTTCTCCTGTTGTACAAGAATTGATTAAAAGGATGAATGATGCCTTTCGAGCATGATTTCTTTATCAGATAAAGATACAAACTTTACTATGTTGGGATTGGCACCGATTGTACCTTGAACGAACCGGAATACCGATCAGACCTATCATGTGAAGTTGTCGGTCCATCTACTTTGAGTGAGCAGTATGGACCGAACAGGCTTCAACCTAGGTTATCACTAGATCATCTTATGCATCTCTTGGTAAAACGCGTACAGTCGCACTAATTGGTCCTTCAGCTATCATAGGAGCCAGATAAGGACTGGAGCCGTACTTCTCTTTATAGGCATTATCAATTTTTTCCGTTAAGTCAGGGTCTGCATCGATTGGCTGAAATGTCACATCAAATTCTTGACCAGCTAATTGAATCTTTCCTGCTTGCTGTTCCACTGCCGATTGATACCATCTCGAACGCTTGCCGTTGTATGCTCTGACATATAGATGGTTATCAGAGACTACAGACCAGATCCAAGTTGGCGTTCCAGGTGTTTTTCCATCACTATAGAATGGTGAGATATAGAAGTCATCTACTTTGGCAAATTGATCAAGTTGTGCTTGTGTCCAGTTTGGTTGCATTTGTTTCTACCTCCTATTTGTGTGAAATGTAATAGTTATCAGAACGTTTAACGCCATGATATTTTCATTTTACATCCTAAAGTCGACTTTAAGTCAAGGGAACTGTTTTTTATAGTATATCGGACAGTGAGGAGCAAAGTGCTTATTTGTCCAAGCAAACAAGTAGCAACAGCTATCTAAATTTTCCCAGGCTATTGATTTAGCTACAGCGTACTCTTTTTTTTCGAAAGATGATATAATGATGGTGTGTTCCAGAATCACACACCTCGTTTGTGTATTTTTGAGGGAATAACAGGAAGTTTCATGATGAAATTCGTTTGAACATAAAGAAATGATCAACCATAGAAAAGGACGAAAGGAAGAGCATGAGATGTTACTTACCATCATTATTCTACTTATTTTAGTCGGAGGGTTCTTGATTGGATTAAGGAATGGCTTAGTGAATCAGATTGTCCGCTTAACCGGAATAATTGTAGCACTGGCCGTCGCTTATTTTTTCTTTAGAGATCTTGCTCCCTACCTAGAGTGGATTCCTTCTCCTGGCTCAGAGGGGAGCAATATAGCAAGTATTTTTTATCGATCGATTGCGTTTATCATTTTGTTTATCGGTACCAGGATTTTGTGGAATATTCTTGGTTCAACGCTTGATTATTTGGCAAATTTACCTTTCTTAAGCATCGTGAACCGCTGGCTCGGTGGGGCATTTGGTTTTGTTAAGGTTTATTTGATTGTATTTCTGTTTTTAAACCTGGTTGCCTTTGTTCCCAATGTAGCTGTGCAACAAGCCGTTTCTGATTCGAGCTTAGCACAGACGATGGTTCAGCATACGCCGATTCTGTCTGAAAAAATAGAGCAGTGGTGACGGCACTAAAAGAGAATGATGAATCTTTTTGATAAAATGGATCGTTATTCTATAGCGATAGTGATTATACTATACTTCGGAACCCTTAACATAGCTAGTGTTTTTGGGTTTTTTCTGATGCCTGTACATATTTGGTTGTGAAACATTTGATATTGTATTGGTCATCCTTATTTTTTATGTTATAGTAATGGCTGATTTAAAAGGAAGGAAAGGATCATGAAAAAAGTATTTTATGTTATCCTGTTAGCCATTTGTTTTGTTCTTATTTTAAGTGGTTGTGGTCAGTCGGACGATGAAAGTTCGAGAGCAGCGACAGATGAATCAAATGAAGCTGACCAAAGAGATAATGAATCGCAGAACGAATCGGAAGAAGAGGATGATGTAGACAACGAACAAACATCTTCCGAAGATAACACCAGTAACGAAAGTGAAATGGATAACAATGATGAAACCTCTTCTCATTCATCAGAATCAAAAGATACTACATCAACCAATGAATTCGCTGATGAAAATGAGAATTCAGGTAATCAGGATGATATCAAAATAGCGAACATGGATGAGGCTATTTCCCATCTTAAAGAAGAATTAGATCGTGCAGATGAATTAACTGTGGATGATACAGAATTCATTCCGGATGATTCTACCGATCAGACAGATGGTAACGAAACTGTTTATACCATATCTTTAGTTTCTAAATCCATGAGAGAAAATGGTGGATCGGGTACTGTAGGTACATATAATGTATACGAAAACGGGGAGTATGAACTCGCCTATTAATTTGCAGGTGCATTTTAAAGGAAGGGTTTCCGAAAACTGCTCGTAAACAGCAATTGCCTCGTTAATCTGCTATCTTTTGTCGAAGTAGTTGTTCATTAGAGTGGACATAGCAACATCAGTCTTCTTGGCGTTGTACAGGCTTGGTCAGGGCTTTTCACCGAACAAATGCAGTAAGAGCTGAGCTGAAAGAGCGCTTTTGAAGATGGAAGAATCCATTCTGTTAGTTATTTTGCTATAACAGAATGGGTTCTTTTTCAACTTTCGGCATAAATTTTTAGCAAGACCCATCTTAAAAGTCCGCCGACGGCTAAACCAATTGGTAAAAATAAGATAGGTAGCCAAATCGATCCTACCAAATGACCGAAAATGGTAAATGTAGGTGAAAAAATTAAGCCAACCGTTACAAAATAAGCAGAGAAGGCAAGTGGCAGATAGGCAAAAGGTTTTTCTCCACCACCTGCATGCTTATAAGCATCCCAAATAGCATAAAAGTACAAACAAGGATAAAACATCAGCCACAAATAATTGGTTTCTGCGATAGCTTCTTCCGCTTTAAAGTGGAAGCTCAACATAAGAATGGTATTTAGATTACCCTTGACATTAATTAGTATTTCCAATCCTATCAGCAGAATACCTTTTATATAATGATGATGTAATAATTGGGCAAACCCAGGTAATGCTATGCTCCACAGGACTGCTTCGAGCTTTTCGCTTTTTTTCGATATGTTTGTCCCCATAGACTTCCCTACTTCGATGATGATTTCTGATATATTGCTTTTGAGAGTGATTTCATCGATTGGATGGGAGCGATGAAAACAGCAAAGACTTCCCCGATAAGCTTGACCATCAAAGAAGATTCCACTGAATGGGGGTGTGTGGAGATGTTATGAAACGGCAATGAGTCATTTCTCGAGAATACTGTGCCCATTTTTTTACCCCTTTCCCTTTTGTTTTGCTAACTTTTCCCGATCTTTAATGCCAGGTGGCTGTTCAAACCAATGATGATCAATCATGATATCCGCACCGCTTTTCGCAAGTTCAGCAACCTCTAATGAGAGG
The DNA here is from genome assembly GCF_900626275.1 of Gracilibacillus phocaeensis. Lineage (NCBI taxonomy): Bacteria > Bacillati > Bacillota > Bacilli > Caryophanales > Bacillaceae > Gracilibacillus > Gracilibacillus phocaeensis. The sequence goes on along the minus strand of NZ_LR131145.1, from coordinate 312,136 downwards.
CGCTGGTAATTCATTTGTAAATCTGCACGCTGACTGGCCGCTGCGGCGGTGCTATAGTTACCTACTCCTGCTGACATCATCAAGGACATATGAAACATCATTAATGCATCGGAAAAAGTTTGTGTGGTGGAATCACTGACACCTACATCAGGTACTTGTGGAGCTCCGACATCATCTTTTAACATTTCATTCACAAATATTTTTATATGCTTTTGGGCCATGTTTTTACTTTTAATCATAAAATTCTGTACGTCCTTGGAAGGTGAAGTTTGAGCAAAGGCCAGGCACAGTTTTGAACCAATTTCATTTGTCTGAATGTTGGTATATAAATGTGCGATTTCAACGGCGTTTATCGGGCGTTTCTCACTAAATGGATTGAACCCATTGAAATACTTTTTGCTGTTAACATAGTCTATTTCTTTAGGGGGCTCAATATAAGGTTGTCTCGAGTTCACCCCTTTTTCCAGGGCGGTTTGGGTTGCTTGGTTATAAAGCATGATTGTTTCCTGAAGCCCCTGTGTGAAATGATCTCGTATCTCCTTTTTAATACTCATAGAGACAAAGCCGCTATAAACGGACATTCCAATTCTCGCCATGTGTGTGACGTAGGTTAAGCAAAAGACGTCGGTAAAAAGCCATGGTGCCTGCATATTAATGTCCTGTTCAGAGAATCCATTTGGGGTTGCGTAATTCTCCTCTTCAAAAACTTGTTGTAATTGTTCGATACGATGAACGGCAATATCATAGGATTGCTGGATAAGTGGTTTTATCTCGGGATCATTGACATGTTTTAGCATGAAACGCAAGACGGATCTCGTCATCGAATCATTCATATATCCGACCCAGACAGAAGCAATTTCAGCGGCGGTTAGATGTACATTTTTTTTGTTCAAGTGGATACCCCTTTCATGGATTGACTATAGCATTAGATTTTACAACGAATTTGTTTTTATACATAAATTGTCCCTGTTTGGAGAAAGTAGGGGGAGTAACTATTGTAAAGGTTGTTCATATCTTTTTGAAAAACGCACTTTAATAGACATGAGGGGATAACGTTGGCTCGTTTATATCGAAAAAATCATAAGCGGAAAAAAGCAGAAGAGAATTTCTCTCTGGATATAGAAACGAATCTAGCTGGTAACCTGGAAAACATTAAAAATATGCTAGAGGAGCCGAGTGATTTGGTGATACGTGAATTCACCATGAACAATCATCGTACCGCTATTGTTTATATCGACGGCTTAGTGGACAGTAAATACGTGCATGATCACATTATGGATGACTTGAAACAAGCCAGTTCGTTACCTAATGATAAAGAGCAGCTCTTTGACACGATTCATTGGGAAGTGCTGACGGTAACTGGGATTGAACTGGGGCAATCCCTAGACGATGTATCGAATGCCATTCTCAGCGGACGCACCGTGTTTTATTTAGACGGAATGACCCAGGTATTGATCATGGGAACGAGAGGCGGAGAAAATCGTGCTATTGAAGAACCTGCTTCAGAATCCCTTATTCGTGGGGCAAGGGATGGGTTTGTCGAGAATTTAAGGACCAATACATCGTTGATTCGTCGACATATTTCGGATCCTAATCTTCGTTTTAAAAACTATAAGGTAGGTAGACGATCTAAAAAAGATCTGCTCGTTGTTTATGTGGATGGTATTGTCAATCCGGATATAGTGGAAGAGATAAAACGAAGGTTAGAAACGATTGATATGGACGATGCTCCGGAATCTGGCTATATTGAACAATGGATTGAGGATAGTTTTTTGTCTCCTTTTCCACAAGTGTTAAATACAGAACGGCCTGATAAAGCGGCTGATGCTGTACTACAAGGGAAAGTGGTTATTATGCTAGATCGTACCCCTTTTGTACTGATTGCACCGGCAACTTTTGGTAGTTCTTTGCATTCTCCAGAGGATTATTATTGGCGCTGGTCTTTGGCAACGCTGATTAGAGTCTTGCGTTATCTGGCTGCCTTTATTTCTGTCTTTCTTCCAGCTCTATATATTGCATTGGTTTCCTATCATCAAGGGCTGATTCCGTCTGACTTGGCATTTTCAATTGCAGCAACAAGGGATGGAGTTCCCTTTCCGCCATTTATTGAGGCATTAATTATGACGGTAACGATGGAATTGCTAAGGGAAGCTGGATTACGATTGCCCACTGCGATAGGTCAAACGATAGGGATTGTTGGTGGGCTCGTGATTGGGGAGGCTGCGGTGTCGGCTGGAATCGTTAGTCCGATTATGGTTATTGTCGTTGCCTTAAATGCCATTGCTTCCTTTGCACTTCCATCCTATAGTATCGCCATTTCGTTTCGGATTCTACAGTTTGGCCTAATGGTGGGAGCGGCGATATTCGGTCTTTATGGCATCGTGCTCGGCTATATCATGATCAATATTCATATTGTTAATCTGACGAGCTTTGGTGTCCCGTATTCCTCTTCCTTCGCACCAAGCTTTCTGGACGATTGGAAGGATCTCGTCTTACGTGCCCCAATTACTATGAAGACTAGGCGTCCCAGCTATATGAAAACCAATGATGAGAAACGCATGGACAAAGGGGAAAGTACCTAATGAAAAAGCTTAAGTACGAAAACGATAGAATTAGTCCTAGAGACATCTTCGTTGCTATTCCATCTATTGTGACCGGGGTAGGTGTTCTCTCCTTACCAAAAGTGATAGCCTCTGCCACAGAATCAGCCGATGGGTGGATTCCTTTATTCATAGGTGGATTGATTGCGATAGGGTTAACTTGGGCAGTAGCCAAGTTTGCTTCCGGTTTTCGCCATCAATCATTCCTTACCTATGCTACTAAGATTGTAACCAAACCAGTGGCAATGCTGCTGACAAGTTTGTTTGCTGTAATTTTTCTTATGATCACGTCCTATCAAGTGCGTAAAATTAGTAATATTGCACAACAATATTTATTTGATCAGACACCGATCGAAATTATTGCACTCTCCTTCTTGCTGGTCGTTATTTATGCGGTCTCTGGTTCTAGGGTGGGGTTGTTTCGGCTTAATATTATGTTTTTACCGATTATTCTGCTTATCGCGTTTTTTTTGATTATATTTAATTTAGGTTGGTTTGAGCCTGGTCGATTATTGCCGATATTTATAACCCCTTTTACTGATTATGTGAAGGTGCTGAATCAAGGGGTTCTCGCATATATGGGGTTTGGTGTTTTATGGTTTTATCTTGCCTTGGTTGACCAACCCGATAAAGCACCCAAAATGGCTGCGCTGGGAATGTGTATTCCTGTTGGGTTATATATCATTATTTTTTTCGTGTGTATTGCGGTATTTGGTAATGCCGTCACTTCCAATTTACTCTATCCAACCGTTGAACTAGCCAAGGTGGTGGAGATACCGGGTGGTTTTTTTGAACGATTTGAATCTATCTTCTTTGTGATTTGGATTATGGCTATTTTCAATACGACAGCCATGGCGCTGGATGTGAGTGTGTTTGCCTTGAATTCCATTTTTAAAAATACGATGAAATTAAAGCTTATTTTTATGCTTGCCCCTGTCGCTTATATCATGGCGATGCTGCCTCAGGATGTGATTGCGGTGGATTTTTTGGGAGGGCTTATAGGTAATGTCTTAATAATCCTGAACTTGGTGGTGCTAATACTATTGCCAGTGGTTGCTAAAATCAGAGGAGTGAAGCAAAGTGAATAAAAAGTATTTGCTCATAGGCTGCTGTTTGCTTGTTTTCCTGAGTGGGTGCTGGGATGAAATAAATATTGAAGAACGAGGTTTTGTGGTTGGTTTATCGCTTGACTTGGCAGAAGAGCAATCTGGCGATAAACCAATAATCACCGTAACGAATCAATTTGTTGTACCTGCTGGATTAGGTACTCCTAATGAAAACAGCAGCGGTGCGCAAAAACCTTACAGTAATTTATCAACGAGCGGGAGAAGCGTATTCGAGGCGATTCGGAAAATGTCAACGATGAAGGGTGATCCCCCCTTTTTTGAACATTTGAAATTAATCATCATTTCGGAAGAGTTAGCCTCTGATCAACAGTTATTTGCCGGGATGATGGATCTGTTTCTGCGTGATCAGGAAATGCGTCGGTCGGTAAGGATTCTCATTTCCGAAGGCAAGGCGATGGATATACTGGATATCGAACCGGATACAGATCCGCTTCCAGTCATGTATATTAATAACGCTAGTGAAAACACCGATAAAGTGGCCGGATTGATTAAACCACTTAGAGCAGGGGATTTGCATGAATATCTGTTGGAAAATAATAATTATCTTATCCCAAGGATTTATGCCATGGATAGTAAAATTCAATTTGATGGTGCAGGTGTTTTTAATGGAGAAACAAATCATTTAGTCGGGGTTCTTAATGATAAAGAAGTGGTAGGTTTTAACCTGATAATGGGTAAGTTGAAAGGGGGATATATTACCTTTGACATCAATGATCAATTAATGCTTTATGAAATAAAAAAAGCAAAAAGCAATATAACGATCGATACAAATGGAACTGATCAAGTGACCATTGATGTCACGATTGATACAGAAGGCAGTATTGGGGAGATGCACGGGAAACGGACCCTTTTAGAAAAAGGTTACCTTAAGAAAATAGAGGAGCAAATCAATAAGAGGATGGAGCAATTGGCAAACGAGGTCATAAAAAAAGGGCAGGAGGAAATAGAGTTAGACTTTTTTGGTTTTAACAAGATCATGCGGCAAAGACATTATCCAACATGGAAAGAAATCAAGGGTGACTGGGAAGAAGGCGAAAATATTTTTCAAAATGCTACGATCAAAGTAAAGGCCAATTCGATTGTCCGAACAACAGGTGCAACAGATAAGGTAAAGGATTAAGAGAGGGAGCGAAGCATTTATGTGGAAACCGTTATTGGGCGTATTACCTGAATATTTGATTCTGGTCTGCACCATATTAGCCCTTTTGATTCCGTACGTTATTTATAAAATAAATCAACAACTGCATAAATACGGTGACCCACCATGGAAAGCGAAAAGCGATGAAAAGAAGAGTGGAGATGAAAAATAGAAAACATAAAGCTTGTGGGCTGGTGACTGTGAAGAATTGTAAACATGCCTTTAAAGCATACTCCTTTGTTTGAAAGGTATTAGACGAGCAACACATTTCGTTATACCATAGAATTATACGGAAAAAGTTTTAAAGGATGCGTCCTAGAGAAGCATCTTTTACATGGAGGTATGAAAAATGGCAAAACATGAAGAAGTAAAAAATGGTGTGATTTTTCCAATAGGAGAAAAAAATGATGCGTTTGCGCAATACTTTGTCGGACAAAGCTATTTGCAAGGTTTGGTATCAGATCCCGATGTAAATGTTGGCGTAGGGAATGTGACGTTTGAGCCTGGTTGTCGGAACAATTGGCATATCCATCATGATGGCTTTCAGATTTTGTTAGTAACTGGTGGAGAAGGATGGTACCAAGAAGACGGGCAAGAGGCACAATTTTTACAAGCTGGTGATGTCATTGTGACGCATGACGGTATTAAACATTGGCATGGCGCGACAAAAGATAGCTGGTTTGAGCATATCGCAATAACCGCTGGAACCCCAGAATGGCTGGAACCTGTTTCAGACGATATTTATTCCCAGCTAGATGCACAATAATTAAGAGAAAGAGGGATAAACGATGGCAAAAAAACAAACAGCAGGTCGTGACAATCTAGGAGAGTTTGCTCCACAATTTGCAGGCTTGAATGATGATGTCTTATTTGGCGAAGTGTGGTCTAGAGAGTCAGAATTATCTCCTCGTGACCGCAGTATGATTACTTGTGCCAGTTTGATGACGCAAGGTGCTCCTCAATTAGAGGCTCATCTAAACATAGCCAAACAAAATGGTGTAACCAAAGACGAAATCGTCGAATTAATTACCCATTTGGCCTTTTACACCGGTTGGCCTAAAGCATGGTCAGCCTTTACAATGGCGAAAGAGATTTTTGATGAAGAGTAGAGGAAGATAATGATAAGAAAGCCAAGGACCTTTTAAAAACTAAGGTTCTTGGCTTTTTTAATTCGTTGGAGTGGCAACGGTCATCACCTGGGGAATGACGACCACCAAAAGAGCAAACTCCGAAAAAAAAAGGTCATAATCTGAGGAATGACGATCTTTTTCAATCTTCATCATTTCAATAGAGTCATCTTGCTTATGTTACTCTAGGTTTGCATGCTTGGTAAACATGGCGCTTCCCTTCATTTCTTGTTTCTCCATCAATCGCAAAATAAACGCGTCAAATAGGAGTAATAGGGTTTGCTCAAACATGGCGCCCATTGGTTGGATCGATGTAGATTCATTATCGGACTTATCCTTAGTTGAGCCTGGTAATGAAACGGTGATGTCAGCCATTTGTCCAATAGTTGACGCTGGCGAAATGGTTACAAGGGCAACGATCCCTTCCAAGCTTTTTGCCTTTTGAACCATAGAAACTAATCCCTTAGTCTCTCCCGAACCAGATCCGAGAATGAATAAGTCCCCTTTCTCCAAATTAGGGGTTACCGTTTCTCCTACCACGTAAGCTTCAAATCCCATTTGCATTAAGCGCATGGCAAAAGTTTTCATCATAAGTCCAGATCGTCCAGCTCCGGCAACGAAAATCTTCTTAGATGTCAGGATTTGCTGGACAAGTTGTTCCGCTTCTTCATCATTGATTAAATCGGCAGTTGGCGCAAGCTCTTGTAATATATTGGTTAGATGCTTGGTTGTCCCCATTGTGTTTTCCATCCTCTTAAGCAGTCTCTTGTTTGATTAATGCTTCTATTTTTTCAGCTGCCGCTTGTTTATCTTCTTGTCCCGCAATACCACCACCAACAATCACAAGGTCAGGCTGTGCTTGCACTACTTCAGGGAGGGTTTCTAGCTTAATGCCACCCGCAATAGCTGTTTTGGCATTCTTCACAACCCCTTTAATGGTTTGAAGGTCCTCAAATGAATTTTTACCAACTGCTTGCAGATCATAACCAGTGTGTACACAAATGTAGTCAACACCCATGGCATCCACCTCTTGGGCACGTTTGGCAATATCTTTTACGGCAATTAAATCAACAAGAATTTCTTTCCCTTGTTTTTTCGCTTCTTCTACAGCGCCTTTGATCGACTCATCTTCTGCTGCACCTAAAATCGTAACAATGTCGGCACCATTTTCGACTGCTTTTTGTACTTCATAGCTGGCTGCATCCATTGTCTTCATATCCGCTAATACTTCTAACTGCGGGAATGCTTCTTTCATTGCTTTTACTGCTTTTAATCCTTCAATTTTAACAATCGGTGTTCCGATTTCTACAATGTCGATATGGTCTTTTACTTCTTCCACCAATGCTATGGCTTCTTCTGTATTTACGAGGTCTAATGCTAATTGTAATTTCATTTATGCTTCACTCCTATAATAAAATTTGCTACATCTATAGTATATGATGTTTTATCATTTCTAAAAAGTACGCACTTTAATCTCAAATAGTTACTCCTGCATAACTCGGTGTGCAAAAGTATACTAAGTGTTGTTAAAGGAAGGAAGCATAAAAAGGGCATGAATAAAGGCATCGGAAGGCCTATTTTAAGAACAATCCAATACAAAGAAGGAACTATTTAATATAAAAAAGTAGAGGAAGGGGAAAGATTTTGAGTACCGGTATGACTAAAAAACGTGTCTGAAAAATCTCGATTTACGGTCCAGCCATTTTTTATTTTACAGTAGGTATAATCGGATTTAATGGCCAGTGGGAATCACCAAGTTCTATCCATAAAAAACGGCTAGAACTACGCAATAGTTGTCGACTTAGTATTCTCCATCACTTTTTGTATGATCCTGAGAAAGGGTTTATCACTATTACGTCTTATTCTAGCCATTTGACTTATTATTTTGGTGAACTGCTTACTTCTACTTGATCCTCGACTTCGACAACATTCTCTAGGTAATCTTTTCCCCATTTATACATGGATTCCAATATTGGCATTAAGCTTTCCCCATGTTCGGTTAGGGAGTATTCTACTTTTGGTGGCACAACGGGATAAACTTCCCTGTGGACAATCTTATCTTCTTCCAGCTCTCTTAGCTGATTGACCAGCATACGTTGTGTAATTCTTGGCATCAGTGACTTTAATTCACCAAACCGTTTAGTTCCTTCTTTTCCTAAGTGCCATAAGATAAGCATTTTCCACTTGCCACCAATCACAGAAAGAGTCAATTCTTTTTCGCAGTTATAGGTTTTGCCACAAATGTGTCCCACTTACTGTCACCACCATATTTGTAATTATAGTATACTTTTTGCTACTACACGCAAATACTATACGTATATTTAAATATTATACAAGGAATGGCTGTTCTTTGTATAGCAAAGCGAAACATAAGTGTCTTACGTCTTAGTAATTAACAGTATTGACATACCTTTATGGGGTATTATATGATTGGCCTAAGAATAGTGAGTCCTAGCAGTTACTAGGAATGAATTAAAAATCAATTCATGTAACAAGTGTTAGTGTAATTTTAATACTTGACAATACCTACCCGGGGTATGATAGAATGGATGTAGATAAAATAATAGGAGGTCATTCACATGCAAAATATTACCCTTAAGGTACAAGGGATGTCTTGTGGACATTGCGTTTCTTCTATTGAAGGAAATGTAGGAGAAATGACTGGTGTTGAATCAGTTAAGGTGCATTTAGAAGATGGAAAAGTCGATGTAACGTTCGAGGCCGGGCAAGTCAATGAACAAGATATTATCGAAGTAATTGAAGATCAAGGATACGATGTCGCTTAAGAAGAACGGTCGTGCTAAAACAGCACGATCCTCTTTTTGACATATATATACCCTATCGAGGTATGAGAGAGGTGAACAGGGTGGAAGCACAAAAGGAAGTAAGTTTACAGATTCAAGGTATGACCTGTGCCGCGTGTGCGAATAGAATTGAAAAAGGTCTTTATAAAATAGATGGTGTGGAAGAAGCAAATGTTAATTTTGCGATTGAAAAGACGAAAGTGGTTTATGATCCAGAGAAAACTGGAGTATCTGATTTTGAAGAAAAAATTGAAAGGCTAGGTTATCATGTGGCCCATGATAAACAAACTTTTGATATATCTGGCATGACTTGTGCTGCTTGTGCCAATCGAATTGAGAAGAAACTGAATAAGACAGAGGGTGTAGCAGAGGCTAACGTGAATTTTGCTTTAGAAAATGTATCTGTGGAATATGATCAAGACCAGGTAACCATCCAAGATATGATGGAAGCCGTCAAAAAACTCGGGTACACATTAAGCATTCCAACATCCAAAGAAGAAACAGCTACTAATAAAGAGGAAGAAATCCGTCATCAGACTGGGAAGTTTATCTTTTCCGCTATTTTAACATTGCCTTTACTATGGACGATGGTGACACACTTTGAGTTTACTTCCTTTATTTATTCCCCAGATATGTTAATGAATCCATGGGTACAATTAGCCTTGGCGACACCAGTTCAGTTTATTGTTGGGGCACAGTTTTATAGCGGTGCTTATAAGGCGTTGCGGAATAAAAGTGCCTCTATGGATGTGCTGGTAGCTTTGGGTACTTCTGTCGCTTACTTTTATAGTATTTTCCTTGGTGTAGAGTGGCAGTTAAACGGGCAATTTGGTATGCCAGAGCTGTATTTTGAAGCAGCGGCAGTTATCATTACATTAGTCCTGCTTGGAAAGCTCTTTGAAGTTCGTGCGAAAGGAAGAACTGGACAGGCGATTCAGAAATTGCTTGGTATGCAGGCGAAAACGGCTCGTGTGCTGCGAAATGGTGAAGAGCAAGAAATTGCTATAGAAGAAGTCATCGTTGGAGATATGATCATGGTTCGGCCAGGTGAAAAAATACCTGTTGATGGCATGATTATCAAAGGGGAATCAGCCGTTGATGAATCGATGATTACGGGGGAGAGTATTCCTGTTGATAAAAAGATAGGCGATGTAGCGATTGGTTCCACGATCAATAAGAATGGTATTTTAACGATGGAGGCGACCAAGGTAGGTAAGGATACTGCCCTTTCGCAAATTGTCAAGGTAGTAGAGGAAGCACAAGGAAGTAAAGCAGATATTCAACGCGTGGCCGATCGTGTATCGGGTGTGTTCGTTCCAGCGGTTGTCGGCATCGCATTAGTTACATTTCTTGTCTGGTTTTTTATCGTAGAGCCAGGAGAATTACGCACAGCCCTTGTGCCAGCGATTACGGTGTTGGTGATTGCTTGTCCTTGTGCCCTTGGTTTAGCTACACCGACCTCAGTCATGGCTGGATCCGGCAGGGCTGCGGAATTAGGTGTTTTGTTTAAGGGTGGCGAATATCTAGAAAATACCCGTACTTTAGACACGATCGTGTTAGACAAAACGGGTACCGTGACGAAAGGTGAACCGGAATTAACCGATGTTCTCCCAGAAGAAGGATTTACAGAAACAGAGGTATTGGCTTTAGTGGCAGCTGCCGAAAACAGCTCGGAACACCCCCTTGCAGAGGCGATTGTCCGAGGGGCAAAAGCACAAGGAATAACAGTAGAAGCCGTGGATTCCTTTGAGGCGATACCTGGTTATGGTATACGTGCAACATTGCAGCAGCAAACGATATGGGTAGGCACAAGAAAATTGATGCAAGAACAGCAACTAGATATCCGTTCCGTAGAAGAAAACATGGCCAAACTAGAATCAGAAGGAAAGACAGCTATGCTCATCGGTGTGGATCAACAGCTGGCAGGGGTGATTGCCGTTGCAGATACCGTCAAAGAAACATCGAAAGCAGCCATCCGCAGAATGCATAAGCTCGGTTTGGAAGTGATTATGTTAACGGGTGATAACGAACGGACCGCTCAAGCAATTGGAAAACAAGTCGGTATTGATCGCGTAATTGCTGAAGTAGTGCCTGAACAAAAGGCAAATGAAATCAAACAATTACAACAAGAAAATAAAAAAGTAGCGATGGTAGGCGATGGTGTAAATGACGCACCAGCACTCGCCGTAGCTGATATTGGCATGGCAATTGGTACTGGTACGGATGTAGCGATTGAGGCAGCAGATATTACCCTGATGCGAGGCGACTTGAATAGTGTGGCCGACAGCGTCCAAATCAGCGGCAAGACCATGCGTAATATTAAGCAAAACTTATTTTTCGCCTTTTTCTACAATACGGCTTCGATCCCTATTGCTGCGATTGGTCTGCTTGCTCCATGGGTTGCTGGAGCCGCGATGGCCTGTAGTTCGGTATCAGTGGTACTAAATGCCTTGCGATTACAGCGTTTGAAGCTAAAGGGAGGCCAGGAATAAGATGTCAATCAAAACATGGGTTTCTTTAGGTGTTGGATATGTCGTGATTGTTTTTGCCGGGTATGCCTTGATAACGGGGAATAGTCCGTTTTAACGTAAAAGCCTCTCCATTGAAGGCGAATCACCGGATTTAACCAGTGATTCGCTTCATTGTTATGCAGGGTTTTTTGTACGTCGAGTAGAGTCTCGTAGAAAGCAGTATCCCAGCAGAACCATATAAAAATCAGCTAACACATCCAATGGGAAATAGTAGTAGGGTGCTACGTGATTACTTGGAAAGCTCACATTTGTTTTTTTGATGAGCGGTAGGAGGACAGGAAGATCTGTCAGTTGCTGCACGTTATTAGTAAATTTGATTCTACCTTTAATTGGTATGAAAAAAGACAAACCATATACTAAATCCAATCATGGTTTGTCTTTTGAAAGTTTATGCTAGTACTTGCGATTTTCTTATCGATTGAAGAGCAGTTGACCAAGCAACGACATCATCAATTAATTCTTCCAACCGTTTATGATGAACTTCCATTGGTTTGAAGATAGCTATATGTTCGAAATCATTAAATAAACTGAAAGCTCCTTGTGGCTCCACGGCAGCTATTTTTAGGTTTGCTAAAGTGGTGCGCAGTGCAAGGGAAGCTGCAATACCCAAGGTAGAACCATAGCTCACAATACCTGCTGCTTTATGGTGCCATTCCGAGCCCAGATAATCAATATGATCTTTAAGCCCTGAAGGAATATTATTATTGTACTCAGGTGTCACAAAAATAAAACCATCGAGTGCCTCGATTTTCTTTGACCAAGTAGTATGCGGTTCCGTTGTGTATTCTTTGTTTTCGAGAAGCTCGTCGATAAACGATTGGTTATTCATTATCATACCATTCCACAAGCGCATGCAAGACGCGATCAAGCAGCCCTTTTTCTACAGCTGCAGCAATCGTCCCTTCGCTGAATCGTTCTCCACGTACCATATAAGTTGCTGTACGAATGGCGTCTCCAATGGTTAGCTCCTTACCTGAAACGGCGCGGTCAGGCAATCCATGTTCCATCCAGACATATAACGGCGTGACAGCACCAACCTCAGATAATAGGCGGATCACCTCGCTTATCTGTTCACTATAACAGGGATAGCCAATGTGGTATACTCGATTAGAAAGCTGCTTCCCGCCTTTCCAGTTGACTTGGCGATCTGCCCCTGTCCGTTTCTCCGCTATCGCACGTAATCCCTCCCATGCCTCTGTGTTTGTTTGATCAAGCTGGTCTATGAGTTGCCGGTCATTCGAGTTTCCGTTCATGCGTTCCTTCCTTTCCATACTGTTAATGGATATCCTGATCATTCTCGCTCGAATACTGTTTACTCAATTGCTCTAGTCGTTGGGCGATATCATATTCTATTCTTTCGCTTAGAGGCAGTGTTTCCGACGCAAATGGCAAAAGCTGCGGGTTGTCACCGATCATAACGGTGTACATGGCATGCTGAAACATGGTGATATCGTTGGCGTCATTACCGAACGCGAGATAATCTCCAGCCGCTACACCTAACTGCTGTAATCCAGTCCATTTATCAATACCTTGTGGGCTTATGTCCAAAACTCCTTCGTCACCATGGACGTGAACGACTACCTCCATTTTTCTAAGTTTTTTTTCAACTTCCTCCATATGATCCGATGTTAACAGCAACATTTTCACGATCGATGTTAATTGTCCGAGCTCCACTTTTTTAGCGAGACGTTGTGGATCAAGGTTATTTAAAATAGGGTGGGCAGCTGGGCCGGTGTAGGCATAGTCCCAATCACTATCGATTAAATAAGATACATGATACTTCTGTAATAAAGCGATCATCGCTTCCTGCGTTTTTTCTTCAAAGGAAACCGTTGAGAGGATGTTTCCTTGTGAAGAAATGATGGAACCATTACCGCCAATCATTGAATACGTATGAAAACGTTGATGTAAGACAGGAAGCAAATCCCTTATCGGTCTAGCAGAGGCGAAGATGACCTCATGTCCTTGTTTTGTTAAGTTTTCTAATGCAATTAATAGCGGTTTTGAGACTGGTTTTCCTTTGAAACAAATCGTACCATCTATGTCAAATACGAATTTCATTCTGTTCCACTCCTATGTTTTTTGTTATGCTCATTTTATCAGTTTATCGTATCATGAAAAGGACAAATGTCCCAAAGGAGGGATTGGATGAAATATATGCAGGATACTGAATTGCTTGAAAGGAAATTAAAGCAATATGAGCTGGAGAAGATAGTGAATCAAACAAACGGCGTGCCTTGGTCATTGCAGCAATATGAAGCAAATGAAAAAATCTTGTTGGAAGGGGCAAAACTGGAGACACTCTTGTTTTTGGTAGAGGGAAGAGTGAAAATCACCTCTAGTGTCGCAACAGGTAAATCTCTTTTACTGCGATTTGCCCAGCCGTTTTCTATTATAGGTGACATTGAATTAATCCGTGATATTCCTGTTCAATCAGAGGTGGTCGCGGTAGGTTCGTGCTTAATGATTGGCTTACCGATTAATTATATTCAACACCATATCATGCATCATCCTCCTTTTTTGCATATGCTTTTGCAGCATGTCAGTTATAAGCTACAAACCTGTACGACGGCTTCACGCATCAACTTGTTGGCAACGGTGGAAAATAAGTTTGCCAGCTACCTTTTATCTACCTTAACACCAGAACAAGGTAATAACTTTGGCATGGAGCTGAGAACGTCTAACATCAAGGAAATTGCCGAGGTACTTGGAACCACCTATCGTCATTTAAACCGAGTGATCCATTCACTTACGGAAAAGGATGTTATCGAAAAAGATAACCATCTGATCCGGGTACGGAATTGGCAAGAACTAAGAAGATTGTCTAATGGCATACGTTATCAATAATCATAATAGGTTTTTGACGTAATGTTATCTCGTGTTTGGCTTGCTGCTTGTTAGGGAATATTCTTTTTAAATATTCTTTAAGGAGAGGGTAGAATGTTACGCACATGTACCATCCTCATGCTGCTGAGCATTGTGATGGTAATGATGGCATGCAATACCTCAGAGTCAGAAGAAACAAGCAGTGAGGGTAGTGAAGTAAAGGAAAATCAAGAGCAGCAACAAGAAAAAACTGTACCAGAGGATACGATGTCCGATGATGGTCAGCAAAATAGTGCAACGGATGAGAGTGAACAGTCAAGTAACACTACCGATGATGAGGGTAGTGACGATAGGGATATAGCAAAACCCGAGCTTTATGAACCAGAAGAAGTGAGTGGACGCGACAATCCTGAAGAAGGTAGCGGTGATGTATACCCTGAGGCTTTGGAAAATCTAGAACTGCCTTATATCTATGAGAATACATTGGTGTATAGCGGGACGATTAATCCTGAGCAAAGTATTCGATTTGAGATTTCGCAACCAGATAGTGAAGAAGTAGAAAACGTTGATCCAGAAGTGACAGAGCAGGGGCATTTTGCGTTGCCACTTGACGGCATGGAGCTTGAGGCTGGCGATGAGTTGATTGTGTATGTGATGGGAAATATGCCGCACGAACAGCAATTTGTCCTGCCTATCCAGCCAGCCGAAGATGGAATGGAATTAGTAGAAAGCACTTCGGATACAGCAGTTATGAATGACATTAAGGAAGCCACTGATTTACCAGAATTTTATGAAAACACCTCGACTTATTATGGCAAGACATTGCCTGGTGTTTCGGTGGAAGTTTCTGAAGTAGACGCATTCGTAGCAAGCACACAGGATTTGGAAGTAGAGGAAGAGGGTGATTTTCATGGCGATTTTTCTAACTTCCCATATCAAGCAGCTGGCGAAGCAGGATTGCAGGAAGGACAACATTTATTGTTCCGCATGACAGATGAAGATGGAAATCTCGCCTTATTCCTAACCGACATTCTAGCGCCTTCAGATGACCCTAATTATGATGGCCCCATTTCTGAATAAGGTTGTAACACAAGCAGATGTGAAAGGGAATGCTTTCGCATCTGCATAATATTGGAATATTATAAAAAAAGAAAAGGGAACTGCTGGCAAGTACTTGTGGCCAACGATTCTTAGGGACGGGAGAGGGTTAATGGTTCAAGATAGAGTTTCCATTTATGTAGACTATCGATAATCCGGGTTATCTGGAATTGTGTTTTCCGATAAGTGGGGATTTTTAGACAACCTCGATAAGAAAAAGACGATGAATCATTCATCGTCTTTTTTAAAAGATAAGAAAGTATAAAATTCTGAGTATGAAAGGATGTGGACCGATTTTGATCTTGAACGAATGGTGATACCGATAAGATGTATGATGTAAAGTATCTAGTTCCATTATTCCATGTAGTAAAGTTGATTGTTTGTCAATGCTAGGAAACGCTCCGGAAATAGGTTCCGCTTTCCGCGAGACAAGGCTTTAGCCTCCTCGTCAGCAAAGAACGCTTCCTGCGGGGTCTTCACACTGCGCTTTTCTCTGTCTGGCTACAAGCGTCAAAAACTAGACAACTTCCCGACAGCGCCCTACGATAAGTCATCATCGGTTCGTCCCTCACCGTGATTCCTTTATCTCCGTCGCTTCGGTCCAGTTGTTACGTTTTTAACCGACGCTTTCCGCCTTTCTTACAGGAGTCTCCACCTATTTCCTCCGCTGGGTAGTAGCACTACAATCGAATGGTTGCGAAGATGAAGTGTTCTAGACACTATATTTCTGCCAATAAGCAAACCGCATAACCTTTTTCTGAGAACGGTTTGATCCTACGTTATGACTTTTATATTTGTAGCATGATCATTATGCAACCGAAGAATCAGCTGACGATTTTCTCCTTTCGCTACAACACTGTCTAGGTACCTAGAACCCTTCATTCTAGCAGTAACAACCATTGTTGTACTTTTACCTAGCGGAGGGAATATGCGGAGACTTGAAAATGGTTTACAGGCTAAAATCGCAACGTCCTGTTGCAACGCCTGCACTTGCACGTCCTGTGCATCGCAGGACGTGCTGAAGATCCACTAAAAAGTGCTTTTCTTTTTAGTTAGCTGAAGCCGTCCCCATGGAAAGCGCAGCATATTCCCGCAGCGCTCGCCTAGCACAAAAAATCCGGTCAAACTCACCACTAAGGAAAGTGGGCTACTTAACATAATCTATCTTATCGCCAGTTCAGTGGCTGCTTTGAGTGGTCGGCAAAGGACCGGGCGAATTTGGTCCGGTTTTTCTTAATGCCTTTTATGCGATTTTATTAGCAAAGATTCGTTTATAGATCATATAAAAAATAGGAATACCAATCAATAACACAATCAACTCACTAATCCCTGTGGTAAGCCATGTGAAGAAGAAAGGGAGTTCCAATGCAATGTTCAGCATAAAAGCAATAATAAACATATTAAAACTAAAAATCAATGTATTCAAGAATAATAGCACCAGCGTGTTTTTAATATATTTCTTTAAGAAAATAATAATTCCTAATGAAATAGCGGTATGTGCCGTTCCGAATAAAAGATCTAGTCCTCCCGCCATGGAAAACAAATTAGAGACAAATACTCCAATTGTAATCCCAAAAAAGAATCGTTTATCAAAGATTACTAAATGGTTAAACATCTCTGATATCCGGAATTGAATCGCACCGAATGCGACTGGAGAGACTAATAAGGATACGGCAACATATAGCGCTGCAACGATCCCGTTAATCACAAGCGTTTTTATATTCATGTTCTATCTTCCTCCTAGTTTTTTAACGTGGGATGGTTTCGAACCACGTCATGCTTTGCTTATCATACCAGTGTTTAAGCAGGAAAACAATTGATTTGTATGATCTGCCATTTACTTTCTCGCGCACTTTAAAAAGAACGGTTAATTTTATTTGTATTGGTAAAGCTAAAGAAAGAAATCTATAACGAAATGAGGCCCAACCTATGTCTGAAAAAGAGAAATCAACTAATCCAGCGAGTCAGGAGAATGATCAAACCTTAACCACCCGCCAAGGACACCCTGTCACGAACAATCAAAATATTCGTACCGTCAGTAATCGCGGTCCAGCCACGTTGGAGAATTATGATTTTATTGAAAAAATCAGTCACTTTGATCGTGAGAAGGTGCCGGAACGTATTGTGCATGCTCGTGGTGCTGGTGCACATGGTTATTTTGAAACATATGGCACAGCTGGTGAGGAGTCAGTATCTAAATATACTAGAGCGAAAGTTTTTCAGGATAAAGGAAAACAAACACCGGTATTTGTCCGCTTTTCCACGGTCGTTCATGGCAACCATTCCCCAGAAACGGTCCGGGACCCTCGTGGTTTTGCGGTGAAATTTTACACGGAAGACGGCAACTGGGATCTTGTGGGCAATAACATAAAAATCTTCTTTATTCGGGACGCAATGAAGTTTCCCGATATGATTCACGCTTTTCGTCCAGATCCAGTCACGAATATCCAGGATGCCGAGCGCTTCTTTGATTTCTGTGCCAATTCCCCAGAATCTTTCCATATGGTGACATTTATCTATTCACCATGGGGAATCCCTGCCAATTATCGTATGATGCAGGGTTCTGGGGTGAACACGTATAAATGGGTCAATCAGGATGGGGAGGCGGTTCTCGTCAAATATCATTGGGAGCCGAAGCAAGGAATTAAAAATTTAACTGCTAAAGAAGCTGCAGAGATTCAAGGTGAAAATTTCAATCACGCCACACAGGATTTATATGATGCGATCGAAAACGGAGATTATCCAGAATGGGAGCTATTCGTACAAATTATGTCTGATGATGACCATCCGGAACTTGATTTTGATCCATTAGATGATACCAAACTGTGGCCTGAAGATACTTTCCCATGGCTGCCAGTGGGAAAAATGGTATTAAACAAAAATCCAGAGAACTATTTTACCGAAGTAGAACAGGCTGCATTTGGAACCGGGGTTTTGGTAGATGGCCTCGATTTTTCTGATGACAAAATGCTGCAGGGTCGTACCTTTTCTTATTCAGATACCCAGCGTTATCGTGTCGGGGCCAATTACCTGCAAGTTCCTGTCAATGCCGCAAAAAAACGTGTAGCAACCAACCAGGAAGGCGGTCAACTCCGTCAACAAAATGATAAAGCACCGGGACAAAACCCCCATGTAAATTATGAACCATCTGTATTAGGCGGTCTGGAGGAAGCAGAGCAGGTTGGGAAAGAATACACACCTCATGTAGAGGGGAATCTTGTCAGAGAATCAATTGATCGCCACGACAATACCAAACAGGCTGGGCAAACCTTTCGACAGTTTAAAGATTGGGAGAAGGATGAATTATTAGCCAACTTGATCGGTGATTTATCGACTTGTGATCAGCGTATCCAGGATAAAATGATTAGCTTAGCGGAAGAAGCAGATGAAGAATATGGCCGGCGCCTGCGCGAAGGCTTAGCACAAACCATGAAGCAGGGAACCAGTCATAATCCATTAGGTGCAGCAGATGCAGAACAAGCTCCTAAGCATGCGGAAGATTTAGGACATGAAGCGGACCCCTATTGATATTCGAAAACCGTGCCTCCTATATGAAGAGGCACGGTTTTTTTATGTATTCATCCTAACAATTCTTTCATTATTATATATATGAGAAACTATTACTGAGTTATCGTATTTTAAGTATAGGATAAGTTACTTTTCAAATCGTAATGATTACGATATAATGAATTCAGCTTTTGTAGAATTCATTTTGCGCTAAGCTAATAAGGAGGAGAGTGTCATGTTATACGATTGTGCTGTTATTGGAGGAGGTCCGGCAGGTTTAAACGCCTCGCTCGTCTTAGCCAGGGGGAAGAAAACCGTGTTGTTATTGGATGATGGCACCCCACGTAATGCGGTAACACAGGAATCTCATAATTTTATTACAAGGGATGGCATTCAACCGGCTGATTTTAGAAAGGCAGCTCACGCAGATTTAAATAAATATGATGCGATATCTTATCAAAAGAAACGGGTAAACGATATTATCCCATCAGAAGATGTGTTCTCTATTCGAACCAACGATGATCAGGAGTATAGGGTCAAAACCATGATACTCGCAACAGGTTTAAAGGATGTCCTTCCAGATATAGAAGGTATTCATGATGTCTATGGGACCAGCTTGTTTGCCTGTCCTTTCTGTGATGGATGGGAATTAAAGGATACGCCGTTAGTCTATATTGCTGAGCGCGGACCTGTTTTTCATGGAGTCAAAATGTTCTCCAATTGGAACAAAGATATTGTGGTATGCACTAATGGAAAAGAAACCCTCTCTACAGAAGAAAAAGAGATACTAGCACAAAAACAAATCCAAGTGTTGGAAGATGAGATTTTACGTTTGCAAAGTGAAAATGGACAATTAAAGAAAATTCAATTTAAGAACGGCAAGGAGCTGGAACGAGAGGCAGGGTTTGTTTCCTATGATATGCAGCAGGCTGCCCCGTTTGCCGAGCGTCTTGGTTTAGAAATGAATGAAATGGGAGGTATTCAAACAGATAGTTACGGGCGGACAAGTATAAAAGGGATTTATGCGGCTGGCGATAATGCTTCGGGTCCCCCTCAGCTTATTATTGCGGCCAGCGAGGGAAACAAGGCAGCGATAGGTGTGATCAGTGACTTCGTGGAAGATTCATTTTAATTACGCCCACTTGCTGATGGACTACTTCTTTATGTAAAACGAAACAATTACTATTTACATTTGATGAAGAATCAAGTATACTATGTCAATACGTCATTATTTTGAATGAATCAAGCTTGCATGAACAATAGAAGATATGATATCGAAAGGAGTATAAATAACATGGCTAAAAAGTCCAAAATCGCAAAAGAAAAGAAGCGTCAGGAAAAGGTGGCGCAATATGCAGAGTTGAGAAGAGAACTAAAGGAAAAGGGAGATTATGAGGCACTACGCAAGCTGCCACGAGATTCTTCACCTACTCGTCTAAAAAATCGCTGTGAGGTAACCGGCAGACCACGAGGCTATATGAGAAAGTTCAAAATGTCCCGAATTGCCTTTAGAGAATATGCCCACAAAGGACAAATTCCTGGTGTGAAAAAGTCGAGCTGGTAAATGGTTTGTTTCAAACAGAATCTGTCATGTAGTGGAAGGCTGTCGCAATGATGACCGCTGCTCTGTTGCATGCTAATGATCTATGAAAGATTGGGTCTCCTGTTTGGAGTTTTCTTCTGAGGGTTGAGGCAGGAGTTTTTATAACTAAGCAGTGCTGCGACGACCACAACGCCAGCATTAGCATGTCCTGTGCAGCAAAAATCCAACTATATAAGTTGAATTATCCGATAGGTGCTCTTGATCCTACTGCTACCTTTTAGCAGAGCTGAAAGGCGTGTGAATGGTCATTCACACGAATGGATTAAACTAGATTATCAGGAAATAATGTGAGCAAAGATTTACTTATCACAGATATTTGTTACATTTATAAGTTCAACTTATATAGTAACAGTCTCACTTTACCTAAAATAGGCTGAGCAAGGAGGAACAACATTGGTACAAGATACCCACATCCCGGTAACGATTTTAACCGGTTTTTTAGGTGCTGGGAAGACCACATTGTTAAACAATTTGTTACACGATCTATCTGAGCAAAAGACGGCTGTTATTATTAATGAATTCGGCGACACATCAATTGACAGTCAGCTGGTGGTATCCACAAACGAAGAAATTGTGGAAATTAACAGTGGTTGTATTTGCTGTAATGTGCGTGGTGATTTAATTCGGTTATTGGCCGATTTGCAGAAGCAAGAGGATACAATCGATCGTGTTGTGATCGAAACAACTGGAATGGCTAACCCCGCTCCCGTGATTCAAACTTTTCTGATGGATGAGCAAACCGCGGCGTCCTTCGAGATTGACAGTGTGATTACGATGGTAGATGCCAAGCATATTGGACAACATTTAGAGGAAGAAGAGCCGGCTCAACAAATTGCCTTTGCTGATAAATTGCTGGTCAATAAGATCGATCTTATTACGAATGATGAGAAAGAAGCGTTGAAACAACAATTAATTAGCATGAATCCAAATGCCAAAAAGTTTTATACGACAAATGCCAAGGTGGACAGCAGTGAATTAATCGGGACGAAATCTTTTGCTGTTGAAAATGCGTTGAACATGGATCCGGATCTCTTGACAGACACCCATCACCATCATCATAGTCCAGTTACCTCTTTCGTCTTACAGGAAGATCGTCCGTTGGATATCGATAAGGTGAATAAATGGTTTGCCTATTTAGTCCAGATGAAAGGGGAAAGCTTGTATCGTTACAAAGGAGTACTTTATATCAAACAGATGGATAGAAAAGTGGTATTCCAAGGCGTGCATATGCTCTTCGCTGGTACAGAGGGAGACGAATGGGCACCTAATGAAAAACGACAAAGTGAGGTTGTATTTATTGGAAAGCAGCTGGATAATAAGGAGCTGGAAATCGGTTTTCAATATTGCCTTGCTTAACTTTTTAAGATTTAAATCGTAATGATTTCGAATAAGGAGGTTGCTATGGATAATCTATATGATGTCATTATCGTAGGAGCAGGTCCTTCTGGAATAGGTGTAGCCTCTATACTACAACAAATGGAATGTTCGTCCTATTTGGTCTTAGAAAAAGAAGAAGTAGGGGCGTCCTTTTTACGCTGGCCGGAGGAAATGCGGTTTATTACGCCCTCTTTTCCGGCACAGGGATTTGGCCAGACCGATTTGAATGCGATTGTTCCAAAGACTTCACCGGCGTATACTCTTGCTATGGAACATCCTAGCGGCAAGGATTATGCTGGTTATTTACAAGTCATTGCCAATCATTTCTCGATTCCGATTAAACGAGGGGTAGAGGTAAAGCATATTGAAAAAAAGGGCAACCTTTTCACTGTGGAGACGTCATCGGGAGTCTATCAAAGTCGCTTTCTGGTCTGGGCTGCGGGAGAATATCAATATCCAGATATGAACCCATTTCCGGGAGCGGAGTTTGCTATTCACAATAGTCATATTTCTTCTTGGGAGGAGTTGACTGGAGATGATTTTATCGTTATTGGCGGTTATGAAAGTGGCATGGATGCAGCTTATCAACTAGGAAAGCTTGGCAAAAAGGTTACAGTAATTGCCAAGAGCCATTCATGGGAATTAGAAAGTAGTGATCCTAGTATTGCCTTATCCCCTTATACCTATCAGCGAGTTCATCCATTGTTAGATTCTGAATGGTTTACGCTGGCGGGGCATAAGACAGTAGAATGGCTGGAAGCAGATGAGAAAGGCTATTACGTTTTTGCTAGTGACGGAGACGTCTATTTCAGCAGTGAAAAACCGATTCTAGCTACTGGATTTGCGGGCAGTACGACGATTATTGAAAACTTAGTAAAACGTGGAACACATCATAAGGCGCTGCTGAATGAATCAGACGAATCCGTGGAGACGTCAGGATTGTTTCTGACTGGCCCTGAGCTACGGCATAACGACCATATCTTTTGTTATATTTATAAATTCCGCCAGCGGTTTGCGGTTATAGCGGAAGCAATAGGGGAACAGTTAGGTTTAGATTTGTCCGTTATCGAGACGTATCAACAGGAGAATTTCTATTTAAACGACCTTTCCATGTGCGGGGAGAAGTGCCAATGTTAGAGCAAGCAGAGTATGCTGATGTGGCATGGACAGAAGTATTGCTAGTAGGCTGTGAATCAGTAGGGAAATCTGGCTTATTTCGACAATTGACTGGTGAGAATAAAGCATTAGCCAGTAATGTAAAAGGGTCTACCATATCTGCTTTGCAGGCGCCTTGTCATTTAAATGGGAACATCCAATTAACCGATTTACCAGGTCTTCAATTTGAGATGGATAGCCATAACACTCAACTAACGTTAGATCACTTACAAGAAGGAAAGACAATTCTCCTAGTCGTGAAGTCTACGGAATTGAAAGAAGAATTGGAACAACTGCAAACAGAATTAAATTTGAAAGGGAGAAAGATCGCCATCGTGGCAACACATCGAGATAAGTACTCGCCATCCCCAGCGGAGCAAAATAGAGTACAGGAATTATTACAGGTACCCGTTGTCTGGATAAATACACGAAAGATGGATGACTCAGTGCAGGAAGAAGTCATGCGTGCTATCAAACAGGCTCAAGTATGGGGAGCTACTGCAAGTATTATGCGTTTTCTCCCTGCTTCTTCACCAAATGTCCACCAATTACTTCCTATTTTTCGTTTACCAATCGCAGGTCCACTCTTGGCTTGTTTCTTCCTGTTTGCAATGTTTGCTCTTCCGGTTATCGGCGCATACCTATTGGTCTCCTGGCTGGAACCAATTGTGGATCAATATGTGCTTGATCCTCTCATTACAACACTGGATCAGGCACCCTATTTTCTAGCAAATATGTTGATAGGTGATTACGGGTTAATCACGCTAGGTTCTTATTCGTTTCTGTGGGCTTTTCCGGTAGTACTGTTGATCGGGGTAATGACAAGCCTAACCGAAGAGATTGGTATACAAGAGCACATCACGACTACATTGGATCCTTGGCTTCGTAAAATAGGGTTAACAGGAAGGGATTTACTACCGGTAATCACAGGCTTTGGCTGTAATGTCGTTGCCGTTTTTCAAAGCAGAGGATGCAGCAGTTGTACACGCATATCCTGTGTTTCCTTGATTGCTTTTGGTTCGGCATGCAGCTATCAAATAGGAGCGACGTTATCCATTTTTAATGCGGCACAAGTACCATTTCTATTTGTGCCTTATATATTGCTGTTATTTTTGGTTGGTGCGATCCATACAAGAGTTTGGAATCGGCAGTCTGCAGATCAGTTCACACGTATAGCACCGCTCCCTTATATACAAAAGATAGATTGGAAGGCATTCTTTTGGAAGCTTTCAGGAGTGATAAAACAGTTTTTATTGCAGGCGATGCCCATCTTCTTAGTCATTTGTTTGGTGGCATCTGTTTTAGATATAATCGGCATATTATCCATTTTTAGCTGGCTTGCTATGCCATTGCTTGCATTGTTTTCCTTGCCGGCAGAAGCAGCGCCGGGCTTAATCTTCTCTTTTATCAGAAAGGATGGTTTGCTTGTCTTAAATGAAGGACAAGGGAGTCTTTTAATGGATATGTCGATTAGTCAGATATTTATACTGGTTTACTTGGCTTCTACGCTTTCTGCTTGTTTAGTAACCTTATTTACGATTGGCAAAGAGCTAGGCTGGAAGACATCGCTTTCGATTGGCGGTAAACAGATGTTGACCAGTATGGTAAGTGCAGCCCTTTTGGCAGTAGGATTATATTTTTTAACATAGGGTAGTAGATCTGGGTTTTCATTGGTCCAAAGCAGCCCATAAATATAAAGGAGGACGAACAAATGAAGAAAATTCCTGTTACTGTACTAAGTGGATACTTGGGCGCAGGTAAAACAACGTTATTAAATCATGTCTTACATAATCGTGAAGGTTTAAAGGTAGCGGTTATCGTTAATGACATGAGCGAGGTAAACATTGATAGTGAGTTAATCCAAACGCAAGGTGGATTCTCGCGTACAGAAGAAAAGCTGGTAGAAATGTCCAATGGTTGTATTTGTTGTACCTTACGCGAGGACTTATTAGTAGAAGTTGAAAAGCTCGTCCAAAAAGGTGACGTCGATTATATTTTGATTGAATCATCAGGTATTAGTGAACCTGTGCCTGTTGCGCAGACTTTTTCGTATATTGATGATACGATGGGGATTGACTTAACCAAATATTGTGAACTAGATACGATGGTAACAGTGGTTGATGCCAATCGTTTTTGGCATGACTTTGGTTCCGGTGATTCCTTGTTAAGTAGAAAACAAGCAGTAGCCGATGAGGATACGCGGAATATTGCCGATTTATTAATCGATCAGATTGAATTCTGTAATGTGTTGATACTGAATAAAACTGATTTAGTAGCAGAAGAAGACTTGCAGAAACTGGAACAAGTTATTCGCAAACTACAACCAGAAGCGAAAATTATTCGTACTCAACACAGTAACATCGATCCAAAGGAAATACTAAATACCAAGTTGTTTGATTTTGAAAAAGCAAGTGAATCAGCAGGTTGGTTAAAAGAACTAAATGCAGGAGTCGAGAACCATACTCCTGAAACAGAAGAATATGGAATTGGATCCTTTGTTTATACTTCTAGGTTACCATTCCACACCGAACGATTGATGAGCTGGTACCAGAACCTGCCTCAAGAAATAGTTCGAATGAAAGGGGTAATCTGGTGTGCTACTCATAATGATGTCGCCCTATTAATATCTCAAGCTGGTCCTTCTGTGGAATTGGAGCCTTTAGCTTATTGGGTAGCCAGCTTACCAAAAGAAAAACAAAAACAAATTTTAAGTCAAAATCCGGAAGTGAAAGCATTGTGGGATCCAAAATATGGTGATCGTCATACTAAGATCGTGTTTATAGGTATGGATTTGGATGTTGACCAAATAACAAATGATCTGGAGCATTGCCTTTTGAGTGAATCTGAAATGGATGAAGACTGGTCCAAGTTTAGAAACCCATTCCCTTGGCGACTTTCATAATCAGGAGGGAAACCCATTGATTTTATCTGGACAGACGATTGAGCAATTGATACAGGACAAACAAATGACGATTGCCCCTTTTCAGCAATTAAGCATCCAGCCGGCTTCTATTGACTTGCGTCTGGGGGAACATTTCGTCATCGTGGATGATATCTCTACCCCGTTTTTGTCGGTAGACAAGCCAGCGAAGTATAAGGAAATACAAGTATCGGAGGAGGGGTTTATTACAATTCCTCCGCAAACCTTTTTACTGGGCACAACACTGGAGGAAGTGAAGCTGCCTAATCATTTAACCGCCTTTGTAGAAGGCAGAAGTTCAGTCGGCAGATTAGGCGTGTTTATCCAAAATGCTGGCTGGATTGATCCAGGCTTTGCTGGGCAGATTACCTTGGAACTGTTTAATGCGAATCGCGTGCCTGTGCAATTACAGGTGGGCATGCGTATTTGTCAGCTGGTCATCGCACAAGTCGATCAGCCGACAGAAGGATATAGCGGAAAGTATTTGTTTCAAGAAGGAGCGACCCCGAGCCGTGTCTATAAGGATCAGGAAAGAAAGGAAGAATAATTGATGAACAAAAGAATTCCAGTAACCGTTTTGAGTGGGTTTCTAGGCGCGGGCAAGACATCCATGCTTAACCACCTGCTTACCGAACAACATGGACAGAAAATAGCCGTTATTGTCAATGATATGAGCGAAATCAACATCGATGCCAGGTTGGTGAAGGAAGGTAGTTTGATCCGCACCGAGGAAAATATGGTAGAGATGACTAACGGCTGTATCTGCTGTACCTTGCGAGAAGACTTAATCGTCGAATTGGAAAAACTGGCGAAGCAGGATATCGATTATGTCTTGATTGAATCAAGCGGTGTCTCGGAACCAATCCCGGTCGCTCAGAGTTTCGTCTATGCCGATGAAGAATTAGGAATAGATTTACAAGCCCTTTTCCAACTGGATACGATGGTAACATTAGTCAATGGCCAGCAGTTTTGGCAAGATTATCGCTCAGAGGATTTGCTGCTGGACCGGGAATTACATGTATCGGATGATGATGAGCGGGGGATTGTCGATTTACTAGTCGATCAAATCGAATTTGCCAATGTGATTGTGTTAAACAAGGTAGATAAGCTGTCGAGTGAGGAGATGGAAGAATTAAAAGATTTACTTTATAAGCTAAATCCAGAGGCAAAGATTATTCCCACTACATTTGGTCAAATAGATCCTTTACAAGTGCTGCATACCGGTCAATTTGATTTGGAAGAGGCAAGTCACGGGGCTGGCTGGATCAAAGAGTTAAATCAAGAACACGTACCAGAGACCGAAGAGTATGGAATTAGCTCCTTTGTCTATCGAAGTAGAAGGCCATTCCATCCTGGACGATTTCAGGAATGGCTGGAGAATTGGCCAGATGAAATTCTTCGGGCGAAAGGTTTCTTTTGGTTAGTCACCAGAAATGATGTGGCCGGCTTTTTATCACAGGCCGGGTCGATGCTGACTTTAGAAGGTGCTGGAAGATGGCTGGCAAGCTATTCCGAAGAGGAGCAAGCGGCATTAAAGGCAGATGATCCAGGTCTGTTTGATAATTGGGATGAAGCAGCCGGTGACCGCATTACGGAACTTGTTTGTATAGGCCGTGAAATGGATGAAAATCAGATTATTGCTTCATTAAATGATTGCCTAGTGACAGAGGAAGAAGCGGACAAACCTGCCTCTGCTTTTGTGGATTCATTACCTGCATTTGCGATGACATAGAGAATATCTCCCCCCTAACGAATCTATTTTGCACTTAAGTGGTGCAAAATGGATTCGTTTTTTGTTCCGATACAATAGAGAGAGGTGTTGGACATAGGGATATGACGATCAAAAATAAGAGTCAGACTCGAAAAAAAGGCCGTTATTTTCACATGGCAAATGCTTTGAACAATTTAATTAGATGCAAAACAAACATACGTTTGATACAATGGAGTTATCATAAAATTCTCATGCAAAGAGGTGACCCATGATGAAACAGGAGTCTCTTTTCTCAGAAGATAATAAAAAAAGCACTCCGCTTGCTAGCCGAATCCGTCCGAAAGCGTTGGATGAATTTGTCGGGCAGCAGCACTTGCTAGGATCAGGTAAAGTACTGCGGGATATCATTGAAAACGATCAAGTGTCTTCCTTGATTTTCTGGGGACCACCTGGGGTAGGCAAAACAACCTTGGCGGAGATTATTGCGCGAAAGACCGAGTCCACATTTATTAACCTGTCAGCGGTAAATAGTGGAATAAAAGAGATTAAACAAATGATGAAGGAAGCCGAATCCAGACGCGATTTTGGCGAAAAGACGATTATTTTTATCGATGAGATCCATCGGTTTAACAAAGCGCAGCAGGATGCCTTTCTCCCTTATGTCGAGAACGGTAGTATCATTTTAATCGGGGCGACCACGGAAAATCCATCCTTTGAAGTGAATGCCGCCCTGTTGTCTAGGAGTAAGGTGTTTGTCTTAAAACTATTGGAAACCGAAGACATTGTCAATCTTTTGAAAACGGCGATTGCTCATCCTGATGGTTTCGGGGATAAAAAGATCGATATTACGAAACAAGCTTTAACCGCTATTGCGAAATTTGCAAATGGGGATGCAAGAAGTGCCTTAAATACATTAGAAATGGCGGTGTTAAATAGTGAGGAGACAGCAGAGGGAATTGCTATCACTGAAGATCAGTTGCAACAATTAATCACCAGAACCTCCCTTCTTTATGATAAAAATGGAGAGGAACATTATAATATTATTTCTGCCTTGCATAAATCGATGCGAAATAGTGATGTGGACGCGGCGATTTATTGGCTGTCGCGAATGTTGGAATCGGGGGAAGATCCTATCTATATTGCTAGAAGGCTGCTACGTTTTGCCAGTGAGGATATCGGACTTGCCGATGCCCGTGCCTTAAGTATCACAACGGATGTTTTTCAGGCGTGCCGTTTTATTGGTATGCCGGAATGTGATGTTCATTTAACAGAAGCGGTGATTTATTTGTCCTTAGCACCGAAATCTAATGCCGTCTATACTGCACGTTTGCAAGCAAGGAAAGATGTGAAGGAATCGATTAATGAACCAGTGCCATTACAAATCAGGAACGCGCCGACCAATTTAATGAAGGAACTGGACTATGGTAAGGATTATCAGTATTCCCATCAACAAGAAGAGAAATTAACGACGATGAAAACGATGCCGCCTTCCTTAGAGGGACGGGAATATTACCTGCCAACCGATCAAGGACATGAGAAAAAATTCAAAGAAAGACTGGATTATATCAAAGCATGGCATCAAGAGTATGATAATAAAGACAGAGACTAGGAGGATAATATGAAAGTGATTTTTTTAGATATTGATGGTACCTTGGTCAACTATGAAACCCAGATTCCAGTGTCTGCTATGGAAGCAGTACAAGCGACAAGAAAAAAGGGGAATAAGGTTTACCTTAGCACGGGTCGTAGTAAGGCAGAGGTGTACAGCCATCTATGGGATATTGGGTTGGATGGCATGATTGGTGGCAATGGGATGTATATCGAAGACAATGGTGAAGTGCTGCAAGATTTGATGATGGAAAAGCAAGATGTGATCAAAACCGTCGATTGGATGCAGGAGCAAGGGATAGCCTTTTATTTAGAAAGTAAGAATGGCTTGTTTGCCAGTGAGCACTTTTTAGAAAAGACGACGGAGAAGTTATGGGGAGAAGCTTCTAAAGAGAATCAAGAACGGCTTCAAGCCATTTATCCCGACATGATTTACGGAGGAGACTTGTATCGGGATGATGTAGCGAAAATCAGCTTTTGTTTGCATCCTGATAAACTGGCGGAAGCAAAAGCTACGTTTGGTGATCATTTGAAAGTAGACACGTGGTCAGCAACCGGAGAAAAACCGGAATTTGGCGAGTTTGCCATTTTGGGAGCGGATAAGGTACATGCCGTTGACCAATTATTGAATCATTTACAGGTCGGCAAGGAGCATACTTTTGCCTTTGGTGATGCGGCCAGTGATAAGCAAATGATTGAGTATTGCCAAGTAGGGATAGCGATGGGGAATGCTCAACCTAATTTAAAAGCAGCGGCTGATTATGTCACCAATCATGTCGATGCAGATGGGTTATGGAAGGCGTTTGAGAGATATGAATTGGTTTAAAAATGAACTTAACTAAACATAAAAAAGCGAATATTCTTTTTTTGTACAGTCATGTTTATCCATAGAAACCATGAGGAACAACTAAATAGAAGCATATACTAATCAGCTATCAAGGAGGACTGTGTGATGAAACAAGAGCAATTGATATTACGTGATCGACCAAATGGACTGCCAAACGAAGATACCTTTCAATTTCAGACAGTGGAAGTGGGAGAGCCAGGCGAGAACGAGGTATTGGTAAAAACACTATACGTTTCCGTCGATCCTTATATGCGTGGAAGAATGTCAGATGCCCCATCCTATGCGGCATCATTTGAGGTAGGTGAACCGTTGGCAGGTGGGGTCGTTGGACAAGTGACCAAATCCAATAGTGATCAGCTGAAGGTGGGAGATTTGGTCACAGGTGCGCTGGATTTTCAAGAGTACAATGTGGTATCAGGAGATCAGGTTCGTCAAGTCGATACAAAAGGCTTAAGCCCCAGCAGTGCATTAAGTGTACTAGGAATGCCGGCATTGACAGCCTATTTTGGGATGATGCATATCGGTGAACCGAAACAGGGCGAAACCGTTGTTGTCTCAGGAGCCGCTGGAGCCGTTGGACAAATCGCTGGGCAATTGGCCAAAAGAGCTGGAGCGCGGGTGGTTGGCATTGTAGGATCAGAGAAAAAAGCACGCTATATTACGGAGACTTTGGGCTATGATGCAGCCGTGGAATATAAAAAGGGAAATGTAAGCGACCAGTTACAAGAGACTTGTCCAGATGGAATTGATGTCTATTATGAAAACGTCGGCGGTGAGATTTCTGATGCGGTTTGGCCGTTGTTAAATGTGTTCGCACGTGTGCCGGTATGTGGATCTATTTCTTCCTACAACCTAAAGGAAGACGAACAGGATATTGGCTTGCGAGTACAGCGATTTTTGGTGAAGTCTCGGGTGAAAATGCAAGGCTTGCTTGTCGGCGACTTTGCAGCACATTACGATGAGGCTTATCAAGTACTAGGGGAGGCTGTTGCCAAGGGAGAGTTGAAGTTTGAAGAAACGATTCACGAAGGTTTTCGTGACATACCTGATGCCTTTTTAGGGTTATTTACTGGTGAGAATATTGGGAAACAGCTGGTGAAGGTGGCGGATGAAGAATAAATGACCGCAAAAACATATCTTCTGCCTATTTGTAGAAGATATGTTTTTTCTTAAAGAAGTTGATAAGTGAGAAACCATCGCTGAATTTTGATGTGTAAGGTTGGCCGCTAGAGATAAAATGTATTATTTTACAAAAAGGCATCGTCTCTTATTTCTTTCCGTTTAATCTCCTGCGCTCTCTTCTTCTGGTATTTTTGTTGGTGCCTTGGGAACAGAGCGGGAATCGTAATTAATCACATCTGATGAATGCAGAGTGATCACAACCGTTCCTTCATAACGCTTGGAACGAATCAGGATCGGTTGATTATACATGTTTTGAAAACGAAAATCAGGACCGTGCCAGCTTACCGTCGCATCACGTCCAGGTGGAACGTACTTGACACGTCGGCTATGCGCATAGCGTTCAACAATTTCGAGTCCCGCACCGTCAACAGCGTTAAACAAGGTGGATGACACTTGGCAGATTCCTCCGCCAACATCTTCTGCCAGTTCTCCTTTCACAATGACGGTGGAACGCTTGTATCCCCGCTCGACCGTTCGTTCTCCCACTACTTCGTTAAATGAAAATATCTCGTTAGGAAAGATCACATAGTTGTCTACTGCTTCTGCGGAAAGTTGAATATTGTGCGTGCGATTTTGATTATTTGCATTGAAATAAGTGACATACTGGCCAATTTTTTGCATTCGAACATTGGCGAGCAATTCACTGTCCACCTTTGGATAAATCTCCAACACGGGCACTTCCAAAGTGGCAGATTTACTTTCTATAAAATAGGCATAAAACTGTTTTTTAAATGCCTTCTTGTCCAATCCGTACCCCAGTTGTCCTGGATCGATCTCTTCTTGGTCATTAATGGTAGCATTCACTGGTTCCATGTAAATCTGTTGATCCAATTCTTCTACTAATCGATCAAGCTTTTCCATATTTATCAAAGGAGTTCCGGTAAAAGGTAAAGAGAAGTTCTCACGATCGATGGTAGCGATTATTTCTCCTTGATGCGTAATGGTTAAGCGATCAGGTTCCTCCATAGGTTGGGCAATGGGTAACACCAATGCAATAAAATAAGCGATGAAAAATGATGGCTTCATAAATGACATACCTCCCACTATCAGTATGAGCAATAGGTAAGAGGTTTATGTATGTGATTGGGATGGGTTTGGATTGTGTACGTCAACAAGTACCCATCATTTCACACCATAAAATAAGCAACAATCGATAAAACAACTGAGGTAATCCCCATGGCTAACAACGGCTTTAGCGCCCGTGCACGTAAGTCTTTGAGACTGACATTCAAACCTAATCCAACCATGGCGGCGGTTAGAATCCAGGTGGTAGCAGTGGCGGTCGCGCCCATCACATCTGAAGATACCGGAATCGCATGTCCCAGCACGTAACTGCCGAAAATGCTCATTAGGATAAATCCAAGCAAAAACCAAGGGAAAGCAACCTTGTTTCCTGCTTGCTGCCTGTTATTTTTGCGCTTCATGATATAAATCAACAGAAAGCAGAGCGGAACCAGTAAAAACACGCGTCCTAGTTTTGCTAACAAGGCAATCGCCAAGGCATCTTCTCCAGCAGGTTCTGCCGCGATTGCCACATGAGCTAATTCGTGCAAGCTGATACCCGACCAAATCCCATAATCGGCAGGGATTAATGGAAGTAATGGTCGCAAAATGGTATAGACAATCGCGAATATGGTTCCCATTAATGCGATAATACCGACTCCAATGGCTGTATCTTCCTCTTTCGCTTTGACAATCGGTGCAACAGCCGCAATGGCAGCAGCGCCACAAACTCCGGTTCCAACCCCTAATAAAAGGGAAATACTCTTATCTGCCTTAAATACCTTGGCCAGCCACATGGTTAATCCGATCGCTAAGGCAATCACGAACGCATCACGAATCAGCAACCCCCAGCCTTCATGAAATACGGTAGCTATATTCAATTTCAATCCATATAAGATAATCGCCAAACGCAAGAGCTTTTGCGTGGAAAAGGTAATCCCTTTGCGTAAGATATCTGGATAGCCAAAAACTTGTCGGTAGATTACGGCAATAATAATCGCACAGGCTAACTGGCCGACATGATTCAGGCCGGGGAACATAGCCAGTAAGCTGCCGAGTAGTGCAATCAAAAATGTAAAAGCAATCCCTGCAATATATTTTCCGGTAAAAATAAGGGATTGTTTATTGATGGCTAATGAAGTCATCTAAACACCTCCTTTTTTAAGCATAAGCGAAGTTAATGCATAAGAAAAATAATTTATTATAATAACTACGATAAGTAAAATGTTATAATAAAAGGAATAGATATTAAAGGAGGTGGAGTGAGAAATGGATCAACATTTACAAATTTTTATAACAGTTGCCGAGAAACAAAGTTTTTCAAAGGCGGCAGCAGCGCATTATATGACACAGCCAGCAGTTAGCCAATACATCCGTACATTAGAAAATAGTATGGGGGTACGTTTACTGGAGCGGAGTAACAAGTATGTCCGTTTAAATAAGGCAGGGGAGATCGTGTATCATCATGGGAAAGAAATCCTCGGTTTGTATACCACGATGCAACATTTGGTCGACGATCTAATGAACCAAGCAAATGGACCGCTCTCCATCGGTGCGAGTTATACCTTTGGCGAATATGTTCTTCCTCGGATTATTGCCAATATGCAGGAAACCTATCCTGATATTGATCCGACTGTCACGATTGGCAATACCGAACATATTGCCGAGTTGGTGGAGAGTCACCAATTGGATGTTGGGATTGTCGAAGGTCATTTCCCCCAGCAAAAGTTAATCACCGAGGAGTTTGCAGAGGATGATATGGTGATTGTCGTCTCGCCCAGCCATCGATTAGGCAAGCGTTCGAAACCAGTTGGAGTAGAAGAATTGCAACAAGAAAAGTGGATTGTGCGGGAACATGGATCGGGTACGAGGGAAGCAACAGAGACAGTTTTTGAGATGTTAGACATCCAGCCATCCCGCTTGATGCATTATAGCAGTACACAACCGATTAAAGAATCTGTAGCAGCGGGATTGGGAATTAGCTTGCTTTCTCAATGGGCGATTCAAAAGGAGATTCGATATGGCGATTTAGAGATTATTCCTGTCAAAGGGCTACCATTTTCTCGCAAATTTTCGATCATTACACCATCCCCTTTTCAAACGAAGGCATTGGAAACCTTTATCGGATTATTGCATGATAATCGTATTATTGAGACTTTGTCATGAGAAAGGTGTATGTCTTACGGGCTGGAGATCATTCCCATAAGAATCTCGTGGACTGAGGAGAGCAAATCGCGCTCCTGGGTCCATAAGAACGAATCTCGCGGACTGAAGAGAGCAGATCTCGTTCTACAGTCCATAAGAATGGATCTCGCGGACTGAGGAGAGCAAATCATGTTCCAGAGTCCATAAGAACGAACCTTGTGGACTGAGGAGAGCAAATCGTGTTACTGGGTCCATAAGAATCGGCTGGGAGTATGTAACGTGTTCGGCTTCTCTATTGTCATAAGAAAATAATTCTCTGAAACCATTTGAAATGTCATTACGTGTAAGGAATAGCAAGGCATTAGGAGGAGAGGACATTGACAATTAAAATAGAAGGACTGCAAAAAAGTATCGTTCGTTTCAAGCATTGAAGGATATCGACCTGCAGATGGAGGCGGGCTTGTTTGGACTGTTATCAACCAACCGAGCATCTGCATCTTAGATGAACCGTTTGTTGGTTCGGATACAGAGGAGCATCTCTACTTCCAGCGCGTGTTGGAGCGCTTATCTTATCATAGTGTCGTTATTATCAGCACGCATTTATTGGACGAAATGAATCCATCTCAACAAAATCGGTTGCTTTACCTAAAGGAAGGAGCTCTGATTTATGATGAATAATAACTTATAAAATCCGAAAGAAGATGTTTTCCTCTAAGAAGTAGGACAACATCTTCTTCGTTTAATAAGAACAGTAATGATTCAAAAAGAAACTAATATCCATCATAACACCAGTTTAAATCGTTAGCTGCATTATCATCCCAGCTATCCATTAATATCTCATAAGTGACCCCTTCATCCTCGAAATCAAATAAATCTAATAACTGATAGTAGGCCTCGAACCTTTTATTGGCATCAGAATCGATTGCAAATACTTTTTTTTCCTTGCAAAATTTAAGTTCATAGGAATCTTCCTCCGCTCTAATCGAGTTAACTGTTTCAATTAAAAAGGAATCCATAGATCTTAGTGTTGTTTCTATGGAAAGGAGTTGGCTACGTTCTTCTTTAGGAAGCTCTCCATATTGAGATAAAAAATAAATGGATTGTAATAGTATTTCTATATCATCCCATACAAGCTCCCAATAAACAAGGCTATCTTTTGAATAACTTTCTTGATCCGCTAAGGGTTCTATATCCTTAAATAATTGGTGTACATCTCCGGCTAATCGAGTCTGAATAGTAGAGACCAGTTTCTGAGTGCTCTTATAATTATTGTAATATAGCCAGGAACAAGCAATAGTCGTTATCATCAATAGCACTAAGGCTACCATTAGATAATTTTTCTTTTGCATAGTGTTTACTCCAATACCTGATAATTTTCTTTAAAAGATTCATCAATTTCGTGAATTTTATTTGTGTATCCTTCAAATGCATTCTTTTCGTAGATATCAAATGAGCACTTGTTAGAGATTGATTAGCAATAATTGTTTGGGGATCATTACTCGCCCATTTCCATGCTATTGCATTTGTTGGGAGGTTTTCTGAACCTGCTGGCCAATTAATCGTCTCTTTATAAAAAACATCTGTGTCATAAATAATTAACGATTCATTTTCAAACATATAATATGCGCGAGGTATGGTCTCTATTAAATCATCGTTACTATACAAGTCTGGGTTATTGTCCAAAGAATCTCGCGCTTCGTTTTCCGAGTACTATACCTATCCGTTCGAATGAAGATATGGCATAAACCATGATTCCATTGTAGCAATTTGTTCTCTCTTTTCTTCAAACGCTTCTTTGTTCTTAAAATGATCTAAATCCATTTCCTGAGAAAGACTTTTTATTTGATTAACTGAAAATAAGTTCGGTAATTCGTCTTCAAAATACAGTAGTTCACCTGACGTATTATCCACGAGTGCCATTTTGATTACGTTTTTTTCCGTTAACGTATTATAATTAATAGGTAGTAGTAATTCCTTCGGGGCATTTTCTTCTATCTTAACTGATTTAATAGTATATTTATCCGTATCACTAAAGTCTATAAGATAACCACCGGTGATTTGATTAGAAGAAGGATAGACTTTCCCGTTTGTTTGTAAATCATATGTTTCGCCATTGTAAGATAGCTTGGACTCCATATATACTTTATTTTGTTCTGTAGAAAAGCTGTTAACTGCTAGTTCGGCATCTAATTGTTTCTTATTTTCAATCTCGAATATCTTGTCCCCATATACAATGCCTTGAATATCATGATTTGCCTCATTGCTACTTGCTTGAGATGAACACCCACCCAAAAAGATAGCAATGAATAGAATGACTAAACTTATTAATTTCTTCAATCACATCACTCTCCTGTATATTTTTTACAGTTACATATTATACTTTAATAGACTCCTCTCCTCAACCATAAATTTCCCATTAAACCTAAAAATGAAATTTAAGGTTCAAAGAGGTATGCTATTTTCAAGCGTAATGGAAATATGTCATTTTTAATAATATATGGTAAATTGTTAAAGATTGCATATCTTTTAAGTTCTTAAAATGTTTTTAGTTGTGTACATGCGAATAATAGGAAGCGACCTTGACTACTAACAAAAAATCAGGTGCGCACCTTGGTTTTCTATATCAACCAATTATAAACATCATGGGAGCAGAAACTCTGAGCGGGAGAAGCTTCTTGCTATTTGGATATCTCACTTGCCACAAGCAGGCTGTACACTGTATCGAGATAAGGTGTGTGCAGCGCATGTGTTCGGCTTTTCAGATATAAATAGCCTTGAATATAATCGGTTTCCATTGGCTGTTGATGGATGCGGTCATAATACATGCTGGTGCCCATATGGGGCGGATAACCATCATAAATCGTCATAATCTCGTTGACGATCGTTGGCTTAAAATCAATTCCCTCCGCAGCGGCGATAGAGATGCCTTCTTTTAACAATTCCTCACAGATGGTACGTATCTTTCTGTCTTGCAAAATAACTGCCGTGTTTTGACTTAATGCCGTGACGGAATTGATCGCTAAATTGACGAGCAATTTATACCAGATATCATGCAAATAATCACGATGCAGCTGGATATCAAGATTGCTTTTGGATACTGCCTCTTTTAGGCCATAGGTGGCACTGTTTTCAGGCAAAATCAACGTTCGATCACGAAAATGAGTGATTACCTGTCCCTTTTTTTGTCCACTAATATAGACAACGGCTTGATAGGTGTGAGGCAAGGGAAAACGTTCTAGCTGACCATAGCCATTTTGACAAAGAATGCAGATGGTTTGTCGGTGCAAGACTTGGTCGAGATAGGGGAGGATCGTCTCCAACTGAGTGCCTTTTACGGTAATAAATACATAATCAAACGTTGTCGTCGTCTCTGAAAGTGGGGCAACAGGTAGTGTGGTAGAGGTGTTGTCGTTATGATGGACTTGTACCTTCCCAGGCTGTTTTCCTAGTAAGGTAACAGCATACCCAGCTTTTTGAAGGGATTCTCCAATCACTGCACCCACCGCACCCGGACCGATTACGGCAAATCTAGACATTATGGTCGCTCTCCTTTAACTGATTCATTGTTTCTAGCGTTGCAATTATTGGTTAGAAAGTCAAGGATTAATTCTTTTTACGTTTTGAGAAATGATCGCAGGATGACACCAAAGAGAACTAGCTTCTATTTATTCATTAATATTTTCAACGTTATAAATTTACAATAAAATACAAAAGTGATATCATAATAATATAAATAAGATATATAAGGAGGGACGATATGCCTGCAATCTGGATGCTTTCCATTGGCGTTTTTGTCTGGGTCCTATATGCATTTGTTCGGAGCTTGAAAGGGAATGAATAATACAGCGACGGAATCTGTCAATATGGTCGCTATAGTCTATATTTATTAGCTTTTGAGCTGAGCATTTTATATCTTTGACCGGATGATTTTGTTGAGGTATTCTGCTTTATTGTAGGAATCCTCTTTTTGGAAATATACATCCAGATTTTCGAAACAAATAATAGGCAATTCGCATTCCAAGGAGCAAAAAAATCTTTGTACATAGGAGAGG
Organism: Gracilibacillus phocaeensis; assembly: GCF_900626275.1. NCBI lineage: Bacteria > Bacillati > Bacillota > Bacilli > Caryophanales > Bacillaceae > Gracilibacillus > Gracilibacillus phocaeensis. The sequence goes on along the minus strand of NZ_LR131145.1, from coordinate 273,776 downwards.
ATGTCATGCAAGAACGCAAGGCGTGGAGTATAAACGGTGTATTAGGAATAGGGCTTATTATATTATTACTTGCTGCTGGTGTATTTAGCTTTGTCCAAGAACAAATAGTCTTGGGAATTATTCTGGCAGTAATTGCAGTTATTCTTGCTAGTGGTATTACGTTGGTGCAGCCAAACCAGTCCGTGGTGGTCATTTTTCTCGGGAAGTATATGGGAACGGTAAGACAGGAAGGAATCGTGGTGACGGTGCCATTTTCAGTACGACGAACGATTTCATTACGGGTGCGTAACTTTAATAGTAACCGTCTTAAAGTCAATGATATCAATGGGAACCCTATTGAGATTGCCGCAGTTGTAGTTTTTAAGGTTACGGATGCGGCCAAGGCGGTTTTTGAGGTTGATAATTACAAGCAGTTTGTCGAGATTCAAAGTGAAACAGCTATCCGTGCTGTGGCGACTACGTATCCATATGATTCCTTTTCTGAGAATGAGCGAACCCTGCGTGGAAATGCAGATCTGGTATCGGGGGAGCTAACAACAGAGTTGCAACAACGTCTTGACATTGCTGGAGTCGAAGTCGATGAGGTCCGTCTGACTCATTTGGCTTATTCCACCGAGATTGCCCAAGCCATGCTGCAACGTCAGCAAGCAAGTGCGATTATCTCCGCTCGTAAGCTAATTGTCCAAGGAGCGGTTGGTATGGCACAAGATGCGATTGCCCGTTTGGAGACAGATAATGTAGTAGACTTAGACGAAGAACGCCGGGTGGCGATGATCAATAATCTACTCGTTGCGATCGTTTCGGATCGAGGAACGCAACCTGTGATTAATACAGGAACTCTTTATCAATAAGTAGGTGCCGCAATGGCTAAGAAAAAAAACTTTCCTTTACGTATCGATCCAGAACTCTATGACATTTTACAGCGATGGTCAAAGGATGAATTCCGCAGTGTCAACAGCCATGTCGAGTTTTTACTGAGGGAGTCTGCCAAGCGAGCCGGTAGATTACCGAAAAAACAAGATAAGAAAATTGGAGAAGATTAATGGGATGGGTTCGACTCATCCCATTCTTGTTTTCAAAAATAAAACGCTTTCTATTTGTGAAACATTTCACAAACTTGTAACAAAACGAGGCTCGCAAACCGAAAAAAACGTGTTATGATGAAATCAAGAAATATAAAGGGGTGATCCAATATGATTCTGAATGAGTGGAAAGAATTTAGTACCGATGCCGAATTATACACGCAGGAAAATTTTGAACAGCAAATCGGCGACGTATTCGAGGCCATGTGTTTGGATGAAAACGATGATATACCACATTATATTTGGACCAAAAATTACACGGTGGTGATAAAGCCTAACACACGTGTCATTAAGGATGTATCTTTTGTCAAAGTACCCCGTCACCCAGTCATTGGCTAGCATTTTATTTTTTGAAAGTTTATGCTCATTATTTCACAATCTTTTTTCAAGGAGGAAATACGATGATTACCAAAGAGAAGGAAAAACAGGCAGTAACCGTGGAAGAAAGCATTGACAAACTGGTGAAAAACGCACAGACAGCACTAGCAGGAATGAGGCAGTTAGATCAAGAACAAGTGGACTATATTGTGAAAGAAATGGCGCTTGCAGGATTGGACCAGCACATGCAGCTAGCCAAATTAGCCGTAGAAGAAACAGGACGTGGTGTCTATGAGGACAAAATCATCAAGAATATTTTTGCAACGGAATATGTCTATCACAATATCAAGTATGATAAAACGATTGGAGTGATAAGCGAGAATGAACAAGAAGGTATGGTGGAAATTGCAGAGCCAATAGGGGTAATTGCTGGGGTAACGCCGGTAACCAATCCAACTTCTACCACCTTATTCAAATCATTAATTGCCATTAAAACAGGAAATCCGATTATCTTTGCTTTTCATCCATCCGCACAAAAATGCAGCTCGGAAGCAGCTAGAATCGTGCATGAGGCAGCCGTAAAGGCTGGGGCGCCAAGAAATTGCATTCAGTGGGTGGAGAAGCCATCGATTGATGCGACACAGGGATTAATGAAGCATGACGGCGTAGCAACCATTTTGGCTACAGGCGGTCCTGGCATGGTTAAATCAGCATACAGTTCTGGAAAACCAGCATTAGGAGTGGGTGCAGGTAATGTGCCTTGCTATATCGAAAAATCGGTTAATGTCAAACGGGCCGTGAATGATCTGATTTTATCCAAAACCTTTGATAATGGAATGGTTTGTGCCTCAGAGCAAGCAATGATAGTGGATAAGGCTATCTATCAACAAGTAAAACAGGAAATGATCGATAACAATGTCTATTTCCTAACACCAGAAGAAAAGTCAAAAGTGGAAAAACTGGTGATCAATGTAGACGCTTGTGCCGTTAATCCTTCGATTGTCGGTATGAAGGCAGCAAAAATTGCCGAACTGGCTGGGGTGAAGGTGCCTGAGGATACCAAGATCCTCGTCGCGGAACTAACTGGTGTAGGTCCAGACCATCCGCTTTCTCGTGAGAAATTGAGTCCTGTGTTGGCTGCCTATAAAGTAAACAGTACCGAGGAAGGGCTACAGCGTGCAGAAGAAATGCTGGAATTTGGCGGTTTAGGTCACTCTGCCGTTATCCATTCCGACGATCAAGCCGTTTTGAATGCCTTTGGAAGAAGAATGAAAGCGGGTCGTATCATTGTCAATGCACCATCTTCTCAAGGTGCGATCGGGGATATTTATAATGCTTATATGCCATCTCTTACACTTGGATGTGGTTCTTATGGCGGCAACTCTGTATCTACGAATGTAGGGGCAACTCACTTAATTAACGTAAAAAAAATGGCGAGAAGGAATGTCAATATGCAATGGTTTAAAGTGCCACCGAAAATCTATTTTGAAAAAAATGCCGTGCAATATTTAGCGAAAATGCCTGATATTTCAAAAGCGTTTATTGTCACCGATCCAATGATGGTCCAACTAGGTTATGTAGACAAGGTTCTTTATTACTTGCGTCGACGTCCGGATTACGTACATTGTGAGATTTTCTCTGACGTGGAGGCAGATCCATCAAAGGATACCGTCATGCGAGGGGCAGCAGCCATGGATGCCTTCCAGCCTGATGTGATTATTTCCCTTGGTGGAGGTTCAGCGATGGACGCCGCTAAAGGAATGTGGTTATTCCATGAATACCCAGACACCGATTTTAATGGACTAAAGCAAAAGTTTTTGGATATTCGTAAACGAGTCTATAAATATCCAAAACTAGGTAAGCAAGCGCAATTTGTAGCGATTCCGACAACATCTGGTACGGGTTCTGAAGTGACCTCTTTCTCTGTTATTACAGATAAAGAAAACAATATCAAATATCCATTAGCAGAGTATGAGTTAACACCTGATGTAGCGATTATTGATCCACAATTTGTCATGACCATGCCAAAAACGATCACAGCCGACACAGGAATGGACGTACTAACCCATGCGATTGAGTCTTATGTATCTAATATGGCAAATGATTATACCGATGGACTGGCGATCAAAGCGATTCAACTGGTATTTGAATATTTACCACAAGCTTATCGTGATGGTAACAATGCCTTAGCAAGAGAAAAAATGCACAATGCTTCTGCGATTGCGGGGATGGCGTTTGCCAATGCATTTCTAGGCATTAACCATAGTCTTGCTCATAAATTGGGGGCAGAGTATCATATCGCACACGGACGTGCCAATGCCATTCTCTTGCCGCATGTGATTCGCTATAATGCCAAGAAACCAACGAAATTTGTGTCATTCCCTAAATATGAGCACTTTATCGCAGACAAACGCTATGCAGAGATTGCAAGAGTGTTAGGGTTGCCAGCAGCAACAACGGAACAAGGCGTAGAGAGCTTAGTGCAGGCCATCTACCAGCTAGCTCACGAATTGGATATTCCAATGAGCATTGCCGAAAACGGAGTCGATAAAAAAGAATTCGATAAAAAGGTAGATTATCTTGCGGACCGTGCCTTTGAGGATCAATGTACAACAGCAAATCCTAAGCTGCCGTTAGTAACAGAACTGGCAGAGGTGTATCGTCAAGCTTTTAAAGGGTAACCGTATGGTGGGAGAGTGACGCGAGTGGTCACTCTCCCATTTTATCGTACACTAAAATTCCCTTTTTTCCTTATTTCGATTCCCCTTTAAGGGAATGCCTTGTAAGGTCAGGATAATCACAAGAGAAATCAGATATAGAACGGCTAAAAAGGACATCGCCGCTGTAATTCCGTATTTATCCAAGAAAAAACCGATCGCAATCGGGGATAAACCACCTAATGCCCTGCCGGTATTAAAAATGGTGTTATTGGCGGTACTTCTCACTTCAGCCGCATAAAAGCTGCTAATTAAGGCGCCATAACCTGCATTCATTCCATTGGCGAAAAAACCAACAATCGCCCCGCCAATTAATATTGCAATGGCGCTTTGGGCAAAGACATATAGAAAAACGGAGGCAGCTGATGCAACGAGAAAAATACCGTACGAGGTTTTCGCCCCAAACCTATCTAGTATCTGCCCAAACAACAGCATGCCAGCACACATCCCGATGATGGTACTGATCATCCAAAGGGACGATCCGGAAACACTCAAACCAAGCTGGTCTTGTAAGATAGACGGAAGCCAGTTCATTAAGCCAAAGTAGCCAGCGACTTGTACGGTAGACATAATCGTCAGCGCTATCGTTGTGTACGCTACTTTAGGAGAACTAAATAGTTTGGCAAGAGAGCTCCCTTTCTTTTCCCCTTGTTTAATTTTCGTTTGTGCTTGTTTCCATTCCTCGGTTTCCCCTAAGTTTCTGCGTACATAAAAGATTAAAAGGACCGGTAGTATCCCAACAATAAACAAGGCTCTCCAGCCAAATAGGGGAATGATAATAGCTGCTAAAATGGCAGCGGCCACAGCACCCATTTGCCCGCCGATCGTAACCCATGATGTCATTCGGCCACGTCGCTCTTTAGAAAAAACTTCCGCTACAAGCGCCATACCAATGCCAAATTCGCCGCCACCGCCGACTCCTGCCAAAAAGCGCAGCAGATAGATCATATAAATATTATCTGCAAAGGCCATCAGAGCGGTAGCAATGGAAAATAGGAATATGGTATAAGTGAATATACGGATTCTTCCATATTTATCAGCAAGGATTCCAAAGGTGACCCCACCAACCAGCATACCGATATTGGTGATGGAAGCAATCGATCCACCTGCTGCCGACGAAATCCCAAATTCAGTGATAATAGAGCTTAAAACAAAAGAGAGAAACATGATATCCATGCCTTCTAATCCCAAACCAAGCATGGAAGATGCTAATATCTTTTTTTGGTAGCTTTTTTTATTTGAAACTTGTTCCAACCTTAACACACCTTTACCTTTATTTGATTTTGACACAAGCGTCTAACACTAATTTCGCTGCTTGTTGATGCATTGCTTGATAGTCTTGATCGGAAACCCATTGTTCGTTAAGCCGATTGACATGCACGACGAGACAATTGGCTGCGGGAATTTGATAAAGTGACGCTAATGTAAACAGCACCGCGGATTCCATTTCAGCGTTTAGCACATGCCGCTCTTTCCAATAATCCATCCAGTTTTTATTTGGCTGTGGGCCATTGCTAATGCCGTGCTCGCGAGATTGACCTAAATAATAACTTTGCGTAGTCATGCCAATACCGGTATGGACGCGAAATCCGCTATTTTCTGCCTGTAATTTGATTTGTGCCAACAAGTCTGGGTCAGCTGCAGCTGGATATGTATCACTCACATATTGGTGGAGCATACCTGGATCTCGAACCATGGCATGATTGAAGAGTAAGTCACCTGCTGATAAGCGGTCGTTCCACGCACCACATCCACCTAATCGAACGAGTTTTTTTGCTCCGCTGCGAATCAATTCGATGATCGCTATTTCCGTAGAGCCGACGCCAATCCCGGTGGAACAGATAGAAACCGTTGTGCCTTTCCAAGTCCCTGTAACCAAAATGAATTCTCGATTTTCGGAGACAAGTTGATGCGTATCCCATTGACTAGAAATGAGTTCAACTCGAGCTGGATCACCAACCAAAAGTGTCACTTCTCCCAAGTCTGCTGCTCCTACCTTTTTTAAATGAATATTTTCCATTTGGCCTCCACCTCCTTCGTCTGGTATATTTTTTCCCTGCAACGTATAATCATACTCTTTCCTATAAAAAAATCAATCATAAAATCGATCATGAAAAGTACAGCAATAGTTTCCAGAAGACGATTATATCTTTGCATTTTATTATATAGACAAATATATATATAGATGATAATCTATATATAATGAGAAGTAACATGATGTTCGACTTCTCACTGAGAAAGAGGATATCGCGGATGATTGCACCAAAAATAGCTTTAGAAGCAGGTGACCTTTGATGTACCAACAGCTTTCCGATTATTTGAAAATATTAGCGGATCCAAGTCGATTAGAAATTCTTGATCTATTATCGTGCGATGAATTATGTGCCTGTGATTTATTAGCACACTTCCATTTTTCACAGCCTACTTTGAGTCATCATATGAAAGTGTTAGCCAGATACCAATTAGTCCAATCAAGGAAAAACGGGACAAAAACCATGTACCGATTGAATAAAGAGAGGTTGGAAGAAATAACGAGTCAATTATCCTCGATTGGCGCAGCTACTAGCCCATGCGTGTGTGATCAATTGGAGAAAGGTACGTGTGAAACATGACCCTCCTAGCTATCATTCTCTTTTTGCTCACCTTAATCTTTGTTATTTGGCAGCCAAAAGGATTAGATATAGGCATAACGGCAGCAGTAGGTGCTGTATTAGCCGTTATTACTGGTGTCGTTTCCTTTGCTGATGTGGTAGAAGTGACGGGGATTGTCTGGAATGCCACGCTTACGTTTGTTGCGGTGATCATCATTTCCTTGATATTAGATGAGATTGGTTTTTTTGAATGGTCTGCCCGCCATATGGTTCATATCTCAAAGGGGCATGGCGTGCGAATGTTTATCTATATCTCCTTACTAGGTGCGATCGTGGCGGCTTTTTTTGCTAATGATGGTGCAGCCTTGATCCTGACCCCGATTGTACTGGCGATGGTCCGCAATTTGCAATTTGACCAGCGGGCAATCTTTCCGTTTGTGATTGCTAGTGGTTTTATTGCGGATACGACTTCCTTGCCGCTGATCGTCAGTAATTTGGTTAATATTGTATCAGCCGACTACTTTGGAATTGATTTTCTTTCCTATTTTTTGCGGATGATCATTCCTAATATTTTTTCATTATTAGCTAGTATTGTTGTACTATGGATCTATTTCCGGAAGGCCATCCCCAAGCAATTTGATGAGAAACAGCTGGAATCTCCGGCAATGGCGATTAAGGACCAGCGATTATTTGTTTATGCGTGGGGCGTGTTGGCTATTTTATTGATGGGCTATTTAATGAGTGAGTTTATTGCCATTCCCGTATCGTTTATAGCAGGTGTCGTTGCAATCATCTTTCTGCTATTAGCCAGAAAATCAAATGCCGTTCATACACGAAAAGTAATAAAAGGTGCCCCGTGGAATATTGTGGTGTTTTCACTTGGCATGTATATCGTCGTATTCGGGTTGAAGAATGCGGGAATTACGACGATGTTGGCAGATGTGTTAACGACATTGGGTGAACAAGGATTATTTGCAAGTGTGATAGGGATGGGGTTTATCGCTGCATTTCTAAGTTCGGTAATGAACAACATGCCCACCGTCTTAATTGATGCGATCGCCATCGATCAAGCGGCTGTAACGGCTGCCGTGAAAGAAGGGTTGATTTACGCCAACATTATTGGTTCCGATTTAGGGCCGAAAATTACACCGATTGGTTCCTTAGCAACCTTGCTGTGGCTGCACGTATTGACACAAAAAGGGATGAAAATTTCATGGGGGACGTATTTTAAAACGGGGATTGTGATTACGATACCGGTATTGGTATTTACCTTGTTTGGTTTGTATCTAACGTTATTATTATTTTAGGAGGAGAAGGGAAATGAAGAAGAATATTATCTATTTTATTTGCACCGGAAATGCTTGTCGCAGTCAAATGGCAGAAGGATGGGCTAGACGTATATTGGGAGACGAATGGGAGGTATACTCTGCAGGGATTAGAGCACATGGTGTCAACCCGCTTGCCATTCAAGCTATGCAGGAAGTGGATATTGATATCTCGCAGCATACCTCGGATGTCATCGATGCCGATATCTTGAATCAGGCTACGCTTGTTGTCACTTTATGCAGTGATGCCGATCAGAACTGCCCCCACATACCTGCCCATGTAAAAAAGGAACATTGGGGCTTTGATGATCCGGCAGGACAAGAATGGTCCGTATTCCAAAGGGTTAGGGATCAAATAGGTGCAAGAATAGAGACTTTTGCAGAAACTGGGAAGTAAAAGAGGATGTTTGGCTAGCAAATGTTTGTTATAATATGGATAGTATAAAAGGGATGGAGTGGGGGAAGGGAAATGGGACGTGCAGAATTAGCAATCTTTACGAATATGTGTCTGATCGAGAACGAAAAAGGACAGATTCTCGTGCAAGATCGCGTCAATCCGAATTGGCCAGGCTTAACCTTTCCGGGCGGTCATATTGAAAAAGAAGAATCTTTTCACGATGCCGTTATCCGCGAGGTCGAGGAAGAAACAGGATTGCGGATAAGTCAGCCGGTATTATGTGGCAGTAAACAGTTTCAAACAGAGGCAGATGAGCGATATGTGGTATTGTTTTATCATACGACAAGATTTACTGGGGACGTGACCAGTTCAGACGAAGGGGAAGTATTCTGGATTGATCCCCATGAATTAGAGAATTACATATTGGCAGATGGGTTTCTGGACATGTACAAGATCTTTAAGGATGCGCAGCTTTCTGAATGTTACTATGATCGCAAGGAAATGTATTTGTTCTAGACGACCTCAATGGATAAAGGAAAGAAGGGATAGTGTGAAAATTACTGCTCCAAAAATATCGGAAGCATTAACACCAAGCCATTTTACCGATATTTTCTACGAGGAAGATCCTGAATTAGAAATGGCTTTTGTGACAGATTCCGAGTTTACCAATGAAATATTAGAGAGACCGCGAATCTATCATGCTATTATTAAAAACAGTCAGTTTAATCATACGGACTTTGGCAAAATCCAATTAACGGATGTTCGCTTTGAAAATTGTGATCTATCGAATGCTAATCTGCGCGAATCTTCCATTCATCGCGTCGAGTTTCATAACTGTAAATTACTTGGGACCGACTTTTCCGAATCGTCCATCGGCAATGTGACTTTCAACGATTCGATTGTGAACATGGCGATGTTTGGCAACTCCAAGCTGGAAAAGGTCCTGTTTAAAGAAGCGGTTCTCCAGCAAACTGATTTTTATGATTGTAAGTTTAAAGGTGTTGGGTTTGATTTATGTGATTTGAGTGGGACAAGCTTTGAACAAACGGCCTTAAAAGGGGTCGATATTAGTACATCTCGTTTTGACACATTAACGGTTTCCATTGAAGATTTAAACGGCTGTAAGGTATCAACACACCAGGCGGTGCAGCTTGCTTCATTAATGGGATTGGTGGTAAAGGAGTAAGTCCCTTGATTGCTAGAGAACCTTTGTCCATTTGACAGAGGTTCTTCTTAAGGATAAACAGATAAGAATCAGCCTCTACCACTATTCTTTGTTTTTCCATTTTTTAATCATGCTGTATCCATTCATGAATATTAAGATAGGAAAAAGGATGAATAATGTTCCGCCAAGAAAGTCCATATTTCCTTTCAAAATGGTATGGTCATATAGAATGAAAAATAAACCAAAAAAAGCGATGACAAAAAAGAAGTCTGCCCATTTACTGGTGAGGATTTTTTTAATGCTATTCCATATGCTCTTCACCCCTTTAACCTCCCATCATTTCTAATGAACATATGATCAATTTTTAAGTGACAATTGATCACTTTAAAAATTCCATCTTCCAGCTATAATAATCTTTTTCCTCGTTCTTTTCATAGCTTAAATAGGCATTGAATTTCTTCCCGTTTTTACTGGTTAGCCCCTTCACGAATGCTTTCTTCTCCTTCAATAATGTTTTCACCATGGTCTTTGTTGGCTTCTTGCGCATCGCTGCTAAGTATTTATCATTCTTCCAAATCGCAAAATTACATCCCTTCTTCCAATTGCTGCAGCTAAAGGCTTTATAACCGTCTTTCACCTTGCCACCGCATTGAGGACAGGTACCTAATACCTCATTGGTCGCTCGTTTGGAGGCTGCCTGGTGAATGACTACGTCCTGATCTTGTTTAATTGTCGCCACGGACTCCGTTGTGAACTGAAAGACGAGACGGAGAAATGCTTGTTTGCTTGCTTTCCCTTTTTCGATATCGGATAAGGCTTTTTCAAGGCGTCCGGTAAATGCTAAATCGAATAGGTTTTTGACAGGGAAAGTGTCAACAAGTCGTTTGCCAAGCTCTGTGCACAGTAGATACTTCTTATCCGTTGTGATATAACCGATATCTTTTAGTTTTTTAATCGTTTCGGCTCTAGTTGCCGCCGTCCCAATACTGAATCCATTTAAAATACTCCCCAACAACTCTTCATTTTCATCCTCTTGATAGTCTTTTCCACAGCTTTCCATCACGCGAAGCAAGGTTCTTTCTGTATGATGCTTGGGCGGTTTGGTGACATGGGAAGTAACGTCAGACCCTATGATTTGAACGCGTTCTTCTTTGTTCACAGAAGGCAGGAAGGCATCTTTTGATTGGATGTTCTCTACTTTCTTCCAGCCTTCAACCAACTGCACCTTACCTTTGGAATGAAAACGACCAGGTAGGTCCGTGTCTAGTACTTTGGTAATCAGTTTGGTCTCTTCATATTCTGCTACCGGCATAAATTGCATAATAAATCGATTCTTAATAGCGGTATATACGATGCCTTCATCTGCTGTCAGGCGTTTTGGTTTTAGGTAAGTGGGGATGATGGCGCTATGACTTTCTACTTTTGCATTGTTAAAAACTCGCTTGGTTTTGCTAAAATGAACCTCTTCTTTATAAGGAAGGTCTTCCGAATGTACCTTTAATACATGGGCTGTTTTTCCAACTAGGCTTTCTTCCAATGCCATACTGGATGTACGTGGATAAGTGATCCATTTTTTCTCGTAAAGGGACTGCGCTGTCTTTAAGACTTTATCCGATGTCCAGCCCTTATATTTATTGGTGATATACCCTTGCAGATTAGATAGGTTGAATAAAAAAGGCGGGAATTCCTTTTTCTTCTCGACTTGTTTATCTGTAATAATGGCTGGTTTGTCTGCAATAGCTTCGTTAATCGGCTCTAATAATTCTTTTTTCTTAAACTTCTCCGTTTTGTTTTCGCGATATATTCCTTCATATTCGTGGTTATTCACGGTCTGAAACGTTGCCGCCAGTTTAAAATAATCTTCTGGTTTGAAATTCTCTATCTCTTGATCGCGATCATAAATGATTTTTAAGGTGGGGAGGAGGACCCTGCCGATATTTAACGCACCGGATTTCCCTTGTTGATACTTTAAAGTGGCAACAGATGTCAGATTAATACCAATCACCCAATCGGCCCATTGTCTGCTGATTCCGGCATCGCGGAGTGGCTGCATCGAAGCGTTCGATTGGAGATTTTCCAAACCTCGAAGCACTTCCTTTTCTGTCCATTCATTCAAAAGCAGGCGGTACACGTTTGCTTTTGGTTTTGTTCCACCGCGATAGATAATGCTGTCTGCAATCAGTTGTCCTTCGCGGTCATCATCACATGCGGAAATAATCGCCTCCACATCGCTTCTCCTCATTAAAGACTGGATGATTTTTAATTGTTTGGCAGCACCGCCATCTGTTTTTGCTCGATTTCTTGGATTACTTTTCACTTTATATTTAAAGGCAGCAGGAATAAAAGGAAAGTAATCCATTTTCCAATGGCGCATCTTCCCATCGTAATCTTTGGCATCATAAAGCTCAACAAGATGACCAAATGCCCAAGTGATACAATAGTTCATTCCTTCAAAATAGCCATCTTTTTTTGTTTTAATGTTTAGCGCGTCGGCAATGTTTTTTGCGACGGATGGTTTTTCAGCTAGAATTAATCGAACTGTCATTTTCAATTCATCGCCTTTCTTTAGAACGATATCAGTTGGGAAGTTTCCAATAGAAACATTCGTTCGTTCCTGCTGTTATTATGTCATACATCATTCTTTTTTTCTAGTGTTTTTAGATAATGCATCTACTATATTTTTTTCGATCTCCTAGCAAACATTAAATGTTTTTTAATAATTATCGATTACAGTGTACTTATCCAAATTCATAGGAGGCGTGCATATCATGGAGAAATTACTGATTATGGTGTCGATTCTATCTTTTTTATTGGCGGCATCTTTGTTTATTGTAGAGCTGGTTAGAAATGGATGGAAAGACAGCAACTTTCGACCCGCCTTATGGATGTTTGTGGTTTATATAGTCAGCATTGTGGCATTTTTAATCATTTTTAATGTAGGAGGAAGATAAGGGATGGAATTACGGAATGTGCGTTACCAAACAGGGGAGACCAGGATCCTAAAAGGGATTGATCTTGAATTAGAAAAAGGAAAAATATATGGATTATTAGGCCCAAACGGGGTAGGAAAGACCACGTTATTTAAGGCATTATTAAACACCATTGATTACCAAGGCGATATTTTACCAGAAGTAGATCAGCTGAAAATTGGAAAATTAATTGAATATCCAGCCTTTTATCCTCAGCTTACTTGTGAGGAGAATCTACAACTCCACGCTTCTTATCTGAAGATAACTGCTAGTGAGGCTGGAATCGATGACTTATTAGAAATGGTCGACCTAGTAAATGCCCAAACGAAGAAATTCAAGGAATTATCAATGGGAATGAAACAGCGTCTTGGCGTGGCCAAGGCATTAATGGGGGATCCAGATTTATTGTTATTGGATGAGCCGACTAATGGCTTAGATCCAATGGGAATGAAGGAATTACGGCAGTTGATCGAACAAGAGATTAAAACCGAATCGAGAATTATTCTAATATCGAGTCATCATTTAAATGAAGTCGCTTTGGTTGCGGATACACTCATATTTATGCGACAAGGTGAAAAAATCTTAGAATTGGAAAATAGCGATAAGGAATATATCTATGGTCCGGTTCCATCCCAGTCAAATGCTATCGCAAACGAAATGACCATCTTAGCAGATAAAAAGAACCGTCAATATTTTCTGCTAAATAAAGCTGCGTACCATCGTATGACAGCTAACGATGAAGGTACCTATGAAAATACCGAGAAATTAACCTTGGAAGATGTATATATTCGACTGATGTCATCTGACCTAGTGGAGGTGAATCCAAATGATGAAGCTGATAAAGAATGAATGGATCAAAATGAAAAGTGAAAAAGTAACCTTAGTTATTGTCGCTCTCAGTCTGCTCCCCTTATTGATGAATTTGGCTAATTTTTTCTTCAATAATGGAGATACCAGTCTGCAAAATGGTTTTTACTTTACTTACTACAATCAGTATTTTATGCTATTGCCAATTATTATGAGTGTGCTGATTTCGTATGTGTTTTATATCGAGTACAAAAACAAAACCTATCTTGATTGGATCACGTATCCTGAATCACGAGTTAAACTGCTCTTTTCAAAAATAGCGGTAGCTGGTTTAATGATATTCGCCATTTATTTGCTGCAGTTGGTTATTCTCTTATTATTTTATGCGATAGTAGATGGTGATTGGGGCAATATGTGGTTGCTGACGTCTTCCTATACGGTTTTGAATGTTATTGTTGTGCTCACCATTTTGTTGGGATTTGCCGTGATTATTCAATGGACGCAGCATCTGGTGGCAAGTATCTCAATAGGCATAGGGGTTTCTTTGCTGTCCATGATTTTTATGGCTGCCCCTTTTTCTTATCTGATTCCGCCTGCATTTGGCTACAGGCTGGGCTTGGTGATGATTGATCCTACGTATTATTACGAGAATGTCGTCTCATCCACTATAATAGGGATAGGGCTGTTGATGGTATTAATGATTGGTATGCTGCTGTTAAATGTCAAGTTGGTATATCGAAAGAATTTATAAATAAAGGGCGATTATTTGCTCGTTTAATGATGACAAAAAAGACAGGTGATCCATAGATGGAAGACATACTTAAAAAGCTCGATATTTTTGTGCTGGAAGATGATCTAGATATCTCCCGTTTCTTAGATGTATTTTTAGGTGAGTATTTTCAAAAGGTGGTTGTAAAAACAGATAATCGATTTGATGATGCAATCTTTGATGAGCTCGATATCTTTTTATTGGATATTGAAATTCCATTTGATAGTGGCTACGAGATCTGTAAACGAATCAAAACAATGTATCCTGAGAAGCCGGTTGTTTTTCTTACGGCACATAGCCAAATTGACGATAAAATCAAGGGGCTTGAACTTGGCGATGATTTTATCCCCAAACCTTTTGAACCGCTGGAGCTAATCGCAAGGCTCAAAAATGTATTGCGAGATAGATATGGAAAGATCATGTACTTGGATCAAATAGCAGTGGACACACGCACCCAAACTATTTTTCACTGTGATCCATGGATGGAAATCCCACTAAGCAAAACAGAAAGTAAGCTGTTTTTTTATCTGTGTGACAACATCCACCTTAGCCTATCTAGAGAACAGATTATTCATCATATCTGGGGAACGGATGGAGCTGGCAGTCAAGCAAATAGTCTGAGTGTTTATATGAACAGTTTACGGCAAAAAATAGATGCGGAAGGTCGGCTAATTCAAACGATTTATGGCTATGGGTACAAGATGGTAAATCCAGAGGAACGAGATAGATGAATAAGAAAATTTTGTTTTTCACGTTTCTATCGATCTTATTCTTTCCATTTGCCTTGATGTTGTCTAACTATATCGTGCTGGGAACCCATCTCCTCCAAAATTATTTCAACGGCACGGACACGCCATTTAAGGCGGAAGATAACTATTTTTATGTGTTAATGTTATTTTCCACGATGATATTATTATATGTGTTTTATCTTTCTAGAATTATCGTCAATATATCATCGGAGATTACCCATCTTTCCAATTTGATTCGAGATATTGCCAAGGATCAGAACTATCCAGATCCTGTGAATACGGCAGATCTAAAATATAAGGATATGCAGTATTTAAGTGAATCGATCAATATACTCATTGATCAATTACAGTATAATCAAAGCAAATATGAGGAATCAGAAGAATTTAGAAAAAAATATCTCGATCAACTGTCGCATGATATTAAGACACCATTATCGATTATCAAAATTAATTTATATTACTTACAAACCCAACAGAACAAAGAAGAAGCCATTCAAGAAATTAATAAAAATGCGAATATTATCGCCACGCTTAGTGACCGGATTTATCATAAAAATGATATAAACACGGAGGCGATTATGACTCACTTAACGCTGATTGATTTGGAAGAGTGTATGAATGAAATGGTGGACAAATGGCAGAATGCGCTTAAGCACAAAGGGATAAGCTGGCAGTTGCAGGTAACAGCTGATATGACTTGGGAACTGGATAAGGTATGGTTTGAGCGATTGATTGATAATATTTTGCAAAATGTGCTCTATCATTCTGAAGCCAGTCATTTAACCATCGAAGGAGTAGCGGATGAACAAGAACAGCGATTGATTATTCGTGATGATGGTATCGGTTTTAATCCTGACCAGAAGCTGCAGCAATCGGATCGAAAAGGTTTAAATATCATTCATGAAGTACCGAAATTACTGGGGATTGATCTCTCCATTGATAGTAATTCATCAGGTACGAAGCTGATACTGACTTATGGAATAAAGACGAAAAATTAGCGAGCAGGACCATATCAGAAAGTGCCTATCTAGGAGAGGGATGACGTTTTTAGACACTTTCTGAGATCGTAGATGGGCCAGACTATTCATTCGTTTCATGCACTACCTCATGAAGCGATTTCATAATTATTTGCTGTTCCACATAGAACAATTCGATCAGTTCAATGAGGGTAGAAATGACATCATCAATCACTCTTTCCCTATCCACCATTAGACTAAAAGTGGCATCAACGAGCTTTACCTCCATTTCTGTAAAAAATAACTTTCGGTTTATTTCTATTTCCAACTGCTCCATTCTGCTCCTCCTCTTTTTCTATTGTTTATCGATTACGTCAATCGGTTAAAAGTATGCTGTGATACTATATGAATAACAAACACGTAAAGCTAGAAAAAATTTTGTCAATTAATCGTTAAAGAATGATTTTTAAATCAAAAATAATAGGTTATAATATATATATTAAATCTATAAAGGTTATTTTGGATTCATTTAATCATAATCGCTATAGAGGTAATTGTCAAGGTTGTTTTTGGATTTACTAGTGAATAATAATCCTTGTGCGATTAACATGTGGAGGTGTATAGAAATGAGCTCAAGTTACATAGGTCAGAATTTGAAAAAAATTAGAAAGTATAAAGGCTGGACGCAGCAAGAACTGGCAAACAAAATTGGTATTAATCTACAAAACCTTTCGAAGATAGAACGAGGGGTAAACCATCCTACGTTCCAAACGTTAGAGAAGATTATGCAAACATTAGAAGTCACACCAAATGAGTTATTCGCAGAAAATTTCAAAGTGCGTGGGGTTGTAGAAAATGAACTGATTCAATTTATGGAGCGAGAAAGAGCCTGGAATATTGAAATGGAACGAAAGAAATATGAAGGTGAGTTCACCAAGGAAGAAATGGAGAAATATGAAATAGGGGAATTAAGAAAATATATCAAGGCATATATCGACGCTGATCATCGGCATCCAAGCGATCTTCACCCAATGAAAGAGGTTATTTATGAAAAGAAACTCGCTGAAGTGGTAGGACGGTACGATGAGTATTTGAGCTATGATTTATTTGGCGAAACCCTTGTAACAAAAGATAAACATCTAAACCCCTATAAGAATGAAAACGGGAATGCACAGGCAGGAGGTAACAAAGAGAGCGAGTAGTCCAGATGAAGGTGATGATTGAAGGCGAGTTTTTTAAAGCATTTTCATTAAAGAAAGCCATGTCGAAATAAAAACGTGGAAATCCACATGTTTGTTTTGCATGGCTTTCTTTAAGTGACATCCTTAATAAATAGAAACCAAAATAAGAAACACACACATCACCAAATGAATGTCCAAGTCCTGGCTCATGATTTCTATTCGCGCTTTTCGAGGAAGTTTGAAGTTTAAAAATTTCCATTCAGCAGCTAATTGATTGCTGTCTGACTCTTGTATATGAATAAACTTATTGGCAAATTTCTTTGTGATCACATACTCTTTGTCATTATAGTGAAAATGAAAGATGGGATGACTCTTGACCTTTGTTTTATCCTCTAAAAGAAAAGTCTTTTGATTATAATGGACATCCCACTTGTGTCGTAAGGTGTAATGATGGTGTTCAGCCACGACTTTAGACTCTCCTTGCGTATCTTCGCTGGAGATATGTAAGAACAGGCCATCAATCAAGACGGTGGAGAGTTTTTGGAAGGAACTCTGGTAAAACCGCTGGATCGCTCCAACCGTTTCCCCCTTACTATTGTAATAAAACTTCTTATCACTGAATCTTTTATAAAAGGGTACCTCAAAGGAATAATACATCGTTTTCACCTTTTTCTATAAAATCATTAGGATGTGAAAGTATAAATATTCATATTTTTCTGATAAACGGTATATCGTAATAATACCATTTATTTCAACATATTTTCCAGAAAAATGCCTTGGTTGAGCCTGATTTTATAGAATGATGAAACATCTGCTAACACTTTCCCTCGCTTTCAAGTGCTAATAAAGATTCTTTCAACGCTAAACCGCCACGAAAGCCTGTCAAATCCCCCTTTTTACTCAAAACACGATGACAGGGAATAAAAAACATCAGTGGATTTGCTCCAATTGCCGCACCAACCGCTCGTACGGCTTGAGGATTTCCAATTTGCTCAGCGATATCTGTATAAGTCAACACTTGACCATAGGGGATACGGCTGAGTTCTTTCCAGACGGCCCTTTGAAAAGGTGTGCCCGTGATATCCAGTGGCAGGTTGAAGGATTGCCGTTTCCCATGGATAAATTCGACTAACTGATCGCTGTAAGGCCTGATTTTGTTCTGATCCTCGATTAATGAGGAGTCGGGTTTCTTTTTTTCTACCCAATCCTGCACTTCTCCAATGCCATGATTAGGGATACCGACAAAACATACTCCTTCGTCTGTGGTTGCAAGGTATACCGAACAATGATCGATACATAGATTTCCATAGTAGATTAGTTGTTTATTCATAGGTTGCACCTTCCTTTTGAGTAGCTGATAGATACCTATCTCACTGCCTTGATTAAGGTCATTATACAACGATTATACGAGAAAATGAGAAAAAACGAATGAAAGAGCAGGATATGAAAAGTATGAGAGGGAGATAAAAATGGGAAAGGATCTTAAGCATTTCCAATCCACTGCAAAGTGCGGTGGATTGGGAAACCAACTTGATCCGTTGAGGGGGACCATACGTTAGTCTTTATGTATGATCTGCCAGCCAATCCCGTTTAAAGATGGACATAATATAAGCATCTTTATACGCGCCATTGGTATAAAAGTGTTCTTTTAACGTACCTTCCAAAATAAATCCTTGTTTTTTGTAGATATGAACGGCCTTTTCATTGGTTGTGTCGACAAAGAGAAAGACCTTGTACATGTTTAGGATATGGAAGGCATAATCCACGGCCTGATGAAAGGCGAACTTGGCATAACCTTTGCCGCCAAACTCTGGTTTGATGATGATTTGAATCTCACAATTACGATGAATATGGTTAATCGCTACTAATTCCACGATCCCGACTAAATCCTCACCATCCTCTATCACAAATCTTCTTTCGGATTCATCTAGAAAATGCTTTTGAAAGAGATGCTTTAGTTTAGTGAGGGATTCATATGGCTCTCGAAACCAGTAGGTCATAATCGCGTGTTCGTTGTTCAATTCATGAATAAATGGTAGGTCCTTTTCTTCTAGTGTGCGTAGTTTCATTTTCTCACCTTTCTTATGATTGCTTAATGGCCAAACTTGCTTGAAATGGCGGGAGAGAGGATATACTCTTCCACTTTAACAAAACCCCAGTCTGCAATTGTTCGCGAATCTGGGTTTCCATCGTATGGCTGAATTGTAATCCATCCCTTTCTATCATATCGGCACGTTCTTCTTCTGTAAAGTCTTGCAGAGGGTATAAGGTAATCGATGAACCAGCTGTATATCCTGGATTCCCGAGAAAAACACTATTTTATAACGAGAAATGCTGATACAATAGGATTTTGGGAATTTCAAGCTCGTTATATATTCATTTATATAACGAGAGGATAATGTTGATTTGTCGCCATTTGTAGACTGTCTCGTTATACATTCCGGGAACGCAGGGTATATCTTCTAATCGCTCGGCAGTATCAAAATAAGAGAAGTGCCTAATTACGCTTTTTCTTTTGCTAAAATATCTTCAAGCGCCAAGAGAGCAGTTGGATAGTGAAACGTAAAACCTGCTCTATCCAAGCGCTTAGGCAAGACCTTCTGCACATCTAAAATAATTGTGGCCTGTTCGCCTAATAGGACTCGCAATAAAGAAGCAGGAACCGGTGCGTAATGCGGTCTGGCCATGATTCGTCCGATTAATTTACCGAGATGTCGCTGTCGGATAGGATTAGGACTGGTGATGTTATAGGCCCCTTCTGCTTGCTTGTCTGCTATTAAGTGCACGGTAGCTCGAGTGACATCATCGAGGTGAATCCAAGAAAACCACTGCTTTCCATCGCCAAGCTGACCACCAGCAAATAATTTATAAGGTAAGATAATGCGTGCCAGTGCGCCGCCTTTTTCAGAAAAGACCACACCAAATCGACCAATCACTACTCTGGTGCCGAGTGCCTCAAATTTCTTGGCGGCAGCCTCCCATTGATGAACGATCGTTGATAGGAAGTCATGCGGCTCCTCGTAAACATGGGATTCATCATAAACAGCTGATTTAGAAGGTGGATAATAGCCGATCGCACTCGCATTAAATAATACCGTTGGGGAGTACCCCTCTGTTTGAAAAAAGTTATATAATCGTTCGGTTGTATCGATTCGGCTTTGCAGCATTGCCTTTTTATGCTCTTTTGTCCAGCGCTCACTCAAGCTTGCGCCTGCCAAATTAATGACCACATCAATGTTGGGAATAGCAGTCTCCCAGCCATTTTCTTGCCAATTGACATAACGTAATCCAGGATGTTCAGACGTTCGCTCGCTTCGTGTTAGCACAATCACCTGGTTTCCTTGATGTAAATAGTGAGCTACTAGTTCTGTTCCTACTAAGCCGGTACCACCAGTCATTAATATATTACTCATCTTGTTTACCCCTCTCTTTGAAGACAGAATTGGACATGGTAGAATTTATTTCTCCATTGAACTGCCATTTTCCTGCTTTTTAGATTGAATTTTTGCTTGAAATAAAAAATATAACTGTTGATAATGCCTAATTATTCGGACTATACATAGATAATCAATTAAATATAGATAGGATGTCTAACGTCCTTTTTTGTTCTGGTAATGTATTCCCTTTTTTAAAGAGATTAAAGCTATTTTGTGAAAAGAAAAAGCCATGTCCATCAAGGGCATGACTTTTATTTTTTATGTTTCCTGCTGATCAATAAAATCCATTAATTGGTCAATGAATGCTTCATAGGATTTGGAATTTGCAAGTTTACTCACATTTGAAGGGCTAGAAAGAATTTTAATGTATTCGTCATATATATCCCGATATATATTGCGTTCATTCTTGTTCATAGCAATTAACGAGACAATTCGAATGTTATCTGCTTCCCCCCATTTGATCGGTTTCTTGGTAATTAGTACAGCAATAGTTGTTTGCAAAGCATCCATATGGATAGAATGGGGGACGGCTACAATATTGTTGAACGAGGTAGAGGATAGCTTCTCTCTTTTTATTACGTTATCAATAAAATCGTCTTTCACTAAATGAAGCGTGGCCATTTTCTCTGTGATAAAAGGGATTACTTCAAACTCGTCATTAAATGTCTGATCACTTAACATAAAAAGACGACGGTCAAATAGAGACAGAAGATTTTGTTTTATATGTTGCTGTCGTTTTTCCTTCTTTTTCCTGTTGAGTAGTTTTTGTATATTAAGTACATCATCAGAGGTTAAAAAAGTACTAATAACTACCTGCGAAAGATTCAGATGTAATGGCACTTCTACAGTAGAAATAAGAAAATCTGTTTTTATGTCAGTTAATTCTTTATCCACTCTCGTTATTATTTTTACCACACGTAACTGGTTAGCAAAGTAATGCTCTATTTTCTCCTTTAGTTGAAATTGTAAATTATTATAAGCTGGACAAATTAGTATAACCTCAAGCTGATCATGGTGTTTTTGTTTTAATTCTAAGCAGCTTCCTACATGTAATGCAATATAGGTGATTTCATCTTCATGCAAGTCTATATCTAATTTTTCTGAAATCAAATTACTGATATAGACAGATAAATCATAAATAAGTGGAGAAGACGTTTTAATTGACTGTGTTAAAGGATTTTTGGATGAAAAGTGATTAGAAGTTCTTATCACCAAGTTCTGAACATGCAGAGCAAACTTGGTTTTAAATTCATCATCTTCTAAATTAATGAAGTAATTTTCATTCACTTTTACGATGATCTCATGAATTAGATTCCAAAATGGTGCTTTAACTATATTTCCTTTATCTTTTGATAAATTAGTCGTTTTACTACTAATCAGTGCTTGTAAATAATATAATTCATTTTTGTCCATATGAACATGGAAGTATGATTCAATTAAGTCTTGAATTTCATGGACAATGGTCATGGAAATAAATGTTTCTTTATATGGATAGGCTAGATGATGAACGTATTGATTATCCTGCATGCGTTCAATTGATATAATAATGTGATAAATAATATTACCTAATGTGTACTCGTTAATATCATAGCCATGCTGTTGAACGATTTCCAATAACTCTTCTTTAAAAGTGTGTAGCTCATAACCAAATATTTTTTCTAGATCAATAATGTTATAAAAGGTAGTATTGTATTCCTTATAATAAATAAAGCTCATTATTTTTCGTTTGTCAATTTCTTTTCCATGCAGAAAGAGACGATCTTGAGTGCGATCAATGCTTAAGTTGTAATCTGAGGTCAGTTTCCGGCATTCGATAAGGTCTTTTTCAATAGTCGGTACGCTTACAAACATATACTCACTCAAGTCAAATATATCGAGTCCCTCTTCTACTAAAATCAATTGCTGAAGGATATAGTATACTCTGTTTTTTGGATTCATATCCATCGGTTGAAAGATAACTTGTTCATGGTTTGTTTTTAAACGATATCCAGCACTGGACGATTCTATCGAAAGCGATGGTCGATATTGTTCATTAATATACTGGATATAATTCCTCAATGTACGGGAAGAAATATTTAAGTAATGTAATATTTCATTTGTAGTCAGCCAGTCCTGCTGTTCCTTCAGTATTTGAATCAGTGCTTCGATATTTTTCTCTTTCATGAACCATATCCCTCCTTTTCAACCATTGATTTCATTATAGTTCAATTCAATTCTATCTCGAAAATAAAGTTATTTCCAATGGGTAGGCAAGATAGATATTGGTTAGCATGCCACCTATTTGTCATAATATAAATACACAAAAACAAGGAGGATTTAGAAATGAAAAAAACCATCTTATTAATTTGTAGTGGAGGAGCCTCAAGTGGTTTTCTTGCACAGAATATTCGAAAGGCAGCTAAGAAAAAAAGTTTAGAGGTGGAAGTAATTGCTCGTGGAGAGTCAGAATTAAATGATTATATGGACAAGATTGCGATGGTGTTAATTGCCCCCCATCTAAGCTATATTCAAGACGATATTGCCGATCAGCTTGCTGGTACAAATATCCCGTATCAAATCATTGATCAGATGACATACGGCACATTGAATGGTGAGAAAGGTATGGATATTATTGTAAAAGAATTGGGTTTAGAATAATTCATTAAGGTGGGATAAGCGTGAACAAACTAATTGAGTATATGAATCGGTCATTTGCCCCTAAGATGAACAAAATCACACGAAATGCCTGGGTATCAGCCATCCAAGAGTCTATCATGGGTGTTTTGCCTTTAATACTTGTAGGATCATTAATTACCTTAATTATGATCCTAAACGATGTGATACCTAATATGCCGAATTTACAGCCTATCAGTGATTTTTCGTTTGGTTTAATGAGTTTATTTATCTCATTTTTAGCACCATATTTTATTATGGAAAAGTTGAAGAAGAATGATCGGAAACTAATTGCTGGATTGACTGGTGCAGCGATGTTTTTATTATTACTTTCACCTACCTTTAATGAAGATGGGCAAATTATTTTTTCCTTTGAAAGATTCGGTGCTAATGGCATGTTTGTTGCTATTATCGTTGGTTTATTAGTAGGATTTGTTTTTAATTTATTTAGTAAGATCTCATTTTTTAAAGAATCAAGCTCCTTACCTGATTTTATTATTGTTTGGTTTGATACAATTGTACCGATTACCCTTTTATTAGTAGCTGGATGGCTTGCTACTATTGTTGGGAGTTTCGATCTTTATGCTTCGATTCTTAGTCTATTTGAACCGCTGAATAGTATTGGTCAAAGCTTTGTTGGTTTTGTTATTCTTACTTTTATTTGTGTGTTTTTATATACTTTTGGTATCAGTCCATGGGCCTTGTACCCGGTTGTGTTTCCGATGTGGATTGCAGGAATTGAACAGAATGCAAGTCAAGTGGCACAAGGCTTGAATCCTGCTAATATTCATACGTTTGAAACGTTAATGGCATGGATTTGGATTGGTGGTATGGGAACCACATTGCCATTGGTAATTATCATGCTTGTTATTGCAAAATCGAATCATTTGAAGGCGATTAGTCGAGTGACTATTGTACCATCTATTTTTAACATTAATGAACCTGTGGTATTTGGATCTCCTGTTGCCTTTAATCCAATCTTAATGATCCCGATGTGGTTAAATGGTATTGTGATGCCTGCCATCACTTATCTGGTGCTTTCATTTGGAGTTATTACATTGCCAGCAGAGGTGTTGCAGTTATGGTATTTACCAATTGGGATTTCCACCTATTTAGTGAATACAGACATTAGTGGCTTACTACTTTTACTTGTTAACTTCATTGTATCATTTATTATATGGTATCCATTTGTCAAGGTTTATGACAAACAAAAAGTAGCAGAAGAAGCAGAGGCGTAAGCCTAATTTATCAATTTTGGGAGATGATCCATTTGAGTCAAGATAACAAAGAGGCATTACAGGAAGTCGCGATGCAAATCATATTAGGGGCAGGTAATGCACGTGCAGATATTCAAGCTGCTTTAAAACACATAGAAACATTTGATTTTTCATTAGCTGAAGAATCGTTGGCACAAGCGAAAAAGCATATGTCTCAAGCCCACTCTGTACAGACAGATACAATCCAAAAAGAGGCAAAAGGAGAAGAGATTATTTTCTCAACGTTATTTACTCATGCACAAGATCATTTGATGACGGTTATGAGTGAATGGAATATAGCAAAGAATTTATTGCAAATCTCTCGTTCATTCGATCAAAGAATAAAAAAATTAGAAGAACAGTAATAAACCGATTGGAAGTGATAAAGGTGTCTATGCAAATAAATAAACGATTTCCAGATTCCTTTCTTTGGGGGGCAGCAACCTCTGCTTATCAAATCGAAGGTGAACATCTGACTCATGGGAAAACATTATCGGTTGTCGAAAAGAATATGAACAGTAATTATGCAGATCCTAGTGTTGCTTCTGGTCATTATCAGCACTGGGAAGAAGACATTGAGCTTATGAGAGAGCTTGGGTTAAAGGCCTATCGTTTTTCTATTGCTTGGCCAAGAATTTTACCCAACGGTCGTGGAGAGATAAATCAAGAGGGAATATCATTTTATCGTCATATCTTGGATAAATTAAAAGCATATCAAATAGAACCTATTGTTACTATTTACCATTTTGATTTACCGCAATGCTTACAAGAGGAATATGGTGGGTGGTCTTCTAGGAAAGTAATTGTAGATTTTGAGGAATTTTGTGAGGTGCTTTTTACTCAATTTCCTGATGTGAACTACTGGCTAACTATTAATGAGCAAAGTAATATGTTTCAGTTACCGTATTTAATGGAGTTTGCGCCTGACGTGCCATTAGAGAAACAGAAATATGAAATGAATCATATTATGACTTTAGCGCATGCAAAAGCAGTAAAACTGTGCCGTGAAATGTTGCCAGAAGCAAAGATAGGACCAGCTCTAGGTATCATTCCAAATTATCCAGCAACATCTAAACCAGAAGATGTTTTAGCAGCCAGACATGCAGATGATTTAAGGACATATTTATTTATGGATCTATATATGAAAGGCGAATATAGATCTTTTGTGTGGAATTATCTAGTAGAAAACGGGTTAGAGCCTACCATTGAGAGAGGAGATATGGCTATAATAAAATCTGCGAAACCAGATTTTATTGGAATTAATTATTACCAATCCCGTGTTGTGAAATATATCTCAGCAGAAGCCGAGAAAAAAGAATTAAAGCTTAATTATGATGGTGAAGATGACGATACACAATTTGATAATATACCTGGTATTTTTGAAGGGGCTGCCAATCCATATACAGACAAGACCAGATGGGATTGGGAGATTGATCCAATCGGTTTTCGTTATCTGTTAAATGAACTTTACGATCGATATCATATTCCGATAATGATTACGGAAAATGGTATTGGGACCTTGGATCAAGTAACGGGTGATCAAAAAATTCATGATCAAGAGAGGATAGATTTCTTAAACAAACATCTGCAACAGTTGCAATTAGCAATGAAAGATGGAGTAGAAATATGGGGATATATGGCTTGGTCTTTTATAGATTTACTGAGTACATCTAGTGGTTTTAGAAAACGTTATGGTTTTGTCTACGTGGATCGCGATGATCATGATGTGAAAAAACTAGAAAGGATAAAAAAAGATAGTTTTACTTGGTACCAAGAAGTAATTGCTTCTAATGGACAATATTTAATTGATCGTTAAGATGAAGACATTGTATTTTCATTGATGAACATTGTCTTGATTAAGGCAGGCTCCGGCAAATGCTGGGGCATTTTATTTCATCAAGGTGGCACCTGGATTATTTTTCTAATACTAAAAACTCCAATATCGACAAAAAACATGTCATTAGACCTAAAGGCATCTTTTTCATTCGTTTAGGAACAAAAAGTGATCATTTAGGAATAGGCATAAATATTTTGTAGAAAGTTGTGATAAACTGATAGAAATTTAGTTGATGGAGTGATAGTCTTGCTATCCAAACTTGAAAGAATTGAAGCAATGCCAGAAAGAGCTGCCAACAGGATGTCTTTATGGATAAAAGGGAAAAATAGTATGGAAGAGCTAGACTACCTCAAGATGAAGCTAGGGATAGAGGTTATTCTAACGAATCTAACCAAAGGAATTATCGTATATGGTTTAGCTTTCCTCTTACAGGTTTTTTGGGAAACATTGATCCTCCATGGCGCTTATGTGCTACTACGCAGATATTCTTTCGGGTTACACGCTAAATCAAGTATTGTGTGTACCATAGTAAGTGTTGTACTGTTTGTTGTAATCCCTTACTTTTTAAGGGATGTGGTACTTGGCAATTATGTGATAGGGGCTCTATTTTTGTTAAGTATTCTAAGTATCTATTATTTTGCCCCGGCAGATACAGAAAAGCACCCGTTAATTGGGGAAAAGAAGCGCAAGAAGTTACGTAATAAGTCGGTTCTTACATGTATTATACTAATGATCGTTGCGTTGGTTGTACCAATAGCGATGATAAAAACCATGGTGATAGCTGGAGTGGCTATTCAAGTGATTAGCATACTTCCAGTTTCATATAAAATTTTGCAAAGGAGCTATGATAATTATGAATCTTATGAAGAACAAGTTGGCTGATGGCATGAAGCAAGGTGTGGCAAAGGTTGCAGGAAACGTTGCAATGAGAGTTGGCAAGGATTCGATCGGCTCTCAATGTATTGGTTTTTCCTATGAACCAGAAGTTCCTAAAGAATTATTGCGACAAGATCGTCTAGATAAGTAAATTTTCATAGAAATATGTGCTATACTGTAAGCATAAAACAAGGTGGTGATGTTTATGCTTACTTTTTTTGTGATCTTTTTTCAATTATTAGCTATTGTGTTAGGTATATATATCTTATCTGAAAAACCATTTGGATTACGATTATTATCCTTTATGTTTATCGTTTCTCAAATAGTTGGTTACATATTGTTTACAATCATAGGTATTATGGGTATTTTTCCTCTATTAATATTCTTTATCGCATGTTTGTATTTAAAGATCGGTCAGCCAATTCTTAGTATTTTGATTACTTTTATACCAGTTATTTTATTTGTATTAGGTGATTATATTGCGCAAATGTTTACTTTTTTTGTAGAAAGCATGAATATATTGGACTTGAATGCTGAACAAAGAATTGTTAGTGTCCTTATCATACAATTTCTATTAATAATTGCGTTATCTTTACTACTAAAAAAACTATTCACTAAATTTCAAATATATCGTTTTCTTAAAGGAGTATATGGGAAGTTAATTATTTCCTTTGTTGCTATGACTATCATCATCTTTTATGTAAACATCTTCATGGGTAAACAGCAAGGCTTCAGCCATGAAAATATACAAGCGAATAGCATTTTATTTCTCTTTTATACCATCTTATTATTCAGTATGTTTATCGTCCTCATCCGTACAGCAGCCAATAATTTTCGCATGGAGAATGAAAGAGTGCAAAACGAACAACTTCGAGAGTACACGGAAGCATTAGAATTACAGTATGACGAAATTAGAAAATTCCGCCATGACTATATCAATATTTTATCCACCATGTCTGCATACTTGAGTTTAAACGATTTAGAGAAACTAAAGAAATATTTTTCCGAAAAAATTATCCCCATCGGTCAGAAATTTGAATCCAATAATTATCAATTAGGTGCGATATCGAAAGTAAAGGTTCAGGAGGTAAAAGGCATCGTCTCTAATAAGATCATCAAGGCACAGGATCTTAATATTCCAACGATTGTGGATATTACCGAACCAGTTGACGATTTACATATCGATACCATGAAGTTATGTCGTAGCCTGGGAATTATACTGGATAATGCGATTGAGGCTGCGATGAACGCGGAAGATCCGCGAATCCAGGTCGCCTTTATTGAAAAAGAACATGCTCACCTTATTATTGTGAAGAATAGTTACCGTGATGTACCACCGATTCACCAAATTTATCAAAAGGGATTTTCAACTAAAGGAGAGAACAGGGGGTTAGGATTAAGCAACTTAAGAGAAATACTAGCAGAATGCGAAGGAGTGACATTGGATACCTATACAGCAGAGGATTATTTTGTACAAGAAATTGGAATAGCATATTAGAAAGTACGTGATGATAATGCTGGAAATATTTATCTGTGAAGATGATAATCGCCAGAGAGAAGAGTTGACACGATATATTCAAGCTTTCATTGAAGGTTCCTCACTAGATATGTCTATCGCTATTTCTACGGGAAATCCGAATGATATTATCGATTATGTACAAATGCATGATGTAAGTGGCATGTATTTTTTGGATGTGCAGTTACAGACGAAAACAGAAGGAATCGAATTGGCCGCAAAAATTCGTGAGTACGACGAGAAAGGGGCGATGGTATTTATCACTACACATCCGGAATTAATGGCACTAACCTTTTCCTATAAAGTGGAAGCAATGGACTATATAACAAAAGGAGACTTTCAGCATGTTAAGAAGCGGGTAAGTGAATGTTTGAAGCTTGCCTATCAACGATTGATGACAAAAGATACGAAACAAACTATTCATATCAAAAATAAAAGTAAATTTATTATTGAAGAATATGATAATATCATGTTTTTTGAGACCTCTCCTAATAAACACCGCATCGTTCTTCATGCCAGAAATCGTCAAGTCGAATTCTATGGCAAACTGAACAAGATTGAAACATTACATGAGTGTTTGTATCGCTGTCATCGTGCCTTTGTCGTTAATAAGCAGAATATTGTAGAGGTGGACCGAAGTAGTGGTCAGGTTGTGATGAAGAATAATGAAATCTGCTTTGTATCGCATCGGCTGATGAAGAAGTTACTGAAAGAAATAAAAGAAGACGTATCATCTGTTTCTAATTATTAAAGGGCTGTGGCAAAATGCATGTGTTGCATTGGCTGACAGCTCCTTTTGTTTTTAAGCCGTCTTTAATGAATGGGAATGGCGATATATAAACAGAGATGTTCTTTAAGAGGATGTTCAAAAAGATCAACAAAAATGACGCAGCGAATTTCTGCGTTGGCGATGGCGATATAGGAACTTCTACTAAGACCGCCCACGTCCTGTAGGCAACGCAGAAGTCAACACATCCTGCGTGAGTTCGTTCCTCACGTATTGTTCCGGTACCGGGAGACTGCGCCGCCTTGAACTTTCGACGTACAGGACGTACTAGTGTTGGCGTTGCAACAAATGGGTTCGGTGGGGCGAGTAATCGCAGTCCCAGGACGCCTGAGGTTTTAGCCAACGAGGTCCTATTTATCGGCATTTTTGAACATGCACTTTAAGATGGTGGAATCAATTTGGTGTGTACATGACAATGGAATACTTCACATTAAATGTACATTCCATAAAAAAGACCCATTCAAAGATATTTGCTCAAATACGTTGAATGGATCTTTATGTTCAAGATACCTCTTGTACACTTTTTGTCTTAAGATGATTCCTGCTCTACCATTTGATAGACAGATTTATCTTCAATAAAATGAGTGAGGACGGTTAAGGCTAAACCAAAGGCAATCATACAACCAGCGATCGTAGTGATGGCAACAAAGGAGAAGCCATGATCTAACAGCAGACTTCCAAATGCCGCTCCAATAAAATTAGCCAGATTAAAGATGGAAGCTGCAATGGTACCAGATAATAAAGGGGCCTCCTTAGCCGCTAGGATGATTTTGGCGTTTAACAATGGGGTTGTACCAAATGTCCCAGCGCCAAACAAGAAACTAAAAACAAATGCCAATAGTGAAAAAGAGATAACGTGTGTAAATAGAATCAACACAATGGCCAAAAATCCAAGTGACCCCATTAAATATTCGGTTAGCCGATTTTCACTAATTTTTCCTGACGCAAAGTTGCCGATAACAGCCCCAAGACCAAAGAAGAACATTGCTCCAGTTACACCAGCTACACCAAAGTTAGCAAATTCACGAAGAATTGGTTCCGTAAAGGTATAGGCCGTAAAGACGCCAGAAAATCCAAAGACAATGACTAATATCATCATGATCACATTTCTATTTTTGAACATTTTTAGTTCTTGTTTTAAGTGAGGTGCTTTTACCAATTTTTCTGTAGGTGTTACGATGGTGAGCCCTATCAATGTGACTAAACCTAGTAATGCCATAAACCAGAATACAAGTCTCCAATCTAGCATACCGCCAAGGAAAGAACCGAATGGAACACCAAGCATAATCGAAATGGTTAGACCTCCCTGTACCGCGGCAATTGCTCCTGTACGCTTGTGTGGTGCAGATATATTAACCGCAATCGCCATACATAGTCCAAAGAACGGGGCATGCATCGTTGCCGAAAGCAGTCTGGACAATAATAAGATTTCAAATGTTGGAGCGGTAGCCGCAATGATATTACTGATTACAAATACGCCCATTAATCCTACCAATAATGGTTTAGGGGGATATTTTAAGGTGACAATCCGCAGAATCGGTCCACAGATGGCCACACTAATAGCATAAACACTTAGCAGCAGTCCTGTTGTGGATACAGAGACATCCAGGTCACTGGCAAATTGCGTCAAAAGACCAGTTACCACGTATTCTGTCATACCAACGACAAAGGTGCCAAGCATAAAGACGATAAGGATCATATTTCTTGATGGGTTGAGTTGAGTCATGTTAAATGCTCCTTTCTGCTTTATATAAAATAAATCTAGCCCAGTAGAAGATCCAAGGCTAGGAAGACATAGAATTTGTGTTTTTGACACGAACTATATTATTAAATCACAAAGAAGAATCGCTTGTAAATCATCTTGCTTGAAATGTGAGTGAAAAAATGATAGACATCATTTTCATTATGACGAGAGAAGAAAATCCTGTTCTTCGAAGCTTTATCATCGTTGTGGAAAAGTATCGATTTACAATGAAGTTATGATAGAATAAGTGGGAAGAGGTGAATACATATGAATTTGGAACTACTAAAAGAAATCAATATCATACAAAACAAAAAACTAGTCGTATGGCTGAATATATGGTCGATTATTATTTTCGTCCTCTTGATCGCATTAGGCTTATTCATATTACCAGCTGCGACTATTGCAATCCATATTATTCCGATGCTCCTGTTTTTGTTGGCTATGTTTGTGATGTTTTGTTTTCATGAGCTGATTCATGGCATGTTTTTCAAGATGTTTGCGCCTGGATCAAAGGTAAAGTATGGAATAAAAAGCGGTATGTTTTATGCGGCAAATCCTGGAGTAACCTATTCCAAGCTTCCTTTTGTTGTTATTATTTTAATGCCTTTCTTCATTATTTCCTGTTTATTAGTTATGCTGTCATTATTTCCGATTAATCTGCATGCTTTGTACGTTCTTTTTGCTATACATACAGCGGGCTGTGTTGGGGACTTCTACTATATAGGAGTATTAAATAATCGTTCCCTTTTCCGGGAACAGCTAGTTGTTGAAGATACGGATACGGGAATCAAGATTTATAGAAACGGTACAACACTCGAACAATAATAAGTGATTCTGTTGGAATGTTCGTATGTTATATTGACTTCTTTCAAGCAGACTAGTAATATTAAAATGAAATGAATGATTATAATCTGTCGTATATTATTGGGAATATGGCCCAAGAGTTTCTACAGGAGCACCACAAATGCTCTAACTACGATGTGACGAGATCTGACATAGGCTGTCAAATCTCTCCATGGTGTGGAACACTTTTGGCTGGTATCCAAGGGTGTTTATTTGTATTGGAAAAATAACGACTGATAAAAAAGGAGAGTTACCTAACGTGAAAAAGTATTTTGAATTTGATCGGCTTGGTACGAACTATCGCCGCGAGACCATGGCAGGGGTTACCACCTTCTTGGCTATGGCGTATATTTTGTTCGTCAATCCGGCGATGTTATCGGCAGATGGGGCGACAGGAATGGATCCGAATGCCGTATTTGTGGCTACTGCTTTGGCGGCGGCTATCGGTACGATGATCATGGGAGTATTTGCAAGATATCCAATCGCTCTAGCACCTGGAATGGGCTTAAATGCGTTTTTCGCTTATACCGTTGTGCTTGGTTACGGTATTCCGTGGGAAACGGCATTAGCTGGCGTATTGGTTTCTGGACTTATTTTTATTGTGTTAACTCTTACAGGTATACGTGAAAAGGTTATAAATGCGATCCCGTCGGTATTAAAAATGGCAGTAGGTGCTGGTATTGGTTTATTTATTGCCTTTCTTGGCTTCCAAAATGCCGAAATCATTGTGACCGATCCAGATACAATGGTTGCATTGGGAGATTTGACGAATCCTGTTGCAGCACTGGCTGTTTTTGGAGTGGTGGTAACCGTTGTTTTGATGGTACTAGGTATTAAAGGTGGCGTATTCTATGGTATGATTTTAACGGCGATTGCTGGTATGATCTTTGGTCAAATTGATATTCCAGAGAAAATCGTCTCCTCTGTACCAAGTTTAGCGCCTACATTTGGAGCTGCATTTTCACATTTTGGTGAAGTATTTACCTTGCAAATGCTGGTGGTAATCCTGACGTTCTTATTCGTCGATTTCTTTGATACGGCAGGTACGCTCGTAGCTGTAGCTTCGAAAGCAGGGTTGTTAACAAAAGACGGTAAATTGCCACGTGTTAGCAGGGCGCTGTTTTCTGATTCAGCTGCCACGGTAGTAGGTGCATCTTTAGGAACTTCGACTACTACTTCTTATGTAGAGTCTGCCACGGGTGTTGGGGCTGGCGGTCGTACTGGATTCGCTTCTGTAGTAACAGCCATCCTGTTCCTGTTAGCATTATTCTTTTCACCTTTACTTGCAGTGGTAACCAATTCAGTAACTGCACCAGCATTGATTATCGTTGGGGTGCTAATGGCGTCGACCTTAAAGGATATTCCTTGGGACGAATTTCATGTGGCTGTACCGGCATTTTTAACCGTAGTTACCATGCCGCTTACGTATAGTATTGCGACTGGTATTGCGATCGGTTTTGTATTTTATCCCATCACCATGGTAGCGAAGGGTAAAATAAAAGAAGTCAATCCGATTATGTGGGGATTGTTTGTTATCTTTATTTTGTATCTTATTTTCTTACATTAAATAAAAACAAGCCTCAGCTAATGCCGAGGCTTGTTTTACGTTTTTCTGTAGACCTTTCGCTTAGGGCGGATAACGGTAATAAAAGCTGCGCCGATAACCAATCCGATGCCTAAACCCTGCAAGAGTGTCAGATTGTCTTGAAAGACCAATACGCCAAGTATAATGGCTACAATGGGTTCCATTGCTCCCAGAATAGCCGCTTTACTTGATTCAATATAAGTAAGGCCGTAAGTGTACAGAATATAGGCACCTAATGTAGACAACAGTGCTATTCCGCTAATATGAATCCAAACATCAAGCGATTGAAAGGCTTCTATCTTTTGCCACAGTCCACTGGTTGGAAAAATAAATACACACCCCATCATTAAGGCATAGAAAGTGACCGTCAAATAATGATAGTACTTTCCTACTTCTTTTCCAATAAGACTGTACAATCCACAGAAAAAAGCCGAGCACAGTCCTAAACCGATACTGCTGGCAGAAAGGGACATGTTCCCAATTGGCAGTAACTGAATGGCTAATGCACAGCCAACCAGGGTCATCGCCACAGAGGTTATTTTTCTAGGTGTAATCTGCTCACGAAAAAAGATGCGTGATAAGACGGTCACAAAGATAGGCATCGTATATAGTAAGACAACGGCAATCGATAAGGATGCCTGCTTCATGACAGTGAAATAGCACCAATTAAAAAAGACAATTCCCAGTACACCTAAGCCAACAAAATGGAGAATATGTCTTTTTTCTATTTTGAGCAGGGAGGGTTTCGCGATCCCCAGCACCACAAGTAAGATCACCGCAGCCACGCTTAAGCGAATAGCGACAATTTCCCAAGCACTGAATCCGTGATTGTACAGGCCATCGACAAACAGACCTGTCACTCCCCATAAGCTTGCACCAATGAGAGTAATTACGTACGATACATAGTGTTTCATCATGTTCACCTTCTTTTCTCTCTCTATTTTCAAAGGTTACGATAATGAAGAGCATGCTCATCTTAACATATTTACTGGATATTGCAAGCTTATACCGCTATTCCTCAAACTCGCTAATATCAATGACTCGTTGATCTTCCTGTTTGGAAACCAGGCGATGTAAATGAACGGTGAGCAGTCCTTGCCTTAAAGAGGCAGATATTTGGTCCTTACGCACAGGAAAAGGCAGGTCAATATCACGTGAAAACTCTCCTTGTAGAATTTCTTGTTTGATCAGGCTCCCCCTTTCTTCTATTGGAAATAGACTGCCGCTTAAGCTTAATATGGAGTTGTTTATACGTAGTTGTATCTGATTACGATCTTTAATGCCGGGTAAGCTAGCATAAAGAAATAATTCGTTTTCACTTTGATAGAGATTTACCGCTGGAATAGGTGGTTTAACCATATGTTCAAATTCATTCCAAAACGTATCGCCAAAAAAAGAATCCATGTTATCCTTCCATTCATGCATCTGTTTGAATGGATCCAAGATTGCTCTCCTCCTCTCTATATAAGTTGAACTTATAGATGTAACAAAAACGTGTGACAAGCCATTCTTTGCCCGCATGATTTCCTGATAATACCTCGTTTGAACCATGTTTGATCCATTCGTGTAAGTGACCCATTCACACTGCGTAAATGGATCAAGAGCGTATATCAGATCCATGAGAAATTATTTCATTCAACTTATATAATAAAGCTATGGTAAAATAATTTCGCTATACTATACTATAAGGTATGGAATGGCAATAGATTATGTGCAAATGGGGTGTACGTATGCTGGAAAATGCAATCATTATGGTTGTTATTATTCTGATTATTAACATTGTGTATGTTTCATGTTCCACAGTAAGGGTTATCTTAACATTAAAGGGAAGGCGTTATATTGCTGGAACTATTGGTGTTTTTGAGATTATTCTATATACGATTGGGCTAGGCATCGTTTTGGATAATGTAGGCGAAATTCAGAACTTGATTGCCTACGGATTAGGGTATGGTATTGGTGTTGTCGTCGGTTCCATGATTGAAGAGAAGCTAGCACTTGGGTATATTACAGTGAATGTGATATCGTCAAATCCTGATATTACGTTTACGAAACAATTACGGGAGAAAGGTTTCGGTGTGACAAGCTGGTATGCATATGGAATGGATGGAGACCGTTTATCCATGCAGATTCTTTCTCCGCGTAAATATGAACTGCATCTATATGAAGCTATAAAGGTGATTGACCCAAAGGCTTTTATTATTGCCTACGAGCCCAAGCAAATCCATGGCGGTTTCTGGGTGAAGCAAGTCAAGCGAGGGAGGATAAAGAAAAGTGTCCAAGAAGAACAAGAAGAGCCCAAGCAAGAAGAAGTTTTACGTAGAGAAGAATGAAAGCCTGGACGAGTGTCTAGCTCGTATCCAACAGGAAGGCTATCAACCGGTCAGACGAATGGAAAAGCCGTTATTTATTGAAAAGAATGGGCAGCCTGTTCCAGAAGGTCGAGAAATCATTTTTGAGGCAAAGAAGATAAAAGACGAACATTCAAAATAAAACCCGAATAAAATGTTCGATTTTAATTGACATGTTTCAACAGCTCTTGATATCATATGAATGTAGAAAAAAGAATAAACACCTCATATAATTTGGGAATATGGCTCAAAAGTTTCTACCCGTTACCGTAAATGATGGACTATGAGGGAAGATGATTGATGATTGTGAAGACAAGCATCAGGATAGTTATGTGATTGGAACCTATTCATCTTCTCTCCTGATTAGAGAGTATGAATAGGTTTTTTGTTTGTGATAAGACGATCGCAACAGCACTCATGAAATAAAATGGTTCACTACAATACATAAGAAATGAGGGAAAAACATGACACAAGCAGGCGTGATTATGGGAAGTATCTCAGATTGGGAAACGATGCAGCATACTTGTGCCGCATTAGATGATTTAGGAATTTCTTATGAAAAAGAAGTTATCTCCGCACACAGAACTCCAGAAGATATGTTTGCTTATGCCGAAAATGCCCGTGATAAAGGCTTGAAAGTCATTATTGCCGGGGCCGGTGGGGCGGCACACCTACCAGGGATGGTCGCTGCCAAAACTACTTTACCTGTTATCGGTGTACCAGTAAAAACCAGCACGCTAAGCGGGGTAGACTCCCTCTATTCCATCGTGCAAATGCCAGGCGGTGTTCCCGTTGCAACGGTTGCGATTGGAAAGGCTGGTGCAACGAATGCAGGCATCCTCGCAGCACAAATAATCGGAACAAGTGACCCAAGCACGGCAGAACGATTATTCCAACACCAACAACAACTAAAAGAGAAAGTAGCAGAAATGAGGGAAAACCTTGCAGATAAATAAACAATTATTCGGCTCAACCATTGGCATTATTGGTGGTGGGCAATTGGGAAGAATGATGACAACAGCGGCGAAGCATATGGGTTATCGCGTAGTTGTCTTAGACCCCACACCAGATTGTCCTACGGCGCAGGTAGCGGATCGACAAATTGTAGCAGCCTATGATGATTTAACAGCCATTCAGCAATTGGCAGAGGCAAGTGATGTTGTCACCTATGAGTTTGAAAATGTTGACCTGGAAGCAGCGGAAATTCTTGAAAAAGCAGGTCTTCTTCCGCAAGGCGCTCAGTCTCTACGTATTACACAAGACCGTGAATTAGAAAAACAAGCGATGGTCGACAGTCTTCAGCCGGTAGCAGATTACTCGATTGTGCGGACGAAGCAGGAATTGACAGCATCCGTTCAACGGTTAGAATATCCAGTCGTTGCCAAGACCTGTCGAGGCGGATATGATGGAAAGGGTCAAGTAAAACTGACAAGTGATGCCGACTTGGTCAGTGTAGAAGAGATGTTGGAACAGACTGGGCGCTTAATCATCGAACAATGGGTACCTTTTGATCAAGAGATATCGATTGTCTTTACGAGAAGCGCAACCGGAGAGATTACTTACTTTCCAGTCGCTGAAAATATCCATCGTGATCATATTTTACATGCAACGATTGTTCCAGCTCGTGTGTCAGAAGAAATTACCGAAAAGGCCCATCAAGCAGCCAAGGCAATTGCCGAAACAATCGGGGTCGTTGGAACGTTTGCGATTGAGATGTTTGTATGTGTGTCAGATATTCTTATTAATGAATTGGCGCCTCGCCCGCATAATTCCGGGCATTATACGATTGAGGCTTGTAATGTATCGCAATTTGAACAGCATATACGTGCCATCTGCGGTTTACCGCTGATCCCAATTCATGCACATCAAGCGGCGGTTATGGTCAACCTGCTTGGCAAAGATATCGAGCCATTTTTTGACCAATTAGAGGATAATCCAGACGCACATATTCATATGTACGGTAAGGAAGATGCGAAAGCCTTACGAAAAATGGGGCATGTTACGTTTATTGGAGAGAATGTATCCAGCTTGTACCAACAATTACTAGATAAGAAGATAATCGAAAACTAGGAGGACACAGCAATGATCGAACGTTATACAAGAGAAGAAATGGGAAAGATTTGGACAGATAAAAACCGTTATAATGCCTGGCTGGAGGTTGAATTGCTAGCATGTGAGGCATGGAGTGAGTTAGGTATCATTCCCTCGGAAGATGTTAAGAAGTTAAGAGAGCATGCGGGATTTGATATCGATCGAATTTTGGAAATTGAGCAGGAAACGCGTCATGATGTGGTTGCCTTCACACGTGCTGTTTCTGAAACACTAGGGGAAGAGAAGAAATGGGTGCATTATGGTTTAACGTCAACTGATGTCGTTGATACGGCTCTTTCTTATATATTGAAGCAAGCCAATACGATCATTCGTCGTGATATCGTTCGTTTTATAGATATTTTAAAGGAAAAGGCAGTCGAACATAAACATACGGTGATGATGGGACGTACCCATGGTGTCCATGCAGAACCAACAACGTTCGGTCTAAAAATGGCTCTATGGTATGAGGAAATGAAACGTAACCTGAAACGATTTGATGCCGCTGCTGAGGTGATCGAAACAGGCAAGCTATCAGGAGCAGTCGGTACTTATGCCAATATCGATCCATTTGTCGAGGAATATGTTTGTGAGAAATTGGGACTGCAGGCGGCCCCAGTTTCCACTCAGACCTTACAGCGTGATCGACACGCTCAATATTTATCTACGCTTGCTCTTGTTGCCAGTTCGATTGAAAAATTCGCCACAGAAATCCGTGGTTTACAGAAAACAGAGACCCGTGAGGTAGAAGAGTTTTTTGCTAAAGGTCAGAAAGGTTCCTCTGCTATGCCGCATAAACGGAATCCAATTGGCTCGGAAAATATGACAGGCATGGCTCGTGTGATTCGCGGCTACATGGTGACAGCCTATGAGGATGTGTCTTTATGGCATGAACGTGATATCTCTCATTCCTCCGCTGAACGTGTGATTTTACCAGATGCCACGATCGCCCTAAACTATATGTTGAATCGCTTTAGTAATATCGTGAAGAATTTGACGGTGTTCCCAGAGAATATGAAACGTAATATTGATCGTACCTATGGCGTGATTTTCTCACAACGTGTGTTATTATCCTTGATTGACCAGGGAATGAGCCGGGAAGAGGCTTATGATATGGTACAGCCCAATGCGATGAAAGCTTGGGAGACAGCCACCCCATTCCGTGAATTAATCGAGCAGGAAGAACGAATTACGAATACTTTGTCAAAAGAACAATTGGATGATTGTTTTGACTATACCTATCATCTGAAAAATGTCGATCAAATCTTCCGAAAAATCGGTTTAGCATAAGGAGCGTGCCATAATGAAGGACAAGCTGTTGTATGAAGGAAAAGCGAAAAAGGTATACACGGTTGCTGATGACCCAGAATTGCTGATTTTGTCTTATAAAAATGATGCAACGGCCTTTAATGGAGAGAAAAAAGCAGAATTTCAAGGCAAAGGACGTTACAATAACCTGATTTCTGCCAAGGTGTTTGCTTTTTTACACCAACATGGTATTAGCAGCCATTTTAAAAAAGCTTTAAACGAAACCGAACAATTGGTAGAAAAAACAACGATTATCCCGCTGGAAGTAGTGGTGCGTAATGTCGCCGCCGGAAGCATTGTTCGGCGTACAGGCTTGGCTGAGAAAACCATCTTTCAACCAGCATTAGTAGAACTTTTTTATAAAAAAGATGAGCTTGGTGATCCGTTAATTAACGATGAACATGCCCTATTGCTTACCGATGTGACAGCTGCTGAGCTAAATCAAATCAAAGAGATGGCACGAGATGTGAATCAACAGCTGCAAGCCTTCTTTCAAGAAATCAACTTACAGCTTGTCGATTTTAAATTAGAATTTGGTCGTAATGTACAAGGGGAGATCGTGTTATCGGATGAGGTCAGTCCGGATACCTGCCGTCTGTGGGACATGGCGACAGGGGAGAAAATGGATAAGGATGTCTTCCGCGAAGATTCAGGCGATTTGCTGACTGTATATGACAATATTCTATCACGACTGGAGGAGAAACAATGAAACTAGTAAAAGTTCATGTGACATTAAAAGAAGGCGTATTAGATCCACAAGGGAAGGCCGTCCAAAATTCGTTGAATACATTAGGGTATAACAATGTACAAGAGGTACGTGTCGGTAAATATTTGGAATTAACCGTGCAAGATAACGCTGATATCGAGCAAGAAATAGAAGATATGTGTAACAAACTGCTTGCCAATCCCGTAATTGAAAATTATTCTTATACGGTAGATGAGGAGGTTGCCCAGTGAAATTTGCTGTCGTAGTTTTCCCTGGTTCCAACTGTGACCGCGATATGCATTACGCAGCGCAAGAGGTACTAGGAGAAGAGGCTGATTTAGTCTGGTATAAGGATGCCAATTTGGATGGCTATGATGCTATTCTAATTCCTGGTGGTTTTTCTTATGGTGATTATTTACGTTGTGGTGCGATTGCCTCTACCTCTAGCGTAGTGACACAATTACGTGAGAAGGCAGAAACCGGGGTGCCGATTTTAGGTGTCTGTAATGGTTTTCAGATTTTGCTAGAGGCAGGATTACTTCCAGGTGCTCTATTACGTAATAAAAATCTTAAGTTTATGTGTCATTTTGAAGATTTGATTGTGACAAACAATCAGACACAGTTTACGACAGAATATCAAGAAGGCGAAGTCATCTCGATTCCGATTGCTCATAATGAAGGAAACTATTATTGCGACGAGGAAACACTTTCACGTCTTCAAGCAAATAACCAAATTGTATTTACGTATCAAAACAATCCAAATGGCTCGGTGGCTGATATTGCCGGTATTATCAATGAACAAGGCAATGTTCTTGGGATGATGCCACACCCAGAACGTGCCGTGGAGGCTATTTTGAATAGTGAAGATGGCCGGAAGTTATTTCAATCCATGTTGGTAAATTGGAGGGAACGTTATGTTGCAGGCGTCTGAAATCAGTCCAGAGCAAATTGAACAAGAGAAAGTCTATCAAGAAATGGGTTTAACCGATAAAGAGTATGACATGATTAAGGATATTATGGGACGTCAACCGAACTTTACCGAGATCGGTATTTTCTCGGTGATGTGGTCGGAGCATTGTAGCTATAAAACTTCCAAACCATTACTGAAGAAATTCCCAACCGAAGGACCTCAAGTTGTGCAGGGTCCGGGTGAAGGAGCAGGCATTGTTGATATTGGTGATGGTCAGGGTGTTGTGTTTAAAGTAGAAAGTCATAACCATCCATCTGCGGTAGAGCCGTATCAAGGGGCAGCAACTGGAGTAGGCGGTATTATCCGTGATGTATTCTCGATGGGGGCTCGTCCGATTGCTTCCCTGAATTCCTTGCGTTTTGGTAATTTAACGAATGGTAGAGTCAAATACCTGTTTGAAGAAGTGGTCCACGGTATTGCCGGGTATGGGAATTGTGTCGGTGTCCCAACAGTTGGCGGAGAAGTCCAGTTTGATGATTCCTATCAGGGGAACCCGTTAGTTAAC
Source organism: Gracilibacillus phocaeensis (assembly GCF_900626275.1). Classification (NCBI taxonomy): domain Bacteria; kingdom Bacillati; phylum Bacillota; class Bacilli; order Caryophanales; family Bacillaceae; genus Gracilibacillus; species Gracilibacillus phocaeensis. Next base: position 232,292 of record NZ_LR131145.1, on the reverse strand, counting down.
GCTATGTGTGTCGGCTTGATTGATACCAAAGATATTCAAAAAGGAATCGCTGACGGAGAGGGTAACACGATCATGTATGTCGGGTCTAAAACGGGTCGTGACGGTATTCATGGGGCAACCTTTGCTTCAGAAGACTTGACCGAAGATTCCGAGAGTAAACGGTCCAATGTTCAAGTCGGGGACCCTTTTATGGAGAAGTTATTGATCGAAGCCTGTCTTGAAGTGATCCAATCGGATGCGTTGGTTGGTATTCAGGATATGGGCGCCGCCGGTTTAACTTCTTCAGCAAGTGAGATGGCAAGTAAGGCCGGCATGGGAATGGAAATGAACCTTGACTTTATTCCTCAGCGTGAAGAGCAGATGACAGCTTATGAAATGATGTTATCCGAGTCCCAAGAGCGGATGCTCTTATGCGTGAAAAAAGGGGAAGAACAAGAAATCATCGATATTTTCAAAAAATATAATTTGGATGCCGTCGCAGTAGGAAAGGTAACGACAGATAACAAGTTCCGCTTGCTACATAAGGGCGAAGTGGTGGCAGATATTCCTGTTGATCATTTAGCGGAAGACGCGCCAATTTTTTATAAAGATTCCAAGGTACCGGCTTATTTTCAAGAATATCAAGCGATGGCGCCTTATCAGCCGCAAGTAACCGATCATGCGGAAACATTAAAACAGCTATTACAGCAGCCGACAATCGCAAGCAAGGAATATGTCTATGATCAGTACGATTCCATGGTGCAGGCCAATACGGTATTTTCACCAGGATCGGACGCAGCGGTTGTTCGGATTCAGGGTTATGACAAGGCGATTGCGATGACGACGGATTGTAATTCTCGCTATATTTATTTAGATCCAGAGACGGGCGGAAAGATTGCCGTAGCAGAGGCGGCACGTAATATTATCGCATCAGGAGCTAAGCCGCTTGCTTTAACCGATGGATTAAATTTCGGTAATCCAGATAAGCCAGAGAACTTCTGGCAAATGGAAAAAAGTGTCGATGGAATGAGTGCGGCAAGCCTTGAACTGGACACCCCAGTGATTAGCGGAAATGTTTCCTTATATAATGAATCCAACGGACAAGCCATTTTTCCAACACCGATTGTAGGGATGGTTGGTTTACATCAATCACTTGCCGATATTACACCTTCTCATTTTCAACAAGCGGGTGATTTGATCTACGTTATCGGGGAAACCAGCCCAGAATTTGGCGGAAGCGAATTGCAGAATTTATTAGAAGGTCGTTATTTTGGGAAGGCCCCAGCGATTGATTTAGAAGTTGAAAAAACACGTCAGTCACAAGTATTGGCTGCAATTCAAGCAGGATTAGTGGTTTCTGCTCACGATCTATCCGAAGGTGGATTGGGCGTCGCCTTAGCAGAGAGCTTATTTAGTTCTCATGTTTTAGGAGCGGATTTGGAACTACGCGGTGACCTGACTAGTGCTTTATTTAGTGAATCTCAGTCACGCTTTCTAGTGAGTGTCTCTGAACAAAACAGCGAGGCATTTGAAGGACAAGTCGATGCTGCGCAACGGATTGGAAAGGTTACAGATACGAATCAATTGGTTATTCATATAGATAAAACGGAAGCAATCACAGAAGATGTATCAGCATTACAACAGCTGTGGAAAGGAGCTTTACCTTGCTTGCTGAAATCAAAGGCTTAAATGAAGAATGTGGTGTCTTCGCCATCTGGGGACATGAGAAAGCAGCAGAAATGACCTATTATGGACTGCATGCCCTCCAGCATCGTGGACAAGAAGGGGCTGGAATTGTCACCACAGATCGCGAGAAATTACATTTGCATAAAGGAACAGGTTTAGTGAATGAGGTATTTTCAGAGGATAAGTTCTCTGGTTTGCCGGGACATGCAGCGATCGGACATGTGCGTTATGCTACACAGGGAGGAGGCGGTTATGAGAATGTACAGCCGCTTGTCTTCCGATCCCAAACAAATAGTATGGCACTTGCACACAACGGAAATTTGGTGAATGCCCATCAATTGAAAAGCCAGCTGGAAGCACAAGGAAGTATTTTACAAACGACCTCTGATACAGAAGTCATCGCCCATTTAGTCAAGCGCAATGGTCATATTCCGATGGAGGACGCGATTGCCTCCGCTTTAGGTATGATAAAAGGAGCCTATGCTTTTGCTCTTTTAACCGAGAAGCAGATGTTTGTTGGACAGGATCCACGTGGATTGCGACCGTTGTCGATTGGGCGGTTAGGTGATGCCTATGTGGTAGCCTCCGAAACATGTGCCTTTGATTTAATTGGTGCGACGTATGAAAGAGAGGTTCGCCCTGGGGAATTGATTATCATTGATGAAGATGGTTTGCGAGCCAAGGAGTTCACGTCACCAATGGAGCGTACCTTATGCTCGATGGAATATGTTTATTTTTCCCGCCCGGATAGTGATTTGAATGAACTCAATGTCCATGCTAGTCGGAAGACAATGGGTAAACAATTGGCACAAGAGGCACCGATTGAAGCGGATGTGGTTACAGGTGTGCCAGATTCCAGTATTTCTGCAGCGATCGGTTTTTCAGAGGAAGCGGGAATCCCATATGAACTAGGACTGATCAAGAATCGTTACGTTGGCCGGACCTTTATTCAGCCCTCACAAGAGCTTCGGGAGCAAGGTGTGAAGATGAAACTTTCCGCTGTTCGAGGGATTGTCGATGGTAAACGAGTGGTAATGGTGGATGACTCGATCGTACGTGGCACCACGAGCCGCCGAATTGTACGGTTATTAAAAGAAGCGGGAGCTACCGAGGTACATGTGCGTATCGCCTCACCACCAATTCAGAATCCTTGTTATTATGGGATTGATACATCGACAAAAGGAGAGTTAATTGCCGCCAACCATTCGATCGAAGATATGCGTGAGATTATTGGCGCTGACAGCTTAGCTTTTTTATCTACCGAGGGTTTAGAAGCCTCCATCGTATCAGATCGTGATCGCCAGCAGCATGGTATTTGCCAGGCATGTTTCACAGGCAATTACCCAACGGAAATCTATCCAGATACCGTTATTCCTGCTTATAAAGATTGACCAAGCGGGTCTTGGAAAATGATTGATAGTTTTAACTAGATCTTCCGAAAGCTCGCCCATTTTGAAATCTAACGGACAAAAAAAGCGGGGAACGCGAAATACTGTCCGTAAGAATGGATCTAACGGACAAAAAAAGCGGGAAATGCGAAACACTGTCCGTAAGAATCTTCTAACAAATAATAAAGGGGTATCGCCCCTATTTTGTCGGTAAATGAAGTTAATGAACAGATGGCGAACCACTCTCGATTGATTTTATAACAAAAGGAGTACATCTAATATGAGTGATATTTACAAAGACGCAGGTGTCGATGTGCAAGCGGGCTATCAAGCAGTAAAGCTAATGAAAAAGCATATTGCTAAGACGAATCGTTCCGAAGTAATGGGCGGAGTCGGAGCTTTTGCTGGTTTGTTTGATATCAGTAAGTTTTCTTATCAAGAACCCGTGCTTGTTTCTGGTACTGATGGAGTGGGCACAAAATTGAAACTTGCATTTACCATGGATAAACATGATACCGTGGGGATTGATCTTGTGGCTATGTGTGTGAATGATATCATTGCCCAAGGTGCGGATCCGATTTTTTTCTTGGATTATATTGCCTGCGGGAAAAATCAACCAGCCAAAATCGAACAAATTGTCAAAGGGATTTCGGAAGGCTGTGTGCAAAGTAATGCTGCTCTTATTGGCGGGGAAACGGCCGAAATGCCAGGTATGTATAGTGAAGAAGAGTATGATCTTGCCGGTTTTGTTGTTGGTATCGCTGATAAAGCTCAATTAATCACTGGTGAGTCGGTGGAGCCTGGTGACAAGATTATTGGTCTATCCTCCTCTGGTGTGCATTCTAACGGTTTTTCTTTGGTTAGGAAAATCATCGAACAGCAAGGTTTAACTTATCAGCAAGAAACGGCGGAGCTAGGAACTACATTGGGAGAGGCTTTACTTACACCAACGAAGATTTATACTAAGGCGATTCAACAGCTAAAACAAGACCTCACGATTAAAGGTATCAGCCATATTACGGGCGGAGGTTTTTATGAGAATCTGCCAAGGGCTATTCCGGAACATCTAGGTGTCCACATGAAGCAGGGTTCATGGAAGCGTCCTGCCATCTTTGATTATTTGCAGCAGCAGGCCTCCCTATCAGACGAAGAAATGTACGGCGTCTTTAACATGGGGGTTGGCATGGCTGTCGTAGTAGAGGCTCATGAAGCGGAGCTGGCCTTGCAATTACTGGAGGATATTGGCGAACAAGCCTACCTAATCGGTGAAGTGACAACAGAAACCGGGGTGAGTTTCTCTCATGACTAGGTTAGCGGTATTTGCTTCTGGTACAGGCAGTAACTATGAGGCATTGCAAGAAGCAATCGAACAAGGAAGCCTCGACGCGGAGATAGCACTGCTTGTATGCGATAAGCCACATGCAGCTGTCGTGGAGAAGGCAAATGGAATCGATACATTTGTATTTGAACCGAAACAATTTTCTAATAAAATAGCCTTTGAAACAGAAATAGTCAAACAGTTACGTGAAAAAGGGGTTGAATGGATCATTTTGGCTGGTTATATGCGCATAGTGGGAGAAACGCTTTTGCATGCATACGAAGGTAAGATGATTAATATTCATCCTTCGCTGCTTCCTTCATTCCCAGGATTAGATGCGATTGGTCAAGCTATGGAAGCAGGCGTGAAAGTTACTGGTGTGACCATTCATTATGTGGACGCTGGGATGGACACAGGAAAAATTATTGCACAGGAAGCTGTAGCTGTTGCAGATGATATGAAAAAAGCTGATTTGCAGGCAGCCATTCAGCGTGTAGAACATACACTTTATCCAACAACCATACAGAAATTGATCAGGGAAGGAGAATCATCTTGAAAAAACGTGCACTATTAAGCGTATCAGATAAAAGCAATCTAGTACCTTTTGCAGAAGGATTAGATAAATTAGGTTATGAGCTTATCTCAACCGGAGGAACATTACGAGCATTACAGGAGGCAGGGCTACCAGCTAAGGCTGTTTCCGAAATTACCCATTTTGATGAGATCCTTGACGGTCGTGTGAAAACATTGCACCCTTTTATTCATGCGGGATTATTAGCTCGACGTGACGAAGAATCTCACCTGCAGCAATTAGCAGAACGTGATATTGCTCCAATTGATATCGTTGTGGTGAATCTTTATCCATTTAAAGAAACCATTGCGAAACCAGATGTAACGGAAGAAGACGCCATTGAAAATATTGATATTGGCGGGCCAACCATGCTGCGTGCTGCTTCGAAGAATTTTCGTGATGTCACGGTGGTAGTCGATCCAACTGATTATGACGCCGTCCTTGCAAGCCTGGAAGGAGAAGGATCGCTGGAATTCCGTAAGACATTGGCAGCGAAAGTGTTCCGTCATACCGCAAACTATGATGCCATGATTGCGAATTATTTTGTTGATATTACCGAGGAACAAGACCCGGAAACCTTCACACAGACCTTTGAAAAGGTACAATCATTGCGCTATGGCGAAAATCCACATCAAGAAGCTGCTTTTTATAAAGAAGGCAATGTAAGCGGAGCTTCGATTGCCAATGCTGAACAGTTACATGGAAAAGAATTATCTTACAATAATATTCAAGATGCCAATGCGGCATTGGAAATTGTCTTGGAATTTGAGGAGCAGCCTGCAGCCGTTGCCGTGAAGCATATGAACCCATGTGGTGTAGGGATCGGCGATAATCTTTCTGATGCTTTTCAAAAGGCATATGATGCTGACCCGGTATCGATTTTTGGCGGTATTGTTGCCTTGAATCGTGAAGTAGATGAAGCAACAGCCAATCAGCTGAAGGAAATTTTCTTAGAGATTGTCATTGCACCTAGTTTTTCAGAGAAAGCTTTAGAAATATTAACGGTGAAGAAAAATATTCGTTTATTAGAAATACCAATGACGATGAATCAAGGCGATAAGAAAAAAGTTGTCAGTGTGATGGGTGGTTTGCTTGTACAGGATCGTGACAAAGGAGCAGTTACGGCAGATGATTTAGAGGTCGTCACCGATCGAAAACCAGATGCAAAAGAAATCGAAGAATTATTATTCGCATGGAAGATTGTCAAACACGTCAAGTCGAATGCGATCGTTGTGGCAAAGGCAGATCAGACGTTAGGCGTTGGTGCCGGACAAATGAATCGAGTCGGAGCAGCAGCTATTGCCTTTGAACAAGCTGGTGAAAAGGCCGAGGGTGCCGTACTCGCTTCTGATGCTTTTTTCCCAATGCCAGATACCGTTGAAAATGCAGCAAAAGCAGGCATTCGTGCGATTATTCAACCTGGTGGATCCAAGCGCGATCAGGATTCAATTGACGAATGTAATAAACATGGCATTGCGATGGTGTTGACAAGTATGCGCCACTTTAAACACTAGGAGCGTTTTGTTATTTATTTGATGTTGCAGAAAATGAAATGACGACCAAAATCCGAGGCAAAGCCGCAAAAATGGCCGTCATCGTGGAAATGACGCCCAAAATCCGAGGAGAAAGCTGAGAAATGGCCGTCATCGCGGAAATGACGCCCAAAATCTGAAGAGAGAGCTGAGAAATGGCCGTCATCGCGGAAATGACGCCCAAAATCCGAAGAGAGAGCTGAGAAATGGTCGTCATCGTGGAAATGACGCCCAAAATCCGAAGAGAGAGCTGAGAAATGGCCGTCATCGCGGAAATGACGCCCAAAATCCGAAGAGAGAGCTGAGAAATGGTCGTCATCACGGAAATGACGACCATAATCGTAAGCATATACTAAATGTTGTCCGACATGACCGTATTACCAGATAAGACCATGTAATGTTTCGAAAAAAGGAGGCCTTCTATGAAAGTATTAGTAATCGGCGGTGGTGGCCGTGAGCATATCATCGTGAAAAAGTTGATAGAGAGCAAGCGGGTGACCGAGATTTTTGCGGCACCGGGGAATGGCGGTATTGCCCAAGACGCTGTATGTATTCCCATTAAAGATGACGCGATCGGTGAATTGGTAGACTTTGCGGAGAAGGAAGCGATCGACTGGACGATCGTCGGTCCAGAGATCCCATTAACTAAAGGGATAGTCGATGCCTTCCGTGCCAAAAATTTAAAGGTATTCGGCCCGTCTAAAGCCGCTGCCATGATTGAGGGAAGCAAAGATTTTGCCAAAGGCTTTATGAAAAAATATGGTATTCCTACGGCCGATTATGCCACTTTTACCGATGTAGAGGAGGCCAAATCCTACGTTAGAAAACAAGGTGCCCCTATTGTGATTAAGGCAGATGGTCTAGCGGCTGGAAAAGGGGTAGTGGTTGCCACGACGGAACAGCAGGCTCTAACGGCTGTGGAGGAAATGCTCATTGATAATAAGTTCGGTGCTGCAGGCAGTCATGTGGTCATTGAAGAATACTTAGAAGGAAAAGAATTCTCCTTGTTTGCTTTTGTAGATGGCGAAAATGTATATCCAATGGTGCCTGCTCGCGATTACAAACGTGCCTATCCATTGGATGAGGGCCCCAATACTGGTGGAATGGGAGCATTTTCACCAGTGCCGGATCTTGATCCAAAAGATGTAGAATATACCGTCGAACAGATTTTAAAACCTGTAGCAAAAGGTATGCAACAAGAAGGCAGAACCTATACGGGTGTGCTATATGGCGGCTTGATTGAAACGGAAACTGGTCCAAAAGTGATTGAATTTAATGCTCGATTTGGTGATCCTGAAACACAGGTAGTTCTGCCACTACTCGAAAATGATTTGCTGCAGGTGATTGAGGATGTCACTTCTGGCCGTGATCCACAGTTAACATGGAAAACGGGTTACGCTATTGGTGCCGTCGTTGCTTCCACAGGTTATCCAGGTACTTATGAGAAGCATATCAAACTTCCAGATTTAGCAACGGATAAAGATGTCTATGTGATTCATGCCGGTACTGTACAGACAGAGGATGGCAGTTTTTATTCCACTGGCGGCCGCGTCCTATTTGTCGGTTCCCTTCAAGAGACGCCTGAGCAGGCTCAACGGGAAATCTATCAATATTTAACGAAGTTTGCTCCATTAGATTCGTTCTTTTATCGTATTGACATTGGAATTGCTGGAAAAGAATAAAGGTAATCCCGGAGGTGATAGCCTTCGGGATTTTTTATGTCTATTTTGATTACGTTACTTGATCAAAAAGATATGCAATTGTTCAGCTCGATTCTGCTGGGAGCAAACCTTTGACATTTTCTAATTACAAAAGTATAATAACTTACAAAAAGTAATTAAAGGAGTTTGTCCATGCAATTTCATCAAAAACCAACTACCTATGTAAGTCACGTTACGATCAAAGTAAGCAGTCTCGAACGATCCTTGTCTTTTTATAACGAGCTATTAGGATTCAAGATTCTAGAAAGAACCACTACCACTGCCTCACTCACTACGGATGGTGTGACAGCTATTCTCACGTTGGAGCAGCCAGATAATGCCCAGCCTAAGAAGCACAGAACAACCGGTCTTTATCACTTTGCTATCCTGTTACCGACTAGGAAGGACCTTGCTAACTTTATTTATCATAGTGCAGAAGCAGGTTTAGCCTTAGCGTCCGCAGATCACCTAGTAAGTGAGGCGCTATACTTCAATGATCCCGATGGTAATGGTATTGAAGTATATCGTGATCGAGCACCGGATACATGGGTGTGGAAGGATGCACAAGTAGAAATGACAGTTGATCCGCTAGATATCGAGGATTTGTTAAAAGAAGGAGAGCGAGGGGCATGGCGTGGCCTTCCAGTACAAACGGTTATGGGACATATTCATCTACACGTGACCGACCTGTCAGAGAGCAAAGATTTTTATGAAAAAGGTTTAGGTTTTGAAACCGTTAGTCAACTGGGAAATCAAGCATTATTTATCTCAACAGGAAATTACCATCATCATATAGGTTTGAACACATGGAATGGTTATGATGCTCCAGCTCCAGCCGCTGAAAGTGTTGGGCTGCGTTCTTTTACTGTTTTGTATCCGGATGAGGAGGCGCTGATACGAGTAGTCAATCATTTACAAGCAATCGATGCCTTTGTTCAAATGGAGAAGGATATTTTTTACACGAAGGATCCATCAGGTAATGTCATTCAATTAAAACATGGCTAGCATGGCGAGATAGTATACTTCATCGTTGGGAAAAAGAATATTGTTGATCTAAAAACCGATGTTAAACTATTCCGAATCTTAGCATATAGTGTTAATGACTAATATTTGGGAGGGTTTATATTGTCGTCATATCTTTCATCAGTCCAGTTGTGGTGTGAGGAAATTCAAGCATTTTACCACACATCGATCCAAGTATTTCGAGAACATGCTAACCCGAAGGAATTACAAGATTGGGAAGAAAAATTAGCGCAATTGCAACAGGATCTTTCAAGTAACACCTCACTGCAAGATTGGCAAGCTTACCAACAGGCAAGTGAATTGTACACACAGTTAAATAACTACTTGACGGAGACCAATCATCCACAATCAACGAATCAGGATCGAATAAACAACCAAGTGCCGATTGGTGGACATACGCTGCCGCCATTGCCATACCCTTATGATGCGCTAGAGCCATACATTGATCAAGAAACGATGCGATTGCATCATGATAAGCATCATAAAAGCTATGTAGATGGGCTGAATAAAGCAGAAAAAGAACTACAAAAGGCACGTGCAACGAATAACTTTGATCTTATTAAGCATTGGGAAAGAGAGCTCGCATTTAATGGTGCTGGTCACTATCTCCATACTATCTTTTGGTGTGTAATGAGTCCACAAGGAGGCGGGCAGCCTTCAGGTGATTTAATGAGAGAAATACAGCGATCATTCGGAGGTTTTGAGCCGTTTAAGAAACAGTTTACGGAAGCGGCCAATGCCGTCGAAGGAGGAGGATGGGCTATTTTAGTATGGTCTCCGCGGGCGAGGCGCTTAGAAATCCTTCAAGCTGAGAAGCACCAAAACTTGAGTCAATGGGATGTGGTTCCATTACTCGTATTGGACGTGTGGGAGCACGCCTATTATCTTAAATATCAAAATGAACGAAAAAAGTACATCGAGAACTGGTGGAATATCGTTTATTGGCCAGAAGTGGAAAAACGTTTTGAAAAAGCAAAACAATTAAAGTGGCAGCCTTATTAATAGTTATGGCGGAGATGACAGACAAAGTTAGGCAATATCCCTATACTTTGTCTGTTATTTTTTTGTGGACACAGGAACAGAATTTTCACTCTCTCGTTCGTGAAATGCAATCTTACGGTCCCAGTAACGAGATTTGCACTCTCCAGTCCGCAAGATTCAATGATTGTTCATCCATTCAAAGCACATCTAGTAAAAAAAGGGGGTATGACTGCCTCTAAAATGGGAATAAAAAGAATAGCTAGTATCTATCAACTGGAAAAACATCAGCAATCTGCCCAAAAAAACGTCATATTTTTGTCAACGGCACACAATGCAAACGTTAACAAAAAATGCTAAAATAGGAGTTAATTAAATTAATAAAGAAGGAGATCAGTAATGAAGGATCATTTATATAGATGGCGGAATAAAGAAATACGCCGACAAGTTGCCGTAATCGATCAAAAAGAAGTACCAACCTTAATTTTACAAAATGCTTTTTACTTAAATGTTTTTTTGAGAAAATGGGTAGAAGCCCATATTTGGGTATACCGTGACCGCATTGTCTATGTAGGCTCTAAACTACCTGAGACATTGCAAGGAGTGGAGGTAGTTGATTGCACAGGAAAATATATTGTACCGGGATATATTGAGCCACATGCTCATCCTTTTCAATTATATAATCCTTATGAATTGGCGATGCATGCCGGACAAACCGGTACTACCACTTTAATGAATGATAACCTGCCATGGCTTTATTTGACTAATCGGGAGAAAGCGTTTTCTTTGATTGAAGATTTTATGAAGCTACCTGTTTCAATGTATTGGTGGGCCCGATTTGATTCTCAATCAGAAATAAACGAGGAACAAGACCTATTCAATGATGAAGAAGTGCATGCCTGGTTGCAGCATGAAGCAGTTGTTCAAGGTGGAGAACTGACGGCATGGCCTGAAGTAATGCGTGATGATGATCGCATTCTTTATTGGATTCAAGAAGCCAAGCGAATGCGTAAACCTGTGGAAGGACATTTTCCAGGCGCTTCGGAAAACACGCTTGTTAAATTGAAGTTATTGGGAGCTAGTTCCGATCATGAAGCATTATCAGGAGAAGAAGCGTATCAACGAGTTTCGATGGGATATCGAGTAGGGTTACGCAACTCATCGATTCGTCCAGATCTAGGAAAAATATTGACTGAGCTACAAGAGTTAGGCTTAGAAAAATATGATTTCTTAACGATGACGACAGATGGTTCCAGTCCCTCGTTTTATGAACATGGTTTAATTAATCAATGTATCCAAATTGCGATTGATCATGGTGTCCCAGAAATAGAAGCCTATATGATGGCTACCTATAATGCAGCTGAACACTTTCATTTAGAGGAACGGTTGGGAGGCATAGCACCGGGCAGAGTGGCCCACTTGAATATTCTCAGCTCTCCAGATAATGCCACCCCGGAATCTGTTATTGCCAAAGGGAAATGGTTAAAACGAGAGGGAGAACTAGTACATCACGACATCACGATTGATTGGGAAAAATATGGTTTAGGTAAATTGGATTTAGCTTGGCAATTAACCGAAAATGATCTGCAATTTTCGATGCCAGTGGGCTTAAAAATGATCAATGATGTCATCATGAAACCATACCCGATTTCAATTGATTCCAATACCGATGAAATTGAAAGTGCAGCAGATGAATCATTTATTATGCTAGCTGATCGGGAAGGTGAATGGCGGGTAAACACGATGATCAAGGGATTTACCAATACCCTAGGCGGGCTGGCAAGCTCCTATTCTCTCACTGGTGATATTGTCTTGATTGGAAAAAGTAAATCAGATTTGATGCTGGCTTTTACCCGTATGAAAGAGATTGGCGGGGGCATTGTACTTGCACATCAAGGCAAAATTATTTTTGAACTGCCATTGCAAATTGCTGGAATGCTATATAAAGGCGAATTGTCCACATTAATAGAAAGGGACAAAGCATTAAAAGAGATTTTGATTGATCATGGCTATCAATTTCAAGATCCGCCATATGGCTTGTTATTTCTATCTTCCATGCACTTGCCATTTGTACGTATCACACCGATGGGGATTATGGATGTAAAAAAAAGGGAGATCATTTTTCCAGCCATTATGCGTTAAAGGAGTAGTCAAATAACCTTATTTGCTATATAGTTAAATAAAGATTGACAGACTTCGAGTATCGGCATGTGCATGAACATGTCGATATTCCATTTTTAGAAGAAAGGTGATGGAAAGTTATGAAGAGGATATTCTTACTATTCGTAATAGCTTTATTGGCAGCATGCTCTAGCAATGATGAAGAGCAGCAAACAGGAGAAGAGAATCCCTCGTCTGATCAAGAAGATCCTTCTGCAAAACAACAGGAGGCATCTGTGTATCCATTAACAGGTGAAGAAACGGATGCGGAGGTAATGGATCGTATCGTTGCGGTGATGGTCAATAATCATCCGAAAGCAAGACCTCAGACGGGGTTGGCTCAGGCAGATATTACATTTGAAATTTTGGCAGAAGGGAATATTACTCGATTTTTGGCTTTATATCAAAGTGATATGCCTGATCGGGTTGGGCCAGTTCGAAGTGCCCGTCCTTACTATTTTGATTTGGCAGAAGGATATGATGCTATCTATGTTTACCATGGCGCTGCTAATTTCATTGAAGAAATGATTCAAAATGGATCTGTGCAAGGGTTAAATGGTATGTATTATGATAATGACAAGGCATTATTTGAGCGATCTGCCGAACGGGTAGCACCTCATAATTCCTATACGATCTTTGACGGTATTTATCAAGAAGCGGAAGAACAAGGATATTCCTTAGAATCTAGTTATCAGCCTCTATCTTTTTTAGCGGAGGATGAAGAGGTCACTGGTGAGGAGGCAACGGAGATTGCTTTTGCCTATGCTTCTACCAACCGCATTCGTTATCAATATAATTCAGATTCGGAAAAGTATCAAAGATACAGCGATGATGAATTAACGGTAGAATATGCGGATGATCAGCCTATTGAATTGGATAATATCTTATTTATAGAGGCGGCACATCAAGTGGTAGATGATGCAGGTCGTCGTGAAATAGATTTGGAATCTGGCGGAGATGCTTTACTGCTACAGCAAGGTAAAGTGCAATACGTGCAATGGGAGCGAAATAATGGTAGAATAATCCCAATGAAAGATGGAGAGCCTGTATCATTTGTTCCAGGGCAAACTTGGATTAATGTGATCCCCAAACAGATTGGAATTGATGAGATAGAGCTTACTCCATAACCTATGTAAAAAGTTCCCTTAGCGGTCCGTTTTTCATATGACGATTAGCACGGTGACAAAAAGGAGAGGTGATACCATGCAAATCGATAAATTGCGTGGCGAACAATTAGATCAACTATTCGATGCCATTCTATCGTTAGAAAACCGAGAAGAATGCTATCGCTTTTTTGACGATATCGCGACCATGAATGAGATTCAAGCCTTGACCCAGCGCTTGCAGGTGGCAAAAATGTTAGATGAAGGAAGCACTTATACGGCGATTGCCAATGAATCCAATGCTTCTACTACTACCATTTCACGTGTGAAGCGGTGTCTCACCTATGGGAATGATGGTTATCGGGTGGTATTAGACCGTTTAAAAAAAGACTAAGTATGCAACCATTTTTGCAAAACAGGATACAACAGGAGGAAATAGTATGATACGTTTTGGTGTAATCGGAACGAATTGGATTACCGATCGATTTATTGATGGAACAAAGGATATTGATAACTTTCAATTACAAGCTGTTTATTCACGCACACGAGAAAAGGCGGAAGAATTTGCTGCCAAGTATCAAGTAACAAACACTTATACCGATTTAGAAGAACTGGCGGCAAGTGACCAGGTGGATGCAATCTATATTGCTTCCCCAACGGCTCTACATAGTGAACAAGCCATTACCTGTATGAAGGGTGGCAAGCATGTCATTGTGGAAAAGCCATTTGCCTCAAATGAACAAGAAGTCCAAGCCATGATCGAGGTTGCCAAACAACAGCAAGTGACGCTTATGGAAGCAATGAAGACAACCCATTTACCTAATTTTCAGCTGATCAAAGAGAATTTAACAAAAATTGGTCCGGTTCGTCGTTACGTGGCGAACTTTTGCCAATACTCTTCAAGATATGATAAATATAAGGATGGAATCGTGTTAAATGCTTTTAAACCAGAGTTTTCCAATGGTTCTTTAATGGATATTGGGGTTTATTGCATCTATCCAATGATTAATTTATTTGGTGCCCCGAAAGACGTGCAGGCAACAGCATTTATGTTGGATTCGGGAGTAGACGGGCAAGGTACAGTAACAGCTGATTATGGTGATTTTCATGGTGTGTCTATGTTTTCTAAGATTACCGATTCTGCACTGCCGTCAGAGATTCAAGGGGAGCAGGGTTCGATTGTGATTGATAAATTCTCTGGTATGTTAGATGTCAAGATTATCTATCGGGATGGTACAGAAGAAGTGCTCGACGCTGGTCAAGTAGAGAACAATATGTATTACGAGGCAAAATCATTTGTCGAATCGATCGAGAATCAACAAAGTGAAAATATGGTTAATACATGGGAGGATTCCTTGCGCACTATGCGTGTATTAGATCAAGCGCGCCAACAACTAGGGTTACGTTTTCCGGCAGATTTGAAAAATTAGAATGTTTAACACACAACCTCCTGCACTACGAGGTTTAAACCAATTTCGATCTACATCCGGATGACCAATTATTTTGAATGTAGAAAGGAGATAGAATGAAAGCTTATTCATGGAGAAGTTATTCGTTTTTGGCTATGAGTATCATCGTCTCTCTTTCCTTTTTGTTTCTTTTATATACAACAACGGCTTATAATAAATGGATCTTACCCTTTGTCCTAGCGATTATTGTACTAGGCGCCGTATTCTCACTTATTATGTTGTTTCTCACCTTATTTAATAAAAAGGAAAAGAAAATGATCGCCATTTTTGCTTCTATTATAACCATACTAAACACGGCATTAATCGTTTTTGTTTTGTGGTTAATGATGGTTTATCCATGGTGGTTTTTTGGTGGGTTTGCTCATGTTAAGGATAGTGCGGATATCATTGTAGGAGTAGCGTAAGGATGGGATAACAGGAAAAAGTGCAAAACAGATCCTGTTCTTTTATCGCAAAAACAAGGTAGCTAGCCACACGCCGAATAGCTTAGCAATGCAGTGTAGTTCATTTTTTTGAATGCTTTTTGTGCAAAGGAGCATTTTGGGAGAATGGACTACGCTATCACCCACAGAGCCATAAGTCTAAAACTGACTGAAGCATATTAATCGTCTTCCTCCATAAACCCATTCTCTTCGATTAGCCTCTCCATATTTGAACCATTTGTTTGATTGGATAAAAACATATATTGTATGACGAATTTGTCCTACAACTGTCATAAACGGTTCATAAAACATTATTATCTACACAAAATTCTTTCAGGGTTTTTAACAGAATGGTTTTCTCCTTTACAAAGTTCTTTTCTTGTTGGGGTTGCCTATATCCTATTTGCATTCATTTTTATGATAGCATTTAGAAGTGTTCATTTTTATGATTCCATACGAAAACTACAAAGGATAAACCATTGCTAAGTAAATGGTGTCTGCGGAATCCTTCTCTAGGCTTATCGAACATACTATCCAGCTGATATTATCCTACTATATCAGCACTTATCATCTATGGAACGTAAAGTCCCACAAAAAATGACTAGCGGGATCCCGCTAGTCATTGATAATTAATTTCGAATCATATAATCAAATGCACCTAAAGCTGCGGTAGCACCAGATCCCATCGAAATAATAATCTGTTTGAAGGCACTATCGGTACAATCGCCGGCTGCAAAAACGCCAGGGAGGTTAGTACCGCCACGTTTATCTACAATGATCTCACCGAATTTACTGCGTTCAAGTGTTCCTTCTAACCATTCCGTATTTGGTACAAGACCGATTTGTACGAAGACACCTGCCAGTTCAATCGAATGTTCCTCTTCGGTGTCACGATCGACATAACGAAGTCCTTGTACTTTATCAGCGCCATATATTTCTGATGTGCGGGCATTGGTAATAACCGTCACATTCGGCATGCTGAATAGGCGTTCTTGCAATACTTGATCGGCTTTTAATTCAGGCAGGAATTCCAACACTGTAACGTGTTTGACAATTCCCGCAAGATCAATTGCTGCTTCAATACCAGAATTACCTCCACCGATTACCGCTACTTCTTTTCCTTCAAAAATAGGTCCATCACAGTGTGGACAATATGCCACACCTTTATTTTTGAATTCTGCTTCACCAGGTACACCGATATTTCTCCAGCGTGCCCCAGTAGATAGAATCACGGTCTTACTTTTTAGGGTAGCGCCGTTCTCTAGCTCTAATTCAAAAAGGTCATTTTTCGCTAATGATTTAGCACGCATCGAGTTCATGATATCTACCTTATAATCACGAACATGCTCTTCTAAGTTAGCGACAAGTTTTGGTCCTTCTGTATAAGTGGTCGTAATAAAGTTTTCGATTCCTTTTGTATCCTGAACTTGACCGCCAAAGCGCTCTGCTACGATACCAGTACGAATTCCTTTTCGCGCTGCGTAGATGGCCGCACTTGCTCCAGCAGGTCCACCTCCAACAACCAATACATCAAAGGGTTCTTTCTCATTAAGTTCTGAAATATCTACTGTACTTCCTAACTTCTCTAAAATGCTTTCTAACGTTTGACGACCGTTAATAAACGATTCGCCATTTAAGAAAACAGCTGGTACAGCCATGACATCCTTGTCTTCTGCCTCTTCTTTAAAGGCAGATCCCTCTACCATGGTGTGAGAAATATTTGGATTGATCACACTCATAAGGTTAAGTGCCTGAACAACATCCGGACAGTTTTGACAAGAAAGGCTGACATATGTTTCAAAATGCAATGGACCCTCTAATTGTTGGATCTGTTGGATCGCTTTTTCATCTGCTTTTGGTGGGCGACCACTTACTTGTAATAAAGCTAAAATAAGGGAAGTGAATTCATGCCCAAGCGGAACCCCGGCGAAAGCAACGCCAGGGTCCTCCCCACCTGCAGGGCTGATGCTGAAGGTAGGTGTTCTTGGGAAATTTCCCTGTTCTAAGCTGATTTTATCGGACATGCTAGCAATTTCCTTAACTAGCTCGTCCACTTCTTTCGATACATCATCTGTACCAACCTGTGATTGAATAACAATGTCGTTCTCTAATAGTTTCAAGTATTCATTAAGTTGAGCTTTTATTTCTTGATCAAGCATGTTGAACCTCTTTTCTTATATTTTACCCACTAGATCAAGGCTTGGTTTTAAGGTTTCTCCACCTTCTTGCCATTTAGCAGGGCAAACTTCATCAGGATTGTTACGTACATATTGAGCTGCTTTGATTTTGTTAATTAAGGTACTAGCATCGCGACCGATACCTTCTGCATTGATTTCGACAGCTTGGATAATACCATCTGGATCAATGATAAAAGTACCGCGATCCGCTAGGCCTTCCTCTTCTCTTAACACCTCGAAGTTACGAGAAAGCTGTTGAGATGGGTCGCCAATCATCGTGTATTCGATTTTGCCAATCGCATCTGAGCTTTCATGCCATGCCTTGTGTGTAAAATGTGTGTCGGTGGAAGCAGAATAAACTTCTACACCTAATTGCTGAAGGTCAGCATATTGATCTTGTAAATCCTCTAGTTCTGTTGGGCATACGAAGGTGAAGTCTGCTGGATAAAAGCAAACAATGCTCCATTTCCCTTTAAAGTTTTCCTCTGTGACATCAACGAATTCTCCTTGACGGAATGCCGATGCTTTGAATGGTAGTACTTCTTTACCTACTAATGACATAATGATTGTCCTCCTTAAATATTCTCTATTTTAGTATTATTTTATTTACCAGCAATGAAGTAAATAAAATAATTATTACTCTAGAGTCATTATTAATAATAAATGATCAAAAGTCAAGAATTATGCTAGACATCTGAGTTGCTTGATTCTCAATTGTCAATAAATTGTGAACATGTAGAGGGGCGAATTGGTTTGCAACATGAAAAAATCCAATATACTATATAAGTTGAATGAAATAACTTCTTATAGATTGAATAGAATGGATCAAACGAGGTATTATCAGGAAATAATGTGAGCAAAGCCGGGCTTGTCACACGATTTTGTTACATTTATAAGTTCAACTTATATAGTAAGCAATGAAAAAGGGGAGGATGTACAGATGAATATCGAAGAGATAAAACAAATGGTGAATACTGGTGAAATGTACAACGATGCCCATCCAGATGTGGATCGAATCCGCAAAGGGGCGATAGCTGTGTGCAGGCGCTATAATAAAAAGGTAAATGATGATAATGAATATGATCTTACTATTTTGCAGGATTTATTTGAACGAATAGGGGAAGATGTGCTAGTAGAATCCAACTTCCGCTGTGAATTTGGTTTTAACATTCGAATTGGTAATCATGTCTATCTGAATCACGATATGATCATATTAGACTGCCATCGAGTGTCTATCGGGGATGATGTCTATGTTGGACCAAGAGTTGGCTTGTATGCCGCAAACCATGCAGAAGACCCTATCGAACGTATTAATGGTGGGGTATACGCCAAGCCGATTACAATTGGTAATAAAGTGTGGTTAGGAGGCGATGTCCAAGTCACACAAGGGGTTACTATAGGTGATAATTCGATTATCGGCGCCGGCAGTGTTGTTACCAAGGATATACCGGCCAACGTGATGGCAGCAGGTAATCCTTGCCGTGTCATTCGTGACATTCAGGAATCTGAGGTGAAATGGACAAAGCAATAAGGAAAAGGACGTGCGTTGTCGTCAAAAACAGGTAGCGCACGATTTCCGAATCCAGCGCGGCACTCCCCCGAATACGTGCCCAGCACAGAAAAGTGATCAGCCCCACCACTTAGGAAAATAACAATTCAACCCCATTAATCCATAAAGAAGCAAAGGTGCCCCTATCAAAGAGAAAATGAACATAAACACCCCACTTCCACTTTTTCTGATAAATTACTTAGATATCACTCTAAAATAGTGAAGATTTTTGTTATAATGTAATAATGGGTAGAGAAACGCGATTACTGGAGGATTAAAGCCGTGTATAACATAGATGAATGGAAGCATATCTTCAAGTTGGATCCTGCCAAAGAACTTTCCGAGGATATGATCAATAAAATATGCGAATCAGGAACCGATGCGATAATAGTTGGGGGCACAGATAGCGTTACGTTAGATGGTGTCCTGCAGTTGCTTAGTTCGATTCGCCGTTATCCCGTACCGGTTATTTTGGAAATATCAAATATCGAATCGGTGACACCAGGCTATGACTATTATTTTGTGCCAATGGTATTAAACAGTCAGGCAAAGCAGTGGATGATGGATAGGCAGCATCAAGCGGTGGTAGAGTATGGTGATATCATCAACTGGGAAGAATTGTACGCAGAGGGATACTGTATTATGAACGAAGAATCCAAGGTGTACCAACATACTAATTGTCAATTGCCTACGCCAGATGAGGCGGTAGGTTATGCAAGGATGGCAGAACATCTATTCCATTTGCCTTTTTTCTATTTGGAGTACAGTGGAACCTATGGTGAGGTTACCTTAGTGGAAAAAGTCAGCCAGCAGTTAGATAAGACAAAATTGATTTATGGAGGCGGCATTGAAACAAAGGAACAAGCCGCTGAAATGGGGCAATATGCCGATATTATTGTAGTAGGGAATGCTATTTATGAACATCCCAAACAAGCCTTGACAACGGTAAAGGCGATTAAGTAAAAGAAGGACGGTGTTAAGATGAGTCGGACGATGCGTGATTTGTTACAAGGGTTAAATGAGAAGCAGCGTGAAGCGGTGAAGCATACAGAAGGTCCACTCTTAATTATGGCAGGTGCTGGTAGTGGTAAGACAAGGGTGCTTACTCACCGGATTGCCTATTTGTTAGATGAAAAGGAAGTATCACCACGAACGGTGCTGGCCATCACATTTACCAACAAAGCAGCTCGAGAAATGAAGGATCGTGTAGCGGCTCTTGTGGGACCGTCTGCCCATCACATGTGGATATCCACCTTTCACTCGATGTGTGTCCGTATATTAAGAAGAGATATTGACCGCATCGGTTATAGCAGTAATTTTTCGATCTTAGATGGTGCCGATCAATTAACAGTGATTAAGAATATTATGAAGGATAAGAATATAGATAAGAAGAAGTTTGATCCAAGAGCGATGCTTGGTGCTATTTCCAGTGCGAAAAATGAGTTAACAACACCGGAAAAATTTGCAGAATCGGCAAACGACTTTTACAGCAGGCAAGTAGCTGATATTTATACCGAGTATCAAAAGCGGCTGCGTAAAAATCAGTCCTTAGATTTTGATGATTTAATCATGCAGACGATCCATCTGTTTAAACGGGTGCCAGAGGTATTGGAATATTATCAGCGCCGTTTTCAGTACATCCACGTGGATGAGTATCAAGATACCAATCATGCCCAGTATTTCTTGGTGAAACAGCTTGCCAATCGTTTTCAAAACTTGTGTGTGGTAGGAGATTCGGATCAGTCGATCTATGCTTGGCGTGGTGCGGATATTAGTAATATCTTATCCTTTGAGCAAGACTATCCAAGTGCACGTGTCGTTCTCCTGGAACAAAACTATCGTTCCACCAAATCAATTTTGCAGGCGGCGAATGGTGTGATCAAACACAACATGGAAAGGAAGCCGAAGAACCTTTGGACAGATAATGATGACGGGCATCGTATTCATTATTTTAAAGCGTCCACGGAACGAGAAGAGGCATTATACGTTACGGAAAAAATTGAAGAATTGACTCGTGGAAGCTATCGTTACAATGATATGGCTGTCCTTTACCGCACCAATGCCCAATCCCGTGCGATTGAAGAAACCTTTATGAAGGCCGGTGTCCCTTATCAAATGGTAGGAGGAACGAAATTCTACGATCGTAAAGAGATTAAGGACTTACTTGCTTATCTGCGGTTAATCGTTAATCCGGATGATGATATTAGTTTCACTCGTGTGGTGAATGTGCCAAAACGAGGCATTGGTAAGACAACCATCGATAAATTGACAGCTTATGCCCAAATGAATGATATTTCATTGTATACGGCAGTTCAGGAAGTGGATTTTGTCGGCGTCAGTGCCAAGGCAGCTAAAGCTTTGATGGCATTTGCGCAAATGATTAAAAATTGGGTGCAGCAGCAAGAATTTCTAACCGCTACAGACATGGTAGATGAAGTCATTGCCACAACAGGCTATGAAGAGATGTTGATCAACGAACGAAGCATTGAGGCCCAAACACGACTGGAAAATATTGAAGAATTCAAAACGGTTACGAAAAATTTTGAAGAGACGGCAGAAGAGGATACGACACTTGTGAACTTTTTAACCGATCTGGCCTTGATTTCTGATATCGATCAAATGAATGATAATTCGGATGAAGAAGATAGTGTAACGATGATGACTCTGCATGCAGCGAAGGGGTTAGAGTTTCCGTCTGTATTTTTGATTGGCATGGAGGAAGGGGTTTTTCCTCATAGCCGTTCTTTAATGGATGAAGCACAAATGCAGGAAGAGCGACGTCTCGCTTATG
The DNA here is from genome assembly GCF_900626275.1 of Gracilibacillus phocaeensis. NCBI lineage: Bacteria > Bacillati > Bacillota > Bacilli > Caryophanales > Bacillaceae > Gracilibacillus > Gracilibacillus phocaeensis. The sequence continues at coordinate 210,446 of NZ_LR131145.1, read as the reverse complement.
TAGGGATTACAAGGGCAGAGGAAGTTCTTCATGTGTCCCATGCACAAATGCGCACCTTATTCGGACGCACGAATATGAATCCGCTCAGTCGTTTTATTGATGAGATACCGGAAGAATTACTGGAAGGGAAAGAGCCAGCAGTAGAACCGTCGTTCTCCACAAGTAGCGAGCGAATCCCTCTTCAGGACCAAGCATTACCATTTGAAAAGCCGCAGCCAAAACAAAAACGACAGGCGATTCGCCATGTAAATCCGACAATCGATGGAGAAAAGCAGGGCTGGCAAATTGGAGATAAGGCGAGTCATACTAAATGGGGACAAGGCACAGTGGTGAAAGTCAGTGGCGAAGGAGAAGATCTGGAGCTGGATATTGCTTTCCCAGCACCAGTTGGTATTAAACGATTATTGGCCAAGTTTGCTCCGATAACCAAAGCGTAAAACAAGGAGGTGTTTTCCTGCATGACAGAACAAGAGGCACGTGAGCGCTTAGAGGCACTGCGTGACGAACTGAATACGCATAATTATCAATATCATGTATTGGATCAGCCAACGATACCTGATATAGAATATGATAAAAAAATGAAAGAATTAAAAGATATTGAAACGGAATTTCCTTACCTTGTGACAGGAGATTCCCCTTCCCAACGAGTAGGGGGACCGCCGTTAGATGCATTTGAGAAAGTGACACATCGAGTCCCGATGCTTAGTCTTGGCAATGCCTTTAATGAAGGTGATCTGGTTGACTTTGATCGCCGTGTCCGTGAAGGTCTCGGTATCGACAATGTGACTTATGTATGTGAGTTGAAGATTGATGGTCTGGCGGTTTCCTTGCGTTATCAAGATGGACTTTTTGTACAAGGTGCTACTCGTGGGGATGGCGTCACAGGAGAGGATATTACCAGTAACCTCAAAACGATTAAGAGTATTCCGCTTCGGATTAAGGAACATTCTCCAGTAGAGGTACGCGGGGAAGCCTACATGCCGCAACAGTCTTTTGCTGCTTTAAATGAAGCGCGTGAGCAAGAAGGAGAAGCACTTTTTGCTAACCCAAGGAATGCTGCCGCTGGATCCTTACGTCAATTAAATCCGCAAATTGCAGCCAAGCGCCACTTGGATATTTTCTTATATGCCGTTGGGGAATGGGAGGCAGGTACGCTAGAGACGCATAGCGAACGGTTAAACTATCTACAAAAGTTAGGGTTTAAGACCAATCCCGAATGGCGTAAATGTATAGGAATAGAACAAGTATTGGATTTTGTCCATCAATGGGTGGAAAAACGGGCAAGACTTTCTTACGATATTGATGGCATTGTCGTCAAAGTAGATAACTTAGAAGCACAAGAACAGCTCGGTTTTACCGCCAAAAGTCCACGATGGGCGATTGCCTATAAATTCCCTGCTGAAGAGGCTGTCACTCGATTAGTTGATATTGAATTGAGCGTCGGGCGTACCGGAGTGGTTACACCTACAGCCATTCTCGAAGCCGTCAAGGTAGCAGGAAGCACGGTACAACGAGCTTCTTTGCATAATGAAGATTTAATTAAAGAAAAGGACATCCGCATCGGAGACACCGTTATAATCAAAAAAGCAGGAGATATTATCCCTGAGGTCGTAAAGGTTGTTATGGAAGAACGCAGCGATGATTTGGAGCCCTTTTCGATGCCAAAGCACTGTCCATCTTGTCAGGACGAGCTGATTCGTTTAGAAGAAGAAGTTGCCTTGCGTTGCATTAATCCCAATTGTCCGGCCCAATTACAAGAGGGGCTGATTCATTTTGTCTCCAGATTAGCGATGAATATTGATGGCTTAGGGGAAAAGGTGATTGAGCAACTATTTAAAGAAGGTTATGTCCAGACGATTGCCGATTTATATCGATTAGACCACGACGAGCTGATTCAACTAGAGCGAATGGGGGAAAAATCAACCGCCAACTTGTTGTCTGCTATTGAAGCATCGAAAGAAAACTCCTTAGAGCGCTTGTTATTTGGACTAGGCATTCGTTTCGTAGGATCCAAAGCAGCCAGGACACTCGCTGCTCATTTTGATTCGATGGATCGACTGCAGGAAGCAGATTTGGAGGATTTGATTGCCATTGATGAAATAGGCGATAAAATGGCCGATTCGATTGTTCGATATTTTGCCGATGATAAGGTCCAGGAATTAATGGCAGAATTAAAAGGACTGGGATTAAACATGACCTATCTCGGTCCGAAATTAGCAGAAGTGTCTTCCGATAGTCTATTTGCGGATAAAACAGTTGTATTAACTGGAAAATTATCGATATATACGAGACAAGAGGTGAAGCAGCGAATAGAAGCACTTGGTGGTAAAATAACAGGAAGTGTAAGTAAAAAGACTGACTTGGTTATTGTCGGAGAAGATGCTGGTTCTAAGTTAACAAAAGCAAGAGAATTAGATGTAGAGGTTTGGGAGGAGTCACAACTTCAAGCCGCCTTAGAGGAGGAAACACCGTGAAGAAGAGTCTAGCCGTGCTTATGGTAATGGTACTTCTAGCAGCAGGCTGTTCCCCCGATTTTGGTGATCAACCGGAGGATGCAGTCATCGATGACAATGTCGAGGATTCACTAGATGATACAGCGATTATTCCAAAGTATAATGTGACTGAGGAAAATTATCGTGTCTTGATTGATTCCAATTTAAGTCAGGCTAGAGGGGTTATTACCAATCAAATTGCCAATCGTGTGGACATAGACGAGCTAGAAGAAGGATTGCGTCGCCATTCGAAAGAACCATTTAACCCGGAAGATTATTATTTTCAGGAGGGACAGTATTTAACAGATAACGTTCTGTATTCCTGGCTCGAACGTTTTGATTCAGAGGAAAGCCCGGAAGGATTAAACCCGGAATTAGAAGAAGCAGATTCCGCGCGAGAAGCAGAAGAAAATAATCCAAGGTACCTTTCTCATATCTTGGAACAAAATTATTTAAGAAAGACAGAAGATGACTCAGTTGAATTGGCTGGTATGTCGATTGCGATTGCGATGAAATCGGTCTATCGTTTTCAAACGGAAACCGGCGGACCTTACTATTATGAAGACATTTCCGAATCTGAAATGCGAACAGAGGCCAATCGAGTGGCAAATGAGGTCGTGCAACGAATTCGAGAAATGGAAGACATCCCAAATGTACCGATCCGTTTAGCTATATACCGGGAAGCCGATCAGAACTCGTTAGTTCCAGGACATTATGTAGCAGTAAGCAATGTTCCTGCCGATAGCGCCTCTGTAGATGATTGGGATGATATTAACGAGGAAACCGTGTTATTCCCGTCTAATCATGCGCAAGAGGTTAGCCCAGATATAGCGGCAACGTTAGTTGATTTTGAATCAGATGTTGCTTCGTATTTTCCCAACTATGTAAGTGTAATAGGCAGAGGCTTTTTCCAAGATGGCAATTTGCGCAGGTTAACGGTTGATATTCCAGTTTCTTTTTATGGTAAGGCGGAATTGATTGGTTTTACGCAATATGTCTATGGTCTGGTGCTATCCGGTTTTTCCAATGAATATCCGATTGAAATCAATATAAAATCCGGTGAAAGGCAAGAAGCAGTAATTGTCAGGGAAGCAGGAGAAGAAGAGGGATTTGTGCATATTTACCGTTAAATCTATTTATTCTGCATTAAATGTTCGTACGTTTTCCTACAATACATTCTGATCAGTCTAGCTAAGCATCAATGAAGGCTTTATGAAAACTTATGGCACAAAACGGTTTTAGAAAAGCAGAATTAATGGTAAAATATACGTTATGTATTTTATCATGGTGCAAACGTCCGAACCTCCTTGCTTCCAGACTTGAGAAGGTAAAAAAGTTTGGAAGTAAGGGATAGTGGACGGATTCCTCGATAAGTCCCACTAACAAATTTATTAATATGAAAATAATACATGGAGGTGAAACACGTGGCGGAGATTTCAAAAGAACAAGTAAAGCACGTGGCAAATTTAGCTCGTCTTGCATTAAATGAAAAAGAAGTAGAGATGTTTACCCAACAACTAGGGGATATCATTAATTACGCAGAGTTACTTAATGAATTGGACACTAGTGAGGTAGAACCAACGACACATGTTCTCGATTTAAAGAATGTGCTGCGTAAAGATGAAGCAGCAGAATGGATTACCAAAGAAGACGCGCTCAAAAATGCGCCAGATCAAGCGGATGGTCAGTTCCGTGTACCATCTATCTTAGAATAAGGAGGGTTTCATTTGTCACTTTTTGATTATTCATTAAAAGAATTACAAGACAAGCTACATAACAAAGAAATTACCGTTAGTGATCTTGTACAAGCCTCGTTTGATCGTATCGATGAAGTCGATGATCAAGTCAAGGCATTTATTACATTAAATAAAGCGGAAGCAGAGCGACAGGCAAAAGAATTAGATGAACAACTGGGAACAGAGGCTGCTATTCTGTATGGTATGCCAATTGGAATTAAAGATAATATCGTTACGAAAGGATTACGCACTACATGTGCTAGCCAAATCCTCGATAATTTAACCGACCCGCTGTATGATGCAACGGTTATTCAGAAATTGAATAAAGAAAAAACTGTTACAATTGGAAAACTGAATATGGACGAGTTTGCGATGGGCTCTTCTACTGAAAATTCCAGTTATCCTAATACGCGCAATCCTTGGAATACCGATTATGTACCAGGTGGCTCCAGTGGTGGTTCTGCAGCAGCCGTGGCAGCAGGAGAGGTACTATTCTCTCTAGGTTCTGATACAGGTGGATCGATCCGCCAGCCTGCAGCCTTCTGTGGTGTCGTTGGCTTAAAACCTACGTATGGTTTGGTTTCTCGCTTTGGTTTAGTGGCTTTCGCTTCTTCCTTAGATCAGATTGGTCCGATTACGAGAACCGTAGAAGATAATGCTCACTTATTACAGGCGATCGTTGGCCATGATAAGATGGATTCAACATCCGCAAATGTGGATATTCCTTCCTATAGTGAGGCACTTAATCAGGATGTCAAAGGTTTGCGCATTGCCGTTCCGAAAGAATATCTGGCAGAAGGTGTTGATCCAGAAGTAAAAAATGCCATATTAGCTGCACTGAAGCAATATGAGGAGTTGGGAGCAACTTGGGAAGAGGTTTCTCTGCCACACTCTAAATATGCCGTTGCTGCTTATTATTTATTGGCATCTTCAGAAGCAAGTTCCAACCTTGCTCGTTTTGACGGTGTCCGCTACGGTAAGCGTACCGAGAAGCCTGTTGATATGATAGACATGTTTAAAGAATCCCGTGCAGAAGGCTTTGGCGACGAAGTAAAACGTCGGATCATGCTGGGAACGTTTGCCCTCAGCTCTGGTTATTATGATGCCTATTATAAAAAAGCACAGAAGGTACGTACGTTGATTAAACATGATTTCGACAAAATTTTTGCTGATTATGATGTGGTTGTAGGTCCAACAACACCAACCCCTGCCTATAAAGTTGGGGAAAAAATCGATGACCCGTTAACCATGTATACAGATGATGTATTAACAACGCCAGTTAACTTAGCTGGTTTACCAGGTATCTCGATACCGTGTGGTTTCTCGAGCAAAGGTTTACCAATAGGGTTACAAATTATTGGTAAGCATTTCGATGAATCGATGATCTACCGTACCGCATATGCCTTTGAAAAAGCAACAGATTTTCATACCAAACGCCCTAGCTTGGGAGGTGACCAATAATGACAAACTTTGAAACAATCATCGGTTTAGAGGTACACGTAGAATTGAAAACAGCTTCAAAAATCTTTAGCCCTGCCTCCAACGCCTTTGGGTCCGAACCAAATAGTAATGTAAATCCAATTGACTTAGGTTATCCAGGGGTTCTACCTGTATTGAATGAAGAGGCCGTAAACTATGCGATGAAAGCTGCGATGGCGATTAATTGTGAGATTGCTACAGATACTAAGTTCGATCGGAAGAACTATTTTTATCCAGATAACCCTAAAGCATACCAAATTTCGCAATTTGATCAACCGATTGGAGAACATGGTTGGATCGAAATTGAAGTAAATGGTGAAAAGAAAAAAATCGGTATTACCCGCCTTCATTTGGAAGAAGATGCCGGTAAATTAACCCATGGTGACGATGGTTATTCGCTTGTAGACTATAATCGTCAAGGTACACCGTTAGTGGAGATTGTATCTGAGCCTGATATCCGTACACCAGAAGAGGCCTACGCCTATCTCGAGAAATTAAAAAATATTATTCAGTATACCGGTGTATCTGATTGTAAGATGGAAGAGGGCTCCCTTCGTTGTGATGCCAATATCTCCATTCGCCCAGTAGGTCAGGAAGCATTTGGTACCAAAACCGAACTAAAAAACTTGAATTCCTTCTCTTTTGTGCAAAAAGGCTTGGAATTTGAAGAAAAGCGCCAGCGTGAAGTATTACTTGCCGGCGGTGAAATTCTTCAAGAAACTCGTCGCTATGATGAACAAACCAAGGAAACGATCTTGATGCGTGTCAAAGAAGGTTCTGACGACTATCGTTATTTCCCAGAACCAGATTTGGTACCTTTATATATTGATGATGCATGGAAAGAACGTATTCGTGCAGAAATTCCTGAACTTCCTGATGCCAGACGAGAGCGTTATGTGCAGGAGTTAGACTTACCAGCTTATGACGCAGCCGTCTTAACGAGTACCAAGGAAATGTCTGATTTCTTTGAAGGAGCCATTGCCGCAGGTGCAGATGTCAAACAAGCATCGAACTGGCTGATGGGTGAGGTATCTGCCTTTTTAAACAAAGAACAGGTAGAACTTCATGAGTTGAAAATGACCCCTGAAGCCCTTGCGAAAATGATTCAGCTGATTGCGGATGGTACGATCTCATCGAAAATGGCGAAGAAAGTGTTCGCCGAGCTAGTGAAAAATGGTGGCGATCCTGATCAGATTGTGAAAGACAAGGGACTTGTACAAATATCAGATGAAGGACAGTTACGCGAGATTATTAGTAAGATTCTTGATGAAAATGAACAATCGATCGTTGATTATAAGAATGGTAAGGATAAGGCACTCGGATTCCTAGTTGGCCAAACAATGAAGGCTACCAAAGGTCAAGCCAATCCGCCAATGGTAAACAAAATCATTCTAGAGGAAATCAACAAGCGGTAAAGGCTTGGAAAAGGAGTGTGCAGAGCCGCACAGTCCTTTTCCCTGCCTTTCCTATTATGTTAAGCGGAATGATGAAACGGATCTTCTGCAAGTTTGCTTTTAGGCGGAAAAGGATTATGATAGAAGGTAGCAACTTACGTTGAAGGAGAGAACAAGATGAAGCGTGCACGCATAATCTACAACCCAACATCTGGGCGGGAGGCATTTAAAAAAGAACTGCCGGAAGTACTTCGAAAGTTTGAAGAGGCAGGATATGAAACTTCTGCACATGCAACGACATCCGAAGGAGATGGGATAAACGCTGCAAGAAAGGCTGTAGAACAGCAATTTGATTTGATTATTGCTGCAGGTGGAGATGGAACCGTAAATGAGGTGGTTCATGGAATAGCAGAACAGCCCAATCGCCCTAAATTAGCAATTATTCCAGTGGGCACAACGAATGACTTTGCCAGAGCGTTAGGTATTCCCCGTGAGATTCATAAGGCAGTAGACACCATATTAGAACATCATACGATGCGACTGGATATCGGGAAAGTCAACGATCATCACTTTATGAATATTGCCGGTGGTGGTAAACTGACAGAGCTAACCTACGAGGTGCCAAGTAAGCTAAAAACGATGTTAGGACAGTTGGCTTATTATTTGAAAGGGATGGAAATGTTACCATCCTTGAAACCAATCAAAGCAACGATTGAATACGATGGTCATATATTTGAAGATGAGATTATGCTCTTTCTCGTTTCGAATACGAATTCGGTTGGTGGTTTTGAAAAACTCGCCCCTGCTGCTCAAATGAACGATGGTTATTTCGATTTATTGATCCTTCGCAAAACAAATCTTGCTGAATTTGTACGCATTGCTAGTCTCGCAACAAAAGGGGCACATCTAGAAGACGATCATATCTTTTATGCCAAGGCAAATCGTATTAAGGTACATGCTGAAGAAAAAATGCAATTGAATATCGACGGGGAATTTGGCGGTATGCTGCCAGGAGAATTTGAAAATTTGTATCAGCATATTGAGTTTTTTGTCTCCTCGACATTTATGGAGAAACAGGAAACCATAAAAAGAATAAGTAATGAGGCACATTCTGAGTAAGAGTGTGCTTTTTTTCGCATATTATAGGATCAAGCCTGATTATTATTTCCCAGGAAATGATCTATTTAGACAGGCTATTTCCTATTTGTAGATAGCTATGATAAAATTTGGACAAGATACGATAAGATCTAATGTCGACTGATGAAAAGGAAGTAGATAACATGACAAAAACAACCCCTCCTGTACAGAAAAATCAAACCCTTGAAATAAGATTTGAAGATATTACCCATGAAGGCGATGGCGTTGGAAAAGTGAACGGCTATCCCTTATTTGTTCCTTATGGACTGCCAGGCGAAACGGCCGAGGTAAAAGTTATCAAGGTGAAAAAGAATTTTGGCTTTGGTCGATTAACGAAACTCATCGAACCAAGTAAACATCGAGTAGATCCTCCTTGTAATGTTTATTACAAATGCGGCGGTTGCCAATTGCAGCATATGGATTACGAGATGCAATTGGACAGGAAACGCACACAGGTAGTCAGCGCATTAAAAAAATTTGGTCAGTTCGACCATATTATGGTCCATCCAACGATCGGAATGAAAGACCCATGGCGTTACCGAAATAAGGTGCAGATCCCTGTCGGCGACAAAAATGGGGAATTGATTACCGGTTTTTACCGCAAGAAAAGCCATGATATTATCACAGACATGGATCGCTGTATTATCACGGATCACGCCAATGATGAAATGGTCGGTCACATCCGTGAGATTGCCAATCGCTTAGGTATCCCTGCCTATGATGAAAAACAGCATCGTGGCGTGCTGCGACATATTATGGTTCGTTCAGGTCAAGTGACTAAGCAAATGATGGTCGTGATTATTACTAAGCCAAGCAAAGTACATGGTCTTGATCAGTTAGTTAAGGAAATTACCGAACATTATCCAAATGTAAAGTCGATTATTCACAATGTCAACCCAGATCGTACCAATGTGATTTTGGGTAAGAAAACCAAGGTACTATGGGGCGAGGAATATATTTATGATGAAATTGGTGATATACGTTTTGCTATTTCCGCTAAATCCTTTTATCAGGTCAACCCAATCCAAACGAAAAAGCTTTATGACAAGGCTTTGCAATATGCCAACTTAACCGGCAGCGAAACAGTGATCGATGCCTATTGTGGAATTGGAACCATTTCACTCTTCCTGGCTCAGCAAGCAAAGCAAATATATGGAGTCGAGATCGTACCAGAGGCGATTAACGACGCAAAGGCAAATGCCAGATTAAATCATATCGACAACGCCGAATTCTTTGTTGGTCAAGCTGAAAAGGTCTTACCATGGTGGCAGGCACAAGGATTACACCCAGATGTCATCGTCGTCGACCCACCACGAAAAGGCTGTGATCAGGCCCTATTACAAGCAATGCTGCAAATGAAACCAGAGCGGATTGTTTATGTTTCCTGTAACCCATCTACACTGGCACGAGACTTGCGCATATTAGCAGATGGGGATTACGAGGTGAAAGAAGTGCAACCAGTGGATATGTTTCCGCAGACGACACATGTGGAGGTTATAGTTTCGATACAACGGAAGAATACGTCGAAATCCTTAGTATGACAGTGTTTCACAAGCATTACCAATTTATACCTGATGGTCAAAATGGGCGAAAAAAAGTGCTAAAACATCATGTTGACGTTTCAGTGGGAATCAATCTGGTATATGGAGACACAACAAAATAAAAATTCCATAATAAGTAAGTTTAAAAATTTTAGGCGTTCAGAAAAATGAACGTCTATTTTTTTATGTCAAAATTGGAAATTTATTTTGAGAATTTATTGATTTTCTTATAAAAAATGAACCTCTAATAAATGAAATAAAGGTTGTGATTGATATGAAACTTCTTACGTTAGGAAGTTTATTTGATGGAATCGGTGTATTTCCTTTAGCTGCTTCTTTTTATGGAGTGAAACCTGTTTGGGCAAGTGAAGTTGAGAAGGCACCAATTGCAATTACGAAACGTCATTTTCCTAATATGCTTCATCTTGGAGATATTACAAAAATAGATGGTGGAGAAATACCACCTGTTCATATCATTACCTTTGGTTCTCCTTGTCAGGATTTATCTAACATTGGTAAGCGAGAAGGCCTTGCTGGAAGTAAATCCAACTTATTTTATCAAGCATTACGAATTATTGAAGAAATGAGGTGTGCAACGAATGGTGTCTATCCAGTTATCGCTGTTTGGGAAAACGTCATGGGAGCTTTTTCATCAAATAACAGGATGGATTTTAAAGCCGTGCTGGAATCTTTCACAGGTTCCAAAATTCCAATGCCTACTTCTGGAGGATGGGCAAACGCCGGAATGGTTCGAGGGAACAACGTTGATGTCTGTTGGCGATTGTTGGACGCCCGATATTGGGGAAAGCCCACTCTCGCTCAAAGAAGAAGACGTATCTTCCTCGTGGCAGATTTTAGAGGAAACCGTGCCAAAGAAATATTATTTAAAGCCCGTGATTTGCAATCGTTTCCTGCGTCTTGCGGAAAAAACAGGCTGTCCTCCGCCGGCTCCTGTGGAATACCTGTTAAAGAAACAAGGAGGAACATACCCATCATCCGACCCTTTCAAGAAAGACGTATGCGAAGTGCCGCAAAAGAAAAAAACGAAACAGGATTCATTGGAAGTTTCGGAAAGACAGATGACCCTTTTCCAACAATGCTAGCTGGTTCCGTTAATCTTTTTTCGTTTTGGTATGAAGGGAAAGAAAAAGAAGGTTTTATTCGGCAGCTTACTCCATTGGAATGTGAACGTTTGATGGGATTGCCCGAAGGCTGGACAGCTTTTGGAGAACAAGAAAAAGCAATCAGCGATTATGCCAGATATAAAGCACTTGGAAATTCAATTGCTGTACCATGTGCCGAATATATTATGGCTGGTGTTGCAGAAAGTTTATAGATAATTAATTTCTTAGCTTGTTGGATTATGGTCATCTGACATGCTTTTTTAATGGATAAAGACGCAGGAAAGGAGAAGGAACATGATGTCTTTGAAAGAGGAAGAAATATACGAAGATAAGGTCATGGAATGGATTGATGACCATTTTGTGCTGAATGAGGTTGAGATTGAAGAGTATCCGTTTTTTCTTCATGGAAAATTAGTGCGTGATAAAAAAGGGGAATCCATGATTGTTTTTTGGTGTGTAATATACGGACGTGTTGATTATCGTTTTTAATTATAAAAGGAGAATGATTATGAATATCACAACTTTTATTTGTGTACTTGATGATAATGTAAAGGCAGAAATAGAAAAGGATTTAAGAGCAGCAGGTCATTCAGAAGAAGATGTGCAAAGAGGATTGGATAGCCGTCTTTGCGATTTAGAAGACACAATAGATATTCAAAAATATAAAGAAATGCTTCAAGATAGTTAATTTATGTAGCTTAAAGATTCTTTTATAGAATTCTTTCTGTATAAAAAGAATACAGAGAACAAGTATTTGGTTAAGAAAATGAAGTGACAGGAGGTCATTTGATATGATTATTTATTATTCACGTTCTCCTCCGCTTTTATCGTTTTTGTTATGTATTTAAGAAATAAAATAATAAAGAAAAGAGGTCATTATTATGGAACTAAAATATGTCATCCCAAATATGGAGAAAACATTTGGAAACTTAGAATATGCAGGAGAAGGAAAAGTAGAACAACGACGGATTAATGGACGTATGACAACATTATCCCGCAGTTATAATCTGTATTCCGATATTCAACGGGCAGATGATATTGAGGTTGTTCTCCCGAATGAAGCTGGGGAAAAATTCTTTGAACATGAGGACAAAGTAAAACTGGTGAATGCACGTATTACCGCAGAAGGCTATAAAATCGGTGATCGTGGTTTTACAAATTATATACTACATGCTGACAACATCGTCAAAGCATAACATAGTCAACATATAAGGAGGAATATCACATGAGATTAGCACAAGGAATTGTGATTGATAAGGAAAAAACATTTGGGGTATTGAAATTTTCTGCTTTACGACGCGAAGTGTTCCTTCAAAATGAAGATGGTACTGTTTCTACAGAGGTAAAGGAACGCACGTATGATTTAAAGTCCAGGGAACAAGGACGCATGATACAAGTAAGTCTTCCTGCTTCTGTTCCATTAAAAGAGTTTGATTATAATGCAGAAGTAGAAATTATGAACCCTATTGCGGATACGGTCGCCAATGCTACCTTTCGTGGTGCGGATGTCGATTGGTATATAAAAGCCGATGACATCGTGTTAAAAGGAAAAGCAACTTCAACTATTGGAGAAAAACCATCAAAAACACCACCTAATAAGGATAAATAAGAATGAAACCTTTCAAAAAACGAGGGAAACGTATTAGAGAAAAAGACGCTTCTCTCGTTTTTCAATTTGTGTTTATATCGCTGGTTGGTATATGGCTTCTATTCTTCCTCCCTTTTCACTTATCTTTTTTATTGTCTACAACATGGGAACTTGAAGAACTACAAGCACATTTTATTAGCAAGTATGGATTAGTGGCGTTGTGTATTAGTCTCGTTTTAACGGCAGCTTGTGCTTTTGTTTATTATCGTTATTGCTATAACCACTTCAAACAGCTTATTCATCGTCAAAAACTTGCTAAAATGGTTTTAGAAAACAGCTGGTACGAAACAAAACAAGTCACGCAAGAGAGCTTCTTTAAGGATATCCCATCTAATAAATCAAAGGAGAAAATCAGTCATTTTCCGAAAATCTATTATCGGTTTGAAAAGGGTTTGTTTTACATTCAAGTAGAGATTACACTTGGCAAGTTTCAAGAACCATTATTAAATTTAGAAACCAAACTGGAAAGCGGTTTGTATTGTGAATTGGTATCGAAGGAATTACGTGATTCCTACGTGGAGTACACGCTTTTCTATGATATGATTGCGAACCGCATTTCCATTGATGAGGTTATCGCACAGGATGGAAGTTTAAAATTAATGGAGTCTTTTTATTGGGAGTATGATAAGTTACCGCATATGTTGATCGCTGGCGGTACAGGTGGCGGAAAAAGCTATTTTATTCTGACACTGATTGAAGCTCTACTCAAAACAGACGCAAAACTATATATCCTAGATCCTAAAAATGCTGATTTGGCAGACTTAGCTACCGTTATGCCTGACGTGTACTACAAAAAGGAAGATATGACAGCTTGTATTGATCAGTTCTATGAAGACATGATGAAACGGAACGAAGAAATGAAGCAAATGCCAAATTATAAGACTGGTGAAAACTATGCCTATTTAGGCTTGCCAGCCCGTTTTTTAATCTTTGACGAGTACACCTCATTTATGGAAATGGTCGGGAAAGAAAGCGTCAAAGTCATGAGTAAACTGAAACAGATTGTTATGTTGGGTAGGCAGTCAGGCTTCTTCTTAATTCTTGCTTGTCAAAGACCAGACGCAAAATACCTTGGGGATGGGATTCGTGACCAATTTAATTTCAGGGTAGGTTTAGGGCGTATATCAGAACTGGGGTACGGAATGCTTTTTGGGTCAGATGTGCAAAAGCAATTTTTTCTTAAACAAATCAAAGGACGCGGCTATGTAGATAAAGGAGATAATGTGATCTCTGAATTTTACACACCATTTGTCCCTAAAGGACATGACTTCCTAAAAGAAATAGGTAAACTCACAAACTAAAGGCTGCCCAGTGCGGCGCCGTGCGAAGCGAAAGGCGCTGTGCTGGGTTAAGCCTGCGTGGCGACAGCCACGCTTTAACCCCCCTTATCTAACAGGGGGGTAGAAAAACAATTGAAAACTGTTCCAAAAGCCAATAAAGCCTGATGGCACAACGGTTAGGGATATATCACAAAGATGTCAGCTTTTAAGTCAAAGTTGACATCTTTTTTTTAGTTAGGAGGAATGCAAGTGTATCAAATGCCTTGGTATCACGTATTAAGAGAAAAGAGATTGGAATATGGCGTATCCCAAAATAAATTGGCGATACACGTTGGGATTTCAAGACAATATCTAAGTGAAATTGAGACAGGAAAAGTGACACCTTCAGAAGCTATTCAAACTACTTTGTTTGATATTTTAGAACAGTTTAACCCAGAAGCACCTTTGGAGATATTATTTGACTATGTGCGAATTCGATTTTTAACAACGAATCCTACACCAGTGATTGAAGATATTTTGCAGTTAAAAAAGAGTTATATGCTTCATGAAGATTTTGCTTTTTACTCGTACTTTGAGCAATATGTCTATGGAGATATTGTGGTAATGGTATCTCCTGACGAGGACAAAGGATGTCTGCTTGAACTAAAAGGGAAAGGTTGTCGTCAATTTGAAAATTTCCTTTTAGCCCAACAACGCACATGGTTTGATTTTTTTATGGAAGTGTTTCGTGTGGGTGGTGTCTTTAAGCGAATTGACCTTGCCATTAATGATAAGACAGGAATTTTGGATATCCCCTTTCTCACTCAAAAATGCAGAAATGAAGAATGTGTCACGGTATTTCGCAATTTTAAAAGCTATCGTTCGGGTGAACTAGTTCATGCAGAAGATAAACCTGACATGGGTCATACCTTATATATCGGTTCGTTAAAAAGCGACGTATATTTTAGTATCTATGAAAAAGATTATGAGCAGTATGTGAAATTTGGTACGTCTATCGAGGACACCGAGGTGAAAAATCGTTTTGAAATTCGACTTAAAAATGATCGAGCCTACCATGCGATTGTTGACTTAATGACTTATGAGGACGCAGGAAAAACCGCCTTCTCCATCATTAACCGTTACATTCGTTTTGTAGATAAGGATGAGAAAAAACGGCGGAGCAGTTGGAAAATGAATGCAGATTGGCAACGCTTTTTGGATTTAGGTGTGAATCGAAAAATTTCTTTAACGACAAAACCAGAACCGTACACATTTGATAAAACGTTGAGATGGTTAGCTCATCAGGTTGCTCCTACTTGGAAGTTAGCAACAGAAGTGGATGAAATCAATCAAACCACTGTCATCAAAGATATGTTAGCACAAGCAGAGTTATCGGACCGTCATCAAAAGATACTTTTGCAACAAACTGTTCCTGTAGAGAAAGCGATTCGCCTTCCGTCCACTAAAAATGATGAAAAATAGAAAGGAGACAGTCAAATGAATTTCGGGCAGAATATTTATAACTGGTTTTTGGACAACGCACAATCCTTAGTGTTAATGGCTATTGTTGTGATTGGCATTTATTTAGGATTTAAGCGTGAGTTTTCCAAATTGATAGGTTTTCTGATTATTGCTCTCGTTGCTGTTGGACTAGTCTTTAACGCTTCAGGTGTAAAAGATGTGTTATTAAACCTATTTAACAGGATAATAGGGGCTTAAATTGTACCGTTTGTCTGTGGAAGATAAGTGCTTTCCTTATGTTCTGCAGACAAATGGTGATCCAAGCGGTAGCGCGGAAGGGATAAATAAGTTTATGTGATGTACCAGTAAACACCTTGCTGGTGCTTTTTTTATGATTCTTTTTTAGAAAAGAGGTGAATTTCCATGAGAATGCAAGTTTTTATTGTGAATCTTGATAGATATAAGGAGGATCAAATCAGAGGATCTTGGTTTGAACCACCTATTGATTTGGAGGAAATGAAAGAACGTATAGGTTTGGACGGGGAATACAAAGAATATGCCATTTTTGATTATGATTTACCCTTTGAAATAGACGAATCCACACCTGTTTCTGAAATCAATCGTTTATGCGGAATGGTGCAAGAAATGGAAGGTTCCCCCTTATACGACGCTCTTCCCGAAGTACAAAAACATTGGTTTAATAGCTTAGAAGAATTACTTGAAAATCAGTATAAAATCCTTTATTACCCTGATTGTACCGATTTAATAGATATAGCGAAATTTTGGATGGAAGAATCAGGTATAACCCGTCTATTTGCAGAAGTCCCTTTTAATCTTGAAGACTATATTGATTATCAAGCTATTGGGCGAGATTTTGAGATTCATGGCAATTTTCTTGTGACTGCCAATGGTATATTTGAATATCTAAAATAAATGGAAAAGCAGCTTGTACTAACAGGCTGTTTTTCTTTTGTTAGGAGGCTTTAAAACATGGAAATGCAAGTGTATATAGCAAACCTCGGAAAATATAATGAAGGAGAAACGGTTGGTGCTTGGTTTACGCCACCTATTGATGTAGAGGAAGTAAAAGAACGAATTGGGTTAAACGGTGAATATGAAGAATACGCCATACACGACTTTGAATTGCCGTTTGAAATCCATGAGTACACGCCGATTTCCGAAATCAATCGTTTATGTGAAATGGTACAGGAAATTGAAGGCACTCCCTTGTATGACGCTCTCTCCGAAATACAGAGTTATTGGTTTAATAGCGTCGAAGAATTATTGGAACATCAAGATGCTATTGAATGTTACTCTGATTGTGAAAGTATGGAAGATGTAGCTCGGTATTATATAGAGGAAACTGGAATGCTTAGTGGTGTAGATCCCAGTTTACAATACTATTTTGATTACAGTTCATACGGACGTGATCTTGAAATCAATGGTGATTTTCTTGTTACCTCCCATGGAATCTTTGAATATAAGCAATAAATAGAAAGGCAGCTTGTTTAGATGATATGCTCCCTTTATAGTAGACAGAGAAATAATAAAAATTCTCTCCTACTAGGAAGGGAGTATTTTTAATGTCTAAAAGAATAACCAAACATACGCTAGAAGAACGTATGGAGATTGTACAAAAGGTGACGGAAGAAAAGAAACCGATTAGTGCTATCGCAAGAAAATATGAAATGTATGAAAATACGGTGAAAGAATGGGTTCGTAAATATAAAAGTAATGGGATAGATGGATTGAAGGAGTCAAGGAATTGGAAACAGTACCCAGAGGAATTAAAAAGACAGGCTGTAGCGTTCTATCTTGAACAAGAAAATAGCCTCAAGGTAACATGTGAACAATTTAATATTTCGTCCACTTCCGTTTTACGTCGTTGGATAAAGCTTTATACTAGTGGTAAAGCAATAAAATCCACTAGTAAAGGAAGCGTTAAAATGAGCGAAGGACGTAAAACCACATTCAAAGAACGGATAGAGATTGTCCAATATGCGATTGCCAATGATTCCAATTATCATCAAGCAGCGGAGAAGTATAAAGTTTCCTATCAACAGGTTTATAGCTGGGTTCGTAAATATGAGAAAGACGGAGAGCAGGCTCTTCAGGACCGCCGCGGGAAGACATTAGAAACTAAGCCAAATCTAACGGAAGAAGAAAAATTAAAGCTTCGGATTAAGGAATTAGAACACCGTAATCAATATTTGGAGGCAGAAGCTGGTCTCTTAAAAAAGTTAGAGGAAATCGAAAGGAGAGGATCGAACGATTAAGGAAACAAGTCCCGGCATTTGAAGCCATTCATGCCTATCATGAAGAAACAGGCATGCCGATTCAATTACTATGCGATATTTTAAAGGTGTCCCGCTCTGGATATTATAAGTGGCTGCATCACATACCAGGCGAACAAGAAGACGAAAATGCATGGCTAATCAAGAAAATCCAAATGATTTTTAAACAGTACGGAGGAATCTATGGCTATCGGCGAATCAGAATGGTGATTGATCGCAAATACGGAAAACGATATAATCTGAAGCGCATTCGTCGTTTGATGATTTTATTAGGCTTAAAATCATTTATCCGTCGTTCGAATGGATATTCCACCAAAACAAGCTACGTCAACATGGAGGAGAATATTTTGAACCGGGAATTTACGGCAGACAAGCCAAATCAGAAATGGGTAACGGATATCACACATTTAAAATACAGCCTGAGTCATAAAGCTTATTTAAGCGTCATTAAAGACCTTTATGATGGTTCGATTGTTGCCTATAAGGTTGGTTATTATAACGATAATGAGCTGGTTATGGAAACCATTAAAGCAGCACTGGAAGCAAATCCAGGTGCCACGCCTTTACTGCATAGTGATCGGGGTTCGCAATATACATCGAGGGAATATCGTTTGGTGACAACAAAAGCCGAGATTACACGCAGCATGTCCCGTGTTGGGAAATGTATTGATAATGCGCCTGTAGAAAGCTTTTTTGGCCATTTTAAAAGTGAATCTTATGATTTAAAACGATATAAGAGCTTGGAAGAATTAGTAGAGGATATTGATCGATATATCCAATTTTATAATGAAGAACGTTACCAGGAGAAATTAAACAGCCTGACACCGTTGGAATATCGGGACCAGGCTGTTGCATAGAGTTTTTGTTTTTTTACTGTCTACTTGACGGGGCACAGTTCAAGACACAGGCTGCTTTTTTCTTTGGAAAGGATGTTAAGACGTGAAAAAATTAAAGAGCTACACACGAATTTGGTCGGTGGAAAAAGTCATTTATGCGATCAACGATTTTCGTTTGCCCTTTCCTGTCACTTTTTCGCAGATGACTTGGTTTGTGCTTTCTCTTTTGGCCGTTATGTTACTTGGAAACCTTCCTCCCCTCTCTTTGATTGATGGAGTACTATTAAAATATGTTGGTGTTCCAGTAGCGTTGACATGGTTTATGAGTAAAAAGAGCTTTGACGGCAAAAAACCTTATGGTTTCCTAAAGTCTGTTATCACGTATTGGTTTCGCCCTAAAGTGACCTATGCAAACAAGCCAGTCAAATTTAAAAAACAATCGGTCAATGAAACCATTACAGCGGTAAGGGGGAAAATCGTATGAGTTATCCAATTAAATATATCGAAAATAACCTTGTTTTTAATCATGATGGAGAAGCATTTGCTTATTACGAATTATTGCCATACAACTATTCCTTCTTATCTGAAGATGAAAAAATGCAAGTACACGAACACTTTCGTCAACTCATTGCCCAAAATCAAGATGGAAAAATCCATGCCTTACAGATAAGCACCGAGAGCAGTATTCGTTCGGTACAAGAACGAAGTAAAGAACTTGTAACAGGAAGGCTGCAAGAAGCAGCTTACAATCGAATTGACGATCAAACAGAAGCCCTTGTTTCCATGATTGGAGAACATCAAGTCGATTATCGTTTCTTTATTGGATTTAAGCTTTTGTTGAATGAAGAAGAAGTCAGTATGAAATCGATGGGAGAATCAGTAACGGCGTCTCTCTCAACCTTTGTTCGAGACGTGAATCATCATTTAATGGGTGATTTTGTTTCTATGCCACATAGTGAAGTTGCTCGTTTTCTAAAAATGGAACAATTATTACAAAATAAAATCACTAAGCGTTTTAAGGTTCGGCCTTTAACGAAAAATGACATGGGGTATTTAATCGAACACTTACACGGACAAACGGGTATTGCCTTTGAAGATTACAGTTATAACCTCTCTTATGAGAAAGGTGAAAAAGAAACTTACGTCAAACGTTATGACCTCATTAAACCCACACGCTGTCTGATTACAGAAAAACAGCGTTACATCAAGTTGGAACAGGAAGATACAACAACTTATGTTGCTTACTTTACCATTAATTCCATTGTTGGTGATTTGGAATTTCCCAGTGATGAAATCTTTTACTATCAGCAACAACAATTCACGTTTCCAATCGACACCTCTATGCATGTCGAGATAGTCACCAATAAAAAAGCATTATCAACCGTACGCAATAAGAAAAAGGAATTAAAGGATTTAGATAACCATGCGATGGATTCAGATAATGAAACGGGAAATAACGTGTTGGAAGCTTTGGAACAAGTCAATGAATTAGAGGATGTCCTCGATCAGACGAAAGAATCCATGTATAAGTTAAGCTATGTCATTCGGGTATCTGCTTCTAGTTTGGATGAACTCAAACAACGCTGTAATGAAGTCAAAGATTTTTATGATGACTTAAATGTAAAACTTGTTCGCCCATTTGGCGATATGTTGGGTTTACATGGTGAATTTATTCCTGCCAGTAAACGCTATATCTCCGACTATGTACAGTATGTCACTTCGGATTTTTTAGCTGGCCTTGGATTTGGTGCAACGCAAATGTTAGGAGAAAATGAAGGCATTTATTTTGGGTACAACTTAGATACGGGAAGAAATGTCTATCTCAATCCTAGTCTCGCTAGTCAAGGTGTAAAAGGCTCTGTCACGAACGCTTTGGCCTCTGCTTTTTTAGGTTCACTTGGTGGTGGAAAATCGTTCTCCAATAACTTACTGGTATACTATGCCGTTCTTTTTGGTGGTCAAGCATTGGTTGTCGACCCTAAGGGCGAACGTGGCGGCTGGAAAGAAGCTTTACCTGATATTGCTGATGAAATTAATATCGTTAATTTAACCAGTGAAGAAAGCAATCAAGGGCTGCTTGACCCGTTTGTCATTATGAAAAATAAGAAGGATTCGGAAAGTTTAGCGATTGATATTCTTACCTTCTTAACGGGTATTTCCAGTCGGGATGGTGATAAGTTTCCTGTCTTACGACGAGCTATTCGAGCAATCGGTCAACAAGAGGAACGCGGCTTAATGCTGGTGATTCATGAACTAAGGAGTGATCCAAATCCGCTTGCTTCCACTATTGCAGATCATATCGAAAGTTTTACCGATTATGACTTTGCCCACCTTCTCTTTTCAGACGGAACGGTTCAAAATTCTATCAGCTTAGAAAAACAGCTCAATATTATACAGGTGGCAGATTTAGTATTGCCTGACGCGGAAACCAACTTTGAAGAATACACGACAATGGAATTGTTGAGTGTCGCCATGTTAATTATTATTTCTACATTTGCCTTAGACTTCATTCACTCTGATCGCAGTATTTTTAAAATTGTAGATGTTGATGAGGCCTGGAGCTTTTTACAAGTGGCACAAGGGAAAACACTTTCTAATAAACTGGTACGTGCTGGCCGCTCCATGAATGCAGGTGTGTACTTTGTTACCCAGAACGCTGACGATCTAACAGACGAAAAATTGAAGAATAATATTGGTGTGAAATTTGCGTTTCGTTCCAGGGATAGTACAGAAATTAAAAAAACGCTGCAATTTTTTGGCGTGGACGCGGAAGATGAAGCCAATCAACGTCGATTAAGAGAATTGGAAAATGGACAATGCCTTATGCAAGATTTATATGGACGAGTTGGGATTATTCAGGTTCATCCTGTGTTTGAAGATTTATTTGACGCTTTCGACACTCGACCACCTGTCCTAGAAAGGCAGTGATAAGATGAACAAACCAAAACTGAAAAAGATTGTATGGATGACGGTACTCATTGGTGCGGTCATTTTTTTATTGTTTCTTTCCCTGTTTACTGTAACACAGGCTGCTGGATTAGTTGATGATACGGTATCAGAGGACAATCTTTATTCCTTGTATCCACTCGACCATTATCAGTTAGATTTTTTTGTGGATTCGGGGTGGGATTGGCTGCCGTGGAATTGGGATGATGGAATCGGAAAACAAGTCATGTACGGACTGTACACGATCACCAATTTTATTTGGATTATCAATTTATATCTTTCCAATGCCACTGGTTATTTAGTACAACAAGCGTATTCTCTTGATTTTATTTCTGAAACAGCAACCGCCATCGGACAGAATATGCAAACATTGGCTGGAGTTACTGCACAAGGTTTTGGAACAGAAGGTTTTTATGTTGGTTTCCTTCTTCTCTTTGTATTGATTGTTGGAATTTATGTTACCTATACAGGTCTCATGAAACGAGAAACAACAAAGGCTTTTCGTGCTATTTTGAATTTCCTAGTGGTGTTTATCGTATCAGCGGCTTTTATTGCGTTTGCCCCAACCTATATTACAAAAATTAATGATTTTTCCGCAGATGTAAGTGAAGCAGCACTTGACTTAGGTACAAACATTCTTATGCCTAACTCCAACAGTCAAGGAAGTGATAGTGTCGATATGATTCGAAATAACCTTTTTTCCATTCAAGTGGAGCAACCATGGTTATTATTGCAGTTTGATAACTCGGACAAAGAAGCGATTGGAGAAGAACGAGTGGACGCTTTAGTTTCCATCAGTCCTGATACAAACAATGGAGAAGATCGAGAAGCAGCCGTGCAAGCAGAAATTGAGGATCACGATAATAAAAATTTGACCATTACCAAAACGACTACTCGCTTAGGGATGGTTTTTTTCTTGTTTATATTTAATATCGGGATTTCCATATTTGTATTTCTTTTATCGGGGATGATGATTTTCTCCCAACTTCTATTTATTGTGTTTGCGACATTTCTACCTATTAGTTTTCTGCTTTCCATGATACCGACTTTTGAAAACATGGGTAAACAGGCCATTTTAAAACTGTTTAACGTGATTATGCTGCGTGCTGGAATCACACTCGTGATAACGATAGCTTTTAGTATTTCGTCCATGCTGTATAGCTTAACCAGCTCCTATCCGTTTTTCTTAATTGCTTTTCTGCAAATTGTGACTTTTGCAGGGATTTATATGAAGCTTGGCGACATCATGAGTATGTTTCGTTTACAAAGCAGCGACACCCAACAAGTTGGACGGAGCGTTATGCGTCGCCCGAAACAGATGGCCTATCGCAGTGGTCGAAGGTTACAACGTTCCATTAGTCGTACGTTAACAGGTGTAACGGCTGGAGCAACCGTTGGCAAAATGATGAGTAAATCAGGAAAAACACAACATTCTTTCTCTCTCCGTCGACCTATACAAAGTCTGCACTCTATGCGGTCAAACAAAACAGAGAAACCTAATCAGGAGCGAAAATCATTTAGTCAAAAGATCGGACAAACCACTGGAAAAGTGTTAGACACGAAAAATCGTGTACGAGCGAATATCAACCACAGAAAACAGCAAGTCAAAGATTTACCAACCACAACGAAATACGCTTTGGCTCAAGGAAAAGAAAAAATTCAACGGCCAGGCAAGGATTTTAAACAAGGAGTGTCACAAGCCAAAGAGCAGCGACAACGTGAAAACACCGAACGCACAAGTAAACATCGAAAGACGATTGCGGAAAGACGACAAGCTTTGGATAAAAAGAAGAAAAATATCACTGCTTACTCCAATAAGCCTACGGTACAAAAGAATTCTCCTTCCTCATTCACAAAAGAGAAACAGAAAATGAAGCCGAAAGAAAGTCTGAATCCTGAAAGTCATAAAAGAAAACAAGTGCCTGTGCAAAAAGAAAAAATTCAAAGATTACAGAATCAAAATAGAAAAGTGAATCAGCCTTATCAAGTATCCACAAAAAGAAAGAAGCAAAGTCAAAGAACACACCCTACCCGACTGCCGAAACAAACATCGAAAGGAAAAGAACAACAGGTGATTAAGCGACCTGTCCTTCCTAGAAAACGAACACGTCAAAAAGTGAAACCTCCACGCCAGAGACAAACCGTTAGGAGGAAAAAATCATGACATTCTTAAAGCTTAAAATCATGCTGATTATCGGTGGGATAGGTTTCTTGGCATTCTTAGGATTACTTGCCTTTGTTGCTATCTTTATTTCCGATGAAGCAGGAGATTTTGATTCTTCCATGGATTTAGGTTCACCAAATGATTGGCAAAATGTATCTCTATCCAAAGATGTGCTGGCTCATCAACCAATGGTGGAAAAATACGCAAATGAATATGGAATCAGCGACTATGTGCCGATTTTACTTGCGATTATTGCTGTTGAAAGTGGTGGTAATGCCGAGGATGTTATGCAATCAAGTGAATCATTAGGATTACCACCGAACACGTTAGATACGGAAGCTTCTATTAAACAGGGAACGAAATACCTTGCGAACTTATTGCAGTCAGCAGATACAAAAGGTGTCGATGATTCGACCGTACTTCAAGCTTATAACTATGGCGGGGCTTTTATTGATTATGTGGCAGGACGAGGAAACTCTTACACTTTTGATCTAGCTGAAAGCTTTGCGAAAGAGCGATCAGGAGGAAAGAAAGTCAGCTACTCTAACCCCATTGCGATAGAGAAAAACGGTGGTTGGAGGTACGGCTATGGCAATATGTTTTATTTAGATTTACTTCAACCTTATCTTCGTGAAACGCCGTCCTTTGATGATGATACCTTTCGACTGGTGATGGAAGAAGCCTTAAAATATGAGGGTTTCCCATATGTTTTTGGTGGGGCTCATCCTGATACTTCATTTGATTGTAGTGGACTTATACAATGGATTTTCCGTGAAGCAGGAATTAATTTACCTCGTACCGCTCAAGAACAGTATGAAGCTACAGAACACATCCCTCTATCAGAAGCAAAGCCAGGAGATTTAGTATTTTTCCATTCGACTTACAACACCGCCAACTACATTACGCATAATGGAATTTATGTTGGAAACAATCAAATGTTCCATGCGGGGAATCCGATCGGTTATGCGGATTTAACATCTTCTTACTGGCAAGAACATCTAGTAGGTGCTGGACGTATCAAAAACTAAGGAAAGGTTGGGATAACATGAAGCTGCCTTTTAGTATAAAAGAAAAGCAAAAAAACCCGAAGAAAACGAAAAAGATAAAAGTAAGAACGATTGGGAAACGAAAAAAATCCGTGTTGTTTTTATGGATATTGCTTCTTAGTAGTCTTGCGTTTGGGATCTACAAAAACTTTACAGCGATTGACCAGCATACGATCCATGAAAGAGAAATTATAGAAAGCCGTATTCAAGATACAACTGCCATTGAAAGTTTTACAAGAAACTTTGTAACAGACTACTATTCTTGGGAAAATGAAACTGAAGCATTGGAAGAACGAACCGAAAAATTGAAAGATTATTTAACCGAAGAATTGCAAGCTTTAAATAGTGATATGATTCGAGAGGATATTCCTACTAGTTCTACTGTAAAAGATATAAATATTTGGTCAATAACGGAAGAAACAGAAAATACGTTTTCCGTCATTTATTCCGTACAGCAAGAAATCATGGAAGATAAAGACAGCTCATTAACAAGTTCAACTTATCGTATTGTACTCTATCAAGATGAACAAAAGAATCTGGTCATTACGCAAAACCCTACTCTGTGGAATAAGCCCGAAAAATCTAATTTTACACCAGAACAAGTGGAAAGTGATGGAACGGTAGAATCAGAAACGGCAGAAGAAGTCATGGAGTTTTTAGTGACGTTCTTTTCCTCTTACCCAACAGCAACGAATCAAGAACTTGCTTATTATGTGAAGAACAATGCCTTACCAGCCATTGAAAAAGATTATACGTTTTCTGAGCTTGTAAATCCAGTATTTCAAGAACAAGATAATCAAATTAAAGTATGGGTTACTGTAAAGTATTTGGATAATACCACAAAAGCAACACAACTTTCACAATATGACCTCACATTAGAGAAAGATTCTAACTGGATGGTTGTTGAATAAGAAGATTTTTAGCCGGAAAGTATAAAGAATCACTACCTGTTCAATCTACAATAAATAGGTGATGATTGCCATTTGTTATTATCAGATTTAAATGCTCACCATGAAGTTTAGTGAATGGATAGTTTTTTAACACTAAATTGTTGTCTATAGATTATAGAGTGTGGTTATATCAAAATCTCCTTAAGTGCTGACTTTATACTAGAGGGCACAGTATAATTGATTAAACATTTTTTCACAATGTATGATTAAAAAATAGTAAGGATTTGATGTTATTTAAAAAAACAGAAAGGAATCTACTTGCTCATCAGTTAAATCGAAAGTTATATTTTGCAGAAATAGAAGAAAAATTAATTAAAGTCACCTATTGCCTAATGGCAGATGATCTATATACGGTAGATCATGCTATTCCTGAATTAATTAAGATAATTGACCAATTAGAACTAGAAAAACGGGCAATAATGAATGAAATTGGACGATTAGAGGATTCTGATGGTCGAGCATAGTAATATAGAAATAAAAGAAATTTTGTATAAAGAGTATGAAAAAATGTATAAGCGATCATCACTTGCTCTGTTTGGTACTAGACAAGTGGTGATCGCTTTATACAACCAAATTTCATATATTTTCTTAACATCTTAATTACTTAAAATCAATGATTTATTCTAATGTAAATAAATATGCCATTTGTGAGGAGTCATAAAGCAAATTATCAATACTTATTTTGGTTGGGTAGGAAACTCATATTCCAAGATTTAATAATTGAAAGAAATTTATCCTTCATGATATTCAAATAAATACTTGAATGATTAGAAGAAAAGGACTATACTATAATCAAATAAACATTTGAATGTAATGGAGTGAAGAAAATGAGTAATAAAGATATGTGTGAAATTTTTTGTTATGACGAAGAAAAAGTCAATCGAATACAAGAAGATTTGCTACAACATGATATTTATAGTATTTCTCGATTATTTAAAATACTTGCAGATGAAAATAGAGCAAAGATTTCCTATGCTCTATGTCAAGAGGACGAGTTATGTGTATGTGACATCGCCAACATTATTGGTTCTTCGATAGCTACAGCTTCTCATCATTTACGAACTCTTCATAAACAAGAAATTGTGACATATCGCAAGGAAGGAAAATTAGCATTTTATTCATTGGAGAATGAACAAATTAAACAATTAATGGCCATTACGCTGGTTCAGAAGAAGGAAGTGGAAGCAAATGTCTGAATCATTACCGAAAGAAACAATGAGCACTTATCGTGTGCAAGGGTTTAGTTGTGCAAGCTGTGCCCAAACCTTTGAAGATAACGTAAAAGCATTAGAAGGTGTACAAGAGGCCAAAGTAAACTTTGGAGCCTCTAAAATTTCCGTTTACGGGGAAGCAACAACAGAGGATCTAGAAAAAGCAGGAGCTTTTGAAAATCTTAAGGTGACTGCTGAATATGGAGGGAAAGACCCAAAAAGTGAAGAGCTTGATAAGGAGGAAAAAATTCCATTTTATAAAAAACATAGTACATTACTGTACTCGACCTTATTTATGGCTTTCGGTTTCCTTTCTATGTTTGTAAACGGAAATGAAAATATCGTTACAGCATTGTTATTTATCACATCTATGTTAGTAGGCGGATTATCGCTGTTTAGAGTGGGTTTGCAAAACTTAATTCGATTCCAGTTTGACATGAGAACCCTCATGACAGTTGCTGTAATCGGTGGTGTCATTATTGGGGAATGGGCGGAGGTTGCCATTGTCGTTATACTCTTTGCTATTAGTGAAGCGCTGGAACGGTTTTCCATGGATAGAGCAAGGCAATCCATCCATTCATTAATGGATATTGCACCAAAGGAAGCTATTGTCAGACGGAATGGACAAGAAATAACTATTCATGTAAATGATATTGCAATTGGGGATATTATGCTTGTTAAACCAGGGCAAAAAATTGCTATGGATGGTGTCATTGTAAATGGATATTCGTCTATTAACCAAGCAGCGATAACAGGCGAATCGGTTCCTGTTGAAAAAGCCGTTGACGATGAAGTATTTGCAGGAACGCTTAATGAAGAAGGGCTGCTTGAGGTCAAAATTACAAAGCTTGTTGAAGACACAACGATATCAAAAATTATCCATTTAGTGGAGGAAGCGCAAGGAGAACGTGCGCCGTCTCAAGCTTTTGTGGATAAATTTGCTAAATATTATACGCCAAGCATTATGGTTATTGCAGCATTAGTAGCTATCGTGCCGCCTTTATTCTTTGATGGAAGTTGGGGGAACTGGGTGTACCTAGGTCTAGCCACGCTGGTTGTTGGATGTCCTTGTGCGTTGGTTATTTCGACTCCCATTTCGATTGTTTCAGCAATCGGCAATGCTGCAAAAAAAGGTGTTCTGGTCAAAGGCGGTGTCTACTTAGAAGAAATAGGCGGATTAAAAGCCATTGCATTTGATAAAACAGGAACACTCACGAAAGGCGTTCCCGTTGTAACAGATTTTAACTTATTAAATAAACAGGTAGAAGAGAAAGAGCTGCTTTCCATCATTACAGCGCTTGAATACCGTTCGCAACACCCTCTTGCTTCAGCAATTATGAAAAAAGCAGAGCAAGAAAATATCCCGTACTCAGATATAAGTGTAACAGACTTTTCTTCTATTACAGGCCGGGGTATAAAAGGAATTGTAAAAGGAACAACCTATTATATAGGAAGCCCAAAACTCTTCAAGGAATTATTTGTTCCTGATTTTAGCCAAGATTTTGAAGATAAGGTTAAAAATCTTCAAAATCAAGGGAAAACGGCCATGATTATTGGAACGGAAGAAAATATACTTGCCGTTATTGCAGTTGCTGATGAAGTACGTGAAACCAGCAAACATGTGATTCAAAAGTTACATCAGTTAGGTCTCAAAAAGACAATTATGTTGACTGGTGATAATAAAGGTACTGCTGATGCAATCGGTACACACGTAGGCGTATCTGATATTCAAGCAGAATTAATGCCGCAGGATAAATTGGACTATATTAAACAATTGAGAGCGGAGTATGGTAATGTAGCCATGGTTGGTGATGGTGTCAATGATGCCCCAGCATTAGCAGCTTCTTCAGTTGGAATAGCAATGGGCGGTGCTGGTACAGATACAGCACTTGAAACGGCAGATGTTGCTCTTATGGGTGATGATTTAAGAAAGCTTCCGTTTACTGTTAAACTCAGTCGTAAAACACTAAATATCATCAAAGCGAACATTACCTTTGCTATTGCTATTAAAATAGTGGCCTTACTGTTGGTTATTCCGGGTTGGTTAACTCTGTGGATTGCCATTCTATCTGATATGGGAGCAACCCTTTTAGTTGCTTTAAATGGATTGAGGCTTATGAGGGTAAAAGAATAAAATGAACAGAGCTCTCTATACATCGGGAGCCCTTCAAGATTATATTTAAAATTAAGCGGGTGCATGCTAATGGGTACAACAGTCTTATCTGCTATTGTAGTTTATATAGCGACAGGAATTGATTATTTAATTATTTTAATGCTTTTGTTTACGCAGTCAGTTAAACAAAAGCAAACAAAGCATATCATTGTAGGGCAATATTTAGGTACAGCAATCATTATATTGATAAGTTTGTTGGCAGCTTTCGGTGCAAACTTTATTCCACAACAGTGGGTTATAGGCTTGCTTGGACTATTACCAATATATTTAGGTATAAAAGTATGGCTTAAGGGTGAGGAAGATTCAGATGAGAGCAACATTTTATCTCTTTTATCATCTGAACGATTTAATCAACTATTTCTAACTGTCACCTTTATTGTATTAGCTTCTAGTGCTGATGACTTTTCCATTTATATTCCGTATTTTACAACATTAAATATAGTTGAAATTGCAGTTGTCAGTCTCGTCTTTTTCATCATGGTGGGGGTCTTATGTTATGTCAGCTATCAAATGGCATCTATGAAATATATCTCAGAGAAAATTGAGAAATATGAACGCTGGATTGTCCCGATTGTTTTCATAGGTTTAGGGATTTATATTATGATGGAGAATGGCACCTTCAGCGCATTATTTTCGATTTTCTCAAATTAGAAGATAAAAATATTTCTTATAGGGAGATATTCAATGGAATATGAAGTTATTGTAATTGGTGGAGGGCAAGCAGGGTTAGCTATGGGATATTCGCTAAAACAGAAAAATGTAAGTTTTATAATTATTGATGAGAATGAGCAAACGGGCATTTCTTGGCGAAAACGTTATGATTCATTACGCTTATTTACTCCTAGGAATTACAGCCAATTACATGGGTTTCATGTTCGAGGAGATCCAAAAGGCTTTCCAGATAAAAATGAAATGGCAGATTACTTAAACGTATTTAGAATAAAGAATGACTTGCCGATAGTTCATAATGAAAAAGTCATAAAACTATCAAAAAATGGGGAGAAAAAGTTCTCAGTAATCACTCAAAGTAAAACGTATAAAGCTAAACAAATAGTTGTTGCCACTGGAGCTTTTTACAATCCTTTTGTTCCAAACATTCATGATGGTACAGCAAGTTTTGATATCCATGCTTCTAAATATCGTAACCCTTCCCAAATACCTAAAGGTAATGTTTTAATCATAGGTGCAGGTAATACAGGCGTTCAAATTGCGGCGGAATTAAATAAAACACATCAGGTTACATTGTCCCAAAGTAAACCAATGAAAAGTGTTCCTCAGGTTATTGCTGGAAGAAGTCTCTTTTGGTGGTTAGAAAAATTCCGAATTGGTCGGGCAAAGCCAAATTCTTTTATAGGAAAAATATTAAGGGAAAGAGAGCCGTTAATAGGAAATGACTATAAAACGGTTAAAAAAATGTAGAAATCGTAGGCAGGCTAATAGAAATTAAAGAAGGTAAGGCATGCTTTAATAATGGTATATCTAAACAGGTTCAAAATGTGATATGGGCAACTGGTTATCGCAATGATTATTCATGGATACAAATCGAAGGAGCTTTAAGTAGTCACGGGAGACCGTTACACTGTTTTGGTGTTACTAATGTAGTTGGATTGTATTTCATAGGGCTAAGCTGGCAGAGTAAAAGAAGCTCAGCCCTTCTATATGGTGTTAGTGATGATGCAAAATATATAGCTGAAAAAATTCAGCAGCAAGAAATGTAAAAGCAAAAACTATCGAGATATTATTATGAGCAAATTAAGGAAACTTTCATTATAGTTAAATTTGCTATTAATTATAACATGTATATATAGGCAGTAACTTAAGGTCAGTAAAAGCTATAGATTTGAATAGATGTAAAGAAAATTACATATATCTATAATCACACCTAAAACGTCATCTGTCGGTAAATACCGTTCAAATGACGTTTTAAGTGTGATTATCTAATGAGAAATCAAGTGATTTAATGTGAACTTTCTTTGCTATCGGTTCTCTCTTTTTATGCAATTTAATAAATAGAAAGATGAGATAAGAAAATATAGAACCTCGAAAGGAGATTATTCTTACATTAAACTAAAGAACATTTACTTTACTAGTTTTCTAATTCTCAATAAACTTTGAGATACTATCGCCAATACTGGTAATTCTATTAAGGGACCAATTATAAGTGCAAGAGCAATTAGTGGTTGGTCTGGGAAAGCTGTTACTACTATTGCTAAAGCAACAGGTGAATTTCTTGCAATAGTTGTCATATTTAAACTTACTGTATCTTCATAGCTAAACTTAAATACTTTTCCTACCGTTTGAGCAACAAAAAAGTTTATTATGAAAAATAGTAAAAGTGGAATAAGGATTAAAAAGATCACTTCCAAATTATTTATTAAATAATAGCCTTGCGAGGCAAACATTGCTACAATAGCTAAACACAAAAATACAATTTGTGATAAGGAAAAAAATGGAATTAATTTCTTTTCTAAGAATGCCTTCTTCTTATTAAATAAATAACGTGTTATATTGGCTAGTAAAAATGGGACAAATAAGACAAAGATGACACTTTCTATTATAGTGGATAACCCAACTGTCTCCATTGTGCCTGCAAAAATGAATAAATAAGCCGGCAGCAACATAACTTGCAAAATTAAGTTAACTGGTAATACCGATGTGGAAAGAGACATATTCCCTCTCGCAATGGATGTAAAGATTAAATACCAATCTGTACATGGAGTAACAAGAAATAAAATAAAACCGAGCCATAAAGCTGGATGATCAGATAAAAAAATTGCTCCTAATCCCCATGCTAACATTGGTGTCCATACAAAATTAAGTACAGTACTTGTACCTAAGAATTTTACGTTTTTTAAAGCAGCTTTAAGGTTTTGTAATGGAATAGTTAAAAATAACCCATACAGCATGAATAATAAAAATGGAAGAATAAAAGTTTCTGCATTCTTTTCAAAGATACTATACTGTCCTAAAAATAGTCCTACTCCTACAGCTATCAAAATCACTACGGATTGAAATTTTTCAATAAAATTCATATAATAATCTCCTTCACATAATGGAGGTAGATGTGCACAACCGACCTTTTGTTTTAACTGTACATGAACTTTTAAAATATAGCATTATAGATATTGACTCCGAATTTAGAAGGAGAGATTGAATTGAACAAGGAACAATGGAAAGCAATCAAAAATAACGATGAAAAATATGATGGTATGTTTTATTATGCCTTATCGACAACCAAAACAGTGTGTCGTCCTTCTTGTACAGCTAGAACTCCTAACCCAAAACATGTCATTATCTATAAAGATTTAAATTCAGCTATTAACGAAGGATTCAGACCTTGTACTAGATGTAAGTCAAATCAAATGGATTGGCTAGGATATAAAGAGGAAATCACAAAAGATGTACTGAAATATATACAAGAACACTATAAAGAAAAGATAACTTTAAAATTGCTAGGTAATATTTTGAATAAAAATCCCTACTATATACAACGTAGTTTTAAAGAAATAAAGGGAAAAACTCCCTTAAATTATATACACGAACTAAGAATGGAAGAAGCCAAAAGGTTATTTTTCTTTAAAGAATTATCAATAACAGATATTGCCTTAGAAGTTGGGTATAGTGACAGTACTCAATTCTCTGTAAAGTTTAAAAGACATCAGGGAGTCTCGCCAACTAATTATAGAAATTCATTATTGGAAAAACAATAGTAATCAAAACAGACTACATGTTTTTATAGAATTATAAACCTTTATTACAAAACCAATAAATACACTTAAAACGTCATTTGATCGGTATTAACCGACAGATGGCTTTTTTGATGTTAGCTAAAAAATAATAGGAGTGATTTACAATGAACGTTTCTCATTCTCGTCCTCTCCTTGTTCTAGTTTTTTTGTAGCTCTATTAAATGAAAAATAAAATTATGAAGAAAAGAGGTAATCTAGATGTAATTAAAATATGTGATTCCGAACATGGAAAAAAACTTTGGAACTATGGAATTGCAGGAGAAGGTCAGATGAACAAAGTTGCATTAACTTACATATGAAAACATTTTTTCGACGCTATAACCTTTATTGGGATATTTAGCGAGCGGATGATATTGAAGTAAGAAGTTGAAGAACAATTTTTAAAAGCCGAACGAGAAATAAAATTAGTCAATGCACATATTACCGCAGAAGGTTATACAATCGAAGATCATGGTTTTACAAATTACATTTTACATGCTATGGCAACTTGATTATGTTAAACTTTAACCTATTAAAGTTCAATTAATAAAATTTACTTGCATTTTGCAAATAAATATTGTATAACAAATAAAAGAGGTGATTTAAATATGGAAAATACTCGTGACCTTTTTCAAATGATAACACGTCGATTTGGTCTTTTGAATAAAAATTGTTGTTCAGCAGATGGACTTGATATCTCATTAATTCAAAGCCATATTCTTTATGAAATCAATCGTCAACTCGCTCCGTCTGTCCAAGAAGTTGCAGAAGCCTTAGGGACGGATATTACTACTTTTAGTCGTCAGGTTCAATCTTTAATAAAAATGAATTTAGTTAATAAGACACCAAGTCTAAATGATCGCCGTATTCATACGCTTGAGTTAACGGCGGAAGGAACGAATATAGCTGAAATCATTGACGAACAGATAAATACTTATTTAGAAGAAATATTTGCCCATATGACTGATTTTGAAAAAGAAACGGTGCTTCGCTCTATTCAGCTACTTAATAATACAATGGGTAAAATTGGTTCTTGCTGTGCTCCTGCTCCAAGATAGATAAATTTATAAAAAAATAATGCTTGCATTTTGCAAATAAAAGGAGGAACAAAATGATTTATGACTCTATCATCATTGGTGGAGGACAGGCTGGCCTTGCGTCGGGGTATTACTTAACAAAATACGGATTGAATTATTTAATACTTGAGGCAAATACGCAAGCAACTGGTTCATGGTCTTATTATTATGATAGTTTAAAGCTCTTTTCTCCTGCACGTTTATCTTCTTTACCAGGCATGAGAATGAAAAATGACAAGCGAGGTTATCCAACCAAAAAAGATGTTATAAGTTACTTGAACACCTACACCAAACGTTTTAAATTGCCCATCTTAACTAATCAACGGGTTTATGAGGTCAGTCGTAACCAAAAAGGATTTTCTATTGAAACTTCTGACGGAAAATCCTATAAAGCAAAAACGATTATTAATGCTACCGGTTCTTTTCATAATCCTTATTTACCACAAATGAATGGCATGAATACTTTTCGTGGCAATTATCTTCATTCTTCTTCCTATCAAAAGCCTGATCAGTATATTGGTCAAAGAGTAATCGTTGTTGGAAGTGGAAACTCAGCTGTTCAGATTGCTATGGAATTATCAGAAGTGAGTAACACTACACTTGCAGTTCGTAAGTCTGTGCAGTTAGTAAAACAAAAAATATTAGGAATAGATTTACACTATTGGGTGAAGGCAATCGGCTTTGATAAGTTTCCTTTCTGGAGGTTCGGAAAAGCAGTTCCAATTCCTAGCTCAACAGTTGATTTGGCTGGATACAAAGAAAAGTTAGAAGTTGGTAACCCTAATCAAAAAAAGATGTTCGAACGTTTCTATTCTGATGGTGTTGTCTGGTCAGAAGGCAACCAAGAGCCTGTAGACACTGTGATTTTCGCTACAGGATATCGTTCTGATTTTGGATATCTAAAGACAATAGAAAAATTTGATGTGGAGGGAAGACCACTACAGAAAGCTGGTATCAGTCAAAATACTCCCGGACTTTATTATGTTGGACTTGAAGGGCAACGATCTTTTTCTTCTGCGACATTAAGAGGGGGAGGCTCTGATAGTAAGTTCGTAATAAAGCATATAAAACAGAATTTATAAAGAAGATAGGATAACAATGGAGAAATAATTAGTGAAAATTTAGGAGGATGATGAACGTGAAACCTATAGAAATTAAAACAAATTGTTGTCAACCGCAAGAAGAACTACAACAAGTAAGCAATCATCAATATAACAAACATTTACCTATTGCAGTCATTGGTGCTGGACCAGTAGGTCTTGCCGCGACAGCCCATTTAGTTAGTTACGACCAACCTTTTATTTTATTAGAATCCGGCTCTAAAGTGGGAGAGAATATTTTAACATGGGGGCATGTCCAAGTCTTTTCACCTTGGAAATATAATATTGATAAGACGGCATTGAAGCTTCTTAAAAAACAAGATTGGAATGTACCGAATCAAAATGAATTACCTACTGGTAAAGAGTTAGTTGACCAATACTTAAAACCGTTATCGAATACACCAGAAATCAAAAATTCTTTGTTTATGAATACTAAGGTTATTTCCATTAGCCGCAAAAATACAGATAAAATGAAAACAGCTAATCGAGATCAACAACCTTTTGTGATTTATGCAGAACAAGGTAACGAACTGGTACAATTTGAAGCAAGAGCAGTCATAGATGCGACCGGAACTTGGGGAAACCCTAATCCTGCAAATTCAAATGGAATATGGTTAAAAGAAGAGAAAGATATAAAAAATCAAATTTTCTATGGCATTCCAGATATTCTTGGTAAAGATAAGGACCGTTATCTAAACAAACGTGTTGCTGTTGTCGGAAGTGGTCATTCTGCTATTAATTCGTTATTGGAATTAGCAAAATTAAAAGAAGAACATCCTGCAACGGAAATTATATGGATTTTAAGGAAAAACAGCGTAAAAGATGCATTTGGAGGAGAAGAACTGGATGCACTTGAGGCAAGAGGAGCATTAGGAAGTCATATACACAATTTAGTAGATGCAAATACATTTGAAGTAATTACTCCTTTTAGAATTCAACGTATACATGAAAAAGAAGGCAAAATAGAGCTTATAGGAGAATCGAAAGGAGAGTTAACAACGATTTCAGATATAGATGAGATGGTTGTTAATACTGGCAATCGTCCAGACTTCTCCAATTCAAGTGAGCTGAGAACCCGTATTGATACAGCAACAGAAAGTGTTAAAGACCTTGCACCTTTAATTGATCCAAATATACACAGTTGCGGAACAGTACGCCCGCATGGAGAAAAAGAATTGCGACAACCTGAAAAGGATTTTTATATCGTGGGAGCAAAAAGTTATGGTCGGGCACCAACATTCCTAATGGCAACTGGACATGAACAGGTTCGATCCATTGTAGCTTATTTATCGGGGGATTATGAAGCCTCTGAGAAAGTCGAACTGGAATTACCTGAAACTGGTGTATGTAGTACGAATTTAAATGCTGCCAATTCGTGTTGCTGAAATAAAAAACAAAGGGAAAGTATCATTTACTTTCCCTCCCTTTTTGGAGGTGGTCTGAATGATTATTAATAAAGGCGGAGATTTAAGCAAAGAATACTTTATGGCATATTTTTCTTTGCTTATGAACAGCAGACAATGTACTTTAGAGAAGGCAAAGGAAATCACGTTTGATCGTCTATTTCGCAATGATGAAAATACGTTTGGAAACATTTCTTTTCAACATTTTATGGAAGCCTATGAGGAATTAAAAGAATAGGAAATAAGATTGCACTAAATTTTTTATTTGAATATATAAGTGTATAGTTATATACTTATATTATTATTTCATAAAAAGGGGGATTTAAATGCTGCAAACTACAATTGAATTGGAGAAAGCTGCTGGTATTTTAAAATTACTTGGCGATAAAACAAGGCTGACTATGCTGAAATTAATTAATGAACAAACTTGTTGTGTTTGTGAGTTCGTTGAAATATTTCAGTCCAGTCAACCATCCATTAGCCAACATTTACGCAAACTGAAAGATTTGGGGTTAGTGAAGGAAGAAAGAAAAGGACAATGGATATTTTATACGGTTAATAGTAAGAGTGAGTATTATTCATTTATCAAACCGATTTTGAATCAATTACCCGATCAAGATGATAAATTAAAAGAACTGGAAGAGAAAGGCACACGAATTTCTTGTTGTTAGGTTTGGAGGTCTTATTTTGTCAGCAACACTTATACTCGCCATTATAATATTTGTTTTAACCCTAGTCCTAGTCATTTGGCAGCCAAAGAATTTAAATATTGGATGGTCTGCCATGGGAGGAGCTATTATTGCTTTACTCGTAGGAGTAGTGGGATTTAGTGATGTACTTGAAGTTATTGGCATCACTTGGAATGCAACATTATCATTTGTCGCCATTATTCTTATTTCATTAGTATTAGATGAAATTGGATTATTTGAATGGGCAGCATTACATATGGCACGGATAGCAAAAGGGCATGGAATAAAGATGTTTGTATATATTAGCATTTTGGGTGCAATTGTCGCAGCTTTATTTGCGAATGATGGTGCAGCACTCATTCTAACACCGATTGTACTTGCGATGGTACGTCATTTGAATTTCAAAGAAAAAATGATTTTTCCATTTATCATGGCAAGTGGGTTTATCGCTGATACGACATCTTTACCGTTTATTGTTAGTAATTTAGTTAACATCGTTTCAGCCGATTTCTTTGGTATCGGTTTTGTCGAATATGCTTCTAGAATGATTATTCCAAATTTATTCTCTTTAATCGCAACGATTTCGGTATTATTAATTTATTTTAGAAAAAACATACCTAGAGATTATGATGTATCAAAATTAAGAACACCAAATGAGGCGATCAGGGACTTAAAAATGTTTCGCCTATCATGGCTTATACTTGGTATATTAGTAATTGGGTACTTTACGAGTGAATTTGTTAATGTACCTGTTTCTATTATTGCTGGGGTCATTGCGATTTTCTTTATTTTGATGGCAAGACGCAGTACCGCTGTTAATACAAAAGAAGTAATTAAAGGGGCACCATGGAATATTGTATTCTTCTCCATTGGAATGTACGTGGTGGTCTATGGATTAGGGAATGCAGGGCTTACATCGGCACTTGCAAGTATGATTCAAACCGTAGCTGACCAAGGTTTATTTGTTGGAACGGTTGCCATGGGATTTATTGCAGCATTCCTATCCTCCATTATGAATAACATGCCTACCGTAATGATTAATGCATTAGCCATTGCGGAAACAAATACATCTGGTGTGTTACGTGAAGCACTTATTTATGCGAATGTAGTTGGATCAGATTTAGGTCCCAAAATCACACCGATTGGTTCTCTGGCAACATTAGTATGGCTGTATGTATTATCACAAAAAGGCGTTAAGATTTCATGGGGAACTTATTTTAAAACAGGTATTATTTTAACCCTTCCTATCTTATTGATTACATTAGTAGGACTATATTTAACACTGATTCTATTTTAACAAGGAGAATGATTATGTCTAAAAAAACAATTTATTTCTTATGCACTGGAAACTCTTGCAGAAGCCAAATGGCTGAAGGCTGGGCGAAAAAATATCTTGGAGATGCTTGGGAAGTGAAAAGTGCAGGTATTGAGGCACATGGTTTAAATCCCAATGCAGTAAAGGCAATGCAAGAGGTCAATATTGATATTTCGAACCAAACATCTGATATTATCGACCCGGAAATCTTAAACAATGCGGACTTTGTAGTCACTTTATGCGGAGACGCTGCGGATAAATGTCCAATGACACCGCCACAAGTGAAACGTGACCATTGGGGTTTTGATGATCCAGCCAAAGCTCAAGGGAATGAAGAAGAAAAATGGATTGTATTTCAACGGGTTCGTGATGAAATAGGGAAAAGAATCAAACGTTTTGCTGAAACAGGAGAATAGTATATGTATATGTTTATTTCATATTGAAAGGTGAAAACTAGATGATTGTAGAATAAAGAGGAATCGTTTCATAAAAAATATATGTTATCTAGTGAACTTGCCTATTATGTAAAAGATAATGCTTTGCCCTTAATTGATCAAGAATATGCTTTTTCTGAGTTAATCAACCCTGTATAAAGAGAACCAAATAAAGGCCTGGGTAACAGTGAGATATTTAGATTAGACAATAAAGGCAGTGCAATTTTCACAGTATGAATTGACCTTGGAGAAAGATAGGAACTGGTTGATTATAGAGTGAAAATAATCATTTTTTATTATTCTTCGTTATAACTAGATAAAAAAGATGATTCTAATAATAGGAAACCCACATGGATTCATTGTTTTTTATTTATAGGTCTGCCTTATGCAGTTAAACGAATACTTGTTTTAAATTCCTTTTTTATGCTGACTTTCCGTTTTAAGGCACGATATAATTAAATAAAATTATGTGTATGTGCTAGGAAATAGGTTAATTGAAGGAGGAATTAGATGGTTAAAGATAATGAAAAAGGCCGCTTATTAACACATGAATTGAATCGGAAATTGTATTTTGCGGAAATGGAAGAAAAATTGGTTAAGGTCACTTACTGTTTGATGGCAGATGACCTGTATACGGTAGATCATGCTATTCCTGAATTAATAAAAATAATTAACTTATTAGAACAAGAGCAGAGAGCTATCATGAATAGTATTATTTGTATAGAGAAGCAAATAAAAATAGAAAATTGACAAAAGTGTGAGAGTATTATAAAAGCCATCAAATTATGATGGCTCATTTTTTGTTTCAATCGTTTTTTATTATCTATAAGATTTTGCACCAATATAGTGACTTTGCCAGTAATCAATGCTAATATCTGCTACGACAACCCCATTATCTCCGGAATGAATCATTTGATTGTTTCCAATATAGATACCGCTATGGGACGCACCTTGTACGTCATAAGTACCTTCAAAGAATACAACATCCCCCACACTAGGAGAGTTAACACGTACACCAGTATTTACCCAATTATCACGGTGTGTACGAGCAACATCAATGCCTACTTGATTAAATACATATTGAATAAAACCGCTACTATCTAATCCGGAAGCAGTAGTTCCACCCCATACATAAGGTGTTCCGAGAACACTCTCTGCTGCAGCAACAATATTATCATGACTAGGGGAAATAGCTGCCGATTCGCTTGATTCACTAGATACATTTGTGTTAGTTAATTCATTGGAATTTCCAGTCTCTTCAAGGGCAAGTTCCTCATCATTAGTCTCAGATATGGTGTCTTGAGGTAAAGAAGGTGTATCAGCAGGTAATGCTAATGCATTCTTTGTATTTGACCCAATAATACCATCTACTTGCAAACCTTGATCCGCTTGGAAATCTCTCACTGCTTGTGCAGTAATATCACCAAAAACCCCATCTACTTGATAAGAATAGTAACCAAGTGATTGTAGAGTATTTTGTACATGTTCTACCTCAGATCCTACACTGCCTTGTTGGAGTATAGATGTGTTTACAATTTCAGTT
The DNA here is from genome assembly GCF_900626275.1 of Gracilibacillus phocaeensis. Classification (NCBI taxonomy): domain Bacteria; kingdom Bacillati; phylum Bacillota; class Bacilli; order Caryophanales; family Bacillaceae; genus Gracilibacillus; species Gracilibacillus phocaeensis. The sequence continues at coordinate 170,267 of NZ_LR131145.1, read as the reverse complement.
GTAGTTGGTGGTTGCTGCTCTACTTGAAAATTGGATAAGTTGCTTTCTTCAATAGAAATATCGCCTTTAGAAGAGCCTTCGCCAGCGCTTGCAAACACACTATCTCCTAAAAATGGAGTTAATGCTATAGAAGTAGCAAGTGCACTTGAAAGTACATATTTTTTCACTCTAAGATTGGGTGTTGCCATAAGTGTTCCTCCTTTTAATGTTAGAAATTCTAGTTATTTTGTAGTTAAGTTTGAAATTCTATGTAATAGATTTTTCGCTCTTAAATAGATTTTAGCATGTGCATATCACAATAGAAATCATAAAAAAATTACATAAAGATTACAAAATGTGATCATATGTTACAGTATTGTATAAAGATTATAACAATAATCGACAGTATTTTATTTTTATGAAGCCTCTTTCGTGTACCTCGTAAAGTTCTAAAAAATTGATAGAAGAAGGAAACGTTTTGAAAACAACTGTCTTTAGCTTGACGATTGAATTGCCTATCTCATGATTGTTTTCTCAACAAAACGATTTGCTTCTCTCTATTAAGGTATAGGCTAAAAATGTCGCCTATTTCCAAATTGAGAAATTTAATAAATTCTTTTGGTACTCTAAATGAGCCTCTTTCATTTAATATCATTATATTTTCTATTGAATTTCCACTAAATTTTTGCACTATTAATTCATTAGATTTATGTTTTGAACTAATTATCACCTCATCTCCAGGGCTTAAGTTTAAAATATCTCTAATGGGTTTTGGAATAGTAACAGAATAACTACTGGTTATCATACAATGTAATCCAGTTGGATTTATTTGGGGATTTTTTTCATTTATAGGACATGAATCGTACATAAATTTAACACTCCATTTGAATATATTTTTTTAATAGTAATGGGAAGTTATGCAGATTCTTTGCAGAATAAAAAATTATAGAAATAATTTTCTTGTCAAATATCAAATCCTTTTATCGTATTCAATAAAAGAAGACAAAAAATTACAGAAGATATCTTTTATAGAAGATTTCTTCTGTAATTTGCTTATAACCCTTCAAAAGGAGGGGACATCTTCCTCCTCTTGAATATATTTTTAAATGGGATTGTATTGTTTACAAAAAGGTGAGTTAGAAATTATATGCTAGTTAATTCTAATTTCATTCTACTGAGGATAATTCACTTTCTGTTACCCATTTGTGGTTTGTGACTTCTTCTCCATTTGTAGTTAAAACAAAATCTACCATATATACCGTGGTTTCTTCTGCTGAATCAATTTCAGCTGTTGCCCCATTCATGCCTTCCATATGATCAGCATTTATAATAGCTTCATCACCAGATTCTAACGGTGTTTCACTAGGGTCTTCTAATTCTTCATGAATGACCCACTTATGATTGGTTATTTTCTCACCACCTGTTGTGGGTATATAAGAAACTGTATAAACTGTGGTATCGTAGGCTCCTACTATTGTTGCCTCAGCACCTTTCATACCTTCCATGTGATCCGATTCAATTATAGCTTGACTGCCAACTTCATAAGTTGGATTGTTTGCTTCCTTTAAACCTTCGGGTACATCTCCAGAGCCAGACATATGCATTTCGGAATGGTCCATGCCTTCCATATCGTCCTGTGTACTTTCCTCGGAGTTTTGTTCCGTGTTATTTTCATTATTTGTATCTTCCGTTTCCGTTTCTCCCGCACATGCGGATAGTACGGAGATTGTAAATAAAGATACTAACCCTATTATAATTTTTTTAATTGCCATTTAATGTTGCTCCTTTCATTATTTTGAATTCATTGTTACAGTACCCTATTATTTTGCAGTTTATGTGCAGATTGTCTAAAGTTCTAAAGATTATTTAATATTTATCTGATATAAAGTAAAGATTCAGCTTTGTAAAACAGGGGAATTCATTTTTCTTGGCAGGCCTGCATATTTTCTTGATAAATAAAAGCTATAATAAATGATAATAGACCAAATGAGAAGGTGATGTAAATTGCATATGATGAATGGGTATGGATCATTTTGGACAGTGATTCTAATGATTATTTTCTGGATAGGATTAATTAGTTTTGGTATTTTTTTAATAGCAAGTTTTATTAAAGGAGATAAAAAGAGAACACCATTACAAATAATTAAAGAACGCTTAGCTAAAGGTGAAATTAACGAGTTGGAATATGAACGACTAAAATCAATAATAAAGGAAAAAAAGAGTAATGATTTGAAAGTGAACAGTAGTATAAGTGAAGGTGATGTAGATAGTTAGCTTTACCATCCTAACAAATATACTTTTTCTTAAACATGTCTTTGCAACGGTATATTATCAAGATAGCCTCATTCTCATTTTTTCGGAGCGACACATATATCAAGAAGTTAAAGAAAAAATCATTTAATTATTACCAAGGTCAAGTGATAAAATTATTATATAGTGAGTTGAATATATATGTTTGAACTATTTAACCAGATAAGTAACACATTAATGGAACCAATAATAGATCTCGCTAATGGTTTAGAACATTTACCATTATTATTTGCCTTTTTTCTTGGGGTGATTGGAGCTCTTGCACCTTGTCAGCTTACAAGTAACCTCAGTGCAATTACGATTTATGGTAATAAATCATTAGTTGATAAAGTTCCATGGTTGCATGTATTGTTATTTGTCTTAGGGAAGGTCGTAGTTTATTCTATACTAGGGATTATTGTTTGGTTGTTAGGTAGAGAGGTATATAGCACGCTTTCACAAATTCTACCCATTATACGTAAAGCAATAGGTCCAATGCTAATTATAGTAGGGTTATTTATGATTGGGATATTTCAATGGAAGAAAACATGGCGTATTTTTCATTTTCCCACAAAGGTACTTAAAGATAGTTATTTAGGCAGCTTTTTAATGGGAGTAAGTTTTACATTAGCTTTTTGCCCAACCATGTTTGTGCTCTTTCTTTTAACATTAATGCCAATTGTATTGATAACTTCGTATGGTGCAGTCCTTCCAGCTGTGTTTGGAATTGGCACTTCTCTTCCGCTATTGATTGTTATATTTTTAATTTGGTATTTTGGTGCAAGTGGTGCCATATTAAAAAGAAGTAGAAAAATAGGAGCTGTCACCCAAAAGATTGCTGGTTTGTTACTTTTAATTCTTGGTGTGTTGGATACACTTACTTATTGGTTATAGAGGTGTAGTATGTTTAATAAATTATCTTTTAAAATTGGATTACTGTTTTTTGTATTTATTCTGGTTATTGAATCTTTTTTGTTTTTTATTTTATATACGAACCTAGTAAATGATCGTATTGATGAAGTTATGAATAGTCTGCTGGCACGCGGGAACACACATCGTGACGTTTTAGAAGATCATTTCGATCAACCTACATTAGAACATGTCGGTATTATGGAATCAGCGTCTGAATTTATCGTTATCATTACAAATGAGAAAGGTGAGATTATTATTTCATCTGACCCTGTAAAACAAGAAATGATTAATGTGGTAGAACATACTAATGATGAAGAAATACCTACAGAAGGTAAAATAGTTGAAGATAGGTGGAGTGAAGGAAATTATATCGTGACAGATAGTCCGATTACAATAAGCGGGGAACATAAGGGGCATGTGTTTATGTTTGCCGATACAAGTTATGTAAAAAGAACAGTTGATCAGCTTAGCAATCAGTTTTTGATAATTAGCTTTATCACTGTGTTGTTAACAATTATGACTATATTTATTTTGTCTCGATTTATTACACAACCGTTAATTAAAATGAAAGAAGAGACAGAACAATTAAGTAAGGGAAGACACAATATAGCACTACATACAAAAAGGAAAGATGAATTAGGTGAATTAGCTAATTCCATCACCAAGCTATCACAGGAGTTGAAAGAACTAAAACAGGCTAGAAATGAGTTCCTGGCCAGTGTGTCACATGAGCTGCGGACGCCATTAACATATATCAAAGGATATGCAGATATCATTAATCGTCAAGGTACGTCTGAAGAACAAGTTAAAGAATATGTTGAAATAATTCGAGAAGAAACAGAGCAATTAACGGTATTAATTAAGAACTTATTTGAATTAGCTAAAATAGATCAAAATAATTTTCGGATTAGACGCGAACGAGTGAATTTATGTGAGCTTATTCAAAGAATAATTGAACGTATTCGACCAGCGTTAGCTGAGAAAAAAATATTACTTCATGTGAATTGCCTTGATGAAATAAAAGCTTATATTGATCCAGAACGTTTTCAACAAGTGTTAATAAATATCCTAGATAATGCGAAAAAGCATTCTAAGGAAGGTTCAAAAATCTTAATAGAGGTAAAGCAGACTGATCAGTATATCATTATTACAACTACAGATGATGGAGAAGGAATTCCTGCACAAGATCTTCCATATATATTTGACCGGTTATACCGTGTGGAAAAATCACGTTCAAGACAAAGTGGAGGAACTGGGCTAGGTCTAGCTATTTCAAAAGAAATTATTGAATCCCATGGTGGTAGTATTGAAGCAAAAAGCGAAATAGGACTGGGCACAAGTATCATTATCAAGTTGGCAAGGGGGAAAAGAAATGAATAAAGTTCTTATCGTTGATGATGAGAAGCGAATGTTAGATTTAATTGCGTTGTATTTACAACCTCATAAATATGTTTGTAAAGAAGCATTAGGTGCTACTGAAGCATTGTCCTATATAAATCAAGAAACATTTGACATTGTTTTACTAGATATTATGATGCCTGAGATGGATGGATGGGAATTATGCCAAGAAATTAGAGGCATTTCTGATGTACCAATTATAATGTTAACTGCCCATGACCAACATGAGGATATTGTAAAAGGATTGCGGTTAGGTGCAGACGATTATATCACAAAGCCATTTAACGAAGAAGAATTATTGGCTAGGATGTCAGCTATATTACGTAGAAGAGAACCAAAGAGTTATATTGAGGTGAATGGTTTAATTTGGAATAGGGATCAGTTTGAATTATCCTATAAAACTAACCCAATCAAGGTAACGCCTAAAGAATTTATTATGATTGGACACTTTATGAAGAATCCGAATCAAGTATTTGCTAGGGAACATTTGATTGATTTGATTTGGGGGTTTGATTCTGAAACAGGGGGAAGAACAGTTGATTCACACGTGCGGAATATGAGAGAGAAAATCCGTCAAACAGGATTTCCAATAGATGACTATTTTAAAACTGTGTGGGGTGTAGGATATAAGTGGGTTAATAACCCTTGACAGGGGAATTTGTATGATGTCTTAGTAATAAGAAAATTACCTATTGCACACTATATAGAAAATGATCTTAACATAATTATTCACTAGGAGGATTGATAGCATGGCAAATCACGATAGTAAGAAGAATAACCAAAGCCATAGTGAACACGATGGGCACAAGCACCATAATCACGAACATCATAACCACGAGCATCATGATCATGAACACCATAGCCATGATCACCGTGAGCATCATAATCATAATGGTCATGACCATTCGGGACACGGACATGGAGGAGGACATGCCGGTCATCATGAGCATATGATAGATGATTTTAAAAAGCGTTTCTGGGTATCTTTAGTGTTAGCGATACCGATTACTTATCTGTCACCGATGATCCAAATGTTATTCAACTATGAAGTAAACTTTACGGGTAACACGATAGTACTTTTCTTACTTTCTACCATAGTGTTTTTCTATGGTGGAAAACCGTTTTTACTTGGTGCATGGGATGAAATAAAAACAAAAACACCAGGGATGATGTTGTTAATTTCACTTGCCATTGTAACAGCCTATATTTATAGCACCTTAACAGCCTTCTTGATTGATGGCAGTGACTTTTATTTTGAGGTAGCTACGTTAATTGTCATTATGTTGTTAGGTCACTGGGTAGAAATGAGGTCCATAATGGGTGCTTCAAAAGCACTCGAAGAATTAATTAAACTAATGCCAAAAGAGGCACATAAAATTGACGCGTCCGGAAATATTGTAGAAGTGTCTGTTGAAGAATTACACCCTGGAGATGAGATTCTAGTTAAATCAGGAGAAAAAATACCCATTGATGGGGAAATTTTTGAAGGAGAATCTACCGTCGACGAATCTATGTTAACAGGTGAATCCGTTCCTGTGGAAAAAGGACCTGGAATGAAAGCAATAGGTGGGGCCGTTAATGGTGAAGGTGTATTAAAAATTAAGGTAAATAAAATTGGAAATGACACGTATTTATCTCAAGTTATTCAATTAGTAAGCGAGGCGGAAAATACCAAATCAAAAGCACAGGGGTTTGCTAATATTGCAGCAAAATGGCTATTTTATGTGGCGGTGGTTGCTGGAATCATCACGATTGCTTACTGGAGTACGACAGGGGATTTTGAATTTGCGCTAGAAAGAATGGTTACCGTTCTGATTATAGCTTGCCCGCATGCACTTGGTCTGGCTATGCCTTTAGTTACTTCAAGATCAACGTCTATTGCTGCTAAGAATGGTTTGTTGATTCGTAATCGTACCCCATTTGAAAATGCTCGAAAGCTAGATCGGGTTGTATTCGATAAGACAGGCACCCTTACTGAGGGAAACTTCGGGGTTACTGATATTCATCCAAGTAACAATGTAAGTAAAGATGAATTAGTGAAGTTAGCTTATTCAGTTGAGACCCAATCCGATCATCCAATTGCAAAAGGAATTGTGAAGGAAGGAAAAAATCGTAATTTAGAGCTATATGAGGTAACGAATTATAGAAATTTAACTGGTAAAGGATTAACTGCTGATGTGAAAGGAACTGAAATCGCAGTCATTAGCCCTGGAGCGATGAAAGCGAATAATATAGATTTCGATGAAGAAACGTATGAAAAGCTAGCCCAACAAGGGAAAACAGTTGTTTTTGTATTAAGAGACAATGTATTGCAAGGAATGATTGCTTTAGCGGATATCATTCGTGAATCCTCTTATGAAGTTATCAAGCAATTAAAAGATAGTGGCATTGAAACAGTTATGATGACAGGTGATAATAATCGTGTTGCAAATTATGTAGGTGAAAAACTTGGACTATCAAAAGTTATTTCAGAGGTTCTACCACATGATAAATCGGATAATGTGAAAAAACTGAAGGAAGGTGGCAAAAAGGTTGCCATGATTGGTGACGGAATCAATGATGCGCCTGCCTTAGCTGAAGCTGATTTGGGTATTGCGATTGGTGCTGGTACAGACGTTGCAATTGAGACAGCGGATGTTGTTTTAGTAAATAGTGATCCTGTTGATATCTTAAATATTTTGAAGTTATCGAAAGCTAGTTATAGAAAAATGATACAAAACTTAGGATGGGCAGCAGGTTACAACGTGATAGCCATCCCACTAGCAGCAGGTGTATTATATAATGTCGGTATCGTTATTACACCAGCTATTGGTGCTGCTGTCATGTCATTAAGTACAATTATTTGTGCAATTAATGCCCAATTGTTGAAGATTGATTAAAATTTAGTATGAAAATGAAATATAGGTTAAGTGTTAATAGTATAATGCTATTATTATACTCGGAAAAAGCTCAATCTGTAAAGAAAAACTTTAGATGTAAAGGTTCAAAAGTTTCATTGTAAAATTTGAAAGAAGTTGTTTAAGATTAAGGTTATGAATTTAGTGTCTAAATATAAAAATGAAAAAGCTGGTTTTCCGTTAGGTGAAAATCAGTTTTTTCTAGTTGAAAGATTAAAGTAATGTGAGAAAAAGCTGACTTGGGTAAAGGTGACCGCTGCAATAGCTGATTTCGTTTTAATGGATAATGTAAATGAGTAAAATACAATCGACGAATCACTTCTGATCCACAAAGTATATTAACGCCTTTATGGAAAAAGGTTGATTGTTAATAACTTTTAACGTTCTAGTTGATTTCCGGAATAGATAAAGAAATGTACATCTATGTTTTGCATAATATTTGTAGTCCCCATATATGATTAAAGATTTATCATTAAGGTGAAGGGTTTAAAACTGTAAATGATTCTCCATTTAGATATTTTATGATTATATTTAATTATGTAATTCATCAAACATTAACTTTTTCTTGATAAATTCTCGATAGTTTTAAAATATAGTTACGTCATAAGGATAATGAATCATTAACATAAATTGGTATCAAGTATCTAATGAAAGGAGAAAAGTTAACATCTATAATCGTAATTTAAGTGATGAAACAATAATCAAATATAATTCTTGAATCAAGTAAATTGGCTAATAGTCAAGTGTTATTGAATGTTAGCCTTTAAAGATGGATTAATATGTAAAATTTTCTTAATGGGAGTTATGGTATATGAAAAGAAAATCATTATTAATAAGTTTAATTTTTTTATTGACAATACTTGTCTTATCGGCTTGTGCAGGGAATGTTGAATCACCACCTGAAGAAAACTCAGATATGGAACAAGAGTCTGATTCCATGGAAGAAGGAATGGATCATTCATCTATGGATGATGATGCAATTGAGAATGGTCATATGAGTCATGATGAGGTGGTAAGTTTAAATGGTTCAACAGGGGAAAATGAATTGAAAATACCTCCTTTGCTTGAAAGCGATAATGAAGAAGAAGTTGTATACACTGTTCGAGCACAAGAAGGAGAGACTGAAATATTCGATGGTACTAATACGAAAACATATGGATACAATGGGTCATTTTTAGGACCAGTGCTTCAATTTGAAGAAGGCGATACGGTGAAAATTAGAACGATAAATGAGTTAGATGAGGAGACAACTTTTCATTGGCACGGGCTGGAAGTATCAGGTGAAGAAGACGGTGGGCCACATAATTCATTAAAGCCAGGAGAAGAAGAGCTGATCGAATTTGAAGTGACACAAGAAGCCTCGACGTTATGGTTCCATCCCCATCCAGAAGGGAAAACCTCTGAACAGGTTTACAATGGACTTGCAGGATTGATTTATATAGAAGATGACAACTCTAAGAGTCTTGGATTGCCAAATGAGTATGGAAAGAATGATATTCCCTTGATTTTCCAAGATAAAACATTTGATGATCAGAAACAATTGAATTACAGTGCTGCTATGAATGATGATGGAACAATCGGTGATACGTCATTGGTAAACGGGACGTTAAATCCGAAGTTGACCGTAGGGAAAGAAAAGGTTCGTCTTCGTCTCTTAAATGGGTCCAATGCGAGGAATTACACTTTTAAATTGAATACAGGGGATTCCTTTGTGCAAGTTGCAACGGATGGAGGTTTCCTGAATAAACCAGTGACACTAGATGAAATTACACTGACCCCATCAGAACGGGCGGAAATAATTATTGATTTTTCGCAGCTTAACTCTGAAGATGGGTTGGCGTTAATAAATGAGGAGGATGGTTCGATCCTTTTACCATTTGAAGTTTCTGGTCAAAGTGGAGAGGATAGCAGTATTCCAGAAGAGATGAATGATATTTCAATTACAGAAGAAGAGATGAACTTACCAGTAACAAAAAACGTGGAACTCTTTGGAATGATGGATATGGTAACGATAAATGGAAAGAAATTTGATCCGGAAAGAATTGATTTCACACAAGATCAAGGGGTCACTGAAGTGTGGGAAATTTACAATAAACCTGACATGATGGGCGGAATGATTCATCCATTTCACATTCACGGAGCTCAATTTAAAATACTTTCTCGAAATGGAGAAGAACCACCAGAAAATGAGCGGGGATGGAAAGACAGTATTTCTATTGAACCAGATGAAACAGTTAAAATAGCTATACAATTCAAGCAAAAAGGCGTGTATATGTTCCATTGTCATATTCTTGAACATGAAGACAACGGCATGATGGGACAGGTGAAGGTAGAATAGAGTATGGTCCATAATATAGCGTTAGACATGTAAAAAAGAATTATTAAGCTGCCAGTGTGATTAGTTCATACTGGCAATTTTAAAATTCATTAATCGATGAAAAAGGGGTATTTTACTTTTTTCCATGTTACATGATATCTATCAAGTCTGATGTTCAATTTATGCCCAACTTTTTACTCGCTCCATTGTAAAAAAGACGTGATATTTATAAAATATTTGAGTAATTTTCCCCATTTGGATTTTGATTTAAACGGATGTTCCTTATAAAGGACTTACTTAATCAAACAGTTAATTGTATACTGAATTTATCAAAAATTACATATATTATTTTTATAAATGTACTTAAACTAATTGGTAGGATACTTTAAAAAAAATTTAATAATATACTTGACTGTGTATCTAGATACACGGTTTATTATTTTTATAGGAGGTGAAATATGTGAGTTATCGTATTAGTGCATTTGCAGAAAAATGTGGAGTGAATAAAGAGACAATTAGATATTACGAACAAAAATCATTATTAAAGGAACCTTCTCGAACAAATGCTGGTTATCGGGTATACTCAGATAATGATGTTAGGCGAGTAGGTTTTATTAAACATATTCAAGAGCTTGGTTTCTCTTTAAATGAAATTTATAAATTACTTGGGATTGTAGATAAAGATGAAGTTCGCTGTGAAAATATGTTTGAATTTGTTTCCAAAAAAGAAAAGGAAGTACAAAAAAAAATAGAAGATTTAAAGCGAATTGAAGTCATGCTAAAAGATTTAAAACAACGGTGCCCAGATGAAAAACAACTACATGAATGTCCAATAATTGAAACACTGATTGGGGAACAATAAAAGGAATAAGAAAAAATATAGAACAGGATGATGAGTAAATGAATAAATTTAAGATAAACATTCACGGAATGACTTGTACAGGTTGTGAAGAGCATGTAGCATTAGCACTTCAAAATATAGGAGCTAATAATGTTGAAGCTAGTTTTCGTCGTGGTGAAGCAGTATTTGAGTTACCTGAGAATATTGGAGTTAAAACTGCAAACAAGGCGATTAAAGAAGCAAAATATCAACCTGGAGAAATAGAAGAAGTACCATCACAAGAAAATATGGTGCTAGGTAATGAAGGGGATTATGACTTACTTATCATTGGTTCTGGTGGTGCAGCTTTTTCGGCTGCGATTAAAGCAATTGAATATGGGGCGAAAGTAGTCATGATTGAACGTGAAACCATTGGAGGAACATGCGTGAATACAGGTTGTGTTCCATCAAAGACACTTCTTAGAGCTGGGAAAATCAATCATTTGGCTAAGGTGAATCCATTTAAAGGATTGCAAATTTCCGCGGGAGATGTAGAATTAGCACCTTTAATCAGGCAAAAAAATGAATTGGTTAATAGGCTTAGGCACCAAAAATACATTGATTTAATTAATGAATATGGCTTTGATTTAATTAAGGGTGAAGCTAAATTTATTGATAAAAATACAATTGAAGTCAACGGAGAGAAACTTTCTGCAAAGCACTTTTTAATTGCAACAGGTGCTTCTCCTTCTTTACCGGAAATTTCAGGACTTAAAGAAGTGGATTATCTAACAAGTACAACACTACTTGAATTAAAAAAGGTGCCTGAACGCTTAACGGTTATTGGTTCAGGATATATCGGAATGGAGCTTGGGCAACTATTTCATAATTTAGGTTCAGAAGTAACGCTTATGCAAAGAAGTGAACGTCTTTTAAAAGAATATGACCCAGAGATTTCAGAAGCTGTAGAAAAGGCTTTAGTTGAACAGGGTATAAATCTTGTGAAAGGGGCAACCTTTGAGTGGGTAGAACAAGTTGGAGGAAACAAAAAGATTTACGTAACGGTAAATGGTAAGAAAAAAGTTGTGGAATCAGAGCAGTTACTTGTGGCAACAGGGAGAAAACCAAATACGGATTCTTTAAATTTAAGTGCAGCAGGTATTGAAGTTGGAAAACGAAAAGAAATCGTGATAAATGATTATGCTAGGACAAGTAATGAGAAGGTTTATGCAGCAGGAGATGTAACATTGGGACCTCAATTTGTTTATGTAGCAGCCTATGAAGGTGGAATTGTTGCTGACAATGCGATTCGTGGGTTAAATAAAAAATTAAATTTGTCTGTTGTTCCTGGCATAACGTTTATAAATCCGGCAATTGCAACAGTTGGTTTAACAGAAAAACAAGCAAAAGAAAAGGGATATGAAGTCAAAACATCTGTGTTGCCTTTAGACACCATTCCAAGAGCGTTAGTAAATCATGAAACAACAGGGGTTTTTAAGCTTGTTGCTGATTCAAAAACATTGAAAGTGCTTGGAGTTCATATTGTATCTGAAAATGCAGGAGATGTGATTTATGCAGCTACATTAGTCGTTAAGTTTGGATTAACCGTAGAGGATTTAAAAGAAAGTCTTGCACCGTATTTAACAATGGCAGAGGGTTTAAAATTAGCTGCTCTTACATTTGATAAAGATGTATCAAAATTATCATGCTGTGCCGGGTAAAAACTCCTTATTGATAATAGCTTCAATTAATTGAATAAGTATAACTTCACTATTTTATGCTTTACTCGAACTATAGAATCCATTTTGATTAATCTTTTTCCAAAATGGATTCTTTTATTTAACGTAAAACACGAGTTTACATGGTATTTTTAATCAAACCTTATTTAAAAGCCACAAAGGGTGAGGTAGAAGCTATAAACGCAGTGCTTAAACATTATGAACCTTATATAAATAAACTATCGTTACGGTTAGTACAAGATGATTTTGGTGCTTCTCAAATGGTAGTAGATGATTATACACGTAGACGCTTAGAAACAAAATTAATTACAGCTATATTAAGATTTGAATTGACTTAGGGTTTTTATTCTTAAGCATTTTAATCCTCGTTCTTCCTAGTTGATATTTGATAAAGAAAGCTTTGAGAAAATTCAATGTTGTATCAGGAACAAATCAGAAATGTTTTAAATAAGAAAAGAGACAATTTGGAGGATTACAAGACAAATGATTATTATTAGCTAAAACTATCACCACTTTGTAAAGGTGATTAAAGGAAGTGGTGATAGTTTTGCAGGCCATGATGATTATAAGTTAATATTTAGCTTTTTCATTGTAACAAGTTTGCTAGGTTTATTGAGATCGTGGGCTCCTTTGCTGACTCTCTAAACATAAGTAAGATTTCATTTTTAGAATTAATTTGTTCTTCTAAACTATTTAGAAGATGATCATTTGTCATTAGTTGATTATACCTTTCTTTATTCACATTTATTGCTAAAAAGATTCCTTTTTTGTAGTTGTATCTATTAATGAATTGATCAATTTTCTTAATATCATTTAGCATATCTGTTGTAGAAAGTTTAGGGTTAGCTTTGACTTCAATAATTAAGTCTTGATTTTCATATGTACCCGGTTCATGTATTAAAAAGTCAGGGTAATATACTCCGTCTGTACTATTTACTCCAAATAATTGTGTGATTTCATCACTTACTTGAGCCTTGCGAAGTTCAGCTTGTAAAATCACTTTTTCATTCAACCTATTTTCTTCCATAATTTTACGCAATTGATGATAAAGCTCATAACAGAAAACTCGCTCATTATGCATACTCAAATATGGCATTAGCTTTTCACGCTTTTTATCCTGAGATTTAATATTATGAACATTTAACATAGAATCAATCCAATTTTGGTTTCCAAAATACACTTCTTCCACATTATTGATTGCTCTGCGAAGAAATTTAATGTATTCATGAATGTTCAAGTTTTATTCCTCCAATCCTACTTATTCTTTCCTTTAAATACATAATATCATAAACACGTTATAGCCAATTAGTATTAAATTCTTAATCGTAACAGCTTAACAAATGTAGAACATTTACCAAACACATGCAAGTTCAATTCATGATTTCTTTTTTTGGTTTTTACTCGTTTTTGGCAAAATGGTTCTTTCTATTTGTAGTAATAGCAAAGGAAGGAGAGAAAGGAAAGTCAGCATTTCTTATTTTAAAAAATAGATGTGTGGCATATGGAACTTTCCTTTTTCTTTTAGCAGTCACTTAAAGTGGGAGAATGATTTTTAACGTTCTTTGATAAAGAAAGCATGATTAATCTCATGCATTATAAATTGGAAAATCAGATACGTTCTGCTGATGAAGAGCTACTTGATTCTTGCGCCATGACTTTCTGCTGAAACGAGCGATAAACAAAGAATCTAATGTAATCGTGGTGGATTACTGGCGATGACTCATTAGCAGGATAATGATACTCCCCTACCGTCATGGTTCGAGCGTTTGGAGCGTCGCAAGCTATGAGTAGGGCTGGAAGAAATACTTGCAGGGGTGAAATTCCCGTGGAGCTGTACCAACAGCCGTCTGATTTTTTATTTTGAAATTCTTTGAGGAGGTAGGTTTTTATGAAAAAGAATTTGATTAAATACAGTATGCAAATTTCTATGTTAAAACAATTACTGACTTATAAGTTAATTTCAGAGGAAGAATATAAAATGGCAAAAAGTAAATTAATGAAAGATTATCATATTATCTCTGATATTACAGGCTGACTTTTATTTTAAATCGCCGTAGAATATTGGTAATAAAATCCAAGGAGGGATTTGTAATGTCAGAGGTTGAAATTATAAAAGGAAACAATTCCCGTTTTAGCCATCGGCGAGGCAAAGCTATTGAACAGCGTCGAGTAGCTGCATATTGTCGGGTTAGTACAGATGATGAGGATCAATTAAGTAGTTATAAGTCACAAGTTACCTATTATAAGGATTTAATTAATAACAATCCGGAATGGGTATTTGCTGGTATTTATGCTGATGAAGCGATTACAGGAACACAAACGGTTAAGCGGGAAGATTTTCAAAGAATGATAAATGACTGTATGAATGGAGATATTGATATGGTTATTACCAAATCAATATCTCGTTTTGCAAGAAATACTTTAGACACGCTTAAATACGTTCGAATGTTTAAAGAAAAAGATATTGCAGTCTTCTTTGAAGATGAAAAAATTAATACGCTTACGATGGATGGAGAATTGTTACTTGTAGTATTGAGTTCGGTTGCTCAACAGGAAGTTGAAAATATCTCTGCTAATGTAAAAAAAGGCTTAAAAATGAAAATGAGCAGAGGGGAGCTGATAGGTTTTCAAGGTTGCATTGGTTATGATTATAACCCGGAAGATAAAACGCTTACTATAAATGAAAAAGAAGCAGAAATAGTACGATATATATTTGAAAGATATGTGCAGGGTGCAGGAGGAAAGATGATAGCAAAAGAGTTGGAAGCTTTAGGCCATAAAACAAAAAAAGGCAATACAAAATGGCAAGACGCAACTATACTTCGTATTATTAAGAATGAGAAATATAAAGGTGATCTTTTAATGGGGAAAACCTTTACAGTTGATCCTATTACAAAACGTAGATTAAGTAATTTTGGAGAAGAAGATCAATACTATATAAAAAATAACCATGAACCAATTGTCAGTGCTGAAATTTTTGAAAAAGCAGAAGAGATTAGAACACGCAGGAATCGGAACAAACTTAGAGTAGACAGAAATGGTGGCAAGAGGGAAAAGTATAGTCGTAAGTACGCTTTTAGCAGTTTGCTTGAATGTCCTTATTGTGGAAGCATATTGTCGAGACGAAGTTGGCATGGTGGCAGTTCATATCATAAAATAATATGGCATTGTATGACTAGTACAAAAAAAGGAAAACAATATTGCCCAGAGAGTAAAGGGATACAGGAAGAAATAATTGAAAAAGCATTTTTAGAAAGTTATCGTCTTATGTGTAATAATAATCAAGATGTCTTAGAAGAATTTTTGGAAAGAATGGAAGAGAGTTTAAGTGTAAATATAGCATATGAGAAGGTTTCTAAAATTGAGATAGAAATTGAAGCTTTAGAGAAAAAGAAAAATAAGTTGATTGATATGCATATAGAGGGTAGGCTAGATAAAGAAACATATGAAGATAAATATAATAAGACAATCAAAAAACTCGATGACAAGAAACGAAGAAAAGCCTATTTACAATCAAGTCTTGATGATGAAAAAGATATTAAAGAACGATTGTTAGAATTTAGAAAATTACTAGAAAAAGAAAATGGTCTAAATACTTTTGATCGATATGTTTTTGAAAGTATAATAGAGAAAGTAATAGTTGGTGGTGTGGATAATGAAGGAAATGACAATCCATATAAGTTAACATTTATTTACAAAATTGGAACAGTCGATTCATTAGATGGAAATAGTTTTAAACCTCCGAGAAAAAATAAAAAAAAGGAATCTTTTAATGAATTGTATTCCAATACTGAAAACGAGGAAAACGAATTGCGTTCCAATAGCAATTACCACACATTGTGAAGTAGTCGTTTCGGTAGAACGGAAAATAATGTAGAAATCTTTAGTTTCAAGATGTTATCAATGTTTACTACATGGTGAAAATGGACGTAAAAAAGTGATAAAAAGCAGATTAATGTTTCAGTATGAGTCAATCTGGTATGAGGGAACATAATAAAATTAAAAGATCAATCTTGAGTTGGTAGGTGTAAAATGACTAAAGAGAAGTTCGAAGTGCCACTTAGATGTAAAGGGATTGCAGTGGTTTTGTTGAAAAAAATTGAACATGAGTATAAAGTGCTTCTATTAAAACGAGCAACTCCTGTTTTGCAAGATATGTGGTGTTATATTGGAGGGGGCATTGAAGAAGAAGAAAAGGCTTGGCAATCTGCATTAAGGGAAGTTGAAGAGGAAACTGCAATCACGAAGATTTCATTATACACTTCAAATAAATTCGATCAATTTTACTCACCTAATGAGAACTATATCTATATTGCACCAGTATTTGTAGGATATGTGTCTGACGAACAGGATGTAATATTAAACCATGAACATAGTGAATATAAATGGTTGAGTGTTAATGAGGCGATTGAACATGTCACCTTGCCTGGAAACGATGAAGTCCTTACTTTTATAGAAAAGCATTTTATAAAAAGTATTCCGATAGAATCGTTGCGTGTTGGGAGATAGAATAAAAATTTATTTATAAAGTAAAAGAATAATCATTATTACGGCGATGAGTCAGAACCATTATGACAATACGTGTGTCGAATTGTAATCAAAGAGAAATTATTTTTTTATAAACGTAAAAACCGTATTTCCGTGAAAAAGCTAGAGGATGAAGAAGAGCCAGAAAAGAATTTAATAAAGGTTTATGAGTAATTTGATTTTCTTCCTATGTCTAGAAATATACATGTTAGGATTATACAAAACATAAATATATAAATAAAAAAAGTAGTTAAATCTGTAGCGATTCCAACAGAGATAACAAGTATTATTTGGATTAACATGTGTAAAGGCAACTTCCCTTTAGGCTTTTCCATCATTTTAATTGATACATTATTAGCATCTCTCATTTTACCTGCTGTATTGTATTTTTTTGTGGGTGAAACAATATCAATTGATACCTTTTCAATCGTTATTGATTTACTGTGGATGATTGTTTTGCCATCCATACTAGCCATATTTATTGCTTAACGAATTCAAAAAAGGAAATATACAAACGTTCAGCAAAAAGCTTGCTCCATTTTCTAAGTTAAGCTTGTTCGCGGTTGTAATTATCAATAGTAGTGCAGTTGCCCTTTATTTGAAAGAATTTACTTGGGAACTGCTTGCTATTATTGCAGCTATGGTGTGGCTCTGTTTCTACCTTATATTCATCTGGTGTCCAATTAGCTTGATGTGATTCATTTCCTCAACTTGATATATGTAGTTACTCGCCTACTGTTGTTCCATTTTCAATATCATCTTCGTAAATTTTAAAAAATCATTGATATGTTTTTCTAAAATGGATTGTAGAATATCGAGTTCTAATGCCTGATAATCATGAACGGCAATATTCCTAAATCCGACCATATTCATTAATGTTGTAGCTAAGCTGCTATCAATTATGCCTTCCTCTTGCAAAATTTTAAATGCCGCGCGACTTGTTTTTGGAATACCGAGTTTACGTTCACTAATTAGATGCATCGCAAGGTCAATACTTGTCTCACAGGCACGTTGAATGTTTAATATAATACTATCTTGCTTGGTGAAATCGGACAAGTTTTCCGGATTATCTTCATACACTTCTTCTATACGAATTACGCATCGTTCAATCGTTGTAATTTTATTTAAAATGATATCATTCATGGCCAAACACACTCCCTCTCTCCTTAATCGCCTCAATAATCGGTGCACGTTGCTCATTTAAATTTGCATACATACTATATGCGCACATCTTCTGTCGAATATATTCATTTTCGTCTGTTATAAAAATCGGGTTACCTTGTGAAAAAATTTGCATCGTAAATACTGTATCAATTTGTTTAATATCTATTAAATCTACTTCACAGTTAGCAATTAAAGCAAGTTCATTCGTCAATATAAATCGTTCATATGAAGATAACTTTTTATCACTGAAATAAGCTAAGTCGATATCGCTTTTTTCATGATTTGTTCCTTTTGCAAACGAACCGAAAAGAAGAATAAAAGCTGGATTTAATTCCTGTTCGAGTTTCTCAATAAGTTGTTCTTTCACTGCATTTGACAGCATACATAGATCACCTACCCCTAGTCATTGAACTAACTGCTATCTTCTAATCATTTTAAAATAATAGATGTCTTACAAAAAATGGTCAAAACGTTTTTCATTCATTTGATGTCAAAGCCACCTGTTTGAACCATTATTATATAGACTTTTTAATAGTAGTATATACGAATATTATACTACTTTAAAACCTTTAAATCGATTTATTTATATATTCTAATGACTTTGTTTATGCATCTGAATGAATATGCATAAACAAAAAATTACGGGAATATATAAATGATTATACAATTTAAATGGAGGATAATAGAGGTGACACAAGAATAAGATTTTGCAAGTATAGTCTCGTCTTAATTACCGGTGCTGCCACAGGAATTGGACAAGTAATTGCTCTAAAATATGCTGAATGTAGGGCGAAAATCGCGATTGGTGACATTAATGAGGATAGTGATAAAGTTGTTCAGCAGATTAAAAATAATGAGTTTTTTGCTAGGTATGGCGCTATCACTCTTGACCATGATTAGTGTTGTTTCCGTCGTTTCTCTGTTATTCGTTTTGACCAAACATACCAGTGCTTCTTTAGGGATTATCCTTGTCTTAATGTTTGTTGCTCCAACTGTCGTGTATATGATGACCAACTTTGATCATGCATTTTTACATCTGTGGCCAGTACATTGGGATATGATATCAACCGGAATGGAATATATACTTTATCACTGGATAGGTAGGAATTTTCAACTAAATAGCCATAAAATGTTCCTAGCTTAGAATAGTACAAAGGGTATATCATATGTCAACAATTATACCGTTCTACTATTCATTTTGTAATCAGATAAGCCTTTGCGCATAAAAGGTTAGTGTACAGTAATAAAAAAGGATGTAAAATAGATGGTCACAAAAATACATCCAATAAATTTGAAGCCTCCTGCATATTCAGTCACAGATTGCAAAAGGTAACATTAGAATTTTCTTTTAGTTATTTTAGCTCGGTCCTAAAAACTTTACAGAATCTTCATGTTTTATTTAATCATGGTTAATATTCAAAATCTATAGTTAAGTTTGAATGCAAATTTAATTATGGAGGGGGAAGAGCATGGAGAGAACTTTTGCACTAATCATGGTCATTATGCTTTTATTTACGACATTCTTGCATGGAGTGGTACCCATTTCTGCAGCAACGATGAAAATGTCAGATGTAAAAGCAGGCGAACAGGATACCGAACCAGAGAAAGAACAAAAGGATTTACCCATTCAGCATGAACAGCCAAAACAGTTGACACTAAATAAGAGTTTCCAAGTAGAAGTTAGCATGCAAGAGGCAGAGGAAATTGTTTTGTTGTATAAGCAAGACGTGGATTCTGAAGAAATAGAACTGCCAATGGAACCTTCAGAGAATACAGACCGATATACAGCAGTCATTCCAGGAGAGGCTATCTCAGGTTCTAACTTAGAATATTGGTTTGAGGTCACAAATGAGGAAGAAAGTATTACTTCTTTACCGTATATTGTTGATGTAATAGAGGAAAAGCAGGAAACACAAAAAGAAGAAGATCAAGATGCTAAGTCTGTTAAAGAGTTGGCGATAGAGCACGAAGCGGTAACAAATATGGATGGCGAGGCGAATGTCACACTCAAAGCGAAGGTTAAAAATGCAGAGAATGTGATATTACAATTTGAAACAGGAGAACAGATGGCTGTGCAGGAGCTGTCGTTCACAAAAGATGAAGGAACGAATAACTATACGGTGGCAGTTCCAACAGAGTATATTTGGTCCGATCAATTTCAGTATAACATTATTGCTCAAGGTGAAGATGGGCAAGAACTGACATACCCTGAAGAAGGCTACATAGAAGCAACCGTACAAACAGAAGAACCAGAAACACAGGGACTCCCCCCTGTACTTATTACAGAAATTGCATCACAACCTGATGGTTACGGGTTTATCGAAATTTACAATAATAGTGATCATTCAATAAATGTTAAGGATTATCAACTGTCTTATCAAGAGGCAAACAACGAAACAGATCAGGTGATGGACCTGACGGAGGACAAAGTTATCCCATCCAAAGAAACATTTATCATCTGGACCCAAGATAAAGCAAGAACAATAGATGAGTTTAATACAAATTTTGATGCTGCATTAACAGAAGACCGTTTGACAATAATCGAAAGCAGCCTGGCAAATAATCATGAACAAACCATAGCGATTCGTAATGATGCAGGTGAAGAAATCGTGAGTGCTGCTTATCATAAACAGGATCAAGATAACCAGACAAGTGTTTTTCAATATCCATCTGAACAACATCATATGCGGTATGTTGGGCTTGGGGAGACAGCTACACCATTAGCGCTTATCCATGGACAAGTGCCAAGTAAACCAGTTGAGATAGAGACAGCCGATAATGAAGAAGAACAGACCACAAACACAGAAGTAGATAAGGAAATAAATACGGAAACAGACAGGGAAACAAATGCACCGTCGAACATAGAAACGGATAAGAAAGCGAATGCAGAGCTTCCTATTATGGGTGAACCTTCCATCTCTTTAACAGATGAAGTAGTTACGGTAGAAATGGAAGTAACCTCTGACGATGAATTGAAGGAAGTGCTCGTTCATGTTAGCCAAAGTAGTGCCCTTACAGAACAAGTTTTACCCATGGAATTAGCAGAAGATTCTATTTATAAACTTACCATTCCGCGCAGTCAGATTTGGAATGAGCAGATTCAGTATCATTTTACTGCGTCTATTGACAGTGATACGGTGACAACAAAAACCTATGAAGCCGTAATTCCACAACCGTCAGTTGACCCGCAAACCATGCCAAAGTTACTGGTTACGGAATTAGTACCAGATACAGTAAATAGGAATGGTGCAGACGCCTATGAGTTTATCGAGGTTTATAACAATACAGATCAGCCTATCAATATGAAGGATTACCAGATTATCTACCGCTATCCGACGGAAACGGCTGATCAGACTTGGGATATTACCGATGATAAGATGATTGCCTCACAGGAAAGTTTTATCATTTGGATTCATAATGATGGCAATCAACAGGCGACACTTGATGACTTTAATCAACAGTATGGGCTTGAGTTGACCGAGGATCAAGTGGCCATTGTTTCAAACAGCGGAATGGCCAATGGAAGTGAGCGAACATTGATTGTTGCAGATGAATTTGGCAATGAAATTGTCCAAGCTTCCTATAATGATGGCACGAATGATGTATTTACCGATCAGGGTATTATGTATAAATATCCGGAAAAAGGAGTTGATATGCAAAAGGTTGGTGTTGCAGAAAGTGTTTCTCCACTGACCGTTTTCCCAGAGCAAGTACCTCAAGATCCTGTGAAGGTGCAAACGGAGGCAGAGTTACCAGAGATTGGCGAACCTGACATAGACGTGACAGATGAAGAAATAACGATGCAGCTTGAAGTGACTTCCGAGCAAGCTTTACAAGGGGTTAATCTTTATGTAAGCCAAGCAGAATCCATGGGTTTTGATTCCGTTATGATGGAAGAGACAGAAACTGCTGGCATCTATATGGCGAGTATCCCTCGTACAGAAATATGGAGTAATAAGTTGCACTACTATATTGTAGCATCGAACCAAGCAGGCAAAGCAACGTCAGAACATGCCGAGTTCGATCTTCCACAAGCGCAAATAGACTATCAATCCGTCCCATCCCTATTTATAACAGAAGTGGTGCCGGATTCAACCAATGCAAATGGTTCGGATGCCTATGAGTTTATAGAAGTATATAATAATACAACAGAGGCGATTAATTATCAGGATTATACCGTGCGCTATCGATATCCTAATACCGGACCAGCAGGAGATGTACTTTGGAACACACCTTCGGATCAGAAGGATATTATGATTCCGTCTGGGGAAACAGTTGTTTTTTGGATTATTAATTCGGGGAATCCTGATTTGACAAGCGTGGATTTTAACAACCATTACGGCACAAACCTGACAGAAGGTGCGAATTTAATAAAAATATATAATAGCGGTATGTCCAATAGTGCAGAGCGTTCCCTTGTGATGGCAACAAAAAGTGGAGATGAACTTTCTAATGTAACTTATATGGATGAGGTCGGAGTAGATGACACGATTGCTAATAAAGGTGTTTTATTCCGCTATCCTAGTGATGGTAGTCAATCGTTAAGAAAGATCAGTGCAGGTGCTTTGGACGCCACACCTGGAGAAGTGATGCCAGAGCAAATACCGGAAGAAAAAGTACAATTGGCTGAGGACACTGTGCAACCGAACATTGAAGATACAACAGGAAAAGAAACGATAACGTCAGAGGAAGCTGCTCAAATTACAGCAACTATCACAGACGATATCCGAGTGAAATCTGTTAGTCTTTTTTACCGTACAATGGCTGGCGAGAGCTTTAGACAAGTAAACTTGGAACGACAAACAGATAATACGTATGAACATACTATTTACGAACCAGAACTAATTGGACAGCAGGAACTTGAATATTATTTTGAGGCATCGGATGGACGTAATCAAAGCTCTACTGAAATAAAAACCATTCCCATTGAACATGAGAATGTAGAAACAGGACTTCGTTTAAATGTAGAGGAAGATGAATTACTTGCTGGTGAAAAAGTCATCAAAGCGACAGAAGATGCGTATACTGAGAATCTGCAATTGTTCCTTGATAACGAACTAGTGACAGATACGTTTATGGCAATGGAAAAAGAAGCTTATTTTGCCTTTGATGTAAGTGAAACAAACATTTATTTCAAAAATGGGGTGACAATGGGCGATGAAATTTTAGAAATTTTTGATGATACGTATACGGATTTTGTTACTCTAACGGTTCCTATTCCTCCAGATATGTTGGCACCGGGGGAGAATACTATCACGATCCGTGCTGGAAATAAGGTAAGTCCATTTGATGAAACATCCGCGGAAAATCGGGATGATTTTACCATCAAAAACGTTCGCTTGGTATTGGAAGATGGCACTGTCATTTATGATCCAGACTACTCGAATCCAGAAACGAATTATGCTATCGGTGACAGCACTGGAAAAGATCCGGTTTACGATTTCCATTTTACGCTGGACCAAGATAAATTTGCTTCCCTTGCCTATTTATTTGACACAACCACCGTTGCAGATGGGACACATGAAATAAAGGCAGCATTAGGTGATGACGACACAACAGCAAATGTGATAGTGGATAATACGGCACCAGTCATCAAGCCAAGTATAGAAGAAGGAAAAGAGTTTAAGGGTGACTTTACCATCCATGCAGGAACGGAAGACGCCAGTGATGTGGAAGTAATGACGGCAACATTAGATGGAGGCAATATCACACTCCCTTATGAAACATCGTCTGCACAGCTTTCACCAGGTGAACATGAAGTCATCTATACGGCGACAGATGCAGCAGGAAATACCGGAACAGAGACCGTAACATTCCTTGTCGCAGAGGAACATCCTTGGCTTCCAGATTGGATGGAGAGCCAGCCGGATGCAGTAGAAGCAGATTTATCAGTGAAGGTAAATGATCCAACTGGTGACAAGATGAAAGTTGATTTTTATCAATCGTATCAGTACACGTCAGAGGACACAGAAAATCTCACCATTTCGCAAAATAGTGTGAGTACAGAGCCACCGGGAGAATTTTCACCAGAAGGAGAAACACATTTTACAGAAGGGGAACGGACACATCTCACCGATTTGAACGGCAAAGAAGTGGTAACGGAATCAACAACGGAGTTTCCCTATCATCGCTTTGACGTGACCGTTGATGAAAATGTTCAGCCTGATGATGAAATCGAGATGGTATGGAATGGCTCATCATTAGAAGGTCGAAAGGTAACGATGTATGCTTGGAACCATACTACCAATGGCTGGGATGAGCTTACATCGGTCATTGCTGGTGAAAAGGCCTTTGAACTGATTGGTTCGGTGACGGGTGAGGCATACTTACAAGATGGTAAGGTAAGTGTCATTGTTCAAGACCAAATAGCGAATCCTGGAGAAGATTTCACTTTTGTATGGATGTCGGATACCCAGTACTACGCGGAGAGCTATCCAAATATTTATCAAGAACAAGTGGATTGGATAGCAGCCAATCAAGAAGAACTGAATCTTGAGTATGTCATCCATACCGGAGATATCGTTAATATTTGGGATGATTTTGATCAATGGGAAGTTGGAGATAAGTCAATGAAAGTTCTTGATGATGCCAACATACCATATGGTGTTCTAGCTGGAAATCATGACGTCGATCAAAAGGATAATAATTATACAAATTATTATACGTACTTTGGCGATCATCGGTTTGCAGATCGACCTTATTTTGCCGGGTCTTATGAGAATAATCGGGGACACTATGATCTTATTTCGGTGAATGGGAATGACTTTATTATTGCTTATATGGGATGGGGAGTCGATCAGGCTGGTATTGATTGGCTGAATAATGTATTAGAAGAGCATCCAAACCATAAAGCGATTCTGGGCTTTCATGAATATTTGCTAGCCAGTGGTACAAGAGGTCCGATCGGAGATGAGCTTTTTGAGAAAGTGGTGGTACCAAACGAGAATGTGCAAGCTGTTCTCTCTGGCCATTATCATAATAGCCAGAAATTAATCGATGAAATAGATGATGATGGCGATGGTGTTGCGGAGCGCACGGTTTATCAATTGCTCGCTGACTATCAAGGTGGTCCAGAAGGCGGCCAAGGATATATGCGGCTGTTAAACTTCAACATGGAGACCAATCAAATGGAGGTTCAGACCTATTCTCCTTATATGGATGAATACAATTACTATGATCCAGAAGAACATCCAGAGAAAGATGCGTTTAATCTGGACTGGGATTTAGAACCTCAGTTGAAAAAAGTCGCCACAGACTATGTCGAGGTAAATGTGTATACTGATCATTTGATTGATTCCGTTGAGCAAGTCGACAGCGGGGCAACAGCCACAGCCGTCTGGGAAAACTTAGCCCCAAATAGTGAATATTTCTGGTATGTTATCGTAACAGATGACTTCGGTGGTAAGGTTCGTTCAGATATTTGGAGCTTCCAAACCATTGATGGAGAAATCATTGAACCGCCAGAACCAGAAGTACCAGAGGTTCCTAATCCAGAAGAGCCAGGTGAAAACCCTGATGATGAAAATGGAGAAGACACTGGTGGTGTAAATGACGGTGATTCTGGTGCTGATGAAAATAACAAGAACCCTGATGAA
The DNA here is from genome assembly GCF_900626275.1 of Gracilibacillus phocaeensis. NCBI lineage: Bacteria > Bacillati > Bacillota > Bacilli > Caryophanales > Bacillaceae > Gracilibacillus > Gracilibacillus phocaeensis. The sequence goes on along the minus strand of NZ_LR131145.1, from coordinate 144,630 downwards.
GATCCGAATGAGGCACTGCCTAACAATAAAAAGCAAACCATTTTACCTGAAGTACAAAATAACCAAGCTATGCTTGATGATAATGTATTCCATGAAATAATCAGTGATGGTAATATCATCGTTGATCTGAATGCCTATGCAGACCTAACCATCGTTGAACTGAAATTAATGGAGGAACAAGTTGATCTAATAAAAGAAAAGAATATCATGCTAACGATTCAAAAAGGTGATCTATCACTGGATATCCCAGCGTCTGCATTTAATGAGTCAGGCGATGTTATCATTAAGGTGGAACGCTTGAAACAAATCGAAGATGCGTTGAGTAACGTATATGACATTACCGTGACGCAAGATGATACACAGATTAATCAATTTGCAGAACCAATTACTTTCACGTTAGACGTCTTCACTGACAAGGTTACCATCCCTGAACATCTTCATTTATATTATTCCAATGAGGATGTGAAAGAATGGGAACTAGTTAACGGAAGTGAATTCGCCAATAATCAAGTAACTGCTCCCGTACACCATCTGAGTATATTCGCAGCATTTGAGGAGATAGATGAACACGAGGAATCTACTCCAGTGATGGGTGATCAATCTGATACAGACAAAACATCTGATAGTGAAGGTAAAGGATCAAATGCTGATTCTAAATGGTTTATGCCGAACACAGCTACGAATATGTTTAATTATTTATCGATTGGTTTATTACTTATCATAATCGGTGTGTGTATTTGGTTTATAAGGTTTTATAGAAGACAACGATCGTTGGATGGATAAGATACGTGAAAGAGCTTCAGTTATGGCTGGAGCTCTTTTTATCTGAATAAGCTCAATTTTTTTTTGAAAATATGCATAAAGAAAATAGGCTTGTTGAAAATAAATAAGGAAACAGTCAGTCAAATAATCATTGATAAAGGAAAGGATAGGGTGAAAATGAAAGATAAACCAAAAAAAGATCAATATGAAGATTTTAAGAATGTGCAATCACAGAAAGAGGATTTGACTTCGGAGGAGCTTCCAGAAGGACCTTATGGATCAGCACTGGAAGGTTCTTTAGGGAAGAGTGATAATTGGGAAGAAGGTCAGCATGTAACGAGCGCTTTCACCTATGAAAACCGAGAATTACATGCAGGAGATAAACGGAAATATCCAGGAGCACATCCCACTCATTCGAAAGGTAAAGGGAAAGAGGCGGATTAATCCAAGGGATACCAGAAAGCTACAGGAGAGATTGTTACTGCAGTGGCAGGTCATGTATCTGCTACACTGTGACCAATAGTCTCTTCTACCTTTATGTTATCTTCAAGCGCCGCACGTCTTCTTTTGGCGGGAATCCAAACATACGGACATATTCCCGACTAAACTGAGTGGGGCTCTCGTAACCTACTCGAAAGGCAACATCTGCCGCATCCCCAGACTCAGATAATAATAAATTTCGAGCTTCTTGTAGCCGAAGTTGTTTTTGATATTGAATAGGACTCATAGCAGTTATTGCTTTAAATGTACGATGAAAAGAAGACACACTCATATTGGCCATTTCTGCAAGTTCTTCGATTTTAAAAGCATCGGTATAATGTTGCATAATATGTTTGATGACATGGTTAATTTGGTGAGTGGAGCTTCCTTCAATGGCAATTTGCTTCAGAGCTTCTCCATGTTCTCCTCGCAACACTCGATAGATAATTTCTTTTGTAATTAATGGTGCAAGAATTGGGATATCTTCTGGAGTATTTAACAAGTGAACCAGCCGATTGATAGCATCTAATAATGGTGCTTCTATTCTGTTGACATACATCCCTCGCCTTGCTTTTTGTTTTCTAGCAGGGTTCATTTGATATTCACGTAATACTTCTAAAATATCCTTTGGTGTAAATATTAGTTTGATAGCTAAGTAAGGCTGATCTGGTGAAGCCTTGGTGACGCTGACGCTGGCCGGTAAATCAACAGAAGAAATTAGATAATCGCTCGGGCCATAGGTATAGTGTTCTTTGGCTAGAAATACTTCTTTCATACCTTGAGCGATAAAGCATAAAGAGGTACTATAAGTTCCATAATTTGGGCCGATTGTGGTAGGAGTGCGAGAGAAGAATAGATTGGGTACTGCTGTTGTATGTGTTCCATCTTGTGTGGAATGACGTTCAATGAGTTGGGCGATTTCTTTCTGCTGTCCACTGATTTGTTCAGACATTAGAAAATTCCTCCTTGCGTTATTGGTTATGGTTATTCCTACAATATAACCCATATAAGAGTATTAGGCAATCATTTAGCGGAAATAGGCTACCATTTCCTTTCTTTTTTGTTGCATAATAAAAAGAGAAAATAGATGTATGTAGGGGAGTGGAAGTATTGCTAAGCCGATTCAAAGAGTTATTTCAAATTAAACATTTTGGCCTTTTTATTATCTGTATGTTATTAGTAGGCACAAGCGTTTCGATTACGATGCCGTATCTTTCCTTATATGGTACAGGTGTCATCGGTATGAGCACGGGGACATTTGGGATATTTATGGCGATCAGTTCTCTATCTGGAGTAATTGCTAATACGATGATTGCCAATTATTCCGATAATGGGATGGATCGCAAGTGGCTTATTTTGGCGGCAATGCTTTCTTCTGCTTGCGGTTATGCGTCCTATTTGGTGTTTGAATCGTTTTTAGGATTGCTACTTTCCGTTAGTTTCTTTAATGGACTGGGTGCTGCAGCGATGCCGCAAATGTTTGCTTATGCCCACGAATCCGCCAGTGAAAGTAACTCAGATGATAAGACGTTCGCCAAATCCACCTTGCGTTCCTTATTCTCATTAGGATTTTTAATTGGACCATTGTTTGGAACTTTGTTGTTGGCAGCCTTTGATTATAAAGGCCTTTTTCTGGGTACATCCACTATTTTTGTCCTCCTTGCTTTACTCGTTTTTATTTTTTTGCCAAAACGTAAAATGACAATGATACGAAAACCCGAGACTAAACGGCCAACTTTATTTTCAACAGAAACGAAGCGATTATTTCTACCATTCTTAGCTTTTATCTTGCTTTTTTCCGTAAATGCGGTTAATGGAATGAATACACCATTATTTGTGATACATGAATTAAATGGAAGTCATGCCGATGTAGGTCTGATGGTTGGTTTATGTGCGGGACTGGAAATTCCTATTATGTTAACCTTTGGAGCATTAGGCAAAAAAATAGCTAATCATCATATTGTACTTATCGGTTGTGTAGTTTCGATGCTTTATTTCTCTGTCTTGGGAATGGCGACAGCTTCCTGGCAGTTGATTGCCGCCCAAGTTCTCCAAGCCACGTTTGTTGCCGTTGTGATGGGAAATGGGTTAAGTTATTTTGCCGATTTCCTTCCTGATTCTCCTGGAGTTGCGGCAACACTCTATGCCAATGCCAGTACGCTTGGGAGATTAGGCGGTAATCTGTTGGGTGGATTTGGAGCAGAAGTGGCAGGGTTTCGTTACTTGAACTGGGTATGTGTGAGTGTTGTCCTTCTCTCCTGTTTCCTTCTTTTGGTGAAGCGGCCGAGGCAAATGACGGAAAGAGAAGGACCGTAACGGTAATTCAGCTCAAAACTTGGAGGAAGAAACGTGTTCATCAACCAATCAGGCAGCTATTAGTTACTGAATTTGCCGCTTAAAAACATTGCTTTGTACATACTAATTGGTCACAGGATAGCTGGCTGTGAGATTCTAAGGAGATCAAACAGCCAGTACAACCCGATTGATTCAACTAATTGTATCTTTATATTGAGAAATAAGACTGTTATAATGATCGACTTTATTATCCAGTTTGATCAAGGTAGCGTCTATTTCTTTTTTTTCGATCGCGTAGTTTATCTCGTTCATCCATTAAAAGCTGTTGTCTTTCTTGTAATGTAGCATCTTCTTGAACATAAGAGGATTAGGCAATCATATAACATGAATAGGCTACCGTTTAGCTTCTCCTATGGTTCATAATAAATATGAAGCTATTGGAAGACCTACACTATGTTATCGAAAAGGATGGCTGAATATACAAAGGAGGAATTTATCATGAGAAATGTAACATTGAATAACGGAGTGGAAATGCCAATATTAGGATTTGGTGTATTCCAGATTCAAGATGAAGAAGAGTGCGAACAAGTGGTATATGATGCAATTAATACCGGCTATCGACTTATTGATACGGCAGCGTCCTATTTGAATGAAGCAGCAGTTGGTAGAGGGATTAAGCGAAGTGGTGTGCCGAGAGAAGAATTATTTATCACAACGAAACTTTGGGTGCAGGATACGGGTTATGAAGCTACCAAGAAGGCTTTTGACAATTCATTAAAAAGACTACAATTAGATTATTTAGATTTGTATTTGATTCACCAGCCTTATGGTGATGTACACGGTGCTTGGCGTGCGATGGAAGAACTGTATCATGAAGGAAAGGTAAGAGCAATCGGAGTGAGTAATTTTCAGGAAGATCGTCTCATGGATATCATCGTTCAAAATGAAGTAACTCCTGCCGTCAACCAAGTGGAAACACACCCATTCCATCAACAGATAGAAAATGCAGCCTTTATGAAAGAAAACAATGTGCAAATAGAAGCATGGGGACCATTTGCAGAAGGTAAAAATAATATGTTCCATAACGAGACATTGGCAGAAATAGCTGAGGAACACCACAAATCTGTCGCACAAGTCGTGTTGCGTTGGTTAACGCAACGAGACGTTATTGCTATTCCGAAATCCGTGCGTAAAGAAAGAATGGTAGAGAATTTCAATATCTTTGACTTTGAATTAAGTGAGAAAGATATGGGCAAGATTGCAACGTTAAATGAAAAAGAAAGCTTGTTCTTTTCCCACCGTGATCCGGAGATGGTTAAAGCGCTTAGTACGCGGAAACTAGATATTTAAACGATTATAACAGGTCAACTAATCATACTTTCTGCTAAGCGGAAAGTATGATTTAACTTGTTAGCGAATCAGAACAGAAAGGTGGAAAAATGATGAAAGTATTAATTCTAGGAGCTGCCGGACAAGTGGCAGGCCAGTTACGTGATAATTTGTTACAGGATACCAATAATTCTCTAGTACTTTATGCAAGAAACGCTCATCAACGTTTAACGATAAAAGATGAAACAGTGATTAGGGGTATTGACAGAATAATAATAAAAATACAGTATGAAAGAAAAGAAGATACAACAACAAATTGCACGAAGCAAATATTAAATGAAAAAGCCACTTTTGCAACAGCGACCTTTGGATTAATACGATGCAAATAGAAGAGATCAATATATTCCGCATCTAAATGTTGAAGTGCTTCATTCATCGCTTCGGTTATTTATTTTCTATATTTCCAAACAATTATTTTAAATAAAAAAACTCCATTACTATTTAGAGTAAAGAAGTTTCTGATTTCGATTGTCTGCTTTATCCGTAAAGATAGCTATTTCTTTCCATTGAATTCTGCTAACGTTACCCGTAACTGCTCATCTAAAATTTCTTTTCATTTCTTATACTTTTCATCCTGCTAAATGAATAATAATAAATCTCCATACCTAAAGAGTCTTTCTTTTCATCCAAAAATAATGTGTTAAAATTTAGAGAATACGTATAAAAATAGTAGCCAGGTGAAAGCGGTATTAAGATGTACTGCAAATTATTCTGAAACGAAGCAAGAAGACCATGTTATCCATTATAAGGACCTGAAGGTGGACATCCATAATTATTCCGTTGATAAAAATGGTAAGGAAAGGTGCTCAAAAAATCTGTTAAAACAACAATCATCACCTCTGTTATCATTGCCATTTGTTTCGGTATAAGTAACGAAGAGCTGCCAGACCTATCCATCCGTTCTTTCCTTGTCAGGTCATCGATATTTATCGTCATTGGTGCTGCTGCCACGTATTTATCGATAAGAAATATGGAACATAAGGATGTATTTTAATGATAATAGGAAGAGGGGTGAGGAAAAATGTTTAAGTTAATGCGTTTGGAAATGAAAAAATTAAATGTTGCGCGGTATGTAAGGAACGCTTTAGCAGCATGCTTGGCTATTAGCGGATTTTTATTCTTCATGTTATATGTCGACAGGGAGTTGTATACTGCTAGCAGTACAGATTTCTTCTTCTTAGTTGATAGTATTACAAGAATGGTGTTCATTGTATTCTCAGGTGTATTAATTTCAAGATTAGTTATTGAAGAATATAATGACAAAACCATCACTTTGATGTTTACGTATCCAGTTAGCCGAAAAAAATTAATGTGCTCCAAGTTATTGATGATCATATGCTTTACTTTTTTCTCGATACTCCTATCACGAATTTTTGCAACTGTTGTTTTAACGATGTTAGATAACAACTTGCATTTTATCGAGGGGAACATCACGATTCAAATGGTGATAGAGCATTTTAGAAATACAACCCTATATGATTTTTCTGCCAGCGGTATCAGCTTAGTTCCCCTATTTTTGGGATTGCTTAAAAAGTCGGTTAGAACGACGATTATTACATCCATTATCATTGCAGCTTTTTTCGGTGCAAGTAATGAAGACCTATCGATAGGTTCCATTATTGGTGTACCTGTGACATTTACCATCATTGGTGTGGTTGCTTCGTATGTATCGATAAGAAATATAGAGCATAAGGATGTACTTGAATGACGATCAAATCATCAATAGGAGGTAAAAGTGATGAGACAAGAACACATTTATCTGCTATTTACCAACACGGGTACATTACTGACCAAGGCTATTGGATTGTACACGAAAGCAGAATATAATCATGTTTCCGTGGCCTTGGATGTAAATTTAAATGAAACATACAGCTTTGGCAGAAAGCATCACCGTAACCCTTTTTGGGGCGGGTTCGTGAAAGAAAATATACAAGAGAGGTTCTTTCTAGAAGCAGACTGCTCGATTTATGCTTATCCTATTAATGCCAAGCAAATTAAAAAACTGCAAGGAACATTAAACTTTTTTAGGAGCAGGGAAAACACTTATCACTATAACCTATGGGGGCTATTTGGCTTAATGTTTAATAAGCCAATCCAACGCTCCAATGCATACTTCTGTTCTCAGTTTGTAGCTTATCTGTTGATAGAAGCTGGTATTGTTTCCTTTGATAAGCCGCCAGAGCTTATCACACCACAGGATATTCAACAGTTACCAGGCTTGATTGCCATTTATCAAGGGAAATTACAAGGGGCGGTGTAAATTAATGGTAGAAAAAACCCTTGTGCATGTTAGTAGAATTCGCATGCACAGGGGTTTTTCAATGAAATCTGGTCATCTATCATTTGGTTAGAAACTTATCTGACATACACTTCATCTCCTGGATAAATTAAATCTGGATTTGGAAATTGGTTGATCTCCTGTAGGGTTGTCCATAAATAATTATAGGTGAGTCCAATTTCAAATAAGGTATCTCCAGGTTGTACTATATATGTCGTTCCTTCTGACTGCTTTTGGCTGATGTCTCCGTGAAAGTGGGCGCCAATAGCCTTTGCTATGATTTTTGGTAAATCGGTATTATCATGGAATCCAGTGAATTGATCAGCTCCAGGACCATATGCGTAGAGGGGTAAATCCACTCCAGTGTGATTGGTGCTTGTCCATCCGACATTAGCCTTTGAGCTGATGACGGCATTGATGGCCATTTTAGGATCCTCTGCTTCTTGGATCGATTGAACCTCTTCTTCTGATAACTCCATACCTGAATACTGATTCACAACCTCACTCGCATTGGAGCGATCTTCATTTAATTCGGCTGCTATATTCTCACCAGTTGCGGTTACACTTTGAAGCAGTTCTGGATTGGCTGTTCCAGAACCATTGGCACCTGCCGTCATTCCACCTGTTTCATGATCTCCTCCAACAACTACCAGCGTATTCCCGTCTTTTTCAGCAAAATCGATCGCTGCTTGAACAGCGGCTTCAAATGCTGCTACATCCGTCATCGCCCATGCAGCATCGTTATCGTGGCCAGCCCAGTCAATTTGGCTACCTTCTACCATAAGAAAAAAACCATCTTCATCTTTTTTTAGTGTATCAATGGAGATTTGCGTCATTTCTGCAAGACTAGGTTCTTCTTCGGTGTCACGATGCAGCTCAGGGGACAAGGCTTCATCAGCGAATAAACCTAGCATTCTTTCATTGTTTACATCGATGTCTGCTTCCATCAATTGATTACGATTTTCTACCAGCTGATATCCTTGTTCCTCCGCTTGCTGGAGCACATGGGCTTCTTCCTGATTTCCACCTTCTGATTCTGGTAGGAAATTGTTTTTGCCGCCGCCAAGTAACACATCAATCTCATTATCTATTAACTGCCTGGCAATTTCCGTTTCATTGTTTCGATCATCTACATGCGCACCAAAGGCAGCCGGGGTTGCATGGGTAATAGTAGACGTGGCAACAAGGCCTGTTGACATGCCTTGATCTTTTGAGGCTTCTAAAATAGTCTGCTGTGTATTGCCTTCTGGATCTATTCCAATGGTACCGTTATTCGTTTTCACTCCCGTTGACATGGCTGTTCCTGCTGCTGCGGAGTCTGTAATGTTGGAATCAGCGGAGTGTGTAGAAAACATGCCTTGTAAATGTGGATCCCACACGGCCTCTTCACCCTTGAAATAACGATAATTGGTTGCGTAATCAGCGTTAAAGCCGTCTGGGATCATGTAAATGATATTTTCTGCTTTACCATTTTCCTCCCTATTGTTCATCTGGCTGTTTCCATCTGCGTTAACGGACGTAATATTAATGCTAGAGAAGATTAGTCCTGCACTTAACGCAGCAAATCCAAGCTTTCGTATCATTCCTTCATCCTCCTTCTAAATGGAACCTAGTCTCATTGTAGGGGAAGAATTTTAACGAAATATGAATGGAATGTAAATAGTATGTAATTTATATATAAGTTGAACTTATAAATGTAACAAAAACATGTGACAAGCAAGTCTTTGCTTGCCACACGTTTTTTAATGTAATGATGATAGAAAGCAAATTTATCGATGATTTTCATGAAACTTTCACATAAACAGGTTATTATTAGGTGTAGTTATGAAAGGAGACAGATAAATGCTTACATATTATATGACTGAGTATGGGTTTCAAGTGGATACCGAATATAGAGATCTCCCGGTTTCTGGACAAGGAGAACTTGGTTATCGACCTTATGAGCTGATGATATCATCTATTGTAGGTTGCAGTGGTCTGACGCTTAGAAAAATATTAGAGAAGATGAGGTTTACATTTATCGATATTCATGTGTCAGCCGATATCGTGCGAAACCCATCCGTTGCTAATCGTATTCAAGAACTACATCTAATCTATACAGTTATCTCAAGCAACGCAACGGAAGAAAAGTTAAAGAAAGCGCTGGAATTAATGAATAAAAATTGTGGTATGATTCAATCAGTAAAAGATAGTATGACCATCACAGAATCTATTATAAAAGCATGATATTTTAAAAGGTTAATATTCAAAATAGCGATTTTTGAGAGGTGAATCGGATGCTCAAGCTACTTTCCTGGACACTTATCATGGTAGGAGTTGTTACCTTAGCTTTTGGAGGCTATCAATGGTGGAGTTCCGCTTATAAGGAACAAGAAAGACTCTCTGAAGCGCAAACACTGTTTTCAACAGAGAACCAGAAACGTAAAGATACATCGATAGAAGACGTGTTAGATAGGGGGTACGAAAAAGGGGAAACGATTGGATTGCTGTATATACCTAAATTAGATCGTGAGATTCCCATAGTGGAGGGTACGGATGAAGAAGAACTCGCACAAGGTGTTGGCCATTATCATGATACAGGCTTGCCTGGTCAGAATAAACAAATTCTCCTCTCGGGACATAGGGATACGGTTTTCAGAAATTTTGATCAATTAGCACATGGGGATGAATTCCATGTGAAAATGGAGTATGGAACGTATAGATATAAAATCAGAGATCATGAAATTGTAGCAGCAGACAATACAACAGTGATTGACCCTTCTCGGGAAGATGAATATTTAACTGTCTCAACCTGTTACCCCTTTTCAATGATCGGAAATGCCCCTGATCGTTACGTATTATATGCTTATCCTCAATAACGTCCACGTAGGATTGGAATACAAGTATCAGCTTCAAAATATATTAGATAAACAGTAAGATGACAGGGACAAGTACAGAAACCACTACCGCGCTAATCGTCATGGACAATACACTGATGGCACCTTCCAGTTTGCCGAATTCTAATGATTTGGCAGCTCCCATAGCATGGGAAGATGTGCCGAAGCTCAATCCAATGGCTACGGGGTGTTGTATATGACAGAGTTTCAAAATAAAGGGTCCAAACATGCCACCACTGATTCCGGCAATCATAACAAAAATAGCGATTAATGAAGTGTTTCCGCCAGCGGCTTCGGTAATACTGATAGCAATTGGTGCAGTAACTGATTTTGCAGCAACCGTTTGAATCAGCCAATTATCAAAACCTAATAATTTAGCACCGATAACTCCAGTGACAACCCCAGTCAAACCACCCGCAAATATGCCGGTGCCAATCGCATTAGCATATTTTTTTATCAATGCGAGCTCCTTGTATAGTGGAATGGCAAAGGAAACAACAATGGGACCAAGGAAAAAATCAATCCATTGTCCTCCCATCATATAGGTATTATAAGAGATCCCCGTTAAAGATAAAATTATTACAATGGTAACCATCGATAAGAAAATAGGCAATGTGAATGGACTTGGGATTTCACCATATATTTTTTTCGAAATTCGGTAAAGCAGAAATGTCATCACGATCATAAAGATTCCAATTAGAACATTAGTCATTTGTTATCACCTTGTTTTTTAACATCTGATTCGTCACTATCCCACTAACACCAATGACCAGGCAGGTACTCACCACAATCAACAGGATGATCAGACTCCCTTTCCCAAGGAAGAAATTCAAATATTCCATTACACCAACGGTCACAGGAATAAAGAAAAAGGGAATATCTTTGAGCAAATAATCAACCCCGGTCTGGATTTTGGTTAATGGAATAACCTTCATGACCAATAGTCCAAATAATAAAAGCATACCTATGAGGCTGCCGGGAATAACAAGGGAAAAGAAATCCTGAATGGCTAGTCCTATATAATTAAAAAGAAACAACACACTGATTTGTAACATTATAACGAGATATTTCATCATTAGACTCCATTGTAAAGTGATGATTTGCTAGATATATCATGAGAAATAAAAAAAGTTCATCGCTTTTTTTAGCGTCTTGAACTTTTGATTGATTCGAATCCATTCCATGCCTATATAGTTAGAATGCCTGAGACTAGTACAATTAAAGTAAATGCTGCATATACATTAGGAGTTCCCAATAGATTATCATTTGACTGTTACTTAACGGTGATGCCATAATTATATGTAAAAACTATAAATAATGTGGTGATACAATGAAATTTTCCAAAGGTACCAACTATGCTCTGCACACCATGATTTATCTTGCATCCCAAAATGAAAAGGATACGATAAGCTTACAAGAGCTTGCGGAACAACGAAATGTGCCACCTTCCTATCTATCTAAGATGCTTACCAAACTTGCCAAAAAGGGTCTTGTTGCTTCCTATTCGGGAGCCTACGGTGGTTTTCGACTTGGTAAAAGCGCCAAAGAAATTAGTTTCTTAGATATCACCAAAGCAATTGAAGGTGATTTACCACTTTTTCAAGGATGTGATAAAGATAATGGGGTAGAATGTCTTGTTGAGAACATCATGAAAAACGCTGAAAACGAAATGGATACGTATTTAGCAAATACATCGTTACAAGACGTTTTAAACAAAGTAGAAAAGCATGATCTTGTAGACTCTATATAATAAAGAAGTCAGAAAGATTCGTTTGGTTACGCCATTACGAATCTTTTGTTACGGATATTACTTCTTCTCCAATACATTGATATTCATAATCCTTTATGCAGTCACAATCGTAGAACTTTTTCAGTGCTTCTTTTTCAGAGCTTGCATGAATCTCACGGATATTTTCGCATTCTTTTGTATATATGATTTTGTAGACTGGCATTTACTCCACTCCTTTATTGATTTAATTAATCAACACCTCGAAATGTCTCTGATTAATCTAATATAACATTCTATTTTACGTTTTCATAATATGTTGCTCAGACTTATTTGGATGTCATTTTATTTACCTAAGGTGATATTGAAATTCACCAGTGTTATGACCATTAAGCTGTCATTGTCGAAAATTATTCAGATGGTAGTTTTAATTGTGTCTAGACTTTCCTGTCCCCATCTGATAAAATACTCCCAATTTATCCGTTATGTTGTGAGGAGAGAGGATCATGTTCGTATATAAAATAGATGAAGACTTGTCGTTAAAATTAGTTGAATTAAGAGACAGTACACGGATTTTTTCGTTAACCGATCGTTCCAGAAATTATTTAAGAGAATGGCTTTCATGGGTAGATACGACAAACAAAGAGGAAGATACGATTGCGTTCATTAAAATCTGTTTACAAGGCTTTGCAGAAAACAAAAGCTTAAACGCAGCTATTTTATTTAAAGGGGAGATTGTGGGCGTGGCGGGATTTAATCACCTTGATTGGTCCAATCGCATCGCCTATATTGGTTACTGGCTGGCAGAGGATTACCAAGGAAATGGTATAATGACCAAAGTAGCAAAGGCCTTAACTGATTATGCTTTTAGGGAATTAAAACTGAATAAAGTGGAAATTCGTGCCGCTGCGGAGAATGATAAAAGCAGAAGTATACCAGAAAGACTTGGTTTTACCTACGAGGGGCATATCAGGCAAGCAGAATGGCTATATGATCATTATGTGGATCATGTTATTTACGGAGTGTTGAGAGAGGAATGGGGAAAGTAGCAGATGGAAGTATCATGAAGCGATAAAAACGAGAGAAGGTGTAGGGTGGAGGAGATTGCAGGATACCATTCATTCGTAACGATGGAGCCGATTGATAAGGGCTGGTCCAGTGATAAAAAGTATTACATAGAGACGAAAGATGGGCAGACATTACTTTTGCGTATAGCCGATATTTCCCAATACGATAAAAAAAAGAATGAATACGAATGGATGCAAGAGGTCGCCGCTTTAGGTGTACCCATGTCTAGGCCTGTGCATTTCGGAACTTGCGATAACGATAAGAAGGTCTATTCTCTGTTTACTTGGTGTGAAGGGGAAGATGCTGAAACGGTTTTACCACTTTTACCGGAGACGGAACAATATCAGTTGGGAATCAAGTCAGGGGAGATACTGCGAATGATTCATTCCATTCCGGCTCCTGAAGGACAGGCAGAGTGGAGTGAACGGTTTAATCGTAAGGCAGATGATAAAATAAAAAAATATCAGGCTTGTGGTATCCGTTTTGACGGAGATGATCAAGTAATCGATTATGTGGAGAAACATCGTTATTTATTATCCAATCGACCACAGTGTTTTCAGCATGGTGACTATCATGTTGGTAATATGGTTATTTCAGCTGACCAAACGTTGTCTATTATTGACTTCAATCGTTTGGATATTGGCGATCCTTGGGAAGAATTCAATCGAATCGTTTGGAGTGCAGGAGTTAGCCCTTATTTCGCAACGGGTCAGCTTAATGGCTATTTTGCTGGAAAACCACCTATCGAATTCTTTGAACGGTTAGCTTTTTATATTGCCACAAATGCGCTGGCTTCCGTTCCCTGGGCAATTCCATTCGGTGAGAAACAAATCATGACGTTGAAACAGCAAACAAAGGATATCCTGTCATGGTATAACGATATGAATCAAGTGGTGCCTACGTGGTATTTAGCGGATTTTTATGTGCAATATGTAGACGGTATTTCTTATCAATTGAAGGAACCTTTTGACATGTCTTTTATTCAACAATACGGTAAGGTATTTAAAGTGTTTGATAATCAAGATTCTGGGAATATCTGCTTTGGAGTAGAAAAACATAGGAAGAAATATTTCGTGAAATTTGCCGGGGCGCCAACCGCGAGATATGCGGGTACAACAGATGACGCTATCGAACGATTGAGGTCGATTGTACCAATATATCAAGATCTAGCTCATTCCCATTTAATTAAATATGTTCAGGCAGAGCATATTGGCGGTGGCTTTGCTGTAGTATTTGATTGGGTAGATGGAGAGTGTATGGGCAAACAATATCCGCTGACAAGACGACGATTTATGCAAATGCCGTTAAAGATAAAGTTAAATATATTTGATGATATCCTATCTTTTCATTATCATGTTATTAAAAAAGGTTATGTGGCGATTGATTTCTATGACGGTAGTATTATGTATGATGTTATGGCAGAGAAAACAATAATATGCGATATTGATTTTTATGCAAAAATGCCGTATATCAACAAGGTCGGAAGAATGTGGGGAAGTTCTCGTTTCATGTCGCCAGAAGAATGGCAACAAGGGGCAGCTATTGATGAGATAACTAATGTCTACTTGATGGGAGCAACCGCCTTTGCTTTATTTGCTAATGATAGTAGAGAATGGGAACGCTGGCAGCTTAACAAGGCGTTATATAAGGTGGCTTTAAAAGCTATTCATCACGAGCGCGACCAGCGACAACCATCGATACAGCAATTTATCGAGGAATGGAATAAAGAAAAGACATCATTTTAAGAAAGAAAAAGCAAACTCGTTGTCAGCTTAGGACATACAAGCTTGCTTTTCCTTATCCCCATTTATGATATAGGCGATAGAGTTTGGCTGTTGTATACATGATCCATTTCGGTACTTTTTTTGGAAAGAAGGGACGACAGTAAAGGCGCATATAGCCACGTTTTAAATCATCCCACTGCGTGCAGACTTTCGATTGGGAGAAGCGCGCCACATCAATAATACGTACCTCCCCATCTTTGTTCACGATCAGATTATGCAAATGGATGTCAGAAGGGTTAAGCCCGGCCTCTTTTGCAGTCTGTAAGCCCTGGTCAACCTCTTTCATATAGTGAGGTTTCAAGGGAATTCCTGTTGCGAGGCATTCAAAGAATGTTTTTCCTTCAATATATTCCATCACTAAATAATTGCTGCCTGATTCGTAGACAACTGGGTAATAATGATTACCTTGTAATTTTTCATAGTTTTGTTTTTCCTGCTCTGCCGCATGCTCAAAGGTTGGATGGAAAACTTTGATTATTTTATTCTCATTGTTTATCTTAAAGATCGCAGCACTTCGTCCCAGTCCATAAAGCTGTAAATCAGGGTGATGTTTACGTACTTTTATACGTCTATTACTTTTCGTAAATGACACAGTTGCTGTATAGCGCTCGTACTTAGTTGGTTCCATTACTTTTTGAGTGTACCTTTTCGTTTTGCTAGTTCTTTTTTGATTAAAGGTACGGCGTGTTTACGTGCTTGTCTGATGCCCTCTCTTACCGTTCTCGACTTTAGAAGTTTACTTAGTTTTGACATGTTGTAGCCTCCTTGAAGTTGTGGTGGGCAAAAGTGTACAAAAAGAGACCTTTGCCCACAGTATTGGACAAAGGTCTCGCAAGCAACGGAATCAGTTTGTTGCCAGCAGTGCCGAGGATTTCTCCCGTAATGACGACAGCTGCTATTATGCTACTCCCCTTTGGGATTGATTTCAATCAATCATTTCGTTTATTATATCGGCTTGGCTCCAAGTGTGCAAGTATTACGCAAATGAATGTTATATCAAAGTGGACATTTAATAGCCAGTAATGCTAGGTGCTTCAACGGACTTTGGCTTCTAACGGTTCGTTTATGTTAACAAGCATCATTGTGAGTAAGGTAATGTAAACCAAAAAGTATGCAGATTTCCTTCAGAATAGACACCAATGTTTCCATGATGTCGCTCGATGATTTCCTTAGAAATGGCAAGTCCCAGCCCTGAGCCTCCTAATTCCCTCGATCGAGAAGGCTCTGTTCGATAAAACCTTTCAAAGATGCGCTCCCTGTCTGATTCGGGAATGGTTCGTCCCGGTCCTGTGAGCGACAATTTATATTTGTCAGGGAGCTTTTCTCCTATTATCGTGACTGGCCCAGCACCTTCATAATAACGGATCGCATTATCCAATAAGTTGCTAATAACCTGTGAGATACTGGTGCGATGGACGGTAACGACACCTGATTGTAGGTGGACATCCAATTCCATATTCTCTTCTTGCAGGGACCAATAAAATAGGCCAATGACTTCTTCGATAAAGGCTTTCAGGTCAGTAGGCTCTTTTTCCGTAAATGTTTGGGAGGCTATATCGTCCCATTCTTTTAACTGTTCCATCTGCTCCACTAATGCGGTTAGTTTGGTTGATTCGGCATAGAGCGACTGGTATAGCTTCTCATCGCCCTCGATTACCCCATTTTGTAGGGCGCGTAAATATCCATTCAAATTCGTTAGTGGTGTCCGAAACTCATGTGATAAATCTGATACAAGTTTTTTTCTTTGCTGTTCATTGGTATGTAACTGTTGAACCAGCTCGTTCATGTTATTGGATAACGTTGCAATTTCTCCATTGGTTTTGACGTCAATTGGAGGCGGATACTGACCTTGCTTCATTTTCTGTGTGGATTGAATTAATTCTTTCAATGGCTGAGTCACTTTATTTGTTAGGTAAAAATGTATAAGGCTGCCAAAAAGGATTGTAGAGATACTAAATATGCATAAATATTGAAAAAGCGTCGTCCGAAACTGGTGTTGTCTATGGTCCGTCATGGCAAGAAGACCATCAGCAAGCGTACAGGCTGTATGATAAATAGCCCAACTGCTAAACGTAACAAATGCAACAATAACGATAATATTGATGAACGTTAGTCGAAATAAAAATGAACTTGGAAAGATATTGCGTTTCCAACTATTCCGTAACAAATTTATACCCCATTCCTCGAACGGTAATAATCCGCTCTGGAGAAGCGGGGTTATGTTCGATTTTTTTTCGTAATTTCTTGATGTGCGCGTCAATGGTACGATCGGATACTAATTTATCGGCGTAGGGATATAATTGGTCAATCAGGTTGTCGCGAGAAATAATGGCATTGGGGTTCTCCATAAAATAATATAACAAATTAAATTCATGCTTGGTGAGCTTGAGTTCTTGATCAAACAGCAAAACTTCCCCTTTTCGCGGTTTAATACATAAACCGTCATAAGCAATTTTTTGACAATATTGACCAGTACGACGTAAAACCGCCTCTACATGCGCTATAAGCTCTTCTGGATGGAAAGGTTTGATCAGATAATCATCTGCGCCTAGTTTTAAACCATGAATTTTATCCTCTGTTCGTGCCTTCGCTGATAACATAATGATGGACACCTCATTCCGCTCTTGCTCACGTATCCATGTACAGAATGCTTCTCCAGACATTTTTGGCAGCATTAAATCAAGGATTACCATGCAGGGGTGACTGGTCATAAATACAGTTTTTGCGGCTTCTCCATCTGCAGCCTCTACGACATCATATCCGGATTTTATTAGATACATCCGGATCAATTCTCGAATCATTTTATCATCTTCTACGACTAATATGGTCTGTTCCATTCTGTTCACCTCTTGCCATTCATCATACCATAGCGGATCAATCCATACCTTCCATCTCTGCTACCATTTGGTCATACGTCAAGGGACCGAAAGTTTTGAATTGAATAATCCCTTCTGAATCAATCATAAAGGAAGTGGGGATTGGCTGTATGGCATAGGTATTTGCTACTTCGATTACCTCATCCAGCAAAATCGGAAACGATAAGCCGTATTCATTGACAAATTGCTGAACTTGCTTTGTATTAGGCTCTGTTTCTGTTAAATTCACCGCCAAAATTTCTATTTCCGTATCCTGATGAAATTTTTCCATATCAGGCATTTCTACACGACAGGGGGGACACCAGGTTGCCCAAAAATTGAGCATCACCTTACTGCCACGATAATCCGATAAAGCTACCGTTTCCCCACTTAATGTTGCCAACTGAAAATCAGGCGCAAGGTTTCCCACCTCTAGCCCTACTGTTGGTTCTGATGCGGTTGTTTCTTTTTGTTCTTCATTTTCTGACTGGTCTGCTGAATCATTGTCCAAGTTCACTCCAGATTCAACTGTTTCTTCTTCGACTGCTTGCCCTGTTGATGCCTCATCCGATGGGAAAACAAACTCATACACGGCCCAGCCTATCATTCCTAACATAATAACAAGCATGATTGTTTTTTTCATTGCTATACACCTCGTATCATAAGTTTGTTACTCCATTCTTTCCAACTGTTGCAGCATTTGATCATGATTCATGGCACCGAGAGAGATGAATTGCGTTCTTCCATTCGAATCAATCATATAGGTGGTCGGGTAGGCTACGACCTGATAAGTATCCAAGACGTCGCCCTCTGGATCCATTAACACGGGAAAGGTCATGTCGAATTCATCGACAAAGTCAGCGACAACCTGCTGCCCACTTTCTGACGCAGTCATATTGACGGCCAGAATTTCCACATCCTTTTCGTCATAGAGTTTTTGCATATCGGGAATTTCTGCTCGGCAAGGTGGACACCAGGTGGCCCAAAAATTAAGAAAAACACGTTCCCCGCGATAATCTGACAATTGAGCCGTATCTCCTTCTAATGTTTTCACCTCAAAATCAGGTGCGATCTGTCCTTGTTCCAGTCCAACTTCATCCGATTCCGTCACTTCCTCAGATCCTTGCTGTAGGGGAGTAGTGATACGATTTCCTTGCAGGTTCTCTTCTTCTGCCTCCTGTTGATTCGAGTTGTTGACAAATGCAAAGATGGCCCAGCCAAACATGCCCAGCATTATTACGATAAAAATAGTTTTCTTCATTATATATTCCTCCTTATCAACCTAGGCGTGATAACCATGTATCCTGTATTAAATCAAGGAAAAAAGTAGAAATCTGTGGCATCCATCCGAAAAATAATACCAGTCCCATGGCAATCATTAGTGCGCCGCCAATTTTGATAATCACTCCACTGTGACGTGCAATCCATTTCGTTGAACCAAGGAAAAAAGTTAACACAATAAACGGCAACGCAAAGCCAATCACATACATGATCGTATAGAATATTCCTTGTCCTGGGTTGGAGGCTGCCAGTAGCAGGATGGAGCCAAAGATCGGTCCAATACAAGGAGTCCAGCCTGCTGCAAAACCTAGACCGACAAAGAAGGTGCCAGCAAATCCAGCTGGCTTTTTGGTGTAATGGAAACGTCTTTCTTTCATTAAAGCTGGTATCGTAATCCAACCAGCCACAAAAAACCCCATAAAGACAATGAAAATACCCGCAATACGTTGGATCAACAGTCCGGAATTCCCGATTAATAATTGCTGCATCCATTGTCCGAAGAAAGAAGCGCTGGCACCCAAACTGATAAAAATTAAGGAGACGCCGAGTAGAAAGAAAAAGGAATGACTTAATAGTTGTCTGCAAATGTTGACATCGTGGTCTCCTTGTAACTCTTTGACACTTATTCCAGTAATATACGACATATATGCTGGGAAAATCGGTAGCACACATGGAGACAGGAAGGACAAAGCTCCTGCTCCCATTGCTAAGAACATACCGATAAGCAGCATCGTATCTGTTTCAATAATTCCCATTAGTAACGCTCCTTTTTTGATAAATAAAAAAACAAACTAACATCGTTATGTAGAATAAACCAATAAACCAGATGTCCATCGTATAACCAAAGCTAGTAATAACTGGCTGTAACAAATTCAAGATAATCATGCCAAACGACCACCCATGTAACAGTAACAATAGCAGTGTTGGAACAGACCATCGCTCCTGTAGGAAAAAATACAAAATAATTAAGCAGGTAAGAAGTGCAAGTTGTGCAACTGCGTTCCCATTATGATGTAACGTAATCTCGATAAATTCGTAGCAAAAGGAAGCGGTCAGGAAAATAGGTGCAAAGGAATTTAAAAAATATAGTAAAGAAAGCTTTTTTTGTTTTTGTTTATACAGGAGTAACAGGGCAATAGAGAACACAGCAAGATAAAGAGCGATGGCATCACCAGGGTAAGCCAGCACCGCTAATGGATCAGAAAGAAAAAGGGAAAAATGCAAGATAATTTTCCAGCCCCATATAAATAGCACCACATTAATTAATTGGGAAATCACTTCACTGATATATTTCTTTTTATGCGCTGCAGATGTGTTTCCCATGATATAAAACAAAAGACACCCTATTAAGAAACTGGCGACCACGCTTCCTACCGCAACGAGCTTACTTGTTATTACCATCAAATGGTTCCTCCATTTCCAAACATCTTCCTATCTATCTTACCCCGCCAATGTGAAAGTTTGATGAAAAAAAGAATGGGAATTAATGTTAGTTGAAGTTGTTTCTCTTCTGAGTGATACATATTCTGAAAACAAATGTAGTCAGTTTAATTTTGGTAGATTGCGTAGGGTGAAAAATATTTAGATATTTATCGTATTCGTGTTTTCAATAGCGACAAGCGCAATATGATAGAGGGAAAATAGGTATATGATGACAAGTTTAGTAGTTTTTGAGTTAGAAAATCAAAAAAAATGGAGATGTAATCGACGTGTTTTTACGCTATAATAGACAGTGATAGATAATAAACACAGCAGGCTAGGAGGTGAAGAAATGAGTAACGAAAACCATCAAGTGATCGACAACGAAGCACTTATGTTAGCAATCAGAGAGCTGTCTAAAGACATTACAGGATTGAACAATAAGATAGACGCGGTAGAAGAAAGATTGAATAAAAAGATAGATGCAGTAGAAGAAACATTGAACACGAAAATAGATGCGGTCGAGGAAAGATTGGGAGAGAAGATCGATATATTAGATGATAAATTTTCGATATTATCAGATGATGTTGTATCAACCAGAACCGATGTAAAGAGGTTGAAAAGGGCAAGGTACACCAGCTGAGATTAATTAGTCACACCGACTGATCAAAAAAACATTATTACATCATTGCAATGAAGAAAACTTGGCTGATGGCAGTCTATCTAAAGTACCAAAAATCACAGAATATAGTGGAACTTGAAATGAAAAAGCTCATAACCAAGTAAACGAAATAAATAGGTTGCTAAATTCCTTATATTGTCTCTACGGATCCCCGCAATAACTTGATCAACAAGGTAATGGCCCAATTCATGAATCTAAACATATAAGAGAAAGAGAAAATATTCAAAGATAATCAAAAATACTACCTGCATGGATTTACTGATCTTTCATTAAAGCAAGATGATCCCATGTTCCGTACCTGTAAAATGGTTTTAGAAAGTTGGGCCTGGTTTTACTTTCGTATCGTTGTTAAAAGACAGATAATACACAGAAGGAAGTGTTCTATTGCTTACCGTACCAATTATCCAAGAAGAAAAAGCAGACTACATGAAGCATGATCGGCTGACAAAAAAGTTGATACAAGAGTTTTTTGAAGAGTTCATCGCAGAATTTTTCCCCAACCTTCACCCCTACATTGATTTCTCCGATGTCACATTCCTTGAGCAGGAAGTTTACATGGATTACCTAAAAGGTGACAAGAGGGAAATCGATGTTCTCGCCGAAGTAAAATTACATCATGAAGACAAAATCCTACATATTCACACCGAAGCACAATCCACTCATGAAGCGGATTTCCCCGAAAGGATGTTTCTCTACTTCAGTTATCTATACGCCAAGCACCGCAAACCAATTCAACCCATCGCCGTTTTGAGTTATAATAGAAAAGAAGAAGTACCGACACAATTCAAAATCGATACACCGACTCAGGAAGTACTTCAATTTAGTTATCTAAAATTACAATTAAAACACAAAAACTGGAAAGAATATATCGAATCAAACAACCCGGCTGCAGCAGCATTAATCAGTCAGATGGGTTATGAAGAACATGAGCGTGTCCAGGTGAAACTGGAATTTTTACGCATGATTACTCGGATGAAAATCAATCCGGCGCAACTGGAATTCTTGTATGGATATTTCGAGACGTATTTAAATTTGAGCGAAGAGGAGGAAAAACAAATGATGGAGAAAATGGAAAAGCTTCCAGAAGAGGAGAAAGAAGTGGTCATGCAGCTGCCGAATTCTTATTTTGAGAGAGGGAAAGAAGAGGGCATAGAAAAAGGCATAGAAAAGGGAATAGAAAAGGGGATAGAAAAAGGAAGAAAAGAAATCGCAGCAGAATTACTGGCGAAAGACATGTCCACCCGTCAGGTAGCAGAAATCACGAAATTAGCGGAAGAAGATGTAAAAAAACTTGCAGATAAATGATTGTATCGGAAAAGTGCCATCAGTAAATGTGAAAAGGGGGCGGTTATGAAACCAGCTCCCTTTTAGTAGAAAATCTTTATCAGGGAGTGTCTGTAATATTCCTTGCATTACTCAACTAACAGTGTGTTTAGTAGGGTGAGTAAACGTAACGGTTTTTATTGGGCGAATAACGGAACTCACAATCCCATTTAGAACCTCATGGAATGTAATTGCGCTTTATCTATGGATATTTCGAGACGTATTTAAATTTGAGCGAAGAGGAGGAAAAACAAATGATGGAGAAAATGGAAAAGCTTCCAGAAGAGGAGAAAGAAGTGGTCATGCAGCTGCCGAATTCTTATTTTGAGAGAGGGAAAGAGGAAGGTATAGAAAAAGGAAGAAAAGAAATCGCAGCAGAATTACTGGCGAAAGGCATGTCCACCCGTCAGGTAGTAGAAATCACGAAATTAACGGAAGAAGACGTAAAAAAACTTGCAGATAAATGATTGTATCGGAAAAGTGCTATTGTATCAGTAAATGTGAAAAGGGGGCGGTTATGAAACCAGCTCCCTTTTGTCGAAAGAGGAAGAAGATGCGCTTATGTAGCTTTCGAATGAAAGAAAGAAAGGAAAACATTTTGAAATTAATTGCAAAAGGCACTTCATCTATAAAGTTTTTCATTCTTCTTTTGTGTTTTCCATCTTGCCATAACCTAGCAACTATGATAAATTTCATAGAGTAAAATGAAATCATATAATCCTAGTAATAAGGTCTAGGAGTTTCTACGAAGCAACCGATAATTGCTTTACTATGGACGGTGGATACATTGGGAGAGACACAAGTCATTTTTTGTTTCTCATGTTATCTATACAATAGCTTTTGTTATTATCGTCTATCTTAAAAGTAGGCGATTTTTGTATTTATTTTGGTATCATCGCTTTTTGTCCTGTGTATCGAAATTGGTAAATACTCCTATCCATCAAAGAGTATCGTAGAAACGAAAGATAAGGAGAGAAAAGATGGACATATTAAAAGATTTGCTTGCCGCGTTAAGCGGTGTGTTAAACGGACTTCCACAGGGACTATTAGCATTAGCATTTGGTTTTGCTTCTGTTCCGACTGCGATGGCTTTTATTGTTGGTGCATTGGGCAATAGTGTGACAGGTTCCGTTGCGGTGATATCTTTTCAAGCGGAAACAATCACCGTTGCCGGGTCCATGGGGAAAAACATTCGTGAAAGACTTTCAATGATTTTCTTTGGGGCACTAGTCATGTTTCTTATTGGTGCCTTTGGTCTGCTGGAAAAGATTATGAGCTGGATTGGGCCGGTAATCACAAACGGTATGATGGCAGGTGTGGGCATCATGTTAACCAAAGTGGCTTGGGATATGGCCAAGGATAACAAAATTCCTGGAACGGTATCCTTTGCAACAGGATTAATCACCTACATGGCAACCCAAGATCTCGTTTATACGATTACGGTTTCGGTCGTGTTATCGAGTGTTGTTGCCTATTTCACGAGTAAAGAGGCAGAAAAGAAGGTCAACAAGCCATTTGTAAATGATAAGTTTCAACGGCTTCGTTTTGTGATTAATCCGATGGTTATTCGTGGGGCTTTGGCAATGGTCTGCTTAAATATTGGTGCCAATATTGCGTTCGGAAATATTAATAGTTCGATTGCTGCACGGGATGTCAATATCGATGTGCTGGCTATGATCAGTAGCTTGGCAGATATGGCTTCTTCCTTCTTCGGTGGAGGACCGGTAGAAGTCGTCATCTCGGCAACAGCAAGTGCTCCTCATCCGGTATGGGCAGGTGTACTAATGATGGCCATCATGGCGATGATCCTGTTATTTAAATTTCTTCCGAAAATAGGTAAGTATATTCCGACGGCATCGATTGCTGGCTTCCTTTTTGTTTTGGGAGCCATTGTAACACTGCCTGGAAATGCAGAAGCTGCACTACTAGAAGCGGAGGGTTCACAAACCATTGTAGGAGCAATGACGATGGTGATTACCGCAATCACAGATCCCTTTATCGGCATGTTATCAGGGGTTATTATTGAATTTTTGATCCGTTTATTTGGATTTTAGAAAGGGGAGTTTAGATTGGATACCTATACCTTACATATTCAAGGTCTGAATCGAGAATTACCGGTTATACCAGTCAGTGATGATTTACGTATTGCCAGCTTTGTTATCTTGGGTGATACCGAATTGGTTTGTCATGTGGCGCCACTACTTGCGAATAAACTGCCGGAGGTGGATTATATTCTAACCGCTGAGGCAAAAGGAATTCCTTTGATCCATGAAATTACCAGAGTATTAGCGATGGATCAATACATTATCGCAAGAAAAAGTGTTAAGGCTTATATGAAAGATCCGCTTGTCCATCAGGTTAATTCCATCACCACGACTAATGAACAGGTGCTATGCTTAGATGGACTGGACGCTTCCAAGCTACAAGGAAAACGGGTTGCTATTATTGATGACGTGATCAGTACAGGAGAATCACTGCGTGCGCTGGAAGAATTGGCTATGCAAGCAGGAGCAGAGGTCGTAGCAAAGGCTGCGATTCTAGCAGAAGGAGACGCAGCTGATCGGGAGGATATTATCTTTTTAGAGAAACTGCCGGTATTTCCCGGGTAATGGCGGAAGTAAGTTAGTGCAAAATGACGATCTTATCATGTAGAGATCGTCATTTTGTCGTTTGGAATAAATGAAAATTCTTGGTGATTTCTGCTATGCAACGTATAATAGATGATAAGTTAAATTGGTGGTGGATACGGAGGGACATCTTATGAGGGAAGCTATTCTATTACTTGTTGATATCATCAACTATATTCATGATGCAATTGCTGATATGGTTGGCGTAAATATGACAGATAAAGAGTTGCACTTTTGGATATTTGGTATCTTAGGAATGATCACATTCTTTTTTGTTTATGTGGTCTTTAAAATTATTTCGAAAATGAAATGGAGTATTGTGACGCTTTCCTTTTTCTATACCTTTACAGTGATGGTGGTGCTCGCTTTTGCTATCGAAATCCAACAGGCCTATACGCAGCGTGGAAATATGGAGTTTGCGGACGCTGTAATGGGACTGTGGGGGTTTGTTGTCTTCTTTGCCGTGTATGCGGTGATTGCTTTGGTTATCTATGGGGTTATCAAGCTATTAAAAAAAGATCGTAGTGAAAATCGCGGGAGACATGCGCGATAACAGATATGATTTGAAAACAGCGGCTGAATGGCTGCTGTTTTTTGTATTTCTTCTCCATGATAGTAATAACAAATCTAATACCGTTTTATAAGAGAGCATTTATCTTTTCTCACGTATCCGATAATCTGCGTGTGCTTGTTGTCCATTCAACTGTTTTTACAGCTGTTTCACTTTGAAATAAGTACCACTCACTTTAGCACAAGTACCGTTCATGCCTTCTTTTCTTTTATTCACTCGATAAATAATGTGATGATGATCATTCCGCCTTATACTAAAGGCAGAAAATAAAGGAGGCGTTTTATATGGAATGCGTGCAAGCTTTTGAAACAACTGTCGAATTTTCATCCATTTTCATAAGAAGGAACCCATCAGTATGAAAAAATGGATACAAATCGTTGTGTCACTTATTATGTTACTGCTGGCGATTATTCCGTTTTTGGTCATTTATGATGGGTTATCTCAAGCTTTACCAATACTTCCAATTTATAAGGTGCCAGGTTGGATGATTCCCGGTGGTTTTCTTTGTATAGCTGTTATCATCGTGTTTTCTTTCTTTATAAAAGGAAGAGAAAAGTAAGACGATACTTTTTCTTATTGTTTTATTCCCTGTTTTTGCGCTATGATGAAAGAAATAAGCATTGCAAAAAGGAGCATATCTATGGTTTTCTCTTTTAACCAGCTAATAAAAGTGGAGCAAAACACCGTACTTTTGCCAGAATTGAGCTTGTCCGTGCCCAATGGTGAGATTATTGCTGTTCAGACAGAAAATGAATATATCCAGCACGCTTTTGACTTGTTCAATCATCCACAACAGATCAAAAAAGACATGATTACCTTACCGGAAGCTGGTTTTCAATCAATCTATCTGTATCAGCAAACGGATGGTTTATACAAACGTTTAACCGTCCAGCAAATGTTGCGTTTTTGGAGCAAATTGTACGGACAACAAGCAGATATAGAGCAAATTTTGAATCTGTGTGAGCTACAATCGTGTGTGTCCAAGAAAACGAAACAGCTGACACTGTCGGAACAGCGCCGGCTGCAGTTAGCGCTGGCGCTTATTCAACCAGCTGAAGTCTACATTTTTGAGGATCCTTCGCTGATGTTAGATTTACAATCGAAGCATGTCCTTCATCATTTGCTGGTATACTTAGCAAAACAGGGTAGAGCTGTTCTTCTTTTTACCACAACGTTAGAAGAAGCGATTCGACTGGGAAGTAAGGTTTATCGTTATTCGGCTCGAGGTGTACATAAAGTGGAAGAGGACACAGGAGAGGTGGGAGAAGAAATACAGGAGGAAGAGACGGCAAGCACACAGGTGCAGTTGGAGAAAATAAGTGCCAAAGTGGAAGATAAACTGCTTCTTTTTCATCCTTTGGAGATCGATTACATCGAGGCGCGTGAAGGACACACCTTTTTGTTTGTTAATAATGAGGAATTCGCCTCCTCTAATACGATTAAGACGTTAGAGGAAAGGTTGTCACCATTGGGTTTTTTTCGCTGTCATCGTTCTTATTTGGTTAATTTACAGCGGGTGCGCGAGATTATTATTTGGAGTAAAAACAGTTACAGTTTGAGCTTGGATAATCCATCAAAAAGTACGATACCTTTATCCAAAGCGAATTACAGTAAGCTGAAAGAACAGATTCAATTATGACAGAGAGGGAGAGACTAATGGCTGTAAAACAATGGAAGGCTTTAATCTATAAAGATATGTGTGATTTGCGCTGGAATGGACAGATTCTTTTTAATATGATGTCTTCGATCGCTTTTGTAACCGTGTTTTCATTTATTCCGGGACAGCAGCTGCAACTATCGTTTCTCATCGCCTTTATCCTCTTGATGTTAACCATGTATATGCAGGGAAATATGGTAGTGGAGGAATATGAACAAAAGACACGCCGCCGACTGTCGCAAGCAAATGTCTCATTCAAGATAATGTTTCTAGCTAAGATGGCTATCACTTTTATGATCACTTCCATCGTGTTAATTGCCTTTTTCTTCTTTCATAGTGACCGTTTATTAGCCTGTATCAGCATCTATTTGTTGACACTGCCTTTGATCATATTAATACAGCTTGTAGGATTGATGTTAGGAATAAAAACGAAAAATACGATCGAACTCAGTATGTATGGTATGCCTATTATGCTACTCTATTTCTTTGTCGAAGGACTACTGATGAATAGTAATCAACCAGATGAGTGGAAATGGCTCGCCGTC
The DNA here is from genome assembly GCF_900626275.1 of Gracilibacillus phocaeensis. Lineage (NCBI taxonomy): Bacteria > Bacillati > Bacillota > Bacilli > Caryophanales > Bacillaceae > Gracilibacillus > Gracilibacillus phocaeensis. The sequence goes on along the minus strand of NZ_LR131145.1, from coordinate 117,012 downwards.
CTTCCCAACTATCATCTCCATCATGGGATCGAACAGATTCAATTACAGCAGCCTTTCATGTCTTCACTGATTGTACCTCTTATTTGGATGGCAGCCGCTATTTTATTATTTGTCTGGTGGTTTCGTAAGCAACGTCATCGCTTGATAAGCTGATAGTGAGGGGATGAATGCAAGCAACCCTTGTGACGTACTAATGAAAAGGGATATAATGGTGAAAGAATGAGTGCAGTTATGACATTGTAGAAGGTGTGAAAGTTGGGGTAAAATGTATTATCTATTACTAATGATCTTCGGCATGCTGGGTGCTACCTCCAGATATGGCTTGGAATTGTTTATCAATGCTGGGAGTTTTCCATTAGCTACTTTGATGATTAATATATGTGGCTGTTTTTTGCTCGCCTTTGTCACTCGTTTTGTAGTGGAATTGCCATTTATGTCACCGAAAGTCACTTCTGCCATTGGAACAGGCTTTATCGGTTCGTTTACTACTTTTTCTACGTTTGCATTGGAATCGGCAGAGCTGATGCAAGCTGGTGCCTATCTTAGTGCGGCGGGTTATATCTTAGCGAGTTTGTTTGGTGGTTTGGCAGCAACTTTATTAGGTTATCAGATCAGTCAAGTGCTACTAACATGGAAAGAGGGGTGGCGTAATGGTGCTTAATGTTGTGTTGGTTGCGATTGGTGGGGCGTTTGGTGCATTAGCTCGAGCGCTAATGACAACCTGGCTCAAACGAAAAGCAAGTTCGTCTTTTCCTACGCCTACTTTTCTGATTAATATGCTCGGATCTTTTTTATTAGGTATACTCACTAGCTTAAGCCTTGGTTCAGCGATGGCTCTTTTGCTAGGCATGGGGTTTATGGGTTCGTTCACTACTTTTTCTACTTTTAATGTTGAAAATATGGAATTGTTGCGCGAAGAAAAGTATAAAGTCTTTTTTAGCTACATAGGTGCCTCTTATCTGGTGGGAATTGTTGCCTTGTTTGCAGGGGTAGCTATTGGTATCGTGTTAAAATAGTTTTTAATGTAATGGAGGTAATAGGATGAAAGTATTATTGATTGGAGCTACCGGTACGATAGGCTCTATTGTAGAAAAAGAAATGAAAAATGAGGCCGAGATTATTACGGCAGGGATTGATCAATCAGACATCACCGTAGATTTGACGTCTACAGAAAGCATTCAACAGATGTATGAGCAAGTGGGCGAGGTCGATGCGGTGGTGAATACAGCAGGAATAGAACATTATGGATCATTGCAAGAAATGACACCCGAACAAAATCAAGTCGCTGTACAGAGTAAACTGTCTGGACAAGTGAATTTAGTTTTGCTTGGCATGGACGCTGTAACCGATCGGGGCAGTTTCACTTTAACAACCGGTATTCTGATGGATGATCCGATTGTAAAAGGAGCCTCAGCCGCAATGGCGAACGGTGGTGTACGTGCTTTTGTTCAGTCCGCTGCGATTGAAATGCCTCGCGGGATCAGAATTAATCATGTCAGCCCGACGATCCTGGAAGATTCAGTCGAGAAAAATGGTCATCTGTTCCAAGGCTTTGAACCGGTCTCGTCAAAGCGAGTTGGCTTGGCTTATCGTAAAAGTATACTAGGGGCACAGACGGGTCAAGGGATTTATGTGTATTAAATTAATACAAAATAGAATTAGTTATTGTATATTCGTTGCAGCGAAATTCATGCCGATTAGGTATTTCGCTGCAACTTTTTGTTGGTAAATTATAAATGATTTTATCGTGAAACTTATGATGAAAATGAGATTTTAGCGCAGGAAAATATAAATGTCTTCGCTTGAAATCTTGTTTTGAAGCGTTAAAAACCCAATCTATCCTATAGCTATTTGTGTATTGATTAAGAAAGAGAACGTATATTCCTGGTAAAATATAAATAGTTCTAGTATAATGTCAATTAACAAAAAGTTGGAGGAAGTACATTCAAGGAGGAGAGCAAGATGGGTATTTTTATGGATGTTTTGCCAAATGAGATTAGTCAAAAGGAGTGGGAAGGGGCTTACTAGGAATCATTAGAATTGATCCGCGCTTATCCATTTTTGAGTAGAGGAGTAAACAGGAATTCTTATCAGTCGGATTGGGTGTATGCGATGCATGCAGAAGAAAGGGGTTTGGCTGATCACCAAAAAGGATGGCATCTGATTGGTGATTACCCAACGATGCAAACAGCTGAATCGTTTATTCTCCATCGAAATATAGAAAACTATCGAAACAGTAATTCTACGAAGCAAGGTTGTCCGGATATTTTAGCGAAATTGATTAATGAGGAAGTGTTTTATCAGGATAAGGAGCGGCAAATCCCAGTGGATAGCGTCACCGTATTTGATGGGAAAACACAAGGGTTCCCACATCACAACAACCTACTGGGCAGCGCTTGTCTATTCGAAAGTAGATTTCCAGAACACGTCGTGGTGAGAGGGAACATCACAATTGGTCAGATGAATAAAGCGGTGAAATGGGCCAATACCGTACTACAACGGTTGATTCAAATAACAGAGTGGGCAGATAACGAGGCGTTAGTGAAACGAATAAACAAAATAGTGAAGGATGAGCAAAGCACACTGCAGGCATTTATGTCGCTAAACCTGCAAGTAGAGGATTTTAAATTGGGTGAGATGGTAAACTACGGTTTATCGAGGGAGCCATTACCACCTATTTTACAGAACCATTTAAACAGTTCGATGTGAACATGGTGGGGTTCCGAACTGCTTTAAGTCGTTTCTTTAATTTAGGCTTTTCTATTGAACGGGCATGTGAAATTTGTGTGCTCGATGATCAGGGCGGTCAGTATGATGCAAAAGACTTTTCGGAAACCGCTTTATCCTTGGAATGATGGGAAAGAGCGTCTTGATGATGAGATAACCGCCTACAATCAACCAAAGAAAGAATCTCCCGAGAATAGAGATTAAATATACGATTGATGAACTGTATAGTAAGTCATTGCTGCCTTCTTTAAAACAGAAAATTAGTGACCAAGAGAATATCCAATTCGGTAAATGTCGTTTACCTTTGGGAAGTGAATATTAATGACTATCAGTAGTCTAGGTGATTAGTCTTGAGGGAATAAAAAAGGACTCCATCATAATTTATTAAAAACTCTAAACTACTCGATTTTCGGAAAATATATGCCAGTATATAATTGGTAAGCAGACCATTAAGCGAAGTTCTTAATTTTGGTCACAAAAAGCAATGCTTAAAAACTTGAATTCTCCATTATTTTCCTTTGTAATGTCACATTATTTACAGGATAATTAGGTAGGTGCTTAAGACTCCATAGCTTTACTTTCCCAGCACATTATCATATAATAATGTCTACACGTTAGTTTTCAATGAATCATCGACAAATAAAAAATGAGGTGCATTTTGTGAGTGCGGTAGCTTCTAAATAGGAAAAATAAAACATGAAATGAATACTGGAACAAATAGGGAATACGCAAATAGCGGTTCTTGGTTTTGTTGTGGTTATTTATTTCGCCCTATTATGAAGATACCTACAAAAGCATTCGTAATGAACAGATGAAAGGGATGAGTCTATCCTTTCACTTCATGCCAGCGAGCTACGGTATCCCCGTGGTTTTTTTATGGTTAGAAAATAATAACGCTGTTTGTCGAAGATAGCTATTTTTGGTTCTGAGCGTTCTACGCTTTGTCGGTCAACATGGTCCTATTGAAATCTAACGAGTAGGTATCTTCATCTATGAACATAAATCATACATGAGGAGAATCGAATATGAATCAAACAACATTTGAAAAATTACAATATAACGAGTTAAAGGACAGGATCAAGTCTTTCTGTGTCAGTGGTTTAGGGAGACAGTTGATCGATAAGCTAACACCAAGCGCTAAGATGAACATTGTCAGCCATCGCTTACATGAAACCACTGAAGCGGTAACGATACTGAATACCAATAGCCGCGTGCCATTTCAAGGGGTTGCTCATATCCAGCCAATCGTACAAAGCTTAGAAAAGGGAGAAATGCTAGACCCATCGCAGCTTATTGAAATATCAGATTTCCTAAGAGGCTGTAGAAAAATAAAAACCTATATGCTGGATAAGGAATATCTTGCACCGGTTTTATCGTCTTATGCCCAGTCGATGACAGAGTTCAGCAGTGTGGAAGAGGAGATTCAATATACGGTTAAGGGGAATCGAATTCAATCATCAGCTAGTAAAGAGCTCAAACGAATTCGTAGCAGTATCGCTACTACCGAACAGAAAATTGAAGAGCGTTTAAATAAATTTTTAAGAAATAGCTCGAATAAACCGTACATTCAAGAGGCGTTTATCAGTAAGAAGGACGGCCGTTATACCGTACCTATTAAAGCAGCTTATAAGCAGCGAGTTGAGGGTGCGATTGTGGATGTATCTGCCAAAGGTTCCACTGTTTTTATCGAGCCAACAGCCGTCGCAAAGTTGAATGCGACATTTGCCACATTAAAGGTGGAGGAATCGATGGAGGAATATCAAATTTTGGCTGGACTAACGGGGCTGATTTTAGAACATATCCAAGAAATCAAAATTAATATGGAGTTGATTGGTCAATATGATCTGGTTTTTGCCAAAGCAAAATTTAGTAAACAGATAGATGGCATCGAACCTGCATTGAATGATCATGGCTACGTTCAAATTGTAGGCGGAAAACATCCGCTATTACCCGGAGAAGTCGTGCCGCTCGATTGTGAGATTGGAAAAGATTTTCGCAGTCTGATTATTACAGGCCCTAATGCGGGAGGGAAGACAGTTGTGTTAAAGACGATTGGGCTTTTAACACTAGCTGTCATGTCAGGATTGCATATTAGTGCTGCCAAAGGAACAGAGATTTCTTTATTCGAGCAAATTTTTGTCGATATCGGTGATAACCAAAGCATGGAGAATGCTTTAAGTACTTTTTCTTCACATATGTATCAGATTTCTAGTATTCTCAAAGAGGCTAACAATCATAGCTTATTACTATTTGATGAAATTGGCAGTGGAACGGAGCCAAATGAAGGTGCCGCCTTGGCCATAGCTATTTTAGAATCTGTCTACCAGCAAGGTTGTATAACAGTGGCCACTACTCATTATGGCGAGATTAAGCGTTTTTCCGAAAGACATCCAGATTTTATGAATGCCGCCATGCGTTTTAACAGTGAGACATTAGAGCCATTGTACCAATTGATTCAGGGGAAATCAGGAGAGAGCAATGCCCTTTGGATTGCTAGAAAGATGGATATTGAAGAGCAGGTATTGCAAAAGGCGCAACAGTATATCGATGGTAAGGGCTATTCGTTAGATAAGATAAGCGAAGATAAGCGGAGAAAGCCTAAGCAAGTAAAACAACAGTCCAAAGTTTATGCAGATTATGCCAAAGGTGACCGAGTCCGGTTGCTTGAATATGATGATGTCGGGATTGTCTACCAAGGCATGGACCAATTTCAAAATGTTGTTGTTCTCTATCAAAGGGAATGGATCGAGGTAAATGTAAAAAGGCTAGCACTTGAATTAAAGGCTGAGGACTTATATCCAGCCGGCTATGATTTGGATGCCTTGTTTACCGATTATTCCACGCGCAAAATGCAACGTGATTTAGAACGGGGTTCGAAAAAGGCATTGCGTAAGGTAGAGAAAGAAATCCGGAAACATCGCAAGTAAATTCACCAGGGTTAGCTGTTAGTTATTAATAGCTAGCCCGGTAAAGCAAATTATGGTTTGGAATGACGACCAAAATTCGAGGGGAAGCCGTAAAAACGGTCGTCATCTCAAAAATGGTTGGTTTAGACCGAGATGAAGTGGGAATAGAATATATAGGAAAAGGTGGAGATAACGCTCTATATAAACCAAGGGGGTTGTGTGATGGAGAATCAGCGGGGGCAAGAGCTTATGGCCATTCTGGAAAATATCCGATCTGCAGCTGATGAGAATTTGGTGACGAAATTAGAATTGGATAAGTGTGTACGTGTGATTCATCGACTGGACTCCTTTTCGGCAGAGTGTGAGCAATGTTATCAATATGTAGACGAGCTAAGTGACCACCTGACGCTATTGAATGAACGAATAGATCAACTGACAGAAGAAGATATCAAAATACATAAGCAAAAAGTGAACAAGATCACCTCTCATTTGATGAAGCGGCATCAACTAGTAACGAAAGGATATTACACTGGCGTTTACATGAGTATCGGAATCGCATTAGGCGTTTCATTCGGTGCAGTGTACGATAATCTGGCAATTGGAATACCAATTGGGGTGGCGATGGGAGTGGCCATTGGAGCAAGTATGGAAGCTAGCGCAAAGCAAAAAGACAGGTTGCTTTGAACGTTGGTTATATGGAGAAGGTGCCCCTTTGACAGATTATCTATCAAAGGGCAATCCAATACCTTCTTATCCATTCCTGATCTACCTCATCCCATACCTTCTTTTCAAGTTTTCCGTTATTAGCTTCAATTACTTTGGCAGAGGAAATATTATCATCACCGCAGATCAGAAGCACCTCAGCTATTGCTTTTTTCTGAGCTTCTTTTAGTGTTAGCTCCAGTATTTTAGTACCATATCCCTGTCCTCTTTCCGTTGGTTTAATCGAATAACCGATATGTCCAGCATATTGTTGCAAAAAAACGGTACTTAACTCGAAGCGAAGATTGGAAATCCCTAATAACTGTTGATCACTTTCTCGAATGAGAATCCAAGTCCCACACGGTGCTAACCCTTCAGGTACGGTTGCTTTATCCCAAAAGATATCCACGTCCTTGATCCATTGTTCAATGGAATCAGCCTTTGAAAGAAAGTTAGAGCCATGCATTTTTTCATTATGCTGTTGAAAGCTTTCTTTATAGGCAGCAATTTGCTCGACATAGGCTAACGAAGGTTTGACTAACTGATACATTTTCCTCATCTCCTATCTCCGGTTAAATGTGTTTTATTAAAGCATAACCAACTAACTTTAGTCAAGGGTAAATGATTGGTAAGATAATGACAGGTATGCTATTTATCGTTTGGTTGTTTAGCAAATGATTTTTCATTATGATATAAAAGAAAACAGCAGTAATATAGAGGTGGTAGAATGAAAATAGACCCGGAAACAAGGCATCAAAAGTTAGCGCAACATATCAAATTCCACTTGTCATTTGTTGAGGTTGACCAAGTGAAGTTTGGTATTGTTACCATGATGTTTTGTATATATGATTTGGCATTAATCTTGGGATTGTTAAGTATCTATAAAATGGAGTTCTTATGGATGGTCCTGCCCTTTATTGTGATTCTCCATTTATGGGGAGCGAGGCTGGTCATCAAGAATCCCTATTCTACCCAGTTAGAGACGGTTTTGTTTTTAGGGGTATGGGGATTACTTGGTGCTATTTCTTTATGGATCATGGTACAAGGCATGTCCTATTATAACTTACATATCACCTCGGTTATTTATTATATTTTGATCCATATAAGTATCCTCTTGCTAGGCTATATTATGGTAAAATACCAATTCGATAAATACAGCGGTGATCCTATGAAAGAAAGGAAAGCGAGCAACCAAAGCAAATATTATGGGCTATTGGATGTCGCGCCAGCCATGGGGTATATCATAGCACAAACTGTGAGTGATACAGTGGTATTAAAACATGTATTGGGATTAGTTCTTGTTTATTCATTCACCGTCTTGATGATGTATATCGGGGCGAAATTTTTACACCGATACTTTTTTATCAAACTCCGACAGAAGACTCCCACCTCAAGGAATGTGAAGGGCATAGCCCAATGAGTAGGTGGGAGATGAATGTCGGTAGTATCCTAAATAGTTGAAAACAGCGAACATTTGTGCTATAATATGATTGTAAGTTGCTCTTTGAAAACTGAAGATAGGAGGTTGTTGCAGGAAAATCGTCTGCAACGTAAAATCTTCAACGTTCAGTCGCCCCACACGACCCGAAGTTGCGAAAATCAAGCTAAAGTAGGACGTGTGGCGAGTCGGGCGTACAAGATATAAAGCACGAACCGTTGGGATGACGGGGTTAGCCTGCTTAAAAACTGGTGGATGCACCGGTGTTCGCAGGAATCTCCCACTTCAAATTTTCATTAGAAAATGAAGTGGGGGTAGTTCAAAAGAGCGAATTGGGATTACGTAACCTATCAGCCCGTCTCCAATAAAGAGAGGAAAAAGGTAATCAAGCAAGGAATGGAGATTAAATAATGATGACCATGATGAAAAAAACGATATGCCCATCGATCAAAAGAGCACACCGTTCCAATAGATTTAGCCATTCACCACTTTTCCACCATTAATGTGTAACGTCTGGCCTGACATATAGCTGCTGTCTTGACTGGCCAAGTAAACATAGGCTGGACCCAGTTCGCTAGGCTGTCCAGGCCGTTTCATTGGCGTATCCCCACCAAAATCATCGACTTGTTTTTTGTTAAAGGTAGCGGGAATAAGCGGTGTCCAAATCGGCCCTGGAGCCACTGCGTTTATGCGGATTCCTTTGCCCGAAAGTTCATTAGACAATGCTCGTGTAAACGAGACAATCGCCCCTTTGGTGGATGAATAATCAATTAAGGTTGGATTTCCTTCATAGGCAGTCACGGAAGTGGTGTTAATAATGGTGCCTCCTTCCGATAAATGGGGGAGCACCTCTTTTGTTAAATAGAACATGCTAAATACATTGGTCTGAAACGTCTTTTCCAGTTGTTCTTTCGTGATATCCGTAAATTTCTTCTGAGGGTGCTGTTCGGCGGCATTGTTCACGAGGATATCGACTTTCCCATAGTGATCTAAAACCTGTTTGATTGCCGCTTCACAAAAGGATGGATCACCAATATCCCCATTGATTAATATACACTTGCGTCCCGCTTGTTCTACCAATCGCTGAGTTTTTTCGGCATCGCTATGCTCTTCTAAGTAGATAATCGCAATATCTGCGCCTTCTTTTGCATAATGGACGCTGACGGATCGACCAATCCCGCTGTCACCACCAGTTATGACGGCTACCTTGTCTAGTAATTTATTACTTCCTTGGTAAGCATCATCGATGAAGATTGGTTCCGGCTTCATTTCCGACTCGATGCCAGGCTGTTTATTTTGTGTTTGTGCAGGCGGGGTGATTTTTCCCTTCTGTTTTTCCATTGCCATAATTCTTTTTCCTCCTCATCGTTTGATTATAATTAGGAATACCCCAATCACGCTGTTTTTACTCCTGTAGGCAGTTGAAATTTTATCAGCATCCGATATAATGAATATGAATATAAAAACATTTTGTTCATAAGATCATAAAAAAGAGGAGAATACGTATGTCCAGAGGTTTTGATGAACAGGAGAGACAGGATATTCAACATGCCCTTGTAGCACATGGTAAAGAACTTTTTCGTCAATTCGGATTTCAAAAAACGAGTATACGGGAAATTGCTAAGCGTACTGGCATTGCGCAGGGGACCTTTTATCATTTTTTTGATTCGAAAGAAGAGCTGTACTTTCACATTCTCGAGTCAGAAGAACAAGAGATGCGGGAACAATGGATGGGTGTGGATATTTTTGCGGCGAGTCAACCAAAGCGAGCCATCAAGACCATCTTGCAGCAAATGGTTCAAACGATGGAAACCAATCCGTTTATTCGTGAATTGTACTTCGATCAAACGGTGGCGAGGCTGGTCAAGAAGCTTTCTCCTGAAAAGCTTGATCAACATTTTCAAGCAGACGCAACCGCCATCGCTCCCTTGATGAAGGCATTAGAAGAAAAGGGATGGAAGATAGATAAAGAGCCCGCGGTAATAGCTGGCATGCTTCGTTCTTTATTTGTATTAGCGCTTCATCAACAAGAGATTGGGACAGATGTTTATCAAGAAACGATGGCTGCATTTATTGATGTCATGGTGGAAGGACTAATCCGAGAGGAGCATTAATTGGTATGGAATCAGTAATCCAATTGCACCGTATTTCTAAGGTTTATCGAAATGTTAAGGCGGTTGACCAGGTTTCCTTACATATCAAAAAAGGGGAAATCTATGGCTTTATTGGTTTAAATGGAGCGGGGAAAACGACTACCATTCGTATGTTGTTAGGAATGATTCGTCCTACAGAAGGTGCTTGCTATATTCATCAAAAAAAAGTCAGTCTGCGTCATTATCCTATTTGGCGTAGTGTAGGGTATCTAGTGGAGACGCCTCATTTTTACCCAGAATTGACGGTTGAAGAAAATCTTCATATTTATCGGCGTTTGCGGCTTATTTCCGATTCGGGAGCGGTTGAAAAGGTGATGCAACAGTTAAATCTCATGCAGTATGCCGATGCGAAGGCAAAGCACCTCTCACTTGGAAATGCGCAGCGCCTGGGGATTGCCAAGGCCCTATTGCCTGTACCAGATGTATTAATTTTAGATGAGCCGGTTAATGGTTTGGATCCCGCTGGTATCGTGGAGGTTCGTGAATTACTACAAGAATTGGCATATCACCATGGCGTGACAATCTTGATCTCTAGTCATCTCCTGAGTGAGGTAGCCAAGATAGCTACCAAGATTGGCGTGTTAGATAAAGGGAAATTGGTACAGGAAATCGATTCTTCCAGCTTACATCGCCTGTTGCAGCAACGCTTGGTAATTGATACTCGTGATAATGACAGAGCGGTTACTAATCTGGTCGCTGCTCAAATAAATGAAAAAGGGCTGATAGAAGTCCATGATCAGCAAGCGATACAAACTCCAGACCAAATCGCCCGTTTGCTTGTTGATAAAGGGATTCCTCCTACTAGATTAAGTGTAGAAGCGGAAGATCTGGAGGCTTATTTTCTAAGGATACTGAGACAAGAAAAGGAGGCAATAAGATGAAATATTTGCTGCCTGCCTTACGTGTGGAATTGCTCAAAGTTCGAAAATCAAAGGTCGTTTGGATAACAACGGGGGCATTTACGCTCGCTCCTTTGATAGCAGGATTTTTTATGTTTGTGCTACGGTATCCAGCATTTGCTGAAAGGTCGGGTTTACTTGGCGCTCAAGCTCAAATTGTTGGTGAAGCCAGCTGGCCAGCCTATTTAAATCTGCTTGCCCAAATGATTGCCGTAGGAGGCATATTAATTTTTGGCTTTGTATCTAGTTGGTTGTTTGGTCGGGAGTACGCAGATGGAACGATAAAGGATCTGCTGGCACTTCCCTATCCCCGGGCAGTGATGGTGGCTGCCAAATTTATCGCTGCTGGTCTCACTTGTTTGCTAATCAGCCTTTATATTATTACGCTAGGCTTATTACTTGGCTGGTTTGTCGGCTTGCCACAAGGGTCACTCGATGTTTTTCTGCAGGGGCTGGGAGTATTGCTGTTGGTGACGGTATTGGTCATCCTGTTAAGTACACCAGTTGCTTTTATGGCTTGTTACAGTCGGGGGTATTTAGCTCCGCTTGGCTTTGTAATCATCGTTCTTGTCTTTGCACAAATTATCGCAGCAGCCGGGTTTGGTGCCTATTTTCCATGGGCAATTCCCGCACTGTACAGTGGTATCGTTGCAAGTAGTATGGCTCTCGATTGGTTGGGGCTAATGCTTATTTTTATCACGAGTATCATTGGTGTGGGTAGTACCTTGGCGTGGTGGTTGATGGCGGACCAGCATTAAGAATGAAGGTGTTTATAACAACACCTGTATGGGTTCAGAAGATGCTGTGGAAGATTTTTATTATACAAAAAAGCCCTTATCCCTATGCAATTGTTTAAAAATCTGCTAAGCTAATAACAATATCAAATTTAAATGCAGGGATAAGGAGTAGTACTTGCCAACCTGTTTGCAGAAAGTTGCTGGCTGATGAAAAGCAACAGCAGGAAAGTAAGGAACTCACCTTGGAGCAGACCAAGTGAAATCAGATCTTCTGAGAATAACTGAGAACGGCATCCCGCCGTTACACGGGAAGGGTATAGGGCGCGCCTCTGTATCTGTTAAGTGCATGATAATACTTTTATCATGAATTCGGGGTGGTACCGCGTAAGCAGAAGTCTTTCGTCTCCAATGTAATGATTGGAGATGAGAGGCTTTTTTATTATCCTAATTTGAGGAGGAATAGACCATGTTTAACCATCAAAAATACGAAAAGCAATATTATTTACCGCCGACATTGACATATGATTGGGTGCAAAAAGAGACCGTAGAAGAAGCGCCAATATGGTGTAGTGTTGATTTGCGGGATGGAAACCAAGCTTTGCCGATTCCGATGAATTTAGATGAAAAATTGAAGATGTTTCAGCTGTTAGTAGAAATTGGCTTTAAGGAGATTGAAGTCGCCTTTCCTGCAGCTTCGGAGACGGATTTTAAGCTGGTAAGGACATTAATTGAAGAAAATATGATCCCAGATGATGTAACAATTATGGTAATTACACAAGCGCGTGAGCATATTATCCGCAGAACTTTCGAGGCAATTGAGGGAGCGCCAAGAGCGATTGTTCACTTGTATAACTCAACATCCGTGGCACAGCGGCGTCAGGTATTCAAAAAGAATAAAGAAGAAATTAAACAGATTGCCTTAGATGGTGCTGTTTTAGTGAAAGAATTAGCGGAACAGACAGAAGGTAACTTTTATTTCCAATACAGTCCAGAGAGCTTTCCGGGCACCGAGGTGGAATATGCCTTGGATATTTGTAATGAAGTATTGGATATCTGGCAGCCAACACCGGATCATAAGGCGATTATTAATATTCCTACTACAGTGGAAATCGCCATGCCGCATGTGTTTGCCTGTCAAATTGAATATATTCACAAAAACTTAGCCTATCGTGACGCGGTAACGTTGTCGATACACCCACATAATGACAGAGGTTGCGGCGTGAGTGATGCCGAGTTCGGAGTAATGGCAGGTGCTGACCGAGTCGAGGGTACCTTGTTTGGCATTGGTGAGCGTACTGGAAATGTGGATTTGGTTACTTTGGCAATGAATATGTACTCTCAAGGGTATGATCCATTACTTGACTTTACCAATTTGGATCAAATTCGCAGCCAGTACGAAGAGCTAACGAGAATAAATGTCTATGAGAGACAGCCTTACTCTGGTGATTTGGTCTTTACAGCCTTCTCCGGATCTCATCAAGACGCCATTTCCAAGGGGATGAAATACAGAAAAGAACATCATATCGAAAAATGGGATGTGCCTTATATTCCAGTGGATCCAGCCGATTTAGGCAGAAATTATCAAACCGATGTTATTCGCATTAACAGCCAGTCAGGCAAAGGCGGGATCGGTTATATCCTGGAAACCAACTACGGCATTAAGTTGCCATATAAAATGAATGAGGCGATGAGTTACTTTACCAAAAATGTTTCGGATCAGACTAATCGTGAGTTGACGTCCGAAGAAATTTATCAGGTGTTCCAAGAACAATATATTAACTACCAGCCGCATTTTCAACTGTTGGATTATCGCTTCCATAAAGGAGAACACCAAGAGGTAACCTTAACATTGTCGGTAGATAATCAGGAAATCGTCATACAAGGAGAAGGGAATGGCAGTTTAGACGCGATAAGCAATGCCTTAAAAACGCATTTTGATATTGACTTTGCCTTGGAAGTGTATGAACAGCAATCGTTAGGAACGGATTCTATTGCCGATTCCTGTGCTCAAATTGGCATCTCCAGCCAAGGAACCATGTATTGGGGAGCGGGCATCGATGAAGATGTCTTGATGGCCTCTGTCCATGCCTTAGTTGTGGCAGTGAATAGACTGGAAACTTTTTAAATCGCTGATATAGTAACAACCGAATAGCGTTTATCCAAACGCCTTGGCAGTAATAAAGAATCTTACTGTCAGGGCTTTTTACGTGCTTCCCAACAACGATCGAATCATAAAAAAAGAGGTCCTTTATTATTCGATAAAATTTTATTGAAAAACGATAAAATAAATGGTATGATATAGGTAATAACTAAGAAGAGGTGCTTTATGGGAAAAGGACAGATTATTTTTTTAAAATTTACTGTGTATTTGATTGGTGTGATGATTGTTAGTCTTTGTATCTTTGCCTTGCCACATTTAGCTGCTGAATCAGCTGCGGTGTATCCAGAATATGCTTATTTAGAATATCCTGTCTTGATTGGTCTCTATGTAACTGTCATTCCTTTTTTCTTCGCCTTGTATCAAGCGTTAAAGCTATTAGGGTACGTCGATAAAAACGAATCCTTTTCTAAGGTGGCAGTACATAGAATTGGCTTGATTAAATATGCTGCCATCATCATTAGTTTGATGTATGCGTTAGGGATGCTGATTCTTTTTATCGTAAATGCCTTGCATCCAGGGATTGGCTTAGTCGGATTGTTGATTCTTTTTATTTCCGTTGTTATTGCTGTATTTACAGCTGTTCTGCAAAGTTTATTAAGTAATGCATTACAAATCAAAAGAGAAAACGACCTAACTATCTGAGGTGAGCACATGGCGATTATTGTAAATATAGATGTAATGTTAGCCAAACGAAAAATGAGCATGACGGAGTTAACCGATAAGGTTGGGATTACCATGGCCAACTTATCGATTCTAAAAAATGGCAAAGCGAAGGCTGTTCGTTTTTCCACATTAGAAGAAATTTGCAAGGCTCTAGATTGCCAGCCTGGCGATATTCTGGAGTATAAAGCAGATAACGAGGAAGGAGTATAACGGTGAAAACGATCTCCTTACTATTAATCATAGTTGGTTGTCCATTTCTGTTACTTGCTTGTCAATCACAAGCCGAACAAATGACGCTGTTAGATGATGTTTCCTCTGTTTCTGTCTCTAAATCAGATGGGTATGGTGGAATAAGTGGGAAGCATGTCAAGACCATCAACAAAGATACATTAACAACAACTTTTCAACAAGTTTTAGAAAATGCAAAGGGCAGAAAACAAAACGTAGATGTTTATCAAGGGAGACCTGATTATGATCTCGTTGTCCATTATGAAAACGGTGGTACCCATTTATTACATCTCACCATTGGAAACAAAGGGGAGAAAAGCAGAGTGATGTATACAGGTCATGAGCATAATGGTTTTGATCTGTCTGTGGAAGATACAGCGTTATTACGAGGTATGTTAGAAAATAATAGTGATAGGTAATAATGGTGGGGAAGCGAGGAAAAGTAAATGTTAAAAAGATTAGTAGCGATCCTCTCCATCCCTTTAGTGATTGCTCATGTCGTGATACTATACTTGTGGATTAGCTATTGGGAAGTATTAGTCACTAGAATAGGGTTGATTGGCTGGGGTGGATCGATTTTTTTAGGGATAATCATTTTTGTCATGTATAGCAAAGTCAAAGCTATCGACAAGCGGTCATCGGTTATACGCGCAACGGTATTAGCTTCCACTTTGATGAGTATCTTGTTAGGTCTTTTGTCTGTATTAATTACATTGATCACCAGTTCTATGCCGTAGCTATGTACACCAAGTGATCTTGTGTTTTTGGATCAGACGTATTGCCGATCGTTCTTGCTATGTTGCCATTCATGGTATTCTTTCGGACGCTTATGGTTTGAATGATGTCCAATAAAAAATAACCCCTCATCTGCTGTAACAGGCGTGTGAGGGATTAAAAGTTTTTATGTGTTGCTCCTTATTTCGGAGAGGCTATGGTACGTGTATAATGTTGTTCACTTCTTGCTATAATCATCAGGTTATTCTGTTGGATCTTCCACACTTCCGGCAAACAAGATCAACTCACGCTCGGTATCGGTAATTGTAAATACAAACGGCCGGTTTATCTCCATCTGAAATGGTTCCTCCATGGGAGCGGAAGTAACATCAATAGCTACAGATGTAGCACCTGCTGCTTCGGTGCCGGATTCATCGACCGAAATAAACGTTTTATGAAGGGTATCACTGATATAGGCATTGTTGGATTCGGTTAAGTCCAGCATCTCAGAAAAGTCCGCATGATCGGGATCAAAGGCTTGCTCGATCCCCATTTGTTGGAATGCTTGGTTCAATTCTGTTTCATATTCAAATTCAAAAGAAGGTAAGGAGACGGAGCCGTTTTCCGTTTGCATTTCCTTTGTCCATGCTTGCCATTTCTCTACATCGAAACGGGTCTGAAAGTCTTCAAAATCCAGTTTTTCAGATGGTAGAAAGATTTGCATCTGAATGGTTTCCTCTTCGCCATAAGGAAGTGCTACAACTTGTACCTCTTCGTCTTCAAAATAAGCGAGGTCCTCTGATAACCGCATAAACGACGTTTGCTTCGTATCGCCATCCGATAAATGAAAGTCGCTATCCTCGGTTAATTCTTCATTAAAAGGATATGTCCATGGTCCTTGAAAATAGATGGCATTTAGTAACAGCACGGCAAGACTCGGATCTACTTGATCTATCATTTGTTCGATGCGATCGTTCGTCTGTTCCGCGACCCAGTTATTGATTGCATCAGCAGTGGTTATTGGCTCCAACTGTGCAAGGTACTGTTTCTCTACTTGTTCTTGATAACCTGGCTGCAATGTAAAGGCTTCGTTCAGCCATAAACTATTAGCAAGTGATAGCTCAATCTCTTCCTCTGTTTCACCAATGTTGGTTAGCAGAGTATGATTGGCAGTGCTTAGTTCCTCCCCATTAACATTCTCTATACCAAATGCCTGCTCTATTTCTGTTTTGGTCTCACCTGAAGTACCATGATAAGCCATATTCATCGCCAGCCAAATACTAACTGGTGACAGAAATCTATTCCCTGCCTCGTTTGGATCTACTTGAGCGAGTCCTTCTAATCCCAATTGATTCACCTTTTCTGGGATTTCCTCATTTACTGTTTGGCCGCTTTCCCCTTCTTCTTGATCGGAGTTATTGGTGCCACACGCAACTAATAAAAGAAATGCAAACACACACATTAATTTTTTCATCCACCTTGCCACTCCTTCGATCGATTGTTTTGTTAAAGATATCATATATTGGACTAGTCAACAACTTCTTTCAATGGATTCTAATAAACACCGCTTATCACCCCAATCGAAGTATTAAATTTGAAAATATGGAAAGGGTAAAAAAGTAATTAATTTTGTGAAATGCGGGTATACCAATAGTAGATGAATAAAAGGAGGAAACACAATATGCCATTTGTAAAAATCTATACCAATGACGAAACGTTAGAGGGCGATATTAACACCTTAGTAAGTAATCAGATCGCCTCTGAAGATATCTTTGTGCTCTCTCATGATGATGATCGTACAGCAAGGATCGTTAAGCATAGTGACGCGTCAGGGGTTGATTATAATAAACAGGATATTGGACAAGCATTTGAGAAACAGGGGGATGAATTAAGAGAAAAATTACGTGAACTAGGTATAGAAGAAGAGGACGCGCAGGAATATGAAGCCGATATGGACGAGGGTAAAGTCTTTTTAATCGTTACAAATAACCAAGCTGCAGATCTATTGGAAGACTAAACTTTAAAACCGCCTGTCTGATGGTTATGGCAGGCGGTGATAGATGCAACCGAGCTTTATTTTGTATTTATGTGCGTTATCCATATACTTTTTTTACGCTACATTAACGAAGAAAAGAGAAGGTGTATGTCATGCAAGCAAACGAATTAAGAGAAAAAATCACTCAATATTGTGAAGAATATGATAGTACCTATGCCAAACTGGTGAAGCCGATTAATGAAATGCTCATCGATGTAGATGCTAGTATTTCAGAAGAGACAGCCCATCAAATCTTGGAGAATCTGAAATTAAGTGCCGCAGGGAATAAAGAGGTGGCCGATTGCCATTTAGATGAGAGTGATAATTTCTTGCGTGACGGCATAGAGGATTTAAAGCATGGAAACTTAGGGGATGGCGCATTACAAATCTTTGGCGCTGGTCTGAACTTTGCCAGTTATGCAGCAAAGGTAGCAGCCACAAGAGAAATTAATCCGCACAAGATGTTAGACGAGAGATTCAAAAAATTGAAGAACGACTTGACCTAATTTGTAAACATGCGTTAGCTATTGAATGGCTAGCGTATTCTTCTTGAAGTCATCGTAAACTTGTCACTATCAGATAAAACAAGGCTCCCAAACATCAAGTCACACAATTAATTAATGGCGTGAAGCCATCTACCAAAGCAGCTATTTGATCATTGCGCTGAATAGCAACTTCTTCTGGATTACCTACTAGCAATATATCTCCTGGTAACAAGGTCATCGATTTAGAATGGTGGCTGACAATAGAACTAAGACTATAAGGTAAATCGGTAATAGGTATTTCATGGACAAGGATACCATTGTGTAAAGTGGATAGACTCCACTCCTCTATACGTTCTGCGCTGTTCTTACTAATGAATTCTGATCCTAAACTAAAGAAGGTATCAAAGCTTTTGGCAGTTATGACATCTTGATTAGACAGAGTGGTTTCTGTTATATCTATAGCTGTCGTATAACCAGCAATATAATTCTCCGCTTCATTCATTTCAATATTCCGCCCCGTTTTACCAATAATAATGGCTAATTCTGCCTTAGCGGAAATATGCCTGGAGGCAAATGGTGCTTGGATCGCATCTGAATCACCTATAATAGAAGTGCTTGGTTTAATGAAGCAAGTCGGCAAGCGCTTTGAAGTGTCGAAATGATGAGGAACGGTAATGCCAATTATTTTGCCCGGCTTGTCGTATAACGGATGAATGTCTGTCTGGTCATTATTAATGGGGTGACAATAATCAAGCAGTTCTTTTCCCTCGGCTAGATACCAAATTTCTAACTCTTCTATATACTGCCCCTCGATCAAGTGGAATACGTCATTTGGCCAGTTTTTGTTCTCCATATCATTGATACTGTCGATTAAGTAATAACTATCATTATGAACAAAAGCTGCTTGCTCTTGTCCTCGATAAGATACGGTAGCCATTTTCATTTCCTTCCCCTCCATTAGAGCAACTTATACTATACAATATAAACTTTCTATCTTTATATGTTAATAAAGTTAACGTACATTGTCAATGAAAGTGACTGAAAGAAAATCACGGTCAAAAAATGGAATAAAAAGGTTTTTATAGAAAAATAAATATGTTGTAAGATGATCTTACAAAAGAATAAGGATGACTGTTACAAATATTCTATAATGATGTAAAAGGAAACAAAACGGGGTGAAGTGAATGAAACTAACCATAAACGAAGCACTAAAGGTATCTCCATTCTCTGAAACGCGTTTACTAACAAAACCAAATAAGAAGCAACAAATCATTCAAGATATTTGTATCGTTGATAACTTTGAAATAGAAAACAGCATGGAAGATGGGGTATTTGTTTGGACGACAGCTCGTGTATTGTGTAATGTGGAACAGGCCAAGAAGTTTTTGCTGCAATTGCATAAAAAGAATGTTACAGGACTTGCTGTAAAATTAGGAGACTATTGGGAATGTATGCCACAATCGCTTATTGATCTGGCTAATTATCTTGATTTTCCACTGTTAGAGTTGAATGATCGGATACCGTTTTCTGATCAAGTACAATGTTTGGCGATGGCAGCAGAAAATAAAAGGGTAACCTGGCTTCATGAAAAACAGACCCTTCAAAGCCAGTTGAGGTATTTTAGTGTGAACGGCAGGAAAACAAGTGAATATATGGAATTAGCAGGTGAGTGTATCGATCATCCATTTGCCATTCTTTCTTGTACAGGAGAGGTTTATTATCATAATACCAGCTATACAACTGAAAACATTATCCAGAAGTGGCATGGTTTCGTTAATGACCTCACCATGGATGATCAAGATCGGCTGATTTATAGAATAGAGCTGGCGAACAGGCAAGCATGTTTATTGATCGAATGTGAGGAGATGGCAAACAAAGAGGAGGAGACTGTTTTTTATCAGACAGCACAAATGATTTCACATTATGTAGCAAAATGGCGCGACGAAAATGAACAGGAGCTGCCTGCTATTATGAAGTGGCAGCAAAGTTTATTATTTTAAGGAGGTATTTAAAAGCTTAAAAAAATGACGTATCGAATTTTGTAGCATTTCTGCCAAGGGAGTCATCCACTTTCTATGGATAACACAGAAGTGCGCTTTTCTGTTCCTCATGTATTCTAAAAGCTATACCATCCTTTTACCATTTTGAACATCGTTACATAAGATATGCAAGCGCAATCGCTGCGAATTTAAGCTATGTATTTAACAGGATATACTAGTGTCACCTGAAACAAATGAATTTCGGTGGGCAAATAATCACAGCTTCAGGACACCTGAGGTTTTGCCGATGAATCACCCTTTGAACACGCATTAAGGAACGGATTTTGCAACAAACCTGTCCAAACTCCACGTTGCAATAGGGTTAGAAGGTGTGAGATGCTCTGACAGTACCTTGAATCACGCCTTCCAGTTTTCCTTTATAGATACAAGTTAGAGTTGGTATTTCCTGAAGATCTTGTGGTGTTACCAATTCCAAAGGTTTGTCAAAGGAAACAATTGCAGCTTCTGCCAAAATATAAGCCACAAATTGGGAACAAAAGTAAGCATTTTTCCTCTGAATTGGCAGGTTGAGCAGGACCCCAAATAATCCCAACAAGTTATAATGATAGATCTCTTTCCTGTTCATAAAAAAGGATAGGGCCTCTTTTAATCTTTTTTCTTGATTGGGATTAATGGCACACGCATAAATGGAACAGTCTGCTTTCTGGAAAATTTCTTCTTGCGCCTTCTCTTTCACAAAACCACCAAAAAATGGATTTCGTGGATTTTTTCGCCCAAAGCTATACATTTCCTTTAAGCTGAGATCCAATGCAATGGAAGCATGATTATAATCCGCTTTCGTATATAAATTTATCGCTTTTGTAAATAAAGTACCCGTATTGGTGAATAACAGGTAAATATGTTTTTGTCCCATCCCCATGAACCCCTCATGTTTTTTCTTTCATTATATGTGAAAACGACCTTCCTGATAAGGGGTTTTAGATGTAAAATTTACTAAATCTTCCGACTAACTGCAATTACGTCTTAGGTCTTAGTTTTGATAATAAAAAAACGGGCAAATCCCGAAAAATGTTGACTCTCTCGTTACGTGATAGTTTAAGATAAAAGTGAAAGGAGGTTAGACACTTGTTAAGAAAAATAAAAGAGGTGGCAGATCTTGCTGGAATTAGTGTGCGCACCTTGCATCATTATGATGAGATAGGCTTGCTGTCACCAGAAACAACAACGGATTCAGGTTATCGGCTTTATTCGGAAGCAGATTTGGAAATGCTGCAGCAAATCCTTCTTTTTCGAGAATTGGATTTCCCATTAAAAAAGATTAAGGAGATTATCAGTAAACCCAATTTTGACCAAGTGGAAGCCTTGACGCAGCATCGTAACGAGATATTGGAGAAGCGGCGTTATCTGGATCAAGTATTGATCACCATCGATAAAACGATGAAACATAAGAGAGGAGAGTCGCATATGACAACAGAAGAAAAATTTGAAGCATTTAAAGAAAAAATGATAGAAGACAATGAAGAGACTTATGGCGAAGAAATCCGTGAAAAATACGGAGAAGAAACCATCGAGAATAGTAATGCAAAAATACGTGGCATGTCACAGGCTGACTATCAAGCGATGGTTCAGTTAGAAAAAGAGCTGTTTGATTTATTGGAAAAAGCGTATCAGACAGGAGACCCGGCTTCAGATCTGGCACAACAAGCAGCTGCCAAGCACAAGGAATGGCTGATGTATTCCTGGTCAACATATTCCAAAGAGGCACATGTAGGCCTTGCAGAAATGTATGTTGCAGATGAACGTTTTACGGCTTACTATGACAAACAGGTAAAGAACGGTACCCGTTTTTTACGAGATGCTATTCTTATTTTTACTGGGCAAGAGTCTGTCTAAATGACAGGCTCTTTGTTGTGTTATCATTTAGAAAAGCTTTTCATATTTAAATTTTGATAAAAGAGGTGGTTTATCATGAACTCGGAACCTATCAGGGTAGTCGTTGGTGCAGGTCCATATCATAATAACCCAGGATGGTTACATACCAATGAGGATGAGTTAGACCTGCTTGACGAAAGTACTTGGATGGAGAAATTTCACAAACAGTCGATTACCGCTATTTTGGCGGAGCACATTTGGGAGCATTTAACGTATCAACAAGGGCTGCATGCGGCGAAGATCTGTTATCAATTTTTGATGAATGGGGGTTATGTACGGTGTGCTGTTCCTGATGGCTTTTTTCCTGATCCAGACTACCAGAAGACGATTCAAGTAGGTGGTCCTGGCCCTAAAGACCATCCCGCTGCCAGTCATCAAACGGTCCATAATTATCAGACGTTAACGGCGATGTTTCAGGAGGCTGGTTTTCAAATAGAGTTGCTTGAATTTTTTGATGAGGATGGTGCTTTTCATCATCAAGAATGGAAGGGAGAAGACGGAGTTATCTTCCGTTCGAAACAATATGATCCCAGGAATCAAAAGGGAGAGCTGAAATTTCCATCATTGATTATCGATGCCTGTAAAAAGGAATAGTGCATTGCGTTTCCCATATTAATAAGATATGTATAATTGGTATATACCTAAAGAGCGTCTCCATAATTTTAGGATTTCACACAAATGCTGATATATCAATATTTAATATTACAAAAACATTACAAAAATAGCGTGATATTGATATTTTATGCAGGTGTCTTTACTATAAGGTATAGACATCTACACAACTTTTCTTTTGCATATGCTGTAACTCATATCTGTGTTATGAAAGGTGTCAAAAATAACAGGGAGGGTAACATTAATTGAGAGCGATTGCAAATAAGAGAGGGAAGTTTCGGCATTTGTGGTATGGTTGTTTATTATTGCTATGGATTATCTCAGGTATGTTCGTTTCACAAAACGTTCAGGCCGATACGGGTGAGGGCAAAGTGGTCTTAGGATATTACAGTTCATGGAATCCACCGGAGCAAATCGATGCACAAAAGGTAACGCATATCAATTATGCATTTGCGGATGTGTGTTGGGAAGGAGAGCACGGCAATCCAGACAATGAGGAAATTCCGGATGGAGAGCTGAAAACATGGCCTTGTAAGAATTTGCAAGGGGAAGAGGAGACAGACATCGAAAACGGATCGATTGTTTTATATGATCCTGAGGTGGATTTGGTTGAATTGTCCAAAGTTGTAGATTTAAAGAATCAAAATAGCGATTTAAAAACATTAATTTCTGTTGGTGGTTGGACTTTATCTAATAATCTATCATTGGTTGCCAGAACAGAAGAAACACGGAAGGTATTTGCAGAGTCGGCGGTTGATTTTGTACGAGAATTTAACTTAGACGGATTAGATTTAGACTGGGAGTATCCTGTTGATGGTGGCATGCCAAATAATGAACGCGATCCAAGTGATAAAGAAAATCACACACTTTTATTACAAGCAGTGCGTGATGCCTTTGATCAAGCAGAGCAAGAGGATGACAAGGAATATCTAGTAACCATTGCTGGTGCAGCAACGTGGACTTATGCAGAAAATAATGAATTAGGAAAAATAGCTGACATTGTTGATTATATGGCAATCATGGCCTACGACATTAATGGCACTTGGTCAGGAGTGACAGGACATAATGCCCCTTTGCATGGCGATCCGTTGGAAACAGAAATCAGGGGATGGACGTTTGGGGTAGATCAAACGGTTAACGTTTACGGAGATGTACCGAAAGACAAGCTGGTATTAGGTGTGCCTTTTTATGGTCATTCATGGGCTGGTTGTAATCCCGACGATGGAGGTGGGATGAAAATAGAGAATGGTGCCTATCAATCTTGTGCAGCAGCTTGGGAGAAGCCGGGCTTAGAAGGTGGTACCGTCAATTATGATGTCATCAAATCGCTTATCAATCAGGATGGCTATTATTACTTTTTCGATAATACGGCAAAGGTACCTTATTTATACAACGAGCAAAAAGGGGAATTTATTTCTTACGATAATGTGGAATCATTAGGTTACAAAATGAATTTTATTAAAGACCAAGGTTTAAAGGGTGCGATGATTTGGGATTTAGCAGGAGATGACAAGGAATTAAATCTTTTAAAAACAATTTCCCATGGGTTGGGCGTATCAAGCGAAGAACCAGCTCCTGATCCAGAGCCAATCGTTGAACTCCAGGTAGACGATGATCCAGTATCTGTAACGGCAAAAAGCTTGATCAAGGTCTTGGAAGAAGATCAGGACACAGGAGTGGAGGTGCAATTACCTGCTGATTTACCGCATGGAACCACTTTGAAAATTGTAGAAGCGGAAAAAGGAAGAGATTACTTAACGAATTTAGAATCAGCTGGCCCGGTCTATACCTTCCAGTTTGCCTATCCCGATGGAGAATTATTCCAAAGTGAAATAGGATTTGTATTATCGATGCCAGTCAACGAGAATGCCGAAGCACCAGCAATCTATTATTTTCAAGAGGATAAGGAAGCATGGGAACGTATAGGTGAGGAGGTAGTGGAAGGCAATATCACCTTAACCATTGAGCATATGTCAACTTATGGTGTGTTTACGGTTGTAGAAGAAGATGAAGGGACGGAAGATGAAGAAGTTGAAATAGACGAAGGTGACAATGGTGAAGGGGACGACGAAGACGATGATAACAAGGATACCGATGATGGGGATGGTGGCAATAACGATGACAAGCACACTGGAAATGGCAACAATGATGATAACGACAGAGGAACTACCGGAGACGAAACAGATAACGGAGATGGTAGCGAAAGCGATGATGGCAATATAAACGACGAGACGGATGAATCGAGCACTAATGATATCGAGAATGATGAGGAAGATAATGCGGGTAATGGAACAAGTGATGATGGGAACGATAGTAAACCACTAACAGATGGTAAACAACTACCTGATACTGCAACTTCCTTATTTAATTATCTGTTACTTGGAGTTATTATCTTGTTCGTAGGGGCAGGTACCTTCTTTTATCAACACAAGAGGAAAGCAGCAGCCGATAATTAAAAAATAGCACTAATCAAAAAAAGTTGCAGCCGAAAAAATGCTTGCTGTGGCTTTTTTTTGGTTGACTCCGCAGAATTTCTGCATAGGGAGATGATTGTAGCACCTATAAACAGGGTATAGTATGAACGAAAAGAAAGGTGGAGAGGAAGCCTATGAAACTAGTGTTGATCAGACATGGGGAGAGTGTATGGAATCAAGCCAACCTCTTTACGGGATGGACAGATGTAGACTTAACAGAAAATGGTGTAGCGGAGGCGAGAAAGGC
Organism: Gracilibacillus phocaeensis; assembly: GCF_900626275.1. Lineage (NCBI taxonomy): Bacteria > Bacillati > Bacillota > Bacilli > Caryophanales > Bacillaceae > Gracilibacillus > Gracilibacillus phocaeensis. Next base: position 91,899 of record NZ_LR131145.1, on the reverse strand, counting down.
AGGCAAGGTCCTTCGTGAAAAAGGCTTTCATTTTGACGTTGCCTTTACCTCTTATTTGAAGCGGGCGATCAAAACGTTGGATTATACCTTGGAAGAAGCGGACCAATTATGGATCCCTGTATATAAAACGTGGAAGCTGAATGAGCGGCATTATGGTGCGCTACAAGGGTTAAATAAGGCAGAGGTAGCCGATCAATATGGTGATGAGAAAGTTCATCTGTGGCGCCGTGGTTTCCGAACGCTTCCGCCAGCATTAAATGTCGATGATGAACGTTATCCTGGAAGAGATCCTAAGTACCAAGAATTAAGATTAGAGGAAATACCAACCGCTGAAAGTCTTGCAACAACGATTGAACGAGTAATCCCGTATTGGGAACAAACAATCAAACCTTTTTTAAAAGAGGAGAAAAAAGTGATTGTAGCAGCTCATGGTAATAGCTTGAGGGGACTTATGAAATACTTGGAGAACATAAGTGATGAAGATATCGTGAATGTTAATATTCCAACTGGGAGTCCGCTTGTTTATGAATTGGACGAGCAGATGGTGCCGGTTTCTAAGTATTATTTAGATGAGTAGGAGACGTGTTCAAAAGCAATAGGGGAAATCAAAAAAATCGAAGACAGATCCGTAGAGGGGTCTGTCTTCGATTTTTTTGTGTGATGAGAAAATTCCGTCCAATATTACCTTGACAAATGCAACGCTTTAAACGATAATGATAATCGTTATCAATTAGTTTTTAGTTAAGGTGTGAATAGTAAAAAAAGAAAGGAGTTTAACTAGTGAAAGCGATGGATATTCAAGACATAGATGTAGGTTATGCCAATGAATTGATCATCAAGGATTTAAGTATTTCCATCCCATCCCACCAAATAACAACGATTATTGGACCAAACGGTTGTGGGAAGTCGACGTTGATCAAAACGATTGCGCGTATTTTGCAAGTGAAACAGGGAGCAGTCCTTCTTGAAGGTGAAGCAATCCATCAAGTGGACACGAAAGAAATTGCCAAACGAATGGCTATTCTACCGCAAACAGCGGAAGCTCCTGGTGGCTTGACGGTATTTGAACTTATTTCATACGGTCGGTTCCCTTATAAAAAAGGGATGGGTTCGTTGAGTAAGCAAGATTATGAGTATATTCGTTGGGCGATCGAAGTGACTGGACTAGAGGAGGTAAAGGAACGGTCGATCAGTGCGTTATCTGGAGGACAGAGACAACGGGTCTGGATTGCCATGGCTTTAGCGCAAGGTACAGATATCCTTGTGTTGGATGAACCTACTACCTATCTGGATTTGGCTCATCAGCTGGATATCTTGTTGTTGTTAGAACGGCTTAATAAAGAAGAGGGACGTACGATTGTTATGGTGCTTCATGATTTGAATCACGCCTCACGCTTTTCTCATTATATGATCGCTATGAAGGATGGCAGGATTGTTAAAGATGGTACGCCGCAAGAAGTGATGACTTGTGATAATTTACAACGTGTGTTTCAAATCGATGCCCAATTAACTCGGTGTCCACATAGTGCCAACCCAATTTGTTTGTCGTATCAATTATGTCAGGCAGCTACAGACTCATCATGCCATAAGTCCGATCATTGTGTATCTGGATTACAGAAAAGCTTATCTAGCTAAATAATAAAGAAAGGTATTAAGCAATGAAGCAAAAAGAATGGATGCAAGAGATGAAGGAGACTACTCGTCCCTTAAAAGGTGTCGTTATTCTAATAATGGGTACGCTATTATTATTTTTTTCTTTCGCGTTATCTGTTTCCTTTGGGGCAGCGGATTTTAATGTTCGAACGGTTTGGCAGGCCATTTTGCATTTTGATCCCAATATACAATCGCATCAAATTATATGGGAGCTTCGTTTGCCTCGTATGGTTGGAGCTGCGATCGTAGGAGGGGCTTTTGCGGTATCTGGTGCATTGATGCAAGGGATGACACGTAATCCTTTAGCAGATTCTGGGCTGCTTGGGCTAAATGCTGGAGCAGTTTTTATGCTGGCTTGCTGTTTTGCCTTCTTTCCTGATTTGTCTTATATGTATGTGATACTATTTTCCTTTCTAGGGGCTGCCCTTGGAGCAGGAATCGTGTATGGTGTAGGCTCTTTATCCACTAATGGTCTAACACCGGTTCGTTTAGTATTAGCTGGTGCAGCGGTTAGTGCTTTATTAGCTGCTTTAAGCGAAGGTATTGCCTTATATTATGAGATTGGCCAGGATTTGGCCTTTTGGTATGCGGGTGGAGTCTCCGGAACTACATGGTTCCAATTGAAAATTATTACACCATGGTTACTGCTGGCCTTGATTGGTGCTGTCTCCCTGTCAAGATCGATCACGCTTTTGAGTCTGGGAGAGGAAGTAGCAGTCGGACTTGGTGAAAAAACAGCTAGGGTTAAGCTGTTGGCTGCTTTTATCATTGTTATATTAGCTGGTATGGCTGTTTCAGTCGTTGGGGCGGTGAGCTTCGTTGGATTAATCGTTCCTCATATTGTTCGACGCTTTGTAGGTCATGATTATCGCTGGATTATACCAGCTTCTCTTATTTTCGGTGCGTTACTTGTTGTACTAGCTGATTTAGCTGCACGAACACTAAATCCGCCTTATGAAACGCCGGTTGGTGCCTTAATTGCCCTCTTAGGCGTTCCATTCTTTCTTTATTTGGCAAGGAAAGGAGGCGGTGTGGTATGACCAAGCAGCCATTTGTAACGAAACAGCAGTTGCAAAAAGCAAAACGTGCCAAAATCGTTGCAGCCACTTTGATTTTTTTAATTATTACCGTGTTTTTTATTAGTCTTAATACTGGTTATATTCGTTTAGCACCTGGAGAGGTTATGGCGGCCTTGATTGGTCAAGGGACTGCTCAACAAACATTGATATTGTTTGACTTTCGCTTACCACGAATGATTATCGCCCTCTTCGTCGGAATGGGCTTAGCCATATCAGGTACAATATTGCAAGGGATCGTACGAAATCCGCTAGCAGACCCAGGTATTATCGGTATTAATGCTGGTGCTAGTTTGACAGTTATGCTTTTTGTTTCCTTCTTTTCAGCAGCAAGTACGGTTTCCATATTATTAATGCCTATTCTGGCCTTTGGTGGGGCAGCAGGTGCGGCGGTTGTTATTTATCTACTTTCTTATAAGAGGGCACAAGGTGCTTCGCCGATGCGGATAGTGATTACAGGAGTTGCCGTTGCAGCAGGGATTAATGCCTTGATGATTGTCTTAACATTGAAATTAAATCCAGAAAATTATCAATTCCTGGCTACTTGGCTTGCTGGCAGTATTTGGGGAGCAAACTGGCAATTTGTATTGGCTATTCTACCATGGTTAGTGCTGCTGCTTCCCTATGTATATGCCAAATCATTAACACTCAATATTCTTCATCTAGGAGAAGAAACGTCGATTGGGCTTGGCACGAATCTGGAGAGAGAAAGACGAGTCTTGTTCGGAGCAGCCGTTGCGTTGGCAGCAGCAAGTGTTTCCGTAAGTGGTGGGATTGGATTTGTCGGACTTGTTGCCCCACATTTGACGAGGAGATTAGTCGGAGAGAAGCATGAATATGTTATTCCCATAGCAGGACTGACGGGTGCCTTGCTTCTGCTAACGGCAGATATGATTGGCCGGATGATTAAACAGCCGGAGATACCCGCGGGGATTATTGTTGCCGTCATCGGCGCTCCTTACTTTTTATACTTATTGGCAAAAATAAAGGATTAATTAATCATAGACATTTGTCTATTGGAGGTATGGAATATGAAAAGAATAATGATTTTATTGGCTGCATTATGTTTTTTTGTCCTGGTTGGCTGCGGTAATCAGCAAACGAACGAAGAACAAGCAGGCTCAGAAAACGAAGGATCAGAAGAAACAGTTACCTACCCATCTGAAACAGGACCGGTGGAGATTCCTACTGATCCACAACGAATTGTTGCGTTAACCAATGCACCAAATGTATTTGCCTTGGATGGCCCGTTGGTAGGTGTGGATGAGTGGACGAAAGCCAACCCGCTTTTTGCAGAAGATTTAAAAGATGTTCCTGTAGTTTCCGAGAATGAGCCAGAAAGTGTCCTTGCTCAAGAACCTGATTTGATTATTGCAGGTTCCCACATGGAAAACATAGATGAACTAGAAAAAATTGCCCCAACGATTGTGTACACCTGGGGCAAGCTGGATTACTTAGAACAACAACTGGAGATAGGCAAGTTATTAAACAAAGAAGAGGAAGCTCAAGCGTGGATAGATGACTTTACGGAGCGTGCCCAAGCAGCAGGAGATAAAATCAAAGAGGCTTATGGTGAAGATGTCTCTGTTACGGTTTTTGAAACCGATGCGAAAAATTTTTATGTTTATGGTGACAGTTGGGCTCGAGGCACAGAACTTCTCTATCAAGCGATGGAATTGCAGATGCCGGAAAAAGTTGAAGCAGATGCTCAAGAAGATGGTTATTATACCTTGTCTCAAGAAGTACTTCCTGAATATGCAGGGGATTTTATCGTGCTGAGCAAGAGTGGGGATGATAATACATTTATGGAAAGCGATACTTGGCAGTCGATACCGGCTGTACAAAATGACCAAGTGATTGAAATAGATACGGAAGAAGCAAGTTATAGTGATCCGATCACACTGGAACATTTACTGGGTATTTTTGAACAAGGATTTGATAAATAGGATAGATCATCATTTATCATGCGTGTTCAATAAGTTCAGGACGTGATGGACTTAGCAGAAGTTCCGCTCTGGTTAGCACAGAAATTCGCTTCGTCATTATTGTTGGGCTTTTTGAACAACCTTTTAAAAGGAGTTGACGTTTTCATTGAAAAATCAGTTGTGTATTGGATTGTCATTAAACCATCGTCAAAAGAAACAAGCAGCAATGGATCAAGCAGTATCTGCGCAAATCGGGCAGGCGCAACGAGCGGAACAGGCCAAGCTAGATTTTGTCTTTAAACCAGATTCTTTATATGCTCACCCAGCCAGGTTATCATCCCAGGCTGGTTTAGACCCTACTTTAGTATTAACACTGATTGCAGAACAGACAGACAATATAGGGCTCGTCACAACGATTTCAGCATCCTTTCAGCCACCTTACATTCTAGCTAGACAATTACAAACGTTGCATTGGATAAGTAATGGCAGAGCGGGATGGAATATTGTGACTTCTCTAGACGGAGGAGAAAATTTCGGTGAGACGAGCAAATTGTCTTCTGAATGCAGATATGAGAAGGCAAGAGAATGTACCGAAGTTGTACAAAAGCTTTGGCGCAGTTTTCCTGCTGAAGCCTTAACAGCAAGGAATCCACAAGATTTAGTAAAGCCAATTACGCACCAAGGTAACTATTTTCAAGTGAAAGGTCCGCTTTCTATTGCTATGCATGCAAGTGGTGAGCCGGTCTTATTCCAAGCGGGTGCATCGGAAGCAGGACGGCAATTTGCTGCTTCGGTAGCTAGTGCTATTTTTGCTGCTACACCTGATAAGGAAACGGCTAAGGAGCTACGTCAAGACTTAAGAAACTGCGCCAAAGCGAATCAGCGTTCTCCTAGTGATATCCGTGTGCTTCCCGGTTTGTATTTCTTTCTTGGGGATTCTTATGAAGAAGCACAGCAAATGCACCGTGAGGCACATCAACATCTCACTTTAGAACATCGATATGCCTCGATAGAAACAACAATTGGACTTGATGTAAGAGAGCTTCCGCTTGATACACAAGTTACTGAAGTGATGCTTCCCAGTGAAAAACAGCCTGTCCGCAATCGAACACACGCCAATTTACTGCGTAGATTTATTAGCGATAATCAGCCAACCGTTAAACGGTTATTAGATAGACCAGAGGTGATTGACTCCGCGCATTGGGTGGAAGTAGGAACTCCTCAACAGGTGTTAGGTCGTATCATCGAATGGTATAACGATGGAGCAATGGATGGATTTATTGCTATACCAGGTGGAACAGAAAAATCATTAAATTTATTTTTCGACCAATTAGTCCCTTTGTTAACGGAAGCAGGTGTCTTTCGACGGGAATACACAAGCAAGACACTGAGAGATCATCTAAAATAACCAAATGAAAATAACAGTAGAATGGAGATTCAGACAAATGAATAAAAAATGGATAGTATTCCTTATTACTATTATAGGCTTAGTGGTACTAGCTGCATGTGGACAAGACAATGATGCCTCAGGACAAGAGAATACGGCAAGTGAGGAGACGGAAGAAACAAGTAAAGAAGCAAATGAAGAAGCGGAAACAAGAACAATCGAATATTTAGGAGAAACCTATACCGTTCCAAGTGATGTAGAAAGAATCGTGATTACAGGCGCTATGGAAGCAATGGAAGATGCAGTAGTGATGGACGTTGAACCGGTTGGTGCGGTAACCATTGCTGGAGAATTTCCCGACATATATGCTGATGTAATGGGTAATGCCGAATCAATTGGGGAAAAACAAGAACCCAACTTTGAGAAAATACTAGAATTGCAGCCTGACGTGATTTTAGGTTCAAGCAAATTCCCAGAAGAAGTGGTGGGAAAGCTAGAACAAATTGCCACAACTATTCTTGTCTCTCATATCTCATCAGATTGGGAAGCTAATCTACATCTAATGGGAGCATTATCTGGTAAAGAGGAGCAAGCGGATCAAATATTAGCAGATTATAAAACAGACATAGAAACAGCTAACGATTCCTTAACAGAAAAACTTTCTGGTCAGAAGGTTGTCGCAATTAGAATTAGAGGAGGTCAGATGTTTATTTATCCACCAGATATCTATTTTAATGCAGTGTTATATGACGAATTAGGTTTAGAGGTGCCAGGAGCAGTAGAAAAAGCAGAGACGCAGGAAGCCATTTCGGTGGAACAGCTTGCGGAAATGAATCCGGATTATGTCTTTATGCAGATTCAAGAGAATGGCAGTGGAGAGGGTAACAAGGCCTTTGAGGAATTACAAGAGAATCCGATTATACAAAATATTACCGCATTTAACGATGATCAGGTATTCGTCAATGTAGTTGATCCACTATTAGAAGGTGGTCCTGTATATAGTAGAATTCTATTTTTAGAACAACTACAAGAAAAATTAGCGGAGTAATAGGACGGGGGAAAGAAGTACCCATGTATGCTTTCAGAAAGAATCGATTGTTATGGATTACAGTGTTATTGTTATTTTTAATCGCCACGCTTTTTACTTCAATTGCTTTTGGATCTAAATCAATTAGCCTCACTACCGTATGGAATGGGCTATTGCACTTTGATTCAGAAAATATGGATCATTTAATTATTCATACTTCACGATTACCACGAGTGATTGGAGCATTGCTGATTGGTGCATTTATGGCGGTGTCTGGAGCGTTAATGCAAGGAATGACAAGAAACTATCTCGCTTCTCCCTCGATAATGGGGGTAGCGGATGGTTCGGTCTTCGTCATTACTCTATGTATGATCTTTCTACCTGATGCAGCACCGATGACGCTGATTATCTATTCTTTGATTGGCTCCGCTTTAGGCGCTTTTTTAGTGTTTTCTATTGCACGTATACTGCCAGATGGCATGACACCACTTACACTAGCTATATTAGGAACGATTTTAGGTACCTTTCTTAATGGTATATCTCAGGCGTTGTCTACCTACTTTCAGGTTTCACAGAATATTAGCTTTTGGTATAATGCACGCTTGCATCAGATGGACCCTGTTCTGATTAAATGGGCCATTCCCTTTGCTATCTTAGGTTTGTTTCTAGCTATTTACGTTTCACGAGCTATCACGGCTATTTCACTAGGAGATGAAGTAGCACAAGGGTTAGGGATCAAGCTTATGACAATAAAAACATTGACAATACTCAGTGTCGTGATTTTGACAGGGATTTCTGTTGCTATGGCAGGAAAAATTGCCTTTATCGGCTTAGTTATCCCTCATATTACTCGCTTTTTAATCGGCGAGGATTATCGAAAAATTATTCCCTTTTCAGCTGTCTTTGGAGGGTTATTCTTGGCATGGTCAGATATTATCAGCAGATTTATTAATCACCCATTTGAAACACCAGTGGGCGTAGTTACTGCCTTATTTGGTGTGCCTTACTTCCTTTATCTAATTAAAACGAAGGGAGGAAGGAGTTTTTGATGAAACAACGCAATCGATATAAATTTCTATTGATTTTGCTACTGAGTATAGGCTTTGCTCTTTTTATTATGTATGTCAGTATAACCAATGGAACGTTTGATATGACAGCTTTGGATGCAATCAAAACATTGCTTGGATTAGACCAAGGCAGTGATCATACATTAGTGATTTTTGAATTTCGTTTACCACGTATTTTGATTGGCGCTTTGGTGGGTTTTGCTTTAGGTATTGCAGGTGCTGTATTGCAAGGTATAACAAGAAATCAGTTGGCTGATCCAGGTATACTAGGTATTCATGCCGCTGCTGGTCTTTCGATTGTTATGTATATGTTTGTTGTACAAGCAGCGGTAAAAAGTGCCGGTTGGCTTTCAATATTCAATATGACGTTTTTCGGTTGGATAGGTGGTATGGCTGCTACTGCTTTTTTACTCTTGTTTTCTCGTGAGCAAGGTAAACTGGAACCAAGAAAACTGATTTTAGTCGGAATTGCCTTGAATTCAGGCTTCAGTGCCTTAACTCTTTATGTTTCATTAAAAATGGACCCGCAGGATTTTGAGATGGCCACTGTCTGGTTGTCAGGCAGTATTTATAGTGCTTCCTGGTCGCAAATCATTGCCACTTTGCCGTGGATACTTTGTTTTACTCCTATTTTGCTTTGGCGGTCCCCTGTTTTGAACGTGCTGCAGCTGGATGAGGTTACGACAACAGGGATAGGCGTGTCTATCGAGCGAGAACGTCGAATCATGTTGCTTAGCTCGGTAGCGCTTGTTAGTGCTTCTGTCGCTGTTTCGGGAAGCATTGGATTTGTGGGCTTAATTGCTCCGCATATTTCCCGAAGACTGGTCGGTATTCATCATCCATACAGCTTGCCAATCAGCGGGATGATCGGTATGTTAATGGTTTTGTTAGGAGACTTTATTGGTAAGACGATCTTTGCACCGGCAGAATTACCAGCAGGAATTGTAATAGCGATTATTGGTGTCCCTTATTTTGTTTATTTATTAGTAAAGGCTAAAGGGGCATAGTAAGGAGGAGCAAGATGACAACTTATCTGTTGAACGGAAAGCACCACGATTATCAACTGAAAATAGCAGTGCCAGATCAGTCTCCCCCAGAAAAAGGGTATCCAGTTTTATATATTCTGGATAGTAATGCGTACTTCACCATGTTTCATGAGATGATTCGTTTGCAAAGTAGAAGGGCAGAGAGGACAGGAGTCGAACCCATGTTACTGGTGGGTATTGGTTATCAAGAAGAGAAGCCTTTCTCCCCATTTCGAGTCTATGATTTTACTCCGCCAGCTGGACAAGCCGAATTACCCGACAGACCAGATGGAACTCCGTGGCCTGAGCACGGAGGAGCAGCTGATTTTTTGCAGCTCTTGCAAGGTCAAGTCTTGCCGTATGTGCAACAACATTACACCATTGATCAACAAAAACAGACGCTTTTTGGCCACTCACTTGGCGGTTTATTTGCGTTATATGCCCTTTTTCAAGAGCCTGTGCTTTTCAGTCATTACTTTGTTTGCAGTCCCTCGATCTGGTGGAATCAACAAGCTATTTTAAGCTGGGAAAATAAGCATGATTTATCCGCGGTGAAAGGACTGTTTATTGCGGCAGAGCAGGTTGCGAAACAAGGGATGTATGACCGAGCTTTATCATTATATGAAAGGCTGTCTACTGCTTATCCGAAGGTACCAATTGACTTTTCCTCACCAGAAGGCGAGAACCACATGTCGATTGTTCCAACCGTATTTAGTAGAGGGATGCGTTTTTTACATGAAGCATCATACGAAGGCACTTTCTGAATCCCAGCTAGTTCAGAAAGCGAAGGCGAAGCAGTTAGGGTCGACCATATCCTGCTTCGCTTTTTCACCACGTTATCCATTTGTATCAAGCGTGATCCAGGTGATTAGATAGGCAAGAAAGCTAACAATAAGACCGCTCCCCACACCAACAATCATTACTGTTTGAACGGTTTTAATATCGGAGAAGAATAAGCTGAGTCCAAAGCAGAGAAAAAGAATAACAATCATAGTAATTATTAATATTCGATAAGTAACCAGGCTGGCTCTTTTTGAGATGATTTCTTCGCGCTCATCTATTGCACTGAGTTCGCCCTTCTTAGTACTGTAACCTCCATTCTTCGTGTTCCTTCCGTATAGAAACCTAGCTAGACCGAAAATCAATACCCAGATAAAAAGTATAAACCAAAAAAATCCAAGATTGAAAGAACTAGAGAATGGAGCTTCTGTTATCGTAACCGAGTGCACGGTTTGAATCATTGCCAACATTAAAAGTAGGACAAGTAGGATATTTCCCGTTTGCTCGAATATTATTTTCTTCATCGTAACTTACTCCTTTCCTAATTGAAAAATCGTATGAATATCAGTTTCTAAAACCTCTGCAATTTGTAACGCTAATAATAAGGAAGGTGTATAATTTCCCTTTTCCAAAGAAACAATCGTTTTTCTCGATACGTCAACTTGGTTCGCTAGTTCTTCTTGGGTCATCTTTTGTTGTTTTCTAAATGCTTGCACGCGATTGATAACAATCATAAAATCTCTCTTTTCCTTGTGGATGTGAAGTTAACTTCTCATTTAATTGTATCAGAGATAAAAAGAGAAGTAAACTTCACATTTTTGATTTCAATAACTTACTTGTAATTGCACAGCAAAATATAACCACTCAGATAATCACTACTCCAATATTTTTATCATTTTATGATGTATTCGTTTTCTGTGATAAGCGTATGCTATGTTATAATGAAGAGAGAAAATGAACATTCATCTTATGTTAAAGAGAGGATTGTTGCTGATGTGAATATTTTAACATCGAAATTATTAGAAGTTGTATTGGCTGTACTCCCTATTACGATTATTGTTGCGATTCTGCATTTTACTTTGGTGCCACTAGATACCATGTTGATGATTCGTTTTATGGTTGGCGCTGTTTTTATTGTAGTAGGTCTATCGGTTTTCCTGTTGGGAGTAGACATTGGGATTACACCAATAGGTAAGCAAATGGGGAAGGTTGTAGCTAAGTCTAATAAGTTATGGATCGTCATTGTGGCAGGGTTATTTCTAGGGTTTATTATTTCAATAGCGGAGCCTGATTTACATATATTGGCCGGTCAGGTGGAAACCGTGACGGATGGCAGTGTTCCGAAATTGCTGCTTGTCGTAGTTGTTTCATTAGGTATTGCGGCATTGTTAGCACTAGGACTTGTTCGTATTGTTCATAATATTCCTTTGTTTAAATTGCTAACGATTTTATATTTGATCGTTCTTGCCGTAGCCATCTTCACTTCTCCTCAGTTCTTGGCTATCTCTTTTGATGCCTCAGGTGCTACTACAGGTGCATTAACAGTTCCTTTTATCCTAGCCTTATCTATTGGTATTTCCATGATGAAAAAGGATAGTAAGGCATCCGAAAAAGATAGTTTCGGAATGCTAGCGATTGTATCGGTTGGCGCCATTTTAACCGTCATGTTAATGAGTATTATCACGAATCAAGATGAATTATCAGGAGGGCTTGCAGGAAATCAAGAAGTATCTGACGGAATACTCGCTCCGTTTCTCTATGAATCCATACATATTACCCAAGAAGTATTACTCGCCTTAGCTCCGATTGTTTTGATTTTTTTGATCTTTCAAAAAATATCATTTAAATTATCCAAGGCGTCTTTTCGAAAGATTATAACTGGATTATTCTTTACCTTTATCGGCTTGATCCTTTTTTTAGTTGGTGTCAATGCAGGTTTTATGGATTTAGGTACAGAATTAGGATTTAGTATTGCTTCCTTAGACAATAAGGCATATATTGTTAGTATCGGATTTATATTAGGCTTGGTTACTATATTGGCAGAGCCCGCCGTCTATGTATTAACGACACAAATTGAAGATGTCACCAGCGGGTATGTCAAACGAAAAGAAGTATTATTCACCTTGGCGATTGGCGTAGGAATCGCTATAGGACTATCAATGTTACGAATCCTTATTCCTGAATTACAGCTGTGGCATTATTTGCTGCCTGGTTACTTGATTGCGCTTGGCTTAACCTATGTCGTCCCTAAATTATTTGTTGGGATAGCGTTTGATTCAGGTGGAGTTGCGTCAGGCCCGATGACCGCAACGTTTATTCTAGCCTTTACGCATGGTGCAGCAGACGCAATTCAAGGAGCTGATGTGATCGTTGATGGCTTTGGTATGATTGCAATGGTTGCGTTAACGCCACTTATCACTTTGCAGATACTGGGCTTAGTATTCAAATGGAAATCACGTAAAGGGGGTATACCGAACCATGAATCCCGATAAAGTGGTCAGCCAATTTGAGCTGATTCATGTCATTGTCCGATTCGGATTAGGAAGTAAAGTATTAAAAGAAGCAAAGAAGTGTGGAGTTTCAGGTGGGACGTTATGTATCGGCAAAGGAACCATTCAAAATAAGTTATTGAAAATGATGTCGATTACCGATACTCGTAAGGAAGTTGTTATGATGATCTCTAACCCGAAAACGACATCTAAGACATTACAACACTTAAACAAGGTTTTTCATTTTGATAAACCCAATCATGGCATAGTGTTTACCATGTCATTGAATCATGTAATCGGAACAAGCAGTTGTCAAAGAGACAAGGAAGAAAGGAGTGACGATGGAATCATGTATCAGAATATCATGATTGTTGTGGACCGTGGTAAAGCAGAGGATGTGATTGAATCGGCACAAAAAGCTGGATCAAAGGGTGGCACGATTATCAATGCACGTGGCTCTGGTATTCATGAAACAAGTAAATTATTTGCCATGAATATCGAACCGGAAAAAGAAATCGTCATGATATTATCCAAGCAGGAGACGACCGATTTCATTATAAAAAGAATCTATGATGATTTGAAAATTGGGGAACCAGGTAATGGCATTATTTTTGTACAGGATGTGAATAAGACATACGGGATTTACGAGTAACCTAATCATCATTCAGTGAACAGAGGTGAAGAGAAATGGGGAAGATGCAAGCTGCAGTCTTAAATAAACCCTTAGATATGGAGATCCAAAAGGTTAAGATTCCTGAACCAAAAAGTGATGAAGTACTTATTAAGGTGCATTGTATCGGTGTTTGCGGCTCAGATGTTCATTACTATGAGCATGGCAAGATTGGCCGGTATGAAGTCAAAGAGCCGATTATCTTAGGCCATGAATTGGCAGGAGATATTGTCGAAATAGGCAGTGAGGTTTCAGATTTACAGGTTGGCGACCGCGTTGCTGTTGAGCCAGGTGTAACGTGTGGCAGGTGTGAATATTGCAAGCAAGGCAGGTATAACCTCTGTCCAGAGGTACGCTTTATGGCTACACCGCCAATTGATGGGGCGTGGTCTGAATATGTCACGATTCGCAGTGATTTCGCCTTTAAGATACCAGATCAAATGAGTTATGAAGAAGGCGCTTTGATTGAGCCTTTATCGGTAGGAATTCATGCAATGGAACGAGGCAAGGTAAAACCTAATGATAAGTTGTTGATTACGGGACTTGGTCCGATTGGTTTATTGACGATTAAGGCTGCTCAAATCTTTGGTGTGACTGAAATATATTGTTCCGATGTCGTGCCTTTTCGGAGAGAATTAGCCAAAAAGCTAGGTGCTGTTCAGGTATTTGATCCTACACAGGATAACATCGCAGAGGAGCTCGAACAGATAACAGATGGTGTTGGGATTGATGTAGCGATTGAGACCTCAGGAAATGGACGAGCCGTTCAAGACGCATTAACGCTTACGAAAAGGGGAGGCAGAATCGTATTGGTCGGTTTGCCAGCTGTTTCTGAAGTTCCTATTGATATTACCCACTTAGTTGATTCGGAATATGATGTCTATGGTGTCTTTCGTTATGCCAATAGCTATCCGACGGCCATTCAGGCAATTGCTAATCATGATTTGAGACTGGAAGAAGTGATTACCGATAAGTATTATTTATCAGATACCAGAGAAGCCGTAGAAAAGGCAAGAAATGAAAAAGATACCAGTATTAAAATCATGATTTACACCGAATGAATGAGAAACCATGATAAGGACTGTGGAACAGGAAAAGTACTACAGTCCTTATCGAATAACAGGACTAATCATAAAATGGACTGTTTTTATCCTCCAGCATCGTTTCCAATAGTACGTTAACACCCTCTAATTCATTTACAACTGTCAAGCTAATATCTAACGCTTCAAAAATAGGACGGATGATTTCGGCATAATCATCTGCTCGCATATATACCTGCTGAGGTAACTGTTCTATGCTTTGCAAGAAGTGAAAGGATTTTTCTTGCAATTCGGATATGCTATCTCCCAATTCAGTAATGTTAAAATGCATCACCAACTGACTTTCTTGTTCCACCATTACGAACATATGAGGGAGGTATGGTCGTGAGTTTGGCGTATCCTGCACTGGTTCTGGAAATGGAACAATCCCTAATTCCACGTTTTGCGCTAATGGTGATTTTTCTTTTTTTAGGCGTTTTATTTCTAATTCAGGTATGTTTAAAGAGACATCGAAAGACTCATTGACCTCTTGGATCAGATCATCAATGGACAGATAAATATCTTGACCTTTTTGATTAACAGCAAATATATGATCTCCCGATTCTGGAACGTCTTTGTCTTTCAATTCCTTAATCATTATACGAAGTACGGGTAAAACACTAATTAATAAGAGTGCTTCTTCATGATCAATCATCCATGGCATTTTATTAGGTGCTAAGCTGAGAAAGGATGGCCATTCATGTTTACCCCGATAGCTTCTGCCAAGACTTTTAATTAAATCATATTCTTCAGGCTCCAGCTCGTCACGATTATTGAGGTAAACAGTAATGGCACGCTGTCTCAAGTCTATTGATGGCTCTTCCTCTTCCGTGCTTTGAAAAAATTGTAAAAGCGCTTTGCTGCCAGGGAAAAAGCTAATGCCATACGTAACCTCGCCATTACCCATAATCGACGCATACATATAGTCTCCTAATTCAGTAGACCATATACCGACAATTTGCGTATCTGTTAAGGTTTCCCAAGGTTTTAATTGTTTTATTTCCTCTATGTAGTCAAACAGAAGGTTCCATTCCTGTTCCGTAGGCGAATGTTTTTGTTGATAAATCTCCTCATTCTCTAACTCATACTCCTCCTCCATCTCTTGAAATGGTTCTAACATAAAGTTAATATCATCCAACAGTAACTCATTCTCTGAATACTGCTCGGTGTCTAGTGGAAGTTCAAGTTGTTCGTCCCATTCTTCCAGCTCTGGTTCCTCAAGCTCTTCATCCCCCTCTGCTGCTATACAAACGGGTAAAGGATGGTCTTCAGAGGCAGTAAATTGTTTTTCCAATATGATTTCATGTTCCCAGTGATCACCGAGGTCATAGATATAGCTTACCCGATCATTCGGCTCTTGCAAAATAGCTCCCAAAGTAACCTCTGTTTCATCTAGATCATTTTCTTCACCGAAAATTCCTTCGATTATCGGGCTAATTGTCAGATTTTTTTGGTTGAAGATATGCATATGAGAGTTAGACCAGTCAAATGCTACTTGCAAATACATATGAAATTCTTCAAATGTTGTTTCTTCGGATACAAGTAATGTTCGCCATTTTGGATTTTCGACATGTTTTAGGTCGATCCGTAGTTGTAATGTCATAAAAGCACATCCTTCGGTAAGATTACTTGCAATATATCATTAATCATGGAAAAAGTATATGAAAGTTAATAGATTCTAAGTAGAAATTACTGCTTCATAGTAAATGAGTGAAAGGGCTAGTAATTAAAAAACAAAAATATCTGACATTTAAAAAAAATCTTAGAATTTAATTAGTTAGTAATATGAAGTACAATTTTATTAGTAGATGTAAGCGCTTATTATTTACTGTTTAAAACGTAAAATATCTGGAAGAGAAACTAGATATGAGGAGGATATTTATGAAAGGTAAATTGTTATTTTCTATCATGATAATGTTACTGCTAGTAATTATTGGTTGTAGCAATAACACAGATGGCTCTTCAAATGAAGAAAATCAGGAGGCTGATACAGCGTCCCCAGCTAAGACCATTCGTTTTATGTCGAATGGGAATGAAAATAATGGTGATTTTCGAGTGGTAACATCGATCGCGGAGCAATATCAAGAAGAGGTAAATCCGAATTTTGAGTTGCAGATTGAATCGATTCCTACTCAAAGTCAATATTTTCAAAAATTACAAACTTACATTGCCAGTAATCAAATGCCGGACTTTTTCAAACTGCCTAACGGACCTATTGCTGAGACTTTAGTAGAGCAAGATAAATTGGTTGATATCAAGGCAACCTTACAAGAATTTGGTAGGTTTGATGATTTTCATAATTCTGTCATCGATTTTCTTTCATTTGAAGATGATAGTCTTTACCTGTTTCCTGAAGGACGATACGGTGAAGCGTTTTGGTACTATACGGAACCATTTGATGAATTGGGTTTAGAAGAGCCGGAGACCTTTGAAGAATTCCTAGATGTAGTACAACAATTAAAGGAGGCAGACTATACACCAATCAATGTTGCTGGAAAGGAACGATGGCAATTAATTAGATATTTATCGCATATTCCATTACGTTTAACACATTATGAATTTATGGATGGTCTTAAGGTCGGTGATACTTCATTAACCTCCGATATTGGTATGCAAGCACTTAACTTCCTTAACGATTTATCCGAAAAAGAAGCGTTTCAAACTGGATTTAGTAACACGGACTATACAGATTCTATCAATCAATTTATTGGAGGAGACCAAGGAGTCATACACTATAACGGTAGTTGGGAAATTGCGCAATTCGAGGAGAAATATGAAAGTGGTGAATTAGATTATTTCTTTATTCCCGAGGTAGCGGGCGAAGAGAATCCTGGCCCATATACATCAGTAACAGCTGGGTTAGCTTATGCGTTTAATGCAGATACCTTTGATGATGAGACAAAAAGATTTTTTGAATATCTTGTAGAACATTATCATGAGAAGGCAAATGACGAAGGTTTTATGTCTCCTATGATAGGCGATGTACCAGAAGATGCCAGTCAACTTTATGTGGATTTTTCTGAAGATTTAGATAAGGTAGAACTCGGTGGACTATCTTGGGATGATAAGCTGGATCCAGCCAGTACGGAAGAAATGGGAGTGGCTGCAAACGAATTAGCTTTAGGAATGATTACACCGGAAGAGTTTGCTGAGCGTCTAGATCAAACCATTGCAGAAAATGCACCAGCTTTTTTCAATGAGTAGGTAGATAAGAAACCCCTCTGGATGTTTTATTCATCATACATTTGGAGGGACAATCTTAATAAACTGGTATGGGTTTGTTTTTGGCAAATAATTGTACCGTGTGTTGTATTGACGAATTTAAATAAGGATGGAGTGGCATGAACAAATATTTAAGTAATAAAAAAGCAGTCTTTCTGTTTTTATTTCCAGCAGTTTTAGTGTATGTGTTAACCGTTTTTTTACCATTAATATGGTCACTAGGGTATAGCTTCTTCTCTTGGAACGGTTTAACTGGAATGAAGTTTATTGGGATAGAGAACTATGTTACCTTATTTTTGGGAGATCCCGTGTTTTGGAAAACACTTTGGAATACAGGGAAATTTACATTTTTAAATACATTTATTCAGATCTTTTTAGGTTTGGCTTTAGCACTGCTGCTAACGTATATTAGATCAACAAGAGAGATATTCCAAACCATTTATTTCACTCCGGTTATTATTTCAACTGTAGCCATTGCAGAAATATTTTCGAATATATATTCTATTAATCCTTTAGGAATATTGAATTATACATTGGGATTACTAAATGAGAATTGGCAGCAAATTGAATGGTTAACCGATCCGAATCTATCATTGTTATCTGGTACAATTGCCGAGGGTTATCGGTATGCGGGTGTATACATGGTGATATTTTATGCAGCTTTAATTGCTATTCCTGAAGAAATTATTGAAGCAGCTAAGATAGATGGAGCTTCAGGGATGAAAATGCTTAGGTTTATCAAGATGCCTTTGATTAAACCAATTTTTATAACCTGTGTGGTTTTAGTACTAAATGGTTCGCTGAAAGCTTTTGATGTACCATATTTGTTGACGCAAGGTGGTCCGGGAACATCCAGTGAGCTTACGATAACTTATATGTACAAACAAGCCTTCACATCATTATCTTATGGTTATGGCAGTGCCATTGCAGTATTCATAGCTGCACTAAGTTTCTTAGTGATTATTATTATATTCCTATTTAGCAGAAAAAAAGGGTGATCCAACAATGTCGAAATCGATAAGTACGTTCCACTCAAAGAAACATAATAAACTAATAACGTATAGTTTTCCTTTTTTAGCTAGAAAGGGAATACTAACCTTTTTGATTATAATGGCAACTGTGATAACGTTTTATCCAGTGGTCTGGGTGGTGTTATCTAGCTTTAAAACATTAGAGGAATTTCAAACATCAAACCCGATTTCATTACCTGATTCATTTAATTTAATGAATTACAAAAACGTATTACAAAATAGTAGTATTGATCAGTATTTTTTGAATAGTATTATCGTGTTAATTGGTGTGTTAATTGGGATTTTAACGTTATCTGCCATGGCGGCATTTGCTATTGAAAAATTACGATTTAAGTTCAATCAAAAAATGCTGATGTTCTTTTTGATTGGTATTATGGTTCCTCTACAAATAGCGTTAATACCTTTGTTTCAAATATACAGTCAAATTGGTTTATTAAATTCCTATTTAAGCTTGATTCTTCCACAGATAGGATTTGGTTTACCAATGGCACTCTATTTATTTGTTTCATTTTTCAAGAATATTCCAAATGAAGTAATTGAGTCAGCAACCATAGATGGTTGTTCCATATATAGAGTGTTTTTTAGTATTGTACTGCCAATGTCTAAGAGTGTCATTGTTACAGTAGCTACCTTATTTGGTGTATTTACATGGAATGAATTTATTTTTGCCTTCACTTTTATAAGTGATCCCAATATGTATCCGGTTACTCTAGGACTTCGTGATTTTGTTGGGAATTATGGATTAACCGATTGGGGGCAAACTTACGCAGCTATCACATTAACGATTTTACCGACTTATTTACTGTACTTTTTCTTAAGTAAGCACATTATGAAGGGAATGACAGCGGGTGCTGTTAAATCATAAATCATTATATTATAAGGAAGGATGTTTAGACGATGCATAAATTATATTATCAACCAGAGGGATATTGGTTTGGAGATTGTATGCCTTTTTATAAAGATGATGTATTCTATTTATATCACCAGCGAGACGGAAGAAATCCTGGTCCGCTACCTGTCTGTGAACCATTTGGATGGGATTTAGCAACAACAAAAGATTTTGTTCATTTTGAAGATAAAGGAGAAGCAATACCAACTGGTGGTAACGAGGAACAGGATCAATTTATATTTGCAGGAAGCGTATATCAAGCTGACGATCATTATTGTGCCATGTATACAGGATTTAATAGAGATTATCCTGCATTAGGCAAACCATCTCAAGTACTAATGCAAGCAGTTAGTGACGACTTATTACATTGGAAGAAGATAGATGAGGAATTGGTTTTACCTCAACCTGGTTACGACCCAGATGATTGGAGAGATCCCTTTATATTTTGGGATGATGAGGCACAAGAATATATCATGATTCTAGGGGCGAGAAAATTGGAAGGAGAACAGGTAAAGACAGGATGTACAGTATATTTCACCTCAAAGGATTTAAAAGAGTGGAAATTTAAAGGAGATTTATGGGCGCCAAATCTTTATTCTATGCATGAAATGCCTGACATGTTTAAGATGGGGGACTATTGGTATCAGCTTATAACTGAATACAGTCACAAAAGTAAGACAATTTATAGAATGAGTAAAAATGTAAATGGTCCATGGACAGCGCCCATTGACGATGCCTTTGATGGCAGGGCTTATTATGCTGCAAGATCGTTTTCGGATGGTGAAAAACGTTATCTATTTGGCTGGGTCGCCACTAAAGAAGAGGAAGATGATCTTAACAACTGGCAATGGGGTGGTGCATTGGTTGTGCATGAAGTTTACCAACGTGCGGATGGATCTTTAGGGGTGAAGATTCCTGACGGAGTGAATAATGCCTTCGAATCACCAGAGAAATTGCATCCAGACAGTATTAACCTTTCCTCAAGAGACGGATGTCATAAAATAACTTTGAGTAACCATACAGGAGATCTATTTAAGTTTGAGACTACGGTTAAATTTTCAGCAGGCACGAGAGAATTTGGTCTGCAATTATTCGAAAATGAAACTACTGGTGACTCCTATCAATATAATTTAAGTGTAGGAGAAAATCGATTAACCTTTGATAAAACCCCAAATCAGCCATGGAATAGATTCTTTGATAAAGGGTTGGAAAGACCTATTCAATTGGAGGCCAACAAAGAGTATCATATTCAATTGATTGTAGATGACACGATTGCAACGCTTTATATTGATGGTGTAGCATTGAATGTTAGGATGTATAATAAAGGTGGTACAGCCCTTTCCGTGTATGTAGTTGAAGGAGATCTGCAGATTGCTGCTGAATCTAATTTGTCAAAAGAATTAAAGAACCAATAACACTGATAAAGGTACTGTACCATATTGCTAATAAGGGGTGTTGCTAACGATGCTCACAAATCAGGTATCAGGATTACAACATATTGGTATTCCTGCCTATTCGTTAAATGAGTCAATAGCTTTTTATCATGAGTTAGGTTTTTCCGTGGTGTATAAAAAGGAAAAGGATAGTCGGCATCCAAATGTGGCGTTTGTCCAGCTTTATGATCTTATCATTGAACTATATGAAGAACGGGCGGTTCTTAGTGATGGGAGTATTAATCATTTTGCATTGAACGTGAATGACGTACAAGAAGTTTGGAATTTTGTTCAACGTAAAGGCTGGAGTAATGTAAGCAAATCTGTCGAGTATTTACCTTTTTGGGAAAATGGAATTCGTTACTTTGTTATAGAAGGACCGAATAAGGAAAAAATAGAATTTTGTGAGTACGTATAATTCCAAATATTTACTTAGGAATGGTAACTATTGAAATAAAATTAAGTGATTGATGTTTGATTAGCTGTATTTTACGAGAAGGTTATATGGAATGGTGGATATGGATCGAAGTCAATGGTTGCCGACGTCTTGATTCATGTCCACTAATTCTATGCACTAGTTAGAATCTCTTGTTTGAATCAGCCCAACACTAAATAATGATATATTCTTTTAATCACAGGAGGGATAGGCTTGAATGATAATGAAGAAACTAGAATTGTTTACAAATGGCCCATCAATAAATCGAAAAATATTTTTATTAGGCACGTTTTCCTCCTTAATTCCATTAATCTTAATTACCTTCTTTAGTTTTTATTATTTCAGCAACATGGCTGAGAAGAATATATCAACTACCACGAATAATCTATTGAATATTGCAGATTGGAATATCACCACATTTATACATGACTTTGAAAGTATTAGTAACATATTATTAGGATCTAACGATATTCAAAGTTTTTTAAAACAACAAAAAGATGAATCATATGCGGCGCGTACAGCAACTAATGATTTGTTAGCGAATGTTACAAATAATAAAAGTTACATTAATGGTGTATATATAGGTAATCAACATGTCGAGCATATGATAAAGACTAGTGGAGAAAGTAAGTATGCCTTCAATATTTATCATTCCATACAATCCACTGAGACTTTTGAAAAAATAGTGCAAAATAACGGAAATGGTATTTTTTTTAATAGAAATGATCTTTATTTGCTTCAAGAAAGCCGTTCTATTACTTACGGTAAAGTAATAAATGATATTAATAATTTTAATCCAATTGGAATTTTAGTGATTAATTTTGATGAAGACGTTTTCCATGATATGTTTAGTAATTTAGAGACAACAGGTAATATTGCAGTGGCAAATGCTGATTCGACAATTTTGTACAATAAAGATACCAGCATTTTATCGGATGCTCAGATAGCAGCGATATTACCTGAGTTAAAAGATAATAGCATGATTAAAAAGGAAATAGACGACCGCACTTACATCATTAATTCGCGTATTAATCAACAATCAGGCTTTCGGATTGTTAGTGCAACCTTGTATCAAGAATTGATTAAGGAAGCTGTAAATCTACGAAATATTACCAGTATATTAATATTGATAGCTTTTATTATTGCTATAGTTAGCGCTTTTTTGATTACACAAAAAATTACGAAGCAGTTAACTGTACTATCTAATATAACGAATAAGATGGAAGATAGGAAAGAAAAAATCGAACATATCAGTTTTGATATCGAGGACGAAATAGGAAAAATAGGGAACCGGCTTATTTATTTATATAATAGAAATAATGACTTACTTATACAGCTGTATGAAACCAAGCTGCAAGCGAAAGAATCAGAGTTAATTACGCTGCAAAACCACATTAATCCTCATTTCTTGTATAATACATTGAATTCGATCTATTGGTTAGCAGAAAAGAACAAGGTAAAACCTATTGCGGATATGGCATTGAATATGTCTGAATATTATAAATTAGTGTTGAATAACGGTGATCATATCACAACAGTAAGAAATGAGATCATTCAAATTCAAAAATATTTACAGATCATGAATGTAAGATACAATGGCACATTAGATATCACCTATGACATCGAAGAGGAATTGTTAGATTATCGAATATTAAAATTATTAATACAACCGCTAGTAGAAAATGCTGTTACCCATGGTTTATCTATGAAAACAGATAACAAAAAATTAGAAATATCTGCGAGTTTGAAGGGAGGTATCATGTGTATTGCCGTTATAGATAATGGTATTGGATTCGAACATCAACCTTTAATCCACTCAAGCGGGTATGCCTTGAAAAATATTGACCATCGTATCAAGCTATTTTATGGAGAAAATTATGGTTTAACAATAGAGAGTGAGATAAACAAAGGCACAACTGCTACCATTATAGTAAAAGCAAGCATTAATTCTTAATAGGAGTGTCTGCCATGTACGGTATGGTTATTATCGATGATGAGGAAATCGTTATAGATGGCTTAACATCTGTAGTGGACTGGGAAGAACATAAAATTAATATTTTAGGCACTGCAACGAATGGATTACATGGATTAGAAATTATTTTGCAAAGAAAACCTGATATTGTCTTAACAGATATCCGAATGCCAGGGCTAGACGGATTTCAACTAATCGAACAAGTAAGAGAGGAATTACCCAATACGATTTTTGTTATTATTAGCGGTCATGCCGAATTTAATTATGCTAAGAGCGCAATTAAACTTGATGTTATTGATTATCTTGTAAAACCAGTTAATGTTCAGGATATACTTTTAGTTATTGAAAAGGCAATAGCAAGAAGTGAAAGGGCGAAAATAGATTCCATTGATCAATACAAACAAGAGATGATTCATCAGCAAATGTTTGATGTAATGCTTGGCATGGAAATGAACAATCTTATGTTCGCTAATGCTGAGAATTTTTACTATTTCGTAGTCTGTCTTGGGTTTGAAAATCAGTATGCTTTAGGAGATGAAAAAATAGAGAAGGTCATTCTGAAAATGAAAGAGAGACTAGCAGTTACAAATGAGCACGTGTATCATTATTCGCTGGAGCAACGTTTTTATTTTTTAGTGTTTAATAAAAAAAAGCAGGGCTTAGTAAAGGAAGATATTTATGAAATACATTCAATCATTGATAACGAAATGAAGCAGCAAACAGGCTTAGGAATAGGGCGTACTTACGAAGGCGTAACAGATGTTTCCTGTTCTTATAAAGAGTCGATAGTTGCTTTTGAGTGGGCATTCTTTTGGCAACGAGCCTATTCTTTTTTTAATGATATAAACCAAGTGTTTATCTTTCAATCAGAGGATTATATGAAAGAGATGACAATGTTGTTTAAAAGAAAATCATTAGATAGTCAGGCAATTGCTACATGGATAGATAATCTGTTTTTGTTGTTGAAAGAAACCAAGCCTGACCCATCTGAAGTGAAAATAATAAGTGATACCTTTATCGATCATTACAGTAAATATATAGAAGAGACATATGGCGTAATACTAAAAAACATTTTGAATGCCCCTTTCTTATCTAATAGCCACTTGATAACTATTTCTGAATATCAAATCTATTTAAAGGAAATGGTAAGCCGAGTTAGTAATGTTATAAAAACAAAAAGGATCAACCCAAGAGCCAAGTTAATCAAAGAAATTAAAGCTTATCTAAATGAAAATTATCAACAACCAATCCAATTAATCGATGTAGCAGCTGAATTTGATATGAATACTTCCTATCTTAGTCATTTATTTTCTAAGGAAGTTGGTATGACGATATCAGAATACTTGCTGGAAATCAGAATGACTCATGCAAAAAAACTCCTTAGAACCACGAGCTATAAGATAGACAAAATCTCGAACATGGTTGGGTATGAAAATAGTAGGTATTTTCATCAGGTGTTTAAGAAATATGTTGACAGCACACCGAGTAACTATAGGAAGGAGCATACCATCGAGATATAATGGACATCCTAAAATATTGCAACAATCACGATATACCATAAAAGCGGTAACGATTAACTAGGCCAATACATAGAATAATATGAAAATGTAATGGAAAGGAGTCGGTTATGTATTATCCAGCTGAGTATTATCCGATGTATGATGAGACTAATCTTCTGCCAAACAGACAACCGAAAACGGACTTTGGCAAGCAACCTTTTGTTGTCAATATCGCAGAGGCGACAATGCAAAACCAAAATTATCGAACGGCACTTTGGACTGGAGAACATTTGCAACTAACCTTGATGTGCATTGCGCCAGGAGATGACATTGGATTAGAAATCCATCCGAGTACGGATCAATTTTTACGTTTGGAACAAGGGCAAGGATTAGTGTTGATGGGAGACCGTCAAGACAACCTGAATTACCAGCAATTTGTCTGCGAGGATTATGCCATATTGGTGCCAGCAGGTACATGGCATAACGTCATTAATATTGGAGAAAGCCCATTAAAGCTATATTCTATTTATGCGCCACCCCACCATCCTTATGGCACGGTCCAACCTACTAAGGCAGATGCAGAAGCAGAAGAACATCATCGATAAAAAAAGAGGAAACTCCGTTTATTCGGAGTTCCCTGTTTAGGATAATGGGCTGAATTCGTGAACCCAGACTCTCATTGTAGGGAGCCAGGGCATACCAGGATGTAGAGAAAGGATAGCTTCTTTATATTCTTCCAATGTAGCAAATCCTTCTCGTTGTGCATGGGCATCGGTTAGTTCGCCCAATTTTTGCTGGTAGACATTATCTATAACAAATTTTTTATTTTCTAAGGTCATTACCTCACCTATATCGGCATAGCGCCCATTACGTCTTGTCGCCGTTTTTTTGCCGGTTAAGACTTTTTTCACATCAGGTGGATTGGTCACAAGTCTTTCGATGGAACAGGTTTTTGGTGGTAATTGCGCCTGTTTCGTCATGATATTTTCTCCTTTCCTAAAAAAGATCTTCTACTATATTATAACGTTACCAAGGGGTAACAAACAATTGGAAAAGCTTTTATAAACATGTTTATTGATCAAAAAAGTGAACACTTCATGAATTTTATAGTAAAGGAATGGGTACTTTCTTAATAAATATACATGTACGTACATTTTGTAGAATTGACGTTAGTGAGGATTTAATGGTATATTTATAAGTAACAAACTTCCCATTTTATGAAGTTAAATTATGATACATAGTTGTGCATACGAATTGTTGCAAAGGCTTACTTTTTCAACCGATTTACAGGCAATGAACAAAGGACTTTCTCAATAGATTAAAGGGAAAGCAATGCGTGATTGTTTAAAAGGAATGGAGGAATAAAGAATGAATGAGAAGTTAAATCAGGCGATTGAAGATGGAAGGACCGTACTTGGTATTGAGATGGGGTCTACTAGAATCAAAGCCGTATTGATTGATGAAGAGAATCAATCCATTGCTTCCGGAAGCCATGATTGGGAAAACAGTTATATTGATAATATCTGGACTTACGGTATCGATGAGATTTGGAAAGGAGTACAGGATAGTTATCGCAATCTGGCTGCGGATGTAAAAGAGCGGTACGGTGTCACCTTGAAAAAACTCGGAGCGATTGGGTTCAGTGGAATGATGCATGGCTATCTAGCCTTTGATAAACAGGATCAGCTGCTTGTTCCTTTTCGCACATGGAGAAATAATATTACACAGCAAGCTTCCGAGGAACTAACGAATCATTTTAATTATAATATTCCACAACGTTGGAGCATTGCTCATCTCTATCAGGCGATCCTGAATCAAGAGGAACACGTAGCAGAGGTAGACTTTATCACGACATTAGCCGGATATGTGCACTGGAAACTCACCGGGAGAAAAGTACTCGGAGTTGGGGAAGCATCAGGTGCGTTCCCGATTGATCTTGAGACAAAGGGCTTTCATCAGGGAATGATTGATAAATTTAATCAGCTTATTGCACCAAAACAATTGCCATGGAAGCTGGAAGAAGTACTGCCAAAGGTATTCGTAGCTGGTCAAGAAGCGGGCAGGTTAACGGAAGAGGGTGCAAGATTATTAGATGTGAGCGGTCAGTTGGAAGTAGGTATACCATTATGCCCTCCAGAGGGAGACGCAGGGACAGGTATGGTGGCGACCAATAGTGTTGCCGAACGGACCGGGAATGTATCGGCTGGCACTTCGGCTTTTGCGATGGTTGTACTGGAGAAGAATTTGTCTAAGGTTCACCCAGAGATTGACTTAGTAACCACACCATCTGGTAGTTTAGTAGCTATGGCCCACTCAAACAACTGTACCTCTGATCTAAATGCATGGGTTGGCTTGTTTGGAGAATTTGCTCAAGCGGTAGGAGTGGATATTGATAGTGATACCTTGTATCGTACTTTATTCCACCAGGCGTTAGAAGGGGATCCTGATGGCGGAGGATTATTGTCGTACGGTTATTTATCTGGGGAGCATGTGACTCATTTTGAAGAAGGACGGCCACTCGTGGTACGAGATTCTGACAGCCAGTTTAATCTAGCCAATTTTATGCGTACTCATTTAATGACGTCATTTGGCGCGATGAAGATTGGCTTGGATATTTTGTTAAAAGAGGAGAAGGCTCCATTAGATGAAATGCTGGGGCATGGCGGAATCTTTAAGACAGAAGGAGTAGCTCAGCGTATACTGGCAGCAGCATGTAACGTACCTACATCAGTAATGGAAACAGCTGGTGAAGGAGGCGCTTGGGGCATTGCCTTACTCGGAAATTACATGATTCACCAGCAAGAGGGCGAGACGCTAGAATTGTTTTTAAAAGAAAAGGTATTTGCCGATCAAGAAGTAACCACTATTTCAGTTGAACCGCAAGAAGTAGCAGGTTTTGAACAGTTTATGGAACGGTATAAACAAGGACTTTCCATTGAAAGAGCAGCAATAGAACATTTAAGATAAAGAGGAACCCGTGCATTCAAAGTAGGAGTGCACGGGTTTTTTATACAGCCTCCATGGTTAGTCTGCGCTCAGGAATTGTTCTACATATTTAACAAGTAATAGCATGCTTATGGAAGGCGTCAGGATTCTAAAAAATGGACATTCTCATCAAATTCTTAGTTTTTTCTCAGCAGAATTTGAGAATTTATACTGTAAAGTAATCGTTAGAAAGGGAAGAAAGGAGACAATAAACACATGAAACATCTTATGACTGTATCCATGCTTGCGATCCTACTGGCAGCATGTAGCTCAACTAATACGACAGACATAGAAGGTCAAACAGAAGGAAACTCAACGGAGCAATCAACGGTAGAAGAGAATGAAATATCGAAAGCCGAGGACGAGGCTCGTACAAATGAGGAAACGAATATAGAAAATCAACACGAAGAACAGACTAATCAAGCAGATCCATTCCCCGAGACAGAGGTATTGGCTCAGCATATCGATTTAGACCAATTAGAACAACAAATAGTGGAAGACAATCCAGGAAAACGGGTGATGCTCTTGGTATCTCCTGAAGGGGAGAAAGAATACAAAAGCGTGTTTATTAAAGAAACAAGCCGTTTGAAAATAATTCCAATTGGCCCAGGGGCTCCACTATATAATGATACAATTTAAGTGTCAATCATCATGCAAAATAATCCCTCCAATGCGCTTATCAGGCGCTGAGGGATTATTTCTTCGAGATACAGCTAAAACCTCATCAATATGCTTCTTAAAGCCCCGTTCCAAGTAGAAAAAACTGTGATTGTTCATGATTATAGGTCACTTTTGAGAAATCAAATGGCGTACCATTGGCAAGGAAGAAAATACTTTCCATAATTAGCTTAGGATCAGCTGTAGGCAGCTTTAAGTATTCTGATTCCTCATCTGTCAGCTTCCCTGTCTTAATATACATTTCGGAAAAACCAATATTCAAACCTAATCCTTCGCGAATGTAATCAAAAATCGATTCGGTTACAATTTGCTTATTTAGATAGGTGACAATTGATTTATCATAATAAGATTCCTCTAGACAAAGAGTCTGACCACTGATATAGCGAATTCGTTTGACATGGTAAACATCTTGATCTTTCGCAATTTGTAAATTATCGGCAGCTTCTTGTGTGGGCTTTACTATCTCCAAGCTTATCATTTCCGTGGTAATATCAAATTCTTCTAAATCTTTTTTAAACCCTTGGTTAGATAATAGGTTTATGTACCCCCGCCGGCTTTTTCGTCTTACAAAAATTCCACTGCCTCGAACCTGAAAAATCAACCCTTTTTTTTCTAATAAATCTAGTGCCTTGATAATTGTGCTCTTGCTTGATGAAAAATTTTCCATCAAGGTTTCTAAGACTGGCAGCTTAGATCCCTGTTGAAGTTGGTGCTGTTCGATATAATGTTCGATTTGATTGGCGATTTGTTGGTATTTCAACATGGATGATACCTCACATTCTATGGATAACTAGTAAAATTATATCATACGTTAAACCCAATAGACAAAACAAAAAATGAACAATGACATTATATATGTATTGACTAATTATAACGGTACAATTATAATGTTTGTATAAAATCCTGAAGGGAGTACGGAGACATGGCGGAAAAAGTGAGAGATTACACCAAGCTAGCCGGTGATATTTTAGAAGCGGTTGGTGGAGAGGAAAACTTGGAAAGCGCAACAAGATGTGCGACCAGATTACGCCTTGTTTTAAAACATACCGATCCAAAAGCTAAAGAAAAAGTAAGTGCTATGCCTGGTGTTATCACCGTTGTAGAAAATAGTGGTCAATTCCAAGTCGTCATTGGTCAGCACGTTGGCGAGGTATATGACGCACTTGCCAGTCAGGCCGATTTCGAAGCGGGCGACGGTGAAAATGAAAATAAAGGGACGATTCTTAACCGTGTCATTGCCACAATGTCAGCGGTATTCGCGCCATTTGTGTATATTTTGGCTGCGGCTGGTATTTTACAAGGTACGCTTATCTTAATTAATTTGATCTTTCCTGCCTTTGGAGAAACTGGAACGTATGAAGTATTCAGCTTTATGTCTTGGGCCCCGTTTACGTTCTTGCCGATTTTTATCGCGATAACGGCCTCCAAACACTTTAAAGTCAATACTTATATTGCCGTTGCGGCGACAGCGGCTTTGGTTACACCGGAATGGGCGGATATGGCGTCCAGGATTTCAAGTGGAGAAACAATCACCTTCTTAGGAATTGCCTTATCAGAAACAACATATACATCTTCTGTATTGCCGCCATTATTCTTGGTTTGGATCTTATCGTATGTAGAAAAGTTCCTTAACAAGAAAATGCCTGAGGTGGTACGACCATTATTTGTACCATTTTTTAGTATTGTCATCATGGTGCCAGTTGTCTTATTAGTCATTGGACCACTATCTACTTGGGGTGCAAATGGCATTGCTAATGGTTATAACTTTTTAGCAGAAGCATTTCCACCGTTAGCAGGCGCCATAATCGGTGCGTTTTGGCAGATTCTTGTTATTTTTGGAGTGCATTGGGGGATTACGCCGATGGTACTTTCCAATTTTGAACAATATGGGATGGACTCCTTTCAAGCGTATCAAACGATTGCTGTTGTTGCGCAGGTCGGTGCTGTATTAGGGGTTGTGCTAAAAACAAAAAATCGTGAAACAAAAACAGTAAGTACCTCTGCTGGTATTACGGGAATCTTTGGTATTACAGAACCAGCAATTTATGGGGTCACACTGCGCTTTAAGAAACCGTTTATTTATGGATGTATCTCAGGTGCCGTAGGTGCGATTGCAGCCAGCTTCTTTAATCCCTATTATTTTGCCTATGCTGGCTTGCCAGGGCCAATAACGATTGTGAATGCCATTAATATGGATGAGTACCCAATGTCAATCTTCGGTATTTTACTTGGTGCGGCGATTGCTATTGTGTTACCAATCATTCTTGTACAAATCTTTGGTTATGGAGAAGATACGGCGAAAGAAGGAAGTAAGGAATTAGCAGCAGAACAAGGATCAACAGAAGCGACAGATACGGGTGCCTCTAGCCAAGAAGCTGCACCTAACGAAGAAGAAGTACATGCGCCATTAACAGGGAAAGTAATCCAGCTTGGTGATGTGCCTGACGAAGTATTTAGTTCAGGTGCCATGGGTCAAGGAATTGCCATCGATCCTATTGATAATAAACTATATGCACCAATTGACTGTAAGGTGGCCATGATAGCACCAACGAAACACGCTATCGGTTTGCAAACTAAAACAGGTGTAGAGATATTGCTACATGTAGGGTTAGATACTGTTGGTTTGGATGGGGAGCCATTTCAAGTAAAAGTGGAAGACGGTCAAGAAGTACAACAAGGCGATGAGTTACTAGAGTTTGACCAGGCGTTTATTAAAGATAAAGGATTACAAACAATTACCCCGATTATCGTAACAAACATGGGTGAGTTTCAAGAAATAGTGTCAGAAGATGTCCAACAAGTAACGGCTGGAGACAAATTATTTACGATTGTAAAATAGGAGGAATATGATATGAGTAAATTACCTGAAGATTTCTTATGGGGTGGCGCACTAGCTGCTCATCAATTCGAAGGTGGATGGAATGCTGATGGAAAAGGACCTAGTGTAGTAGATGTGTTAACCGCGGGAGCAAATGGTGTAGCCAGGCGAATTACCGATAAAGTGGAACCTGAAGAATTTTATCCTAATCATGAAGCGATCGACTTTTATCATCATTATAAAGAAGATATTGCGAAGTTTGCCGAAATGGGATTGAAATGTTTACGGACATCAATAGGCTGGAGCCGTATTTTCCCTAAAGGGGATGAAGCAGAGCCTAATGAAGCTGGATTACAATTCTATGATAATGTTTTTGATGAACTGATCAAGTATGGTATTGAACCAGTGATTACCTTATCACACTTTGAAATGCCATTACACCTAGCCCGTGAATATGGTGGCTTTCGCAATAGGAAAGTAGTAGATTATTTTGCCAAGTTTGCCGAGGTTTGCTTTAATCGTTATAAGGATAAAGTGAAATATTGGATGACTTTCAATGAGATTAATAATCAAATGGACGTCCGAAATCCACTGTTTTTGTGGACCAATTCAGGTGTAACCGTTGAAGAAGGCGAAGACGCCAAAGAAGTGATGTACCAGACGGCGCACCATGAGTTAGTAGCAAGTGCTTTAGCTGTTGCTAAAGGGAAAGAAATTAATCCAGCTTTCCAAATTGGTGCGATGGTTTCCCATGTGCCAATTTATCCTTATTCATCCAATCCGGAAGATGTCATGCTTGCTGAGGAGTATATGCGTGATCGTTACTTTTTCCCAGATGTGCAAGTGCGCGGATATTATCCAAGCTATGCCAAGAAGGAATTTGAGCGTAAAGGCTATGATATCGTGATGGAAGCTGATGATGAGGCAATATTACAAAAAGGAACTGTCGATTATCTTGGATTTAGCTATTATATGTCTACCACTGTAAAAAGCGGTGATGTGATGGATGATTCGGCTGATGTAACAAATGGCGGTTTGCCACATGGAGTGGAAAACCCATATATCAAAACCAGTGACTGGGGCTGGGCGATCGATCCGACTGGATTGCGTTATACGCTTAATCGCTTCTATGATCGTTATCAATTGCCGATGTTTATCGTTGAGAATGGTTTCGGAGCGATCGATACGATAGAAGCCGATGGTTCGATTCATGATGAGGCACGAATTAACTATTTACGTTCCCATATTGAGGCATTAGAAGAGGCCGTGATTTATGATGGAGTGGACTTGATGGGGTATACTCCTTGGGGAATTATTGATATAGTTTCCTTTACAACCGGAGAGATGAAAAAACGTTATGGCATGATCTATGTTGATCGTGACAACAAAGGAAATGGAACGATGGAACGTTCTAGGAAAGATTCCTTTGAATGGTATAAACAAGTGATTGCGACAAATGGAGCAGATTTAAGTTATCATCGTAAGTAGAAACGGGGAAATCTTGAGATCCATTAGCGATTTGCTTAGTAAATGAAATAACCATTTATTAAAACCTAAGTCTAGTAGCGATATGTTGACGGTGCTAGGCTTTTTATTGCTGAAAATGATATAGCTAGTTATTGTATTTGTCCTATATATTCGGTAAGATAAAAATTATCAATGAAGAAAGGGCAGGTGACAGAATGGTTTATAAACAAGGCAGTGAACTTACTAAAGAAATCCAATCAACAGAGGTGTATTCAAATGAAGTAGCCATATGGAGCTTGGGTCAGTCTGGCGTTATTCTGAAGGATAAGGATACAACTCTCTGCATTGATCCTTATCTAACCTATTCGATTGAGACAGGCAATCCAGATTCAGATGGAAAAAGAAGCTTTGCGCCACCACTAGAGCCAAGGCAATTGCAAGATATCAACGCGGTACTTATTACACATTTTCATGCGGATCACATGGATTTAGAAACGTTAAAGCCCATAGCGAAGGTGTCCGAAAAGACGAAATTCGCAGCCCCTGCTTCTCATGCCGATCAGCTTAGTGAACAGGGAATTGATCGATTGATTCGAGTGGCAGATGAATCAAGCTTTGAGATCAATCAGATAAGAATTACTCCTGTAGAGGCAGCCCACACTGAGTATGAACGGGATGAAGAAGGGAATCCCTATTATTTTGGCTATTTTATTGAAATGAATGGTGTGCGTGTTTTTCATAGTGGAGATACCGTTGCAACCAAAGAAATTTTGGAAAAGGTACAAGCCTTAAAGCCTGATGTTGCATTTTTGCCGATCAATGGTCGAGATTATGCGCGTACGGATAAAGGTTTGATTGGTAACATGAACTATCGAGAAGCGGCCGATTTTGGTGTAGCCGTTGGAACAGATTTGATTATCCCCAATCATTTTGACATGATGCCGAAAAACAGTGAGAATCCAGCCTATTTTGTTGATTATCTTTTTTCACACTATCCAGATCAGAAGTTTCATATGTTTACTGCAGGAGAGCGGTTGATTTATCGGAAATAGTAATTTTGATAGCGATTCAAACTAGTAAGGTATTAGCAAGGGGCTGAAAGTGTTGGTGAAGGCATTATTAATTGATCTAGAAGGTACGTTATATTTCAAAAACAGACCGATTACAGGGGCAAAGGAAGCAATAGCGCATGTAAAAGATCTTGGGATTCCATTACGATTTCTGACTAACACAGATTCCAAAACCCCGAAGGACATGGAAAAGAAACTACAGCAAATGGGATTTGATATTACGGAAGCAGAGATTTTCACTCCAGTAACTGCCATGTTGCGATTTTTCCAAAAACAGGACTCAAAGAATGGGTATTTTCTCGTTAGCTCAGCGCTGCAGAAAGTAGTTGCGCCTTATGCTGTGGAACAGACATCGGCAGATTATGTAGTGGTTGGTGATTTTCGTGATCAAATGAATTATCAAGTTCTGAATAAGGCGTTCCAACATATTATGGCTGGTGCGGAAATTATCGCCCTGCAAAAAGGGAAATATTTTATTAGGGAGAATGGCTATAATCTGGATACCGGTTCCTTTGTCCAGATGTTAGAATACGCTTCGAACAAGGAGGCATACGTATTAGGAAAGCCCAGTAAGCAATATTTCTCCTTAGCACTTGATGAGCTTGGGGTAACAGCGGAAGAAACTGCTGTAGTAGGTGATGACCAGACAACAGATATACTAGGGGCAGAGGGCGTTGGTGCTACAGGGATTCTTGTTAAAACAGGAAAATATGCGGAAGTAAATGGGAGTCAAGTCAAAGTTGAACCGAATAAAGTGATTGATTCCATAAGCCAACTTCCTCTGATTTTAAAAGATATCTAAATCGAGATAATTGATAAGGAGGAGTTGCTGTGCATTTTTATATAGCCTCAAGTTTTAAAAATAGGAAAAAGGTAAAAGAACTTGCTAATAAATTAAAGCAGAGAGGTTATACCTATACTTATGATTGGACTCAAAATGAAAAAGCCAATTCTTTTGAGAGGTTATCTAATATTGGAGAAAAAGAACGTGAAGGGGTAATGAATGCAGATTTTTTCATTATTCTATTGCCAGGAGGTAAAGGGAGTCACATTGAATTAGGGATTGCTCTTGGACTGGGAAAACGAGTTTTTTTATATTCACCGGCTAATGATATATACGAATATGATAAAACATGCACTTTTTATCATATAAAAGGTTTAAATCGTTTTGTTGGAGCATTTGACTCGTTTACGGATTATTTATTAGAACATGAAGATTTAAATTGAAATGACATTTAATAAGTTGGTTTAAATAACTTTAGGCATGAGCAAAAGATAATAAGAAAAACCGGGCAAAATTCGCCCGGTCCTTTACCGACCACTCAAAGAAGTTAATGAACTGCCGATAAGATGGATGATGTAAAGTAGTTTGCTTTCTTTAGTGGTGAGTTTGCCCGTTTTTTTGTGCTAGGCGAGCGCTGCGGGAATATGCTGCGCTTTCCATGGGGACGGCTTCAGCTAACTAAAAAGAAAAGCACTTTTTAGTGGATCTTCAGCTCGTCCTGTTCCCATAGGAGTCTTCGCATATTCCCTCCGCTAGGTAAAAGTATAACAATGGTTGTTACTGCTAGAATGAAGGGTTCTAGGTACCTAGACAGTATTGTAGCAAAAGGAGAAAATCGTCAGCTGATTCTTCGGTTGCGTAATGATCATGCTACAAATATAAAAGTCATAACGTAGGATCAAACCGTTCTCAGAAAAAGGTTATGCGGTTTGCTTATTGGCAGAAATATAGTGTCTGGAACACTTCATCTTCGCAACCATTCGATTGTAGTGCTACTACCCAGCGGAGGAAATAGGTGGAGACTCCTGCGAGAAAAGCGCAGTGTGAAGACCCCGCAGGAAGCGATCTTTGCTGACGAGGAGGCTGAGCCAAGCTCGCGGAAAGCGGAACCTATTTCCGGAGCGTTTCCTAGCATTGACAAACAATCAACTTTACTACATGGAATAATGGAACTAGATACTTTACATCATACATCTTATCGGTATCACCATTCGTTCAAGATCAAAATCGGTCCACATCCTTTCATACTCAGAATTTTATACTTTCTTATTTTTCAAGAAAAAAGAATTGGGAACCACTCCAACTCCTCTTTCACTACGTTTACATGCTTCACGAGATTATTTTCACATCCATGTTTTAGAATGGGAATGGTGGTTTTGTTGATAGGATCATCGCTTATCTTGTTCCTGTTAAAGCAAGGGTTATCCAATACCGAATATTCAATTTATCTATCGTGTGTGGTTAAAAAGTGAATGATCAAACAATCGATAAACAGGACAAAAAAGTAACCTTTCTCTGCTTTGGTAGTCATTCCGCAATCAAATCTCATGAATAGTAACGACAAACAGTGGTATGTTATGCTAAAAGAAATATAATAGCTTAACGTCAAAAACGCCATTAAATTTACGAGGTGATACAAATGATAACCGACCAGAATCCAGGATGGCATTTACGTCATAAATATCAGGATCTTCCTGATATTTTCTATTCTTCCGTTGGTCCGACCGAAGTAGCGCAGTCGAAAATCGTTCTCTTTAATGAGACATTAGCCGAGGAACTGGGGTTGGATGACACCCTGCTTCGTCAACTTCCAGACATTTTCACAGGAAATCAGTTGCCAGATGAAAGTAAGCCAATTGCTCAAGCATATGCTGGTCACCAGTTTGCTTCTTTCACCATGTTAGGGGATGGAAGGGCTGTCCTGCTAGGTGAGCAGCAAGCCGACGATGGAAGATTGTATGATATCCAATTAAAAGGTGCTGGGCGAACCCCTTATTCACGGGGTGGAGACGGACGGGCAGCATTGGGTCCTATGCTTCGAGAATATTTGATTAGTGAATCTATGCATGGACTGGGTGTGCCAACTAGCCGAGGATTAGCGGTAGCCACCACTGGGGAAAAGGTATATCGAGAAGAGGTCTTGCCGGGCGCAGTACTGACAAGGGTAGCGGACAGTCATATTCGTGTTGGTACCTTTCAATATGCGCGCCAATGGGGAAGCAAACAAGATTTGCAGGCACTAGCGGACTATACGATCGACAGGCATTATCCAGAAATTGCAGAGGACGAAAATAAATACTTGTCCTTCTTACACAAAGTGGCCGAAAGACAAGCCGCTTTAATTGCAAAATGGCAGTTGGTTGGTTTTATACATGGTGTAATGAATACCGATAACGTAGCCATTAGCGGGCAAACTATTGACTATGGTCCCTGTGCCTTTATGGATCGCTATGATCGCCAAACGGTTTTCAGTTCGATTGATCTCGAGAGGCGTTATGCTTATGGAAATCAACCCGAGATAGGCGCTTGGAACATGGCGCGTTTTGCTGAATCTTTGTTAATACTGATCGATGAAGAGGAGGAAAAGGCACTTCCACAAGCAAAAGAGGTTATTCAAAACTATTTAAGCTTGGTAGAATCCTATTGGTTGGATGGTATGAGGGCTAAATTAGGGATCGTAGATAAAACGGATGAAGATAAGGTGCTAATCGAGCGGTTGTTGAATTTAATGGAGCAGCATCGTGCCGATTTTACCAATACTTTTCGAGCCTTGACGCTTCTACAATTTGATCCTGCCTCAAGATTGTTTCAAGCCAAGGCCTTTCAAACATGGTTTCAAGAATGGCAAAGTAAATTGGCGCTGCAGTCAATGACTGTAACAGAAGCTTATCAACTTATGAAACAGCATAATCCTTCTGTTATTCCAAGGAATTATTTAGTTGAAAAGGTATTGGACGAAGCAGTGTCCAATAATGATTATCAGCCTTTGTATGACCTGTTGGCAATTATGCAAAATCCTTATGCCTATACAGAAATGCAAGAAGCATATGCCGCTGATCCACCTGACGAAGCCTATCAGACTTTTTGCGGTACGTAAGCAAGCAGACGAGTCGAACTTGTCTGCTTTTTCACTTCTATCTAAACATGGTATACTAAGAAAAAAACGACAAGGATTGGTTATACCATGAGTGAACACTATTATGAAATGAAGCTGCGGCAGGCAGAGGATTATTTTCAATCATTACAAGCACAAGCAACCTCCAGTCATTTCGTCGATGCTTTGATAGATGACTTGCAACAATATGAAAAGTCCAAACAAAATATATGGGTGAACTTGGATAAGAGTGCTTCTCAGCTTGGACCATCACTCCTTACACAACTAGCTAGAGCTGGAATGTTGGATCATTACTTATTTCGCAGTGTTTCTTATATTTATTTACGGGATTTAGGGCGAGACGTTACTACACCAGTTATGCAAAAACGAATAGCAGAGATAACCAAAAGCGTGAAAGGTTACCTGAAAAAAAAGCAGCAGCGACTGTCCTTTGATTTAGCTGAATTATACCGATTAGCACAACAAGAATCGCTGGAAACTGTTTTTTTCTGGGTAACAGACAAGTTATCCAATATTTCTACATTAATGCCAGAAGGTATGGATCCCGCAGAAGCCAAACGTAAATTGATTAAAATTATTGCAGGCGTAGTGATCCACGAAATCGAAGAATTAAAGGATGAAACATCGTTGCATATAAGACAGCAACGGCTGGATCATGCGGTACGTATTGGTTATTATTATGGTTTAACGTATCCATTTATTGATGACCTACTGGATGCAGCTATCTTATCTCCGCAAGAAAAACAGAATTTCAGTTTTTTTATTCGGCAAACGTTATTAACTGGAGAGGTTGTTCCGCTTGAGGCTCAAGATTGGCAAGAGCAGAATCGTGATTTGATTCAAGCGGTACATGATGAGTTGGCGGAGGCGTTTACTTTTTTGAAGAATAATCAACCAGTTGAACGAGTGCAAGACTTTTTAGATAATGCCTATCTTTTCTTTCAGTCACAGGAAATTGATCGTAACAAGTGCCTGGATGATCCTTCCTACACAAACCATCAGTTATATGTGCCAGTCATTCTTAAATCAGCATCTTCGCGACTCATCGTGCGATCCTTTCAATCCTATTCCGAGGACAAACAAGTGGAGGATAATCTATTTTATTACGGTATTTATAATCAATTGTCAGATGATTTGACGGATTTACAGCAAGATTTAGCGTTGCAGAGTGTGACGCCGTATACCTATTTTCTAACCTATGCGGATGAGCAGGCGGAAATACGCAATCCCTTCCTGATGTACTGGTCGGTTATTTATTCTTTTATCCATACGGTTCATCAAGGAAAGTCAGAGATACGAAACCTGATATTGGACCGTGTGATTAATGGTTTGCAACGCTTGCAGGATCGGCTGGGTAAGGAGCGTTATCAGGCAATCATGCAGCAAATTTCCTTCGATGCCCGCTTTGATCAAGTCCTAAACCAAGTCGTTCAAAAAACAAAAAATGTAGCCTTTTTTGATAAATTAATGCGCGATCAATTATTAGATACTTTACGGAAAAAAAAGCAAGCGAAAGAACATTTTTTATCCATTATGAAAGATACCAAGTGGCAAATAGACCGTTATTTAAGACTGGATTCGCCTGAAAATGATTTGGAGAAGGCTGTTAATTACAGCTTAGAGGGCAATGCAAAGCGGGTTCGCCCGATTATGACCTGGGTAATGGCAAAAGAAGGGTTTGGACTAAGTGAGGCATTTATTCTTCCACTGGTGAAATCTGTAGAGTACATGCATACCGCTTCGTTGATTTTCGATGACCTGCCTTCTCAGGATAATGCCCCAACTAGAAGAGGTAGACTGACACTACATGAGAAATATAACCATGCACTAGCAGAATTAACCGCCTTATGGATGACACAGAATGCCGTCGAGGAACAGGCATCGATGAAAGAGGCTGATCCGACACTGGTGCTACAGCTTATCGCTTATTCCACTAGGACAACACAAAGGATGTGTCAGGGACAACTAGTTGATTTAGAGGCAAAAGGTAAGACATTACAGCTAGCAGAGTTGAAAGAATTATCGGTATATAAAACAAGTCTTGGATTCGAAGCGGCACTGATGATGCCATTAATTATGGCAGACGCACCAGAGGAAATGAAGCAGGCTGCTGCTCAATTTGCCTATCATGCAGGTATTGTTTTTCAAATCAAAGACGATCTATTGGATGTGGAAGGAGAGAGTACAGCGTTAGGTAAGCAAGCTGGGCTTGATCGACTGAACCAAAGTGCAACCTTTGTCTCTATACTGGGAATAGAAGCGGCAAAAAAGGAAATGTGGGAGCATTATCAAGAAGCTGTCCTTTGTCTCAAACAGCTTCCTAGCTTGTCTTTCTTTCAACAGCTGCTAGATTTTATCTTATTCCGTAAGCATTAATAACGAGTCATGGTTAAATAGAAAATAAACACTAATAAGCCACCAAATCCAATGATATATGCTAGGAAAACAGGGTTAAATAAAATTGGGTGTTTGGCCGTTATTTTGGTATCTTGATCATGTTCCTGTTCTTGCTCATTAACCGTTTTACCAACGCGAATGGTATAGATAAGGCCAGCTACGCCAACGATAACGACAAGAATCGATAAAAAAATAACCACGGGTTTGGTCACCACCTTCCGCTTATTGATGATTAGTTTGTTACAGAGCATGTGAAATTATGCAAGAATGTTTTTTATTTTCTTTGGCAGTTATGTTATATTAGTATGAGGTACTAAATCGTAAGTCACACCGGTTGTGAAGGAGGATATAATGGATAATTTATTAAAACTAAAGGATAAGAATATTGTCATAATGGGTGTAGCAAATGAGCGCAGTATTGCGTGGGGAGTGGCGAAATCTCTTCATCAAGCTGGTGCCAATTTGATTTTTACATATCGGAAGGAACGTTCGTTAGCGAAATTACAGAAAGCGTTAGACAAAAACGAGATAGAAGCAAGGCTGATTGTTGCTTGTGATATTAATCATGATGAACATATCAAAGAGGCTTTTGCGGCAATCGGAACAGAAGTTGGTACCATCCACGGATTGGTTCATTCGATTGCTTTTGCTCATGGAGAAGATTTAAAGAATCGTTTTGTGGAGACAAGTAGAGAGGGATACGCCTTTGCTCAGGATACCAGTGCTTATTCCTTAATTGCCGTCGCCCGCGAAGCACAAACTTTGATGACAGAGGGTGGTTCGATTATTGCCATGACCTATCTGGGTGCGGAGCGTGCCGTGCCAGGTTATAATGTGATGGGCGTTGCGAAGGCCGCGTTGGAATCTGCGGTGAAGTATTTAGCCTTAGACTTAGGTGAGCAGAATATCCGAGTCAATGCTATCTCTGCTGGAGCGATCCGTACCTTAGCAGCGAAAGGAATTCCGTCTTTTAACGAAATTTTACACAAAATAGAGGCAGAAGCCCCATTAAAACGAAACGTAACGCAAGAAGAAGTTGGCGATATGTCTCTAGCCATGCTCAGTCAACTAGCTCGTGGTGTAACGGGTGAAATTGTCTATGTTGATTCAGGTTATAACATTCTAGGGTAAACCATGATCCATCAGCACACCTTTGCCCTGCTGATGGATCATTTTTGTCACAGTATGAAGTGTCCGGAAAATCCAAGAAATTAGGTGAGGGATGAACATTAAACATCCACTTAAGCCTCGCGCTTATCTATCAGTGGGGCTGTGTAGCAGGCTAAGTTTGCGACAGCCATAACGTCTGCGCTACTACGTCCTGTTTGTTAAAAACCCTTCCACTGATGACAGTCTCGTTTTATCAAGTACACATAGAGATGGAGAATCATAATGAAAAAACGATTAATGTGGTTGATTTTATTAATAGTTGTTATTTGCAGCGTGTTTTTTATTGCTTTTGATTTTAAACAGACTTTGACCGGTAGTATGGCGCCTGGCTCAAGCACTTCTGTTCTTAGTCATAGCTTGCCGGAGAACATTATGGATCGATTCTGGTTGATTGATGAGGTCGATTTAGAGGCGGAGTCGGCATTGCTCATTGAGGCAGATACAGGGCATGTCCTGTATGAGCATAATAGTGAGTTATCCGTACCTACAGCAAGTATGTCGAAAATGATGTCTGAAGTCCTTGTATTAGAGGCGATTGAAGCGGGGGCACTTGACTGGGACGATACCGTCAAACTCAGTGAATACGCCTTAGCTATCTCAAATCATCCCGGATATGCCAGTGTTGGTTTGTCGGATGATCAAGCCTACACGGTGCGCGAGTTGTTTGAGGCGATGGCTGTTTCTTCCGCAAATGGCGCCACAATCGCTCTTGCCGAAGCAGTAAGCGGTACGGAACAAGCCTTTGTACAGGAGATGAATTTGAAAGCAGCGGAACTGGGACTAGAGGATTCCTCGTTTGTAAATAGTACGGGACTAGACAATTACTTATTAGGTGATTACTATTCTACCGGTAACCTTAATGATACAAATAAGATGTCAGCAAGGGACCTGGCGAGTCTCGCAAGTTATTTACTGGATACGCATCCTGCCGTATCACAGGTGATGAGTCAGCCACAATATAGCAAAGGGAATTTGACCTCTCCCAATACGAATCAAATGCTATCTGGTGAGTTAGCCTATGATGGTGTGGACGGCTTAAAGACAGGTTATACGGATATCGCTGGTTATTGTTTTACTGGAACTGTGGAGCGTGATGGCGTGCGCTTAATCTCTGTTGTAACAGGAACATCGAGTGAAGAACAGCGTTTTATTGA
Source organism: Gracilibacillus phocaeensis (assembly GCF_900626275.1). NCBI lineage: Bacteria > Bacillati > Bacillota > Bacilli > Caryophanales > Bacillaceae > Gracilibacillus > Gracilibacillus phocaeensis. Next base: position 49,601 of record NZ_LR131145.1, on the reverse strand, counting down.
TACGGCCTCTCTATATGAACAGGCCTATGATTTAATCGATAATTGGTGAAAACAGTTGGGAGGCGAGGAGAGATGGGAAAAACTGGCTGGATTGTTTATAATGGCAATTTATACACCAAAAAATTCTCTGAACAAGTAGAATGGCTGCTCTATAGCGCCAAACAACTGAATATCGAAATGGAGGCAATCGCTAACCATGACCTGCTGGTGATGACCGATCAGACCGGGCCTACCTTGTTGACAGACAAACAAGCCCCGGATTTTGTGTTTTTTTGGGATAAGGACTTGTTTTTAGCCAGACAGCTGGAGCATCAAGGGATACGCCTTTTTAACAGCGCCAGAACGATTGAAATTTGTGATGATAAGGCATTGACCCATGTAGAGCTAGCCAGCCATGGTGTTCCAATGCCTCGAACGATTATTGCGCCAAAGGTATATGTAAAGCTGGAGGATGATCGCCACCTACAGAAGGTAATGGAGACAATCAGATTTCCGATGATTATTAAGGAAGCATTCGGATCATTTGGTGAGCAAGTTTATTATATTGAAAATGAAGAGGTATTACGAAAAAAGGTTCGTGAACTCGGTAACACTCCCTATATTTTTCAAGAATATCTCCCATCAAGCTATGGTAAAGATATCCGTCTGCATGTGGTTGGTGATCGGGTCGTGGCGTCGATGCTGCGAAAATCAGACGATGACTTCCGGGCAAACGTAACAGCGGGCGGGCAGATGTTTCCTTATCAGCCAACCAAGGAGGAGGAAGCATTAGCCATAAAAACTAGTCAGTTGGTTGGTGCCGATTTTGCCGGAGTGGATTTATTGTTTGGTCCCAAGCAAGAGCCGATTGTTTGTGAAATCAATTCAAACGCTCATTTTAAGAATATCTATGATTGTACAGGGATAGATATAACAAAGGATATGCTTTCTTATATTAAGGAGCAATTATCATGAAGGGATGGTTGATTTATCGAGAGGAAGACGCAGAGAGGAATCAAGGGTTTATCACATGGCTGCAAGAAGAAGCGATTGAACAAGGTATTAACCTCAAGCTTGTGCTCTATCATACCCTTTCCTATGGTGTAAGGGATGGTGAGCTATTTGTAGATGCATGCTCTACTCTTCCTGATTTTGTTATGATGCGGGTGATGGACTCTCTATTATCCCAGCAATTTGAATACTTACAGATACCAGTTTTTAATAAGGCGAGGGTAGCCGAGATTGCTAACAATAAGGCCAAGACACATCAGCTCTTTGGTAGTTATGGTATTGCGATGGCGGACACCTATTTCTTGGCAAAAGATCAAGTGAATGCTTATGCGATGGAGCACCCGTTTATACTGAAAGAAGCAAAAGGCAGAAGCGGAAAACAAGTGTATAAAATAGAACAGCAAAAGGACCTGCCTAACGTAGATGGGGAACAATATATAGTCCAAGCAGCTGCTGTATATGGCAAAGATTTACGTGTGTTTGTGATGGGAAATGAAATAATTGGAGCAGTTCTGCGCTCTTCTGATCATGATTTTAAGTCCAATTATTCATTAGGTGGAACGATTAAGTTGTATACCTTATCTGAACAAGAAAAAAATGTGGTCAAACAGATTATGGATATTTTACCGGCCGATTTTATCGGAATTGATTTTGTTTTTGATGAAAAAGGAAGGCTGTTGCTTAATGAAATAGAAGATGTGGTGGGCAGCCGCTCTTTAGTAGATTTGACAAATATCAATATTGCCTCTATGTATATCAGATATATAGTAAGCACACTGTTGAATGGTAGTCGAGCGAGAGGAAAGTGAGAAATATGTCGAATAAACCATCGAAACCTTTTTACAAAAAGAAAGGCTTTCATCTTTTGACGATATGCTTATTGTTGGTGATGATTACGGTAAAGGTATACAGGGATACGAGTATATTTAAGCTGAATAAGATGCAACTAGAGAGTGAAAAGCTGGAAAAGGGAGATCGTTTTCAAATTTTACAGTTGACGGATGTCCATAACAAGGTGTTCCGCGATAATAATGACAAGCTTGTGGCAGAAATTGAGCAAACAAAGGCCGATATCATCGTAATAACCGGTGATTTAGTCGATCGAAAAACGGATGAATTGCAGGATGTGTTAAGCTTGGTGGATCGCTTGTTAGAGGTGAATCCACAGCTTTTCTTTGTCACTGGTAATCATGAATGGGAAAATTGTCACTATGGTTTATTAATGAATGAGTTAGCGTCTAGGGGTGTAACAATTCTTCACAATGCTAGTGAACAAGTGGAGCTCAATGGGGTAAGCGTTAATTTAGTTGGTATTGATGACGCCTCGACAGAACGTGAAGACCTACGACAGGCTTTTCATCAAGTAGATACAGACCAATATACCATTTTGTTATCTCATACACCGAATGTGACACAACATTATGCAGGAATTCCTGCTGACTTGATTTTGAGTGGTCATACACATGGCGGGCAAATCAGGTTCCCCATCATTGGCGCGCTTGTCGCTCCAGACGATGGGCTTTTTCCGAAATTAGAGAAAGGATTGTATCCTTTGGGTGAGCAGCAATATTTATATATTGACAGTGGCCTTGGTACGACAGGTGCTCCCATTCGTTTTTTAAACCAAAGTCAATTCAGCTTGATTGAGGTCACTAACGACTAGCATTCCGTTTACCGATGGAATGCTTTTTTGTAACAGGCAAAGCAAGTATTGCAATGGCGAGATTCGGGTATAACACTTCCTAACTATAAGAAAAAGCTGATAAAAATAGATCGACCAACCAACTTACTTATCTATTTTACCGACAGTGCTATTTGTTTTGGTTAGTACTAAAAGACTGGGTGTGATCGCATCTGTGAATTCAGAAAACATCTTTATAAAAGAGGTATAAGGGCGTCAACTTTCTTGATTTTATCTTCTTGCTTCGCTTGATGGTTGACTTTATTAATACCAAATAACATTATAAAAAAGTTCTTTGTTTTATTGTTTCTTAAGCCTGCGTAACCATTTCCATAGATGAAGAGTCAATCTCTGCAGGCTGTGTAACATCGGTGAAGATAAATGTCCATGGCATGCTTGTGTTTGTCGGGAGTCGCAGTCTGGGATCGGTGATGGAGAGCTTGGACAGAAATTGTTTATTTGATAGCAAATGTATGGTCTCGCATGTCAAATCAATGGTTTGGTTCGAAGTGTTATGGATAAGTACAGTAACAAGTAGGTGGTTGTGATGATTGACCGCTATATGAACGATGGTAAAGGACAGATCATGATGTGCCGTATCCTTCGTTTGTTGAAAAAGAGTTTCCAGTCTTTGGCGATCCTGAGAACTGATTGTACGATCCCAAGCTTCGGTAAATATTAGTTGCTGCACACGAATGCACCTCCTGAAATGATAGGGCTTAACTGTCCTTCATCGTGATATTACTATCTTAACAGGGAGTAGAGAGATAAAACAAGATAATTCTTTTAAAAGAAAAAATATTCAGATAATAGACTGGTATCTCAGCCTATCTTTTCTTATAATAAAGGAAGTTGCATCATTTTAAGGAACATGGGGGCACAATATGAAAAGAATAGCAATTATAGGAAGCAGTGGGGGAAACCTGTATAATCTGGGAGGAAAACATCCACAGCAATTATTAGAAGAGATAGAGAAACAAGCAGAGAGTGCAGGCATTTCGATTACAGCTGTTCAATTTATTGCAGCCAATGAGTCAATGGATGCTATCAAAGAGACTACCGAGGCAGCTATCTGGGAGAAGAATGAACAAGGCATGCACCCAGGGAAAAGTAATTTATTAATAGATATTAATGAACGAACGAAAGAAATCGACCAAGCGATTGCCAAACAGATAAGAGCAGGGGATATTGACGGGCTAATTGTCATGAGCGGTGATCCAGAAGGAGCCAATCTAAATGCCTTATCGGCCGCAGCGGAAACAAAGATACCTATTGTGGGAACAGGTGGGACTTCGATGGCGGCTATTGCTTCCATGGGTTGTCGTGTCATTTCCACTTCTGGCACAACGGGAACGACTAATAGGACAAGGGCGGTTTCCTTCATCACCTCGTTAAGTAAAGAATTTCAGCTTACCTACCGGCCGATTTTGGGGAGCGGGGATCGTGAGTTATCCAACGGGAGCGGTTTGCGAAATATCAGCATCCGCGGTATTATGATGGCCTCGTTACCAGGTTTTATCGCTTTGGCGTTAGTATTAGCATTAAGCAAGATTCCGGGTTTAGGAGCATTAGGCGATGTGTTTGATGTGTTATTAGGTGCTTTACCAGTTATGATTGCCGTTATTGCTGCCAAACAGATTTCTGAATTAGACGAGGTATCGATTGTAGCTGGCGTTATTGCAGGTATCTTATCGGTAGATGGAGGAATTATTGGTGGTTTAGTTGGCGGTATATTGGCTGGCTTAACCGTGAGGCTGTTATTTCGAAAATTTGTCGAATGGCGTTTCCCGATGACAACCGTTAATATTGGAGCCGGAGGAATATCGGGGCTTATCGCCGGATTATTGGTATTCTATTTGATCGCTCCGGTTGCTTTATATATTGGGGATGGTATTAAATGGCTGCTTGAAACGACGATTGCGTTTAATCCCATCGTCGCCGGAGCTATTGCAGGTATCTTGATTTGGCCAGCTATCATTGGCGGTATTTATCATGCGGCGATTCTCCCAATTGTGCTATTGGATATGGAGCAAACAGGTAATAGTTTTTTGGGCGCGGTCGATATGGTCGGATTGGTGATGGTGGCAGCTGGTATTAATCTTGCCAATATTATTAAACCTCGTGAAAAAAGTGAGGCAGCCGTCGCAGCCCCGGGGTTTGCGATTAATATGGGGTTTGGAACGTTTGTGGAATCAGCCTATCCGTTTATGTTTTCGAGCAAATGGATATTTGGCGGTGCGTTGCTTTCAGCTGGAATCGGTGGCGCTTTAGTTGGCTTTTTTGATATCAGGGGAACGGCCTATGTGCCAACTTTCACAGCACCATTGTTAGCCAACAATCCTGCTGGTTTTATCATTGCAATGCTCGTGCCATGTGTGCTGGCTTTTATCATTACATTAACCGTTAATCTTATCCAGCGGAAATAAACATGAAATAACTCTTTTAAGGCTGTAGTAGTTAGATATTCATTTATTTCTAAGCTTAGTTGGGAAGAGAGAGGTGCTGTTTGATGTCTGGAAATATCCAAATTAGATTAGTACAAGAAAGTGAAAAATCCGTGCTAAGACAATTAATGGAACTATATTCATATGACTTTAGCGAATTCACTGGGATTGATGTGAATCTGTATGGTTTCTATGGCTATCGCTACTTGGATCATTATTGGACGGAAGCTGGCAGATCCCCATTTTTTGTGCTAGTGGATGGAAAATTGGCTGGATTTGTACTAGTTAATGATCATTGCCATATATCGAAGGAGGATAATGCTCGTTCTATCGGAGAGTTTTTCATTATGCGCAAATATCGAAAGACAGGAGTCGGTTCTAAAGCAGCTGCTCTGATTTTTCAACAATTCACCGCACACTGGGAAATACTTGTACATCCTGAAAACCAGGTTGCGGATAAATTTTGGCAAAAGATGATCGAACAGTATACAGATGGGAACTATCTAACAAAAAAAGTAGTAACAGAGGATTGGGAGGGTACGGGATATACCTTTTTTAGTCAAATCAATAAACGGTGATGGACTTGCAACACGCCAAGTAATCAAAATAAAACAAAAGAAAAGCTTCTTCTGCTTTTCTTTTGTTAATTAATCAGTGATTGAAGCGGTGCCGGAATTCGCCCGCCACGCTTGATCAGCTTGTCCGAGTTAAAGTTATTGACACCGATAATGGGTGCACGTCCAAGTAAACCACCAAATTCAACGATATCTCCTGCTTCTTTTCCTATCACAGGGATGATCCTTATCGCCGTTGTTTTTTTGTTGATCATACCGATCGCGGCCTCGTCTGCAATAATCGCAGCTAGTGTCTCCGGACTAGCGGAACCTTCTAATGCAATCATGTCTAAGCCAACTGAACAGACACAGGTCATCGCCTCTAATTTCGAAAGGTTAAGCGCACCATCCTCAATACCGCGAATCATACCATTGTCTTCACTTACTGGGATGAACGCCCCGCTAAGTCCACCCACATATGAACTGGCCATCGCACCACCTTTTTTGACGGCATCGTTCATTAAGGCCAAGGCCGCAATCGTTCCATGCGTTCCCACACGTTCTAGTCCAATCTCTTCTAAGATTTCTGCCACACTGTCATTAAGTGCGTTCGTGGGTGCCAAGGATAAATCCATAATGCCGAATGGTACTTGTAAACGATCAGCCACGACACGTCCAATCAGCTCACCGGCTCGGGTGATTTTGAAGGCGGTGTTTTTAATCACATCCGCCACCTGGCCAAGGTCCGCATCAGGGTAGCGTTTGAGTGCATTCAGTACAACACCAGGTCCGCTGACTCCAACACTTAACACCGTCTCACCTTCTCCTGCACCATGGAATGCCCCTGCCATAAATGGGTTATCCTCAACCGGATTACAGAAAACAACCAGTTTGGCGCAACCGATACTATTATCTGTTTTGGTGAATTCTGCAGTTTCGTGAATAATCTTACCCATTTGCGCGACTGCATCCATATTGATCCCTGTACGAGTCGTTGCCACCGAGATGGAGGAACAGACTCGCTCTGTTTGACTTAATGCCTCAGGGAGGGCATCTAATAAAACCTGGTCTCCTTTAGAAATTCCTTTATGTACGAGGGCAGAAAAACCACCAATAAAATCAACTTCTAATGCTTGAGCCGCTTTATCCAATGTAATAGCAAGTTCAACAGCTTCTTCCTTGGTAGCATGCCCTAACAATTCAGAAACAGGGGAGATGGCGATACGTTTATTAATAATCGGCACACCATATTCTTGAGCCACTTGATTCGCTGTAGCCTGCAAGTTTTGGGCAGTGGTAGTAATTTTCTGATACACCTGTTCCTTTACTTTGGCAAAGTCATGATCAGCACAATCACGTAGACTGATTCCCATCGTAACGGTACGAATATCGAGGTGTTCCATTTCGACCATTCGAATGGTCTCTTGTATTTCTGTAAAACCAATTGGCATGTTTATTCCTCCTACACACGATGCATTGCTTGAAATACATCCTCTAATTGGATGCTGATTTTTAAGCCTAACTCATTTTCGACTGGCTTGAATTGCTTCTGCAGCATGTTTAAATTATTAGTATCCTTGATATCAATTAACATGATCATCGTAAAGAAATCCTGTAAAATGGTTTGACTAATATCCAAGATGTTCATCTCGTTTTCAGAAAGGACGGTTGTGACTTTGGAAATAATACCTATCTGATCCTTGCCAACCACACTTACTACTGCTCGTTTTGCCATTCTGATCATCCTTTTTATGATTTTATTCTGATAAAAATGTCCTTCACTAAAGACGTAGGTTTGGTTTCATTTGGAGATGAAAGGATTATACCTGATCTTCATTACATTAAAATATAGCATTATTATGCCTTGCTATCAAATTTTCTTTATTTATCTAACATGCCTTCTTTCCCTTGAAATAGAATTTCACTTAATGTATAGCCACTGTTTTTGCTAAATTTCTTCGTTTGCCTTAAAATATAAGGAGAACTGATATGGAAAGGAGTACATACATGACAAAGGATATCAAACTAATTGCCCTGGACATGGATGGTACATTGCTAGGAGCAGACCATCAAGTATCAGAAAGAAATCAACATGCAATAAAGCAAGCACAGAAAAAAGGTGTTGAGGTCATTATTTCAACGGGGAGACATTATCAAACAAGTTCCAAAGTCGCAGAGGCATTAGGGATTGATTATTTGATTACGGTGAATGGAAGTGAGATTTGGACATTGTCAGGTGAGCTTATTTCTCGACAAACCATCCAACCTAACACGATAAAAAAGCTCGTTGATATAAAAGATGAACATAATGTTTGGGCCTGGCTAGCCTCCGTAACAGATTTATGGCGTGGGGAAGTACCGACTGATTTACTGGCACATCAATGGCTGAAGTTCGGTTTTGACACGAATGATCCAACAACAAAGGAGCTCATTGTCAAGACACTAGCAGAATGGGATGATGTCGAAGTGAGTAATTCCAGTCCCACCAATATTGAAGTGAACGCGATAGGAGTCAATAAGGCAGCCGCTATTGAGACCATTTGTGAGCGGTTAGGGATAACAATGAATCAAGTAATGGCAGTCGGCGATAGCTTGAATGATATTAAAATGATTGAAGAAGCTGGCTTGGGTATCGCAATGGGTAATGCACAAGAACCTGTTAAAAAAGTAGCCAATCAGCAAACGGCGGCTAACACTCAAGATGGAGTAGCGCAGGCCATTGAAAGATGGGTACTCTAAGAGAGTGCACGATTTTGATCCGTCATACGAAATGGAAGGCATTTATCCTTTATTTATGGTAAAATAGAGAGGGAAAATATTATAGTAATAATGAAAAGGAGCGAATAAGAGCATGGCTAAACAGCAATTTGGTGTCATTGGTCTTGCTGTTATGGGAAAAAACCTGGCCCTTAATGTAGAAAGCAGGGGTTATTCCGTAGCAGTATTTAACCGTACTTATCAAAAAACAGAAGACTTCTTAAATAATGAAGCAAAAGGTAAAAACTTCGTAGGTTCAGAAACGATTGAGGAATTCGTTGATTCGTTAGAAAAGCCTCGTAAAATAATGCTAATGGTACAAGCAGGACCAGCAACGGATGCAACGATTGCCTCTTTAAAACCTCTTTTAGACAAAGGGGATATATTGATTGATGGTGGTAATACATTCTTCAAGGATACGATGCGTCGTAATGCAGAACTTGATGAATCTGGCATCCACTTTATCGGTACTGGTGTATCCGGTGGAGAAGAAGGTGCACTTAAAGGACCTTCGATTATGCCAGGTGGTCAACAAGAAGCATATGAAAAAGTAGCACCGATTTTTGAAGCTATTTCTGCTAAAGTAAATGGTGATCCATGTGTTACCTATATCGGTCCGAATGGTGCAGGACATTATGTAAAGATGGTACATAATGGCATTGAATATGGGGATATGCAGCTGATTTGTGAAGCCTATTTCATTCTCAAGCATGTACTTGGTTTAGAAGCCGAAGAATTACATGAGGTATTTAAAGAGTGGAACAAGGGTGAATTGGATAGTTATCTGATCGAAATCACTACTGACATCTTCAAGAAAAAAGATAAAGAAACAGGCAAGCCAATGGTGGATGTCATTCTTGATACCGCTGGACAAAAAGGTACAGGTAAATGGACGAGCCAGAGCTCACTAGATTTGGGTGTACCATTACCTGTTATCACAGAGTCTGTGTTTGCACGCTTTATTTCCGCTATGAAGGAAGAACGTGTAGCGGCAAGCAAAGTATTACAAGGACCATCTGCACAAGACAAGCCTTATGAAGGGGATAAAGATGAGTTAGTCGAAGCCATCCGTAAGGCACTATACATGAGTAAGATTGTTTCTTATGCTCAAGGATTTGCGCAAATGCGTGCTGCTTCAGAGGAAAATGATTGGAACTTGCGTTATGGGGATATTTCGATGATCTTCCGTGGCGGATGTATTATCCGTGCCCAATTCCTCCAAAAAATCAAAGAAGCTTATGATCGCGATCCAGCTTTGGCTAATCTTTTATTGGATCCTTATTTCCAAGAAATCGTGGAGAGCTATCAAACATCATTGCGTAAGGTACTTTCCATTGCGATGGAACGCGGTATTCCAGTTCCAGGTTTTGCTAGTGCATTAGCTTATTATGATAGCTATCGTACAGCGACATTGCCAGCAAATCTACTTCAAGCACAGCGTGATTACTTTGGTGCCCATACGTATCAACGTGTAGATAAAGAAGGAGTATTCCACACCGAATGGTTGGAAGATTAATTTAAAAGAATCGACAAAGACGCCGGCTTTATGTCGGCGTCTTTGTTATAAGCTTTCTTAAATCTTAGCATAAAAAACAACCTATCCCTCGATTGGAATAGGTTGTTTTAAGGTGCTTATTCAGGTTTAACGTTCCACCACTCAAGACCGTCTTTATTTAAAAGCATATCAGCCTCTTTAGGTCCGTTAGTTCCAGACTTGTAATTAGGGAAGTCAGCTTTTTTACTAGCCCATGCATCTGCAATCACATCAACAAATTTCCAGGAAAGTGCTACTTCATCCCAGTGGGTAAAGTTTGTAGAATCACCGCGCATACAATCATGCAAGAGGATTTCATAAGCTTCCGGTGTATTCATTTTATCCTTTGCGTTGTTGTCATAGCTTAATGCAATCGGAGTAGAAGAAGCATTATAATCTCCTTTTCGGGCATTTACATGTAAGGTAATACCTTCATGAGGCTGTACATGAATCACCAATAAGTTGGACTGTGTTTCATTTCCTTGGCCATAATAAAGGTTCATAGGCAAATCCTTGAATTCAACAACGATTTGGGTTGACTTCTCTTTCATACGCTTTCCAGTACGAATATAGAAAGGGACACCTGCCCAGCGGAAATTATCAATCATCAGTTTAGCAGCAACAAAGGTGTCCGTGTTCGATTCAGGATCTACACCATTACCTTCACGATAAGAGGCAACTTCTTCTCCATTAACCGTTCCATTATCATATTGCCCACGAACAAAGTGCTGATCAATTTCATCTTCATTGAAGACGCGTAACGCCCTTAATGCTTTCACTTTTTCACTGCGAATCTCATCAGGCGTCAATTTAATTGGTGGTTCCATCGCGATCAATGCAAGCATTTGCAGCATATGATTTTGCACCATATCCTTGAGTGCCCCAGCGCTGTCATAATAACGGCCGCGTTCTTCTACACCCAGTACTTCACTGGAAGTGATTTGAATGTTGGAAATGTATTGATTATTCCATAAAGGTTCAAACAAGGCATTGGCAAAACGGATCACTTCAATATTTTGCACCATTTCCTTACCAAGATAGTGGTCGATACGATAGATTTGATCTTCGTTAAATGCTTCACGAATCTGATCATTCAGTTCTTTTGCTGACTGGTAATCGTGGCCAAATGGCTTTTCAATCACAAGGCGAGTCCAGCCTTCTGTTGTAGTCAATCCCTCTGATTTAAGGTTCGCGGCTAATGTACCAAAGAAATTAGGTGCCATGGAGAAATAGAAGAGACGATTACCTTCTGTTTCATGTTTGGCATCTAGCTCTTTAATTAAGTTCTCCAGTTCTTGATAGTGTTCCAAGTCTTGAATATCAAATGGGTTGTAATGGAAATGACTGGCAAATTCATCTTTATCAATATGAGGATCATCGAAGCTATCGATGGACTCCTTCACCTTTTCATGAAAAATTTCATTTGTCCACGGACGTCTTGCTACACCAATTACTGCAAAATTATCAGATAATTTTCCATTACGATAAAGTCTGTAAATGGAAGGGTAAAGTTTTCTATTTGCAAGATCCCCTGTCGCACCAAATATTACGATTACTGCTTTCGGGTTATTCGTTGTCATTGACTTTAACTACCTTTCTTCTAGTTTATTTACGAGTTATATGCATATGTGTCACGATATGCTATAATCATGTAGCAACTACAGTGATAAAGTAAAATTTATCAGGCATCATACTTTACTATTGTAGCATGTTATAAACTTCAATGGAATTATTCCACCTGATAACAATCAACTATAGTGCTAGTTGTCAATTGTCATAAATATATACTATCATTTATTATGAAAATAACAAATAAAATACATAGAATTTTTAAAAAATTTAGGAGGACACGATGAAACAATATAAAGGATTTTTAATTGACCTAGATGGAACCATGTATAAAGGAACAGAGCCTATTGAAGAGGCAATCTCTTTTGTGCAAAAATTGGAAGAAAAAAAGCTACCCTATTTGTTTGTAACCAACAATTCCACTAAACATCCCCGAGATGTCTCTGAAAAGTTGCAAAGCATGGGAGTACCAAGTACAGCAGAACATGTCTTTACCACGAGTATGGCAACCGCTCATTATCTGAAAGAACAAAAGCCTAATGGGAAAGTCTACGCCATTGGCGAGGAGGGACTGCACCTAGCTCTTGAAGAATGCGGACTGGAATTAGTGGAAGAGGATGCTGATTTTGTTGTAATGGGTTTGGACCGCACTATCACTTATGAAAAATTGACTAAGGGAGTTTTGAATATTCGATCCGGTGCCCAGTTTGTAGCCACAAATGGCGATGTTGCACTGCCAACTGAGCGCGGCTTCTTACCAGGTGCAGGCTCATTGATTTCTGTTTTGTCTGTATCCACTGGTGTAACACCAACTTTTATCGGCAAGCCAGAATCGATTATTGTGGAACAAGCGATAGAAGTGTTGGGCACAACAAAGCAAGACACCCTAATGATAGGTGACAATTACGATACAGACATCCTGGCAGGTATTCGTGCAGACATCGATTCCTTGTTGGTGCATACAGGTGTAACGACTGCAGAAGACCTCGAGGTTATCGAACAGCAACCAACATTCACGATGAACAGCCTTTCAGAATGGCCTTTTGAATAACAAGGATAAAAATGATGATGGACAGCGTGCTATGTTGCCCATCATCTCGCGGACTAGGGAGAGGAAAACACGCTCCTGAGTCCGTAAGAATAAATCTCACGGACAAAAAACCAGCAAAACGCGAAATACTGTCCGTAAGAGTAAATCTCACGGACAAAAAACCGGCAAAACGCGAAATACTGTCTGTAAGAATGGATCTCACGGACAAAAAAACGCACAAACGCGAAATACTGTCTGTAAGAATAAATCTAACGGACAAAAAAACGTCAAATCGCCAAATGCTGTCCGTAAGAACAACCTCTTATAGCTAAATCCGTCAAGCCCGGTATTTCCATATTATTTTGCCGCTTTTTGCAGTTTTTGAATCATTTGTAAGGATCGACCGGTTCCAACCGCTACAGATTCTAAGGGGCTGCTCGCAAGATGAACCGGTACATTTACTTCTTCGCCGAGCCAATCCTGCATTCCTTTTAATAAGGCACCTCCGCCAGTTATAGTAATCCCTTGGTCGACAATATCGCCGCTCAACTCAGGAGGGCAATCTTCAAGTGTTTCCGTTATAGCCTGGAAAATGGATTCTAACACTTCTTTGATAGCGTGATGAATTTCGCTTGAATGAATGGTCACCACTTTAGGTAAACCTGTGACAAGATCACGACCTCGAACATCCATTGTTTCTTCTCGGTGACCGTCCACGGCGTTCCCGATCTCAATCTTGACACGTTCTGCTGTGCTTTCCCCGATGAGGATATTATATTTCTTTTTGATATATTGGATAATCTCTTCGTCCATATGATCACCACCAACTCGCACAGAACGGCTGGCAACCACACCGCCAAAGGAAATGATTCCCACTTCGCTTGTGCCGCCGCCAATATCGACAATCATACTTGCTTGTGGTTCTGCTACTGGCAAGTCCGCACCAATGGCAGCCGCCACAGGTTCTTCGATAAGATGTACTTCTTTTGCACCAAAATTTTTGACCGCATTATCAATCGCTCGGCGCTCTACTGCCGTGCTCCCAGATGGGGTGCAGACAACGACACTAGGCTTACGCATTGATACACCAGCCTTTTTACTCACTTTTTTGAGAAAAGCTTTTAACATTTGAGTGGTACGATCAAAATCAGCAATCACGCCATCCTTTAATGGACGGATTGGAACAATATTACGTGGTGTTTTCCCAACCATTTCTTTTGCTTCATTTCCTACTGCTACGACTTGATTCGTAGACGTATCCACTGCCACGACAGAGGGCTCGTTTAAAATAATACCTTTGTTTTTAGTATAAATTAGTATATTTGCTGTACCTAAGTCAATTCCAATTTCAGTTGTTGAGAACATGATGTAACCTCCAGTTTATTGATTAGCTATTGTTAAGTAAATAAAACGCATATAAAATGTGTAAGTCATTGTTTATACTCTTCCCTATATAAAAAAACTCACTCTAATACATAATTATTCTTATGAAAAAAATAAATTATGACGGTTGTTGAAATAGTAAAATATTCATTTTTATAAAAGCTAACCAATGAAAAGAAAGACATTCTTATGTATACTGTTTGTAGAAGAACTACAATCAGCCTCACTTCAATATCGCAACCTTTATCAGTGTTTACAGCAATTACCGAGCAATTGGAACTGGTAATGATAGTGAGGGGAAAGGATGGTATATAGTGGATTTCATTTCGCAAATGGCAGAAGAGCGGATTAAACAAGCAATTGCTGACGGTGATTTTGATCAATTGGAGGGGAAAGGAAAACCTCAACGTCAAGACCCTTTGGCTGGTGTACCAGAAGATCTGCGAATGAGCTATCGAATCATGAAAAACAGTGGTTATCTTCCAGAAGAAGCAGAAATCAACAAAGAGTTAATGTCATTAAGGGATTTATTAAATGCCTGCACGAATGCAGAGGAGCAAGCAGATATTAGAAAACGGATATCGGAAAAGGAAATTCAATTTCAAATTTTAATCGATAAAAGAAAATGGAAGCAGAATCGTTCTGTTCGAAAATATAGTAATAAGTTGCAACGATTGTTCTAGTACTATTAGCAATAAATGATAGCAGAAATAGGATTAACAGGAGAGGTATGGTGGTATCATATGATTAAGGTGTTGTTTATTTGCTTGGGAAATATCTGCCGATCACCCATGGCTGAAGCGGTATTTCGTCAATTAGTGAAGGACAAAGGAGTGGAAGAGAAATTTATCATTGATTCTGCAGGTTTAGGTGATTGGCATATCGGCAGCCAGCCCCATGAGGGTACCAGACATAAATTGGATGAAAAGGGTATTTCTTATCAGGAACAGCATGCTCGGAAATTGACAGCAGATGATTTTGCTAACTTTGATTATATCATAGCCATGGATCAGCAAAATATCGATGAAATGTCTCGGTTTAATTATGCAGAAGAGACTGTCACTGTGAAAAAGTTAATGGATTTTGTTGACGACATGGAAGAAAACAATATTCCAGACCCTTATTTTACGAATAATTTTGATTACACGTATGAATTAGTCCAGTCCGGTTGTGAGCAATTATTTTATTATATATCTAACCAACAGGACTCGTCCTATAAAAAAATATAGAGAAAAGAGTTGAAATCATGAGTAGAGATAAAGTAATAAAAGGAGTAATCGCCGGTGCAGTAGTAGGTGGTCTTCTGACATTAACAAATAAAGATACAAGAAATTATGTAACAAAAGGAGTAAAAAATTGCGGCAGCCAAGTGTCCTTTTATCTGCATAACCCGGTTGAGGCGGTTCAACAATTGAATAATCAATATACACAATATTCGAAACAACTTTCCGCTACCCTGACATCTGTGTTAGATATCCTTAATCAAGTACAATCGGCAAGCAATAAACTACTTGAGCGAGATGAACATGAATCTAGCTGACAATCGTTTCGTTCAGTTCGTTAAACAATTGATAGCTCGTATTTCGAGACACGATGTCCCAGGGTTGTCGGCACAGTTATCTTATTTCTTTCTGTTATCCTTGTTTCCATTTATGATTTTCTTCGTCACCTTGATGGGTTATTTACCCTTTGAAGATATTGATGTAATCAATTTCTTATCGGATTACGCTCCTGCTGATATCGTGAATTTGTTAAATAGTACGATTTCAGAAGTAATGAATAATCGTAATGGTGGATTGTTATCCATTGGTATTATTGGTACACTTTGGTCCGCTTCTAATGGTATTAATGCTTTAATACGTTCTTTTAACTCTGCCTATGATATTGAAGAAGCACGTCCATTTCTTATTGCAAGAGGTATTTCGATTATTTTAACGATTGCTATGATTGGTGTCATCATTATGGCATTTGCTTTACCCATTTTTGGACGGATGATCGGAGAGTATATCTTTTCTTTGATCGGTCTATCGGATGATTTTGTTAGTTTATGGAATACCTTGCGCTGGGTAGTTTCTTCTGTTGTATTTTTTATTGTGTTGATTATGTTATACAAAATGGCACCGAGTAAACACGTTTACTTTAGACATACTTATCTAGGTGCGTTGTTTGCAACGGTTTTTTGGCAATTAACGTCATTAGGTTTTTCTTATTATGTATCCAATATGGCAAATTATTCTGCGACATATGGCAGTCTCGGTGGGGTAATCATTATGATGTTCTGGTTCTACCTGTCGGGTATTATTATCATCGTTGGCGGTGAGATCAATGCCTTGTTCGCTCAGAAGAAAGAGAGAAAGGCAATACGTGCGTCATCCGTAAGCTAGGCAGGAGAACATCTGCCTAGCTTATTTTCGTGATCAAGCTTATCGATTATCAGAGTGTGGTAAACTAACTATAACAAGGGAACAAGGAGGGAAGGCAATGGAATTTTATCTGAAACAAGGTGGGGTAAGGACTAATTTGGCTTATGGAGAATTAGATATTGCTGGTAATGAAGATAATGGTTACCGCCCATTTGAATTAATGGTAGCTTCGGTGACAGGCTGTAGCGCTTCTGTGTTCTGTAAGGTGTTAAAAAAGAAGCGGATCGATATTGATGATTTAAAGATTACTGCAGATGTGGAACGATCACCTCAACACGCCAATAAGATTACGGCTATCGAATTGCAATTTGTTGTTAAGGGTTCCCAACTAAAAAAAGATCAATTAGAAAAAGCTTTAGAAGTCGCCAGGAAAAATTGTTCGATGATTCGGACGATAGAGGAATCTGTCAACATTACTGAGAAGTTGGAAGTGATTAACCTGAGCCATTGATACTTGGATTTACTAAAGTGTGTTTGTCTGAGTATGATATGCACGCCTTAAGTTATTTAGAAAGGGTTCATCACCATAGACTCGAAATAGGCTTAAACCTATGGAATGATTTGGATCTGGAACCAATTCAAAGGTTCCGTATCTACTTTTGCTTCGTTGTTTATTTTTGGCTGGATTGCCAGCATTATTTTAGTGTAAAAAAGCATAAAAAACTGCCTGGATGTCAAAATAAAAGAAAAAAAGGTGAGTTTTTATGAAAAAATTATATGTATTGCTCTTGATTGGTTTATTTCTTTTTCCTTTGCAAGCTGAAGCAGTAAGTTATGGCTGGGGATATAAGAAAGCTGCCGATCATCAGCCACCTGAAGTAGGAAAATTTGAAGCAATCTTAGCCAAATATGACGCCTTCTATGTAGACCCATCTGGCGATAAGGATATCTATTTAACCTTTGACAATGGTTATGAGGCAGGATATACTAAACAAATTCTTGATGTATTAGCAGAGAAAAACGTACCAGCGACTTTCTTCTTAACCGGTCATTATGTTACTGATCAGCCATCACTGGTCAAACGAATGATAAAAGACAATCATATTATTGGAAATCATTCCGATGGGCATCGTGATTTTACTGCTTTATCAAATAAGGCATTCACTAAGGATGTAACAGTATTAACCGATAAATTAAAAGAAATCGATCAACAAGTAAATGTGAAATATATTCGCCCGCCGAAGGGAACTTTTAATGAAACGACTCTGGAATGGGCCGGTGAGCTGGGTTATACCCATATATTCTGGTCGCTTGCATTCGTTGATTGGAACCAAGGATCGGAGCAAGGCTGGGAACATGCGTATAAGCAAGTCATGGATCAGATTCATCCAGGTGCCATTGTATTAATGCATACCGTTTCACAAGATAATGCGGATGCATTGGCTTATTTAATCGATGATTTAAAAGAACAAGGTTATCAATTCAAAAGCCTGGATGACTTAATGTTAAAGCAGATGTTACCTAAAGAACTGCATCTGGGTACAAAACGGCCATCATAGTGAGTTGTTAAAAGAAGAGATAAGCAGCCCGACAAGAGGCTGCTTATTCTATGATAAAAGGTTGGTATGCTTGTTCAAAAAGGATTAACTGAGAATCTACATCGTTTTTGGGAGAAGTAATATGTGCATAGTTGCCATCGGGTGATTGGATCCGCGCTTTGGCTGTATCCTCCAGCATCAACTTTAGAATAGAAAGAATTCGTGCTTTGATCCGTCCTTCAAAAATAGGAAACATAAGCTCAACCCGTTTCACCATATTTCTTGTCATTAAATCAGCAGAAGATAAAAAGACCTTATCCTCTCCATTGTGATAAAAATAATACACGCGGCTATGTTCAAGAAAACGGCCCACAATACTGCGTACATGGATATTATCACTTACACCTGGAATTTTTGGTCGCAAGCAGCAAATACCACGAACGATCAGATCAATCTTCACTCCAATTTGTGAGGCCTCATACAATTTTTCAATTAAAAGCTTATCGGTTAAGGAATTCATTTTGGCAATAATATAACCATTTTTATAGCGTTTGTGGAAGTCCATTTCCTGATCAATATATGTCAATAAGTCGTTGCGAATATCAAATGGGGCCATTGATAAATGATGAAAGGTAGGTTTTTCGGTGTAGCCACTTAAATAATTAAAGAAATTAGTGGCATCCACACCAAACTTACGCTTTATCGTGACGTAAGACATATCGGTGTAAAATTTGGCTGTCTGATCATTATAATTACCGGTTCCTAAATGTACGATTCGTTCAATCCGCTGTTGATGTTTGCGAACAATCAAGGTGATTTTACTATGGGTTTTTAAGGAAATCATGCCATAGATAACATGACAGCCAGCTATTTCTAATTGTTTAGCCCACTGCACATTATTCTCTTCATCAAAACGAGCCTTCAATTCGACCAGAACAGTGACTTGCTTACCGTTTTCAGCAGCTCGTTTCAATCCGGCAATAATGGGGGAGCCACCACTTACCCGGTATAATGTCTGCTTGATCGCAAGCACTTCTGGATCATCGGCCGCTTCCCTGACCAAATCGACAATAGGTTCAAAGGATTCATAAGGATGGTGGAGAAAAATATCCCGCTTTCTTACCGCATCAAATACCGTTTCATCCTCATGTATATCTAGGGCTGGTTGTGGAATTAATGTTTCGTAAATTAAGTGTTCATTATCTTGCTCCAATTGGCTGTAAAACTCACCCAAGCAGGTGAGATCCAACGGTCCATTCATCACATATAAGTCTTTTTTATGAATGTCCAGCACGTGCAGTAAGAAATCAACCATTCCCGAATCCTGCTGTCTGGCGTCTACCTCTAGTCGAACGGCAGCACCAAATCGCCGTTTTTTTAATTCCTTCTCGATCTCCTTCAATAAATCATGTGCTCCTTCTTCGTGAATAGTCATATCTGCATTCCTTGTGATGCGAAAGGTGGTTACAGAAGTCACATGATACCCTTCGAAACATTTATGAATATAATAGCGAATGACATCTTCTAATAAAACATAATGGTGGGAGTCATCCATTCGCAAGAAGCGATCAAGTAGAGCAGGCACCTGTACAATCGCCGTTTTATGATGTTCTTGTTCATGGTCATAGTGATCGGCTAACTGCACGACGAGGTTGATAGATTTGCTTAGCAACATTGGAAATGCCCGATAGGCATCAATGGCCATTGGTGTGAGAATCGGAAAAATGTGTTCTGCAAAATAGTCACTTAAGCCGTCAAGCTGTTGTTTTGTTAAATCTTCCATCTGGATAATCCGAATGTCTTCTTTTTCTAGTTCAGCGAATAATTGTTTATATAAGGTATATTGTTCCTGCACTAATTCATGATTAAAGTCGGAAATTCGAGCAAGCTGTTGTTTTGGTGTCAGAACGGATTTGTTATCCGGTCGGTTAAATTCCGCTTTTACTTGGTCTTTTAATCCAGCCACACGCACCATAAAGAATTCATCAAGATTAGATGAAAAGATGGACAGAAAGCGCAGTCGCTCTAATAATGGATTCTTTACATCACTAGCTTCTTCTAGCACCCGCTTATTAAAAGAAAGCCAGCTTAGCTCTCTATTGTTGTAATCAGCCGGTGGGTGGGGTTTAGTTTTTTCTGTGTTTTTAGTCATATGATATCACCCTTTTTGTGCAGTCAGAAGGTATAAAAAACTCGTGAGAGCAGTTGAACAACCTCTTATAGTATAACTTTCCATTGTTAAGCCTATGTAAAGTGTATGTTTGATTCGTGTAAAATAGTTCTATTTCATTTTGAATTTTAATTGAATATTTTGATGGATCGCTTTTTCTAAGTGTTTCTTTTGTTTTTCTGATTGATATTCTTCTGGCCGGGCATCGCCATCGCACAATAATGTAATGACTAAGGCCTGCTTCTTTTGCTTAAAGGAAATATCTTGCACTACCTGTCTTTTGGTAGCATCTAAACAATAACTGAATTTTAACATTGCCCCTAGGTGTTGCAGTTTTTTTCGTTCCTCTTTCAGAAACCATGACTTGTAAGGCTGGATAAACTGTTTGAACACGGTCTTGTTTTTGTAAGAAGCTACTAAAGCAAGCTTTAATCGATCTTTGTGCATCAGTCCATCTATCGTACGATTGGCCAATAAGTAGAAGCTATGCTGTGCGCTTGATTCGGCATCAATATATTCACCTAGGTGACAGAGACAGCTCGCTCTTTTTAACAGCAGCCAGTCTTGCTTTTTTAAATGTAGTAAACCATTCTCACGGCAATAATTAAAAAGGGTTTTAGCGAAAAACTGAACATGAGTCACTTGTTTTAGATCCAAGTCATAATCATTAATCAGTTCTTGAATGCTGTCTTCAAGGACATTGGGGAAAATCGCATAGCCCATCTCTTTAGATAATTGTTCGTAAAATACTCCATCGCGTAAGCCTTTGCGACTGAGAATAAAACTATCGGCTTGTATCGTTTGATAGAGGCTGTGAAATACTTCAATAGCAGGAATGATAATATCCGCTCGATCCTTGGATAATCCCTCTACTTTCGTTAAGTTTTCTGGCTTCAGTGAGGTGAGATAATTACTGACTTGCATAATATCTGTGTCATACATTTGATACTGATGTAACCCAGCTAACGGGTATTTTTTTAGGTTTTGATCGATTTGGGCCAAGTTACGAGCACTTCCACCGATGGCGATTAAAGGCACTTCACGATTTCTCAACCATGGTAATGTATCAAATTGCTTGGTTAAGTAATGCCGAAGCTTATTTAACTCATTGGTGGTAGGAAGGGTATGTTTAAAGAAATCTTTTAGAGTCAGTGCACCAAAAGGAAAGCTATGTGATTCTTTTATTTCGCGGTCTTCGAAATAAGTTACCTCAGTACTTCCACCACCAATATCCACCGTGATTCCTGTAGTAATGGAGGTAGAGTTGACTACGGCCAAATATCCATAATAAGCCTCTTCTTTTTCTGAAAGAATACGCATCGCAAGCCCAGTCTGTTTACTTACTTGTTTTTCAATATCTTCTTGGTTAGCAGCTTGTCTAATCGTTGCTGTCGCTACACAAACAATATCCTGTAACGTATAGCTAGCCAAGACATCCTGGAAGCTTTGCAAGGTAGTGATTAATCGGTCAATACCAGCTTGGCTTACCGTATGATCTTCTTCGAGGAAAGTTCGCAGTCGGGCAACCGCCTTGACGTTCTCAATCTCTTTTAATCTGCCGCCTTTTTCTCTTAAATAAATCACAAGGCGCATGGTGTTGGAACCGATATCGATAATAGCAAAATATTGTTTCTCCATTATTGTCACATCCGTTTCTATAGGTAATATTTTTTTCGTATTATAACATATAAAAAGTGGCCGCCATTCTTTCATAAACGAGGTTCAAGAAGGGATATTACCTAGTAGCTGCTTATACATAGAAGCTTGTTCTTTATCCCCTTTTGCTAAATGACTCTTATATAAATATTGAATAGGGGCTGCATTCTTTGGTGATAATTCCATTTCCCATTCAAAGCATGAGATGGCCTGGTCATATTGTTCTAAATCATAATAGAGCTCCCCAAGGGCATATTGCTGGTCAGGGTTCTGCATCAATTTCTCCATATTGCGCAGTTTCTGTACGATGGGAAGTTCGGTATGCTCAATCCGTTTCAGAATGTCTCTTATTGGGATGACAGGGAGCAGTTTCTTTAGTACTTGCTGTAACAATTTTTCCAAGTGTGGATGATCTTCTTGATAAGTTACCGTTAGCTGCTTAAGTAAAGCCTGATAATTCCTGCTAAGTTCTTCTGTAGAGGCAGACTGTAGTGCCAGTTCAAAGGTCTCCTGCTGTTCTGCATTAATGGGTGACTGTAGATAATAGTGCAGCACGGTATCATATGCTTCTAGTGATAATAAATGCTTCATAATTTGCTCTGGTTCAAGGGTGGTTTGTAAGATATGCTGCCAAAAGTGAATCTGCTGGTCGGTCGTAAAATAATCGTTTAACAAGTTAGTTATGGAAGTATCTGTATGCAAGTGCTGATGTCGGATGTAATAAAGGTAAATTTGATCAAATATACGGTTATCCTGGTGGTATTGGTCAAACAACGACGGAACGAAAGGAGCAGGAAAGTCTTGGTCAACGATATAGTTCTCAATATAGAGCGGATCTTGCCAATCTTGGATTAGCTGAGGGATATGGTCATATGGTACTTTATATTTTTGGAAATCACGATGTTGCAGCATGTCATTAGCGAAGGTATCGTCAGGACGTGCCTCTGCAAAATGTAAGACGACCTGAAAGGCTTTTTTAAGTTGACCATTTCTTCGATAACGATAAAAGGCGTCCTTACAAAAGGTTTGAATTTTATTTGGTTGTATATAATGGTCAAACATTGCCAATACATAAAGCATTTCAGATGGATGATAGCTTTTTTTTAACTGCTGGACCATTTGATTGTTAGAGATAAGCGATGATTGATTTTGCAACTGTAAGAAAGCATTCGTTAAGAAATGATCAGCTGGATAGGATACTCCCGTTCGCAGTGCTCTTGCAAGATAGGATGTTAATTGGATAGAAGCAGTTTTCTTGATATTGATAAACTGATTTTTATAGCAGAATAGATAGTAGGAATGACGATTCTTTCCATATGCTTCGATGATTTTAGTTTGTCGGTAAATCGTTAAATGAGTGACTTTTAAACGGATTTTCCTTTTATTATAAAGCATTTCCAGCATGGCCATAAAGCACACAACTCCTTTTTGAGTGGATTAATGTAAGTGTAGCATAAAAGCAATGTTGGAGAAAAGTTCGACCTTCTAAAAATTGTTCAAAAATGACACATCGAATCTCCATATTGGCTTGTATAATAGGACTTGAAATGATGTTGACCTGGAACGAATCCCCCTTCCTGATCGGTAGTCAGCATTTTTTCATGATATAAGTTGAATGAAATCATTGTGGATTGATATCTGATAGGTGCTCTTGATCCCTTCGTGTGAATCGCCATTCACACGAAGGGATCAAACAAGGTATTATTAGGAAATAATGTGAGCAAAGACTTGCCTCACACATGTTTCTGATCGACCTTTTATGAAAAAAATAATTTTTTTGAGCAAAGATATTGAAAGTCAAAAAAGGTCAGAGTATAATAAGAATCAAGGAAGGTCAAAGATAGTCAAAGTCAAAGTTGACCTTGGCCTTCATCCTACTAATTTGAAGGAGGAATTATCTATGAAATGCCAACAATGTGGTGTTCATCAAGCAACTATTAATGTAAACCTTCGAGTCAATAATCAAACAGAATCATTACATGTGTGTCAGTCATGCTTTGAAGATATTAAAAATCAAATGAAACAACCATCAGGAATGTTTGGTGGACAAGGGTTTGAAGAATTCTTCGCTGGGGGAGCAAATGGCTCTGGAGCAGCCCAAGCGCAAACCCGTACTAGAAAAGGTGGCAGAGGGAATGGCCTGCTTGATCAACTAGGTAAAAATCTAACAGATGCAGCAAGATCGGGTCAGATTGATCCAGTTATTGGGCGCGATCAAGAGGTAAAACGTGTGATGGAAACCTTAAACCGCCGCAGTAAAAATAACCCTGTTCTTATCGGGGAACCTGGGGTAGGTAAAACTGCTATTGCAGAAGGTTTGGCACTAAAAGTAACAGAAGGTAGTGTGCCAGCGAAATTATTAGACAAACAAATCTATATTTTAGATGTCGCTTCGCTGGTTGCTAACACGGGAGTGCGTGGTCAATTTGAAGAGCGTATGAAGCAATTGGTTTCTGAGTTGCAAGAGCGTCAAGAAGTCATCCTATTTGTGGATGAAATTCATCTGTTGGTAGGCGCCGGCACTGCTGAGGGTTCGCAAATGGACGCAGGTAACATCCTAAAACCAGCTCTTGCTCGTGGCGAGCTGCAATTAATTGGAGCAACTACGTTAAAAGAATACCGTCAAATTGAAAAAGACGCAGCATTAGAACGTCGTTTCCAACCTATTATGGTTAAAGAGCCAACATTGGAAGAAACAGAACAAATTTTACAAGGCTTAAAAGATCGTTATCAACAATACCATCAAGTAGGTTACTCTGATGAAGTATTGAGCGCTGCCGTTCGTTTATCGAAAAGGTATATTCAAGATCGTTTCTTACCAGATAAGGCAATTGACTTGATTGATGAGGCAGGCGCACGTTTGAACTTAACTGTCAGTGAATCAGATCATGACAGTATTCAAAGTCGATTGGATGAAATTGTTAAAGAAAAAACAGAAGCAGCAGAACAAGAAGACTATGAGCGTGCTGCTAACCTTCGCCACCAAGAGATTAAACTTGAACAAAAATTGGCGGAATCTCAAGAAAAACCAAAGGCTGAAGTAACGATCGAGGACATTCAATTAATTATTGAAGAAAAAACAGGTATTCCTGTCCGCAAGATTCAGGCAGATGAACAGTCTAAAATGAAGCAGCTAGCCGACAATCTCAGCCAGAAGGTAATCGGTCAACAACATGCCGTAGATAAGGTTGCCAAAGCAGTGCGTCGTAGTAGAGCAGGACTAAAATCTAAATATCGTCCCATCGGTTCCTTCCTATTTGTTGGTCCAACAGGTGTAGGTAAAACCGAATTGACCAAGGCGTTAGCTGAAGAAATATTTGGTACCAAGGATGCGATGATTCGATTAGACATGAGTGAGTATATGGAAAAACACACGATCTCTAAAATTATCGGTTCTCCTCCTGGCTATGTAGGTCATGAAGAGGCAGGTCAATTAACCGAAAAGGTTCGTCGCAATCCATATAGCTTGCTTTTATTAGATGAAATCGAGAAGGCACATCCAGATGTACAGAATATGTTCTTACAGATTATGGAGGATGGTCACTTAACCGACAGTCATGGTCGGACAGTCAGCTTCAAGGATACCGTGATTATTATGACAAGTAATGCCGGTACCAATGTCAAAAATATTTCAGTAGGATTTAATAGTGACAACAATGAAGCTGTTTCCGTGCTAGAGCATTTAACAGATTATTTCAAAGCGGAATTCCTTAATCGTTTTGACGCGATCATTCCGTTTAATGAATTAACAGAAGCAGACTTGTTGCAGATTGTTGATTTAATGCTTGCTGAATTATCCGACCATCTTCAAGAAGCAGAACTTGAAATAACAGTAAGTGATGAAGCGAAGAAATTCCTTGCCGATAAAGGCTATGATCCACGCTTTGGTGCACGTCCATTACGTCGTGTGATCCAAGACAAAGTGGAAGATGGCATTACCGACATTATCCTAGAAGAAGATCAGGTGAACAAAGTAGAAGTCACTTTTGAGAACGAGGATATTGTGGTTAGAAACGTCTAATAGAACGATTTAATAGGGCACCCTCACGTGATGAGGGTGCTTTTAGTGTATTAAACCACTTCTTAAAACATCATCCCAGCATGAAACTGGGCAAATAGCGTATGATATACAATGAGGCTTATCTGGTATATAATTCTGAAAGTCAATCAAGATTATCCCTGAAATAAAAGGGGTAGGACAGTAATAGCACACTTTGACAGGAAAGAGGAGTCAGCAATTCATGGTCTATCAAATAAATGAATACGATCACTTAACACGAGTGATCACTTGTCCACCAATGTATATGGAAATCAGAAATATTATTAATGAAACACAGCGAAAATATCAAAAGGAAAATATCAACACCCGTTTAGCCATGCAGCAATATCAGAACTTTGTGCAAACCTTGAAAAAATTAGAGATCGAAGTGATCGAGCTAACACCATCCCCAGATTTGAATGAACAAGTTTTTACCCGTGATATTGGTTTTACGATTGATGAACATTTGTTTACTTGCAAAATGGAACAGCCGATTAGAAAAGGGGAGGTAGAGGTCCTCCAGCAGACACTCCAACAGCATGACATCGATTGTCAGCCATTAACGGTTGATACGATGGAAGGTGGTGATATTGTCATTACCGATGACATCGTTTATGCTGGTAACAGTAATCGAACCACTGCCAAGGCTATTCAACACCTCCAGCAATTGCTTCCAGACAAACAAATAGTACCATTACCGATGAGAAAGGATATTCTCCATCTAGATTGTTGTTTTAACCTAGTTAGTGAAAGGGAAGGTCTCATATATGATGGTGCTTTTTCCACTGATGATGTCCGACAGCTGCATAAACGATTTGATTTAATCGAGGTGTCAGCTGAGGAACAATTCTACATGGGAACGAATGTATTATCCCTTGGTGATAGAGTCGTTATTTCTTTGCCTGAAAATAAACGAATTAATCAAAAGTTAGAGCAGAAAGGATTCCAAGTGATAGAGGTACCCTTTTCTGAGATTATCAAGTCTGGTGGTTCATTTCGTTGTTGTACGTTACCTGTTCAAAGGAAATGCTAATTTGTCTACCTTACCGTATAACAGAAAATCTGCAATTAATATAAATTTATGCTTGAAGAGACGAATGAAATTGCTTATAATAGGTAAGGTAGCCTAAAGGGGCATTAGCTCAGCGGGAGAGCATCGTGCTGGCAGCGCGAGGGTCAGCGGTTCGAATCCGCTATGCTCCATAAAAAAAGAACCTGGCAGACTGATATCAGTCTGCCAGGTTCTTTTTTTGGATAATATAGCTGTTGCTTGGCGTTGATGATTTATTAAGATCAAAATAGATGATGACCAACATTCAGGGAGTAAGACTTATAAACTCAAGTTTCGGAGTTTAAAAAATGACCTGACTCCTTGTTGCACTTAGTCTTGGAATGAAATAATTATCATTAAAATACAAAAAACACCCTATTCTTTGGTAAAATATAGGCACCACACCAACCAAAGAAAGGATGTTTTCCGTGTCTACTATTTTACCAAATTCTAATGAAAATGAAAAATCAAATTCCCGTATGCTGCAGTTTTTTACTCAAGCTAAGATTGGAACTTTTCTTAATCAGGCCCATGTTCACAAGGAAAAAGGATTTTCCCCACGTCTTATTATGCAATTTATTTTCGCACTTGTACTTCATGGAATGAGTTTTTCCAGGGCGCTGGAATCAGAACGTGTTTCAAAGGATTTTGAAAAGGATACGGTGTATGAGTTCTTGAAAAACCCAACTTATAACTGGCGTAAATTCCTTTCCAATGTTGGCTCTAATCTTGTTATGAAATTCTTGCTCCCTTTAACTTCCGAGGATCGTGACCGAGTTCTCATATTTGATGATTCTTTGTTCAGCCGCAATCGCAGTAAAGCGGTCGAACTGCTTGCCAGAGTGAAAGACCATACAACCGGAAGATACTTTAAGGGATTTCGTATGCTCACGCTTGGCTGGTCAGACGGAGCTTCTTTTATGCCACTTGCTTTTTCGCTTTTAAGTTCAAAAAATGAGAAAAATCGTTTTCAAGACGTCGATTCAAATATAGACAAGCGAACAGTCGGTTATAAAAGACGCCAAGAGGCAACGAAAAAAAGTACAGAGACGATGTTTGATCTTCTCGATTCCATTAACCCAAATAAGCTAGGTGCGAAAACGGTTCTTTTTGACAGTTGGTTCGCATATCCAGCTATCATATCGAAAATCATAAAAAACTATTCGCTAGATGTTGTTTGTATGATCAAACGTTCACCTAAAATTCACTACACCTATGAAGGTGAATCTTACACATTGAACCAGCTTTACAAGAAAGTTCGTAAAAAGCGTGGACGTGCTAAGATCCTTGCGAACATTGTAGTTGGACTTCGCCATGACGATAAAAATGGGAATGAAATTCAAGCACGCATTGTATTTGTTCGTGATAGAAATCGTTCCAAACAATGGCTTGCGCTTTTAACAACCAACCTCGAACACACGGAAGAAGATGCTATCCGTATTTATGGCAAGCGCTGGGAGATCGAGTGCTTTTTCAGGGTGGTCAAATCCAATTTGCGACTGGCAAAGGAATTTCAATGCCGTAGCTATGATTCCATGACTGCACACACTACAATTGTTTTCCTGCGTTACATGATGTTGTCACTTAGCGTACGGGAAGAAGAAGACCATAGAACAATTGGTCAACTTTTCTATGTGTGTTGTGATGAGATAGAAGATATCCGATTTGCACAAGCATTGATGACTATCCTAGAATTAATCGGTTCAACAATGGTAGAAGAATATCTACTAACTGATGAACAAATCAACGAGTTTTTTAATCGGTTCTTCCGCAAATTACCTGATTATTTGCGGAAATCGCTGCTTCATACTGATGTAGCCTGATAATAAAAACTATATTATCCCTTTAGTACCAAGTATTGAAGCTTATTTGTCTTGTCCGAAACTTGAGTTATAAATGTAACAAAAACGTGTTACAAGCAAGTCTTTGCTTGCATTATTTTCTGTTAATACCTCGTTTGATCTCATCATACCGCCTAAATGGATCAAGAACACCTATCCGATATCAATCCACAATAATTTCATTCAACTTATATAGGTTGTAAATTCAAAAAAATGAACACGCTTTCTTTCGGGAGTTACCTTACAGTCTGATGCCGGCATCTTGGGTTTTTGCAAAAGGAATAGTAAGTAGTAACCTTATCAGTAGAGAATACATCTATTGCATTTCCACAGTTCCCACAAATGATCTGACCCATTTTTTGCGGCTGTCTTGCTTTGTACATTATCAATTCCTCCTTAGATAGTTTACTTACTAATAATGTACACTATATAATTATAAAATGCAACGCAATTACAAAAAAAGCACACTAAATAACTCGAATCTCTTTACCATAAGCTATTTTTTTATGGGCGTTATTTTTCATGCGAAAAAGGGAAGTACTATAATAAGATTAAATATCTCGTTCAAGAAAGTTGGTGTTGTTATGAAGATAGGGGTGCCTAAGGAAATGAAAAGTAACGAAAATCGAGTAGGGATGACTCCTGCGATGGTCTTGATGCTTACCCAGCAAGGCCATGAGGTAGCGATAGAGACTGGAGCAGGAACAGGAAGTAGTATTGCAGACGAGGATTATCAAAAGGCCGGTGCAACCATTGTACCAACGGCAGAGCAAGCTTGGGCGCAGGAATTGGTGATTAAAGTAAAAGAGCCGCAGCCAGAAGAATTCGCATTTTTACGCGAGGATCTGGTATTATTTACTTATTTACATCTAGCTGCCGAAAAAGAAGTGACCGAGGCATTATTAGAAGCAAAAACAACTTCGGTTGCTTATGAAACGATTCAGAACCCAGATGGTAGCTTACCTTTACTAGTACCAATGAGTGAAATCGCCGGTCGAATGTCTGTACAAGTGGGTATTCGCTTTTTGGAAAAAATATATGGTGGAAAAGGTATCTTACCAGGTGGAGTTCCTGGCGTGTCACCGGCGAACGTTATGATTGTAGGTGGAGGCATTGTAGGTAGTAACGCCGCAAAGATTGCGGTTGGACTAGGTGCGAACACGACATTATTGGATATCAATATCGAGCGTCTACGACAACTTGAAGATTCCTTCCAAGGCAAGATTCATACCCTGGCTTCTAATGAATTTAACCTAAGAGAACAAGTGGAAAAAGCGGACTTGATCATCGGAGCAGTGTTGATACCTGGAGCCAAGGCACCAAAACTTGTAACAGAAGAAATGGTGCAAACGATGGAAAAAGGATCTGTCATTGTCGATGTAGCCGTCGATCAAGGAGGATCGATTGAAACCATTGATAGGATTACCACCCATCAGGATCCGATATATGTTAAACACGGAGTCAATCATTATGCTGTTGCTAATATCCCAGGCGCAGTAGCAAAAACGTCAACCTACTCACTGACTAATATGACTGCACCCTACATCCTTAAATTGGCAAACCAAGGTTTGTTAGAATATGGACGACAGGATTCAGCCTTTGCCAAGGGAATTAACACCTACCAGGGTAAGCTTACTCATGAAGCCGTTGCAGAAGCGCACGATAAACGTTTCATAGATATATCGGCTATCTTTGAATAAAAAAACTAGAGCTCATAGAAGCTCTAGTTTTTTTAAATTATTGATAAAAGGCCAATTCTTCTTCAATCGCCTTTCTGATCTTATCTAATGTTTCTTCCGGCGTTTTTCCATGGACACGTTGGTTATTCACTAATGCATAGGGCTTTAATCTGCATAACCCGCAAAAGCTTAGACAATCACTGATTAATACCGCTACTTCTGGATATTCTGATTCAATAATATGTTCTATGTCCAACGTATTCATTAAATTACTATCACAAATTTCTACGACAACGATTCCCATAGCATCACCTTCCTATGTCTTTCCTGCAAGACATCAAGAGAATCATCAGTTAAAAATAACGCTTGTTCTACGGGTTGTCAACTTATCTGTTCACTCATTATATCAATGATAAGATAACAGGTACAAGGAAGGAGACCATCACTGCGCTAATAATCATCGATAAGGCACTTACTGCTCCTTCTAATTCCCCTAGTTCCAGTGCCTTAGCAGTCCCAATCGCATGAGAGGCGGTACCGATGCTAAGACCTTTGGCGACCGGGTGTGTAATTCGACATAATCGAAGAATGGAAGGACCAAACATAGCTCCACTTATTCCTGCTACCATGACAAATACGGCGACAAGTGATATATTTCCTCCCGCAGTTTCTGTAATGCTAATGGCAATCGGTGCGGTAACTGACTTGGCTGCTACCGACTGAATCAGCCAACGATCAAAGCCAAGCAATAGGCTTCCCACAGTACCGGTGATAACTCCCATTAATGAACCAGCAAATATACCGACGATAATTGGCAGAGCAAATTTTTTGATCAAGCCAAGCTGCCGGTATAAAGGAATGGCTAAAGACACGACGATGGGTCCTAGAAATAAATCAATCCACTGAGCACCCATCATATAAGTGTGATAAGGAATATCGCTAATTAATAGACATAACACGATGATAACTGTCGAAAGAAAGATAGGCAGTGTAAATGGGCTTGGTTTTAGATAATAAATCTTCTTTGCGACCTGGTAAAGGATGATTGTCGTAATAATTGCGGTTAGTCCAATAAGAATATCAGTCATGAGCAGCCTCCCCTTTTTTTAGCAGTTGATCTGTTATGAGACCAGTGATACCAATAACAAAAAAGGTGCTAATGATAACCAGCAGTACCAGTAAACTCCCTTTACCATAGAAAAAGTTGATATATTGAACGACCCCTACAGTGACCGGAATAAAGAAAAAAGGTATATCCTTCAGTAGCCAATCAACTCCTGATTGTAGCCAAGTGATAGGAATAACCTGCAGACTTAACAGACTAAATAGTAATAACATGCCAATCAAACTACCCGGAATAAAAAGGGAGAAGCAACTTTGAATTAGCTGTCCAATATAATTAAAAAGGAAAAGCGTACCAATTTGTAATACCATGATTAAATACTTCACCTGCAAAACCTCCGTTATTAATCATATGCCTTTTTTGAAATGCAGGCAAGCAGCAATTTTATATAAGTAAATGTAGACTGTTTGATATAATAGGATTTGAAAAGATGATGATATTGAACGAATCGGAGTATCGAGAAGTCGGGCTATGCAAGAGTAGCTGTTCCATCTATATCCATGTAATAAAGTTGTTTGTTACAAGTTTCTACTTCGAATACAAATTCTTATTTGACGAACAAATGTTTGTTTGTTAAAATAAATAAGTGAGGTGAATAATATGCCTGAAATTGCGAAGATCTCGGCTCAAAAAAAACGCAAGGACCGCTATAATATATTTTTCCAGGAAAACGGCCAGGAATATTATGGTTTTAGTGTTGGTGAAGATGTACTTATTACTTATCATTTGCACAAAGGGCTTGAGCTCACTAATGAGACAATTGAAAAAATTCAGGAGCAGGATGCAGCGCATAAGGCCTATCTTTTCTCGATAAGATACTTAAGTTATCGGATGCGTTCCGAGAAAGAAATAGCTGATTATTTGCGGAAGAAGGAGATTGACCCTGACTATATTGAGGAAGTTATCACTAGGCTGAAGAAGGAACAACTTTTAGATGACTTGGCCTTTAGTGAAGCCTTAGTAACTACTAGAATACAGACTTCCAGCAAAGGTCCGCTCATGATAAAAAAAGAATTAGCCGAAAAAGGAGTAGCTCCAACAATTATTGAACAGGCAATAACGGCTTATACTTTTGAGAAACAAACCGCTAAAGTTGAAAAATGGGTAAATAAACAATTAAAGCCTTCCAGTAAAAAATCGCACCAACAGCAGATCAATAGCACGACACAATCGCTATTACAGAAAGGATTTACTCAAGAAGTGATTTCTGTAGTGTTGGCACAAATAGCTGACCAGCGTGATCAGGGCGAAGAGTATAAAGCCGCTGTCTATCAAGGAGAAAAATTAATAGCCAAGTTCCAAAAGAAAGAATCTGGCTATATGTTAATACAGAAGGTCAAGGCAGGTTTGTATCGAAAAGGCTTTCCAGTTGATTTGATAGACCGTTTTATTGATGAGTACATAAAAGAATAATCCCTTGCACAAACATGCTAAAATAGTAGTAAGAACAATAAATGGTGGTGTAATAATGGACCGTAGATACAGTACATATACAGTAGAAGAATTGCATGCCGAAGTAGCTAGTCTGAAAGAAAAATTGCAAAAGGCGGAGCAATGGGGAAATATAAGTGAGTATGAAATTTTACAGAGGAAAATGCAAATGGCTGCTGCTTATTTGGTGAATCCAGCAGATTTTGAAAAGGGTGCGCGTTATGAATTAGCTGGAGATCCCGGACAACAATTTGAAATAACCTATATTAATGGTGTATTTGCATGGGGATATAGAATTAATTTATTAGGCCAGAAATTTGAAAAGGAAGAAGCCGTACCACTTTCCATCTTAGGAGATAAACAATGACACTATATAGGTTTCACCGATATTCCCTGAAGTATTGCAACAATTAAGATAACGTCCAGTAGGAGGATTTTATTGGTTTTTCACTAAAATAGCATAGGGACACTTAACGCAGTGATCCATTTAATGAGGAGAAGATGACGATGCAGGAAGAGATACAGAAGTTATCAGAAGAACTAAAACAGAAAGATACCTCACTCACCTTATTAGAGGCGCGAAGTTGGGTTGAATTATTGTGGGAGGATTTTGAAGCATCCCGTGCAAAGGCTGGGCGTGAGTATGAAGGGGCGGATATCACCGCAAAGTTCGTTCGTCATTTTATTGATCAGTACGGCAGTAACCTGACAGATTTTGCTACCAGATATCCCAAGTATCAGCAAATGATTGATAAAAGTAATAAAACCATTCACTAACATAAAAAAACAGGGGAAGTTATCATCCCCTGCCTTGCTCAAGCTTGATTACGCCATTTTGCTGTCCATTTTTAATTTATCTTGAAGTTTTTCCTCTGAGAAAACCCATCCTGTATAGGAGTTCATTAGACGCATGTTGTCATCAATCTGTACAATGGCGATAAAAGTATAGTGGCCTTCCTCCGATCGATAGCGTAAATCGATGAAGCGAACTTCACTAAAATCATCGTATTCACTAATTTCCCAGCGATAAATAGGGGAAAATGACAGGAATGCCGATATATTTTTATCCTGTTTAGCAGCGGTTATCAATTCATTATCCGGAACTGGAATACGCGCAAATCGGTCTTCGATGGTAATATGACCATCTCCAACTCTGCCAACATAATAATAATTGGTGGTTGTTAAGGCAACTCGCCAAATGTTTTGTTTCGTTGTGGGCGAAGTCGCAATTTGTTCCACTCCGGCAAAATTGCC
Organism: Gracilibacillus phocaeensis; assembly: GCF_900626275.1. NCBI lineage: Bacteria > Bacillati > Bacillota > Bacilli > Caryophanales > Bacillaceae > Gracilibacillus > Gracilibacillus phocaeensis. Next base: position 15,514 of record NZ_LR131145.1, on the reverse strand, counting down.
ATGAATAATCTTGACAATTTCACGCTTGTCGATAAAACGTTTGATGTAATACAATAAAATAATAAAGTAAATTAATAACCAAGTATATCCTGGATTCGCTCCAAGCAACCAGGCAATAATGCCAATAACATGCAAGCTGAATATATAAGGGTCGAATGTACTGATAAATCCATATGCCACCCATTTTTTTGTGAATGGCCGATATGCTTGCGTACCATAGGCATTAAATACATCGACGAACACATGTAAGATTACAGCTAGAAATGTCCATAACCACAAGTGCAGAAAATTAACTTCTGGAACAAATAAATATATCAAGGAAGATACGGATATGCCCCAAAAAAAGACGGCAGGCATCGAGTGGGTAATACCACGGTGATGCCGAATATACACCGCATTGTTTCTCAGTTTTAAAATCGTATCAAAGTCTGGTGCGTGTGATCCGATAATCGCACCAACCATTATCGAAGTAAAAAGGGTTGTATCTTGTTGTACTACTGGATCTAATGTGGCTAGTCCACCTATGGCAATGCCCATCGTAATATGTGTGGCAGTGTCCATATTAGCTGCCCCTTTCTGTATAGAACGTAATTTCATTAACTCAATCATGTTAGAAGTGGTTGTTTAAAACCCTCGAATAAATATTTAGTTTAACTACTTTTTATTTTATCATGGTACTAACATACAGTAAAATCATTGCGATTGCACTATTCGCAATAAACCAATTAAAGAAGGATGAAGCTATTGTGTCATACACGTCTACTATTAATATACCCCAATTTCAACAGGATTTAATCAACTGGTTTGAAAAGGAGCAGCGAATATTACCATGGCGGGAAAATAAAGATCCATATCGTGTTTGGGTATCAGAAATTATGCTGCAGCAGACAAAGGTTGATACTGTCATTCCTTATTTCCAACATTTTATGAAGCAGTTTCCTGATTTAGAAGCATTAGCAGAGGCGGAAGAACAACAGGTGTTAAAAGCGTGGGAGGGTTTAGGCTATTATTCGCGAGCACGTAATTTACAAACGGCAGTTAAAGAAGTTGTCAGTGAATATCGCGCACAGGTTCCCGAGACCCCAAAAGAATTAGGTGAATTAAAAGGGGTAGGTCCTTATACCAAAGGGGCAATATTAAGCATTGCCTATAACAAACCCGAACCTGCAGTTGATGGGAATGTCATGCGAGTATTATCTCGAATTTTGCGAATTGAGGAAGACATTGCTAAAGCAAAAACAAGAAAAACCTTTGAAACAGCAGTTTACCAACTTATTTCAAAAGAAAATCCGTCTGCCTTCAATCAAGGACTAATGGAACTAGGGGCATTAGTCTGTACTCCCAAAAAACCGAGTTGCCTCTTATGCCCGGTTCAACAGCATTGTTTAGCCTTTCAAGCTGGAGTGGAAGAGACCTTGCCAGTCAAGGTGAAGAAAACAAAACAGTCTACGAAGCATTATGTAGCATTTATTATAGAAGATGAAACAGGTAGGTGTGTATTGGAGCAACGTCCAAATAATGGGTTGTTAGCTCAGATGTGGCAGTTTCCGATGGTGGATACCACGACAATTGATGAACAGCACTTAGAGGCATATATACAAGAAAAATTTCAAACGAAAGTATTGCAGACAACGGAGAAAGAACCGGTGAAGCATGTGTTCTCTCATTTAATTTGGTATTTAACAGTTAAACATATAAAAATAAAAGGAACGATTAGATTACCGGCTAGGATGAAACTTCTTACCAAGAAAGAAGTAGAACAATATCCCTTACCAGTATCCCACCAAAATATTTATCGGCAATTATAATAATCCAATGTCTTTTTTAAATCATTGGATTGTTACGGACTACCTCACATAAATCCTTATCATTTTTTTGCGAATAAAAAATAACAGCTTGGGTAAATTAAATGTCGTGGAGGTGATATCAATGGCTAAACGTAACAATCAAAACAACCCAAGCAAAACAAATGCAGAAGAAGTGAAGCGCCAAAACCAACAAGCGCAACAAGGTCAAGGTCAATATGGTACTGAATTTGCGAGCGAAACAAACGCACAGGAAGTACGCAAGCAAAATCAAAAATCTGAAAATAAAAAGCAATAGTTATAAAAGCCTAAGAAAGCTTGATTCTCAGCAGCAGGGAGTCAAGCTTTCTTTTTGTTACTATACATATTCCTAATAAAATAACCCAGACAAACACCAAGCTATAATTGTATTATTTTCAATTGTAAATATTTATCGTTATAATATGAGTTACACAAAATACAGAAAGGAAAATACGTATGGACGACCTTGAACCAGGAAAGACAATACAAATACAGAGTTATAAGCACAATGGTCAGCTCCATCGTGTCTGGGATACAACAACAGTGTTAAAAGGGACAAGCCGACAGGTAATAGGTGCGAACGATAAGACATTGGTAACGGAAAGTGATGGAAGGACATGGATTACGAGGGAACCGGCTATTTGCTTTTTTCATGTAGAATATTGGTTTAATGTGATCGGCATGTTGCGTGATGATGGGATATACTATTATTGTAATATCAGTTCGCCATTTGTTTTTGAAGATGGAGCGGTAAAGTATATCGATTATGATTTGGATGTCAAAGTATTTCCAGATATGACCTATAACATATTAGATGAAGATGAATATGTCTTGCACAAAAATCAAATGAAGTATCCGGAAGTGTTGGATAAAATTCTTAGGAATAATCTTGATCAATTATTACATTGGATCAGACAAAGAAAGGGGCCATTTTCAGCAGAGTTTGTAGATCAGTGGTATGAACTGTATTTGACATACAGATAAGCAAGTAGAAAGAAAAGAGGTAGAAACTTTTGAGTAGTATAAAAAGATATTTACAATATGTCTTCCCATATAAATGGAAGATATTAGTGACGGTATTGATTGGCATTGTGAAATTCGGAATTCCGCTTTTAATGCCGTTAATCGTAAAATATGTAATGGATAATATTATCGGTGCAGAATCGATGACAACTAGTGAGAAACTATCACAGCTATTTTGGTTGATGGGAATTGCTGCATTTTTATTTGTCCTTTTAAGGCCGCCGATTGAATATTATCGGCAGTACTTGGCGCAATGGACAGGTAACAAGATTCTTTTTGATATTCGTGAGCGTTTATTTGACCATCTTCAGCGGCTAAGTTTGCAATTCTATTCGAGAACAAAGACGGGTGAGGTTATTTCCCGTGTTATTCATGACGTAGAGCAAACTAAAAACTTTGTGATGACTGGCTTGATGAATATTTGGCTAGATATGATTACCATTGTCATAGCCATCGTGATTATGCTGTTTATGGATGTATGGCTGACAGTAGTAGCAGTGGCCTTGTTTCCGCTATATGCAATTTCAGTTAAGCTGTTTTATGGGAGATTGCGTCTATTAACAAAAAATAGATCACAGGCATTGGCAGAAGTGCAAGGTCATTTACATGAACGAGTACAAGGTATTCCGGTTACTCGTAGTTTTGCGTTAGAGGATTACGAAGAAGGAGAATTTGATAAAAGAAACCAGAATTTTTTTAATAAGGCTATTGATCATACCGTTTGGAATGCGAAGACATTTGCCGTGATGAATACTATTACCGATGTAGCACCATTATTGGTAATTGGTTTTGCGGGATATTTTGCGATTACCTCTGATTTAACTTATGGTACGATGGCAGCCTTTGTCGGCTATATGGACCGTGTATACAGTCCATTGAGAAGGTTAATCAGCTCTTCCACTGTATTGGTTCAATCGATTGCCTCCATGGATCGTGTCTTTGAACTGATTGATGAGAAGTACGATATTCAAGATAAGCCGAATGCTCAACCATTAACCAATGTAAAGGGACATGTTCGTCTTGACCACGTTTCCTTCCGTTACGAAGACGAGGAAGACTTAGTGTTGAAGGATGTTTCGCTTGATGTGAAACAAGGAGAAACTATCGCTCTGGTTGGTATGAGTGGTGGAGGGAAATCCACTGTTATAAGTCTCATCCCTCGTTTTTATGATGTGACGAGCGGACGAATTTCTGTTGACGGACACGATATCCGCGATGTACAGGCACGTTCACTACGAGACAAAATTGGAATGGTGCTGCAGGACAATATTCTATTTAGTGAATCCATTGCAATGAATATTCGCATGGGGAATCCAGAGGCATCCGATGAAGAAGTGATACAAGCAGCAAAGGCAGCAAATGCCCATGAATTTATCACTGAATTAAGTAATGGTTATGATACGTTAGTTGGTGAACGAGGAGTTAAGCTGTCAGGAGGGCAGAAGCAGCGTATAGCCATTGCACGAGTCTTTTTAAAGAACCCGCCATTATTAATTTTGGATGAGGCTACATCTGCCTTGGATTTGGAAAGTGAACATTTGATTCAAGAGACATTGGATAAATTGGCTTCCGACCGCACGACATTTATCGTTGCCCACCGTTTATCAACGATTACACATGCCGATCGTATTATCTTAATTGAAAATGGAGAAATCGTTGAAGAAGGTACGCATCATCAATTAATGCAACAGCAAGGCCATTATTATAATTTATATCAAGTGCAGGAATTAGACGATTAATAAAGCAAAAGCGCCCATGGCAATTGGGCGCTTTTTTACTGTGGTTTTGTTGTTATACTGGTTTGCGTCTCTTCTTGAAATCAAACTCCATATGTTTATGAAAATTTTGATAACTATATAAGATTCGTTCAAAGTGCAAAATCTCTTTGTGATATTCCATTAAGCGCGAGGCTAGTGGTAATAAGGCAAGCCGCTCTTTGTCGTCTTTTTCATAAACTTGGATCAATGCATCCACAAGGTGTGGAATATCTGGATCGGTAATATCTTCGATCGATTTACTTGGGTTCTTTTTTATCTTACCCATCGCACTTAACAAAAGGCGCTCATGTGAATATATAAGCTTATCTAATTCATCTATGAGAACTTTACGGAATTCTTTCGGTATATGTTCCACCTTATCGTCGTATTGGTGGAAGGCCTCTAAAGTTGCTAAAGATTTTTTGGATGTATAGATCATCTGTCGAAACAAAATTAACTTACGCATCCTGGGCATACGAGCCTTTTTGCGATAAATTCGTTCTTCGCTGAATAGTAAATAGGTATTATCGATTCGATGAATTTCCGCTTGAATACGCTCAATCTCTGTACGTAAGGCAGGGTCATCCGACAAGTGCTTTGTCGATATACGCAGCCATTGCAAAATATCAGAAGTAATTTGATCAATCGACTTAAACAAACGCAGTTCGTATTTTGGCGGAAGAAACAATAAATTAATGACAAACGCCGATAAAATACCAAGTGTTAATGCAGAGAAACGAACTCCTGCAAAATGAAGTAACATCATTTCCGTAGTCTCCATCACTGCGAGAACGGCAAAGATGGCTAAGGCAATAGTATTTTCGTTTACCTTGAAATACATGAGAACCCCAATCACAATAATTACAGTAAAACCAATAACCACTGGATCATTTCCTAAACTAAAAACAACCAATGCACCAATGCCTACCCCGAAGATATTGGCATAAATTTGTTCCAGCATCGTCTGAAAGGAACGATAAATATTAGGCTGGATTGCAAAAGCGGCGGCAATACCTGCATAGGTTGCTGCTTGTATTCCCAGCAATTGTGCCACATATATAGCGACAGTAATTGCTAATCCCGTCTTTAATATCCTTGCCCCAAGCTTCAATTTGTGCACCATCCTTCCCATTTTGTCCAATAATTTTAGTATACCAGAAAGTATTAAAAAAACTGAGTATGAAAACGTTAGGCGTGTAAACACTACTTATAGTAACATATAACTCGTTGAATGGAAGGGAATAATGTGAGAGGAAAAAATTTAGGTATTATTGCATTAGCATCCATCCCATTGGTGATGACATTAGGGAATTCTATGTTGATCCCAGTGTTGCCAATTATTGAAAAAGAAATTCAAATCAGCTCCTTTCAGTCAAGTCTTTTAATTACGGTTTATTCCGTGATAGCCATCTTATTAATCCCCTTAGCAGGTTATTTGTCTGATAAGTTTGGCAGAAAGAATATATTGCTTCCCAGCTTACTTATAACGGCAATTGGTGGTCTGGTATCCGCATTAGCTGCTTGGAAAATGGCGGATCCTTTTTATGTAATCTTGGCAGGCAGATTCCTACAAGGTATGGGAGCGGCAGGTGCATTTCCTGTGGTAATTCCGACAGTAGGAGATATGTTTGAGGATGAAACAGAAGTCAGCGCTGGACTTGGTATCATTGAAACCTCTAATACATTTGGTAAAGTACTCAGCCCAATTATCGGATCCTTCTTGGCTGTTTTTATTTGGTTTTTACCTTTTGTGTTTATTCCCATTTTTTCCGCTATTGCCATCGTGATGGTTTGGTTTTTATTAGACGCACCCAAACGAGCAGATGACAAAAAGAAGCAATCGTTTAAAGAGTTTTTACAGTGTATCCGTCAGGTTTTCCGTGATAATGGCAGGTGGCTTATTGGTACTTTTGTAATTGGGGCGATTAATATGTTTATTTTGTTTGCCTTTTTATTTCATTTTTCCTCCTTATTAGAAAAACAATATCAATTAGCTGGTGTCTTGAAGGGATTAGTGCTTGCCATACCATTATTATTCCTTTGTATCGCATCCTATGTCACAGGAAAAAAGATTGGTAAAAATAAATTGGTGATGAAATGGACGATCTTAACGGCTAATGTCATTAGCTTAGTCCCACTCTTATGGGTGAAGGATGATCTGCGTTTGACGTATCTTTCTCTGTTATTAGCAATTGCAGGTATTGGAATCGGTATTTCCTTGCCAGTACTTGATTCCCTTATTACAGAAGGAGTAGAGAAAGATATACGTGGCACCGTTACTGCTTTATATAGCAGCATGCGATTTCTTGGTGTTGCAGCAGGTCCTTTTATTATGGCTATCCTGATGGAAAAGGGAAACAGTTGGATGTATTATGTTTTGGCAGGGGCAGCTGCTGTAACCATCCTTCTTACGTTAACTGCCATTCGTCCCAGTCGAGAAGAAGCCACATAAAGGAGGCTGATCATGATAGCGATCAGCCTTCTTCTCTTCCTATTTCATCATAGAAAATGCATAGTCGATGCAGGCGATGGTATGATAAATATTTTCCTCTGTATGGGCAGTTGTTATAAACCAAGCCTCATACTTAGAGGGAGCCAAATTAATACCTTGTTGTAGCATTAATTTAAAGAACTGACCAAACCGTTCTCCGTCACTATTTTCTGCTTGACGATAATTGGTAACCTTTTCCCCTGTGAAATAAAGGGTAAGCGCACCTTTCAATCGATTAACCGAAATCGTTATATCATGTTTAGTAGCAGCTTCATACATACCATTCTCTAATAATGCACCCAATCTATCCAATTCTTGATAAATACCAGCTTGTTCTAATACTTCCAAACATGCGATTCCAGCAGACATCGAAGCAGGGTTTCCTGACATCGTGCCGGCCTGATATGCAGGACCAAGTGGTGCAACTTGCTCCATGATTTCCTTTTTACCACCATAGGCCCCGATTGGTAAACCACCGCCAATGATTTTACCAAAGGCTGTCATATCAGGTTCAACGCCTACTAGCTGTTGTGCGGATCCGTATGTGAAACGGAAGGCAGTAATCACTTCATCATAGATAACAAGGGATCCATTGTCATGGGCAAAGTCGTTCACTGCTTGTAGAAAACCATCTTTAGGTTCAACAATCCCAAAATTCCCTACGATCGGTTCGACTAATACAGCAGCAACTTGATCTCCCCAGTGTGCTAACGCCTCTTGTAAAGCAGCTAAATCATTAAAAGGTACTGTTATGACCTCTTGAGCAGTTGCTTTGGTCACACCAGCAGAATCAGGATTTCCTAGTGTGGATGGTCCAGAGCCGGCTTGTACCAACACTGAATCAAAGTGGCCGTGGTAACACCCAGCAAACTTGATGATTTTTTCTCGTCCGGTATAGGCACGTGCAACACGGACAGTGGTCATGACGGCCTCTGTGCCTGAATTAACAAAGCGTACTTTATCGAGAGAAGGAATCGCCGACTTTAATTTCTGTGCAAAAATATTTTCCAACTTGGTAGGTGTACCGAATAAAACACCATTTTCTGCAGCAGATTGGATCGCCTTAGTGATGTGAGGATGGGCATGACCAGTAATGATCGGACCATAGGCACCAAGGTAATCGATATATTGATTGCCATCAACATCCCAAAAATAAGCACCTTGTCCCTTCTCCATGTATACGGGTGAACCACCCCCAACTCCCTTAAATGCTCGGGAAGGGGAGTTGACTCCTCCAACAATATGTTCTTGAGCTTCTTTATGTAAAGCCTTTGAATTTGTGAATTGCATAACATAAACCTCCGCTAATTCTTAAATTAATAAGGTGCGTTATTATTATAACATTTAGTGCAAAAGTGGTAAAAGATAGATGTATATTAGTTGAGTGTTTGCCTGTTTTCCGATACCCTAGAAGTATTAAGAAGTAATGGAGGGATCTGTAATGACAGTAGAAGTCGGTCAAGCCGTTCAAGACTTTGAACTAATTAATAATAAAGGAGACAAGGTACAACTTTCAGATTATAAAGGAAGTCATATTGTTCTCTATTTTTATCCCAAAGACGATACGCCAGGTTGTACAACGGAGGCTTGTGATTTCCGTGATAACCATGAGAGCTTTCAGGAATTGGACGCGGTTATCCTTGGGATCAGCCCAGATTCAGAGGAGAGCCATAAGAAGTTCAACGATAAACATGACCTTCCCTTTGAATTGTTAGTAGACGAGGACAAACAAGTAGCCGAACAATTTGGTGTTTGGCAGCTTAAGAAAAAATTCGGGAATGAATCAATGGGAATTGTCCGCTCTACTTTTATTATTGATAAAGAGGGCGTTCTACGAAAAGAATTCCGCAATATTCAGGTGAAAGGGCACGTAGACAAGGCGTTAAATTATATACGTGAAGAATTATCATAAAATAAAGGGTGTGGGCCTATAGCTCGCGCCCTTTATTTTACATATTTTTGATAAAAAGGAGGAAAAGCATGCGCATCTACACAAGATCAGGTGATAAAGGAGAAACATCATTAATTTACGGGAAAAGAGTACCCAAAAACCATTTACGAGTAGAGGCATACGGTACTTGTGATGAGGTGAATGCAGTTATTGGCCAGGCTGTCAGCAGTTTAGATCAGGAAAACTTCTCAAACAAGCAGCACCTAATAAATGAACTTTTACAGATACAAACCATTTTATTTCATGTAGGCTCCGAGCTGGCGACACCTACAGATAAAGAAGTAACGTGGCAGTTAACACAAAATCATCTCGAACAGTTGGAAAGGCAGATAGATCATTGGCAATCCTATCTTCCAGAACTGCGTCAGTTTATTTTACCAGGAGGTCATATGGCAGCAAGTATACTGCAGTATGGCAGGACAGTAACGCGCCGTGCCGAGCGATTGGCGGTAGGCTTGAAGGAAGAGTTGGCGGATTCATTGGCAATTACTTATTTAAATAGACTGTCGGACTATTTATTTGTGGTTGCGCGTTTGGTGAATCACCAATTACAAGTGGCAGAGATCCCATTGAAAATCGATATTTAGAGGTAATAAAAGGCTATTTTCGCATCTTTGGCACAAAGAATTCATAAAAATCAGTTTGGACAAGTATACTTGCATTGACAGAATATCAGTAAAAGGAGTACACTAATTATAAGAATTATAAAGTAATAATTGTATTAATACTGGTGCTATTGTAATCTGGTATTATATAGAGAAGTTTTACAATTATGCAGTAGAAAGTGAGGTGCATGGCGGTGTCTGATCATAAGTTGCAAGAGGCTGTAGATAAGTTGAAATCTTCTGGTGTTCGAATCACGCCTCAACGTCATGCGGTGTTGGAATATTTGTTGAATGCGGACACACACCCAACTGCTGACGAAATCTATAAGGCATTGGAAGGTAAATTTCCGAACATGAGCGTAGCCACTGTCTATAATAATTTGCGGGTATTTCGTGAAATCGGTCTGGTCAGAGAACTCACGTATGGTGACTCTTCCAGTCGATTTGATTGTGATACATCTGATCATTATCATATTATATGTGAGACTTGTGGCAAGATTGTTGATTTTCAATATCCAAGTCTAGATGAAGTTGAAGCCTTGGCTGAGCAGATTACTGGATTTGAAGTCACCCATCATCGGATGGAAGTGTACGGGGTATGTCACGCATGTAAAAAAGAAAATAATAAAGCCATTTAATGCGCACACACACGAGCGTTTCACCAACTCGTGTGTGTTTTTGTGAGTAGGATAAATGAAATGTTCAGGTTAGTGGTGATCAAATACTACGGCAGTGATTTTAAGCATTGCCATACTAAAAGCTAATAGTAGTCCTAGATCTCCTTCACATTTACCTTCTTTTATTATATTTTTCATCGAATTCTTTACCTTCTAGATCCTTATCCAAGGTGAGTGGCTGCTTACAGTGCATGCAGGCATCCACACGACCAAGCATTTTGGTAGGTTTGTTACAGTTGGGACAGATAATTTTGACCGCCCTTGTCGAAAGCATACCGATCCAAAAATATATAACCGTACTTAATACAATAGATATTGTACCAAGTATCATGAGTAATAGCATCAGCCACTCTATGTTTCTAAACAACAAACCGGCATACATAATAACAAATCCAATAAAAACCAAGGCTAATGCAACGGTTCGAATTCTATTTATCTTATTACGATAGTTAATTTCCGCCATCTTTCTTCCTCCAACAAATAAATTAATTCCTGAATGGTAGTATAGCATAAAGCAGATGAAAATGCTTGTAAGTCAGCACCTGATTCAAGTAAAATCGGTTTAGATAATTTGTACTTAGGGAAAAAGTTTAAGAATAATAAGGCTGAAACACCATTAAGGGGGAGAACTACTTGGAGGATATACTACGTCCGATTTATCAAGAAAGAGCTAGCAACCGTAATACACTAGGCATATTAGTTATGGAGAAGAAAAATGCTGTCAGCCCTGAGACAGATAATTTTGATTCCATTTTATTGGTTATTGTAAAGGACTTTGAAGATAATTGGCTTGTGAAGCATTATGAATATGGAGAAAAATCAGCCGCTCTTCATATCGTGGATCAACACCAATTAGAGTCATGGATCAAGAATAGTACCTATAAGAGAGTGATAGAATGGGTTCTTGAGGGAAGAATAATTTATGATCGCAATGAGTATGTAGCAGACTTAAAAGAAAACCTTCAAACTTTTCCAGACGATCATAGAAGTCTGCGATTAACCATGGAATTCTCCAAGTTAACTCGAGGTTACAATGAATCAAGGCATCTATATGAGACTGGTAATTATTTAGACGCTTATAGCAGGTTGTTGCGTTCATTACATTATTTAGGAAGAATGGCCATTTTAGAGAAGGGTTATCACCCGGAAGTAGTGGTTTGGAATCAAGTGAAGCGGATTGATTTAGAGGTTTACCAAATCTATGAAAAACTTATCAAAAGTACAGAAGATATAGAGGATAAGATCAAACAAGCTTTAAATGATATTGATATATCCCTGACCAAGCGAACAGAACGATGTGCGGAGCATTTATTACAAGTAATGCGGACGCGTCAATCATCTTGGGGATTTGGCGAGTTAAAAATTCATCCAGAGGTATCTCCGTATGTCTATGATTTGGTTGGAATTATCGAATACTTAGTTTCTCAAAATATTGTGAATGTCGTACTGGAAGAGACTAAAAGTACCGCTGTTAAGCATCGGAAATATCAGGTGATTAACCTTTGATGGAACAACGTACTTAGCAGGCTATTATCTTGTATATAAAAAAGTTGTTGACATTAATATTGTAGCCATGGTATATTATTAGACGTCGCTGAAACGGGAAAGCAAACAACGGATTTATCAATAAAATAATTATTGAATAAAGTTATTGACATTGGCCAGCATAAGCGATATAATATAAAAGCTGTCGAAAAAAGCAGCCGAAACATTGATCATTGAAAACTGAACAAAACAACCAGTATGTGTAAGAAGAAAAGCAAAAAGCTAGCTTGTCAAAAGCGAGCACAAGTACAAACTATATTGAGAGTTTGATCTTGGCTCAGGACGAACGCTGGCGGCGTGCCTAATACATGCAAGTCGAGCGCGGGAAGGCAGCGGAACTCTTCGGAGGGAAGGTGCTGGAACGAGCGGCGGACGGGTGAGTAACACGTGGGCAACCTGCCTGTAAGACGGGGATAACTCCGGGAAACCGGAGCTAATACCCGATACCCCCTTATTTTCACCTGAAGAGAAGGGAAAAGATGGCCTCCGGCTATCACTTACAGATGGGCCCGCGGCGCATTAGCTAGTTGGTAAGGTAATGGCTTACCAAGGCGACGATGCGTAGCCGACCTGAGAGGGTGATCGGCCACACTGGGACTGAGACACGGCCCAGACTCCTACGGGAGGCAGCAGTAGGGAATCTTCCGCAATGGACGAAAGTCTGACGGAGCAACGCCGCGTGAACGAAGAAGGTTTTCGGATCGTAAAGTTCTGTTGTTAGGGAAGAACAAGTACCGTTCGAATAGGGCGGTACCTTGACGGTACCTATCGAGGAAGCCCCGGCTAACTACGTGCCAGCAGCCGCGGTAATACGTAGGGGGCAAGCGTTGTCCGGAATTATTGGGCGTAAAGCGCGCGCAGGCGGTTCTTTAAGTCTGATGTGAAATCTTGTGGCTCAACCACAAGCGGTCATTGGAAACTGGGGAACTTGAGTACAGAAGAGGAGAGCGGAATTCCACGTGTAGCGGTGAAATGCGTAGAGATGTGGAGGAACACCAGTGGCGAAGGCGGCTCTCTGGTCTGTAACTGACGCTGAGGTGCGAAAGCGTGGGGAGCGAACAGGATTAGATACCCTGGTAGTCCACGCCGTAAACGATGAGTGCTAGGTGTTAGGGGGTTTCCGCCCCTTAGTGCTGCAGTTAACGCATTAAGCACTCCGCCTGGGGAGTACGGCCGCAAGGCTGAAACTCAAAAGAATTGACGGGGGCCCGCACAAGCGGTGGAGCATGTGGTTTAATTCGAAGCAACGCGAAGAACCTTACCAGGTCTTGACATCTTTGGATGTCTCTAGAGATAGGGAGTTCCCTTCGGGGACCAAATGACAGGTGGTGCATGGTTGTCGTCAGCTCGTGTCGTGAGATGTTGGGTTAAGTCCCGCAACGAGCGCAACCCTTAATCTTAGTTGCCAGCATTCAGTTGGGCACTCTAAGGTGACTGCCGGTGACAAACCGGAGGAAGGTGGGGATGACGTCAAATCATCATGCCCCTTATGACCTGGGCTACACACGTGCTACAATGGATGGTACAAAGGGCAGCGAAGCCGCAAGGTGAAGCCAATCCCATAAAACCATTCTCAGTTCGGATTGCAGGCTGCAACTCGCCTGCATGAAGCCGGAATCGCTAGTAATCGTGGATCAGCATGCCACGGTGAATACGTTCCCGGGCCTTGTACACACCGCCCGTCACACCACGAGAGTTGGCAACACCCGAAGTCGGTGGGGTAACCAATTGGAGCCAGCCGCCGAAGGTGGGGCCAATGATTGGGGTGAAGTCGTAACAAGGTAGCCGTATCGGAAGGTGCGGCTGGATCACCTCCTTTCTAAGGATAGAACGGAACACCTCTTACGAGGTGCCACATACTAGGTTGTTTGGTTCAGTTTTGAGCGATCAANAGTTGGCAACACCCGAAGTCGGTGGGGTAACCAATTGGAGCCAGCCGCCGAAGGTGGGGCCAATGATTGGGGTGAAGTCGTAACAAGGTAGCCGTATCGGAAGGTGCGGCTGGATCACCTCCTTTCTAAGGATAGAACGGAACACCTCTTACGAGGTGCCACATACTAGGTTGTTTGGTTCAGTTTTGAGCGATCAATCTCGCTCGACCATGTACCTTGAAAACTAGATAAGAAGTATGACAAGACATCAAACAAAACAAACCAACGACTTTTTTACAGTAAGAAGCGGTGAAACATGTATCGTTAAGTGAAGAAGGGCGCACGGTGGATGCCTTGGCACTAGGAGCCGAAGAAGGACGGGACTAACACCGATATGTCTTGGGGAGCCGTACGTAGGCGTCGATCCAAGAATTTCCGAATGGGGGAACCCGCTACTTTTCATCGAGTAGCACGTTGAGCTGAATCCATAGGCTGAACGAGGCAGACCCGGGGAACTGAAACATCTCATTACCCGGAGGAAGAGAAAGCAAACGCGATTTCCTGAGTAGCGGCGAGCGAAACGGAATCAGCCCAAACCAAAAAGCTTGCTTTTTGGGGTTGTAGGACACTCCATTGGAGTTACCAAGAGAGACGTTAGACGAAGAGGCCTGGAAAGGCCCGCCAGAGGAGGTAACAGCCCTGTAGTCGACAACGTTTCTCCTCCGGAGTGGATCCTGAGTACGGCGGAACACGTGATATTCCGTCGGAATCCGGGAGGACCATCTCCCAAGGCTAAATACTCCCTAGTGACCGATAGTGAACCAGTACCGTGAGGGAAAGGTGAAAAGCACCCCGGGAGGGGAGTGAAAGAGAACCTGAAACCGTGTGCCTACAAGTAGTCGAAGCCCTTTCATGGGTGACGGCGTACCTTTTGTAGAATGGACCGGCGAGTTACGATCTCCTGCAAGGTTAAGTGGAAGACACGGAGCCGCAGCGAAAGCGAGTCTGAACAGGGCGACATAGTAGGGGGTCGCAGACCCGAAACCGTGTGATCTACCCATGTCCAGGGTGAAGGTCAGGTAACACTGACTGGAGGCCCGAACCCACGTATGTTGAAAAATGCGGGGATGAGGTGTGGGTAGGGGTGAAATGCCAATCGAACACGGAGATAGCTGGTTCTCTCCGAAATAGCTTTAGGGCTAGCCTCAAGGGATGTATGTTGGAGGTAGAGCACTGATGGAACTAGGGGCCCTCACCGGGTTACCGCATTCCGTCAAACTCCGAATGCCAATCATATTACCTTGGGAGTCAGACTATGGGTGAGAAGGTTCATAGTCGAAAGGGAAACAGCCCAGACCGCCAGCTAAGGTCCCCAAGTATACGTTAAGTGGAAAAGGATGTGGCGTTGCTTAGACAACCAGGATGTTGGCTTAGAAGCAGCCATCATTGAAAGAGTGCGTAATAGCTCACTGGTCGAGTGACGCTGCGCCGAAAATATACCGGGGCTAAACGTATCACCGAAGCTGCGGATTGATCGAACGATCAATGGTAGGAGAGCGTTCTAAGGGCGGCGAAGTCAGACCGTGAGGACTGGTGGAGCGCTTAGAAGTGAGAATGCCGGTATGAGTAGCGATAAAGAAGTGAGAATCTTCTTCACCGAATGCCTAAGGTTTCCTGAGGAAGGCTCGTCCGCTCAGGGTAAGTCGGGACCTAAGCCGAGGCCGAAAGGCGTAGGCGATGGATAACAGGTTGATATTCCTGTACCACC